>NZ_JBHZRK010000003.1:0-286014 GCF_043641605.1 Psychrobacter piscatorii | reverse complement strand
TAAATATCAACTTGAGAGATTATCATTTTAGAAAAGCCTAGGTTTATTTTTATTAAGGTATACCTCAACGGAACCAGTTATCTCACCCTTCAAACCTATTAACAGACTACTTAAAGCAGACTGCTATCATGGAACCACTTATAACAGACTGGCGAAACCAGCAGAGCTTATTAGGCTTTTCTATTGTCCAGCCTGTGAGTAACAATACTCGCAGGCTACAGTATCAGCGATAAACGGTTCTATAAAAAGTATCGCGATTCAGTACTTGATTTAAACAAACACTCGCCACAATATCCAAAATATACCTATCATCAAGACAGCGATAACGAGTAATCGTTTTAGCCAATAAGGGAGCAAAGGTTTCTTATAGCCCAAGTCATTCAGCTGACCATTGACACCATCTTGCAAGCTCTTAAATCCTTGACTTTGCTTGGTGGTTTTGACGCGATTTTTTACCAATGGTCCAGGCCCGTCATCGGTCTCTTGCTCTCTATCAAAGCTAATGGCCTGATTGGGGATACCTTGTTTACTAGCGATGGTATTGAGCTTTTGCTGTTGTTTTACCTTTAGTGCTGTCTCATAGGCATCAATCCTAGTTTTGGCTTCATCCATACTGATGTTTTCGTCTGCCGCCAACGTTTTGATGGCCATTACCAAGTTATTTTTTTCGACCATCATGATGACGTTTTTTGGCAACTTGGTATTGACCGGCTTTTTGCTAGGGTCGGGGTTAAACATGGCTGTCCTTATTACGGCGTATGCGTGTGAATGAGTAATAGGGTTTATTATAACCATTTTACACAAACGATATTCAAGCAAAAAAATACCGCGATCACATTGCGATCGCGGTATTTTGGTATTTATCTATGATTAGCATTTATGCCAATTTTGATAAATTATAGGTCTTTCCAGCGTTGGATAGATTCTTTGATGACTTCTTTCGCTTCTGCAACATCACCCCAAGATTCAACTACAGTAGTACCTGCTTTTTTCAGGTCTTTATAGTGGCTGAAATGGAACTCTAGTTGGTTGATGAGCTGCTTTGGTAGGTCTTCTAGGCTGTTGTAAGCATTACCGGTGTCACGGTCGTCAGCAGGTACAACAACGATCTTGTCATCTACTTCGCCATCATCAACAAACTTCATCACACCGATGACTTTTGCTTTTAAGAAGATACCAGTCGGTAGTGGCTGTTCAGTCAGTAGCAACACATCAAGCTCATCGCCATCTTCGTCAAGCGTTTGCGGGATAAAACCATAGTTACATGGCTTAGCAAAAATCTGTGGATCAATACGATCAAGCTCAAATACGGCCAATTCGCGATTCCACTCAATTTTATGGCTGCTACCAGCTGGGATCTCTACTACTACGTTGATGATGCCGCCATCTACGTCGCCTGCGTCCAAAATTTTATTAAAATCTGCCATGAAATACTCCAATTTGCTTTTGTTTTAGAGGTTTGAATGATTGATGTAGCTAGGGATACTGCAAAATTTTTGCCGCACCCGATTTGTACTGGGTGCGATTATAACAAGTTTGATCTAAATTTTCTCTTAATGCTTAAGTCTAAGCGTGCAAGATATTATGCAAAAAAAGATTATGCAAAAATAGACTCAAAACTCACTTTGGCGCGATGGCTCGCAATTCAATCAGTCCAGCATGACGCTTGGCGATATTATCGATAAGTTTTTGGGTAACTATCTCATAGCTGAATGCATCGCTGACTTGGTGAGGCATTTGTGTTTCTGACTCTTTTTGCTCTAAATCTGTCTGCATGGCTACAAAATCAGACAAGCGCAACATCTGCATCCCCGCATAACCGCAAGGATTGATAGCATTGAATGCTGACAAATCACAGTCTAAGTTAATTGCGATACCATGATAGCTAAAGCCATGCTTAATCTTGAAGCCCAACGACGCTATTTTTCCAAGCATAATCTTATTATCAAGAGATTTGTCATTTAGCGAGTTGCTATTAGCATTGCTCTCGTCGTCCGCTACAGTGGGGTCAGAATACATGTAAACGCCAGGTGCATCACGGCGGGCATGGGCGCTGATATTATCGCGACTAGATGGCGAGCGATGCAGACAGTCATTAACGACGTCTTCGATCGCTTGCTCAGCGTGGGAGACCAGATGGCGCACACTCCAGCCCAAACTGTTTAAGTCAAACAACCAATAAAGGACCAACTGTCCGTGACCATGCCAAGTTACCTGACCACCTCGGTCGGTCTTGATGATAGGCGTGTCGGTGCGCTGCAATATGTGTTCTTCTTTACCTGCTTGTCCAAGCGTATAGACATCGTTATGGTCAACGATCCATAACTCATCAGGCGTGCGTAGTCCTTGCTGTTTTTTTAGATCGATACGTTCGAGAGTGCGTGACAGCATGGCATCGAGAGTGGGAACATAATCGGCTGCTGACAGAGATTTACTGATCAGCGTGTCATTGAGCGGTTGTGTGTCGTTTTGCATGAGCGTGTCTGTCTTATTATTGTCTGGTTTAAAGATAGATAATGTCGATAGGTAGTGTAGCAGTTTTGGCATCTATCGCCCAAAGTTTATCTGCAGTCTAGTATCGGATTTGGTATGTGAGTACCTATAGAAAATGCGCTAGGAAAAAGTAAAACCATTTTAATATCATGGCTTTAGTAGGCGATTACAAACGCAGCAGTCAATGAAAGGTGCTGTTCATTGCACAGTTGATGCGCTACATTAAAGTATAATGAATGGAATCTGATGAAATTGACAGTCAGGGCAGGTTATTAAAGCGCGCACCTGACTAGAAAGATAGCGCCTATAACCCAATATAATGTAGTGACTACACGACATATGAGTACATGTGACTACGACAAGGAAGACAAATGACAGATAGCAACCAACACGCCCATGAGCAGGCACCAACCGATGCAAGTTTTGCGCTGCAGCGTATGCCTGAAGCACTGAGTACCGCAAAAACCATCGATGAGATGAAATCTCAATTTTCACGCCTGCAAACATTGAGCCGTACGCGGCCGATCAATGACTGGGGCACTCGTGAGACTCAGCTAGATAATTTAGAAGTGATGCTGAGCGACAATCAAGAGAGCTTTGCAAAAGCAATCAGCGCAGACTTTGGGTATCGTAGCCAATCAGAGACTCAGTTTGCTGAGCTGTTTCCGAGCTTCACGGGTATCAGTCACGCCAAAAAACACGGCAAAAAGTGGATGAAAGCACACCGCGCGCCTATTTCAGCACTGTATATGCCAGCTCACAATGAGATTCAGCCGCAGCCATTGGGCGTGGTCGGTATTATGGTGCCATGGAACTATCCGCTGTTTTTGGCGATTGGTCCGATGATTGATGCAATCACCGCGGGCAACCGAATCATGGTCAAAATGAGCGAAGCCGCGCCGCAGTTTGCTCAGACATTCGCTGATGCCATTTCTCGTTATTTTTCGCCAGATATGATCTGTGTGGTACTGGGCGAGGTTGATATTGCTGCTGCCTTTAGTGAGTTGCCATTTGACCACTTGCTATACACGGGTTCGACTGTTGTAGGCAAAAAAGTGATGGCTGCCGCCGCGCCTAACTTGACACCAGTGACGCTTGAACTTGGTGGTAAGTCACCGGTGATTGTATTGGATGATGCCAATCTAGAGTCGGTGGTCAACCGTGTCATGATGGGCAAAACACTAAATGCAGGTCAGACTTGTATTGCCCCAGATTATGTATTGATTCAACGTCAATATCATGACCAGTTTATCCACTTGGCAAAAGAGTGGATGGCCAAGCACTATCCCAATATCGAAAACAATCCAGACTATTCACGCATTATCAATGGTGAGCAGTTTAAACGGGTTAAGGGTTACCTAGATGCGCTAACAGGTGATGAGATACACGCACTTACTGCGGTTGAGCCCAATATCGAAACGCGTCTGATGCCACCTGTGATTGTGAGCGAGCCTGCGCCTGATAGCGATCTGATGCAAAATGAGATTTTTGCCCCGATACTGCCGCTGATGCATTATGAGACACTCGACGATGCGATCTATTTTGTGAACTCGCGTCCAAGGCCACTAGCGCTATATGTCTTTAGTGACAACTATAGCAGCATCGAAAACGTGCGTAACAACACGGTCTCTGGTGGCTTATGTATCAATGAAGTGATCATGCATGTCGCCCAGCATGACTTACCGTTTGGTGGGGTAGGTGACTCTGGTACAGGCGCATACCATGGCAAAGCAGGCTTTGAGCGCTTGAGCCATATGAAACCTATCTTTGTACAGACCAAGCTCAATGGTCTCAATTTCTTATTGCCGCCTTATGGTGGACTGTTTAAAAAGGCGATGGCATTGTTCTTGAAATAGTTGCCCTATGGGAGTTATTCAAAAATTGACTTTGAACTCTCTTCATTCGGTACCGTAATCCATAGCACCTATCAAAATAGGTGCTATTTTTTTGTCTAAAAACCAAAGGTTAAAATTGGGAAAAGATCTATTAATGATAGCGTTTATATTTGCAAGGCCTGAGGTTCAACTATCTCAGTAATCGATAAATAAGCATTTGTTATTACTCCTATAAGTCGCTACACTTTGTAGTAAGCCTAAACAACAGTGGATGATTCATAGATGTTATGAATCAACATGGTATCGTGAAATTCTGTGGTTTTGATGCTTCTTTCATGCCAGTAAAAAACAATAAATAGGACAGAACATGCGCCAATGGATTGCATTAAGTTTACTGTGTATGAGCGCGTTGTTGCTGCCTGTATCAGCATCCGCAGCTTGTGAGTCACCGATCAAGTTTGGCGCACTTACGTGGGAGAGCGGACAGTTTACCTCTGGGGTGCTTAAGTATATTGCTGAAGATGGTTATGGTTGCACGGTAGAAGAAGTGCCAGGAGCAGGACCTGCGCTTGAGACAGCATTGTCACAAAACGACATTCAGATCATCGGTGAGCAGTGGATTGGACGCTCGCCAATTATGGAAAAAGCCATCGAGCAGAATAAAGTGGCTGTCATTGGCGATACGCTAAAAGGCGGTGCGACCCAAGGGTGGTATGTCCCAAGATACGTCTTAGAAGAAAACCCAGGATTACGTAGCTATCAAGACCTACCTAAATATGCCGAGCTATTTAAAGACCCTGAGGATCCGAGTAAATCTCGCTTTATGAACTGTCCCTCTGGCTGGACGTGTGAGATATTTAATACGCGTCTGTTAAAAAATACGGGTCTCGACAGTATTTTTAACAATGCTCATCCCGGTACTGGCGCTGCGCTCGATGCCGAAATCGCCTCTGCTTTTGAGCAGCACAAGCCTCTATTGTTTTATTACTGGCAGCCGACGGGCCTAATGGCAAAGTATGATTTTGCTGCTTTGGAGTTCCCAAATCACAAAGATGCCTGCTGGCAAGACCTATTACTCGCTGACGGCACGTCTGATTGCGTGTCTGGTTTTCCAGTATCGCCGCTAGGTATTGCCGTATCTACCCCATTTATTGAATCCAACCCTGAGCTAGCAGAGGTCTTCAAAAAGGTGCAGTTTACGCCTGATGAGCTTAACGGCGCTATCTTAGAGATGAGTGAAACGAAGCGTAGTGGCGATGAGCAGGCGTTGGCGTTTTTGCGTGATAACCCAAATGTTTGGAAAGAATGGTTATCTGAAGAAGCTGCTACCAATCTTGCGACTAAGCTCGGCATTAGCTTAAACGGTTCTGTTATCAATGCTGATACGGCTGCCTCTCGTAGTGATCAGTTAGCACTTTCATCTAGCTTCCCTTCATGGTCGCTTGAGACTCCGCTCAACAATGCGTTATCAAGCGTCGTCCAAAACTATGGAGACGTATTTCGCACTATTAGCACGGTGACACTCACGTACTTGCTCTTACCCATTGAGCGATTATTAACGGTTATTCCACCTTGGCTCATTATCGCGTTTGTGACGGTACTTGCTTGGTTGGGTGTACGCAAGATTTGGTTCGCGCTGGCATGCGGTGCAGGGCTGTTTTTGATTGGTGCTTTTGGGTTATGGGGTGCGCTGATTGATACCTTGGCGTTACTCATCGTATCCGTGCTGGTCACGGTGGTGATCGGTATTCCTATCGGTATTGCCATGTCAGGCAGCAAGTTGCTGCGCAAAATTGTGACGCCAGTACTCGATGTGATGCAGACGATGCCAAGCTTTGTGTATCTCATACCCGTGCTGATGCTGTTTGGTATTGGTAAAGTGCCTGCACTCTTTGCAACGGTTATTTATGCGCTGCCGCCACTCATTCGCCTGACAACGTTGGGTATTACCCAAGTTAATCACGAAATGGTCGAAGCAGGACGCTCTTTTGGTAGTACGCATCTACAGCTACTCATTTGGATCAAACTGCCACAGGCGTTGCCCAGTATTATGGCTGGTATTAACCAAGCGGTGATGATGTCGCTTGCCATGGTAGTACTGGCGTCGATGATTGGTGCCCCAGGCCTTGGTGAAGATGTATTGCAATCTATCCAAACGCTAAATATCGGGCAAGGTTTACAAGCAGGTACGGCTATCGTTATCGTCGCCATTATCATTGACCGCATCACTCAAGCCTTTGGTCAGGGAAAGCGTGCTCGTCAAAAAACCATCAAAGCAGGTAGGCGCCCGATTGGGTAGGGCGCCGATTTGTATGAAACAACTAAAGCCGTCATAAGCCATCATAAAAGGTCATACAAATAGCGAGAGCAATGATGAATCATATTCAGCTAAAAAATATCAGTAAAATCTATAACGCCAACAGTACGCAAGCTCAGTCTGCATTGACGTTACTGGCTGAGGGTATGGATAGCGTTGCTGTCAAAGAACAAACGGGCTACTCGGTTGGGCTTTATGATATCAATTTGGACATCAAGGCAGGCGAGCTACATTGCATCATGGGGCTATCAGGCTCTGGCAAGTCGACATTGATACGTCATCTTAATCGCTTGATTGACCCAACCAGTGGTGAGATATGGGTCAATACTACGGTCAATACCAAAACGTCTACCACTAACAATACTCAGGCAAACATTGCGCCAGTAGACGAAAGCTCATCGACTGCTATCAATATTTTAGCGCTTAATGATAAACAGTTGCAGCACTACCGCCAGCAAACGGTCAGCATGGTGTTTCAGCATTTTGGTTTAGTGCCACACATGACCGTGATGCAAAATGTCGCTTATGGTCTACGTGTCCGCAAAATGAGTGTGAGCGAGCGTCATGAGATTGCACGGCACTGGCTGAACGAAGTAGGACTGACCAATCTCGAGCACAGCTACCCTGATGAGTTATCTGGCGGTATGCAGCAGCGAGTTGGGCTGGCTCGTGCATTGGCAACGGACAATCCCATCTTATTAATGGATGAGGCATTCTCTGCGCTTGATCCGCTTATTCGCGCCCAGTTGCAAGATCAATTGCTTGCATTACAAGATCGACTCAATAAAACCATTGTTTTTATTACTCATGATATTGATGAGGCAGTCAAAGTCGGCCAGCGCATCAGTATATTAAATGGTGGACGCTTAATACAGACAGGTACGCCAAGCGACTTAAGGCACAATCCTGCCGATGACTATGTCGAGCAATTTATGAGTGCAAAAGCGTGATATGCCCTGATTATTGTATTGAAGCGCCCTCTATATCAGGACTCTTACTATCCTGTTAAATAAGTGTAGCTATCGACAGCTTACTATTAAAGTAGACTCCAATAGCGTTGTATACTATTAAGACAAACTAATGCGTCTCAACAATCCGAATCACTGTCTCTCCACTATTTTTCAAATTCTTATCTCTTTAACTTGAATGCCCTCATAATAGAATTTTGAGCTATTTATCGCTCATGGTTGCCAAAACTCGTACCATCCGTAACAAGGACACGTCATGTCATATAAAAACAATCAAAAAAATAGTAATCATGAAGAAACTAAGAAACCTCGCTCATCAAGCTGGCTAAAAAACGTTAGCGCCTTTAGCATGACGACAGTGCTGAGTGCAGGCATATTAGTCGCCTGTGGCCAGATGAGCAATGCAGAAAGCAGCGCAAGCAGCAGTACCAAATCAGGTAGTCAAAATACTGGCATCATCAGCTCGCGTGACATGTTGCCCTCTGATATGCTCAAACAAATGCAAGCATTGCCGCAGCTAACAAAGGGCTTAGGCGACACAGGTGCGGCAGTGATTGATCCTAATAAGCCGACCTTGGTAAAATTTTGGGCGAGCTGGTGCCCGTTATGTTTGGGTACATTAGAGGAGACTGAGACGTGGCGCACTGATCCTAAATTTTCGGGCTTAAACGTGGTGACAGTCGCTAGCCCCGGTCATCTTAATGAAAAAGCTGATGGTGAATTTAGTAATTGGTATGCGGGCGTACAAGCTGACTACCCAAACTTGCCTGTCTTGACTGACCCTTCAGGTGAACTCATCAATAAGCTTGGCGTACAAGTTTATCCAAGCTGGGCTATCCTCGATAAAAATGGCAACTTGGTACACTTGGTAAAAGGTAATATATCAGCAGAGCAGGCTTACGCACTTGCCGAAAATGCAGATAATGGCTTCGCTGAGCTCAAAGCAGGTAACGCCAAACCTGCCAATGCACAAGCATCAGATAACAATAAAGTCGAAACCATCAAGCAAAAAGATGGTGTGTATTACAATGAAACCGGCAAACCAATCAACACCCGCTCAATCTACCTTGCAGGGGGCTGTTTTTGGGGTGTTGAAGCTTATATGGAGCGCGTCGAAGGGGTTGTTGATGCCGTATCAGGTTACGCCAATGGCGATACAGCCAACCCAAGCTATGAGCAAGTCATTCGTGGCTCAGGGCATGCAGAAACCGTAAAAGTCACCTATGATGCGGACAAAACAGACCTCGATACCATCTTAAAATACTATTTTCGAGTGGTTGATCCAACGAGCTTAAATAAGCAAGGCAATGATCGCGGTGTGCAGTATCGCTCAGGTGTGTACTACACCGACAAAGAAGATAAAGCCGTGATTGATGCTGCGCTCAAGCGTGTACAAAGCAAATACGAGCAAAAAGTCGTGGTCGAGAACGAGCCCTTAGATAATTTCTATTTGGCTGAAATGTATCATCAAGATTATCTAGCAAAAAATCCCAACGGCTATTGTCATATTGATTTGAGTCTTGCTGATGATAAGCCTGAAGGGGCAGCTCGTACCAAACTTGCACCAGCTAATACGGTCGCTGAGACGTTAGATCCCAAGCGCTATGCTAAGTTTGACAAAGATGCGCTAAAGAACACATTGACCAAAGCGCAGTACAATATCACGCAAGAGGCTGGGACGGAGCGTGCCTTTAGTCATGAATATGATGATTTATTTGCGCCTGGTATTTATGTTGATGTGGTCAGTGGTGAGCCGTTGTTTTTGTCGACGGACAAATACCAATCAGGATGCGGCTGGCCAAGCTTTACCAAGCCTATTGATATGCAAGTGATTACCCAGCATCAGGATAATGCCTTTAATATGGTACGTACTGAAGTTCGTTCTCGCGTGGCTGACTCACATCTGGGCCATGTATTTCCTGATGGTCCAAAAGACCGTGGCGGGCTACGTTATTGTATCAATGGCGGGGCACTACAGTTCATCCCAGTGAGTGTGATGCCGCAATCGGGCTATGCACCCTTGGTAAAACTGGTTAAATCATAGTCGTTTTATTGCCACCTTTGAATAGATAAAAAAGGCGCTAAGTTCAATCTTAGCGTCTTTTTTGTTTCATGTAGCTATTAGATATTTGATTGTCATTTTCGCTAGTTGTACGAATTTTGCTGCAATCTAACGCGAATTCTGAAATAAACCCCAAACTTCGTTATACTTGATGGTTTATTGGTGATGCACACTCTATGAGTGTCTATTATTTATTAACCAGATATCACTTATTATTCAGACATAAGGTCGCTTGGTTGTTTCGGTGACACTTATTTCTCATTTCTGCACTTTTAAGGCCATAGCATGACTGCTACCTATTCACCCATTATTACATCACTGCTTGATAATGATTTGTACAAATTTACGATGTTACAAGCCATGCTGCATCAGTTTCCACAGACACATGGCGTGTATCGTTTTCGCTGCCGCAATAATAAAGAGTCGGCCTATCCATTGGCCGATATTCAAAAAGATCTAGAGCAGCAACTAGACAGCCTGTGTGAGCTGCGTTTTTTGCCGGATGAGCTGGACTACCTACGTGGTTTGCGCTTTATGCGTTCAGACTTTGTCGATTACCTTGAGTTATTTAAGTTAAAACGCCGGTTTATTACCGTCAGTACCGATGAGAAAGGTCGTTTATCTATCGACATCGAAGGGCCGATGATTCAGGCAATGTTCTTTGAAGTATTTGTGCTGGCTATCGTCAATGAGCTTTATTTTAATGCGTTATCGAACGATAGTGTGATTGAAGAAGGGCAACGTCGCCTTGATGAAAAAGTGACACTGCTGCATCAATATGCCCTAGAGCAGGCAAAGTATGGGCGTGATATACCGCCGTTTATCGTTGCTGATTTTGGGACGCGTCGACGCTTTAGTAAACGCTGGCAGGCACACGTGGTGGAGACACTACACAAGGCTGAGCCAAAAATCGTGGGCGGTACATCCAATGTATATCTGGCAAAACAGCTAGGAATGACACCGATAGGCACAATGGCACATGAGTTTATGCAAGCATTTCAGGCATTAGATGTGCGTTTGCGTGATTCACAAAAGGCCGCGCTTGAAGCATGGGTGCATGAATACCGGGGCGATTTGGGCATTGCATTGACAGACGTGGTCGGTATGGATGCGTTCTTGCGCGACTTTGATTTGTATTTTGCCAAGCTCTTCGATGGGCTGCGTCACGATAGTGGCGACCCTTACATCTGGGGTGATAAGGCAGTGGCACATTATGAAAAGTTAAAAATAGATCCAAAGACAAAGATTTTGACTTTCAGTGATGGGCTGGATTTAGAAAAGGCTTGGGAGCTGCATCAATACTTCAAAGATCGTATTAGAACCAGCTTTGGCATTGGCACCAATTTGACTAATGACACGGGTATCACACCGATTAATATCGTGCTCAAATTAGTAGAATGCAACGGTCAGCCAGTGGCCAAGCTGTCTGATAGCCCAGGCAAGACCATGATCAATAATGACACGTATCTTGCCTATCTACGCCAAGTCTTTGAAGTTGATGAGCCTGAATAAACTAACTATCCGTGCTGCTAGTAGATTTTTCTTCGGCGAAGGCTGCATCCAATGCTTGTTGCACAGCATTGATACGAGTCTCGCAAACGCGATAAGCCGCAATAGATTCTTCAACCGTGGTCATTAGGTTATCAATATCAGGCTCGTCTTGCTGCTGCAGTTCAGTCGCATTGGTTTTTAAGATATCGTAAGCCGCCTTAAAGGTTTTTGGGGCGGCTTTTTTGCGTCTACGAGTAGGGGTGGTCATAAAATTTCCTAATTTTTAAAGGTAAGTAGATGAGTAGTTGTTAGATATTATTATGTGGTTAAATTGGTGTGTCTGAGGTTTCAATCGCTTTTTTATCCATATTGATATCGATAATCTGTGCTTTTGCATTACCATCTTTCAAAATGATATTGACAGTTTGCTCAGGAGACAGTTGGGTGCTGCTCGTGAGCGTTTGGTTGTTTTTGGCATCCGTTAGCATGGCATAGCCTTGTTTGAGCACGCGAGATGGTCGATGTAATAGCACAATATCACGTAGGTGCTCGCTATCGCGCTGTGCTTGTATGATTTGCTGCTGCGCGTTTTGCATAATTGATTCTTGATGACTTTTGCTACTAGTAGCGGCTTTTGCGAGTTGTTGATGTGCTAAGGTTTGCGTTTGTGTATATCGCTCAGCCGTCAGTCTAGCTGCTTGCTTTACTTGGCGCTGTGCACTTTGTTGAATGCTGCGCCATGCATAGTCACTGTCTTTTCGTAGAGCGGTGATCTGGCCAATCGTTTGCGACTGTATTTGGCTCAACTGGCGCGTGGTTTGTTGCTCAGCAGTATTCAATTGGCGCTGAGCGGCTTGCTTGATTTGCGCTCGATATTGTAGCGTTTGAGTGACGAGCTGGGCTAAATGGCTATAGATAGCAGCAATCACTTTTGAGGGCGTATCAAAGCTGGTATGCGCCACTTCATCTAAGATGACTTTGTCACGCTCATGACCGATACCAACCCAGACAGGCACAGGCTGCTCAGCAACCAACGCTGCCAGCTCATAATCATTGAGATAAGCCAAATCACCAACCGCACCGCCGCCGCGAATAATGACCAATAAATCAGGCAAACGCTGATAAGTGTCATAAAACTGCTGCTGAGCATTAACGATGGCTTGGCGTATCTCCGCAGGCGCATGATTGCCCTGAAAAGTCGCATTATGGTAGTGGAAATGACAAGCACCTGTACTGGCTAAGCGATCCGCATCTGCTTGAAAATCTCCCAATCCAGCTGCCTTTTCAGGCGCGATGACCAGCACATGCTCAATATCAAAAGGGGTAGGCAGCTGCTGATTGAGATGTAATAGCCCTTCGCCTGTTAAGCGGTCAACCATTTCTGCATACTGCCGTGCCAAATCGCCTAGCGTATAGCTGGGGTCGATATCTTCAATCGTGATTGAAAAGCCGTACTGGGCATGGAATCCTGCCGATACTTTGAGGAGTACGGTCAAGTCACGCTCAAGCGGCATACCAGTCGCCCGTTCAAACTTGGCTAATACACGAGCCGCTTTAAAACGCCAAAGGTTGCCGCGGCAACTGGCGACTACTTTGCCATCATCGTCTTTTTCTGCCAATTCAAAATAATAGTGACCACCCTTGCTCGACAGATTACGGATTTCAGCTTTTACCCAGACACGGTGGTCAAAGGTCTGTTTGATAACCATCTCAACCGCGGACAAGTAATCACTCAGGCGTAGCACGGTATCCTCTAAATGGTCTTCTTGCTCAGCGAGTTCAGCC
Organism: Psychrobacter piscatorii; assembly: GCF_043641605.1. GTDB lineage: Bacteria > Pseudomonadota > Gammaproteobacteria > Pseudomonadales > Moraxellaceae > Psychrobacter > Psychrobacter piscatorii_C. Next base: position 273,063 of record NZ_JBHZRK010000003.1, on the reverse strand, counting down.
TCTAAAGTGGCCAAATCTTTGGCAGGTGCGAGTACTTTGGCCTGTTTGATATTTGAAAGGTTAGGTTTGCGCATGATATAAGACCAAAGATAATGAGAACATGAAGACTGATGAGGATGTGCTGAATACGATAGCGGATAGTTTAACCCAAAAGGGCGCGCACAAAAAGTGAAGCCAACAAGCTTTGATTGATATATTATCCATATCGCGGCTTGTTGGCTACTTCAGAAATCATAGTATGTCAGGTGATGCTAGAGAAACGCAAATGGCGTCGCTCATTTAGAGAGTTACTGATAGAGAATTACTGATAGAAAGTTACTGACAACGAAAATTGATCTTGTACTCATAATCATCATTGCGTGACAAATCTGGCGTGCCCGTGCCAAAGATTGAGCCGACCACGGAACCCACTTGTCCAACCATACGGCCAGTACGTTCATTTAAGATACCATTATATTTGACATTGTCATCAACGATAATGACTTGTTTGCTTCGACAGGTTTTTTGCGCACTATCGATCGCATTTTGCTGTGCTTTGACTTTGGTATCAGCAATGCCAGTGGTTTCATAAATAGAGTTAGCGCGCTGGATCACTGGTGATGATGGCGTGCTTTGACAAGCGCTTAAAACGAGCGCACCGGCCAATATTGCACTTAAACTGGCAGTTTTATTAAGGGTATTCATAAATAATTCCTAATGTATATAAACAGAACGTCTTAGCGATAGGCAAAGCTTCATGAATGTAACGTATCTAGATATTACCTGTCTAGACGCTTATTGTGTGCGGTATTACAGCAGTATTGCCTACCCAATCTATGACAAACAAAGCTTGCTTAAATCAATAATATACTCAACTGCTACGAGTCAATTTTGGCCTAAAATAAAACAAGTCGCACCCGTACACAGCAAATCACTTGAAATAAAAATCATATCTAGGATAATTGAGCCATTCATTTTTATTAATAAGTAATGCTATGCAATTGATTCCTGCTCCTGCTGGTGTGCTCGAGGTCGACGCACTATGGCAAAATGACAATCCTAACGACCCAAATACAGATACTGTCGCGCTACTGTGCCATCCCAATCCGTTGTTCGATGGGACAATGAACAATAAAGTGGTCACGACTATGTATCGTTTTGCCCGTGACAATGGCATGCATGTGGTGCGTTTTAACTTTCGCGGCGTTGGTCAATCGACAGGCGAGCATGATTATGCGGAAGGTGAAGTGGTCGATGCAATGACCGTGCTACAATGGATTGCTGAACAAACCAATACCCGAAAGCTATGGTTGGGTGGCTTTTCTTTTGGTGGTTATGTCACGGCCCGCGTGGCTGAGCAAGTACTTGAAGCCGCGCATATATGGGGGTTGGATGATTTTGACGTGTCAAAAATCGCGCTTATCGCACCCTCAGTTGAAAAAAATGACAGCAGTGATATCGATTTGCCTGCGGATAAAACCTTTGAGATCTATGGCAATGCGGATGAAGTAATCGCGCCTGAAAATATGCAGGCATTTGCAGATCGCTTAGGAATTGCAGTAAGCGTCGTCGATGGTGCTGGTCACTTTTTTCACGGTCGCTTATCAGAGCTTAAAAAGTTATTAGAAACGCATAGCAATGCATAGTTTTGACCCTAAACGCTAATGCATGTTTTAGGGTAGCACTTAGCCACTCCAATATTTTGATATTTATTTAATCCAACGATGAGTCGTATTATGAGTTTATCTCCATTGCAACGTTACGAGAAAGCCGTCAGTACAGATGAGTTTACTCGGGATGAGCAGCAGTTTCAGGCCATGAGTTATCTTGATGAGATCTACCATCAGCTCATCAATAGCGCCCCGCAAAAGAAAGGGTTCTTTGGATTTTTAAAATCCAAGCCTGTCGCGCCAACTGGATTATATATGTGGGGCGGTGTCGGTCGCGGCAAGACGTGGATGATGGATATGTTTTATGATTCATTGACCATTGAGCGCAAAATGCGTCTGCATTTTCATCATTTTATGCAGCGTGTTCATCAAGAGTTGAATAAACTGCAAGGCGAAAGTGATCCACTCGAAAAAGTCGCCGATATTATTTATAAAGAAGCGGTCATTATTTGCTTTGATGAGTTTTTTGTCTCTAACGTCTCTGATGCCATGATTTTGGGTGATTTATTTACCATGCTGTTTAATCGCGGTATTACCCTGGTCGCCACGTCAAATATTGAGCCGTCTGGTTTATACAAAGATGGTTTGCACCGTGACCGTTTTTTACCAGCCATTGCAGAGGTTGAGAGCCATACGACAGTGATGAATATCGACTCCGGTATTGATTATCGTCTGCGCGTGCTTCAGCAAGCAGAATTGTATGAATCACCAATGACCAAAGCCAACCATCACTGGCTAGCCAACCGTTTTGCCAGCTTGTCTAATAATCAAAAAATTAGTAATGAACCGATTACTATCAATGGCCGCGAAGTCAAAGTCAACGCGCGTACCGAAGATATCTTGTTTTGTGATTTTCGCCATTTATGCATGGCACCGCGCTCGGCATCTGATTTTATTGAACTTGCAAAACAATTCAGCACGGTATTAGTTGATTCAGTACCCGCTTTAGATGATGATTTGCGTGATCCAACGCGCCGTTTTATTTATCTGGTTGATGAGTTTTATGATCGCCGTGTAAAACTGTTGGTACGCGCAGAGCAGTCGATTTTGGACTTGTATCAAGGGGAAAAGCTAGCGTTCGAGATTGAACGTACCCGCTCGCGCTTGCTTGAGATGCAGTCAGAAGATTATCTACGCATGGATCACCGTGTCGAAGATGCTGCGTAATTGATGTTTTTTAAAACGGTATTGCTAGAGCTCAAATGTTTTTTAGTATTCGATGCTTAGTGTTTTCAGTGACAAGTATCAGATTTAAAAGTAGTTCGTAAAAAGAAATCAATAATAATAAATAAGGACAGACAATGACTACAACAGATGAAAATAACCAAGCGTCACAGGACAATAAACTGCCTGTTAAAAATGTAGTCGCAAATGATGTCTCAGCTAGCAGTGAAGAGCTGATTGGTTGGATTAACTCAAGACGCAGCATGGGTAATTTGGATACACCAGCCCCAACGCGGGATCAAATCGAGTCTGCTATTGAGTGTGCAGCGACAGCGCCCGATCACAAAAAACTGCGTCCATGGCGCTTTATTGTGACGCAAGGGGAGGCACGTCACGAGCTAGGTAATGCTTTGGTAGCCGCAGTAAAAGAAAAAGCGCTCAAAGATGGCGAAGAGCTGTCTGAGAAAACCATCAAAAAAACCCATACCATGCCGCTCCGAGCGCCTGTTATCATAACGGTCGTGACGCAAATGCAAGAACATAAAAAAGTGCCACCCTTTGAGCAAATGCTAAGTGCGGGTGCTGCTGTGCAAAATTTGATACTGGCACTCAAAGCTCAGGGGTTTAGTACGGTGTGGCGTACTGGGCTGTTATGTAATGAGCCTGCGGTAAAAGCTTATTTTGATGTGGGTCCAGATGATTATGTGACCGCTTTTGTTTATACTGGCACTAGTCCAAAAGATGAATCCAAACGCAAACCTATTGATATCGAGCCGTTAGTACGCTTCGAGTCATAATTTGACTCGGTGCTGTCTCTTGGTAAAATTATTACCTCAAAAAGACCGCGAGCCCGAGTATCGGAAATATCTGGGAACAGTAGCTCCTATTGAGAATAAGTCAGTCAACATGGATAAAAGAACATGACAAGTCCTAACGATAGCAATAAAGATAACAACAGCGCTAACAATGAGGCGGGCAACAATACGTCTGAAAAACAAAACGGTATGTTGGCAGGTATCTTAGAGCGTGCAAGTAAGTCAGGCATCGGTCGTAAAAAATCAACGCCCAGTCCAGTTGAATCAGCAGTCGCAAAAGACATGGCAGAGATTCACAGCAATCCTACCAAGCTGCGTTTGGCGTTTTTAGGTGGCGGTAGCTTTGGTACGGCAATGGCAAACTTGGCTGCGCGTAATGGCTGCGATGCTACGCTGTGGGTACGTAATAAACGTACCGTAAAAGCGATGGCAAAAACTCAGACCAATAAAAAATATCTGCCTGGCTACAAGCTTGATGACCGTTTGAAATATAGTCATGATTTGGCGGCTACCGTTAAAGACAAAGATATTATTTTTATCGCCGTGCCGGGATTGGCTTTTCGCGAAACGGTAAAAAACATTGCGCCTTTGATCAGTGGCCAGTCTATCGTATCGCTGACCAAAGGAATGGAGAAAGATACCTTTGCCATGATGAGCGACATTATTAAAGAAGTGTTGCCTGAAGTGAATTTCGGTGTCATGTCAGGGCCAAACCTTGCCATAGAAATCATGAAAAACATGCCGTCTGCCACGGTGATTGCAAGTGAGTCTGAGCCATTGCGTCATGCGGTACAAGCGGCATTACACAGTGCCTTCTTTAGAGTGTTCGCGAGTGATGACGTACGCGGTGTCGAGCTTGGCGGCGCGCTCAAAAACATCTATGCCATCGCCATGGGTATGGCAGCTGCTTATGAAGTGGGTGAAAATACCAAAGCAATGATCCTTACTCGTGCCTTAGCAGAGATGAGTCGTTTCGGTGTCGAAGAGGGAGCCAATCCGCTAACCTTCTTAGGCTTGTCAGGAGTGGGGGATTTATATGCCACTTGTAGCTCAGAGCTAAGCCGCAACTATCGTATTGGTAATATGCTCGGTCGCGGCATGAGTATTGATGCCGCAGTCAAAAAGCTGGGTCAAACTGCTGAAGGAGTCAATACCATTCAGCAGGTCCACGAAAAAGCCACTAAAGCGGGCATCTATATGCCTATCACCCACGCGCTCTATGCGGTTATTTATGAAGATAAAGCAGCGCTAGGCGTGGCACTACATTTGATGGAAGCGGGATTCCGTAGTGATGTTGAGTTTGTGATGGCGCATGATCATAGCAATGCTGCGCTTACCGCTCATATGAAAAACTCAAGTAACAGCGCTAAAGACAATACCAAAGCCGATGCAAAAAATAAAAATAGCGATGCTGATAAGTAAGATGTTCTATTAAAAGGCACTATTGAGAGACTGTGCTAACTCAGCACACCAAGGAAGGTTATGAAAATTATATTAGTACGCCATGGTCAAGCCGAAGATGAGACGCGTCCAGATAGTGCGCGTCAGCTGACTGACTTTGGTCAACAGCAAGCGGCACAGACGGCAGAGTATGTGACCACACACTATCATCCAGATCGTTTTATCGTCAGTCCTTATGACAGGGCGCAGCAGACGCTGGCTGCATTCCAGTCACGAATACCAAACGTACCTTCAACAGTGCAGGACAATATCACCCCCTCTGATGATGCCCGTCAGGCTTTAATGGATATTGCGAATATTGATGCAGAATGTCTGGTCGTTGTTTGTCACATGTCTATCGTCGCTTACATCGCAGGCTTGTTGACCGGTGATTATCCTGAGTCATTTTCTTTGGCAGAAGCCAGAGTGTTTGAAATGGAGTTCGTTATGACTGGGATGGCCACTGAAGTGGACCGTTTTGTACCTGACCAACCATACTAGGCTGACCTAGCCATTTTTTAGATAGGATGAATTCAGAGTGAGGCAATCATACCGATTAAGCGACTGGCTCAGCAGATAAAATGACTCAATCCTTTCTAAATAGTATCACTGCTTCATCACAGTACTTTTATAACCGCAGCAATAATCGAGGACACGTTTAGTGTTACATGTTTGGTTACGAGCGCAGCATAGCCCGCTAGCTGTCTGGCATGAAGATGTACAGCAATGGCAGACGGTTGATGGTTGGCAACAGCTACAAACTCTCTATGGTCATCATAAACCCAATGGCCAAAAGGCAATTTGTTTATATTTCCCCTCAAGTCATGTATTGCAAGTAGACACAGCGCTCAATACTGCTCAGCTCAAGCAGCTGGGTAATAGTGGTAAGCAGTATTTGTTTGAAGAAACCTCTCTAACGCCAGTTGAGCAATTGGTTATTCGCCAGTTGAGCCATGCTGATACGACGGAGCTGTACGCATTGGCACAAAACGATATTGAGGCATGGCAGCAAAGTGCTCAGCTCGTGGATATGAATATAGTAGCACTACTGCCAGATTTCCTATTACTGCCACCACCCGAAGAAGGTGCAGGTCAGCAAGTGACATTGTATCAAGACGAGCATACTCTGCTATTGCGCCAGTCATTGCGCCAAGGTATGGCTGTCAGCTATTTACCGTTGATCTTTGAGCGCTTTCCTCACTTAAGCGAAGTGATGCTGCTGACTTCTATTGAAACCAATAGCCTTGCTATCAGTGATTTAGCCGCTAACGAAATAGATAGTATGGGTATCAATGATATCCCAGTAACATCAGCGACAACCAGTTCTATGGCGCAAACGAAAGCGCTGATCGCCGATCACCAGCTGTTATTAACGAGCTTGCCCACGACACCAGCGCCCATTGACAACCCAGAACGTCATGCGCTGAACTTCTTTATCAAATCAACCGACTCACAGTTATCACCGTATTTACGGGTAGCAATGATGGTTGCGTTATCGGCTTTAGTACTACAGATGGCAACCGATGGGGTGCAGTGGTACAAGTATAATGAGGCAACAGCTGCAACCAAGACTGAAATAGCAGCGCAATATCAATCTTGGTTCACTGATGAGCCTCTGAGTACTCGAACTAAGCTCCAAGTACAATTACAACCAAAACTGCTTAGCGACAGCCAAGCACCTGCATCACATATGGCAGCGTTGTCAAAGATATCCCCTTTAATCAAGCAGTCTGCATTGCGTGCGCAGACGCTAGTGATGCAACCATCCGCACTCAGTTTTACGCTCATTGCTCCTGATCGTGGCAGTTTGGATCAATTCACGAGTACGCTAATAGCGCAAGGTTTGAATGCCAAGCTTGCGCAAGTGAGTAGTAATGATCAAGGTCAATTTAGTGCTCAGGTCACTGTGGATGTGGTGGAAAACAGCGATACGGCGAACACTCCAGCAGCATCATAATTTATCAGAGTATTGGTAAGAAAAGGTCAAAACATGAAACGATTACAGCGCCGTACCAAACGCAGTGCAGCTGTCTCTGCAACCAATACTAAAACGCACGCATTCTCAGAGCGTATGAGTAGTTACCAAAATGCGCTATCAACGCGCTGGCAAGCGCTACCTCCACGTGATCAATTAGCGTTAGCCATCTTGTCCGTATTTTTGCTGTTGTTTATCGGCGGTTATGGTGGTTATAGCATTCATCAAGCGGCAAAAGAGAGCAAAAATGATTATCAGGAGCAAGTGGCTGATTATTTTTGGTTGCGGGCGCAAGCAGGTAATATCGATAGTAATGCATTAAGTACTGGCAATAACGCTAATGGAGAGGCTGACATGCCGCCTGCCAATCGCATTAGTGCGCTGCTAAATACCACAGGAATTACAGATGCTCAGGTCGTTGCGGCTGGTGATTCGGTGCAGTTAAGCTTTATCCACCCCAGTCAAGCTGTCGTGAGTACCGCTCTTGGCAAGTTAGAGCAGCAAGGTTGGCAATTCACGCAGTTATCCATGCAGCAAGACCTAACGAATAAATCTATCCAAGTGCAAGCCACTGTCACTTTATAACTCGATACTGTTTAGTAGCAGGTATGGGCTTAATAGTAGAATATAAGTAACAGAACATGATATGTTCCAATTCAATTTATCGGTAACTCGCTTTTAAAGTGGCGTTTTGAGTTAGATGTCATTGAAAAGCCTTTTATCTGTCACCATTAAATGTTTATTAGCCACTGCTAACGATAGATATTTAGCATACAGCACTTTCTTCATAACGATACTGATGAGCATAGTTTTCAGCAGACAAGATTACTGACCAGCAAGGACAACGCAAACCAATGAGTGACAGTATGAGCAACGATAAGCGCCGTTCTTTAACCATTTATAATCACATCACTTATTTCTTATATGTGATTAGCTATTTTACCGCTGGTCTGCTGTGGATCGTGCCGATTGTGATGAATTATGCCAAGCGCCACGATGCTGATGGCACATGGTTATCCACGCATTTTGATTGGCAAATCAAAACGTTTTGGTACAGTATCGTTTGGTTTATTATTGGTATTGTCATCACTGCTTTTGCTTTAGGTGGTTTTGGCGTGAGTATGCTAGCTGATAGTGGCAATATCGCTATTGGTTCGACGTTACTGGCTGGCTTTGGTTTGTTGATTGTGACATTCACCTTTATCTGGCATTTATATCGAATTATACGTGGTTGGATTGCACTCACTGACGGCCGTCCAGTACCTTAATACGATGCCGTAGTTGTCTATCGCTGTTGATTCAGCTGAGCTTAAAAGACAGTGAATTATTATTGCTACTTAATAAATGCTTGTATGCGCTGACGGCGGGTTAAATGTGGAAATTTACCGGGTGAAACTTTGCTCTTGTTTCTGTTAAGCTGATATAATCGCTCCGCCTGATTTTATTCATATTCTTTATCCACTATTTCTTTCGAGCAGGGTCCGCCATCACTATGTCTTATGCCTTACTTCGTCCTTTTTTGTTTAATATGGATCCCGAACACGCCCATGAGATGACGCTATCTTTATTGGATAAAGCACATAAAGCGCGTGTTTTAGGTTTGGCGTATGGTCAGTCGATGCAGCCTACTGACTGTATGGGATTGCAGTTCTCTAATCCCGTTGGTCTGGCAGCAGGACTGGATAAAAACGGTGACTACATTGACGCGTTGGCTGAGCTGGGTTTTGGTTTTATAGAAGTAGGTACGGTCACGCCAAGGCCGCAAGCAGGCAACGATAAGCCAAGACTGTTTAGAATCAAGCAAGCAGACGCCATCATCAACCGTATGGGCTTTAACAATGAAGGCGTTGATTATCTGATTGATAATGTCAAACGCTGCAAATACAAAGGCAATATCGGTATCAACATTGGTAAAAATGCCGACACGCCAGTAGAGCAAGCCGCTGATGATTATGTGTATTGCTTAGAGCGTGTGTATCCGCACGCCTCATATATTACGGTAAATATCTCATCGCCAAACACCAAAAACTTACGTGATTTGCAAAGTGGTGAGGCTTTGACCCAGCTGATGGATACAATTAAAAACCGTCACAGTCAACTAGCCACCGAATATGGTTTTTATGTGCCATTGGTGCTCAAGGTTGCACCTGACCTAGAGCCACTGCAAGTTGACTATATCTCACAGCAGTTATTAGACTTTGAAATTGACGGTTTGATTGCAACCAATACGACACTGAGCCGCGTGGGTGTCGAAGACTTGCGTGATGGCGATCAAATGGGCGGCTTGTCAGGTCGTCCGGTGAGCCACATTAGTACCCAGATTTTACAACAGTTCTCTGATCAGCTAGATGGTAAAGTTGCTTTGATAGGGGTGGGTGGCATCGATAGTGGTGCCAAAGCCGTCAAAAAAATCGAAGCAGGTGCGGACATGGTACAGCTCTATACAGGTCTTATATATAGAGGACCTGGGCTAGTACAGTCTTGTATTCAAGCAATCGGTGGCTATTATGATGCCATGGAAAGCTAGTCAAATGAATGAGATGGTGAGGCGCAAAATATGAGCGGTCTAGATATTGTGATTGCTATTGTTGTCTTGATTGGTTTGTGGCGCGGCTTTCAAGTTGGCCTGATCAAAACAGCCGTGGGCTTAGTAGGCTGGTTTATCGCTCTTATCGCTGCGACCCGGCTCGCAGGATCGGTGTCGCCTCAATTATCTGGTATCGTGCAAAGCCCAGTGCTACAAATGGCCATGGCCTTTTTGCTAGTGGTGATTGTGATATTGGCAGTTATGCACTTGGTGGCTTTTGTATTCTCAGGTGTGCTCAAAACCCTACGGTTGAGCGTGGTCGATAAAATGGCAGGCGGGGTGCTTGGTGCTGCCAAAAATGTACTCATGGTATTGGTTGTGTTAAGTGTGAGTGCGCCACTACTAGTACAAATGCCGCAATGGCAAACCTCAGTGTTGGCCCCTGAGCTGATGCCTTATGCGCCTATGGGTAAAGCATTGGTGTCAGATGTGTTGGGCATGGCTTGGGATCAAGTCAATCAGTCGTAATTTTCTATTGTTCTAATTCTTTTTATACTTCTAAACGTTTGCATGTGTCACTGATCATCGAAAACAGATGATTAAAAATTATCATGAAGTTTCTTACAAAATCATCAGGTTAGCGGTGGACGACAGTGCGTGATTTTAGCCACATACTGTCAGCAGTTTTGCCGTTATTGTCGTACTAATGTATGAGTTAAAATAGGATATAGCTATATGTGTGGAGTCATTGGAGTTGCAGCTCATGAGCCAGTCAATCAGATACTTTATGACGGCTTAACGATGCTACAGCATCGCGGGCAAGATGCAGCAGGTATTGTCACTTTGCAAGATGGTCGACTTTACCTACGTAAAGAAAACGGTATGGTACGTGACGTCTTTATGAATCGTCATATGATGAAGCTGGTCGGTAAATTTGGTATCGGTCATGTTCGTTACCCAACCGCTGGTACTTCTAGTAGCGCTGAAGCTCAGCCATTTTATGTTAACTCACCTTATGGTATTACGCTTGCGCACAATGGTAACTTGACCAATGCTGAGAGTCTTGCCAAATCTTTGTATATTGAAGATCGTCGCCACCTCAATACCGATTCAGATTCTGAAGTGCTGCTGAACGTGCTCGCACATGAGATGCAAAATCTAGGTAAGACGCATCCAACATCCGATGACATCTTTGAAGCGGTAAAAGCCGTCTATAAACGCTGTGAAGGTGCTTATGGCGTTGTGGCCTTGATTACCGGTCATGGACTACTAGCGTTCCGCGATCCAAATGGTATCCGTCCGCTTATCTTTGGTAAACGTATGGCAGAAAACGGCGGCACCGAGTATATGGTCGCCTCTGAATCAGTCGCATTAACAGGTTCTGGCTTCACTATCGTTCGTGATGTAAAACCAGGCGAAGCTATTTTTATTGATTTGAACCATAAGCTGCATACGCATCAATGCGTAGCGCCAAAAGAATATACGCCTTGTATCTTTGAGTATGTTTACTTTGCCCGTCCAGATTCTATTATGGACAATATCTCAGTTTATAAATCACGCCTACGTATGGGTGAAAAATTGGCTGACAAAATCCTTGCAGAGTGGGGCGAGGATCATGATATTGACGTGGTCATCCCGATTCCAGATACGTCACGTACCTCAGCGATGGAGCTGGCGCTAAAAATGAATGTCAAGTACCGTGAAGGGTTTATGAAAAACCGCTATATCGGTCGTACGTTTATCATGCCAGGTCAGCAGCAGCGCAAAAAATCCGTTCGTCAAAAGCTAAGTGCCGTGCCATTAGAGTTTAAAGGTAAAAACGTACTATTGGTTGATGATTCAATCGTTCGTGGTACGACGTGTCATGAGATCATTCAAATGGCGCGTGATGCAGGTGCTAATAAGGTGTTTTTTGCGAGTGCCGCGCCACCAGTGAAGTTTCCAAACGTATACGGCATTGACATGCCAGTGCGTACCGAGCTGATTGCTTCAGGTAATAGTGTTGAGGAAGTACGTGAGATCATTGGCGCTGACCGTTTGATCTTCCAAGACCTAGATGATTTGATTGATGCCGTCAAAGATACCAAGCACAGCAGAGTCGAAGGGTTTGATTGTGCTGTATTTAATGGCTGCTACATCACAGGCCAAATCAATGAAGCGTATCTTGATCATTTGCAAGAGCAGCGTAATGATACAGCCAAGACTGGTAAAAAAGGCGTGCAGATAGTGGCTGATACTCCAGTCGATATGATGGGTGTTGAAGAGCTTTAAGCCATACGCTATTCAAATCGTTATTCTCATATAACAAAAAGCTGGATTCTATTAAGAGTCCAGCTTTTTTGTGTCCAAAATACAAGTAAAATCAATACTGAATGTTGGTATAAGGTAGGCTGCTGTCAGGCCAAAAAGTTGGTAAATATCCAGACAAAACCATTGATCGCGGCAATACCAACGACCATGCTTACCAATAGCTGCCTGCTAATATGATAAATAAAAAGTACCAGTATAAGTGCGCAAACCTGTGCCATCAATAGATGTAACTCAGGATCACTTAAGGCAATGTCTGCTGGCAGGTTTTGATAAGACAGACTGGTTAAGATAAGTAGCACCATCACTGACAGCGGTAAGCTTTCATTCAGTCGATGTAGCCAAGGCGTATCTAAAACTTTTCTAGGGATTAATGCTGGCAATGCACGAGTGATGAACGTCACCGCTGCCATGGCAAGCGTCGCAAAAATAAGATAACTACTGGTCATGACGCTCTCCTATTTCATGACGCTGCATCCAAAATCCACGTATCAAAATCATCAGCATACAGATAGTGATAGCCACCAATAATAACCAATCGCTAGTAAATAAAAACGCGACAATCAAGCCAATTACAGCGATGCCAATAGGAAAATAACGCTTGATACTTTGGAATTGTTCATATGCCAAAATCGCAAACAGACAAACCAAGGCAAAATCCAAATGCGGCACCAAATCACTAAGCGTGCTACCAATCAGCACACCAATACCACTCGCGAGCACCCACCAGCTTTGGTTAAATAAGCTAATAGGGAGTATGAGTGCTTGTCGTGCCTCGTTTGGCAAACTGGTCATGACTGAAAAAGTCTCATCAGTCAGGGCAAATAAGCAATACGTTTTTGCCAGTCTATGTTTTGGTAGATATTGCAATAATGGCATACCATAAAATACGTGGCGTAAATTAATGGCGGCGATATTGGTCGCGATGTTACCGATCGGTAGGCCAGCGCTGAGCATTGGCAAACAAGCATATTGAGCCGCTCCAGCATAGAGCACAATGCTGAGCATAATCGTTGCCCATACAGGAATACCAGCAACTTGTGCCAGTACACCAAAGGCAATGCCAGCAGGCAGATATCCCATCGCAACGGGCAAGCTTTTTTTGAAGCCGTCAGCCCAGTCGTGAGTGCGTTCTTGTTGATGACTGAGTTCGTTTGAATGAGTGGTCACATGGCATCCTAAATTTTCTTATACTATTTTATAAATGGATTTTTTTACACTTAAAAATAAAAACTGTATTGCGTCAAAACTGTATGATAAACGACTGTGTGATCAGTGGCTGTACAATAAAAAGTGCTTAAGCCTCTGGCTGTAGTCTCTCATAACTACCTGATTGATGAGCACGGTACAAAAATCCGCCCAATATAATTAGCCTCAATAGCAGTAGGCACCATACACTCAGCCAAATTCCAGTCATATCCCATTGCTGATAAAGCAGCCAGCTCAATGGAAAGAAAATAGCAGCTAATATCAGGGCAGCATTACGAATCACATTGCCTGCTGTCAAACCAAAAAATATACCATCCAACCAATAGGCTCCAACACCCACGAGGGGTAGCAACACTGCATATAGGTGGTACTCATAGGCGAGGGCAAATACCGATTCAATGTTGGTCATAAAATCTAGATAAGTTGGCATTGCAAGCCACCAGATAGCACTTAACATAATGGCAAGCCCGTAGCTGACGACGCCTGTACGCTTGATGATAGTACGAAAACGCGGCCAATCACGTCGACCAGCGGCTTGTCCGCTCAAGGTCTCAGCAGAGACTGCGACGCCATCAAGCGCAAAGGCGGAGATGCTTAGTACTTGTAATAAAATAGCATTAGCTGCCAGTATGACATCGCCACTTTGGGCAGACAGTCGAGTAATCCAAGCAAAACTGAGCGTCAAAATAAGGGTGCGCACAAAAATATCTTTATTTAAAGAAAATAGCCTAAGTATTTTTTCTTTTGTAAAATGCTGTCTATCAGCTTTGAATAACGCAGCCCAAGATATTTTTAGATGATGACGACTGAGCCACAATGCCAATAATACACCTAACCAAAATGCAATAGTCGTACCCAGCGCCACACCGACCAATCCCATTTGCATGATAAACACAAAAAATAAGGTCAGCACAATGTTGAGGATAGCGATAAATCCTTGTTGGTAGAGCATGTATCGCGTTTTACCTTGTCCTGCAAACCATCCAATAAATGCAAAATTCATCAGTTCGGCTATGACGCCCCAAAAGCGGACATCTAAGTAAGTTTTGGCAGCAAGACCACTCTCAGAATTGGCAGATAATGCCTGTAAACCAACATTGATCAGCCACGGTTTGGCCAGTAGCAAAACTGCGCCGATTAAGAAGGCTAATAACAACGCGCGCTGTAAAATAGACAGTAACGGTGAGGCTGTTGTCGCATTATGGTTGTTGTTGTCAGCATGATTGGCTAGCTGTCCTAATGCTTGTGCGGACAGGCCAGACGAGGCATATTGCAGAAAGTTAAAGCTGACAAGTAACAAGGATAGCAGCTGTATCGCCAAGCCCATACCAGCGAGTTTGGCAGTATCATTCATATTGCCCACAATGGCCGTATCGATAACACTTTGCAATGGCATGGCGAGATTGGCGAGTAGTACAGGCAGGGCAATCGCAATGATACGCTTATAGCTTGTATCGATAGGCGGCATGGCATTAGGTATTGAGGAATTCGCTGACATTGTTGGCTCGTTTATACTGAGGCGATAAAGAGGGCAAGATATTATTTAATCTGTGGCAAAACAGCAGTGCGATACAGTTGATATGTGAGGCAAAATAGCTATAAAGACAAAAGCACCTAGACTCACTATTCACGAGTCAGGTGCCTTTGTTCAATCATCATTCGCATTTAACAAGTGATGATTTTAAGCTTCATAACACACTAGGTTAGTGCATTATTTTTTTAGTAACTGTCTATTAGACATTGTCTTGTTCAAACATCTTTGGATCATTAAAAGTGACAATCTCTTCTTCGAACTCTGGTTTCACTTTCACAATAAAGTCATCACGCGATAGACCCATACGTAATGGAATCGAGCTTGCGATGTAGGTCGATGAATACGTACCTGCTAGCAAACCAATAAATAATGCGACTGAGAACCAGTATAGCCCTTCACCACCCAAGAACAACATGGCTAAAACGACCAATAAAACTGTTGAGATGGTCATAATAGTACGGCGTAGGGTTTCAGTCAAAGACAAGTCAATCGTCTGCTCTGGTGTAATACCACGGACGCGGCGGAAGTTTTCGCGGATACGGTCATAAACAACAATCGTATCGTTCAATGAATAACCAATCAACGCCAATACAGCAGCCAATACCGTTAAATCAAACGGGAAGCCAAATAGCGCAAATACACCAATGGTGACCACTGCATCGTGAAACAGCGATAATACGGCACCTAACGATAGTTTGAACTGGAATCGTAAGGCAACATAACCAAGCATACAAACCAATGCCAACACCAATGCCATAACGGAGTTTAGATAAATCTCGTTACCCACTTGGCTACCAATAATATTGACGTTACTGATAGTAGCGGTATTATTAGGTAACGCTAATGCTTGAGTTAGGTCAGTATTCAGCCCGTCCACATTATCAGACTGGGGCGGCAAACGTACGAGTAGCTCTTCACGCGTACCTAAATACTGTACAACCGCATCATCAAAACCATTGTCTGCCAATGCTTGAACAACGGCAACCTGTTCGACAGGCTGCTCATAACGAATGTCTGCTGAGACACCACCAGTAAAATCAAGACCTAAGTTCAAGCCGTTGACGGCAATAGCAATGATACTACCGATCACCATAAACAAAGATAGTAGCGCCATTGGCTTTTCTATCTTCATAAATGGAATGATACGTTGATTACCAATGGCTTTAATGCCACCTTCAGCGACTGCGGCCGCATCATCAGCGGCGTCGCTTGACACTAGATTAGGTTCAACAGTGGTCGCGAGTGCTTGATTGTCTTTACCAGCTTGACCTTTACCGCCACGACGGCTGCTACTTTTACCGGATTTCGCTGTAGTCGGGTTGTTGGTTTTGGTATTGCTACCTTTCCCATCACGGCGTGGTTTGTTGCGGCGGCGGGTACTTGCAGTAGTCGCATCACCGTTTGAGCCATTTCGATCAGGGTTATTCTGCTGTTCTAAAGGGTTATTATTTTCGATCGCCATAATGTTCTCCTAACCGATGCTCAGACTTTTGATGGATTTACGCTTACCATAAGCAATTTGTACCAGTGCACGCGTCACCAAAATGGCGGTGAACAGTGAGCTGACAATACCAATAGCTAGCGTAACCGCAAAGCCTTTAATCGGACCCGTACCAATCGCAAATAGGATAAACGCGACCAATAAGGTTGTAATGTTGGCATCAAAAATACTACTAAATGCTCGATCAAAACCTGCCACGATGGCGGATTTTGGCCGTACACCATTGGCAATCTCTTCTCGTATCCTCTCAAAGATCAGTACGTTGGCATCAACCGCCATACCAATGGTCAAGACGATACCAGCAATACCAGGTAGCGTCAGTGACGAACCCAAAATTGACATAATCGCAATAATAATAATAACGTTCACTGCCAATGCTACGTTGGCAATCACACCAAACAAGCGATAGAAGATGATCATAAATGCAAAGACTAATAGATAGCCGACCTGCGTAGAGAATAAGCCTTTATCGATATTTTCTTGACCCAATGATGGGCCGATGGTACGTTCTTCTACAAAGTACATCGGTGCGGCAAGTGCGCCTGAGCGTAGTAGTAGCGCAAGCTCAGCGGCTTCAGCAGTGCTATCAAGACCAGTAATACGGAATGATGAACCCAGTACCGCTTGAATGTTGGCGCGGTTGATGACTTTGGTTTCAGCGTAAGGCGTGCGTACTTCAGTCGTCTCACCAGTTGCTGGATCTTCTTCGTAAGTGATTCTTTGCTTGTTTTCAATGAACAATACAGCCATCTGTTTACCAACAGCGGTGCGAGTGGCATTTTGCATCAGCTTGCCGCCAGCGCTGTCCAAGGTAATGCTTACTTCCGGTAGACCACTTTCATCTAGGCCAGTCTGTGCATTGGTCACTTTATCACCTGTGACAATCGCTTGGCGATCTAGCAATACTGGTGGACCATCGAGTGTCTCAAATGGGAATGCTTCAGTACCTGCTGGAGGAATACCGCCTGTATAGGTATCAGCGTCTTCTGCTACCATACGGAACTCAAGGTTGGCAGTACGGCCAAGGACACGTTTTGCCTCAGCAGTATCTTGTACACCAGGCAGCTCAACCACGATACGGCTTGAGCCTTGAGATTGTACTAGTGCTTCAGTCACACCCAGCTCAGCAATACGATTACGTAGCGTTGTTAAGTTCTGATTGACCGCATAGCTATTGATCTCGTCAAGCGTGGCATCGTTATATGACAACACCAATGCAGGACCTTGGTTATCAATAGAAGACTGCAAGTTGAAAGTGTTACTCATCGAGCCTTGCAAGATGTTTTGCGCGCGATTACGGGTATCTGTATCAGCAAAATGTAATACGACGCCGCGATCTTCAGTTTTTATACCTTTAATCGCCACTCGCTCAGCACGCAAATCACGTCGCATATCGCGACTGGCACTGTTCAAGCGCTGTTCAAGTGCCTTGTCCATATCGACTTCTAGTACAAAACGTACACCACCGCGTAAATCAAGGCCAAGTTTCATCGGTCTGGCACCGATATCACGCAGCCACTGCGGGGTCGTTTGTGCTAAGTTGAGAGCGACTACATAGTCCTCACCCAAGTTTTGACGTAGTACTTCTTGCGCTTTTAGCTGATCGACTGGGTTGTTAAGACGTACCAGTGCACTGTTGCCCTCAAACGTACCATTATGATTTTCTAGACCTGCCTCTTCGAGTAAGCTTTGAGACTGGGTCAAGATACCTTCAGACAATTGCGTGCCAGCTGCTGCGCTCGTAATCTGCACGGCAGGTTCGTCAGGGTATAAGTTAGGAGCAGCATATAGACCGGCAATGATGAGCACGACGGCAATAAGTAAGTATTTCCAAGCGGGATATTGCATAATCACTTCTTTAAGTTGATAAACGACTGGCGACGTGAGCCACAAGTTAGCAGATGGGAAGTTAGCGACAGCAATGGTCGACTGCCATATTCAGCAGGCTCCATTACGATCATCCGCGGTGATAGTAAAATATAAAACAGTAATGCAAATAATACAGACGTATCTTTATCGAGTCACCAAAAATATCATTGGCGAAACAGGCAAAGTCAATATATCTACAGGCTAGGCTAGCTTATATAGCAGCCGTACCTTACTACCTTAATAGCGACTACCTTAATAGCGAAAAATGACCGTAAATGATATACGGTCATTATTTGGTCATTGCACCCAGTGGTGATACGACCATTAAATTACTACCGATAAAGCTCAGTAATAATTAAACGTTTTCGATTAAACGCTTTCGATCGTACCAGCAGGCAATACTGAAATAACAGAAGCACGTTGTACTTTTACATCAGTGTTGTTGTTTAAGCTTACGACGGCATAATCGCCTTCTATCGCTTTAATACGACCCATCAAGCCACCAGCAAAGATGATTTCGTTGCCAGCAGTCAATGCATTGACCATTGCACGGTGCTCTTTGGTACGTTTAGACTGTGGACGGATAACCAAAAAGTAAAAAATGGCAAAAAAGGCAACAGGCAATATAAGTTGACCGAACTGTTCCATATTTCTCTCTCAATAAAGGATAGGTAAAAATAAAATTAGACGCATAGTAACAAAAAATCCTAGACTTGGTAACTGTTAATCATAGACGGGGCACGTTTTTCTTAGTGCTATGTCATGCTAACTTGACGTCAAATACAGTCAGATACCACTCAGCCAAGGATTCACGCTTCAATAGATTCATATCAGCAAAGATAAAATGCCAAATGATAAGCCGAAGAGAGGCGTTGACTAATAATGAGTATGGAGGCAAAACGCAACAATAAAAAGTGTCAAAAAATAAAAACTTAAAAATAGCGACTTATTGTGCATTGGTATCATCAATGCTACTATCAAATGGCAATGATTGCCTGCATTTAGTATGCTGTCTATAGAAGCATAATATCGCTTTAAAACAGTGACTAAGTCAGCTTTGAGCGACTATGAATATTGATTAATCGATACTCTATATCACATTGTCAATCGACATGGTTTGCTCGTTACAACATATTCCCTTTTCTCTTTTTAGGTTACCTAACTTGTTCACCACTTTTATGTTTGTACCTCGTTTATGTCGTCCGCGTGCTCATCGTAAAGACGCATCTGCAGAGCCTCCCCCGAGAATGACTACTAGTTCTCGATTTGGTTATACTTCTTTGTCAGCACTATCTGCATTGGCAATTCTTATGCTACCGCAGGCAGTGTGGGCAGCTGGTGCTGTAGAAACACCAACTGCTGTAGCAGCACCAACCGCACTTAGCGTAGCATTATTGATATTTTTTGTGGCTGTTGCTATCGGTATCTCATTTGTGTGCTCTTTATCAGAGGCCGCATTACTGAGCATGACACCATCCTATATTGCGGATGTGCAAGAAACGAATCCAAAAAAAGCAAATATGCTAAGACGCTTAAAGGTCGATAATATTGACCAATCGTTGGCCGCTATTTTAACGTTGAATACCGTTGCCCATACACTTGGCTCTATCGGAGCGGGTGCTCAGGCTACGATTGTGTTTGGTAGTGCTTGGTTTGGACTGTTTTCTGCCATTATGACGTTGGCTATCTTGTTTTTGTCTGAGATTATCCCAAAGACACTTGGAACGGTATATTGGCGTCAGTTAAGTGGTATGGTTGCTTATTTCGTGCGCGGTATCATCTTGCTGCTTTATCCGCTTATTTGGATTTCGGAGCGGCTAACGAAACTGCTGGTACGTGGCAAAGAACCACAAGCATTTAGCCGTCGTGAGTTTGCTGCGCTTGCTAGTATCGGTGAAGAGTCAGGTCAAATCGATCCACTAGAGTCGCGCATCATTCGCAATCTACTAGCGTTCGGCGCGATTAAAGTCGAAGACATTATGACCCCGCGTTCGGTGATGCTCGCATTTGAAGAAAACAAAACAGTGGCTGAGTTATTGGTTGATCGTCCAAAGCTCACGTTTTCTCGATTGCCCATTTATGATGGTGATCTAGATAACATTACTGGTTTTGTTTTAAAAACTGACATGCTATTGGCAAAAGTCAACCATGCCATGCACAAGCCTTTAACGCAGTTCAAAAGAGACATTACGTTTGTATTTTCTAAAATGAAACTGTTTGATTTATTGGAGCTTATGCTAAAAAACCGTATTCATATCGCAATTACGGTTGGCGAATACGGTGAAGTCAAAGGGCTTGTCACGTTAGAAGATGTGTTTGAGACATTATTAGGTCTTGAGATTGTCGATGAAATAGATCGCGTGGAAGACATGCAGGCTTTAGCTCGACAGATGATGGACAGACGCGTAGAGCGTTTGGGTATGAAGCTCAGTGATGATGAGCAGTATGAAGATAGCAATAGTGAAAACAAATTCTAGCGTTATCGATTGAATACTATTGCTATTATCACGACCAAAGTTGTTGAAATCAGAGGATATAATAACCTTCGATTCAAAGAACGGCTTTTGTGAGCATCCTGTGCTTTTATATTCGCAATAATTACACAGGGTGTCACACAACTGTGAGAATTCAATGATAGGCTCGGCCTATTATATGAGTACGCTTATACCAATATACTGCTAAACTAGATGCTATAAAGACACTCCTTGCCAATATATGACAATAACGAAAATAGCATCGCTAAGGACTATCATGAAACGACTATGGGGAAAGAGCTTAATGGCTCTATTACTGAAGGGCGCTAGCATAACTGCGATAGTAGCAGTGGCCAGCACAGTGAGTATCAGTGCGCAAGCTGCCACCATGACCGAAGCTTTGGTGCAAAACTACGCCGCAGCAATGAAATCATCTGCAAATAGCCAGAGTATCAATCAAGTCGCGCGTCTGGTATCTGACGATGCGTTGATTTCGTTATCCAGAAAAGGTAAATCTACCAGCTTAGACAAAGATGCATATTTGAAGCTATTGCAAAACAGCTGGAATGATACGTCTAATTATCGCTACGATATTTCTGTAGATAACATCGTTATTACAGGAGATCAGGCCAAAGCCAATGTAACGACAAATGAGAGCTGGACGAAAGACGGTCAGCAAACATCATTTGTTACGACATCTCGTGTAACGCTGACGGTATCTACTGGTAACGCTGTATTACTACGTGCAGTATCACAAGTAGCTATTAACTAAGTACTGGTCAATACAATCTGTTAGATACTAATAAAAATGATTATTAGTATCTTTTATATTAGGCTGGTCTTTACTTTACATTGCATACTATACTATCTCTCAACTTTGTCTTATCACTTTCTGTCGTTAGGAAACTTCCAATATCATGTCTACTGTGCTATCAAAATCTCGCTCGTTTGTTGCGTTACCATTGACGCTTGCGGTATCAACTTTACTTATCAGTGCGTGTAGCAACACCTCAACAGTAAAAAATAAAGGTGCAACCAATAGCTCAGCTGTTATTACCAAGCGTCCTGCTAATCAAGAGGCAACTACGGGTAGTGCGGATTATTCAACTGCGTTTTTGGATGCAGAGAGCTTGGATGAATTGGCAGATCTATTAGAAGCCACTGACATGACGATGGTGGAGGGCAACCAACTTGCTATTCAGCAGTATGGTGACCTATGGAATCGTTTACGTGCCGGCTACCGTATGAACGGCGGTAAGCCGATTTATAATCAGCGTATCGAAGGGCAAAAGAGTTGGTTTACCAGCAGACAAGACTATCTAAACCGTTTGACGGCGCGTGCCAGTCGCTACATTTACCATACGGTACGAGAGGCTGAGCGCCGCAACATTCCAACAGAGCTGGCGTTGTTACCAGTTATCGAAAGCTCGTACGATCCAAGTGGTACCAGTAGTGCAGCAGCGGCAGGTCTATGGCAGTTTATCCCAAGTACGGGTCGTATCTATGGTCTGAATCAAAGCAGCACCTATGATGGTCGCCGTGACGTTATCGAATCAACGCGCGCCGCTTACGACTTTTTGACCGCGCTACACAATCAGTTTGGTAGCTGGGAGCTGGCATTAGCCGCCTATAATGCAGGACCTGGTCGTATCCAAAAAGCGATTGATGCCAATGCCGCACGTGGACTACCAACGGACTACTGGTCACTACAACTACCAACTGAAACCATGAATTATGTGCCGCGCTTTTTGGCAGTAGCCGAAATTGTGGCCAAGCCTGAACAGTATGGCGTATATCTGCCAGCTATCGCTAACCGCCAGCATTTCCGTAGTGTGCCGGTCAACTACGGTGTGAGCTTGTCTGAAGTATCACAGCTCACAGGCGTGAGTTATGATGAGTTAGAGCGACTCAACACTGCATTGACTTCAGGTCGTGTGGATTCTTCTGGGCCACAGCGCGTTATCATTCCTAATGATGTTAGCTTAAATGCTGATGCCAAACTGAGTCTATTGCGTGGTAATGGCACAGGCAATGTATTGGCTTCTAGCAATACAAGTACCCCAACCACAACGACACCAAGCTACAATAGCAAGCCATACACTTCGTCATCATTGCCATCCAGCAGTAGCGCATTGGCTGATTATGCTGCTAGCGCAAGCGTGCCTCAGCAAACGACGAGCTATATCTCACCGTCCGCTCAAACGACTAGCAGCTCTGTCTATAGTGGTAATGCCTCAGTACGTACTGAGCCGCCAATAACCAATGCAGAAACCAAAAAAATCAATGCTGAGCTCAAGAGCAGCAACAGTCTACCGACTACCTCAGCGCAGATTACTCAGAATAATACGATTGTCCAAGAGCCACCGCTTAGCAAAGAAGAGCGTGATTTCATTGCCAACCAAATCCGTAGCAATACCTCTGAGACCAACGTTATTAACGCAGATGGTAACATCAACCTATCAGCCGTACAGACGCAGCAGTCTATCTTAGAAGCAAGCGGTGAGGAGAAAAAGCTGAGCTTTGCTAAAACGTCAGTTAGTAAACCAAAACCACAAGGCACGCGTACCACTTATACGGTCAAACGTGGCGATACTCTATCGAATATCGCAAGCCGTGCAGGGGTAAATTGGCGTGATATCGCAGAATGGAACCAAATAGATGCCAGTGCCAACCTACTATCTGGCAGCACGTTATATCTATACAACGCCAAAACTATCGAGCCGCTAAGCGCTGCCAGTAACCCAGCCGCCAATCAGCCTGAAAGCTATGTTGTACAAGGTGGCGACACGCTTATTGGTACGGCTAACCGCTTTGGTTTATCGGTCACACAGCTTGCCAGCTACAATAACCTTAGTAGCCGTGCTGATCTGCTCAGAGGACAAAAACTCTGGCTAGTACCTGGTAAGGTAAAAGCGCCCGCCACAACACCTGCGGCACCATCCACCAGACCGAGTAAATCAAGCACTGCGACTAAGAACTATAAAGTAAAACCGGGTGACGGTCTGATTGCCTTAGCGCGTCAATTTAATGTATCGACAGACACGCTAGCTAGCCTAAATGGTATTAATAGCACAAGCTCACTGTATGTGGGTCAAACACTAAAAGTACCTGCCAGCGTTAATTTTGATGCGGCAAGCACTACAAGCTCTAGCAGTGCTAGTAATACAAGCTCAGTAGCGACCACTAGCTATAAAGTAAAATCAGGTGATACCTTGATCGGTATTGCCAATAGCGTGGGTGTTAGTGCAGCAGAAATCGCTGCTGTAAACAGTAACTTTGATGCAAGAGCGCGCCTACAACGCGGGCAGACGATTAAAGTACCGGTTTCAAAAGAGTTAGTTGATCGCCAACTGAATGATAAAGCCGTCAGTTATAAAGTCAAATCAGGTGATACGCTAACGGGTGTCGCCAAACGCTATAATATCGGCTTGAGCGATTTAGCCTCAGCAAATAACCTGAGTACGACGTCTAACTTGATATTAGGTCGTACCATCACTATTCCTGCGGGCGGTAGTGTGGCAAATTCTTCGGCTTCTACTAGTAGTCAAAGCAACAGTAATCAAAGCAACAGCAGTCAGAGTAGTAGCAGCTCTGCTAGCAGTAGTAAAAATAGCAGCACAGCAAGTACTGGTACTAAATTGGGCAATACTGAAAACTACAAGGTCAAATCTGGCGATGGCTTGATTGCCTTAGCTCGTCAGTTTGGTATCTCTGTAGAGGATTTGGCAGCGACCAATGACTTGGCAACAAACGCTCAACTACAGCGTGGACAAACTCTGAAAGTGCCAAAAGCGACAGTAAGCTACACGGTTGGCTCAGGTGATAGCTTGATTGGTTTAGCTCGTAAATATGGCGTATCAACCCAAGAATTGGCTGAGATGAATAATATCGCTGCTGATACTATGTTACAACGTGGTCAGCGTTTGACTGTTCCTAATCGTTAATCAGTAGCGTATTATCGAATGATATATACATAAATTTCGCCAATATAAATCGTAACGCATAAAAAAGCTGCTCTATATAAGAGCAGCTTTTTTTACGTAAAAATTGGGTGTCTTAATATATCTGATATCTAATGGAGTCTATTAACTAGACAGTTTGAGTTTTGATAGATTCAAGATAACTTCTGATGTTGCTAACATAGTGCATTGCTTGACCATAACGGCTGTTTGATGCTTTGTTGTCCGCCAAGTACGCATAAACGTTCGCCCAGCTCTTATCATCAATGCCTTGGTCGCGCAATTTGCGCTGAATGCTTTTCACCGCATTTGGACCCATATTATAACCAGCAAGTGCAAACCAGACACGATCAGTCTTGGGAACATCCGCGAAATCTGCTTTCATTTGCTCCAGATAACGAGCACCGCCGCCGATACTTTGATAAGGATCAACACGGTCTGACACGCCCATCGCTTTTGCAGTATTATTGGTTAGCATCATAAGGCCGCGTACGCCAGTCGGAGATACCGCATTGGCGTCAAGATGTGACTCTTGATAACCCATAGCAACCAACAATTCCCAGTCATGATTGTAATTGCGCGCTTGCTCTTCAAACGAAGACTGATAATCAGGCAGTTTTTCTGTCAGTGTTTTTTGGAAATGATCCTGACTATAAGCATCTTTTAGCAAATTCTGATTGTAGAATGCCGCTAATTTCTGTGTGTTTTTTAGCTTGATGCTATCGCACAAGAAATAGCTGGCTTTTTTGGACAGTGGATCATTAGGTGAGCTGAACGTCCAGCTGACTTTTGGATGCAGACCGTTTTTAGTCAAGCTTGAGTCGTAGCCACAGCTGACATTAATAGATGATAGATTGAGCTGGCTTTTTAGTTTGGTACTAGCCGTGGTCAACGCCATATCAGCGTCACCTGATCTCAAGGCCTTAAGTGCAGCCTCTTCATTGGCATAGGCTTTTAGATTGATATCCACACCAAGCTCGTCTGCATAGGTGCGCACGAGATCAAAGCCAAAGCCATGTTGGAAGCCATCAGTGGCAAAATAAGTACTATCACCTGGGACAGCGGCAATGGTCAAGGTGTTTTCCAGCATGACATTGGCATAGGCTGGTACCTTTGTATTCATTGTCGTTAGGCTCTGTGCAGGCAAAGAGAGCAGAGCGATACTGGATACTTGTGCCAGCTTCTTGGTTCTGGCAAAACGACCCGACGCAGTAGGGGTAGATGAAACGATGTTACTTTTGGTGTTAAGTAGGCGTTTAGATGGACGCAGTAAATGAGAAATACGGCGTTTGGCACCTTGCGCAGATCCTTTGACACGATAAGTAATACGTTGCATGGATGTCTCCTGATTTTAGCCATCCTTCTTACCGCAAAAACGCGTAAAAATACATGCACATCATTTGGCATGTACCAATACAACATTTCAGACGACATCATACTTTTGAATAAAATAAGTACCAGTCATCCTGCTTGATTATAGCGCCACTAGCATGCTCTCTCTAAGAGTTAGCGATGTGGATTTATGGGTCAGCCCGCTATCGATGTGTCGCTTATATGCTTAAAATAAAAGCATAAAACAGTCGTTTCAAAATCTGGACGCACGACTACACGAAGGATGTAAATCAGATGATTCCTTCATCGATAACGCAATATGGCTAATGGCCAAACAACTATATATCAAACATAGGTAAGGTCATGAGTAAGTTATTGAGACAACAACATCAAGCAAAGCGGTGAGGTAATGATTGGCCATTGAGACCAATATATTCATCTACTTTGATGATGCTAACTTTAATAACTAACGACACCTTGAGTGATTAGTAGTAAGGTGGCTAGCTGTTGAAGTTAATTGTCCAGCAATGAGGGCGGGCAACTCAGCCATATTTGATAGCTTATAAAAGTATGCTATCAAAAAGGTGGTGCAAAACTGTCATCGCGACACTAAAAATAAAAACACGGTATAAACCAAATATCGAGTGTATACATCGTGTCTTGACTGGCGACGTTCCAAAATTTCATTGCTCATAGAGCATAATAAAATTTCAGATAACCGCCAGTATTATTTTAGCGCCATAACCGGAAGCTGTAATAATGGGAAGTTTCATGACAAAACGTTCTTTCTTACAGGTAGTAATATGCGGTTACTGCTTGCATTATTCAAGTGGAGTTAAGAAAAAAGCGATAAAACTTAACAATTGCGATATAAACGGTTAAATTTAGCCATGTTATACGCGTGCCGGTCACAAACTTATCAATGACTCTTGCAATAACTGCCAAAATTGCGCCTATAATTGCTATTTATTCAGCCCATTACTTTTGTCCTAATCATTGCTATGTTATTGGCGATACATTGGAAATGCTAAGCTGGATTTTCAATATCAATAAAGGTGACTGGCAGTCCATATTCTTGGGCGACTATCTCTCCTAACGCTTGAATACCACCGCGCTCTGTCGCATGATGACCGCAGGCAAAATAATCAATACCCAGCTCACGAGCAATATGCGTGGTACGCTCAGAGATCTCGCCAGAGATAAATGCATCACAGCCCATAATGGAAGCCTGTTCGATCATATCTTGGGCACCACCTGTACAGATACCGACACGTTTGATCACTCTCTCACTATTGGCAGTCGTTTTCGCATTATTATCAGAGTGATGCTTATAATTAGACGAAATATGTAGTGGGGTACGACCGAGCGCTTGAGTAATCTTTGCGATCAGGCTATCAGCACTCTGCGGTGTGCAAGTGGCGATATTACCAACAGGGTGTGATTCGTTGGGGTAGAGCGCGCCAGTAATGGTCATATCTAGTACGTCTGCCAGTTTTGCATTGTTACCAATCACGGGGTGTGCATCAAGCGGCAAATGATAGCCAATCATAGAGATGCCATGTTGCATCAATTTGCGGATACGTCGACCTTTCATGCCTGTAATAGGCGCAGGTTCGCCTTTCCAAAAATACCCATGATGGACCATAATCGCATCGGCATTGTCAACGATAGCCGCATCAATCAGCGCCTCGCACGCTGTCACACCTGTGACGATACGCTGTATTGGACGACCGCCATCTACTTGTAGGCCATTTGGCGCGTAGTCTTTGAATGCATTAGCAGATAGATACTCATCACAGAATTGCGTCAATGCTTGTGCGCTGATACTTTTGGTTGAGGGTTCAATAGCCGTGTTTTGGGTCATTAGGTTTCCTTATTATTATTGCCTTGCAGTAATGCATTGTCATTCAAATATAGTGCTTCAAAAAAAGTTATTTAAAGACGGAGACTTATAAGAGATAAATAATTGACCATTATCTATCGCAAATGTCTGACAGCAGTGATTTTAACATGGCACTGTAAAAGAGTAGACAAGATGGATAACTGAAATGGTACACGATACGTTACTATTTCACGGCATTGCGGTTATAATTTATACATGTGAGTCTGCCCAGCTCTGGCTGTCAGTTGCCTAATCAAGCCATGATGGCCGAGTAGTCGCAGTTTTCTCACCTTATTTCTCACTGTCCGTCTGCATTAAATTTATAGAGGTTCTATATGTCGTCATCCCAGAACACCAATAACAAGGCGTCTTTATTAAAATGGTTACCTTGGGTATTATTGCTGCTAGTGTTAGTGGCGTTTATCTGGTTGTTCACGAGTATGAAGTCGACGTCGGAGGCCACGTGGGAGCCGCCGAGAACCCCGCCTGCGGAGCAGCAAGCGTCAGAACCTGTTGCGGATACACCAGCGCCCATCTCTTCTTATCATAATGCAGTTGCGCGTGCGTCGCAGTCGGTTGTCAATATCTACACCACACAAACGATGACCGAGCATCCTTATATGGATGATCCTGTACTGCGCCGGTTTTTTGAATATCATGGTGGCCCATCACAAGAGCAGGGCAATACCAATCTAGGCTCTGGTGTGATCGTATCAGAAGACGGTTATATCGTGACCAATGCGCATGTCATCGAAAAAGCGGATGAAATCACAGTCGCATTTAACGATGGTCGTAAGAGCCGCGCCAAAATTATCGGTACTGACCCTGACAGTGACCTAGCAGTGATTAAGGTCGATATGACGGGATTAACACCGCTTGGTTTCCGCGAAAATCCAATACGTGTAGGCGATTTGGCATTGGCTATCGGTAATCCATTTGGGGTTGGTCAGACGGTAACTCAAGGAATTATCTCAGCGACTGGGCGTACTGGACTGGGCGTCAATAAGTTCGAAGACTTTATCCAGACGGATGCGGCGATTAATCCAGGTAACTCAGGTGGCGCGCTGGTCGATGCTCGTGGTGAGCTAGTCGGTATCAACACGGTGATATTCTCGCGCTCTGGTGGCTCGATGGGTATTGGCTTTGCGATTCCTACATCATTGGTCGAGCAAGTAATGAATGCTCTGATCAAAGACGGCCGCGTCAGTCGTGGTTGGCTCGGTATTGAGATTCAGTCACAGCTACGTGACCCAACGCAGCTAGAGACGTCAACTGGCGTGGAAGTGCTAAACGTCATCGAAGGCAGTCCTGCTGCCAAGAGTGGTTTGCGTGTTGGCGATATCATCCTAACCATCGATGGTGTCGAGATGACTGATGCCAATACCTTGATCCAGTATGTCGCTCGTAAGCCACCAACGACAGAGCTGAATGCCCAGATATTGCGCCAAGGCAAAAACGCTCAAGTAAAAATAATGCTAGAGGAGCGTCCCGCACAAGAACCTATTGATCGTCCTGTCGTTCTACAAGGTGAGAGTATGGATGGGATGGGCGGCAGTATCCAAGGTGATGAGCAAGCACCTATGATGTCAGAAGCAGAGCGTGATCGCATGCGCGAAGAACTGATGAAACTGTTTGAGCAAGACTCCGTAACACAGTAAAGTGTATTGCTAAATTGCACAAAAAAGCGCGCTCCTTCTCTAAAAGGAGCGCGCTTTTTTATTGAGTTAAATTTTATTAAAGCTAATGTTTAGGCCAGTCTCTAGCCCTTACTATTCTGCTAAGGCTTTTCAATAAATTCATGATTGATGTAGATAACCCCTCGTACACGGCAACAGCAGGGTAGGATTTCATCGTCCTCAATCATGGCAAGCGGGTCAAACGGATAGTCGACCGTATGTGAGCTAGCAATACGCTTGACTCGGCAGCTACCACAGTAGCCCTCGCGGCATTGATAGTTCACATCATGTCCGGTGCGTAGCAATCCATCTAGCAGACTTTCGTCATCATGCAGATAAAACTGCTTTTTACTGGTCATTACCCAAGTCATCGTTAATCCTATTGGGATATGTCTGTGTTATTGCCATCCCTACTATTAACCCATAAGACGATTACAGCGGTAGAAATTATATAACTTCAAATATCTACCGCTCAAACCTTTATAATTCTAAGCTCTTATAGTTCAGATTTTTATAGCTCAAAGTTCTTACAACTCAGCTCTTATAATTCAAAGTCATCAAAATCACTGTCTGATAAATCAGAATCAATCTGACCAACCAAGTACGAGCTAATCTCAGTCTCTTGCGGTGCGACTTGCACATTGTCAGATGACAACCACGTGTTAATCCACGGGATTGGGTTTGATTTTGAATTCGGGAACGCCGCTGGCAAGCCGACCGTTTCCATACGCAAGTTAGTGATGTATTCGATATATTGGCAAAGAATGTCTTTGTTGAGACCGATCATTGAGCCATCTTTAAACAAATAGCCTGCCCATTCTTTTTCTTGCTCAGCAGCTTTACGGAAGATCTCGATACTTTCTTCATAACACTCTGCGGCAATCTCGACCATCTCAGGATCGTCACGACCATTACGCATGAGGTTCAGCATGTGCTGCGTACCTGTCAAATGCAGCGCTTCGTCACGAGCGATGAGTTTGATAATCTTGGCATTACCTTCCATCAATTTGCGCTCAGCAAAGGCAAACGAGCAGGCAAACGAGACATAGAAACGAATGGCTTCTAGGACGTTGACCGCCATGATGCATAGATACATTTGCTTTTTCAGTGATCTCAAATCAACCGTGACTTGCTCGCCATTGATATTATGCGTACCTGGACCGTACAAGCTATATAGCTGCGAGTTGCGATACAGCTCATCATAATACTGGGCGATATCAGAAGCACGGCCTAAGATGTGCTCGTTTTGCATAATGTCATCAAAGATAATATTTGGGTCATTGACGATATTACGGATGATATGCGTATAGCTGCGCGAGTGAATGGTCTCAGAGAACGACCATGTCTCAATCCACGTCTCAAGCTCAGGGATAGACACCAGCGGCAGTAGCACCACGTTTGGGCTACGACCTTGGATAGAATCGAGTAGGGTCTGATATTTGAGGTTGCTCAAAAATATATGCTGCTCATGCGATGACAGATTGCTAAAGTCGATACGATCGCGTGATACATCGACTTCTTCTGGACGCCAAAAGAACGATAGCTGCTTTTCAATCAATTGCTCAAAGATTGGGTGTTTTTGTTGGTCATAGCGCGCCACGTTGACGGGCTGACCAAAGAACATCGGCTCTTTTAGCGCATTGTTTGGCGTTTGAGAAAAAATCGAGTAAGTCATGGGACTGCCTTTATCATTGATATGGTTATGAAATTATACAAATTGGATATGATTATATTCTAAATTTTGGTCAATGGCTTTTTAGGTTAAAGGTTCTCTAGCGATATCTGTGATGACTCTTGCCCATCGTTCATATAGGCTTTGAATATTTCGCTCAGCTCACTATCATCTAATGCCTCTAATTCATCAAGTGCGCTTTTGCGTAGGGTACTGACATCAGACTCTTCTGCTGTTTTTACCTCTTTTTTAGCCGCTCTCGATACTGGCTTTTTGGCTGCTTTTGCCACGCTTTTTTTGGTGACAGTTGTCTTTAGTGCTTCATTTACACCTAACTGCTGACGCACCTCTGCAATATCAACATCGACTTGTACGATATGCGAGCCACCATCGTTTAGGTCTGAAAATACGTTTGGGATAAACAAACCACCGTCTTTGATGATTGCGGTATATTGCACATGACCTCCGTCGTTTTAGTTTTGTCTAGGTTTTGATTATGGTTGACGCGTCGCCAGACTGTCATATACTTTGTTGTTTTCTCTTTTACCGACTGCCAATACATAAACCACCACCACGTCATCTTTGACGGTATATACCAAACGATACCCTATGGTGCGGAATTTAATTTTATAAGTATCTGTGTGTCCAGAGAGTTTTGATGCAGGCACATGAGGGTTGGATAGTCGCTGCTGTAATTTTTTCTTAAACTGCTGCTGGATACTTGGCGCTATCTTTTTCCACTCTTTTAATGCTAACGGGTGAAACTCAAGACTATAAGTCATCTAAAGTTACCTTTATCGGTATCTGCCCATCATTTAACCGTGCGCTAACAGTCTGGCTTAATGCTATATCGTCCATCGCTTCCATCATGCGCTCAAAAACGTCTGTTGAGACCAAGTAAGCCACGGGTTTGTTGTGATTTAAAATCGCAATCGACTCACCATCTGACTGTTTAATTAAGGCAGAAGGATTGTTTTTTAGCTCTGAGATACTGGCTGTCTGTGTCGCAAATATTGGTTGCATGACGCACTCTCCGTTAAAATTATACTCTAAATATAGGGCTAATTTTAGCACGAAAATTAGGTCTTATTTGTCACTGTGTTAAATTTAAATATTTGCGGTAGCCAATCCCGCCTACCGCTTGTATCTGCCTAGTCGCTGGCGTGCAGTCTATCGTGTCTGACCGCATTCCTGTTGTCTCGATACTACGTTCAGCCTCAGACTGCATCGCCATCGTCGTCAGCAGGATATCGCTATAGTCGGGGCTAAAAAGCCTTGTTGGGGCATCTTTCTTTGTACTTAACGACTCTTCTGTTTGAGCTTAATTTGTAGGGCGCGCCTCGCGCACCTTACAAAATATCCGCTTTCTATGCTTTAGAGTAGGTTGGTGTCGAGGTACGAGACCCAACATAGACTCAAACCGTTGGGTTTCCTTCGTCAACCCAACCTACGTGCTGGTTAAATGTAAGGTGCTAACTTAGAACTAATTATTCCCAATACTATAGTAAGCAACACATTAAAAATAATTTTCATTACTATATTTCTTTTTCTAGAAATAGAGCGTTTAACCAGTTTCTCGTCTCCACGAGTTAGATTTAAATACGAATCTTGATAAAAGCTATCAATATATCTTTCAATTAAGCTTCCTATAAAACTTGAAGCCTTAAGCAAAAAGAAGAAGCTCACAAAAGATATAACAAAGAAACGCCCCCAAACTTGTGAAAATATATCTGGTAAAGTTTCAATAATAGATAAAAAACTATATACAGAGATTGCGCCTATGATAATTTGGAAAACCATAGGTATATGTTTAGACTTGGACTGAAAAAACTTCAAATATTTATTATTTGGAATAGAGTTACAACTGTCAATCCAATCATCAAAAGCTTTGACGAAATTTTTAGCAACAATATAATCGACATATTCAACACTAATATCAGCGGTGTTTGAGTGCACTAAAGCTAATAGGCCGTAAGGAATATATGAGGGAGCTTCACGTGCAAAAGTTTCGATTATTGCAAGCCTAGAATTTAATTTAATAGTTAAAGTATAAGACTGTGGTTTTTCTACTTCTGGTAACTGTATAGAAAAGCTATACTTTAAAACTAAATTTAAAGTCGTTTTACTATTGCTTGAGTTATATTTTTCAAACCTTTCGAAAGATGTAAACTCTTCTTTTCTGTCATTGTCGTAATATATAACGATAGCTTGGTTCTGAGCTATCGTATGGTGCACATCAGTAAGTTGTAATATCTTCTTATGTAATTGTTTTACTTCTTCAAAATCTATTAGTAAGTTATTTTTGTAATTCTTCGATATTTTTTCTGTTCTACCAGTTATCTGATGATATATAGCCTGATAGATTTTAGGTGTAATAAAATCATCACCATCAGCTACTTTTAATTTTCCATTGTTTATCTCATTGTTTTCAATACGTTCAACATTGTTTCGCAAATTAGTATTCCTCAGAATCTAAGCTCATTTTCGAGAACACTTATTCATACTCTTGTACCAATTAATAATCAACTAGTACAAGAGTATAGAAAATACATAAAGTGTTTAATACATTGATACTTTACTCATGATAGTATTTCTATTTTTTAGATTTTACATGCACCGCCAGCACAATCATCTTCCATATCCGCTTGGGCATCGTTCGCACCATCACGTGTGTTGTGGTAGTACAACGTCTTCACACCCATTTTATAAGCGTTTAGCAAGTCTTTTAGCAATATCTTCATCGGTACACGGCCACCAGCATAACGAACAGGATCGTAGTTGGTATTGGCAGAGATACTTTGATCGACGAATTTTTGCATGATAGCGACCAGCTTTAGGTAACCGTCATTGTTTGGCATTTGCCATAGTAGCTCGTACTGATCTTTTAGCTTATCAATTTCAGGCACGACTTGCTTTAGGATGCCATCTTTTGACGCTTTGATAGAGACCAGACCACGTGGTGGCTCGATACCGTTGGTCGCGTTGGCGATCTGGCTTGAGGTCTCAGACGGCATCAAAGCGGTTAGGGTAGAGTTGCGTAGACCGTGCTCAGTGATCTCGCCGCGTAGCGTTTCCCAATCGAGATGTAGCGGCTCTTGGCAGATTTTATCCAAGTCGGCTTTGTACGTATCAATCGGCAAGATGCCTTGTGAGTACGTGGTCTCATTGAACGCAGGGCAAGCGCCTTGCTCTTTTGCCAATTTGTTTGACGCTTTTAAGAGATAGAATTGCAATGCTTCAAACGTCTGATGGGTTAGACCAAGCGCGCTGTCATCTGAATAGCGTGCGCCATTCTTAGCTAAGTAATACGCATAATTGATTACGCCCACACCTAGCGTACGGCGACGCATGCTGCCATTTTGAGCCGCTTTTACTGGATAGTCTTGATAGTCGAGCAGGGCATCAAGCGCACGCACGATTAGCTCAGCTGGCTCTTCGATGTCGCTGACGTTGTTAACTTTACCCAAGTTGACCGCTGATAGCGTACAAAGCGCGATTTCGCCTTCTTCGTCATTGATGTTATCCAGTGGCTTGGTCGGTAGGGCGATTTCCATACATAGGTTTGACTGGCGAATCGGCGCAACCGTCGCGTCAAATGGGCTATGCGTGTTGCAATGATCGACGTTTTGGATGTAGATACGACCTGTGCTCGCGCGCTCTTGCATCATCAGGCTGAACAAATCTGCTGCTGGGATCTGACGGCTACGGACGTTAGGATCATTTTCGTATTTGGTATATAGCTCTTCGAATTTGTCTTGATCTTCAAAGAATGCATCATATAGGCCTGGCGTGTCACCTGGTGAGAATAGCGAGATGTCTTGGCCTTTGATGAGGCGCGTGTACATCGTTTTGTTTAACTGTACGCCGTAATCCATATGACGGACACGGTTGTCTTCGACGCCGCGGTTGTTTTTCAGTACCAGCAATGACTCAACTTCTAAATGCCATAGTGGGTAGAAAAGAGTCGCAGCACCGCCACGTACGCCACCTTGTGAGCAGCACTTAACGGCAGTTTGGAATAATTTATAGAACGGGATACAGCCAGTATGCTGCGCTTCACCGCCACGAATAGGGCTACCAAGGGCGCGGATACGACCTGCGTTGATGCCGATACCAGCACGCTGCGATACATAGCGTACGATGGCGCTAGTGGTTGCGTTGATTGAGTCTAGGCTATCACCACATTCGATCAGTACGCACGAGCTGAACTGACGCGATGGGGTACGCACACCAGACATGATAGGCGTTGGTAGTGAGATTTTGAATTCTGAGGTCGCATCATAGAAGCGTTTGACGAAATCAAGACGATCTGACTTGTCGTATTGGCTAAACAGACACATACCAACCAGCATGTACAAGAACTGCGGGCTTTCATAAACCGTTTTGCTAACACGATCTTGGACGAGGTATTTACCCGCCATTTGCTCAACAGCGGCATAAGCCAAGTTCATATCGCGCCAGTGATCCAGATACTCTTCTAACTCATCAAATTCAGCACGGCTATAGTCCGCTAGGATGTGCTGATCGTATTTACCAGCGTCAGTGAGTTTTTTGACATGGTCATACAGATGCGGCGGGGTGAATTTGTTGTATGCAATCTTACGCAGATGGAAGATAGCCAAACGCGCCGCTAGATATTGATAGTCAGGCGTGGTTTCAGAGATCAGATCGGCGGCAGACTTGATGATGGTTTCGTGAATGTCACGAGTCTTGATACCTTCATAGAACTGGATGTGCGACTTTAGCTCAACTTGCGATACTGACACATTTTCTAACCCATCAGCCGCCCACGCGATCACCTTGTGAATTTTGTCTAAATCAATAGGCTCTAAACGTCCATCACGCTTGGTTACTTGGATTTTATCAATATGTGTCATGCTGGCCTCTATTTTGATTGCTTATTGTGATGTCGCGCGCCAAAGCAGCGGCAGACATTCTTTATAACGCTGTTATGCTGGGTTGTGCTAGCTGTTTTTTAGGCAAAAAGCTACCACTACTCGTAGTGATGGTTAAAATCACTGAGTACTACATATAGCGTGTTTGTTAATTGGTAGGCACAATATAGCGGGAAAATTCTGAAAATACTATATTGATTTTAGGATAAAACTATGTTGCTACAAGGTTGTAGGCAGTCCAAATTTTGGCAAAGGACGATGGGATAAGGGTTAGACGCAAATGCGGTCAATAATAAATTTTTTGTAAAAATATAGCGACGGTTTGTTTTTCATTCTCTCGGTTATTGTCGACCAATAACACTAATCATGGTAGCAATAATTCGGGCGCAGATTGTACATCAAACCACAAAAAATCGCCACCCGTATGAGTGACGACTTGGACCAAAAAGGCGCTAAACCTGTCTGAACAATTTATAAAACCATGCGAACCGTCTTGGCATTGTCAAGCGCGGCATAAAGTGTATTGACTTGATTAGCTGCTGTTAAATACAAATTGACCCGTGCTGAATGAAAACGACCCGTTCTAGAAGGCTTCACTTCGATAGACGCCAAATCAAAATCAGGGAATTGGCTACCCAAGATAAGCTTGATTTCATTGAGCAAACTCTCGTGCTCGCCTTCATGACCAATGATGCTGAGAGGGTAGTTCATTGGGAACTCCCAAAGCTCTGGGTTTTGAATATCGGTCTTTTTGCCGACCAACGCGCCTTTATTTGGCGTCAAGTCAGTGACTTTCACTGATGGCTGATTGCTGGTTGGGTTATTTGCATTGTTGTCGACGTTGTCGTTGTTGTCTTTTGAATCATCACTCATGGTATGAGCCTCGCTTTTATAGATAATATTTTTGAATAGATCAGCTGGTTAGAGTAGAGGTTTTACCTACGGCATCTTTGTCTGCTATTTATAGTGGCGTGCGGTGGATTATTCAAGTTGTCTTTGCCTCTAGTTTGCCTTGTTACGCTTGGGGATGACTAAAATGCTTACGGTAAATAGCCATCGATAGGCGTGATATCAGGCGGTATGTTGGTTTCTCCCAGCGCTTCTCGCAAGTTGATCTCGATCGTACGTGACAAGGCAGTCAGAGGTAACTGGTTAGCCGCCAACCCAAAAGGTTCTTCTAGCTCTTCACTCAAGGCATCTAACCCAAAAAAAGTATAAGCGATTACCGCGCAAATCAACGGAGTCGCCCAGCCGAGTGATGCTACTAAGCCAAAGGGCAACATAATGCAGTACAGATAGGTCGTACGATGTACCAACAGCATATAAGCAAAAGGTAGCGGTGTGTTATGAATGCGTTCACACGCTGCCAAGACAATCGTCATGGAGGTCAGGCGCTTATCCATGTTTTGTATGACTTGCTCTGAGACCAGTCTTTGACGCCGAATATCGCCGAGCTGCTTACCCATGAGGCGCATTATATAATCAGGTACATTTTTCGCTTGGCGCATACGGTCATGGTGTATAGGGTCTACAAAGCGTTCGATATCTTGCCAAGGCTCCGTGCCACGTAGTCTGTGGCGCACCGCATGAGCAAACGCAATAGTCAGGTAAATTATGTTTCGCTGTGTTTGTTGTCCAGCCTCGTCTTTTTCGTCTATAAAAGACAGCACTTGACGGGTTAAGCTACGAGAATCATAAACCAACTGACCCCAAAGCCCTCGCGCTTCCCACCAACGCTGATAGCTGGCATTATTGCGAAATCCGAGAAACAACGATAGAGCAATCCCTAGTAAGGTAAAAGTCGCGATACCATAATAAGGAAAAGAGTCAGGAAGCCAGTGCTGAATAATCGTGATAAGCGTACTAAGGATGGTAACTAATAGCAGCTGCGGATAGATTTTTGGAATGATTGAACCGCGAA
Source organism: Psychrobacter piscatorii (assembly GCF_043641605.1). Classification (GTDB taxonomy): domain Bacteria; phylum Pseudomonadota; class Gammaproteobacteria; order Pseudomonadales; family Moraxellaceae; genus Psychrobacter; species Psychrobacter piscatorii_C. The sequence continues at coordinate 235,262 of NZ_JBHZRK010000003.1, read as the reverse complement.
GGGCGAAAAATATCTTAAAAGGGTGGGGTGTTTGCCGGACAATCATATCAGTTTCCTAGCGCTAAAGTATGTCAATACATGACAAGATGTAGGTGTGATTCTAATAAAGAATATAGGTTTGTAAAGTCTAGAATAGAATGCCATACGCTCGCTTAATGGCAACTAGTGAAAAGCGCATAAATATCGGTATCATTGCCGGTAATGACAGTGACTCAAGGTTAATCAATACTGATAGCTTAGGTTCAATATTATCTGACAAGCACAAAAAAGCCGAGATAAACTCGGCTTTTTTATACTTAACTAACGAAAAGCTTAGTCATTCTCTAAGAAAGAACGTAGGTGCTCAGAACGTGATGGATGACGCAATTTACGTAGTGCTTTTGCCTCGATCTGACGAATACGCTCACGCGTGACATCAAACTGTTTACCGACTTCTTCTAAAGTATGGTCGGTAGGCATATCGATACCGAAACGCATTTTTAGGACACGTGCTTCACGCTCAGTCAGGTTGCCGAGTACATCACGAGTCGCTTCTTGTAGACCAGCCGCCGTCGCATCGTCAACAGGACTTGAGATGGTACCATCTTCGATGAAATCACCTAGGTGTGAGTCTTCATCATCACCGATAGGGGTTTCCATAGAGATAGGCTCTTTGGCAATCTTCAGCACTTTACGGACTTTGACTTCGTCCATCTCTAAGCGTTCGCCTAATTCCTCAGGCGTTGGCTCGCGTCCCATTTCCTGTAGCAACTGACGTGAAACACGGTTGATTTTGTTGATGGTCTCAATCATATGCACAGGAATACGAATGGTACGCGCTTGGTCAGCGATAGAACGGGTAATCGCCTGACGAATCCACCATGTGGCGTACGTCGAGAACTTATAACCACGGCGATATTCAAATTTATCAACCGCTTTCATCAGGCCGATGTTACCTTCTTGGATAAGATCCAAGAACTGTAGACCGCGGTTGGTATATTTTTTGGCGATAGAGATAACCAAACGTAGGTTGGCCTCAACCATTTCTTTTTTCGCGCGGCGAGCTTTTGCTTCACCAACAGCCATACGACGTGCCACATCTTTCATGTCGTGGATTTTCATATCGAGCTGCTGCTCGTAGTCACGGATACGGCGCTGGAGTAAAATAACGTCGTCAGTAACTTTTTCTAGCGTGCCGGCAAATGCAGGCTTACCTTTAATACGTTCAATCAACCAATCAACATTGGTCTCATTACTAGGGAAGGTCTTACGGAACTCTTCACGCGGCATACGACCACGGCGAATCACCAAACGCATGATTTGACGTTCTTGCTTACGCACGTCGTCATAGACATCATGCATTATAGCCATGACTTGGTCTGACAAGCGATTGTTCAGCTTTAGCATCATAAAGCGTTCAGCAAGTAGGGCATACGCGGTATCAGCCTGTACGCTACCACGGCCATAATCAAGCAGCGCTTGCTTGGCTTTAATAAATAGATGCTCGATCTCTTCTAGACGCAAACGTACTTCTTCTGGATCGAGACCGCTGGTTTCTTCTTCAGCTTCTTCTTCCACGTCGTCTTCGTCTTCATCATCATCGTCGTCAAGTGCTGCGGCTTTGGCATTCACTTTAGCTTTGATGATAGGCGGGTTTTCTTTTTCTTCTTTGATGCGCTCACGTTCTTCTTTTGCCGCGTCTTTGGCTTCTTGAGCGGCGATTTTGTCTTCTTCGGTTTCAGGATCTAAGAAACCAGTGATAACATCAGATAGTTTCTTTTCGCCATCTTGTACTTTTTGGTATTCATCAAGGACGAACTGTACGGTGCCAGGCCAATAAGACATAGCATGCTGCACATCACGAATACCTTCTTCGATACGCTTAGCAATGGAGATCTCACCTTCACGGGTAAGAAGATCAACCGTACCCATCTCACGCATATACATACGGACAGGGTCAGTGGTACGACCAGGCTCAGTCTCAACAGAGGCGAGTACTGCCGCTGCTTCATCTGCTGCCATGTCATCATCACTTGAATCATCGTTCATCAAGATGTCATCGGCATCAGGAGCTGATTCAAAGATTTTGATACCAACATCGGTTAGCATCTGCACAATATCTTCGATCTGATCGCTTTCGGTAATAGAGTCGGGCAGCTGGTCATTCACCTCAGCGTAGGTAAGATACCCTTGCTCTTTGCCCATTTGGATTAAGGTGGCCAGTTGAGATGTGGACTTAGAAACTGACTTATCGTTCATAAATACTCGCTTACTTGCATCGGACATTTTTATATTGTGACTCGCTATCGCTCGCTCTTTGCGTTGATCTTATCAATCGATTGATCAAAATATGGCGTAGAGGTTGTCAATAATATCAAAAATGAGTTGATATGAATAAAGGCTCAAAACACTACAATAACAATGCTAAAAAACAGCTAAAAATTAGAAAAAATAAAAAGACTTCAATACAGTACCTAAAATTTGTGCTTAACGATGCATGCTCACAATCATTCACCAAGCAGTGCTGTCAATATACAGCGACACAGTTTAACACAGACCGCAGTCGTCAAGCACGAGCTAGTGATAGCTACCGACCATTTTTTGCCGATTATTTGCCATCCGCTAAATGATTTAGGAGTGACTCATGCTACTGGGCATAATCATTAGTAGTGGGGGCAGTGGCTAGAATTTTAAAGGGGCATGATTTGATAATTAAAAATTAAGACTGCACAGTGACCATCTGTGCCGATTGCTCTGCCTGCTGTGCCCGTAGCCAATCGTTCAACAATTGGGTTTGCTTGCGGACGATCGCAAGCTTAATATGATCAGGGTTTTTTATCAGCTCTTGTATTTTTTTCTTCATGTTGCGCTCAAGCAGCTGGCTAACCAATTCTTCAATTAGGCCATCAAGCCCCAAAATATTGCGTGCGGTTAGCGCTTTATAAAAACTGCCCCAATTACGGCTCAGCATGTCTTGGGTCGCAGGCTTCACGTTTGATAAAATAAAATGCGCCGCTGCGTTGGCATCTTTTGGCAAATAATTGAGGCAGCGCTTGATAGTGCTCACGATATCAAGCAGAGCAACATCTTGCAGGTCTTCCCAAGCAAGCGGACGCAGCGTATCGGGTGAAGCTTTTTGTTTGATATGCGCAGGTAGGTGTAAGCCATTAATCCCTGACTGTTGCCAAATCGACTCAATAGGGTCGTCGATTAACGCGCGCGGCTGAAACAAAAAACAAAGCTGCAATTGCTGACTGATGGTCATGTCACCATCAAAGTCTAGCAGCGCGTCTTTGGCCTCGACATTTTGACTGCGCCTACCGCCAAGCTTTTGATAAACGTCATTGTTAAGCAAATAGCGAAAGCTACTGCCTTTAGGCAAAGCGGTCGTCAACGAGCGTACTTGCGACATGAGCTTGGCTTTGCCTTCAGCCAGACTCATATCGTAACGCTCACTTAAGTACGCAAAAATATACTGCGATAGCGGCATGGCATTAGCGATTTGCTCACGCATGGCATCGCTGCCTTGACTCTTAATAAACGTATCAGGATCATGATTATTAGGCAGGGTTAAAAACCGCAGCTCTTTATCATCAGCAAGCACAGGTAAGGCAACTTCAAGCGTACGCCAAGCGGCTTTTTGTCCGGCACTGTCGCCATCAAAACTCAAAGTCAGCGTTGGATTGAGTGTCAATAGCCGCGATATTTGGCTTTCATTGATTGCCGTACCCATTGAGGCGACTGCCCCATAGATGCCCGCTTGATAGAGGGCAATGACATCCATATAGCCTTCGACTACTAGCCAGTCGTTAGCACGCTGCTGGCGTGATTCGTAATAGCCATAGAGTACGTGCTGCTTATGAAAGACGGGCGAGTCTGAAGAGTTGATGTATTTTGGTTTGACCTCATCATCGAGTGCCCGACCGCCAAAACCAATGGTGCGACCTTGGTTATCACGAATAGGAAAAATAACCCGATCACGCAGCAGATCATAGTCACGGCCAGACTCTGATTGGCGCACGAGCCCTAGGGCCTTAAGTCCCTCAATATCTTGCGGAAACTGGTGCTCAAGATGCTGCCAGCCAAATGGCGCGTAACCTAAACCAAAAGTCTCAAAAGTTTCTTCAGTGAGTCCGCGCGACAAAAAGTATTGCTTAGCATGAGGGTGAGTGTGTAGATTATGCTGATAGAACTGCTGGATCTGCTCTAGCAACTCGTACAGGTTGCCATCTTGATCAGCGTTCTGATCAATGCTAGCCATACTTGCATCGTTATCTGTCAGCCACACTGGCGGATAGCCATCATCATCCGCATGGTTTGACGAATACGGCTCTGATGGATACGAGTCCATCGAATAAGGCGCTGACTCGTAAGCGTCTAACGGCGGGAAATTATCGTAACCCTGAGCGTCATCATAACTTGACTGGTCGATGTAATTTTGATGATTTTGGGCGACATTGTTTTGATGACTGTCTTGACGGTTGTTTTGATAGTTATTTCGATAGTTGTCTTGGTTTGCACCGTCTTGGTCTACTTTGCTGTGTTCTATCGTTGGGCTAGGCACATTGTGAACTGGCGGTGCAATAGGTTTTGGCGTACGACGTTGATAACTAACGTTTTGCTGTTCTTCTTGTGGTACTTCAATGCCTGTTTGTTTAGAGAGTTCATTGACTGCTTCGATGAAGGTGAGATTCTCGTAATCACGCAAAAAACTGATGGCATTGCCACCGACGCTACAGCCAAAACAATGATAGATGTTTTTTTGTGGATTGACATAAAAGGAAGGCGATTTTTCACCGTGAAAAGGGCAACAGCCCTTAAACTCACTACCAGCACGTTTGAGCGTGGTATGTCGACCAATGATGCTGATCAGGTCAGCTTGGCTATTGAGTTGTTCAAGAATATGGTTAGGAATGCTCATACAAAAAACAGTTTACCATAGGTCAATTATATTGGGGCAGAGCGAATAGCATACCACTAGAAAAATAAGGCCAACATAGTGTTGGCCTTATTATTAATCATATAGACGGTATTGACTCAATCAAGTCACTGAACGTGCTTATTCGTCGTCCATATCTGATGGCGCTAGTAGAATACTATTGCTGTCGTTCTCAAGCGTAGTGCGGCGTGTTGGATTGATGTTTTGCGGATCAACATTGGCTTCTCTCGCTGTCGAGCCAGTGCTTGATTGACTGGTCACTCGCTCAGCTGAGGCTTCCGGCAGACCCAAACCAATATTGATGCCGTTACTATTATTACTGCTAAAAGCTGCAGAGGTGTTGGCAGTGGTTGCACGAGCAGCACTAGCAGTATTGTCACTTGGCAATCTTAGTTGATTTGCGTTGCGAATCATTTGGGTTTTGGTCGCGCCGTTATATTCGCCATTTGCTACTGATGTATCCGTCGTATTTGAGCGACCAAGCTGTCCAAAGGTAATTCTATTGAGCCAAGTGCGATCACGTTTGGTGCTCAGTTTGACTTTGCCGTTGCTAGTCAGCATGTTTGGATAGTTGATTTGCAATAGGGTTTTATATTCATTTGCCAAATCTGTCAAACCAAGTTTTTCGTGGCTATAGGCTAGGACAGCAATGGCATCTGGTACTGACTCACTCAGTGGATAGTACTGGAAGACCCATTTGGCGCGATTGACAGCTGCCACATAAGCTTCACGCTCGATATACCAGTTGGCTGCGCTCATCTCGCTTTCAGCAAACTGGTTATAGATAAATGTCATGCGCTGGGCGGCATCTGGTGCATAGGGGCTATTTGGGTATTTGCTAATAAGCTCTTGGAAATTGGCAAAGGCAATACGTAGATACGCAGTGTCACGCTCCGCTTGGTTTAATTTAAACAGCTTCAAACTCTCAGACGAGCCTTCCATATTGGCAACGCCGCGTACATAGTAAGCATAGCTGACTTGCGGATTAGAAGGATATAGACGGATGAACTGCTCAGCACTCGCTGCTGCCATCTCGTATTTATCGCCTTGATACTGTGCGTACATCATATCAAGTAATGCCTGTTCGGCATATTGTCCAGTTGGATAAAAGGTACGCAGATTGGTCAGCTCTTCAACACCTTGAACATAGCGACCTTTATCGATTTGAGCGATGGCATCGTTATAGTAACCTTGCTCTGACTTTTCCGCTGTTTCTACCGCGTCGACATCTTTGGCGCCAGTCAAGTTTTTGAATGTCTGGCAACCTACTAGATTGACGCTAAGCGCAAGTAAGGTTATTGAGGACAGTTTGATAAACGTATTGCCAACAGCTTGCATACTTCTTCTCCGACACAAGACGCATAATAGCAGCAGTGCTATCATGCTATATAAAAGGTTAGTGATAAAAAACGATGCTGAATATTCAGCGATGCACAAGCAGTTTTTCATCGAATGCAGTTTTTGTTATGACGTATTGTACTGGTAGATTGGGTCTGATACATAGAGCTTTTATAGTAAGCCTGTAATAGATCAAATGCATTTAATCATATTCAAACGGTTTAAATGGCAAACACTGTCAATAAAACCCAATGGTATTTTCATACTGTATTTGAATATGGCATAGGAATACAGTGCCATAGCATACAGCAAAACATGGCTATACTTTATAGAATAACGTTTGCTTCGTCTATTTTTTCGCTATCTATATTTTACAGGCAGTTTAACATGAGCGGCTATCGCGAGCGATATCGAATATCGCTGGCAGGAACAAATATACAGTAAATTACAGCAATGTTATGTTCTAGAGAGTTAAGCAGTAAGGCTTGGTATCTCAGAAGGGCTCAAAAATTCACAGATAGCATGCACTTTTATAGGGCTTGAGCGCGTGACATGATACACTAGGACGGTATTGTCTCCGCTTTTTTGACCTGCATAGCTTTTATTATCGGTTAGAGGTCAAAAAACGACAATTTTTTATCATTTTATCTTTGAAGTCACCTAAAAAAATATAGTTAGTAACTTTATATAGTTAGAAACTTTGCTAGGTATCAATCCGCTATGAATAATGATGCCATGACTACCCATTTATCACCGAATCAATCGCTAGAGACTGATTCATCAGCACAAGAGTCACCAATGCCAAATAACGTTTTACATAATGACGAGCCTGACAATCAAGAAATGATGGATGAGCAGGAAATAATGGACGAGCACACTGATGCTCTTGATAACGACGACTTGCTCGAAGAAGATAGCGATATTGATGAAGAACTTGACGATGGCGATATGGATGAAGGCGACGACGATGTAGCGCCAGTAGCTGGCCAAGCAGTGCCAGTAGTGGTCGATATGACGCATGTCGTTACAGAAGATCAGTCTGGCCTACGCATCGATAAAGTCGCTTCACAGGTGTTTGCAGACTTTTCACGCGTGCAATTACAGGGTTGGATCACGGACGGTAGCTTACTCTATAACGGCAGTGTGCAAAAACCAAAGGTTCGTGTCAAAGCAGATGACGTATTGCATCTATCGACAACGTTGCAGCAGCATAGTGAAGACCAGCCAGAAGATATAGACATTGATGTGGTCTATGAAGATGATGACGTACTGGTGATCAACAAACCTGTCGGTATGGTGGTTCATCCGGGCGCTGGCAATCAGACAGGTACTTTGGTCAATGCCTTGCTATACCATTATCCGCAGCAGCATCACTTGCCGCGTGCAGGTCTGGTACATCGTATTGATAAAGATACCTCTGGGTTGCTACTCATCGGTAAAACCAAACCTGCTCAGATGGCACTGATGGAGCAGCTAAAAGACAAATCTGTTTATCGCCATTATCAGTGTGTGGTAGCAGGCGATCAAGCAAGCTTGCTGCGTCATCGCCGTATTGATGCGCCGATTGGGCGACATCGCACTCAGCGTACCAAAATGACAGTCATGACTGCCGGCCGTGAAGCGGTAACCCATCTGTTAAACGTCACGCCACTGAATGACAACTACTGTCTGTTAGATGTCGGACTTGAGACGGGTCGTACGCACCAGATTCGCGTGCATCTGAGCCATGTGACTTATCCGCTCGTAGGGGATCGCATCTACGGTGGTCGTCGTCAACTGCGTGCAGGATTGACAGAAGCACAGCGTCAAGCCATCAATAATTTCCCTCGCCAAGCACTGCACGCCTATACCCTTGGGTTTGTGCATCCAACAACTGGTGAGGATATGGAAGTGACGACGCCCCTGCCAGAAGACATGCAAAAGCTAATAGCCGTATTAAGCGACGGTTATGATGACGAGTAAACGCTATTGAGGAAAGCGGCTGTCTAAAGGTGTTTACGACAATTGCCAAGTTTATAGTAGTGATTTAGTGATGCTAATTTTTAGACAGTCAGAGATAAAAGGATGAGGCAGTCGTGACAAACAAGCTTCCGATGACAGATAATTTTCCAATGACTATGCTCGCGCAAATGGATGACATGGCTGTTTTTCAAACGGCTGCTTTTGCGCCGAATAATATTGACGAACCTGCTGCCGCAAGCCAGCAAAGAGGGCTTGACAGTCAAGCGAACCATCAAGCAAATTATGGCGCGCTAAATCTAGGCCTGCATGTCAACGATGACGCGGCAAAGGTATTAGATAATCGTATGAGTCTGTTGGCTGCGATTAATACCCAGATGGCAAATGAGTCATCACAAGCTGAGCAACATACTGCTATTCACAGCTTACATTGGGTCAGTCAGGTTCATGGCAAACAGATCCATGATATTGATACGACGCCTTTGAGCATGGCACCAATGGCGGCTGACGCCATAATTAGCAAGCAAAATGGTCGTGGACTGGCGATAATGACGGCAGATTGTGTGCCGATTGTTTTATACCAGCCCGCCAGCGGTAAAATCGCGGCCATTCATGCAGGCTGGCAAGGATTGGCGTGCGGCGTGATTCGAGAGACTGTTGAGCGCTTTACTGATTCAGAGGCTATACAGGCTTGGATAGGGGTGTGTATCAGTCAGGCTAATTATGAAGTAGGTTATCAAGTTCGTGACCAATTATTGGCTGGTTGCTTAGATAATCAATTACTAACAGCGTCAGATAGTGATAATTTTGATAGTTTATACATAATACGCTCAGATAGTGGTCTTGAAAATCATAGCGATACTCAGCATTTACATAAGGCAGTTGATAAACTATCGAATTGCGCTACAGTACACACGGACAAAGTTAAGCTAAACTTACCAAAACTGGCCGCTGATCAATTAAAAGCCGCTGGCGTGTCGATAGATAATAAAGAACCTATCAGTTGTAGCTATGCAGATCGGCATTACTATTCTTATCGTCGTCAAACGCATATGCAGCAGCCTGCAACGGGACGTATGGCGCTTGTGATTGTGCGCCGCGCCGCTATGTAAGTGTCAGCTGATAACTAACAAACCTATTGAGTGCGCTGAGTCGTTGTGCACTCGTACACTATATTATTTTTATTTAACCATTATTGTCATTATTAGAGTCTGTATGAATACAACTGTCGAATCCTCAAAAATATCTACTGATAGTACGCCTAACGTATCAATTGCCGTGATTTTCCATAGCAATTATGGTCATACCAAGCGTGTCGCTGAAGCGATTGTACAAGGCGCGCATCAGCAATTACCAGAGGCGCAAGCAAAAGCTGTTGATATTTATGATATTGACTGGGATTACTTAGATCAGGCAGATCTATTGGTTTTTGGTAGCGCGGTATATATGGGCAGCGTAACTGCTGAATTCAAAACCTTTATGGATGAAACCTCAAAGCGTTGGTATAACCGCAAGTGGGAAGGCAAATGGGCCGCAGCTTTTGCCAACTCAGGCGGCCTAAGCGGTGATAAACTTGCCGTACTACAGCAGATTTCTCTATATGCCATGCAGCATGGTATGAATTGGATTGGTCTGCCACTCATGCCGACAGGTCATGAGACGCACGATCTCAACCGTCTATCTAGCTTTTTGGGTTTGATGACGCAGTCGCTTGATGGGCCACCTGAAGAAACGCCAGGGAAAGGAGATATTGATACGGCTATTTGGTTTGGTGATCATTTGGCTAAAACTATTATTAAACATCAGCCAGCGGATAGTAAGCGCTAGATAATACCGTAGGTGACAGGCTAATCCAGTAAAAAAGCAGACACCATTGATGTCTGCTTTTTTTATGTCAATGTTATGGCGTGACCAGTTTATGGAGCAACCAGATTAGTCGGTACAGGCTTAACAGGAATAGGATTGTCAACAAATTGGAAGTATTGGCAACCGGTCAGCATCAGCGTCGCTATCAGCATACAAATAGAGGTAAGTGACTTCATAATAGTATCTCAGAGACGATATATTACCCAATAATATATCTTGTCTGTCTATCGTCAGAAGCGATGACAGTCGAAAGTAAGGTTTATTTTTAGGTATTATATATAAAAACAGGTCGGTTATATAAATTTAAAAGCGGTGCATGTGCTTATCTTTGTTTTCAAAGAGATTATTTATTCAGTCATGACGTAACTTGTCTACTGTGCGTTTGCATTAGCTATATCAATGACTAACATTACAAGTCTTATAAATCTCTGCTGTTAGGATTGATAGCGGCTATCAGATAGCAGATTGAAGGTCAATTCTTTGGCAGTATCGACAGATATTTGAATGGGTTGTATTGTAAATAAGAATAGTGATAATATGTTGAAAGCTGACCAAATAGTCAGGTATATTCTAGTGCTAGTTTTTGGCAAAAGCTTCTGATAATTACTGCTACTTATGGTCGATTTATTTGCTATAAAAGAGTGTGCGATATCAAAATCATCGACATGCTACAAATGCGACATAGAATAAATAGTAAGTATATTAAAAACTAAAAACGTACTTGCCGATAAACTTACTTGAGCGGTTGCAGCAAAATATAGATTAAGCGCTTACCTTTCTTACCCAAGCCACTAATGCTTCTCAGTCTTATAATCACTTTCATTATTTTAGCCGAGCCTTGCTATGATTAGTTTTTATCTCAATGGAAAATACCATGAGCTAACCCAGCTTAACCCCAATACGACAGTGCTTGAGTATCTACGATTGCATGAAGGCCAAACGGATACGAAGGAAGGCTGTGGTAGTGGTGATTGCGGTGCCTGTACGGTAATGGTTCAGCGCCTGCCTAGCACTAGTCAGCAAACGCTTAGTGCTGAAAATGGCAACGAAAAAAATGCTACGCCACCATTCCATACGATTAATTCCTGTATTACGCTAGTGTCCCTGATGGACGGTCATCATCTTATGACGGCCTCTTATCTGGCGGACAATCCTGAGCATCATCCAGAGCGCGCCCTATTACATCCAGCGCAGCAAGCGATGGTTGAATGTCACGGATCACAGTGCGGTTTTTGTACCCCTGGATTTGTGATGTCACTGGCCTGCGTCTACGAAAATAATCGTATGCAGACAAGTTCAGAAGCAGCAAGTCAGAGTGATGCCAAGCAGTTGAGCTATGATGAAGTGGTTGCGTCGATATCTGGTAACCTATGTCGCTGTACAGGTTATCGTCCGATTATCGAGGCAGGCCTACTGATGAGCGATATCGGTCAGCAGAGAGAGGCGGAGCATTCAGCGGTGAAAGACTTGACTATCAGTCTAGCCACAGACGCGATGTGTAGTATAAAAGAATCAGCAATATCTGAAAACGTGCCAGATAACGTCGAATTAAAGAATGAAGAGTCGAAAGCGATTGCCCCTGCACTTAATGATGCTGGGCGACAGTTATATATGCCTAAAACATTAGATGAGCTTAATCAGGTATTAGCTACCCATCGAAAAGCTACCATTTGGGCAGGCGGTACGGATTTGGGATTGAGTGTGACGCAGCATTTAATCGATCACGAGGTCATTATTCAGCTATCAGGTATTGAGGCGCTAAAATCTTGGTCGCTATCAGATGCAACTAGTGACACATCGACTGGCGGACAAACTCAAAGTCAGTCGCTAGTACTAGGTGCTGGCATGAGCTATCAGCAGATGTTGCCTGTGCTTGAGCAGTATTTTCCAAGCTTTGCGCAAGTATTTGAGCGTATTGCTTCTCCGCAAATTCGTAACATGGGCACCATCGGCGGCAATATAGCCAATGCGTCGCCAATTGGTGATTTACCACCGATTTTATTGGCATTAGATGCATCAATTCATCTGCGTCATTGCGCGCCTAATCGTGAAGAGTCAGATAATGATTTAGATAATAGCAATGAGATTTATACGGATGAGATTATACCGTTATCAGAATTTTTCTTAGATTATAAAAAGACCAAACTGCAAGCAGGCAGCTACGTAGTCGCTATCCATGTTCCTTTGATGCACGACAATCAGCATTTATTTATCCATAAGATTAGCAAACGCTATGAAGATGATATCTCAGCTTGTCTGCTTGCAGCACGCATTGATGTATCAGCAGATGGTAAGACCATCGAGAATGCAAAACTTGGGCTTGGTGGCATGGCTGCCATACCATTATTAGCCACAACCTGTCAGCAAGCGCTTATTGGGCAAGCGGCTGAAGTTGCAAGTTTTGAGCAGGCGGCACAAATCCTATCTAAAGATGTCACGCCGATGACTGATGTCAGAGCCAGCCGTGAATATCGCTCACATGTGGTGCAGCGTCTACTCGTGAAGTGCGGTAAACAATTGGTAGCGGATATGCAGACTGAGACTACTTAATTAGCAGAGTTGTAAATTGCTAATACCGCCTTATCGTTATATTTGCCAAGAATAAAAGAGCATTAATAAAAGTGTCCTAATAGAAGAGATCCGCCATGAGCCATCATTCGTCCTTATTTGACAGTTATAGTATCCGCCGCGTGCGTCCGCCAAAAAACAAAATTGGTACCTCGGCTAAGCATGATAGTGCGATTAGCCATGTCATGGGGACAGCAACTTATGTGGATGATATTGCAAAACCGCAAGGCACGCTACATCTGGCAATAGGTAAAAGCAGCCACGCTCACGCACGTGTATTAAGTATGGATTTGAGCGCTGTCAAAGATGCAGATGGGGTGGTAGATGTTTTAAGTTTTAAAGATTTACCGGCGCAGACCGATATCGGTGCGGTGTTCGACGGCGAGCCATTGATGGTGGAGGACATCACAGAGTATGTGGGTCAGACACTGTTTGTAGTGGTGGCGAACAGTCATCGCGCTGCCAAAAAAGCGGCCACCAAGGCAGTGGTGGAGTATGAGCCATTGCCAGCGGTACTTAGTATCGATAAAGCGCTAGAGCAAGAGTTTTTTGTGCGTCCGAGTCATTTTATGAAACGTGGTGACGCGGCGACTGCGCTTGAGGACTCACCAATTCGCATCGAAGGCCATATTCATATGCGTGGGCAAGAGCACTTTTATCTCGAAGGACAAGTGTCTTATGTGGTGCCGTGTGATGATGGTGGCTTAGAAGTGTACACGTCGTCACAGCATCCAAGCGAGGTACAGCAGCTGGTCGCCGAAGTGACAGACTTGCCATTCAATGCGGTAAACACAGTCGTGCGCCGTATGGGTGGCGGGTTTGGCGGTAAAGAAACGCAAGCTGCTGCATGGGCCTGTCTATGCGGTATCGTTGCCAAACGTCATAACGTTCCTGTCAGTATGAGGTTAGATCGTCAGGATGATATGGTCGTGACCGGCAAACGCCATGAGTTTGCCAATCGTTATGAGGTTGGTTTAGACGAGTCTGGTCGTATATTGGGCGTCGATATGCAATTGGCTGGCTTGTGTGGTTACGCGCCAGACCTATCTGATGCCATCGTTGATAGAGCAATGTTCCATTGTGACAATGCCTATTATTATCCAGCGGCTCATGTAGCAGGTCATCGCTGCAAGACGCATACCGTATCCAATACGGCCTATCGAGGGTTTGGCGGGCCACAAGGGCTGATGACTGCTGAATATATGATGGATCACATTGCTTATACCTTGGGTCAAGATCCATTGCAAGTGCGCCTAGCAAACTTATATCAAGATGGTCAAAGTACTCATTACGGTCAGACCATTGAGCATTTCGATTTGGCTACCATCATGACCAAGTTGGCAGTCGATTGCGATTACGACAAGCGCCGTCAGCAAATTATAGCAGCCAATAAACAAGCCGCCGCAGAAGGCAGTGATAAACGCTTAGGGCTTGCTTTAACGCCCGTAAAATTCGGTATCTCATTTACGGTGCAGACGCTCAATCAGGCAGGCGCACTGGTACATATTTATACCGATGGCAGTATTCATCTCAATCACGGTGGTACGGAGATGGGGCAAGGGCTATATATCAAAATCGCCCAGATTGTCGCCAATGAATTTGATGTGGATCTGGACACAGTTAAAGTATCCGCAACTCGTACGGATAAAGTGCCTAATACTTCACCAACGGCAGCGTCATCAGGTACCGATATTAATGGTAAGGCGGCGCAAAATGCTTGCTTGAGCATCAAAGCGCGCATCGTTGAGTTTGCAGCTGAGCATTTTAAGGTGGCAAAAGAAGATATACGCTTTGAGAAAAACCATGTCTATATCGGTGACAAAGAGACACTAACCTTTGCCGAAATGATTCAGCTATCGTATCAGAACCGTATCAGTCTATCGTCTACTGGCTACTACAAAACACCAAAGATATTTTATGATCGTTCTAAAGCATGGGGACGTCCATTCTTTTACTTTGCATTAGGTGCTGCCTGCGCTGAGGTTGAGATTGATACGCTGACAGGGGAGTACAAAGTGCTGCGCTGTGACGTGCTACACGATGCAGGGCAATCGATCAATCCTGCCATTGACATCGGTCAGATTGAAGGCGGTTTTGTGCAAGGAATGGGCTGGCTCACAGCAGAAGAGCTGATCTGGAATGATAAAGGAAAGCTGGCATCCGACAGTCCTGCCAATTATAAAATCCCAACCGCGCATGACTTGCCTAAGCAGTGGAATGTGAAACTGTATGACCGCAAAAACGAAGAACAAACTATCTATAATTCTAAAGCTGTGGGCGAGCCGCCGTTTATGTTGGCTGCCAGTGTCTGGTGCGCTCTCAATAATGCCGTGGCTAGTCTTGGTGATTATCAAAAAAATCCAGAGCTGACAATGCCTGCGACACCAGAAGCCGTATTAAAAGCAGTTATGCGTATGGAAGGTTCGTCTTGGGACCTAGAGACCAAAGCGGACAAGGATACGATGGATAGCCTTGTTGAAGGTGTAGAAGAAAAGGGCGATCTCTATAACGACAAAGTCATGCCGCAAGATGTACGCCATGCCAAAGATATCGATCCAAAAGAGGTAGCTGGCAAACAGACTGATGAGCAGCCAGAAGCGATAGAGCACCCCAATGTCGCAGGGGCAAGAGGTCCTGCGCACAGTGAGTGAGTCATTGGCACCGCCAGTTATCTGGTATGAAGGTTTGGCACGATATCAGCAGCAAGGCATGGCTCATGTGTTGGCAACGGTCGTGGCTGTAAATGGTTCGGCCCCGCGTGCACTACAGGCAAAGATGATCGTCACGCAGGATGGCATCGTAGATACGTTGGGCGGCGGCGGTCTCGAGCACGATGTGATTGCCACTGCTCGTCAGTTATTGAATGGTAAAATCGCAGCGACAGTATCAAAAGAAGTCAAACCAAAAGTTTATGAAGCTAATGATACAAGCGCGCTAACCCCTTCTAAAGCGGTACGCCGTGACACGGTTTATACCAAACATTACCCGCTGGGCGCAAAATTGGCCCAATGCTGCGGCGGTAGCGTCACTGTTATGTTCGAGTGCTTTAATGTGACACCGCCGATGTCAGTACTGGTATTTGGGGCAGGGCATGTGGCCTCAGCACTCATGACCATCCTTGCTGAATTGCCATGTCAGGTAGATTGGGTGGACAGTCGGCCAGAAATGTTTGCGCGTTATTTAATGGATAAAGATAACTCCAGTAAAACGGACCAAGTAGACAGTTCCTACCAAAACCCCACACCGAACCGATCACCATCCTACCAGCTACCAAGGCATATCCGTCCGCATATCGATGAGGAGCCTGTAGATTTTGTGCGTCCATTTATCGAGCAGGGTGGTCAGCGTTTTATTTTGGTTATGACTCATGACCATAGTGTGGATTTTGAGCTGGTACGAGCAGCATTAGATACTATTTCTGATACCAGCTCATCTGATGATAAGCGCTCATATACCTCACTACCCTATATAGGCTGTATTGCCTCAGCCACCAAAGCCAAGCGTTTTAGAGACCGTTTGATTCAGCGCGGTTATAGTGAGTCATTAGTGAATCAGCTCGTCATGCCAATCGGATTACCCATCGGCGGCAAAGAGCCGATGGCGGTGGCCGTGTCTATCGTGGCGCAGCTACTACAGTGTTATCACCAGGCTGCTATCTGATTTTTTATGGACTCAATATCATTTTGTCACTTTTAATTAAAATGTTCAGCATTATCAAGCCATGTGAGACCACCCAATGACCCTACATATTTATAAAGCTCGACTGCTGCATTATTTGACCGAAAGCGATCGTACTGAGCGTACACCCTCTAAAATAGCGAACACCAATCAACCTGATTATGCACAAGTATCAACCATTGATCAAAGCACGACGCTATTACCAGTGACTGCAGGCGAGCGCATTTACCCTGAATATATTGCTGATGGTGCGCTTGTTGTAGATGATGTGACAGGACGCATTGTAGAGTACGGTCATAGCAAAACTATCCTATCAAAGTACGCTAATGCAGAGGGCAAGCCAGCAGTTAAAGTACACGACCATCGGCACAAACTCATCATGCCGGGTTTTATCGATACCCATGTTCACTATCCGCAGATAGATATGATCGCCGCTTATGGTGAGCAACTGCTCGACTGGCTCAATAATTATACCTTTGTGACGGAAGCCAACTTTGGTGATCCAAAAGTGGCACATGACACCGCGCAGTTTTTTTTGAACCAATTACTTGCCAATGGCACGACCAGTGCGATGGTTTTTGCGACCAGTCATCCATTATCCGCCGAGGCGTTTTTTGCTGAAAGCCATAGGCTCAATACGCGTATGATCACGGGCAATGTCCTGATGGACCAAAATGCGCCTGAGCCGCTATGTGTGCCTGCTGAGCAAAGTATCCGTGACACTCAAAATATCATTGATAATTGGCATGAGCGCGGGCGTCAGCATGTTGCCATTACCCCGCGCTTTGCGATTACCTCGACACCGAAGCAGCTACGGCTAGCAGGCGAGTTATATACCAGCTACGATAGTGTCTATTTGCAGACGCATCTAGCAGAAAACCGCGATGAGGTTGCTTTTGTTCAGCAGATGTATCCCAATCACAAAGGTTATCTCGATGTCTATGATGATATGGGTCTGTTAGGTCGGCGCACGACTTTGGCGCATGGTATCTACCTTGAGACCCCAGAATACGAGCGTCTACGCGAGACTGGCACACAGATATCACATTGTCCAACGTCTAATCTGTTTTTGGGTAGTGGGCTGTTCGATTTACCCAAGACCTTAAGTTATACCGGTGTCAGTATCGCCACTGATGTTGGAGCAGGCACGAGTTTGTCTATGCTCACGACGTTATCAGAGGCGTACAAAATCCAGCAACTACAGAGCAATCAGTTGTCAGCGCACCAAGGGTTATATCAGATTACTTTGGGCAATGCACAGTCGCTGCTATTGGATGATAAGATTGGTAACTTTATGCCCAATAAAGAAGCCGATTTTGTCGTCATCGATATGAAGGCGACCGAGCTGCTTGAGCGACGTATGGCACAGACCAAATCACTTGAGGAGCAGCTGTTTGTACTCATGATGCTAGGTGATGATAGAGTGATCGAACAGACAGTCGTTGCAGGCGTGAGTCGCTATAGCAGCGCTGCCTTATAGGACAGATATATCAGTGTATGCTTGCACCAATAGCGCAGCCAGTAGATATCTAATTAGAAATAAAAACCCCTGCTTCTACCAGATAGAAGCAGAGGTTTTTACGAATAAAGATGTTTTTATCCGGCGTTAAAAATGGAACTTTACTAGGGCGCTAGGGGCGCTTTGATTGACACCATCGACACCGTATTTGTTCTTCCAATAACTATACTCCATGCCGACTTCTAGGCGGTTATCAATACCGAGCACCTCTTGTAGATTGTATTTAATTTGCGGATTGATATGAATGTTATCTTCAATATCATCGTTGTTAAATGAATAATCGATAAAACCGTCCACTACAAAATTGTTACGCTCCCAACCGTAGGTCAAGGTGATTTGTTGATCATCATCGATATTGTCATTAAAAGCATGGTATAGCGTTGCAGACGCGTATGTTGTCCCTGGAATAGGGATATTTAGATCTGCACCAATACCAACCAAATAGTTGTCTTGATCAAACCCAGTACTGTTTGAGCCAAATTCATAAGTAGCGGCTAAATTGACTTGCTTAATAAAGCTATCATTAAAAGTTGCTATTTTGAACGTAGGAGACAGCTCACCATAAGTTTCTCTAAATCTATTGTTTTCAATATCATCGGCACCTTGGTTTCGATCGACAAAGAAGAACACACCGCCCCAGTCGTGCGCAGAAGCATGCTCTAATGTAACGGTCGTCAGCTCACCATCTTCTACGAGGTCATAATCACCGCCGTAAAGTACGGAGACACTCGTATCAGTGAAGAAAGTCTTGGCATGGATGCTAGACATACTACCCAAAGTAGCGATAGTAACAGCTGCTATCGACAATGGTTTGAGTAAAGCTAGCTTCTGGCTAGATGATTTGGTATAACAGGATAAGCTCGTTAATAAATCAAAACGCAAAATATGACCCCTTTATGTACAATTGATTGTTGATTGTCCTAAAACTGCATCGTTATTATTTGCCAGTAAACAAACTATTAACCCACTGTCTTTCAGATAACGGTTGAGTGATAGCGCTTAAATGCTTACTACTAAAGAGCATTCAATAACTGTGCCACAAATGAACTGAAAAGCTATCATCTACAGAGTTGTTTAACTTTTAGTCTTATTGGCCATTAATAAAGGTAAAAATAAGCAAAATAGTCCTTAACTATTCTCAAATGAGAGAGACAGTGTCCATGAATTTAGATACATGTGGCAAACAATGTTTTTCGAAGTATCAGATGCGCTATAAAAGCACCAAGATGGATATTCATGTGCCCCAAATTGGGTCGTCTGACGGGATTTAATCAATTGATAAGCATATGATTTAACAACGCAATAAACATAGAAAAACCAGCTAATAGACATTAGCTGGCGTTAATTTTGTACATGTTGGATGAGACTGTTTTCTATTCAGTTAACTGGATTCATTTTCTAACTCAATAGACACATGCCAATCCGTAATATCTATCTCATGACAATTATTACCCTCACCATTGATACGATCAATAACTAAGAAATCACTGTCACTCCCAAGAGCGAGTAGAGGATGATGCCAGACATTAGCATCGTACTGTACACCTTGATGCGACTTAGCATAAAACACTGCTAGATCATCAGGCGACTGCGGCGGCGTGCCTGCTTTGGCAACGACGACAACATAGTCCTGACCCTCCATAGATACAAATGCCTGCGTCCCAAGCGGATGGTATTCCATGACTGATAGTGCAATCGGATTCTCACGTTTCTTGGCTCGAAAGATACTTATACCGACTGTGCCACCCTCAAGCTGACTCTCGGCTAGCGCATGATGGCGAACCGCATAGCCATTATTGATCTCATAAGTGTTGTCAGCGGTTTGCTCCTCCTCACTATAGCGCTCGATAACCGAGCCGTAAGGGGTAAAGTCTGCTTTGGTTAAAGGCTGAGCGGTTAGAATGACACTCATTATTTAACCTCTGTATTATCAGTAGTACTAACATGATCTGCCACTTTACCGAACACGCGCACGCGGCTGATACCACCATCGGGGAAGATATTGACTCGGATATGGGTGATAGGCTTATCTATCTGGAGCTTGTCGTTACCAAAGGTATGGACATTATCCGCATTGGTTTTTTGCGGCTCAAGTAACGTGTCCCAAAACATACTTTGAGTTACTAGCGTTTGCTCTGGTGTATTTGGCGAGTAGACGGCTTGGATTGAGACTTTATCAGGATAGTTGCCTTTAAAATGAGCGGTATCGATTTCGATAGAATCGACAACACCCGCTTGACCTAAGGCAATAATGCACCAGTCATTGCCTGGTTCACGGCGACGACGGGTCTCCCAGCCATCACCCATGTTGGGCGCTTTGGTTGGCAACAGTAAGTTGCTGGCTTCACCAAAATGCGCGTCGTTACTGGCAATCGCACGACCGCCATTTAACGCGCCTGCCAAGTCAAGTATCTCGCCTTGAGTGTTGAGGCTCGCATCAAGTTGGATATCACCATAGACACGCAATCGAGCCACGCCGCCATCTGGATAAATATTCAAACGGATATGGGTGACCGTTAGCGTGTTGTCAATTTCAACAAACTCATGATGATTGCCCTGTAGTGGGGTCATGCCGACAAGGGGCTGCCAATTTTTATTGTCCCAGTCTTCTTTGTTTAGGTTGGCAAGTTCAGTATCAGTCTGCTGTAATAGTTCTGGCGCATACAAAGCATCGACACTAGCGGAAGAGGGGAAGTTACCCGTAAAGTGACTGGTATCGATATCGAGACCCGCGATTTTGGTCGGACGCGCCAGTTGGATGATTAAATAATCATAGCCCAAATGACGCTTGCGGCGCGTCTCCCAGCCGTCCATCCATTTACCGTTATCGTCAAATTTTCCGACCACAAAAATAGGCGCATCAGGGTTTAAAATACGGCTTTTATCCGCAAAAAAATCATCAGTAGCAAATAGCGCTTTGGCACCTAAGCGACTGTCAGCCACGTTTGATTTTTTAGTAAAGGCTGGCAGGCTCTCAGGTAGATTATTTGCTGAGATAATTTGTCCTACTTCTGAAGTATTTTGATTCATCATGATTCCTTTTGTTTGATAATAGAGTTGATTGATGGTGTGCCGTTTGTTTTAGTTATTCGACACACTGCGACGTACTCAATGAGCGAGGCAATGGCAAAAGCTACATCCAGTTGGCTGTATTGTCTGGTGTCGCAGGGTGGTTCTCATACCAGTGTTTGGCAATCTCATCACGGCGGCATATCCACACGTCAGGCTTGCTAGTGATATAGTGCAAAAATTGCTTCAACGCTTTGATACGTCCTGCCCGTCCGATAATGCGGCAATGCAAACCGATGGTTAGCATTTTTGGGGTGTGCTCGCCTTCTTCGTACATGGTATCAAAGCTGTCTTTGAGGTATTGATAAAACGGCTCGGCGTGAGTAAACCCTGGACTAGAAGAAAAGCGCATGTCATTGGTCTCTAAACTATAAGGGATGACCAAATGCGGCTTGCGTGTGATGGCGTTGCCATCTTGGGCTTTGACATTGAGCCAGTAGGGCAGTTCATCACCGTATGAGTCGGAATCATAGTGATAGCCACCTTGTTCAACGACCAGCTCGCGCGTGTTTGGGCTATCGCGTCCCGTGTACCAACCGAGCGGCTGTTTGCCCAGCATGCGCTCAAATATGTTGGTTGCACGGCGAATATGCTCACGTTCCGTCTCGCGGTACATATATTGATAAGTGATCCAGCGCAGGCCGTGACTGGCAATCTCATGACCATCTTCTAATACACGCTCAATAATATGCGGCGTTTTTTCGGCAGCGGCGGCACAGGTAAACGTGGTGATGGGCACACCGTACTCTTTAAAAGTATCTAACACACGCCAGACACCGACGCGGCTCCCGTATTCAAATGCTGATTCGATAGACTGGTGACGATTGTTAAATTCTGGCGTACCTAAAATATCAGACAAAAAACGCTCTGACTGTCCATCGCCATGAATGACGTTGTTTTCCGCACCTTCTTCGATGTTTAATACAAACTGTACTGCGATTTTCGCGCCGCCCGGCCAATTTGCTTTTGGTGGGTTGCCAGCATAGCCTTTTAAGTCGCGTGGATACGTGTTCAGATCAAAATCACTGGTAATTTTTTTGCTCATTATTTATGTTCCTATATCTCGTAGAGCCTTAGATATTTATTTGAATATTGCTCGCCAAGGACAGTTGTTTTTTTAATAACAAATTAAAGTGATGATGCATAGGCCACGAGCTGCTGACGTTCTGTATCTGTTAACTGAGTGATATTACCAAGTGGCATATAGCCAGTTTGTACCGCAGTAACGATTTTTGCTTTGTGTATTTTTAGGTCTTCTGGTGTTTGTAAAATGATACCGGCTGGCGGCGCGGCAAACCCTTGCTGTGTCGGTTGCACCGCATGACAGGTGCTACAGCGCGTATGCACGACATCCATCATAGCGTCATCTGCTGACGCGCTTACGGGTACGGCTTCAGCAGTGGCAGTATCATTGTTGACACTGTTAGTAGCATTGCTATTAGAACTATTATTAGCATTATTAACGTTATCAGTATTTGTATTGGTAGTCGCGCTTGTAGCTGTTGGGGTGCTATTAGTTGTCGTAGGTGTTATTGCGGCAGTAGCAGGCATCGCTGGCGCAGGTTCAATTGGTTCAGGTCGCATCCAAATAATTAACAATACTGTCAGTATGGCTGGGATAACCAAGTAGCGTGGTTTTTTATGACCTAAATGTTTTTGATTAAAGTAATGACGTGCCGTTGCAGTGATAACGCCAACGAAAACCAATACCAACCAACCTTTTTCATGAGCATACATCATCGGATAGTGGTTGCTAATCATGGTAAAGATGAGCGGTAGGGTAAAGTAGTTATTCATCAGTGAGCGGTTTTTGGCTTGCAGTGCCAATTCAGCGACTTCTTTGCCCGGTTTTTCGCCGCGCCGCACACAGTCTACGAGGGCGCGCTGTGCCGGCATAATACCGAAAAAGACATTACCCACCATCACTGTGCCCAAAATCGCCCCGATATGGATGAACGAGGCGCGATCACTAAACAGTTGATAAGAGCCCCAGCTCGCGATGACCAGTAAAATAAAAATCAGGGTGCTAAAAATAAAGGCGTTTTTACCCAGATGACTGCGCACAATAACTTCATAAATAAAGTAACTACCAAATAAAAACAGCAAGCTTGTCGCAATGGCACCGATACTGGTAAAAGGCACTTTGCTTGGATCGATCAGGTAGGCAGTTGCATTGGCATAATAGACGATCGACATCATCGCCGCACCCGTCAGCCAAGTGGTATACGCTTCCCACTTAAACCAATGTAGCGTCTTTGGCATTTCCTCTGGTTCGAGTTTGTATTTGGCAATCTCATAAAACCCGCCGCCATGGACGGCCCAAAGATCACCCGAAATGCCTTTGTCTGCTTTCCACTGTGGCGGTTTGCGTAGGCTTAGATCTAGCCACACAAAATAAAACGATGCACCAATCCATGCCACCCCTGCGATAACATGAAACCAGCGAAAAAATAAACTCAACCATTCAAGAAGGTAGGCGCCCATGCGGTAAGTGTCCTTTAATATAACAGTGTCTTGATAAAATATTTGTGAGCGGATAACGATTTTCGCTTACAGTTTTTTGATAATAAGGTTCGGTTATGATCCGCGGTAGGTACTATAACCATGCGCACTTAGAAGTAATGGCACGTGATAGTGGCTTGCGTCTTTTATCACAAAGTCGATGACCACCTGCGGATAGAATGCGGTCAGCTGCTGGGCGTCAAAATATGCCTGAGTATCAAATGTCACGGTATAGCGCCCCGTATCTAGCTGACGCTCAGTGCTATCAATGCTTGACTCAAACTGCCAAGCATCTGGTGTCACGCGACCATCGGTATTGGTCGTCCCATGCGCAAGCAGTATCGTGTCACCGCTGTCTTGTACGCGGTGTAAGGTGACAGCGATATCAGCGGCAGGCGTGCCCAAATGAGTGTCTAAGATATGTGACGATAAGGTGGCAGACATAAGGCTTCCTTTGTATTTAGTAAAGACGTAAATAGAGTAATGATGCTAGCGTATTTGATAAGTAGAACGTCGGACAAACATTGATAGTAATAATGTGGTTTGATAGCTGTTGATCATCTAAGCATTACCTAACAGTTTGCTTAGACGTAAACGTGTGATTTTATTTTGCTCAGCGGCTGCATTAGCGAGTTCTGTTGTGCGAGCATTTGGCAGGCGCGCTAATAACAGATCAAGCATTTGCTGTGCACTTTTGCCGGTTGCAAAAACAATAAAAATAAAACCAAATTTATCAAGATAATCTTGATTGCCTTTAGCGAGCGCTTCGAGTACGTCGTCTGCTGCATCGTTAGCGCCAGACTGCTCATGTGCGGCGCTATCTTGTGTATTGCGATATTTCTCTTTTAAAGAAGTCACATTACCGATTTGTGGATGTCCATCAAACGCTTCTAGCAAGTTGGCCTCGTTGGTTTGCACGTCATGCCAGATAGCATCGCTATTCGCTAAGAGCGCCTCGAAATCTGCAAAAGGACGCGCATTGGCAAGCTTATTTGCCCAAACGCTACTGGTACAGCAGATTAAAAGCTGGGCAACGGCTACCTCTTGAGACAAATTGTTAAATTGCGCTAAGGTTAAGCTCATGGTGATATCCTTTTTGGTGATATGACAGTCCATTATGTGGATTGGATAACTATTGTTTAATAAAGGTTTATACATGGTAGTTTTTTGCTTAAACTTAGCGATATCAATCGATTTTTTTATGGTTCATTTTTTAATTCTTCGACGTTTATATTTTTAGCTAGGTAAGCCCACAGGCCGTATTTAAGTTGCTATCTATCCAATCATGATAAATTGATGATACAGAACAGGTTTTTTGAGGAAATACTGATAATTTAGCCGCAAAAATGACATGGCAGTATAGTTTTGATCGCAATATGTTTGATTTATAGTTACCATTCTGCTAAAACCTGACTAATTGGTCAACTGTTTTATAAGAAATATTTTTATTTAGTGGCTCATGCTGCGAAAATCTGTGTATTGATATATAAAAACATTCAAAAATATAGCGACTATTTTGTCGAACCAGCCACTTGGAGTGAGATACCATTGTTATGACTCAAGATAATCAGAAAGAAAATGTCCTGACTACTGATGCGCCATCGCATCGTAGTCAACAAGTTACGCGCGCGCACAATCAAGCTCTAATACTGGCAGCGGCTGAAGAGGAGTTTGTGCTCCAAAGCTATCGCGGCGCTACGATGCAAGGGATTGCTGATCGAGCAGGACTGCCTAAAGCCAACGTTCACTATTATTTCAAAAACAAAAAAAACCTATATATGGCTGTGCTACGTTCAATTATTGAAGAATGGAATGACGGCTTGGTGACGATGACAGTGGACAGCGATCCAAAAACCGTCATTGAAAAGTTTGTCCGTACTAAGTTGCATCAAGCTTTTGTCAATCCTAGTCGTCATAAGTTGTTTGCCATTGAAGTCATCGGCGGTGCGCCTCACTTGCACGAATTTATGTCCACAACAATGAAAGATTGGGTAAATGATAAAGCGCAAGTCATGAAAGAGTGGCATAAGCAAGGCAAGATTGGGATTACAGATCCCCTGCAACTACTAATTTTGATATGGGCGACGACCCAGCGTTACGCTGAATTTGAGATTGAAATTGTCGGCTTGATGGACAAAACAGCTTATGATGCAGAGGATGAAGCACGTGCAGCAGACTTTCTAGTGCCTTTTATTTTACGAGGCTGTGGACTTGAATGACTACATACAGTTAAGTCATTGTGCTTAAGGGATCACAGCGGACGAGGTGCATAAACAAATTTTATGGCACCTCGTTTTACTTTTAGATAGGGCTAAATATTCAAATTTATGCCACTTTTTGCGCTGTTTTTAAGCCATCTTCCACATGTTGTTCAGCCGTATCAAATTCCACACCGTAATTTTTTGGTAGGATCATATCAAGCGTGATCGCCACAATACCGGACATCGTCACCGCTGAGCCAAAGATGTTTTGGAAAAACTGCGGTGTTTGTGAGAGTACGTCAGGAACGAATGCAATACCCGTTGATAATCCTAAGGATGTGGCGATAATCAAGACATTACGATGGGTAAAATCTACGGTGGATAGTATACGAATTCCCGCAGTTGCGACAGTGGCAAACATCAGTAGCGTGACCCCGCCTACGACAGGCTTGGGCAGCTGTGTAAAAATCGCACCGAGGACGGGAAATAGACCCATTAGGCACAAGATACCGCCAACATAAAAACCAACATAGCGACTGGCAATACCTGTCATTTGAATCACGCCGTTGTTTTGGCTAAAGGTTGTCACAGGAAAAGTATTAAATACGGCCGCAATCAGAGAGTTGACACCATCACCCAACACACCCCCTTTGATACGCTTCTCATAGAGAGGGCCTTTGATTGGCTCACCTGAAATCATGGAGGTAGCGGTCAAATCACCCGAGGTCTCAATACTGGTAATGATATACATAAAGGCAATAGGAATAAAAGCCTGCCAATCAAAACCAAAACCATATTTGAAGGGAATGGGAACGGTGAAAAAAGCCGCTTCAGACACCAATGAAAAATCAATACGTCCCATAAATACGGCAGCGAGCAGGCCTAGCATCAGACCGATAAAGATAGCACTTGAGCGAATAACCTTATTGTTAATAATGCTAATGAGTACCACACTCACCAGTACGCCACCACCTAAGAGTAGATTCGGAATACTACCGAAATCCTCAGCACCAAACCCACCTGCCAAATCAGTGAGACCTACCTTTGTTAGGGACAAACCAATCGTGACAATCACACAGCCAGTAACAATAGGGCTCATAAATGATTTGAGTTTGGTGATAAATTGACTTAAAAATATCTCAACAAATGCACCGAGAAACGACACGCCAAAGATAACGGATAAAATCTCTTCAGGACTACCACCGCGGTTTTTTACTACAAATCCTGCTGTCAATACTGCCGCCAAAAAACCAAAGCTGGTGCCTTGCAGTGCCATAAGACCAGAGCCGATTGGCCCTACTTTTCGAGTTTGAATAAAAGTCGCTACCCCAGATACGATCAAGGACATGCTAAGAAGATAAGGAATATGTTCCCCTAGGCCCAAAGTGCCACCTATGATTAATGAGGGAGTAATAATACCAACGAAAGCGGCAAGCACGTGCTGTATGGCACCTAAGAATGCTTTGAGAGGGGTGGGGCGGTCATGAAGTCTATACAGTAAATCGGTATTTGCTGGAACGTTTTCACTCATGGTGGTTTCCTCCTAGAATAACTGCTTAGCACCCAATTAACTGTAGACATCAGACAACGTAACAAATCATTAGATCAAAATTAAAATCTAATCTTTGACCTGTTTTTTATCGATTCAAATAATAGGGGTAAGTTCCCGACCTTAAAATAGCCAATGATAATAATTCATATTTGTTGGCTACTATTGGAATAACCTGACCAATTAGTCAGACCTATTTAGGATATAGGTAAAATGAAAGTTAATGCAATGTTTTTTTTGGTACTAACGGGTTTACGGGTTTGTTACTAGTAAAAAATAAAAATGAGTTCGAATGAAGAGTCCTAAGAAGAGTACCTAAGGCGGCGGGCAGTTTTTACTAACAGTAGGCTTTATTACTTTTCTGCTAGCAGCTCATACAAAAAAGCCTCAATCATAATGAATATGATTGAGGCTTTTTTGTATGAGCAAACTCTAACGTTATGACTCAGTTACCTAAGCTGCCTAAATTACTTTGGACTTGATGACCATACGGGTGAGCGGATGATGCCTTGTCCTGATTTACCGAACGCTTCGCCACCATTCAATGATTTAATCGTTAGGACGCCTTTGCCGCCTTGGGTGGACGCATAGACCACGCGCTTGCCATTGGGTGAGAAACTTGGGGCTTCATCGATACCCGTATTACCAAGGTTGGTCGTTACCGCACCATTACTATTCATAATTGCCGCTGAGCGTCCACTTAAAAAGGCAATTTGTGTTCCGTCACTACTGAACTGCGGGCTAGTCGCATAGCCACCATTTGATACTTTGGTTGTGCGTCCTGAGCCAAACTCATAACGATAGACTTGTGGTTTGTTAAAGCCAGTTTTGTCACTGACAAATACAAATGACTTGCCATCAGGGGCGTAGCTTGGTTGCACTTCACTGCTTGGCAAATTAGTGAGTCGTCTAGGAGTGCCGCCGCTTGCGCTCATCTCATAGATATCGGCACTGCCCTCAAAGCTACTAGAGAATAGTATCTTGCTACCATCAGGAGAGAAAGACGGACTCATGTTACTACCAGCGAAAGGCGTGAGCGCACTTGCGCCCCCACCACTGACGTTTTGAATGTAGATGACGGGATATGATTTTTCGCGTTGTACCGAATAGGCAATGCGATTGCCATCAGGTGACCATGCTGGCGAGAAGATAGACCCTGCTACCTCGGTGATGGTCTTAGCATTTTCGCCATCAGCATCCATCACTTTTAGACGAGAGACTTTTTGTTTGCCAGTGCCTGTTTCTTCAATATAAGCAATACGCCCTGAGAAATCCCCTGGAATGCCCGTAATCAGCTCATAGACTTTGTCTGCGATGACGTGACCGGCGTAGCGCATGCTTTCTCTGTTATTGTCAGCGGTTAGGCTTTGCTTGCCCTCTATCACGCGGCCAGATTTAACATCGATGACTTCATAATCGGTGACGATTTTGCCGCGATTGGTACGAGTGCTGCCGACGACCAAATAAGGTATGCCCATGCTTTGCCATACTGGCAGTGTGCCTGCTAGCTCGCTACTGCTGCGTGGCTGCTGCGGTAAGTTTTGGCTGGTTACTTTTAGCTCTGTATTACTCAAATCATTTAAAATAATAGGGGACAAAACAGAGTCACCTGCGAATGGTACAAACGCGACTTGGTTTTGTTGGACAGGAATCTCGTAGTCCAATTCTAATACGACAGGGGCTGCGAGCACGTTTTGCGAGATAAGTAATGCTGAACTACCCGTAAGTAAAGAGGCTAGTAGTTTTTTATGAGTATACATGGGTCAATGGCGCTCCTAAAATTAATATGATAGTCATTTTTATAGTCGATGAGGCAAGCATTTAGATGAAAAAACGATGCGATAAAAGCCACTTAACATCACGTTATCAATAATACAAGACGCTAGCAACTGATTAATTGCTACCTTTAAACAGTATGGTAAAGGTGGGATATTTAGGGTCATCAGCATCGATTGGTAGGCTACCTGTGTTGAGTACTGCTTGTTTGGCAGCTTCATTAACGACGCTATCAGGACCAGATGCGCTAACATTGACCACGTCACCATTGGCATTGACGGTGATGGTTAAGGTGGCACGCTGGGTAGAGCCTTTCGCTGCGGTAGGCGGTGTATAGTTGCGCTTGATTAGATTGATGATTTCACTATTGCTGGCTCCGCGGCTACCACTTGAGGCAGAGCGACTACTACCTTTAGAGGTGCTAGAGGTTGAGGTGTCGCCAGAGAGGGTTGATTGACCATCTGAGAGACTAAAGGTTCGGCCTGCATTGCCAGAGCCATCTGTATCAATCTGTATATTACGATCGTTAGCCGTGGGGCGTCTGATCTTAGGTGGGTTATTTTGCTTTTGACGAAAATCTCCGAGCCGTTTTTGCTCTTCGATCATCTGCTCTCTTTTGTCTTGCTCTACTTGATCGAGCTCCTCTATCGCGGATTCGTCTAGCTGCGCTGCCCACTCTGCCATTCTGCGCTCATACTCTTGGTTTTGTTCACGCAAGCGTTGATGTTGCTCTTCACTCATAAGCATGGGCTGACTGGCAGGCTCATCAGATCGCGTAAACACAGGGACACGCTGAGAGTTTGGCTGGCTCGGATTTTGAGCGCTTGTACTACTACTACTGCTTGAGGTTTCTTGTTGAGCGCTACTGGCTGATTCGCTGGTGCTGCTGTCCATTTGCATGGCGCTGGCTGCTGCACGATTGGCCAATATCTGTCCTTGCATTTCAGCGAGCTGCTCAGGAGATACCATGACCGTCTCGATACTACCAGCAGTCTCAACCTCAGTGGTTTGATAGTTATAAACCAGTATGCCGATTATAAGACCATGTGCTAGCAAACTGAGTAACGTAGGCAGTGTTAGCCCGTTACCTTCAGGTTCGGTTGGGACATAGACGGCAGGCGCATTATGCATGGTATGGATACTCATGAACGTGGTTTATCGGATTGGCTGCTATGATGTGACATGCCTATATAGAAAGTATAGCTATTGGAGCGATGGCGTCGGCAGAGGCGCACCAGTCAATAACCCTACTTTTTCAATACCTGCCTGCTGCAAAGTTGCCATGAGCGTCATGATAGCGCCATATTGGTTATTTTGATCAGCATTAATCATCACTTGCAATGGCTCGGTGTTGGTATTACCGCTCTGAGATTGTAAGTTCGATAAAGTGTTAATTAGCTCAGGCTCACTAATAGGCAAGTCGATGTTGTTTTCATAACTGATAAAAATCTCGCCACTGTCAGTCAATGAGACAATGACAGGCAACTGGCTCTGACTCATGGTATTGGTTTGCTCTTTTGGCAAATCAACATCGACACCCGTAATAAGCATGGGTGCGGTCACCATAAATATCACCAATAGCACCAGCATAACGTCGATGTAAGGAACGACGTTCATCTCTGCATTCAGCGCTTTTTTCTCACGGCGATAGGGGTTTGGTTTCATAGCCCATTCACCTGAGTGGCACTCACTTGAGTCTCTCTAGCAACGGGGCTTTGTACACTGGTCTCGCGCTGTAGCATGCCTGTCATCTCGTCACAGAACAGTGCTCGTGAATCATAAAGACGGCTCGATTTTGCCGTAAAATGGTTGTATGCCAATACAGCAGGAATAGCGGCAAATAAACCCATTGCCGTCGCAATCAGCGCCTCAGCAATACCAGGCGCGACAGAGGCTAGGGTGGCTTGCTCAGTTTGCGACAGTCCCAAAAACGCATTCATGATGCCCCAAACGGTACCAAACAGTCCGATGTAAGGAGCTACCGAGCCGACACTCGCTAGTGTCGTCAGTCCTGACTCGAGTAATTGCTGCTGACGGCCCAAGCCGACGCGCAGTTTACGCTCGACACCATCGATGATGTCATCTTTAGGTTGACGCTTTTTATGCATTCTTAGATATTCTGAAAATCCCACATAAAAAATCTGCTCGAGTCCTTGGCGATCAGGTGAGCCTTGTACGCCTTGATACAGCTTTGCTAAATCTTCGCCCGACCAAAACCAAGTCTCAAATTGTTGATCAAAGTTTTTAGCCGTACCGAGCCGTGCACTCATACGGAAAATAATGACCCAACTGAACAAAGAGGCTAATAGCAATAACGCCATCACAATCTGTACCAATAGACTGGCTTGAGTAATAAGATCAATAATATTTAATGATTCAGGCATGTAATGGACTCACGGATAATTGACAACAGCTGGTTTAAATACAGACATTTAAACCAAACGAACCCTAAAAATAATACTCACGCTTTCTTGTTCAATCCTCAAGGTGATACTGACATCACAAATCTTGTTTAATAAAGATCCTCTGATCATAAGTCCAACCACTGAGACATCAACATAATAACCTGTTAGTTTACTTCTAAATGAAAGAAACGTCATTATTAATGTGTTAACCAGACAAAAAGTACGAAATATCAAATATTAAGTATCTTAACGTTATGATGGTAACTCACTATCTTATTATTAATATGCATAAATGATTTGATCTAGAGGATATAAGAAAATTAAAATTTGTATAGACTTTTCGTCGTTATAAAAGTGATGTTTTTAACTGCTTTTTTATACGAGTTAGACATTATCAGCGATTGAGTTTGTAAGATAACTCGTCTAATATGTTACGCTTTGTTACTACATTATTCTTACTGCGGCATTGCTATTCTTGCTGAGGTTATGTTTGATTTTAGGTAGTGGTGACTTTTTATTATCCAGTCGGGGGCGACACTTATGAATGCAATTGAACGCTATTTTGGGATTAATGGTGACAATACCACAATCAA
Source organism: Psychrobacter piscatorii (assembly GCF_043641605.1). Lineage (GTDB taxonomy): Bacteria > Pseudomonadota > Gammaproteobacteria > Pseudomonadales > Moraxellaceae > Psychrobacter > Psychrobacter piscatorii_C. The sequence continues at coordinate 203,321 of NZ_JBHZRK010000003.1, read as the reverse complement.
AACAGAAATCGTCGCTGGTATAACCACGTTTTTAACGATGGCTTATATCATCTTTGTTAACCCTAATGTCTTAGCCGATGCGGGTATGGATAAAGGGGCTGTATTTGTTGCAACTTGTTTGGCCGCAGCGGTAGGTTGTTTTATCATGGGTATTTATGCCCGACTACCAGTAGCGTTAGCGCCAGGCATGGGACTTAATGCCTTCTTTACGTATGGCGTGGTTCTAGGTATGGGCTATGCATGGCAAACCGCACTGGGTGCGGTGTTCTTGTCAGGTTGTATCTTTGTACTATTAAGTCTATTTAAAATTCGTGAAGCGATCATTAATGCGATTCCAAACTCTCTCAAAAACGGCGTGGTCGCTGGTATTGGTGCATTCTTGGCTTTTATTGCTTTGCAGAGTGCAGGTATCATCGTCAATCATGATGCGACCTTGGTTGCCCTTGGTGATATGACGTCATTTGGTCCTGTATTGGCTTCATTAGGTTTTGTCGTCATTATCGGTCTGTCTTATAAAAGAGTCCCAGGCGCGGTAACCATTGGTATTTTGCTGGTTGCTCTGATTAGCTTGCTCATGGGCTATACACAGTTTACCGGTATCATATCGGCACCACCTTCAATCGCGCCAACACTGATGCAGCTCGATATCGCTGGCGCATTTGATGTTGGTATGATCAGTGTGATCTTCGCTTTCTTATTTGTGGATTTATTTGATACTGCAGGTACGCTCATTGCGACTACTAGCCAAGCCAAGTTGACTGACAAAGATGGCAATATCCCTAATATGGGCAAGGCGCTATTAGCAGACTCAACAGCGACAGTCGCAGGCTCTTTACTGGGTACGTCATCGACAACCAGTTATATTGAAAGTATCTCTGGCATTGCCTCAGGTGGCCGTACAGGATTGATGGCAGTCACTGTTGGTGTGTTATTTTTACTAAGTATTTTCTTTTCTCCATTAGCCGGTATGATCCCAGCATACGCGACGGCCGGTGCCATATTTTATGTTGCCGTACTGATGATGGGCACCTTAAAAGACATCGACTGGAGCGACTTAACAGAAGCGGCGCCTGTTGTGGTTGTATTGTTGTTCACACCGCTGACATACTCTATCGCTGATGGCATTGCGCTTGGTTTTATCACCTTTACCGCGGTCAAAGCAATCGCTGGCAAGTTCGCTGATATCAGCATTGCTGTATGGCTTTTGACCCTTGTGCTATTGGTTAAAATTATCTTCTTGTAAGGCGTATTGCGCTAGGTATGAGACCTAACAATAGAACCCTCTTTATCACTTGATGGTAAAGAGGGTTTTTATTATTTGGAGACAGTACTTAGCTTACTAGTAGGCCTAAAATTTGTGCGATTGGAACCCAAAATTTTGATAATAATTAATCAGCAATAGTAAACTAAAAAATATAACCAAAGCGTCACGACTGACAAAGTGCTTGTAAGTCTTTGTTATTTAAAGGCAAATTAATTTATAAAAATAAAAAAAATCGTTAGTTTGAATTTTTTTTTCATGATATTATAGCCGAGTTAAGCGCATCACCTCAATCAACGCCGTAGAGGTTTTTCTTACAGTGAATTTGCACATTTAAGATGGTATGTTTGGGCTTGTTTAAGTGATTTTTTATCACTTCATTCAAGCGATATTTGTCCATCACACTCCTTTCACTACTAACAAGAAGAAGGCACTAATGCCGCTTAATTTTTCGTTGTTGCCTTTGTATTGTTAACGTAGCCCGTTTAACAGTTGAACGACCTACTTAACCATCTCCAGCATGTGCTGGATTTTCTAGTTTTGTGATGGCGCCGTTTGGTCTTTTGATTATTGCTGTGAATATCCGTCAATAACCTCTATTTTGATAGCGGTTACGAGCAGTTATGCAGGACGATCAGACTTCCTAAAGCACCATTTATTATGGTTTTTAAACGATAGTTATGGAGTTGTTATGAACCCAGTAGACCAGTTTACCCCGCAAGAGCCGATTTTGTTCAATCCTGTTGATATGCTATCGCCAGAGTATCTTGCTCAGCCAATAGAAGAGCTATATAAGCGTATTTCGCCACTATATAGCGTTGATGAACAGCGTTGGTTGTCTGATTTATTGCCACTTGCCAAGCCTAGTACCCAAGAGCGTGATGCCGCCGCTGAGCAGACACGCAAGCTGGTTGAGCATGTGCGTAACGATGGCAAAGCCGTCAAGATGGTTGACTCATTATTGCTTGAGTATAGCCTTGATACCCAAGAAGGTATCTTGCTCATGAGCTTGGCAGAAGCTTTGATTCGAGTGCCAGACAATTATACTGCTGATGCATTGATTCATGACAAAATGAGTGTGGCTGATTGGAAAAAGCACATCAAAAATGACAATGGTTTCATGGTCAATGCCTCTACTTGGGGCATGATGATGACAGGCCGTGTCGTCAGTATTGATAGCAGCACCACTGCATCAGGTTTCTTGGATCGCATGACCAAAAAGATGGGCGAGCCTGTCATTCGTAGTGCCATGCAAAAGGCCATGCGTATCATGGGCCACCAGTTTGTATTGGGCGAAACCATTGAAGACGCCAATAAAAACAGCCAGCCATATCGTAATAAAGGTTATACCTATTCATTCGATATGCTAGGTGAAGCGGCTATCACGCATAGAGATGCTGAAAAATACTTCAATGACTACTTGCATGCGATCAAAGCGACGGCCAACGTCAAAGTCAAAGAAGGTATGCCAAAGCCATCAGTATCTATCAAATTGTCTGCGCTACATCCTCGCTATGAAGCGACACAAGAAGCTCAGGTCATGGGTCTATTGCGTCAACGCTGCTTGCTCCTTATTGAAGCGGCACGCGAAGTCAATGTTGATCTTAGTATTGATGCCGAAGAAGCGGATCGTCTTGAGATTTCTTTAAAACTGTTTGAGTCTCTGTACCGTGATAACTCAACAGCTGGTTGGGATGGCCTAGGTATCGTTGTACAGGGTTATTCTAAACGTGCTATCGCTGTATTGGCTTGGCTTGCTCGTTTGTCTTCTGAAGTCGGTGATCGCATTCCAGTACGTCTGGTAAAAGGCGCTTATTGGGATACTGAGATCAAACTTGCGCAGCAAAAAGGTCTATCAGGCTATCCAGTTTGGACACGCAAAGAAGGTACAGATACCGCATATCTTGCTAGTGCGCGTTTCTTATTATCAGACCATCTGCGCGGTCTTATCTGGCCACAGTTTGCGACGCATAATGCGCATACATTGTCTTCAATCATGACCATGAGTCAGCATAAAGAGTTTGAATTCCAACGTTTGCACGGTATGGGTGATGCACTTTATGACCATATTTTGCAAGCTTATGAGATTCCTGTACGTATCTATGCACCAGTTGGCGCGCACAAAGACTTGCTACCATATTTGGTACGTCGTTTGTTAGAGAACGGTGCCAACAGCTCGTTTGTCCATCAGTTATTAGACAAGTCGTATCCGATTGAAAAACTAACTGTGCATCCATATGACAAGCTACTTGCCAACCCAACATTGCATAACCCAGATATCCCGCTACCACTAGAGATTTATGGTTCGCGACGTGCAAGTTTTGGCCCTAATATATTTGTAGAGTCACAGTGGTTGCCGTTTAAAGCAGCTATTGATAGCCATCTCAATAAAAAATGGTCGGCGACACCTATCATCAACGGTCAAGCAATTAATGACTATGAAGTAGATGGCGTCACCCATCAGCTTGATGCTCAGCCTGTACTTGCGCCTTGGAATCATGACGTAAGCGCTGGTGAAGTCAAATATGCCAATGCAGAACTGGCTCGTCAAGCGATTGATGTCGCTGTTGCTGGCCAAAGTACGTGGCAGAACGTGACAGTAGCCAAACGTGCAGCAATCTTGCGTAAGATGGCTGAGCTATTTGAAGAAAACTACGCTGAGCTGATGGCACTATGCCAAGTCGAAGCTGGTAAGACCATGCAAGACAGTATCGATGAAATCAAAGAAGCCGTTGATTTCTGTCGTTTTTACGCTGATGAAGCAGAGCGCCTAGATGATGTCGTGCATGAGTTTACAGATTTGTCTGGTAAGCAATCTCGTCAAGTTTATAAACCACGTGGCACCTTTGTGTGTATTAGCCCATGGAACTTCCCATTGGCTATCTACACGGGTCAAATCGTGGCGGCACTGGCAGCAGGTAATACGGTAGTTGCTAAGCCTGCTGAACAAACCAGCTTGATTGCTCATTTTGGTGCGCAACTCATGTATCAAGCGGGTGTACCAGCAGAAGCACTACAATTGGTGACAGGTGCTGGTGATGTGGGCGGAGCGCTAACGGCTGCTGACAACATAGCAGGTGTGATATTTACTGGCTCAACCCAAACTGCTCAGCGTATCAATCAAAGCTTGAATGATCATGCACAAGCGAGTGGCGAGCTGCCTGTATTTATCGCTGAGACTGGCGGTCAGAACGCGATGATTGTTGATTCAACAGCACTGCCAGAGCAAGTCGTTAAAGATGCTGTTCTATCTGCATTTGGTTCAGCAGGTCAGCGTTGCTCAGCTTGCCGTATACTATGTGTACAGGAAGAGATGGCTGATGATTTGATCGAGCTATTGCAAGGTAATATGGCTGAGCTTTCTGTTGGTAACCCGCTATATGCTGCCACAGATGTAGGTCCAGTGATTGATGCTGATGCTAAAAATGGTCTTGAGGCGCATATCGCCCGTATGGACGCTGAGCCAACCGCTACTATCTTGGCTCAAACCCCAATGAGTGCAAGCTCAGTGGTCAGCCAAGAGAAGTCTACCTTTGTATTGCCAACCGCAATCGAGGTAAGCAGTATTGATGTGATTGGTGGTGAGCACTTTGGTCCAATTCTGCACGTATTGCGCTATCAAGCACGTGATCTGAATAAGCTGATTGACGCTATCAACAACACAGGCTTTGGTTTGACGATGGGTATTCATAGCCGTATCGAAAAAACTGTTGAGCATATCGAGCGCCGTGCTTTTGTAGGTAACACTTATATCAACCGTAACCAAATCGGCGCGGTTGTGAACGTTCAACCATTTGGTGGTTGTGGTCTGTCTGGTACTGGCCCGAAAGCAGGTGGCCCGCACTATGTTGCACGTCTGATGCAGCTTGAATCAGCATCAACAAGCAGCCAAACAAACAGCACTACCCAAACAACCACTCAAACAGAACTCGCATAAGGAGTAGCAACATGGCGACTGAATTCAAAAAAAATCATGCCCAGGTTTGTGAATCTTGGCGACTACTTGGCGCAGTTAACCGCGCAACGTATCTGCAAGCAGCTATTCCAAAGCTGTCTTTGTTGACTGGTGATGCAAATAAAGCAAAGCGTTTATTCAATCATCTATTGAGCGAGGCGCCAAGCTTAGATGAGACGCATCGTATGACTGGTGCGACAGGTGAGTCAAACGACTTGTACGTCACTGGTCGCGGTAAAACGATGGTCGTTGGTGGCGAATCATCCAGAGCAATGGCCGTACTAGGTCAGCTTGTGGCTGCATTATTGACTGGTAATGAAGTCATACTGCATTGCCCAAGCCAAGATGAGATGTGCAATGAAGCCGCTAAAATCCTGTACGATACGGGTATTAGCGAAGATGTATTGAGCGTGGCTAATGACTCGCAAACCATCACGCTTTTATACATTGATCGTCTTGCTCAGGTGGCTGTTTCTGGCAGTCGTAGTGAAGTACAAGTTATCAGTCAAGAGCTTGCAAAGACAGATGGTATTTTGACTCAAGTCATCAGTGTCACTGACATGGAAGGACTGTCTGAGATGCTAACACCTGATTATCTCCATCGTTTTGTCACTGAGCGTGTCAAGACCATTAACACCACAGCGATTGGTGGTAATGCTAGCTTGCTTGAGCTTGGTACATAGTAACTGTACTTATTATCGACCCGCCTAGCTTTTATAATGATAAATGCTAAGCGGTATTTGTTACATCATTATGAGTATTGAACAAGTAATTGTATAATATGCATAAGAAAAAACCGCTATCTGAGTAATTGTCAGATAGCGGTTTTTTTATTTGCGTGATTTAACTGAAAACGATTACGCGGTCTTATTCAGCCATTTCAATCCATACCCAACCGTTCTCTAACCATTCGCTCAAATCATCTGCATCGATATCCTTCACATCATGATGCTGTAATGGCTCTCCATCAGCCAAACGTACCAACACTGCTATTGCTGCATCATCAAGTCCATCGAGACGCTGACCATTAGCATATAGCACAATGCCATCATTGGTTTTGTTATAGAGTAGGCGATTGCTATAATCTGCTTGCAATGTAGCACCCTCAGACAGTGCCTGCACGAGCGCTTCAGTATCCAGTGTTTCCTCTGGCATCAGCGCATCATATTGGCGCTTACCAACCACTTCAGAGACAGCTTGGCGAATCATATCATCACCGCGCTCAGATTGTAGCATCTCTAGTAATTGCGCTTTGATTGCAGCGATGCTGTCTGCTTGCAGTTCACCTGAATTTTGCAACGCTTGTGGTAGTAGCATAGGGATAAATAACTGGCTGTCATTGGTTGCAATATCCGCCACGCTATCGATGATTTGCATCAAATTTGGACGACGACAGCCAAAAGAGAAAGTGAGACAGTCGTCTTGTGCCACCCCAAAGTGTGATAGCTTTGGTGGTACATAAAGCACATCACCTGCTTCTAGTATCTCATCGAAGATAAGCTCACCCATGTCATCAAACAAGCGAATAGGCTCATCAGCGACAAATTCTGTCTGCTCATCGCAAAACTTGCCGAGCTGCCAGCGCCGTGATCCGTAACCTTGTGCTAAGAACACATCGTAGTCGTCATAATGCTTACCGACCGACCCACCTTTAGGTGCATAGGAGACCATAATATCGTCACGCTGCCATTGCGGAATAAAGTCAAACGCTTGCCACAACTGACCGAGCTCTGGCGACCACTGTTCTAGATTTTGTACCAATACAGTCCATTGTTCTGGCAGGTTGTCAAAGTCAGTTTCATTTAGCGGACTTTTCTTGAGTTGCCACTGTGCCTGACCTTCTTTTTTATTGGCTGCTTGGGTTAGTAAGCGTGCGCTAGCATCTTCCTCAAGGGCAAGACCAATCATGTCATCTGGCTCAAACATATCAATCAGCTGCGGTAAGCCTTGCTTGATAAGCAGTGGTTTTTTCTGCCAGTATTCAACCAAAAACTGCTCAGGTGAAATAGAGTCGGGTAGACAAAGAGGAATAGAAGTCATGGGTAAATCCATATGAGATTGATAGTAAGAGATGCTTTATATAAAGGTTTTAATCGTTTATGATTGTCACCTATCTGATGGCTATCATCAGAGCAGCCACTGAATCGTAGGAAAGTTATGAAAAAATTGCATTTTATCGTCATTATCGCTAGCGTGTTTTTATTACAAGCCTGTGTCCATAAGATTGTCACCGTACCTGCCAAAATTGCTTATAAAACTACCAAAGGCGTGGTCAAAGGAACCGTTGCTGTCGGTAAAGCCATTATACCGGGTGATAGTGACGACGATAAAAAAGACGATTAATTTATCTTTTGATATTTATGGCTTATTGTTTATAACCTAGTGCTTATAGGTTTGAGACAGTATAAACCTGCCGCAATTAGCCCGCCAAGTAATGCCAATGCCATATCTTTGTGGGCGTCCCATACATCACCCTGCTGACCGTTATACGCTTCAGCAGCTTCTGGTGATAACGTCATTGCAATGCCCCATTCGAGCAACTCGTAGAGCAGACTTGATGACATATTTATCATGAGGGCAAGGGCGATGAATAGTTTGACAGATTGAATTTTGAAGATAGACTTTGAGACATCTATCATCACATTGAATAGTAAGAGCCCGTAGCTAAAATGGACAAGACGATCGTACATATTGCGCTGCCAGCCAAACAATTCGTCTAAACGTATACCGAATATTTGCTGTGTCCAGTCATTGTAGGGCACATAAGAGTATAGATAGCGCGCACCGATAATATGAATAATTAAAAACAGCGAAGCGAGCAAATAGGAGCGTGAGCTAACATAGCGATAGCGATAAGCACCTAGCATTAATGCCAAAAAAAGTAGCGTACCGAACTGATGTAACAGGTAGCTCGACCACTCTAGAGGCTCAATGCTTGCCAGTACCATGACCATAAATACCGCAGTGGTACTAGCAAACACAGATTTTGTATGTTGATGCATAGTGCTCGCTGGCTGCTATTAATTGTTAAAATTACAGCTTGGCGATCCATTTTTTAATCGCACGTGCTTGCTCAGCGGCATTACCCGTATAAGTTGCAGGCGTCAATGCGCGCAGGCGGGCTTTATCAGCATCACTAACCGATGACAGCTCGTCGCTTTCTACAAACGTCAGCATCGCTTCACGAGTCATGGCATTACCACGAGTCAGTGCTTTTAGTTTTTCATATGGGTTTTCAACACGGTAGCGACGCATAACGGTCTGAATCGGCTCTGCGAGCACTTCTTGCGCTTGATTCAAATCATCATCCAAACGCTGCGCATTTAGCTCAAGTTTACCCACACCTTTTAAGCAAGCATCAAACGCAATCATGCTCTGTGCTAGGCCAACACCGATATTACGCAACACCGTTGAGTCCGATAGGTCACGCTGCATACGTGAGATAGGCAGCTTCTCACCCAAATGTGCCAGCATCGCATTGGCAACGCCTAAGTTACCTTCAGAGTTTTCAAAATCAATTGGATTAACTTTATGCGGCATGGTAGAAGAGCCCACTTCACCGTCCTTTAGGCGCTGTTTAAAATAGCCTAAGCTAATATATTGCCAAATATCACGGTTAAAATCGATCAAGATTGTGTTGAAGCGCTTAACAGCATCAAACAATTCAGCGATATAGTCGTGTGGCTCAATTTGAGTCGTATAAGGGTTAAATGTTAGCTCTAGACGCTGATTGATAAATGCTTCAGCATGGCTCTGCCAGTCGACGTCAGGATACGCTGAAAAATGCGCATTATAGTTACCAACAGCGCCGTTGATTTTACCTAACAGTTCTACTTGATTGATTTGCTTGATTTGGCGGGCTAGGCGGTAGGCCACGTTTGCCATCTCTTTACCCAATGTCGTTGGACTGGCTGTCTGACCATGTGTACGTGATAGCATTGGTTGATCAGCATGAGCAATCGCTAAGTCAACGATGCTATCAGTCACTTGCTGCATTTTGGAAACAACAAGCTCGCGGCTGTCTTTGAGCATCAATGCATATGATAGGTTATTGATATCTTCACTGGTACAGGCAAAGTGAATAAACTCAAGTGAGTCAATCAAGGCATCCTGACCCCGGAACTTGTCTTTGATAAAGTACTCAACCGCTTTTACATCATGATTGGTCGTCGCTTCGATGTCTTTGATAGCTTGGGCATCTGCTTCGCTAAAATCATCAACGATTGCATTCAAAAAAGCGTTGGTCTGGTCATCAAATGCTGCTAATTCACCAATTGCGCTGTTGTCAGCTAAAGACTGCAACCAGCGAATCTCTACCGTAACGCGGGCTTTGATTAGACCAAATTCAGATAAATAAGGACGTAAGCTGTCAGCCTTTGATGCGTAACGACCATCAATTGGAGAGAGAGCGGTAAGTGGGGTCATGGTTGTGCCTCAGTAGTTATGAAATAAAAAACTGCAAGAGTCTAGATAAAAAATTACCATATAAAAAACGACGTCGAAATCGTTGCGCGTAATATAGCAGAAATATGATATTAAAAAAGCGGTCTATGCAAATAAAGCGATGTTGACCCTCGTTAAAATAAACTTATTTACTGCATCAACATCTGTGCTTTAAGTTGGGTGTTAGGAATCAATTAAAATCCGCAAGGCGCATCGATAGATTCAATCACGCCGCCGCCCAGACATACTTCATCAATATAAAATACCGCTGACTGACCAGGGGTGACGGCGCGCTGTGGCTCATCAAATACTACGCGCACTTCGCTGCCATCAGTATTGGTCGCAAACACGCGACAGGCTTGATCTGGCTGGCGATAGCGAGACTTTTCCATACAGGCTAAGCCTTCGTCGCTAAACACATCCGCAGGTGGTAAACCATCAATCCAATCAAGTTTATAGGCTTTTAGCTCATTGCTCATTAACATTGGATGTTCATGCCCTTGACCGACGATTAAACGATTTTTCTCTAAATCTTTTGCCAATACAAACCACGGCTCCTCGGGACGGTCTTTGACACCGCCAATGCCGATGCCGCCACGTTGACCCAATGTGTAATACATAAGGCCATCATGAGTGCCGATGACTTTATTGTCATCAGTGAGTATCTCGCCTTTTTGCGCAGGCAGATATTGCTGTAAGAAGTCTTTAAAGCGGCGCTCACCAATAAAGCAAATACCCGTAGAGTCTTTTTTCTTAGCCGTCGCTAGTTTGTGCTCTTCAGCAATCTGACGTACCACTGGCTTTTCAAGCTCGCCAACTGGGAATAACGTTTTGGCGATTTTGTCACCGCCAACCGCATGCAAGAAATAGCTTTGATCTTTGTTATTATCAAGACCGCGTAAGAGCTGTGCAACCTCATCACCTTCGGCATTGGTATAATTTACACTGCGGCGTGTATAGTGACCGGTCGCGATATAATCTGCACCAAGCGTCAAGGCGTAGTCTAAGAATGCCTTAAACTTAATTTCTTTGTTGCACAAAATATCAGGGTTAGGGGTGCGTCCTGCTTTGTATTCTGCCAAAAAATGCTCAAAAACACGGTCCCAATATTCCATAGCAAAGTTGGCGGTATGTAGCTTCATGCCGATTTTGTCACATACGGCTTGCGCGTCTGCTAGGTCATCCATCGCCGTACAGTATTCGGTGCCGTCATCTTCTTCCCAGTTCTTCATAAATAGGCCTTCGACCTTGAAGCCTGCCTGCTGAAGTAATACGGCCGATACAGAAGAATCGACCCCACCTGACATGCCGACGATCACATGCTTGGTGCTAGGATTTTCGATATCGGCAAGTGTCAAAGGGCGATGAGCATTAAAAGACTCAGAAACGGTTGTGCTTGAGGTATTTTGTATGGCTGACATAAAACGGCTCAACTATTTATACGTTATCCAAAGTACATGCCGACGCCAAGCGTTATACAATCACTACAATACGTAGTCTCAGCACAACAACGTCAGCTTGTCTTTTGGATCTGGTATTATGATAAAATAAACGTCATATTATACCAGTTAATTGAAACTGGTGGCGACCGATGGCGTCTGGCTACTCGTAAAACCACTTTGAAAATTCAGATAGTGGTTTTGAATTATTTTAATCACGTTTAACGCATCTTGGAATAATAATGATAAAAATTGGTCAAGGTATCGACGTTCACGCTTTTCATAATAATGGTCAGCAGCAGCAATATGTGGTGCTAGCGGGTGTGCCGATTGAGCATACTCACAGTTTACTCGCACACTCTGACGGCGACGTGGTTTTGCATGCCTTGGCTGACGCGCTACTTGGCGCTTTAGCACTTGGTGATATTGGTCAGCATTTCCCCGACACCGATGCGGCACATGCTGGATTGGATTCAAGGATTTTGCTGCGCTATGTTTATAGCAAAGTGCAAGAGGCTGGTTATAGCCTAGGCAATGCTGATATTACCGTGATGTGTGAACGTCCAAAGTTGGCGCCGCATAATCTAGCAATGCGCGCTAATATCGCTAGTGACCTGCAAACAGATATTAGCAATATCAGTGTGAAAGCCACCACGACTGAAAAATTGGGATTTACGGGTCGTCAAGAGGGCATCATGGCCAATGCCGTGGTATTATTAGTCCCTAATACTGTTGAACCTACATAGATCGAAAATTCGTGCTTGTAATACAGCGGCAGTCGCCCCATGTATCAGCCACGTCTTTACATAATTATTTTATATAAATAATCATTTTAATGAACCGCTTTATCAATAGGAGCTTTTATGAGTGAGCAAACCCCAAATACTGCTGCAAACGATGTTGAACAATTGATCCGTGATCAAATTCGTGACAATAAAGTCATTATCTACATGAAAGGCACACCGCAATTTCCGCAGTGTGGCTTTTCTGCGCGCTCTATCGAAGTGTTGACTCAGATTGGTCGTCCATTTGCGTTTGTAAACATTTTAGAAAATCCAGAAATTCGTGCAACGTTACCAAAGGTTGCTAATTGGCCAACGTTCCCGCAGTTATGGATTGATGGCGAATTGATGGGTGGATCAGACATCATCTTGCAGATGTATCAATCAGGCGAGCTAAAGCCTTTGGTTGAAGCAAATAGCCCTGCTGCTTAGTTAACGTTTGACAAGGTTGTTTGAGTACTGTTGATGCTCGAACAGCCTTTATAATCAATAAGCACAGCAAACCCAAATGGTCATTAATGGCTGTTTGGGTTTTTTTATTGTTGCTATTAGTGTTTTGGTAGCGTATTTATTCTTGCCCCTATTAGTATTTCCACGCGCGTATGTCATTAGGCTTCGTTGTTTTTATAGGATTTACCCCCATATAGTGTCTAAGATATCAATCACATAAATAATAATTATCAGATGAGTAAGAGAGCTTTATGAGTAACCAAACCAGTGAACAGTTAAATGAACAAAGAGAAGCGGCTGAGCAGGCAGCGATTGAAAAGCGCCGTGAACGTTTAAAAAATGAATCCACACGCATTATTGAGATTGCTAACAACGAGTCATATTCAGCACTCAAGTGTATTCATCAGCTGAGTGTGGCGGGCGGTGCAACTGAAGCGACCTATATCGCTATCGAGCAGCGCATTGTTGTGGACCAAGATCCTGCAGGTGCTTATCATTTGGCACTGTTGGCACAGAACACGCCAGATTTGCCTATCGATGCCCGTCAGCTTATCGAACTGGTAGTCAACAAGGGTGACAACCATCAGCGTTTGGCACTGCTCAGAAACTTACCATTACCGCCAGTTGAGCTCATCAAAGCGCAGATTTTGGCGAGTGATGATGGTGAAGCGATTGGTCAAATGAATGCCTATCTACAGATCAATCCAGAAGGGTATGGTAGCCATCATATGTTGTCTAGCGGTCAATCGGATCAGATCGTACCGCTGAGCCGTGGAAACAGTAATAACTAAGACATCATTACAAACTTAAAAGTTAACAACCCAAGTGATACTGGCATAAATATCTTTGCGCTTAATTATAATAGTTTTTGTCCTAGCGTTTTTTAAGCGTGAAAAAATTGTTATAATGATGGGTTATTCAACTAATTATGAACGACTTATCTGAGTCGTTATCTTTTTTATAAATACGACTGACGTTTATTTGTCGATTGCCGTGTTCTTTACTAATAGAATATGACTATCGGCACCGTTATGAGTCAAGTGAGGCAAACATGCAATACCCAAAACATTACGACGTGATAGTGATCGGTGGTGGTCATGCTGGCACAGAAGCTGCTCTGGCGGCTGCACGTATGGGCGCACAGACCTTATTGTTGACGCATAATATTGAGACGCTCGGGCAGATGAGCTGTAACCCTGCGATTGGTGGTATCGGCAAGTCGCATCTGGTGCGTGAAATTGATGCGCTAGGCGGCGCGATGGCGCTGGCAACGGACAAAGCGGGCATCCAGTTCCGTGTGCTAAACAGTCGTAAAGGGGCTGCTGTGCGTGCCACGCGTGCGCAAGCAGACCGTATTTTGTATAAAGCAGCAATTCGTCATACGTTAGAGAATCAACCAAACCTAGATATATTCCAGCAGGCCGCTGATGATATCTTGGTAGAGAATGGTCGTGCGACAGCTGTTGTGACCTCTACAGGTATTGTCTTTAAGACTGAAACAGTGGTACTGACCTCAGGGACTTTCTTGGGCGGCGTCATTCATATTGGTATGGAAAACTCAAATGGTGGACGCGCAGGCGATCAGCCTTCTATTAAGCTTGCAGATCGTTTGCGTGAGCTTAAGCTACCAGTCGGTCGTCTAAAGACAGGTACGCCGGCACGTATCGATGCGCGTAGCGTTGACTTTAGTGTGATGACGGTACAGCCTGGTGATACGCCATTGCCAGTGATGAGTTATATGGGTGACGTCTCTATGCACCCTGAGCAGGTCAATTGCTATATTACGCATACCAATGCGCGTACTCATGATATCATTCGTGAAAACCTTGATCGCTCGCCAATGTTCTCGGGCAAAATCGAAGGCGTAGGCCCGCGTTATTGTCCATCGATTGAAGATAAAATCCATCGCTTTGCGGATAAAGATAGCCATCAGATCTTTATTGAGCCAGAAGGCTTGACCACGCATGAGCTGTATCCGAACGGTATCTCAACGAGCTTGCCATTTGATGTGCAGTTAGACTTTATTCACAGTATGAAAGGCTTAGAGAACGCGCATATTACTCGTCCAGGTTATGCCATTGAGTATGATTACTTCGATCCGCAAAACCTAAAGCCAACGCTTGAGACCAAATCGATTGATCGTCTGTACTTTGCCGGTCAAATTAATGGTACAACTGGCTACGAAGAAGCGGGCGTGCAGGGTTTGCTAGCAGGAACCAATGCGGCATTGGTCACTACTAACAACAGTGAGTTTGAAACATGGACACCGCGCCGTGATGAAGCCTATCTTGGCGTGTTGGTCGATGATTTGATTACGCACGGTACCACCGAGCCATATCGTATGTTTACGAGCCGCGCAGAGTATCGTTTACTGCTGCGTGAAGACAATGCCGATCAGCGTTTAACTGAGACGGGTCGTAAATTAGGACTGGTAGATGATGTACGCTGGCAGGCTTATCAAGAAAAAATGGAAGCGATCTCAACAGAAACGTCACGCTTAAAAGACATGTGGGCCACACCTACCAACGCATTAGGTAAGCAAGTGACTGAGCAGACAGGTGAGGTGCTCTCCAAAGAATCGACTGCCTTTGATTTGCTAAAGCGTCCGCAAATACATTTTGCTGATATCGCTGCTATTACTGACTCAACCGTTGATGCGCAAGTAGGAGAGCAGATCGAGATTTCTGTCAAATACGCCGGCTATATCGATCGTCAGCAAGAAGATATTGATCAAATGAAGCGCTTAGAAAACACGGCGCTACCGCTAGATTTTGATTATAGTATCGTGTCAGGGCTATCAAACGAGATTGTACAGAAACTCACGCAAGTTCGTCCTGCGACGCTTGCTCAAGCTGGACGTGTCAGCGGTGTCACACCTGCGGCCATACAGTTATTGGCGATGACGGTCAAAAAACACAAAAAAGCAAAGGCTGCGCTTGACTCGTAACGGTAGTATGCTAAAGCCTTTTATAACAAAGCATCCATGAAATAAAAAGCCCGTAATAAAATATTATTACGGGCTTTTGTTTATTAAAATCTACTCTATTATCGAAATAAAGTCTCATTCAAACTTGGCTTAATTGCTGCTTTGTCTCTATACTAGGTCATAAAATCTGATTATTACTTATTAAATTTTCTTGTTGATGCTCATATCATGATGGGCTTGTCACCGAATTGAGCCTATTTATGATTGATGCTATTGTTTTTGCTATTACTATTGTATTCCCCAACCTTGCTTTGATGTGGTTGGGTTTTTTTATGCAAAGACGTGGCGAAGCGAGCCAAAGTTTCATTGATCAGGCATCCAGCTTTGTTTTTAACTACTGCCTGCCTTGCTTGTTGTTTTTTAGCGTGGTTGATAGCGATGTTGATTATGGTCAGCAAGTTAAGCTAATTTTTATTGGTATTTTGGTGACATTTGTCCTGTTTTTTGGGGCAGAGTTATATGCCAAGCGTTTTGTCAAATATCCTGCCGACCAAGGCGTGTTCGTACAAGGTATTTTCCGTAGCAACATGGCTATTATTGGCCTCGCAACCGTTGCTAATGCTTATGGTGAGCGTGGTTTAAGTATTGGTGCGGTCTATATGGGCGTAGTCACCATATTGTTCAATATTTTAGCGGTCATTACGTTAAGTCGTGTCTCTAAAAGTGTGGATGATACTTTGATCAGTCGCATTATTATGATTATCAAAAAGGTATTTACTAATCCACTGATATTGGCATTGCTATCAGCATTTGCTTATAAGGCGCTGCCATTGCCGCCACTTACGGGTGTGATTCACACGACTGGTGATTTGTTGGCAGCGGTCGCATTGCCATTGGCATTGATTTGCGCTGGCGCCAGTATTGATTTGAAGTCAATGCTGAATGCGTCAGGGTTGTCAATGCAGGCCAGTATTGGTCGTATTGTTATTGCACCAATCGTCGCCATTGCGATTGGATTAGCATTCGGTTTATCAGGCGTACATATGGGCGTGCTATTCTTGATGGTGGCATCACCAGCTGCTGCGGCCAGTTATGTGATGGCGAAGGCTATGGGTGGCAATAATGTGCTCGCGGCAAATATTTTGGCGTTTACGACAGTGGTGGGTATGTTTGGGATGGCATTTGGTGCCGCAGCATTACGTGCGCTTGGTTTAATGTAGTAAAGAATCTAGGAAAAAGATTCACTAAATTTACTTTAACAGACACTACAATTTTCAATATAGTAAATCTTATTAATGTTTTACTACATTAAAAAATCCCCTTTTTCAAAGAAGAAAAAGGGGATTTTTTATGTTAATTCAGATTGTCTTGATTGCGCTTATCTTCTCGACGTTGTTTTTGCTTTGGACTAGTACGATAGGTCAGATATCCACCGATGGCCATGACTGCAAGAAATGCCAAGATATACATAAATATCGACGAGCCAATCATCAATGAGGCGCCAACAATAGCAGTTGCTTCCATGTCAAAAATCCAGTTAAGGTTTAGCAATAATTATGCAAGTGTCTCATTTGATTGTAAAGTAAATAAGTTTAGCTCCGGTGTAAGTTCAAGTGAACGAATACGCGCTGCTTGATTATGTACATTAGCAGTCACAATCAATTCATCTGGTTGATGGGTTGCCAAAAACGCAGCCAATTTTGGTTTGACTGTTTCGACAGATCCAATAAATGAAACTGACAGTGCATTATCTACCATCATTTTTTCTGCTTGGCTCCAGATACTGTCCATATCGTGCGTAGGCTTTGGCATCTGACCTGTCTCACTACGGCGCAAGCGTACAAAACTCTGCTGTGCTGAGGTAAAGTGATATTGAGCAGTTTCATCGTCGTCAGCCAATAACAAGTTTGCAGCCAGCATGACATAAGGCTTATCTAAATAGGCAGACGGTTTGAACTGCTCACGATAAGCTTTAATTGCTTGTCCTAGCATTTGCGGTGCAAAATGTGAGGCAAATACATAGGGCAGTCCTAAATGCGCGGCTAAGGTCGCGCCAAAAAGGGACGAGCCTAATATCCAAATAGGGATGCCTGATCTGGCACCAGGAAACGCTTGTACAGGGCTGCCATCTGTATCATTGCCCAAGAAGTACATCAGTTCTTGTACATCTTGTGGAAAACGCTCAGCGTCTTTCATCTGGCGGCGCAGTGCCTGAAAGGTAGCGCCATCAGTGCCAGGTGCACGTCCTAACCCTAAGTCAACGCGGTCACCATATAATGCCTGCAATGTGCCGAATTGCTCAGCAATCACGAGAGGTGCATGGTTCGGTAGCATCACGCCACCAGCCCCAATACGGATGCTCTCGGTTTGGCTACCAATATGTGATAGCAATACTGAAGTTGCCGCACTGGCGATACCCGGCATATTGTGATGTTCAGCCATCCAATAGCGGTTTAGACCAGATTTTTCTGCTTGCTGTGCGGTTTCAACCGTTTGGGCGATACCTTCAGCGATGGTGCTACCTTCAGGTACAGGTGCTAGATCTAAAAAAGATAAAGGGATTTTGTTATTCATAAATTATCCAATAGAGTTATTAATTATTTTCTCTTGATATGCTTGTCGCCACTATCGATTTCAAGCGGTGTTACCGAGTAGCAATAAATCATAACAAAGACAGATTATCGATGATTTAGGCGCTTGATGAGCAACAGCATCCGTTGACAAACAAGCCTATCATCATAAAAAGAATGGTATGATAAAAGCGTCAGCACATAAAAAAGCAGATAACCGAAGTTACCTGCTTTCTCAAAATGACGTTGTTTAACTGAGTGGTTATTGCAGTCGATTACTTAGAGCGATTATTTAGCTTGGTCACCAAGCTTATAAGCCACAACATAATCACCAATCTTCGTACCTACTGAACCATGTCCACCAGCTACCAGTACCACCATCTGCTCACCTTTAGAGTTCAAGTAAGTCATAGGTGTAGCCTGACCACCTGCTGGAATACGAACATTCCATAGCACATCGCCATTCTTTAGATCATAAGCGCGGAAGTTGTTTTCGGTTGCAGCAGACAAGAAGGCCACGCCACCTTTGGTGATGATAGGGCCACCAATACCAGGCACGCCCAGCTCAAACTTCAATGGTAGAGGAGACAAGTCTTGAACCGTGCCATTTTTGCGTTGATACGCAATCTCACCTGTGGCTAGGTCAGCTGCAGCGACCGTACCCCATGGTGGCTGCTGACAAGGTACACCTAAAGGAGATAAGAAGGGCCCAAGCTCTACTGCATAATCTGCGCCTTCATTGGCATTAACGCCCTGTTCGCCTTTATTGGTCTCAGCATCACCCAGTGATTCTTTAGGAATAAGCTTTGAGGTAAATGCCAAGTAGGTCGGCATACCAAACATCACGCCATTTTCAGGGTCAACCGCGAGGCTACCCCAGTTGAAGGTACCGAAGTTACCAGGATAAACGATACTGCCATTCGTTGACGGCGGTGTATAACGACCATCATAGTTAAGTTGATTAAACTCAATACGGCACATCATCTGATCGATAAGGCTAGCGCCCCACATGTCTTTTTCTTTCAACATCGGCGGCTCAAAGCTCAAACCAGAGTAAGGTTGCGTCGGAGCAGCATGTTCACCCGCTACCAAATAACCTTGCGGCGCATCACGTTCTTTAATTGGTACGATTGGTTCGCCTGTTTCGCGATTCAATACATACACATCGCCTTGTTTGGTAGGAACAACAAGTGCAGGCTGAACGCCGCTATCAGTATTTAAATCAATCAGACTTGGTTGGGCAGGTGTATCCATGTCCCATAGGTCGTGGTGTACGAATTGTTGAACCCAACGTGCTTTTCCTGTTTGAATGTCTAAAGCGACAACAGAGGTTGCATATTTTTCTTCAGCTGCGTTTCGATAGCTACCCAATTGATCCGGCACACGGTTGCCCATCGGGAAGTAGACCAAACCAAGTTCTTCATCCGCACTGGCTGTTGACCATGAGTTTGGTGAACTGGTTTTATACGTTTGAGTGGGATCATTGACATCGAAAGGAGCTGTGTTGTCAGGATCGCCTGAATCCCAGTTCCACAATAGCTCACCAGTATTGACACTATAAGCACGGATAACACCAGAAGGTGAGTTCACATCATAGTTATCATTAACTGCACCGGCCACAACAATCGTGTCACCGACGACAATCGGTGGAGAGGTCGAATAGTAATAGCCATCTTGTTTATATGGCATATTGTGCATCAAATCTAATGAACCATCTTTACCAAAATTCTGGCAGCGTTGCCCAGTATTTGGATCAAGTGCGTACAGTTTGGCATCAGAAGTTGGAATAAATATCTTAGCATCACATTGTTTAGACGCTTTTTCAAAGGTATTACCATCCACCTTCTGTGCCATCACAGTGCTGGTCGCAGTTGCTTTATTTGCAAGAGCTACTTCATTATCACTGCTTACCTGATCATTAACTGCTGGAGTGGTAGTATATGTACCAGCTTGACCAGCATAGTAGGATACGCCGCGGCAAGTTTGATGTTGACGTTGCAGGTCTCCTGATATTTTAGGATCAAATTTCCATAAAGTCTCACCAGAGTCAGCGTCTAGCGCCATGACCCAATTGTGCGGCGTACAAAGATACAGGGCGTTACCAATTTTTAGAGGGGTTACCTCATAAGTGGTCTCGCCAGTATCATCAGGACCTTTGACATCCCCGGTTTGGATTTGCCAAGCAACTTCCAAGTCTTTGACATTATCAGTATTGATCTGAGTCAAAGGAGAGTAGCGTTGTCCATAGTCAGTACGACCATACGCGCTCCACTCGCCATCTGGTGTTTGCTCGCCATTTGATAATGGGTCGCCAAGGTTTGCAGAAGTGGCGTTTTGATCGCCGTCATCTTTGGCAGTTAAATCGAGCTCGCCCAATTTGTCGGTAGCATTATTGGCCATACTACCGAAAGAGAGCAGTGCACCCACAACCACACTGGCCATTAGTCCCCAATAGTAAAGAGGACTTTTCTTAGCGTTGTTTGTGGTTGCTACTTGAGCGTGTTGCCCGTGCATCTTCTTAGAGACCCACGGTAAAAGCATTAATAAACCAAATATTAGCGGGAAGCCCAAGCGAGTTGCCAGCGCCCACCAATAAAATCCAGATTCCCAAAGCGACCATACTAGTGTCACAACGATAAATATCGCGTACACTCCGTAAGCACTCCAGTGTTTTTTGAACAATAAAAATGCTGTCGTTAACATCATAACGCCAGCAAAAAGATAGTAAGGACTACCGCCTAAAGAGAGCAGATAAGCGCCGCCAATAAGCAAGGGGGCGGCAAAAACTGCCATAATGATCGCTACGAGTTTTTCCATGAGCGGTATCACCTGTTACATAGAAGCAAATGGACATGCAGTGATCGACACCCAGTACAATTAAATGTCTAGGCGTCCAGCAATACATGCAGAAATAAAAACGAAATAAAACGTTGAATAACATTCTAGACTGTATTTTATCACTTATACATAAGCTCGGTAAAGGTGGGGTAAGGTAAGACCAGCGGTTTAGACCCTTTGTTTTAGTTGTCGAATTGTTTCTGACACAGTTCCATAAAGGCACGTCCGTATTGACGGATTTCGGCATCATCGCGTACCGCCATCCAACTGGTGAAGCGCCCGAAGTGATCAACTGGTATGGCCGTTAGGTTCTGATAGTGGCTCGGCTCAAATGCCATTTCGGCAATAATACCAATGCCTAAGCCAAGTCCGACATAGGTGCTAATCACATCAGCATCCAGCGCCGCTAGTACGATATCTGGCTCTAAACCTGCTTCTTCAAAAGTTTTATCAATGGCACCGCGTCCAGTAAAGCCGCCGTGATAGGTCACAATGGGATAGCTGGCAAGAGTCGGCAAATCGATAGAGTCTTGCGTGGCAAGTTCATGATCGCTCGGTACGATGACCCGATGCGTCCAGTCGTAATAGCGGTAGCACCTGAGATAGTTGTTGTGCAATAAGGACTCGGTTGCGATACCGATATCAGCCTGACCACGAATCACCATCTGTGCGATGGTCTCAGGATCGGCCTGTTGCAAGATCAAATTGACTTTAGGAAAGCGATCTTTAAATTCTTTAACCACTTTCGGCAAGACATATCGTGCCTGCGTGTGAGTCGTCGCAATCGTTAGTGTACCGATATTAGGATTATTAAAATCTAGGCTTAAATTTTCAATCGTACGGATTTCAGCAAAGATGGACTCGATATGTGGCATAAGCGCCGTACCCATGGTGGTCAGCCCTGTTAGACGCTTTCCTTGACGAATAAATACTTCGGTCTTCAGTTGGTTTTCAAGTGCCGCGATATGCTTTGACAAACTTGATTGGCTGGTGTGTAGCACAGTCGCTGCTTGACTTAAGTTATAGCCATTAATCACCGTATGCCAGACTGTTTCCAGCTGCTTGAGCTGAATTTGCAAATGTCGCTGATTGACCACTACATCGATTGCCATTACTGAATCCTATTGTGTAACAATACAAACCTTATCTATATTTGAAAGATTTGTATATGAAAGTAAAAACGTACAAATGTGCCATAAGAGCGTAGTGTAAAACAAAGCTATTATTCTTGTATATAATAAATAGCTATCAATTTATGATAATTATGAATATAGATTTTTTATAGTACTTTTGCTTTTATGGTATTTCTTATAGTCATTTGATTTATTTAGGTAGGGTGTGTAACTCAGAATATTTAAGACTGTTGAATATCTAAATTTTAGGTATAAAAAAACAGCTACCTTCTAAAAGATAGCTGTTCATGATTGATAAACTTACTCACTGTTCATTAATCTAATCAATAACGCTTATTCAGCAACGTCATAACGATCAGCATTCATGACTTTACTCCAAGCGCGAACGAAATCACGAACGAATTTCTCTAAGTTATCGTCCTGCGCATATAGCTCAGCATAAGCACGCAAGATAGAGTTTGAGCCAAATACCAAATCTACACGGCTGGCTTGCCATTTGACGTTGCCTGTACCACGCTCACGTACTTCGTAGTTATTAGCAGTATTATCTGCTGCATTCACAGGATGCCACGTGTAGTTCATATCTGTTAAGTTGACAAAGAAGTCATTTGTCAATACGCCAGCGCGTTCAGTGAAAACGCCTTCTTGGCTCTGTCCATGGTTGGTATCAAGGACACGCATACCGCCAATCAATACGACCATCTCAGGCGCGGTCAATCCCATCAACTGAGTGCGATCGAGCAGCATCTCTTCAGGAGAGACTGCATAATCTTCTTTGACCCAGTTGCGATAGCCGTCATGCAGTGGCTCTAAGTCTGCAAAAGATTCTGCATCGGTCATTGCTGCTTCGGCATCACCGCGACCTGCGGTAAACGGTACGGTAACCTCTACGCCTGCATCTTTTGCTGCTTGCTCAATAGCGGCATTACCAGCGAGCACAATCAGATCGGCCAAGCTCACGTCTTTATCAAAATCAGACTGAATACGGGTTAACGCCTCAAGCACACGTTGCAGCTGCTCTGGCTCATTACCTGCCCAGTCTTTTTGCGGGGCTAAACGGATACGTGCGCCATTTGCACCGCCGCGATAGTCTGATGCGCGGAATGTACGTGCGCTGTCCCATGCGGTGATGATTAATTCACGGCGACTCAAGTCACTGTCCAATATTTGCGATTTTAGCGTTGCAATATCATCAGCATTTAAGTCTGCATTGCCTGTTGGAATAGGGTCTTGCCAGATAAAGTCTTCGCTCGGTACATCTGCCCCTAAGTAACGAGATTTAGGCCCCAAATCGCGGTGAGTCAGTTTGAACCATGCTTTAGCAAACACTTCATCAAAATACGCTGGATCTTGATGGAATTTCTCTGAAATCTCACGATAAACAGGATCTTTAATCAACGCCATATCAGCATCAGTCATGATTGGGTTGCGGCGGACACTTGGATCATGAGCGTCTAATGGACGATCTTCTTCTTTAATATCCGTTGGCTCCCACTGCCATGCACCTGCTGGACTTTTGGTTAATGCCCAGTTGTGATTCAAGAGTAATTCAAAATAGCCGTGATCCCATTGGGTTGGATTGGTTGTCCACGCGCCTTCAATACCACTTGAGACGGTATCACCTGCATTGCCATTGCCTTTAGGATTGCGCCAGCCCAGACCTTGCTCTTTGACGTCTGCCGCTTCTGGCTCGTCTTCTAGTGTCGTCGCATCGCCATTACCGTGACACTTACCAACGGTATGACCACCCGCGGTCAAAGCAACCGTTTCTTCATCGTTCATTGACATACGCGCAAACGTCGTACGCATGTCTTGAGCGGTCTTTAATGGGTCAGGGTTGCCATCGACCCCTTCAGGATTGACATAAATCAAGCCCATTTGTACGGCTGCTAGTGGGTTCTCAAGCGATTCACGCTCGCTGTCATCATCATAGCGATTTTTAGTAGCCGCGAGCCATTCACGCTCAGAACCCCAATAGATGTCTTTTTCTGGATGCCAGATATCAGCGCGACCACCAGCAAAGCCTAGCGTTTTAAAGCCCATAGATTCATAAGCCATGTTGCCTGCCAAGATCATCAAATCAGCCCACGACAATTTATTGCCGTATTTTTTCTTGATGGGCCAAAGTAGGCGACGGGCTTTGTCTAGGTTGACGTTGTCCGGCCAGCTATTTAGCGGGGCAAAGCGTTGATTGCCAGTATTAGAACCGCCGCGACCATCGGCACCGCGATATGTACCCGCCGAGTGCCATGCCATACGAATCATCAAGCCACCATAATGGCCCCAATCTGCTGGCCACCATTCTTGTGACTCGGTCATCAAGTTTTTCAAATCCGTTTTGACGGCTTCTAGGTCAAGTTGTTTAAAAGCTTCAGCATAATCAAAGTCTGCTCCCATTGGATCAGTCTTTTTGTCTTGCTGATGCAATATGTCTAGGTTTAAGCTGTTTGGCCACCAGTCGGTCGCAGCAGAGGCTGTGGTAGTATGTGCCTGATGCATGACAGGACAACCACCTATACTAGGGCGCTGCGGTGCGTGTGTCTGATCAACGTTTTCACTATGAATCGTCGGTCCTTTATCATCACCTTGATCGTAAGTTGTGTTAGTCGGTGCACTGTTATCGCCGTGGTTCACAGGACAACCGGCAGTATCTTGCGCTGTGTTTTTATCAGTTGGGGCTTTGGTTGAGTCGGACATGGTAAAACTCCTAGGCTATGATAATAAAAAGAACGAGTAGTCAATCGAGATAATCATTGTTGATATAGAGAGCATAACGAAGCACTGTGTATTTATAAAACTAATATATAAGAATTATAAGTTTTAAATTATTAATCATTAAGTCTTGGTGTAGTACCTCATCTAGCTTACCATTAACGCCATTGCTCTTGTTACTAGGTAGGACAGTAATAAGCCGATCAAGTTTTTATTGATCCTACCTCTATCTACATATTACTGATAAATGAAAGCGTTGTCAGACATCTTTAATGAGAGTAAGTAGTAAGAAAACTAAGGACTGATTTAACCATAGTGAAAGATTGCTATAATCTGCGTTACTGCCGCGAAATATAAGCCGTTATGAAAATGCCAGAATCAATGAGTTAATGCAAAAACATCTAGTCAAGGTAGAGGTTCTCAAGTACCATAACTGAATTTTGTTGTAATGATCATATTGGTGCAACGTAGAGCAATTTTTATCGATCTTTTTATGGATAACTGATTCTAAAGATTGATAAAAATTGTGCGCAGTTGTGTTATTTGTCTCAATTGTTGGTGAGTTATTATGTCTGCTGTCAAATCTGTACCACCCAAACCTCCCATCGCCAAAAAATCATGGGGCGAGGCGGCGAAAGCCTATCTTGATCGGCGTGCTATGATCATGCTGTTTTTGGGTTTTGCAGCGGGTATTCCTATTTTGCTTATTTTCTCCAGCTTATCGTTATGGCTGCGTGAGGCAGGATTTGATCGCAGTGTGGTGACAACCTTTAGTTGGGCAGCATTGGGTTATTCGTTCAAGTTCATTTGGGCGCCCCTAGTAGATGCGGTGCCGCTACCGATATTAACTAGGTTATTGGGCCGTCGTCGTAGTTGGATTTTGATCGCACAGCTCTTGATTATTTTGGCGATTTATATGATGGCTAGCATCAATCCGACCGATGAGAGCAGTTTGCATTATATGGCAATGGCAGCCGTGCTATTGGGCTTTTCATCCGCCACGCAAGATATTGTGGTCGATGCCTATCGTATTGAGCTTGCCCCTGCGAGCTTCCAATCGGTATTGTCGGCAATGTATACGGCAGGCTACCGTTTAGGGATGATTTTTGCAGGCGCAGGTGCGCTCTATTTGGCAGATTATTTCGGTTCGACCGAAGAGTTTTATAGTTATGAAGCATGGCGCAATACTTATTGGATCATGGCAGCAGTGATGGGCGTAGGTGTGGTGACCACGCTGATAATTCGGGAGCCTGTGAGCGAGCAGATACGTATTGATCGTCCCGCCTCGGACTATTCTCGCTTAGTACTGGTATTTGTATTGTCGGTCGTCGCTTTTATCATTGCTTTTGTCAATGTTGGCGCGTTACTGCCAGAGACAGACAGTGTGATGTTTGCCTTTTTACTTGAGGTGATTCATCTATTAGCAAGCCTATTGGTGGCATCGGTTGTGGGTTACCTGTCTGTCAAAGTAGGCGTGGTCAAACAAGAAATGGCCTATACGACTTGGGTTGAACCCGTCGTTGATTTTTTTCGCCGTTATGGCAAAAAAGCATTATTACTACTGGCCTTGATTGGTTTATACCGCATTTCTGATATCGTAGCAGGGGTTATCTCGAACGTCTTTTACCAAGACATGGGTTTTAGTAAGACAGACATTGCCAATGCTGTGAAGTTAGTAGGTGTTATCATGGTTATTGCGGGTGGCTTTTTGGGCGGGATTTTGGCTCAAAAGATGCGTATGATGCAGGCGATGATGATCGGTGCCATATTAGCTTGTGTGACGAATTTATTATTTGTCCTGCTCACTTATCATCCTGGTAGCTTACCGCATATGTACGTGGCAGTGATTTTTGATAATCTGGCAGCAGGTCTTGCCAGTGCTGTATTCATCGCGTTCTTATCTGCCTTGACCTCGATTCGTTTTACGGCGGTACAGTATGCTATCTTTTCATCGCTAATGACGCTCATACCGAAAGTGATGGGTGGTTACTCTGGTGCTGTCGTCGATAATATGGGCTATCCGTTTTTCTTTATCTTTACCTTTGCGATTGGCGTACCAATCTTGATCTTAATCTATTTGGTCGATAAACACATTGTCATTGGTGATAATGACGATATATACGGTGATAATGACAAATTAACAAAGGCAAATCCAAACCTGACCGATACCAATGAGCCACCTCGCGCGTCAGAGTAGCGTCGGCAGTACTTTCGCATTTATATATTCACAATATCTTTAAGAGCCACTTATGACAGCATTGACCATTCGTCAAATCAAGCAGCAAATTGGGCAACTGACGAATGATGATACGAGTAGTCAGATTCCTACTTTTTGGTTAACAGATTGGTTGTTATATGTTATTGGTAAACCTACACTGTTTTTGATGACAGATGACGACTATGAGCTCACTGATAGTGAGCTTTCACAGTTCAATGCTGGTGTAGTAAAGATGCAGCAAGGAATACCGCTTGCTTATCTAACTGGACAGCAGGAGTTTTGGTCGCTTAATTTTAGTGTCGATAAGTACACCTTGATCCCTAGGCCCGATACCGAAGTGTTGGTCGAGCAAGTATTGAATTGGATAAATGCTCAGCCAGTATTAAGCAACCATAAGCGCTTGTTGGATTTAGGTACGGGGTCAGGTTGTATCGCTATCAGCCTTGCCCATGAGTTAAAGCAAGACTGCTGGCAAGTGGTGGCGGTTGATCTATCGCTTGAGGCGCTCAAGGTTGCTCAGCATAACGCTGTGAGTAATGATGTTGCCCATGTTGAATTTATCCAAAGTAGCTGGTATCAAGCGCTACCTACTGGTGATGAGCAGCAACGGTTTGATGTGATTGTCTCAAACCCACCTTATATAGATGAGGCAGACGAGCATTTGGCGGGATTAACCGCTGAACCGATTAGTGCGCTTAGTGCACCCAATCATGGTTTGGCTGATATCGAGCATATCGTTGTGCAGGCTACGAATTATTTGCGTACAGATGGACTATTGGCTATCGAGCATGGCTTTGACCAAGGTGCTGCGGTTCGGCAGATATTTTTAGACAGCGGCTTTGAATCAGTACACACGGTACAAGATTATGGTGGTAATGATCGCATCACGCTAGGGCAACGCCCATAGATAGGTTTTATGTAACAGTTTCTTTGATGATAGGTTGTGAATAAATATGGCAGAAGAGTTAGTACAGCTATCAGATGATGAGCTGCTTCGTTATGCGCGGCAAATACTACTAGACGGTTGGGATATGGATGCTCAGCTGCGATTAAAATCAGCACGCGTGGTGATGATAGGGGCAGGCGGCCTTGGTTGTCCAGCGTCTGAGACACTGGTGCGTGCAGGGGTAGGATCTGTTCATTTGATTGACGATGATGCGATCGAAGCAAGTAACCTACAGCGCCAAACACTATTTTTACCTGAAGATATGGGTAAGCCAAAAGCGCTGACAGCAGCGACTATGCTGGCTCGCATCAATCCTTTGATAAAAGCTCGCGGCACAGTGGCACGGTTAAATGAAGACAACGCTTATGAGTTGCTCGATATGGGTTCGGGTAAGCCAGACTTATTACTAGATTGTACGGATAACTTTGCGACTCGTGACGTCATTAATCGCATTAGCATACGCTATGAAATTCCATTACTATCTGCCTCGGCAATTGCGATGCAAGGGCAGCTAGCACTGTTTGAGCCACATCTGGACACAGGTTGCTACCATTGTGTGTTTGGCTCAGTCGTACTTGATGAAGCCGCTGATGAACGGACTTGTGCCAATTCGGGCGTACTTGCGAGTACCACAGCTGTCATGGGTAACCTGCAAGCCAATACCGCCTTGCAGTATCTGGGATTAACCAAAAATCCACTGACAAACAAGCTGTTCATATGGGATGGTAGTCAGATGCAGCAACGGCTGATGGGTTATAGAAAAGATCCAGAGTGCCCTATCTGTAGCAGTCCCAATTGAATAATGTGCCTTTGATGTATCTTTAGATTATATTGTCTATTTTCAAATCCTTTCTATTACCATAGTTGTTTTTTATGAAAATTCATCGTCCGCATTTGTTAAAGCATACCTTTAATGTCGTCAACCGTGTTCGTCAAACCGCGAGTGTGGCAGGTCTGTCTGCGCTTAGAGTCGCAAAAGGGGAAAAACCTGATGCAATGCTACTCAAAGAAACCTTTGAGCAGTTAGGCACGACTTATATCAAAATCGGTCAGTTTATCGCCAGTACGCCATCGCTGTTTCCACGTGATTATGTCACCGCTTTCCAAAGTTGTTTGGATCAAACCACGCCATTGTCTTATGCTTATATCGAGCAAGTGCTAAAAGAAGAACTAGCAACTGATGGTATGACCCTTGATGATAAGTTTGCGCATATTGACTCAGAGCCGCTAGCATCCGCCTCTATCGCTCAGGTTCATGCGGCACGTCTGCACAATGGTGATGAAGTGGTGCTAAAGGTACAAAAGCCTGGCGTCGAGACGATCATGCAGACCGACTTGGGCGTCTTGCACGGCGTGACTAAGCTGCTTGAAATTGTAATGCCGTCGATGAAGTTCGCGAGTATCGCACCGATTATCGATGAGATTCGCCTGCGTATGCTTGCCGAGACTGATTTTATCGCTGAAGCACAAAACATCCGCGATTTTCAGCAGTTCTTAGCCGTATCAGGCAACACTCGGGTCGTGGCGCCAACCGTATATGAAGAGTTGACCACCAAGCGTGTATTGACGATGAGCCGTCTATATGGGGTTTCTATGGTTGATGAATCGCTTATGCGTCAGTACTGCAGCGACCCTGCACAAGTCATGGCAGATACGTTAAACACATGGTTTGCCAGTCTTATGCTGTGCAATAGTTTTCACGCTGACTTACATGCTGGTAATTTAATGCTATTGACCGACGGCCGTATTGGTTTCTTAGACTTTGGTATTGTGGGTAAATTAAAAGCCGAGAGCTGGCGCGCGTGCATGGGTATGATGCAAGCGATGCAAGATAGTGACTATCAAGCGATGGCCCGTCATATGATTGATATGGAAATGACGCATGGCGGTAATAAAGTTGATGTGATTGCCTTAGGTAACGATCTAGAGCGCATGATGATAACGATCATGGCAGAAGATAAGACCTTTACTAGCGGCGTGCCTTTTAACAGTAAAGAGCAAGCCGACGAGCTCAATAAAATGATGCTTGAGATTGTCGAAGTTGGCAAACGTCATGGTATTCATTTCCCACGTGACTTTGCCTTACTAACCAAACAGATGCTATATTTTGATCGGTTTATGCGTACGCTAGCCCCTGATATGGATATGTTTAGTGACCAGCGTGTACAAATGCTAGGACAGGATACGACAGAGACAATAGCGTTAAACGTGTCGTAGTCTTTGTTGGCACTTCATGCTGTTTTAATAGTGCCGATAACTGTTTGACTCCCACTTATTTTACTATTGCTTTTAATTATCTAACACAAAGGATTGTGTGCTAATTGCCACAAAAATGGCGCTGTCATGATGACTGCTATTAAAAGCCGTATCGCTCCTACCATCACCAATGAAGCTGCCATTGCCTGTATCGGTATGTACTGCATGGCAGTTGTCATGGGCTATGGACGCTTCCTCTTTACCGCCACCTTACCTGATATTATGGTGCAATTGTCGCTATCAACGACGATTGCTGGCTGGCTAGCATCAATCAATTATATTGGTTACTTTATCGGTGCCCTCATTGCTATGTTTGTGCCTCAGCGCTCGACATGGCAAGCGATGACGATTTGGGCGATTATAAGTGTTGTCACAACGATTCTACTCGTCGTACCAAATATGTCGCTCACTTTATGGTATGTCATTCGCCTAATCGCAGGCATTGCAAGCGGGGTAGCGATGATATTGAGCTCATCGTTTGTGATCCAAAACCTCAGTCCCGAGCGCCGTTCCGTACTATCAGCTGTACATTATGCAGGCATTGGCGTCGGTATTAGTGCCTCTGCCATCTTGACGTGGTGGCTTCTAACATTGGGCTATCATTTTGATGTGATTTGGTTGGTCGCAGGCTGCACCAGTTTACCGCTGATATGGCTCCTCTACGCGATAAAACCCAAACCAGTAAATAGTTTGGAGTCACAGTTGACCGATTCGCAACAGCACGTCTCAGTGCATCAGAGCTATTTGAACTTCAAACGCTCTTTATATGAAGCGATTTCTGGACACCATAAAGCGCTTGCTTTACTTTTTATGAGTTATATATTGGCAGGATTTGGCTATATCAGCTCAGCAACTTTCCTGCCTGTTATGGCAGCACAGCGTCTAACGACTCAGACCTATGCTGGATTGATGATTTGGTTGGTGGTTGGTATCTTTGCGATGTTATCAAACCCGTTATGGGGCGCGCTTGCCAAACGTATCGGTGAGATAAAAACCCTAATGGGTCTCACGGTATTACAAGCGTTTGGCATGTGCTTGCCTATATGGTTTGATGGTGCGCTTGGGTTATATGGCAATGCTGTTATTCTAGGGTTGACCTTCGTCGGTATGGTAGCGATGACACTCACATTGTTTAAAAACATCAATCCTGCTTATTCTAATTTGCTGATTGCATTGGCAACGCTCGCCTATGCACTAGGGCAGTTCTTGGGACCTTTGGTAACGGTAGCATTGGCAGGACAGGATGGCAATTTCAATGCAGGGTTACTGGTCGCTGCTATTGGATTGATGATTGGGTTGATCTTAATCATATTATTCCGTAGACAATCACCAATGCTCGCCTAGCGTTTTTAATGCCCTCAACGCTTTTATACGACGCTACGGCTAAATACTTCTCGCAACTCAAAACTGGTATGAACTTGAGCAACCCCTTCGATACGATTGAGGCGATGCAATAAAAACTCCTCATAATGTGCCATATCACGCACTCTGACTTTAATCAGATAGTCTTCTGTACGTCCTGTGACAATACTACAGCTCACGACTTCCTCAAAACTCTGAACGCTACGCTCAAAGTGCTCAAAACGCTCAGCCGTATGACGGTCCATACTGATAGCGATAAACACGGCAAGCGGATAGCCAAGTTTTTGCGCATCTGTTTTGGTGTAGTAACCCGTGATAATGTTTGCATCTTCCAAGCGTTTAATACGACGTGCGCAAGGGGTAGCGGAGAGATTAACGCGCTCAGCCAGTTCTGTGATACTCATACGTGCCTGCGTCTGCAACAAGCGCAATAATTGCTTATCGATGTCATCTATATTTGCCGTATCTGCACTTCCTATGTAATTTTCTGGCATTTTGCCGCCTTGATAGTGAATTTATTCGATTATAATAAATAAAATAGGTTTTTCCACTAAAAATATAGAAAATAAAATAAAAAATAGCAGGTTTCTATTTGCTAAACTTTGCTATTATTATGGTGTAACTACTCGTTACCTCATATGATAAATACAAATTTAACCAACAGCTAATCGCCTAGCTAAATATACAAATAACCATATCATCTAAGGATTGATTATGTCTGACCAAGCCACGCATACTGCAGCCACTGGGACTGCAAAGATCACACCGAAAAATGCCGCTTTCGACTTCCGTAAATACCGTCCATTTGCCTTTGCGCCATCGCTGCCAGATCGTACGTGGCCAAGCAAAACAATTGAGAAGTCGCCAATATGGGCAAGTGTGGATCTGCGTGATGGTAACCAAGCACTGATTGATCCGATGACGATTGAACAAAAAATGCGTTTCTTTGAAACACTAGTAGAGGTTGGCTTTAAAGAGATTGAGATTGGTTTTCCATCAGCAGCGCAGGTTGAATTTGACTTTACCCGCAAACTTATCGAAGAAAACCACGTGCCTGATGATGTGACGCTACAAGTATTGGTACAAGCGCGTGAGCATTTGATCGCCCGTACTTTTGAATCATTAAAAGGTGCAAAACGTGCCGTCGTCCATGTCTACAACTCAACCAGCCGTGTACAACGCGAAAAAGTCTATGGCAAAAACAAAGACGAAATTAAAGAAATTGCTATCACTGGCGCCAAACTATTGAAAGAGTATGCGGCCAAATACCCTGAGACTGAGTGGGTGTTTCAGTACTCGCCAGAGAGCTTTAGTCAAACAGAGACTGAGTATGCAGTAGAGGTTTGTGATGCGGTTTGTGATGTGTGGCAACCACAACAAGGGCAAGAGGTGATTTTTAACTTGCCAGCGACTGTTGAAGCATCTATGCCTAATGTCTTTGCGGATCAAGTAGAGTACTTCTGCCGCAATCTTCCTCAGCGTGAGCATGTCATTATTAGTCTTCATACTCATAATGACCGTGGCTGTGCTGTAGCCGCGGCCGAATTGGGTGTGTTGGCAGGTGCAGATCGTATCGAGGGCACATTGCTTGGTAATGGCGAGCGTACAGGTAACATGGACATTATGGTCATGGCCATGAACTTGTTTAGCCAAGGTATCGATCCTGAGCTTGATTTTAGCAACATGAGTGAAATCGTACAGGTTGTGAGCGAGTGCAATAACTTACCGCTACACCCGCGCCATCCTTATGTGGGTGAATTGGTCTTTACCGCCTTTAGTGGCTCACATCAAGATGCCATCAAAAAATCACTCGATTACAACGAAAACAACCAAACTGAGACTGACAACGTGTGGGATGTGGCATATTTGCCAATTGATCCTGCGCACATTGGTCGTAGCTATCAAGACGTGGTGCGTATCAATAGCCAGTCGGGCAAAGGCGGCGTCGCGTATATCTTACAGCGTAATTATGGCTTTAACCTACCACGTTGGATGCAGATTGACTTTAGCCGAGTGGTACAAAAACAAGCTGAAGCGGTTGCCCGTGAATTACAAAATGATGAAATTTTACAAACCTTTGAAAATACCTACTTGCAGCAAGGCAAGTTTGAGTTACTAGATTATAGTGTCAATAACAAAGGCGGTGAGGTGTATTTCAGAGGTCAAGTGCAGATGAATAACGACACCATTGATATCGATGGTACGGGCAATGGTCCATTATCATCGTTTATAGATGGCCTTGCACAGCACACGGGTAAATCATTGCATATTATTAACTATGCAGAGCACGCCATTAACCCGCATCATAACAGTGGTAACGGTATCGATGATGATACCAATAGTGATAATAAAACCAATGCAAATGCCGCTGCTTATATTCAGCTGAATGTAGATGGCGAAGTGTACTCTGGCATCGGTACATGTAGCAGTACAGTCTCAGCCATGCTAAAAGGAGCGTTATCCGCCTTTGCTCAAGCATTGAATGTAGAAGCGGCTTAGTATTAAATAGCGATATCGTGATACTCTACTGGTTTTAATTTTATAAAAAAACAACACCGTAGCTCCTTGTACTCAACAAGCAAAGCTACGGTGTTATTTTTTTATGAGTAGAAAGCGACTAGATTATCGGGCATTATCTTACTTCAACGTCATTACTGACTAAGGTTTTAGTTATCGTTTGGATTAGGGTATTTTGCCCAATAGCATAATGTTACTTGTGTTTTTGGTGTCTACGACTTACGCTAATGTATATAAAATATTATAAATAAAAGGTTAATCATGGAACCTATATCATTTGCTTCATTTACATTAGCATCTATTCTGGCTTCATTGCCGGTGAATGGTGAGACGGTTACTGAGCCGACAATCACTACGCATATCAGTCCAGCCATTGCAGGACAGTGGGAGATAGATTTAAACAGTTCTATCACCATGACCAAAGACGCAAAAGCTCAGCAAGCGGCATCATCGAATAGTCTGCAAAAAAACAGTGCAGAGCCTAAGGTGGTAGCTGATATGGACGGCGGCATAATCACTCAAAGTGAAGCACGCATACTAAACATTAAGCCGACTACCAGTAAAAACTTAATGGCGTCAGTCAACAAGTCGAATCAGTGCCGTGAGTTATATAATTTTGGTGCGGACAATGAGATGTGGGCGGTCAGTGGTAAAGAGTGGACATACGGTCGCTATCTAGTCACACATCGTGAAGAAGGGCTGCCAGTTATCGCTATCAAAACGGTCTATGATAATAATGAAGTAGATTGCTCAGGCAATCAGATTGATCAAACTGATGAAGCGTTGATCGCATTTTTGTACCACGACGGCAATCAAATGCAGTGGTGCGCTGATCCTGACGGTACAGAGTGCTTTATGACTTTCAATAGAGTATTGCCATAATAAGTAGCTTTTATCATACTGCACAGATTATTTGACATCTATCAAGCACAAAAAAGCCGCTATCAATATAGCGGCTTTTTTATGCTTAGCTTTTGGTACTGCTATTCAAACAAGAGTTGGTGAACTTTTTACGATTTATAATCGTTTTGTTCTACGCCTCTTTCTTAGCTTTATTCGCAGTCAACATTTCTCGCTCAAGATAGTGAATGTTTTGTGCTTCTTTGGCAAAATTCTCATCTGCCAAAATCACATCACGATGTAGCGGTATATTGGTTTTGATACCTTCAATGATCAACTCATCAAGTGCGTGTATGGTCTTAGCAACGGCTTGCTGGCGAGTCTGACCATGACAGATAAGCTTACCAATGAGTGAATCATAGTAAGTTGGTATCTCATAGCCAGGGTATAGATGTGAATCGAATCGAACACCTGCGCCACTTGGCGCAAATAGTTGATTGACAGTACCAGGACAAGGAACAAAAGTTGCTGGATCTTCAGCATTGATACGACATTCAATCGCGTGACCTTGGATTTCAATCTCACTTTGACGATAAGACAAACCATAGCCAGCTGCAATTTTAAGCTGTTCAACAACGACATCGATACCAGTAATCATCTCGGTTACTGGATGTTCAACTTGCACGCGAGTATTCATTTCAATAAAGAAAAATTCATCATTCTCAAACAAAAACTCAAACGTACCAGCGCCGCGGTATTTGACAAGCTCACAGGCTTTCACACAGGCTTTCAAGATAGGTTCGCGGACATCATCTGGGATATCTGGCGCAGGCGCTTCTTCTAGTACCTTTTGATGACGACGCTGCAATGAGCAATCACGGTCATATAGGTGGATAGCATTGCCATTACCATCACCCAATACCTGTACTTCTACGTGACGCGGGTTTTGTAAATAACGTTCCATATAGACGGTGTCATCACCGAACCAGAGCTCAGCTTCTTGCTTAGCAGCTTGTACTTGACCGACCAGCTCGTCAAAGCGCTCAACGACGCGCATACCGCGTCCACCACCGCCAGAAGCCGCTTTAATCAATAGCGGAAAACCAATATTGCGGGCTTGTTCTTCAGCATTATGTAGCGTAACGGCACCCACAGAACCAGGAACAGTTGGTACGCCCGCTTTTTTCATGGCATTAATGGCAGAAACTTTATTGCCCATCAAGCGAATGTGATCTGCATTAGGGCCAACGAAAGTCAATCCTGCTTCTTCTACGCGCTCAGCGAACTCAGCATTTTCAGACAAAAAACCATAACCCGGATGAATAGCATCCGCGCCAGTGATTTCAGCGGCAGTTAAGATAGTATTAATATCAAGATAACTTTGATTGGCATTAGGCTTACCAATACAAATTGCCTCATCAACAAAGCGCAGGTGCATCAAGTTGGCATCAGCAGTAGAGTAGACGCCTACCGTTTCGATACCTAGCGCTTTGCAAGCTCGAACGATACGCAGGGCAATCTCACCTCTATTGGCAATGAGCAATTTTTTTATCATGGGTTCATCCTTGTCGAAGCATCAGTTATTGACTGAGTTTTGATATCTAGCATCCTATTATTTGACTTTGATGCGATACGTATATCAAAAACCAGCCATAATGAAATAAAGTATGGCAAATATCGTTACGCTTTATAACGTATGACAGGTTGGCCGAACTGTACGACTTCAGAATTATCTACCAAGATTTCGTCAACAATACCACTTTGAGTCGCTTCAAGAGGGTTCATGATTTTCATCGCTTCGATAATACCTAGAGTATCACCTGCTTGAACTTTTTGACCGACTTTCACAAATGGCGGATCATTAGGGCTTGGGGCTGAATAAAACACACCAACCATCGGTGAATTCTCAACGCTGCCCGCTTTTTCTGCAGGTTTCCCTTCAGCTGCG
Source organism: Psychrobacter piscatorii (assembly GCF_043641605.1). Classification (GTDB taxonomy): domain Bacteria; phylum Pseudomonadota; class Gammaproteobacteria; order Pseudomonadales; family Moraxellaceae; genus Psychrobacter; species Psychrobacter piscatorii_C. The sequence continues at coordinate 166,725 of NZ_JBHZRK010000003.1, read as the reverse complement.
GCAGCAGGAGCAGCGCTCGCAGCTGGTGCGGCCATCATGGTGGGTGCAGGGGTATCATAATGACGAGTCAAGCTAATATGCTCATCGTCTGAACTGATTTCTAAATTAACCAGTTCACTTTCTTCCATAAGGGCGATGAGGGTGCGTATTTTTTCAATATCCATAGTTTTTATCTGACCTTGTACTAAATTCGAGAAATAGTGTAACTAAATATTGTCTAATTAGTTGCTAATGATACCTAGATTCAGAGCAATGAGCAATCAATGTACAGTTGTTAACTGAGATTTTTTACATATTTTGACGTAAGCCATGTTTTCAGTAAGAAATCATCTACGATTCATCATAGTCTATGTGACTAAGTATCGCTAGCAATGGTTATGAGATGTGACGTTTTAATCAATCAGTTTCAACCCCACAGCGCTGTTAAACGTCTTTGTTGATATCGCAGACGAAGGGTCAAGAGAATAGAAGATAAGAACAGGCCAGTGATTAATGCCATCCAAAAGCCTTGAGCGCCAACATCAGTGAAACGCACTAAATAGATACCCAGTGGTAGCGCCACTAACCAATAGCAAAAAAGCGTTACCCACATCGGTATGGTGGTGTCTTGCATACCGCGTAATATACCAGCGACATTGACCTGCCAGCCATCAAATAATTGATAGGCAAGGGCAAAGATGAGCAAATGCATAGACTCCGCTCTAACCGCTGGATTATCGGTAAATGCTGCTGCCAGCTCTGGTCTAAATAGCCATATGCCAAGCATACAAGTGAGCGCAATCAATACTGTCCAGACAAGTCCAGTGGCTTGTACTTGACGGAGTGCTAAGAGGTTTTTTTGACCATAACGATTTGAGACCATAATGGTGAGTGCCATCGCGACGGATATCGGTATCATAAATAACTGTGACGTTACTGATAAAGCCACTTGATGAGACGCTGTTGCAAGCTCTCCTAGCGGACTGATAACAAGAGCGCCCAAACTGAATAAGCTTGCCTCAAAAAAGATAGAGACACCAATAGGAATACCAAGTTTTAACAGTTTTTTGATCTGTGTGCGATTTGGGCTAGTAAAACCATAAAAAAAGCGAGTACTAGCAAACTCTTGTCGCTTAGTAAAGCTGGTATAAATAGCCAGCAACAGGACGTTGATCCATAATACCAATGCTGTCGCCACACCGCAGCCTGCGCCGCCCATCTCGGGCATGCCAAATAAACCATGGATAAAAATATAGTTCAGAGGAATATCGGCGAGTAGACCGACAATACTAATAACCGTCACCGGCTCAGGTCGACCAAGTGCTTCGCAATAACTGCGTAACACAGCATAGACAGCCAACGCAGGGAAACCAAAAGACACACCATGCAAATATTGTGTTGCTATGGGCTGAATATTCTCAGGCACACCCATGATGCCAAGGACATTGGGTGCCAAATTGACAACAATAAAACCAATAAGGCCAAGAGCGCCTGCTGTCCATAAGGACTGCTGAGTAATATGAGGAACCTGATGATGCTGGTTTTGACCAACAGCCTCACCAATGAGAGGGGTAGTGGCAATCAACACACCTGTTGCTAACAAAAACAGCGGTAGCCAAATGCCAGATCCAACTGCTACGGCCGCCAAATCAAGCGCAGATACTTGGCCTGCCATAATGGCATCGACAACCCCAAGCGCTGCTTGGCAAAACTGAGTAATCAAGATAGGTAGGGCGAGGACCCCTAAGCGTAAACTGTAGCTTTTGAAGTCTCTGAAAGATAATGGGAAAACCATGGTAAGCAACTTTTTATTCTTTGCGATAATTGTTATGAAGGTAGTAACGCTGAACAAGCAAATATCGTCGTCAATTCAATATTGACACAGTATGAGAAGAGTCGTGCCGACGATGATACTCCGATAAATAATATGAGCAAGCTTATACAGACGGAGTAAGAAAATAAAAGTGAAGGCACTAAAATAAAAATAACCCGTCAATCCAAGCAGTAGATTGACAGGTCATATACACATAAGATGGTAAAGAAGCCAGACTGTGATGTCAACGATTTAGAGATACTATGTGAATACTCGTCTTACGTTTGTTTTACCTGGGTATTGATAATCAGTAGATTCAGTAGATAGAGGGTCGAGCTAATCGGTGTGTTCTGGCAGTAGTTCGAGTGTCTCGGCCATGTCCATAATCGCGTGCCAATGTTTGGGCTCTAATGGAATGACTGTTAATTGCTCGCAGCCCTTTCTCAGCAGTAATGAGTCCTCAAGTGCAGGCAAAAATTTCAGCTCTGATAACGGTAACACTTCTGTGAAAGCCTGCTCAAAAGTGAGATCAACCATATACCAGCGTGGCTCCTCTTCGGTGGCAATAGGATCATAATGACGATGCTCGGGGTGGAATTGAGTGGGGTCAGGGTAGCCTGCTTGACTGACCGTCATAATACCAGCCACACCAGAGGGCCTTGAGCTAGAATGATAAAAGAATACTTTATCACCGACTTTCATATCGTCACGCATAAAGTTGCGAGCACGGTAGTTACGGACGCCATCCCAGCTATCTGTATCCAATCGTTGTAAATCGTGAATACCAAAAAACTTTGGGTTTGATTTCATTAACCAATAAGCCATATATCTTATCCTTTGATTCATGTTTAAATTTAATCTTTAACATTAGCAGGGTGGTTTTTTATTAACCAGCTTTCAAGCGCGCCGTAAATGTAATGGTTATATTCTGAATACAGCGCTGCGCTTTGGATGCTGTACTGTTAATAGCTCCCTTATATACTGCCTGCAAGTTACCATGGTGCATAGGGGATTTGTACGTGGCTTTATGCGTGGCTTTGTTAATAGTTTTACGTTAGTTAGGCTTTTCTTTATATCATCTAGCCGTTATCCTAGCGATACTTTTGATACTGATCATCATTGCCCATTACACAATAAGTTTATTTATGTCCAAAATGAATGCTGATAGCTCGCCAAATAACCTTGATACGTTACAACTCACAAAAAAGATGACAGAGACTAGCGTTATAGAGGTGACGAGCATCCCACTGTCGCTCTATATCCATATCCCATGGTGTGTGAAAAAATGTCCTTACTGCGATTTCAACTCGCATGAGCTTCCTATAGACAGTCAGTTGTCTATGTATGATGATTATGTCGATGCGCTCCTTTTGGATGCGAATATGCAACAGTTATTAGCGCAAGGGCGTCAAATCAGCTCAATATTTATTGGCGGTGGCACACCATCACTATTGCCAATTACTCAGTATCAGCGACTGTTTTCTGGTTTACGGTCATGTTTTGAATTTGCAGAGGACATCGAGATTACGATGGAGGCCAATCCAGGGACACTCGAGCATGCGCCATTTGCTCAGTATCTAGAGGTTGGTATCAATCGATTATCTATCGGCGTACAGAGCTTTGACGCTGATAAGCTCAAAGTGCTTGGACGTATCCATGATCCTGTACAAGCGTTATCAGCGATTCGTGCTGCTAAGGCTGCTGGATTTACGCGAGTCAATGTCGATCTCATGCATGGTCTGCCGCAGCAAACCATGAACGAAGCATTAAATGATATTCAAATGGCGCACGATGCTGGCGCAACGCATATCTCTTGGTATCAATTAACGATTGAGCCCAACACGGTGTTTTATCGCAGTCAGCCTATTTTACCCGATGAAGACAATTTGGCAGATATCGAACAAGCGGGGCAAACGCTGTTGCAGCAACTGGGGTACAGCAATTATGAGGTGTCTGCGTGGGCGGGCGAGTCAGATAAGCCTTGCCGTCACAATATCAACTATTGGCAGTTTGGCGACTATCTAGCAATAGGTGCTGGTGCACATGGTAAAGTGACGATTGATTGTCACGCAGACAGAGGTAGCGCTCCGTCAAAAGAAAGTGATAAATCAGAAAACGATTTGTTAGCAGAATCTGGCATCTATCGTTTTAGCAAATCACGTTTGCCAAAAGATTATGTAGGAAATATAGAGATAGAAAAATCCAAGAGCACTCAAAACGTACCAAAAATGGTTGGTTGGCAAGCAATAGATAGGGATGAGCTGGTTAGCGAGTTTATGTTAAATGTATTGCGCTTACATGGCGGTGTCGCTTGGGCGTTGTTTGAGCAGAGAACAGGGCTTAAGCTTGAAAGCGTTACCACACAAGTAGACAAGTTGATTAAGCAAGGGCTACTGGTAGATAGTAAAACTCAGTTGCAACCGACTGTGCTAGGTCAGCGTTATCTCAATCAAATACTGCGTGCTTTTTTATAGTATCTGATAAAGTGGATATGCAGTAATTAATTAGAAAAAAGAATCCGTGACCAAAAAAAAGGACTTACAAAATAGTAAGTCCCTCAAAAAATCTAAAACAATCAAACCTTAGATTTTGTTTTGTACTTCTTGTGCGCTACCAGATACAGCATTACCAGCGCTTGATACGTCTTGGCCCAAGCCTTTGAACGTGTTGCAACCAGTTAGAACAAACATAGCAGTTAAAGATGCGATGATTACTTTTTTCATAATAGTATCCTCAAAGATAAATGGATGGTTTATAAATAATAACAGTGAGGCTAAACGGCAGGTTTAAGCATCACTGAAGGGGTATTGGATGAGACAGTCATACATAAATGCTATCTCGCTATCCATTACAGACATCATAGTGAAAGTTAAAAACCCTGCACAGTATCAAAATGTAATTATTGGCAGTAAACTGTAACTTTTAATTACCTATCGCTCATAAATTTAAATAATAGAGCATCGACCATTTGTGGAGTAAACAAGTATGACCATTCATATCGTGTTGGTCGCCCCAAAAATGCCGAGTAATACGGGCAATATCATTCGACTGTGTGCCAACAGCGGCGCGCAGCTGCATTTAGTCAGGCCGTTAGGGTTTGAGCTTGATGACAAAAAACTGCGCCGCGCAGGCCTTGATTATCATGAATACGCACATTTGCAGGTGCATGATGATTGGACAGCCGCATGGCAGGCGTTGCAAGCAGCCGACTGCCATACTGTCACGGCTTTAACGACCAAACTGAGCAAACCGTTCTATGGTTATGATTTTGGCGTGCAAGTAAACAGGGAAAAACCTGACGATAAAACCATTCCCAATATAGCACTAGTATTTGGGTCAGAGACAGCAGGACTGGCAGATGATATCCGGGAAGATATCGGTGCCGATAATTGGTTGAGATTACCAATGCTGGCTGATTCGCGCAGTCTGAATTTGTCCAATAGCGTCGCTATATGCTTGTATGAAATATGGCGACAGCAAGGGTTCTTGGGTGATGAAGGTCGTAGTATCGGCTATGAGACCTTGACAGTCTATGACCCAAAGTAGAGGTTCATATCATCAAGTGAACAATAACTATTCAAACACACTTTATAAACAGTTTGGCGGCTTTGGCAGTCCAGCTAGACGATTGACATGGCGCGCCACCAAACCTGTATTAAATAGCTGCTGTAGCTTTTGATTGCTGATGTCGTGCTCAGGCAAGGTTTTCTGTAGCCATTTAATCAATGGGCGTGTCGCTGGTGCATGATTAAATTTGACAAAAAATGCTCGCACTTGCTGCAAGATTTGTAAGTGCTCACTCATTAGGCTGACATCTAGGGTGTCTGCCAGTTGTTGTGCGATATCAGGCGTCCAAATGGTATGGTCACACAAATGACCATCTTGATCTAGTGCAATATCGGTCGATGCTGTAGCAGTATGAGTCGTCATAAGGCAATCGTCACCACTTTATCAAACTGACTATCCTGAGATAGGATAATCCATTCTTCATCCGTTAAAATACCAGTCAATTTGCTCTCTAAATTTAGCTTGCCAGTGGTATTCGCCGTCAGCTGCGATATATCATCGGCTAATCCATAAATACCTGCAATACCATCTATTTCACTATCATTCAAATAGGCATTGAGCCAGTCGATAAAAGCGGCTGTAGTGCCAAGTAAGATAATACTGTCGCCAGTGCGCCAAGTGCGAGACATCTCCTCAGTGCTGCGCCTAAGGGTATCCATCGTGCTGTGTAATTGATATAAAGTTGCCATAATAGTATCCAGTTGCGTGCTTTATTATTTTATAAGTCTGATTATATTGCCAATTAAAAAGTTAAAATCTGCTCAAAATCTTGCGAGCGGATTATTTCTGGCACCAGCATGAGCTGTGAAGTCAGATCTACTGGCAGCATCCCAATCATCCAACCACTAAAGACATCATCAGGTAGCCAAGCCGCTGGCATGTCGTAAAGATCAAGCGACTGAATCATACCGTGCAAACGTGACTCAGGCTGCATCAATAAGCCAAAAACAGGTGCATCCAAGTACAGCTGCACTTCATGACCGAATGTCGCTAATGTCAGTGCCAATGCACAGCCTTCATAACTTGCTGCTTCGGTGGGTGTATGCAGCTGAATTAATAATCTCATCATGTATTCCTAAATATATTTGTCGCAGGCTAATGTTGTAATAGATGCGCTATCAAAACTGTATTAAGCGGCAGTCATCCTGCATCATCAGAGCGAGCTCACTGAGTCCCACCAACGTAAACCCGGTCGCCAGATTGTCCCCATCAAGCTGATGGCGGGTACTGTTATCTGCGTCACTCACACCGCGGCCAAGAGCCGTACTGACACAAACAGGCAGTGGCAACTGATATTGTTCAGCCAACATTTGCCATTCTTTGGTCAAATTCATTTGATCAGCGGACTGCCAGCGTAGCCGATTCGCCAGATGCGCCGAATCCCCATAAAAAAAGACATTGAGCAACGCCGGTTTGGTGTTAGGATTGTCGATGTCTTCTTTGTTGACGATATCGTCTGCATGACTATCGATATTATGATCAGCCGATGCGCTCTTAAGATACGCGCGCGCATAACGTAATGCTAAATGCGCTAATGGGTGACTAGGATCAGCGGTGATGAGTAGTAGCGGGGTAGTAGTCATAGGGGGCAGTATCACATATTATAAATAAGCGTTTAAAGAGTGTTATAAGGGTGAGACAATATTATTGAAAGGCTATAAATGTTTTGTGTAAAGCAGTCTAATCGATTTATAGTCGAGCTTTAATATTTCTTAATACCATTGAGTCAAAACGCTATTTTTATTGAGTATAAAGGTGCGCTGCAATAAGGCTGTCTCAAAGCATTTCGATTAAAGATGTTTATGCTACCATAAAGCGGCTCAAAGCAAATAGAGTCACTGTTACTAAACAGGGCTTTATGTTTTGTAATGATATATTGAGTATGTTCATCTGATGCTGTGACTGTCTCGTAAGAAAAAACAATAAACTTATGAGTTGGGTTCACGTAGTCTTACCATTCTATGTAAGGAGTTTTTGTCACTATGTTACCTGCTATGCCCTCACGTATGAACAGTGGTACAGATTATCAGCCGACAGCAGAGCAACTGCAAGTACTGCAAACAGCCAGTGAGTTTGCTTATCAAATTTGGGAGAGCCGAATGGTTTCCTGCCAAACATTTTTGCGTAGCTACCCACTGAACAGTACGCTGACTCGTCAGCAAATCGATGATCTGATACAAGACTATACGCTAGATGAAAACTATCAACTCGCTGATGAAACGAAAGTCATGAGTGGCTTACGTAATTTGCGTAAGCTGTTAATGATGCGCTGGATTTGGCAAGATGCCTTGCAGATGATCAGTCTTGAGCAATTGACTGATGAGCTATCAGAGTTTGCAGGCGGTTGTATCTCCTTTGCCAAGGACTATACCTATCAGCATTTGATTGCTAAATACGGTGAGCCAACCTTTATCAATGAACAAGGCAACGTGCAGATTGATGATATGGCTATCATGGCCATGGGTAAGCTTGGTGCTCAGGAACTCAATTTATCGAGTGATATTGACCTAATATTTGTACATCAAGCGCGCGGCGAAACCAATGGTGACAAGGCAAAGGGCACGCGTAGCATAGACAATAAACGTTTTATGACTCGTCTTGGTCAAGGGATTATTAAGCTGCTTGATAATAAAACGGCTGACGGCTTTGTCTTTCGGGTTGATATGCGCTTGCGTCCATGGGGTGATGGCAGTGATTTGGCTATTCATCTGTCCGCATTACAAAAATACTTTACGATGCATGGGCGTGCATGGGAGCGTTTTGCTTGGCTAAAAGCAAGGGTGGTTGGGCAGATAGATCAGCCATTTTATGATGCCATTCAGTCGCTGATCAAACCATTTGTCTTTCGTTATTATGTGGATTACAGTGCGTTTTCGGCACTCAGGGAGATGAAGTCTCTCATTCAAAATCAAGTTGCACAGCGTGAAGATCTAGACAATATTAAGCTTGGCGCGGGCGGTATCAGAGATATTGAGTTTATTGTACAAGCGTTTCAGCTCATTTATGGTGGTCGGCATCCTCAGCTACAAGTAAAGCCTTGTTTGGAGGCGATGCAAGTGTTGCGTGAGCTTGGATATCTAGAGCAGATTACCTACGATAATCTACAAGCCGCGTATCGGTTTTTGCGTCGACTTGAGCATGCGATTCAAGCCATTAACGATCAGCAAACCCAAAGACTGCCGCATGATGCTTATTGGCAGCATAATCTCGCAGTGACCCTTGGGTTTAATGATTGGCAGGGATTACTGACCCAGTTAAATGCTCATCGAGACAATGTTAATGTGCCATTTGAACGTATGGTCACTGAGCGTCAAGTGCCTGACAATGATGATACCGATCTAGAGCCTGAGCATTTAGAAGCGCAAATTGCGCGTTTAAACGAGGTGCTAACAGAAGAAAATCGCGAGTCATTGCAGAATTTTTGGCAATCAAAGATGGTTGCCAATCTCAGCGAGGAGGCCCGAGAGCGCTTAGATGATGCGTATCCTGTCATTGTCCACGCGCTATTAGCTCATCAAGAGCAGCAAAAACTTGCCAATGCTGCCTTACCGCGATTGATTGCATTGCTCGAAGCCATTTGCCGACGTTCAATTTACTTGGTCATGATTGCAGAGAACCCCAATGCAACGATTGAGCTGATTCCGATGCTATCAGCGAGCCCATGGATTGCAAAAGAGCTGGCACAGTATCCTGTATTGTTAGATACTTTTTTACAGCAGCACTATCGCCACTTACCAGATAAGCCTGAGCTGCGTGATATCCTACGCCAACAGCTACTGCGTGTCGAACCTAATGACGAAGAAGAGCTGCTAAGCGTATTGCGACTGTTCAAGAAAAACCAAGTATTGGCTGTGGCTGCCAGTGATGTGTTGGCTGAGCGCCCGATCATGAAAGTATCAGACTCATTGACCTATATTGCTGAAGTGGTACTAGAAGCCGCACTAGAGCGTGCGTTTGCAGAAATCGTCAACCGCTATGGCTATCCGATTGGTCAAGATGGTGATCCAGTGACTGAAGCGGAATGTGGCTTTGCAATTATTGGTTATGGCAAGCTTGGTGGACTAGAGCTGTCGTATTCTTCAGACTTGGATTTGGTGTTCTTACATAAGATAAAAGAGCAGGGCATGACCACTGGTGAAAAGTCAGTCAGTGGAATGAAGTTTGCCGCGCGTCTTGTACAAAAGCTGATGAATTATCTCAATACCCAAACACGAGATGGTAGGGCATATGAGATTGACATGCGTCTGCGTCCGTCGGGCAACGCTGGCATGATGGTGGTATCTTGTCATGCGTTTGAAACCTATCAAATGGACAAAGCGTGGTCATGGGAGCATCAGGCATTGGTACGTGCTCGGGCGATTTGTGGTGACAGACGAGTGACTGCACGCTTTTGTGACATTCGCCGAGATGTGCTGGCGCTGCCGCGGACGTTAGAGCAAGTACGTAGTGAAGTCACCAGTATGCGTATCAAAATGCAAAAGCACTTAGGCACCAGCCAGTGGCAACAGCAATCGGGCAAGTTTCAACTCAAACAAGATGCAGGCGGTATTGTCGACATTGAGTTCTTGGCGCAGTTTGCGGTATTGGCCTACTCACATGAGCATCCAAGCTTGACCAAATGGAGCGATAATGTCCGTATTTTTGAAGAAGTTGCCTTACTTGGCATATGGCAAGAGCAAGTCTGTCAAGAATTGACCGATGCCTATCTAAGAATACGTGCTGCCACTCATCAACTGGCACTATCAGAGCAGTCATTATTGGTCGATGAATCGCTCTGGCAGGAGACGCGCGCACTGGTACAAGCGCAGTGGCAGCATCTAATGGGCGTAGAATCTAACGAAGAATAATCGTGAGATTTGTTTTTATTAAGGCCTTGCTGATAACCAAAGAGACGCTTAAACTGTAAGGCTTTATGATAATTAAAAAGCGTAATTAAAACTATAGGGTCTCAAACCAAAAGATTTCATTTGCCAATACGGCCAGTGATATAATCGATCACACATCATCTTAATACTGTTAGCTGTTCGTCATAATGAAGCTGTGCTTTAAGCAATAAAAATGGGCACTGCGGTGTTATCATACGATGTTGATCACTACTGTTAAATAAAACCTACCTAAAAAAAGTTAGACGTCAGTGCTAGCATAAGGATTATAAAATGAATATGGCAACACAAGATGGTAAGCTTTGGATGAATGGCACGATGATTGAACAGCCAGATGCTAAAGTTCATGTGCTTACCCATAGTTTGCATTACGGTATGGCTGTGTTTGAAGGCGTGCGTGCTTACCAAACCGCTGATAATCGCACGGCTATTTTTCGCCTAAAGGAACACACTGAACGTCTACTTGGTTCGGCAAAAATCTTTCAAATGGACGTGCCGTTTGATGCGGCCACTCTAGAGCAAGCACATAAAGATGTGGTCAAGCAAAACAACTTGGCAGAAGCCTATATTCGTCCGCTTATTTGGGTAGGTGCAGAAAAGCTTGGCCTATCTTCGCGTGACAACAGCATCAATGCTATGGTTGCTGCGTGGCACTGGGGTGCATATCTTGGTGAGGAAGGCATCAAAAATGGTATCCGTGTAAAAACCTCTTCATTCACGCATCATATGCCAAACGTCACTATGTGTAAGGCAAAAGCCTCAAGTAACTATCCTGTGTCTATTATGGCCAACCAAGAAGTCACTCGTAATGGTTATGACGAAGCTATCTTGATGGATCCGCAAGGGTATGTGTGCCAAGGCGCTGGTGAAAACTTATTCTTGGTAAAAGATGGCGTGCTACATACGCCAGATTTAGCGGGCGGAGCACTTGATGGTATTACTCGTCGTACTATTCTTCAGTTCGCGGCTGATCTAGACATCAAAGTTGTTGAACGCCGTATCACTCGTGATGAGTTTTACTTAGCGGACGAGATCTTTATGACAGGTACCGCTGCTGAAGTGACGCCTATCCGTGAATATGATGATCGCACTATCGGGAATGGCGGCCGAGGACCATTGACTGAGAAACTGCAAACCCTATACTTTGATGTGGTTCATGGTCGTAACGAGCAATATATGGATTGGTTAAGCTTTATTGATTAATAAAGTCGTTAGTTTAAAGACCAAAAAGGCTGAACATAATTGTTCAGTCTTTTTTTTATGCTAATATAGCCATCATATTTATTCTTAAGATTAAAGTGAGCAGTCCATGCCAATAGATTCTAGTACAGCAGATAATAAAAATATCAAACAAATTATTTGTATTAAATGGGGTACAAAGTACGGGGCTGATTACGCCAATAAACTGTATGGCATGGTATCTCGCAATATTACGCCCCCGTTTCGCTTTGTCTGTTTTACCGATGATACCACCGATGTACGTCCAGAAATTGAATGTCAAGAATTGCCGCCACTAGATGTCACAATGCCAACCAACACACTTGGCAAGTGGCCAAAATCACGTTTGTGGGGTGAGAAGTTAGGTGATTTGACAGGGACAGTATTATTTGTAGATTTGGATGTGATCATAGTAGACAGCCTCGATCCTTTCTTCGAATACGGCGAGCCAGACGATGTTATTTTGTCTTATAACCCGAGTAACCCATTAGAGCGCCTAGGGCAAACATCTTGCTTTAGATTCAAGATAGGGTCGCTTGTCTCATTACAAGAGAAGTTCAAAGCCGATCCACAAGGTATCGCTGATGAGTATCGTTTTGAGCAGCGCTTCGTCACTCGTAATGCGCCAGGCGGTGTCAAGCTGTTTCCAAAGGCATGGGTAGCGCACTTTAGACGCAAATGTCGTCAACCGTTTCCACTTAACTACATCAAAGAGCCAAAGATTCCTAAAGGTGCTCGCATCGTTATTTTCCCTGGCGACTTATATCCTACACATGCGATCGAAGGTAGATATAATAAAAATGCTGCTAACAATGCCAAAGATCACTTAAAAAGATTAACTGAGCCCAAAAATCTAAAAAGACCGCTACGTCACTTGCGTCATTTTATCTTGCCAGTAGGGTGGGTTGAGAAATACTGGAAAGAATAGGTTCAATTATATAGTTGATTATTATCGCATTGCATTAGCAGAAATAAATATTAGTTAGTGAAGGATAAAATTATGAATACAGAAGATACTATTAGAGTTTTTGTTGGTTGTGATCCAAATAACTGTGATCTAGAGCAGATGATGGTATTAGATTATAGTATTCATAAACATACCAGCGTACCAGTTGAAATAGTATGGATGCAGTTATCGCGTGATCCTAATAGCTATTGGTACTCTAATCCTGAGACTGGTGAAGGATGGAATACTACTAAGTGGGATACACCGTTCTCAGGGTTTCGTTGGGCGATTCCAGAATACTGTAATTATTCTGGACGTGCTATTTATATGGATACAGATGTTGTTATTTTAGATGATTTATTAAAATTGTGGAATCATCCAATTGATGGGAAATCTATAGTAGCGGCTAAGAAAGTTTCTAAAAAGACTCGTATGTGTACCTGTGTATGGGATTGCAGTCGTGCTAAAAGTAGTCTTCCTCCAATTGGGGAAATCATGGAGGACGCTGATAGTCATAAAAGAATAATGGAAATGATAAAGAAGAACCCACGACTTTTAGCACCCTTCAATGACAGCTATAATTGTATTGATGGAGAGAGTTTACCGATAGAAGATATTAAAGTTTTACATTATTCTGATATGGGTACGCAGTTTAGTCACAAGTACTCATTGAAACGGCTTGAAGCAGAAGGTTCAACGCATTGGTTTGATGGAGAGGTTTTACCACATCCTAGACAAGATTTAGTTGAATTATTTGATAATTATTATAATAAAGCTTTAACTAATGGCTATCAACTAGAGAATTATCGAGTAGACCCTTTTGGTATTTTTCCAAAAAAAACTCAAAAAGGCTATGTTGGTAATCAAGTTACCCGTCCAACGTCTTCTAAATCTCTGTTTGCAAGGCTGTTCAAGCGCTAACAATTTCTATAATACAGTTGTAATTTTTTCTAAAGAATGTGCAATAATTTATTTATAGGTCGTGGTATATGAATCAGCATAAAAAAATAGCGTTACTTGTTATTAATTGCTTACAAGGTGGCGGTGCCGAACGTGTGGTACTTACGCTAGGACAGGGATTTCATGAATTGGGTTATGAAGTACATGTTCTAAGATTCAAACCTCTGGTTGAGTACGACCTAAATTCAAATCTAAATTACCATATACTTAAATTCAAACCTTATAAGCTAATACCAGGTTCACAACGTCGTGACAAGATTTTTGCTCGTGCAGTGGATAAATATATTTTAAAAGAAATAGGTAATCCTAATATTATATTATCTAATCTTGATCGGGCTGATAGCATAATGAGCAACAGTGAAATGCCTAATATTATGTATGTCATTCACACTACATTGTCGTTAAGCCATCAAGCTAACCAAACCAGCGAGTCTTATAAGTCAAAGCAAAAGTTAATTAATAGATATTCTAAATACCCTTGTATATGTGTGAGTAAAGGGGTTCAGGAAGATTTTATAAATTATCTTGGTGATATCACTCCTATAACAACTATCAATAACCCTATTGATAAAGTTGCCATTGAGAAAATGGCTAACGCATTTGTTCCTGACTATAAAAATTATATTGTGCATGTTGGTAGTTTTAAAGAAGCAAAGCGGCACGATATTTTATTAAAAGCATATGCTCAAACAGATATGTCTCTACAGTTACTGATTTTAGGCAAGGGTAAGCTCAAACGTGAAATAGAGGCATTAATTATTGAGCTTGGTCTAGAAGGTAAAGCGATATTGGTGGGTTTTCATGACAATGCCTTTCCTTATGTGAAAAATGCAAGTTTTGAAATATTGACATCCAATAGAGAGGGATTCCCTTTAGTTATTGCAGAAGCCTTAGCCATTGGGATTCCAGTTATCAGTACTGATTGTCAGTCTGGTCCTAGCGAAATGTTACCCGCAAAAAACCTAATGCTGACAGATGATATTCATTCAATCAAAGAAAGGTTGAACCAAGCAATGAAAGACCCGAATCAATTTAAATCTGATTTTGATGTTAGTCTTCTTCCGATAAAAGTAGCCAAAAAATATCTTGAGTTTATGGACAGTAACAAACAAGAGAAAAATTATTAAATGCTATTCGTCCCACCATTTAGACCAATCGTCTTTATGCAATGGTCTGAGGGCATTGAAAGCGGTATTATGATGTTGTATCTTTTCAAATACGGTTAGTAATATAGTAGTGGCCAATCTATCAGTTTTATAGAATGTTTTGTAACGTTTACGCATATTTCTTAGGCTATCATCTCCGCCGACACGGAAGTAGGTAAGACCATCGTACAAGGGTAAGTCGCTAGCATAAAGCATTTCTATTTTTTCAGCCAATAATGATGTATGTTCGGTATTAACAGGTAGCTGTAGAAAGTTTTTGGTTTCATAGGTGCGCAAAGTATTCATTAGAGTTACAACATTCATCAAGATAGCTGCTCTATGAGTATTGTCTGAATGGTCAATGAACGTATCGCAAGCAGAAACAATCCAGCGCAACGACAGATGTGTCAATAAATAGTCGCTCTCTGCTTCCCATAGTCTTTCAAATTCAGCGAATGTTTTATCTATTTTATACTTACGGCGCATTAGTATAATAAGCGTGTTGTGATAAAAGCAGAGCTCAGACTCACCTAATGATTGGTATTTCAAATTATTCAAATGGTTTTCTAAATCTGTACTTTTACGCTCATTGGTTAACGCTTCAATATCACACATTGATTCAGTAATGGTTGTTGCTTTCATTTCATCAAAGCTTCTATCATTATAGGTTTTGATAATCTTACCCGCATTCAATCTTTTTTCGCTTCGAAAGATCAATAGCAATTTTCTTTGCCAACTTGAAGGTGTAGCCATATTATCAAAATCCTTTAAAAATATATAAAGATATTAGCACCTTAATCTCTATAATATAAGATCTTAGAGATCATTGTTGTCTGTTTAAACTGAATAATACTGTTTATACCAGTCAACAAATTGTTTGATACCCTCTTCGATACTGGTTTCAGGCTTGAATCCGATATCATCTACCAATTCATCTATGTCTGCATAAGTAATTGGTACGTCACCTGCTTGCATAGGCAATAGATTTTCTTGCGCTTTTTTGCCACAAGCGTCTTCAATGGCAGTAATAAAACGGCGCAAAGTGACAGGCTGATTATTACCAATGTTGTAAATCTTATAGCGAGCAGTCGCTGTCGTAATAGTAGAGTACTGAGGAGAAGGGGCCTTGTTAATTATGCGAATAATACCGTTGACGATATCATCAATATAAGTAAAGTCACGCTGCATCACACCATTATTAAATACATTAATTGGCTCACCAGCTAGAATTTTTTTCGTGAACGAAAAATATGCCATATCAGGTCGACCGTAAGGACCATAAACAGTGAAGAACCTTAATCCTGTCGTAGGGATATTATATAAATGGCTATAGCTATGTGCCATCAGCTCGTTTGATTTTTTCGTTGCCGCATACAAGCTTATAGGAAAGTCAACACAATCAGAAGTTGTGAATGGTTGTTTGATATTCATGCCATATACAGAGCTAGAGCTTGCGTAGATCAAGTGCTTGATATCGTGGTGACGGCAGCCTTCTAGAATATTGACAAAGCCAACCACATTTGAGTCGATATACGCATTAGGGTTTTCGATAGAATAGCGCACACCTGCTTGAGCACCTAAATTAACAACGGTATCAAATTGATAAGTGGAAAAAAGCTCAGACATGGCTTCACGATCAGCCAGATCTAACTTAATAAATGTAAAAATTTCTGGAGCTGATATCTCACTTAATATTTTCAACCGCGCTTCTTTTAGATCTACATCATAATAGTCGTTGATATTATCGATACCAACAATACAGTATTCGCTATCAGATGCGCCCGTTTCTAATAATGCTTTGATTAAATGAAAACCAATAAAACCTGCCGCACCAGTGATCAGTATTTTCATTAGTCGCTCCCAAATAGATCGCGAGTGAATACTTTATCCGCCACATCTTTTATCTCATCAGATAAGCGGTTTGCGACAATGACATCACTCACTGATTTAAAGGTTTCTAAATCTTGAATCACACGCGAATTAAAGAAATTGTCTTCTTTTAGCACAGGCTCGTAGACAATGACTTCTATACCTTTTGCCTTGATACGTTTCATAATGCCTTGTATGGCAGATGCTCTAAAGTTATCTGACCCACTTTTCATTACTAGGCGATGTATTCCCACGATTTTTGGCTGTCTTTCGATGATTTTATCGGCAATAAAATCTTTGCGGGTTCTATTAGAATCAACAATGGCTTTTATCAGGTTGCTTGGCACTTCATCGTAATTTGCTAATAACTGCTTAGTATCTTTGGGCAGACAGTAGCCGCCATAGCCAAAGGAAGGGTTATTATAATGATTGCCAATACGAGGGTCTAAGCCAATCCCTTCGATGATCTGTTTGGTGTCGAGTCCAAAGGTTTGCGCATAAGTATCAAGCTCATTAAAATAAGCCACACGCATCGCTAAATAAGTATTAGAGAATAACTTAATCGCTTCAGCTTCAGTAGACTCTACAAATAATAGCGGTGCATCTTTTTTGACGGCACCCTCAAGTAATAGGTTGGCAAATATTTGAGCCTGCTCAGTCTGTGCGCCTACAATGATACGTGAAGGATAAAGGTTGTCATGCAGCGCCTTACCTTCTCGCAAAAACTCAGGTGAAAAAATAATGCGATCAGTCGCATAACGTTCTCTGATACTGGTTGTATAACCAACTGGTACTGTGGACTTTATGATGATAGTCGCTTGTTGGTTAACTAGGAGCACTTGCTCAATGACCGCTTCTACTGTGGAAGTATTGAAATAATTGGTCTTGGTATCATAATCAGTCGGCGTGGCAACGATGATGAAATCTGCATCTTTATAGGCTTCTTTGGCATCCAGCGTTGCAGAAAAATTGAGCTTTTTATGCAATAAAAAATCTTCGATATCTGTATCTTCGATAGGAGACTGCTTGGCATTTAACAAGGCTATTTTTTCAGCGATGACATCGACAGCAACGACTTCGTTATGCTGTGCTAACAGCATTGCATTCGATAAGCCTACGTAGCCTGTACCTACTACTGCTATTTTCATAATATATCCAAGTAATTTTTGAGCTTTTATTGGTTTAAATCAAGAATGAGTAATCATCATTATAGTTCAAGCTTAGTCTGAATTCATTTAGGCTCAGTATTTGTGTTATCTAACACGGAATTAGGCAGGTAATCTAAGAACTTGTGCCTCATAGCTTGACTGATTTTTTTATATAAGTCTGACTCAAGAAGGTCTAAGCTTTGAATACAGCCATACTTAATAGTTTTATCTTCTAAGGCAAGAATAAAATCTTCTACGCTATGCTCATTTTTTAGATAGTTGATAGAGATATTAGGTTTTAAACTTGCTTCGCCTTTTTGAATTTTTAGATGATTCATTAGCGTTATAGGGTTAACTTGGGCGACATCTCTGAATTTGTATTTTATCTGCTCGGTCAATAATTGCGGATGATTCAACAAATGAGACTTTAAGATATTTTTATCGACAATATGAGGGTAGTGATGAATTTCAAAAAACTGATTCATGCCCAGTATTTTAGCACTTAACATTTGCGCGATAGTATGTCTTGGCTGTATCGGTGTGCCAAACAATTTAAAGCGTGATTTTCGAAAATTAAGTTTGGCATTCAAAGCAGCACTTTTACGCCACTCACCATGAATGATTAGCTTCTCACTGTCTAAAAAGTCATCTATCGCCACTGGTTGATTAAAAAAGAAATCATCGTTCATATAGATGAAATAATCAGACAATCCTTGGATATTCCAAATCATAGTCTCAATTGATCGAGTGTTGAAGGTCGGTAAAAATTCTTCATAACCCGAAAATATTTCCTTGTGATCGACAATACGTATTTTATCTGTTGAACAGATATTTTGCTTGGCAAATTCATCAATGAATGCTGGCCGTTGTTGGTCGGTCACAACATAAATGTGACGGCAAAAAGGCACGTATTTGATGATAGAGGCAATATTATAGTATATCTCATCATCACTCGCGAAACGTGTGGCAGTTACTGCATCTGACGCCACTGCTTTGCCTGACTTATAGTTTTCTCTTTTTTGTTTGAGTATAGGATCTGCGCCATCCACCCAAGCGATGACAACGTCTAATGTTTTCTCGTCAGGTTGCTGCATGACTGATCCTATTTTTTGTGAACGTATTCTATTGATAGATTGATAGTTTCAATGGTGACATTAGTCCAGCTATGATATTTACTGGCATCGTTATTAGCAAGATCTAACTGATTTATAAAATAAAGTTTGATCAAGATTTTGCTATGGGTATGCAAAGCAATCCGGTTTATACTTCAGAAAGTAAAGGCTGGGCTATAAAAGTAGATGAGACTAGCACATAAAGTTAGAACGCTGCAATAATTATGACCCTCGATACCTTTATCTGGCTAACCCCTTATACCTACATATAATTAAGCTGAGACACTAATGCCACCTATGATTTTATTTATTTTAAAAGCCCTTGAAGGCCGAGGTGCTGAGCGTATGGTAACAACGTTAGCAAGTGCTTACGTGAAAATGGGTCATAGCGTCCATATTTTATGTCTGGAACAAACACAGGATATGCCGCTAGATGCTGACATTCACTATCATATCGTGCCATACGATGAGGTGTTTTCTGAGCAAAATCTTGAGCCAAAATCTAAACAGGCACAGGCTTACGAGGCAGTCGCTAAGCGTATTGATGAGTATGTGCTCAGTCAAATAGGGACGCCAGATCTGATATTGGCTAATATTTATAAAGTGAATTGGATTATGGCGTACAGCCAATTACCCAACATCGTGAATGTGCTGCATACAGCGCTATCTAAGCAGTTTGAGCATCAATTATCTGATAAACCACTACAGACGTTAAGTCACTTACGTATGGTCTATGGTGCTCATCCCTGTAGCTGTGTAAGCGAGGGCGCTCGCAAAGATTTAATATCACTTTTAGGAGACGCCACTAAAACCACAACCATTTATAATCCTTGCGATGCCACTTGGATCCAAAGCAAAGCGTCACAAAAACCACATATCGAACAGTTAGGCTTAGCAGAGAAACAGTATATTATCCATGTCGCCTCATTCGATACCATGAAAGGTCATCGAGACTTGCTACAAGCCTATGCGAAAACAGAGCGGAGTTTGCCATTAGTATTGGTCGGTAAAGGCAAACTTGAAGCAGAGATTAAAGCGCTGGCGTTTCAACTTAATATTAGTGACTGTGTTAGGTTTTTGGGCTTTCAGACCAATCCTTATCCGATCATTGCCTCAGCGGCATTGATGGTGCTCACTTCCAAATTCGAGGGTTTTGGCTATGTCATCGTAGAGGCGCAAGCACTTGGCGTACCAGTGATCAGTACCGATTGTCCATTTGGTCCAAGAGAGTTGCTACCTGTCAAAAACTTGATACCCGTCGGTGATATTGATGGATTGGCAATGCTTATCGATCAAGCAGTAGACAATCTGACGAATTACATAGTGCCGCTAAATCAGCAGCTCTTACCGAATCATATCGCGCAGCAATATTTAGAGTTCGGTGTAGCGTTGAATTCATCAGATAAGAATGACTAAAGATCATCAAATAGAGATTTGGAGACAGGGGAGTGATTGATCACAGCGACACCATGTGCCTTATAGCTCCTACTCAATAAATTGAAAGAAGGCACAATGCGCTCGTTCATGACTTTGCTCAGCGTGCTTGGCGCGCGGTTGTGGTTATTTTCGTAAAATCGCGGCTGATCGCTATTGAGTAAGTCAATCCCGTATAGATGAATGGTCGCTGCATGGCGTGAGAAAGCCAGCTGTGTGGCTACGTAAGCAACCGTACCCGCCTCGACAAATCCATGAGTAACATTGAGTGAGACGCCGATCTCAGTAGAGCTATGACTGCTATCAATAACAAAATTCGGATGATTGATAAAGTAGGATAAAGGCATTTTCTTATTCAGGCGTTTTTTCTTAAAAATGAGCTTATTAAAAGAGAGTTTATTTGATTTGACGCCCCATGGTCTGTCTACTGGATATAATACCCGCATGGCGTGATGATACGTACGCATGATATCAGGGTGAGTCGTGGCCATCGCTTCAAAGACGGCTAACGTTGCATATAAAGGTTGACCCGTATAATACTGACGCAAAATCTCAGGTTGATGATTGATAAAGCGGGCATCACTAATGACATAGCCGACGACATGAGTAAATTGATGCCGTCCGGTAAGGCTAAGACTACCATTAACAAAAATAGTGGGCGTGTCTAATAGTTCTGACAACGCTAATTGTTGTACAGATGGGCCTGAGGCAATAATATTGACGTCTTGTCCAAGCAAACTTTGCTCTGCTTCATTGGCATTAAAAGCATTAATAATGATGAGCTCGTTATTAATGTTGAACCCAGCGGTAGCAGGTAACCTTAAATATAACGCCATACTATGTTCCAGTCGTTGACCTCAAATAACTTGTATCCTAATGCATTGCCGTCAAATTGTTTGGACTATTGGTGAACTATATAGATATGGCTCATGGCTATATATTTACTGCCAGTATTGCTTCAACCATGGACTTGGTTTCACATGTCGATACCATTTGCCGCCGCTACCAGCAATCGCATCGGGCGGGTTAATCTCACCATGAAAAATCACAATTTTTGCATTATCTGGCAGTGTAGGTGCCCGCACAAAGTTAAAAGGGATGGGCGCGATACATTGATACTTGAAGCTCACGCACCATGTCTTATCCCAGTACTCTAGGTGATGATGCTCACGCAAATAGTTAGAGAGGTAAGCCTGCTCGTGACGCACTTGGGTACGAATGGTCTCAAAATTGCGCTCAAAGTTTGCCAGCAAATCAGGATAGGTATTCATGCCAACATTGAAGCGATACACGGAGCTATTACCAATCATACGCCACGGCTTTTTCCAGTCGCGGATAATGACCACACTGTCATCATGCTTCGCTTGATAAGTGAAAAACGCATCAATATTATCGACAATCACAATATCAATATCTAAGAATAGTGCCACACCTTTTAAATCATATAGTTCAGGTTTAAAGGTCGTGAGCTTTTTCCAACCACGTTCAGGACCTGCTGGTAGATCCATGTCAGGTATGGGATAACAAGCAATCGCAGGATCAATACCTGTGCTGTCATCAGTTAGGCAAACCATTTGAAAATCTAAGCTCAGATGACGGCTCACCATATTGTACAAACGATTGACGTATTCAGGACCGTACTTATCACCCCATTTCATACAAATGATATAACGCTGTTCAGCAGTATGGTTTTGTGTTGGTTCTATAGGTAAGGTTTTAGTTACGTCAGATGTCATAATGCACTCGTAGTGAGATAATAGTGAGGTAAATGAAGGACTAATAAAAATTAGAGGGTACAGAACTTAGCCAATATTAGCATAACTGTGATTGATGATATGTCTAAATCAGTAAACGATAGTACAGTTATTACTTGCGATTATCGATGTTAGTGTCATCAGTAAAAGAACCACTTACATCGTTACCAGAACGACTACCAGTAGCGTGATGAGACCGAATAAAGGCTGCTAAAGTGGCTTTATCTTTTCGGTAAGGATTGCCTAGATTTGGTATGCGCTTAAAACGTCGATAGCCCCACATATAGTGACTATAGTTGTCTTTAATCATATGCTCCATGGCTTGATTGAGTGCGTGAGTCGCTACTTCGGTATTGCGATCATATAGCGCTGGATCGTCGAGCTTATAGCAGTAAATATCAAAACCGCGTCCATCATTACGACGAATACAAGACAAGCCAACTAAGGCACATTTGGTTTTGCTCGCCAGTTTTGAGGCAAGGGTACTGGTTAATGTTTTGATACCAAAGAAAGGAACGACTACGCCGCCTGACGGATCTGGGACGTGGTCTGGTAATACAATACTAAAGCCGCCTTGCTTGAGGGTTTTAAACACGGCTTTAACACCGCTACCATCGGTAGGCACCAACGTTGCATTGAGACGCGCACGACCTTGCAAGATAAATTCATTAGCGAATTTGCCGTCTACAGGCTTGTACATAATAGTTGGCGAACCAAACTGATTGAGCCACGCGTTCATCATCTCCCATGTACCGAGATGAGGGACGATAGCAAGCATGCCATTGGGATTAGCAAGACCTTCTAGTAGAATATCTTTATTATGGACGTCACGAATCTGGGCAATACTCCATTCAGGTGGCATTGCCCAGCTTTTGATAGATTCAATACTGGTCAAACATTGATGATAGATGATGTCTTTGGTCAGCGCTCGTTTTTGCGGTTCAGACAATTTGTCAGTAATCAGCGCCATATTAATATGAATGGTACGCATGATGCTGAGACTTGGTATCTTGACGATCACCCAAGCGACAAAACGTGCCAGCATCTGTAGTACAGACAATGGCACGAATTTGAAAACATGATACGGATTCATAACCACTCACATGGCGATGAATCGCGTAACAAGCACTGTGGGCAGCAATAGTACATCATCAAATGTTTTATTGAGCAGGTTTGTTGGTATCAGCCTGTGCTTTTTCACGAACACGGATACCAAGATCACGTAGCTGCTTGCTATCCACTCCAGCAGGTGCTTGAGTTAGTGGGCACTCAGCAGTTTTGGTTTTTGGGAATGCGATCACATCACGGATAGAATCAGCGCCTACCATAAGCATAATCAAGCGATCCAAACCGAATGCCAAGCCACCATGCGGCGGTGCACCAAATTTCAAGGCATCAAGTAAGAAACCAAACTTGTCTTCTGCCTCTTGCTCGCCGATACCCAATGCCTCAAGGACGGCTTGCTGCATATCATAAGTATTGATACGTAAGCTACCACCACCAATCTCAGTGCCGTTCAACACCATGTCATAAGCGATAGATAAAGCCGCTTCTGGATTGTTTTTCAGCTCCTCAACTGAGCCTTTAGGCTTGGTAAATGGATGATGCATTGATGTCCATTGCCCGTTGTCAGTTTCTTCAAACATTGGGAAGTCAGTCACCCAAAGTGGTGCCCACTCACAAGTTATCATTTCAAGATCTAAACCAATTTTTTGGCGTAGTGCACCAATTGCGTCATTCACGACACTGGCTTTATCTGCACCAAAGAAGATAATATCGCCATCTTCTGCAGCAGTACGCTCAATCAAGCTCACAAGTACATCATCAGTCATGTTTTTGATGATTGGTGATTGTAGTCCAGATTCTTGATCCACACCATTGTTGACGCTGCTTGCGTCATTGACTTTGATATAAGCCAAACCGCGCGCGCCATAAATACCAACAAACTTGGTATAAGCATCAATTTGCTTACGGCTCAATGAAGCGCCGCCAGGAATGCGAAGGGCAGCCACACGACCTTTAGGATCGTTAGCAGGGCCTGCAAATACTTTAAAATCAACGTCTTTCATCAAATCGGCAACGTCAACCAGTTTTAATGGAATACGTAAGTCAGGCTTGTCTGATGCATAGTCGCGCATTGCTTCAGCATACGTCATGCGAGGGAATTGCTCGAACTCAACATCCATCATGGTCTTGAACAAATGCTTGATCAGACCTTCGTTGATGTTCATGATCTCTTCTTCGTTCAAGAAAGACGTCTCGATATCGACCTGAGTAAATTCAGGCTGACGATCAGCACGTAAATCTTCATCACGGAAGCATTTAGCGATTTGATAATAACGGTCAAAACCTGACACCATCAATAATTGCTTAAATAGCTGTGGTGACTGCGGTAGGGCAAAGAAGTTACCAGGACGTGTACGTGATGGTACAAGATAATCACGCGCACCTTCAGGCGTTGCACGAGTCAAAATAGGCGTTTCTACATCCAAGAAACCATGATCATCTAAATAACGACGAATCGCTGACGTTGCCTTGGCACGGAACACCATACGCTCTTGCATTTGTGGACGGCGCATATCAAGATAACGATATTTTAGACGCAAGTCTTCTGATACGGTCGTTTTTTCGTCATTCAATGGGAATGGCGGTGTTTCAGATTTGGCCAGTACTTCAATTTCTTTGCCCAGTAGCTCAATTTGGCCACTGGTCATATTGTTATTTTCAGTACCTTCATAACGGCGACGTACGCGGCCAGTGATCTTTAGCACGTATTCAGGACGTACGGCATCAGCGGTTGCAAAAGCTTCTGGTGTATCAGGATCGACTACTACCTGCAAGATACCCGCGCGGTCACGCATGTCTAAGAAAATCACGCCACCGTGATCGCGACGACGATGTACCCAGCCTACGATACTAATGGTTTGCTCAAGCAAGCTCTCGGTTACAGCTCCGCAATACTCGTCTCGGTATTCGCTTTGCGTCATAGTGCTTTGCGTCATAATATTGTTATCCAGTTATCAGCCCAATTCGAAGTACAATAATGCAGCCATTGCTGTGCGTTTCAAGCGATTTGCCAAAAAAACACACAAACAACGCGATCAAGACAAAGGGTCATCACGTTGGCTGCAGAAAATTTGATATAAACGCATATTATGCCTAATCTACCTTTGTTATACAACCGGCTGAGTTCAATCAAAGCGCAGCCATGCATTGGTATCGGCTGTATCAAGTGAGCGATATCTATATTAGGTTAAATATTGTCATTTTGCTTGAAAATACCAGCAAGCGTGCGCATATCAACCGTACCTGAATAAAAACATCTATAGTGATATACCTATTGACTTGAGGATTTGTAATCATGCTATTTCATCCACCAAAAAACCCTGTTGAGCTAAAAGTAAGACATTTAAATGAAGCGCAAAAACAGCGCCGTGAAGACTTAATGGAAGCCACCCAAGGCAAAGCTGCGCTTAAAGCATTCAAAAAAACAATGGCAAAAAAAGCCAAGCAGGCGCTAAAAGCAAAAAGTAAACAGCAGAAAAAAAATACTGACAATGCCTCGCAAGTTTTTGTTTTGGATTTTGAAGGTGATATCAAAGCCACTGCCGTTAAGCATCTGCGCGAAGAAATCAGCACCTTAATCAGTACGGCTAACAAAGGCGATGAAGTGATTGTACGCCTCGAATCAGGTGGCGGTTTGGTGCATGGTTATGGATTGGCAGCCGCGCAATTGGTTCGTCTAAAGGATGCTGGCCTAAAGCTCACAGTATGCGTCGATAAAGTGGCGGCGAGTGGTGGCTACATGATGGCGTGCGTGGCAGACAATGTCGTGGCAGCGCCATTTGCGATTATTGGCTCAATCGGCGTGGTATCACAATTGCCAAACTTTCATAAATGGCTCAAAAACCATGATGTCGATTATGAGATATTTACGGCTGGCGACTATAAACGCACGGTGACTGTGTTTGGCGAAAACGATGCCGAAGATCGTGCTAAGTACCAAGAAGAGCTAGAGCAGACGCACGAGCTATTCAAGCATTTCGTCAATACCTATCGTCCAGAACTTGATGTTGCCAAAGTAGCCACAGGTGAGCATTGGTACGGCGAAGATGCGTTAAAGCTTAACCTGATTGACAGCTTGCAGACCTCTGACAGCTACATTTTAGAGCGTATGGAAGACAATGAAGTGTACGCATTACATTCACGTCAGAAACCGACGCTGGCAGAGAAGCTGGGCCTTGCGCAAGCCGCAGAAGCGACGCTCAGTATGGCAGTGGATAAACTGCCAGATGCGCTCGCACGTTTTGAGTCAAACAGCCGCTTGAATATTCTAAAATAGTGTTAGATATCATTATGATGCCTGATAGCTAGTATCTTAGCGGTCATATGTTCAGCAATACACTGTTTGTATTTTGTAAAAGGCGTGCCCTAACGGGTCGCGCCTTTTTGCTGTTTAATCATAATTGCTGTGTTATAAATGTAGGATACAGAAAACAGTATACGTCCGTACACTAAGGCTCGCATTAAAGATCTAGCAGAGCTTTTTGTCAAAACCCGATTTAGACAATCAATAAAGAAAAGGAAGTCATTTATGTCTAGCGACAATTTAATGTTTACCGCAACGGAACATGGTCAAGCCATGCATGCCAAAGTCAAAGCGTTCATTGAAACGCATATTGAACCCATCGAAGCCCAATTCTGGGAAGAATGTCATAAGAAAAATCCTGATGGAAATTGGGAAAACTGGGAATGGCCAGACGCTTATGACAACCTACGCAAACAAGCACGTGAAGCGGGTTTATGGAACTTATTCTTACCTGACGACACCTTAGGTGCAGGGCTTTCAGTCACTGACTATGCACCGATTGCAGAGCTGACGGGTCGCAGTTTGCTCGCGCCGCATGTGTTTAACTGCAATGCGCCTGACAGCGGCAATATGGAGCTATTATGGCGCTATGGTACGCAAGAACAGCAAGACAAATGGCTCACGCCGCTATTAGAAGGTGAGACCCGCTCAGTGTTTTGTATGACTGAGCCTGATGTGGCCTCAAGCGATGCCACCAATATGCAAGCAACTGCTGTGGTCGATGGTGATGAAATTGTCATTAACGGTAGCAAATGGTGGTCATCGGGCCTTGGCGATCCTGCGGTTGATATTTTGATTGTTATGGCCTATACCGCGGATGAAAGCGCAGATCGTCATCATCAGCACTCGATGGTACTGGTACCAGTCAATACTGCGGGTGTGAATATCAAACGTATGCTTAAAGTGTTTGGCGATTATGATGCGCCGCACGGTCATGGTGAAATCAGCTTTGATAATGTACGTGTGCCCGTCAGTCACTTTATTGGTGGGCCGGGTAAGGGTTTTGAGATTGCGCAAGGTCGCTTGGGGCCAGGTCGTATTCATCACTGCATGCGTTGTATCGGCGCGGCTGAGAAGTCTTTAGAGCTGGCGGTGAAACGCGGCATGTCGCGCACGGCCTTTGGTAAACCATTACTACAATTGGGTGGAAACTTTGAGCGTATCTCTGAGGCGCGTATCAAGATTGATCAAGCGCGCTTGCTAACCCTTTATGCGGCGCAAAAAATGGATGCTCAAGGAACCAAAGCGGCATTGACTGAAATCTCTGCGATCAAAGTGGTTGCGCCAACGGTGCTACAAGAAGTGGTTGATATGGCGATTCAGATTCATGGTGGCATGGGTGTGTGCCAAGACACATTGTTACCAAATTTCTATGCGCAAGCTCGTGTGCTACGGTTGGCAGATGGTCCTGATGAAGTACATAAAACCATGATTGCCAAGCTAGAGCTAAAGCGTCAGGGCTTTAGCCGTTCTAAGTCTAACAAAGCCTAATATTAATCAATGGGTGTGAGTAAACCTTAAGTTGCTCACGCCACTATTGCTGAAAATAAAAAATTGGAAATTCACTATTAACGATTTAGTAGTGAATTTTTCATCACTATGACTGTTTTTTACTACTATAAGTATAAGTTATAA
Source organism: Psychrobacter piscatorii (assembly GCF_043641605.1). GTDB lineage: Bacteria > Pseudomonadota > Gammaproteobacteria > Pseudomonadales > Moraxellaceae > Psychrobacter > Psychrobacter piscatorii_C. The sequence continues at coordinate 138,893 of NZ_JBHZRK010000003.1, read as the reverse complement.
AAATAACTGATCACATGATAAGGAATGTCACATGTCAACTGACCATAGAGTATTAGATAAAGGCGGCGCGGTGCGTGAGGGTGAGGAGCTTGATGCCAAAGCTATCAGCGCATGGCTACGTAGTCAAGGTATCGATGTCGTAGGCGAACCTACAGTCACTCAGTTCTCAGGCGGGGCTTCTAACTGGACGTATCGCTTACAATATGAAGGCGATGATAAAAACCAAGATCTTATCTTACGCCGTCCGCCAAAAGGTACCAAGGCAAAATCTGCACATGACATGGTGCGCGAATATACCGTTCAAAAGGCATTAAAAGATGCTTATCCTTACGTACCTGAGATGATTGCACTATGTACAGATGAAGCCGTCATCGGTGCTGATTTTTATGTCATGGAGCGTATGGAGGGGATCATTCCTCGTGCCAATTTACCAAAAGGGGTCGATCTAGACCCTGCGCAAACCCGTCTACTTTGTACCAATGTTTTGGACGCCTTGGTAGAGCTGCATCAAATAGATTATACAGAGCATCCTGATTTGGTTGATTTGGGTCGGGGTTATGGCTATTGCGCGCGCCAAATTAGTGGCTGGGACAAGCGCTATGTCAAAGCAAAGACCCCTAACGTCCCAAGCTTTGCCTTGGTCAGACAGTGGCTCAAAAAGCACACGCCTGCTGATAGCAAAACGTGCATCATTCATAATGACTGGCGCTTTGACAACGTCATACTCGATGCAGATGAGCCGACTAAAGTTATCGGAGTGCTTGACTGGGAGATGGCAACGCTTGGCGATCCATTAATGGATTTGGGTAGTGCCTTGGCCTATTGGATTGAGGAAGACGATAACATTGTCATGCAGCAGTTTCGTCGCCAGCCAACTCATTTAGAAGGTATGATGACGCGTGATGAAGTGGTTGCTTATTATCTAGAAAAATCTGGACTACAGATAGATAACTGGACCTTTTATGAAGTATTCGGTCTGTTCCGTCTATCAGGTATCATTCAGCAAATCTACTATCGCTACTATCATAAGCAAACCACCAATCCAGCATTTAAGAATGCTTGGCTCGCTATACATGTCATGCACGCCAAATGTCTCAAACTGATTGCGCAATATGAAGGCGAGGCGCTGTTCAATGCACACGTTCAGCCGCATTTGGAAGACAGAGGAATCGATGCCGCGACGATTGAGAAATTGCCAGACCCTGTACAAAAAGTAGTGAAAGGCATTTTACCAAAGGGCTATTTTGCAAAATCCTCTGATTCATCTGAAATATAAGAAAATAATATTTTGGATAAAATAACAAAAGGCAGTATTTTATGACAACCATACTTTTAGCCCGTCATGGTCAGGCCTCTTTTGGTCAAGAAAACTACGATCAACTCTCAGAGCTAGGTGAAACTCAGGCCAAAATGTTGGGTCAGCATTACGCAAATACCCAGCGCCGAATCGATGCGATATTTACGGGTAATTTGATTAGGCAACAAGATTCTGCGCGCCATTTTTGGGAGGGTTATCAACCTTTCATTCATGCTAATCACGGTGATGGTACACCAACTATGTCAGCCATCGATTTTAACGAGCCCAATAGTTATATTCTGCCGCAATTTGATGAGTTTAATCATAAAGACGTGTTTGTGAAATCAGCTGGGAATTTTGGTAATCGAGCCGATATATCCGCTGAAATTGCCAAAGCAGAATCACCGTCCACGCGTTTGGCTGAGCTGTTTGACCAAGCGATGCAGCGCTGGCATGCTGGCGACAATGATGAGGACTATATTGAAAGCTGGCCACAGTTTAATGAGCGTGCGTATCAAGCACTTGAACAAGTACGCACAAAAATAGTCAATATGAGCCTAGATCAGGACAGTACGGTGTTGGTCTTTACCTCAGGTGGCGTCATCGCTGCCATTACCGCGCAGCTCTTAAAACAAGGCCGTCAAACGGCGTATCAGTTAAATAAAAGCTTAGTAAATACAGGCGTGACATCGATCACCCTAAAAAATCAGAGCACGCGTTTACTGTCTTTGAATGAATACAGTCATCTATTCTCTGAAGGTAAGCGTTTTGTGACGTGGCGTTAGACTGACAGCACATCGTAGTGATATATTAAAGCCATGGTAAAGTAGCTATTTTAAATACGTGACCGCTACGTATATCGTTAACGTCAGTCATCATACTTGTTGAGTGTTTTTCGTTTATTTTTACAACTGAAAAGCTCAATCTATCGATTTGCGATATTATAGGCTATCGATTTTATCTAATATTGATATAAACAGGATTGTCTATGAAAAATAAATTGATCAATTTGGTAACCAAGAGCGCTAAACAAAGTAAAAATCAGGTGTTTAGTGCGATTCAGCCATCGCGATATCTAAAAGAGTTAAATGAACAGCAAGTAGGGAAAAATAAGACTGTATTGATTACTGGTGCCAGTTCAGGTTTGGGCGAGGGTATGGCAAGATTATTTGCTAAGCTTGGTTACAACCTCGCTATCTGTGCGCGCCGTACTGATCGTTTAGAAAGCCTGCAGTCAGAGCTGGTAGCAGCATATCCTAATATACGCGTTGAGTACCGAGCGCTAGATGTCAGTGATTATGATGCTGTTTTTGAGGTATTCGATGCATTTGCTGCTGACTTTGGCAGGATTGATCGTATAGTGGTCAATGCCGGTATTGGCGATAGCCGCCGCATTGGTAAAGGGCGCTTTGATACCAACCGCCGTACCGTTGAGATTAATTTTATCTCGGCATTAGCACAATGTGAAGCTGCGATGGATATCTTTCGGGTTCAAAATAGCGGTCATCTGGTAGCAATGTCGAGCATGTCAGCGATGCGTGGTCTACCTAAGCATTTGACGGCTTATGGTGCAAGTAAAGCAGGTTTGGCGCATCTTGCAGAAGGTATTCGTGCTGATATGCTATTGACCAAGCTACCTATCAAGGTGTCTACCATTTATCCCGGTTACATCCGTACTGAGATTAATACGAATGCCAAGCCATTGCCGTTTGAAGTGGATACTGATACCGGTACCAAAGCGATTGTTGCAGCGATTGAAGCAGGTGTGGAAGAAGCGTGCGTACCAAGCTTGCCATGGTCGATTGTAGGTCAGGCAATGAAGCGTTTGCCGCTGCAAGTGATGAGTCGATTGAGCTGATACGATAGGTTTATTCAACAACAAAAAAAAGCCCACTTTAATAATAGTGGGCTTTTTTGTCTCTATGGCAAAATCATAATGTACAGATTACAACGTTTGCGGGTTGTCTGATATGTGCTGCTCACGTAGCTTTTGACGCAATACTTTACCCACGTTGCTTTTCGGCAGTTCGCTGACAAACTCTATGTGACGCGGGCATTTATAACCGGTTAAATTATCCAGTGCAAACTCTTTGATGTCTTCTTTGGTGACATTATTATCTGCAGGGACAATATAGATTTTGACGGCTTCACCTTGGTTTTCATCAGGGATACCAATCACGGCGCAATCGACGATACCTTCGTGGTCAAGCATGACCGCTTCAATCTCATTTGGAAATACATTGAATCCTGACACCAAAATCATATCTTTTTTACGGTCTAGTAAAGTGAAGTAGCCTTTTTCATCCATGCTCACAATATCGCCAGTACGGAAGTAACCATCGCTTGTGAAATCATTAGTATTGTCTCGATTGAAATAGCCTGACATGACGTTTGGGCCTTTGATGCACATCTCACCTGCCTCATGCATGGCGACACGTTCACCATTTTCGTCGACGACGATGATATCGACACTAGGAACTGGTATGCCGATTGTACCGTTGAACTTACGATCAGTAATGACGTTGGCGGTACCGCCAGCAACCCCTTCTGTCATACCCCAGCCCTCGACCATAGGGCAACCAGTCACCTCTAACCAACGGGCTGCTGTTTGCTCGGTTGCCGCCATACCACCCGCCTGAGTGATACGCAGTGAGCTAAAGTCCAAATCTTTGAAATTTGGCTGATCAAGTAAACCTTTAAACAAAGTGTTTACCGCAGGGAAAATATGGAACGGTTGTTTTGATAGCGTTTTGATAAACCCTGGCATATCACGCGGATTGGGTACTAGAATAAAAGTGTAGCCTGAACGCATACCAAGTAAGCTGAGCATAAACGCAAAAATATGATATAGCGGCAATGCCATTACCATATTGATATATACCTCATTGATATCTGAGGTCACTGGACGATACCATGCTTCTGATTGCATCGCCGCTGCGACGACATTACGCTGCGTCAAAACAGCACCCTTAGACAGACCCGTTGTGCCGCCTGTGTATTGTAGAATCGCTTTTTGTTGCAGCGTGGTTTTGGGTGCTTGAAGCGGTAGATTACGTCCTTTTTTCAGTACTTCAGGGAATTTCGTGACGTTGTACTTAGGGTCATTTAGATTGTATTTAGGCACTAAGCGTTTGACTTGACGGATAACGGTATTTACCAAAATACCTTTTAAGCCCATCATATCGCCCATTTTTGAGAGTACAATACGCTTGATATTGGTCTCTTCAATGACTTGCTCTAGCGCTTGAGCAAAGTTATCCACCACAAAAATCACTTGAGCACCTGAATCATTTAATTGATGACGTAGCTCACGACCTGTATACAGTGGGTTAATAGGGGTGCAGACATAGCCTGCGCGTAAGATACCAATCATGGTTGGCAAATATTGTGGGACATTTGGCATCATAAGTGCCACGACGCTGCCTTTCGGTAAGCCTTGAGCTTGTAACCATGCTGCTACTGCCAGTGACGCCTTATCAACATCATCATAGGTATGAGTAACACCCATACAGATAGTCATCGGATGCATACGAAAACGATTGAAGCACTCCTCATATAGTTCTATGAGGCTTTCATATTGATCAGGGTTGATGGTCTTGGGTACGTTTTCGGGGTATTGAGCAAGCCAAGGTTTATCTGCTGTCATGCCTAGCGTCCTTAAATTAAGATAAGTTAAGGTTCTATAAAAAAGTAGTCACATCCATGTCGACGATATACATCAGTGCCTTTTGAGCAATGAATTGTCGAGTGCTATCCTTTGTTTTCACATACTGCTAAAGTACAGAGTCCTTTATAAAATTTGATTCAACTACTAAGAATGAGCTACTAAAAAATAAGCATCTAAGTAGCTCAAACGGCTGATTACTGTTTTTAAAATTAAAATCTTTATTCAAATTAACAGTCATAAAATGCCCTAAATTAAATATTCAATTAATCTAAATCGATAGAAAACTTAGTGACACATTTCGGCATTACATTAACATAACTACAACTAAATTCGTTACGGCTATCAAAGAACTCAATAGTTTATATTTACGTTTGATATATTGAACAATATGTGTTGAAAGGTAAAAGAGACAAGAGGTTCACGCTAATGAATGGTATTTATCATTTATATAATCATTGGTAAAAGTTATAAAAATGACAATTAAAGAGGAATATATAGAATAAAAAAGCGCCTATAGTTAAGATAAAGGCGCTTTTTTATTGAGGGGATTTGCTTATTGTTGAGGATGATCTGCTTGATGTTTTTCACGTAGTTTTTGACGTAGTACTTTACCGACATTACTTTTCGGTAATTCGCTGACAAATTCAATATGACGCGGACATTTATAGCCAGTTAGGTTGTCTAGTGCAAAATCTTTGATAATTTCTTTAGTCACATTGTTGTCTTCAGGAACCACGTATATTTTGACAGCCTCACCCTGATGGCTATCAGGAATACCGATTACTGCACAGTCAAGGATACCATCACAGTCGAGCATGACAGATTCGATCTCATTGGGAAAAACATTAAATCCTGATACCAAGATCATGTCCTTTTTACGATCTAATAGTTTGATATAGCCCTTATCATCCATACTAACGATGTCTCCAGTACGGAAGTAACCGTCATTAGTAAAATCACCACTACTATCTCGGTTTAGATATCCAGAAGTTACATTGGGTCCTTTGATACATAATTCGCCGCCTTCGTTCAGTTTTACCTGATTGCCTTCTTCGTCGATAATGATGACATCTACGCCAGGGGCAGGCACGCCAATGGTGCCATTAAACTCACGGTTTGTAATCACGTTCGCTGTGCCGACGGCAACACCCTCCGTCATACCCCAACCTTCAATCATTGCGCAGCCAGTCACCTCTAGCCAACGTTTGGCAGTTTGCTCGGTTGCAGCCATGCCGCCAGCCTGTGAAATACGAAGCGAGCTAAAGTTTAAGTCTTTGAAATTTGGATTATCTAATAGCCCTTTAAAGAGAGTGTTGACGGCGGGGAAGATATGGAACGGTTGTTTTGATAAGGTTTTGACAAATCCAGGAATATCACGCGGATTGGGTACCAGTATGAAGGTATAACCTGAGCGCATACCCAGTAGACTAAGCATAAAAGCAAAAATATGATAAAGCGGTAGCGCCATGACCATATTGATATATACCTCATTGATCTCTGAGGTGATAGGTCGTGTCCATGCTTCTGATTGCATTGCCGCTGCCACAACATTGCGCTGTGATAAAATAGCACCTTTAGAGAGCCCTGTGGTACCACCGGTATATTGTAAGAATGCTTTTTGGTCTAAAGACATCTTTGGCTGTTGGAAAGGTAGGTTTTTACCTTTCTTCAATACGTCAGGAAATTTAGTGACATGATATTTAGGGTCGTTGAGATTGTACTTAGGAACTAAGCGCTTGACCTGACGGATAATAGTATTTACTAAAATCCCTTTTAAACCCATCATATCGCCCATTTTCGATAGGATAATACGTTTGATAGAGGTCTCTTCAATGACCTGCTCCAGCGCCTGAGCAAAGTTATCGACCACAAATATTGCTTGTGCACCAGAGTCATTAAGCTGATGCCGTAGCTCTCGACCAGTGTAAAGTGGGTTGACAGGGGTACAAATGTAACCTGCACGCAAAATTCCGATCATGGTTGGTAAGTATTGAGGTACGTTTGGCATCATAAGTGCCACGACACTACCTTTGGGTAAACCTTGCTCTTGTAGCCATGCTGCTACTGCCAGTGATGCTTTGTCGACGTCATTATAGGTATGGGTCACACCCATGCAGATGCTCATCGGATGACCGCGAAACCGGTCAAAACATTCTTCGTACAGCTCCATAATGCTACTGTATCTATCAGGATCAATAGTTTTTGGTACACCTGCGGGATATTGAGAAAGCCAAGGTTTGTTCGGCATCATGGTCAGCGTCCTTGCAATTTGATATAGGTGAATGTTTTTTAAGAAAGCAGTCATATGCATGTCAATATCATAAATCAGCATCAATGTGATTAACCTGCTATTGGATGCAATAACGTCCGTGTCTGCTTGCTTTTGTTGCTGTTGCTCAATGCTAATTAACTACTGATGGGTGAGTTAAATGAATCAAACAATTAGATAATTCAATAACAGAAATAATATGTATTTCAAATAGATATTATCTAGTTTTTGCAACTGCGGTATCAAAAAAACGATACATTTAAGCAATACAGTAGCATGAATAATGTTGGAGACAATAATAGAAAGCAAGACTGAGCAGTACATAGATAAAGCTGAAAAATTTGATATATGTATGATGTTTAAGAAATGAGTCACCGTAAGGCGTATTTTTGAGCTGGTAATGAATATAAAGACAGGGCAGATTGTTTATCAATGATGAATAAATTAATTGACTGTTTAGATGAGTTAACGAGCTTATGTAGATAAACAATTATTTGGTTTTTAAAGTGATAACACTTGATTATCAATCTGAGGGGTAAGGTTAGAGGAAAAACTATCGAGGTAAAGTAAATTGCTGATTTTTATTAAAAAAGCGTCGATAAATCAGTAAGGCGCTAATCGTACAGCCAAGCGTACTACTTACACATATCAAAAACATCGTCACTATCTGATAGCGTACCGCTTGAGTGGGGTCGGCGCCAGCCAATATTTGGCCAGTCATCATGCCGGGCAAGCTGACAATACCGACGACTAGCATAGAGTTGAGCGTTGGGGTCATGCCATTTGTGATTGCGGCACGAATCTGCTCATGGACGGCCTCAAATGGTCGAGCTGAAAGACTCAGCATCATCTCGATACGCCCTTGCTGCTCATGAAAAGCTTCGATCAACTGATTGCTCGTTAATGAGATGGCAGTCAAAGAGTTGCCTAGTATCAGGCCCAGTATAGGAATAATAAATTGCGGCGTATACCAAGGCTGCACTCTTAGGATAACGATCATCGCTACCGCAGTGACCAGTGTCGCTGAGATGCCGACGGCTATTAGCGTATCGGTTAGCAACCCTTTATAGCTGCGTTTGACACGATTTTTGGCAGCACTCCCTGCAATCAGGGTCATGATGGTCAAAATCAGCAACACTTCGTACCATTGTTCGCGTGCAAAAATCCATGCCAGTATCAGACCAATAAAGCTAAGCTGCACGATGGTGCGAATAGTAGCTATCAAGAGCGTTTTTGTCAGTTTTAAGCGCAGTTGCCATGAGATGAGTAGTACGATGATAATCATACAACTGGCGAGTGCAATATCACTGTAAGTTAGAAATACTTGCATATCATCCATACCATTCATGGGTGCTCATGATAAAAAGGTGAAAAAAGATGGGAGTATAATGAGCGCAATCTACTCAAGGTTTTGAGCAAGCGTTTAACGATAGTATTTTAGAATACCTCAGTTAGTACACCTGCTTGCATATGCCAATGTCTACTGGCCAATGACATAATCTCTTTGGTATCGTGAGTCACCCATAACAACGTGCGCTGAGTATCCGCCTGTAACCAGCTCATCAGCAGGTTCACTAGCTGCGCTGAGGTATCGATATCTAGCGCAGCGGTTGGTTCATCTAGCAATAGTACTTGTGGGTTTAATTGTAATAGACGCAACGTATTCACCAATTGACGCTCACCACCAGATAAATGATGAGACTCTTGTTGCAAAAAGTCTGAATGTCTATTGAGCGTCTCAAGCTGGGATATATGCCAGTTTATATCAAAACTCTGAGTCCGATGTGCCTGCAAGTCATAAGGCATTTTTAGGTTTTCAAGCACGCTCCCTTCTAATAACTGTGGATGCTGAGCAAGTAGAGCAACGTGCTTACGCCAATCCGTAGGTGAAGCGGTATGGATGCTTTTATGGTTCTGATTTGGCATGGCATTATCTCGTAGATGAATGTCGCCAGTGGTCATCGGCAATAGCCCTGCCAGAACCCGCAATAGTACCGACTTGCCACTACCAGAAGCACCAGTTAAAACGGTGATTTGCCCTGATAGTAGCTTGCCACTCGCACCGTTTACCAATATGCGGCTATGAGGCGATAGGTCATCAGATAGCGCATTTTTTTGTCGCTTATTTGACCATCTTTGATAGAGTTTATGCGGTGCAAAGGTTTTTGTCTGTTCACCACTACTGTGCTTAGGATTATCGCTACCGACTACCGGTCTGCCATGCACCCAGAGATTATTAAATTCAAGCAAGGGTCTATCAGGATCAATGCCCATAGCGTTCTACAGTCGCTCGTTCATTTGCTCACTAACCGCCTGCTCAATGGCATCTCGTAATTCTTTTGGTACACGGATAGGGCGCATGGGTGTGGTATTCACTGCGTTGTCAGGTTGATCATTATTTGTTTCGTTATTGGCCATTGGCTCTGGCTTCACGAGGTTTTGCACACAGGCAATGACAATTTTGGTGCTACTTAATAGTTGGCTGCTCGCTTTGTCTGTGGCGCTATTATCTGATGTGCTGCGGTGAATGCTTTGATAAAATATGATGCTGGCAGGCTTTAGCTCTACTTTATCGATGCGTACAGAGATGACTTCATCCAAGAGAATGGCCCTCTTGTATTGTAAATCCGCCTGACTCACGACAAAATGCTGTATGTCGCCATCATCAGTTTGCAAAAAGTAACCGTTTAAGCCCAGTTTGGTAAACCAATCACGGCGGCAGTTTTCGAAAAACACCAGATGGTTGGCGTGATAAACTATGCCGCCTGCATCCGTATGGTTGATGTAGACGTTATAATCTTTAGCAAATAGTGGTTCCATATTATTATTCACGGCTGTATTTTTATTTTTATGCTCAGTTGTCGTCATAAGGGTGCTCAGTATTTTTGATAAAGGTTGTTTGGCGAACGTAATTTATATATGCGGGCAAATAAGAAACCCAACAAGAAATAGTCTCTATTATATTTATAATAAGCGCTACTCTAGCTCAAGATATAAAGCCATGCAACAGCTAGGGCGGCCTAGGTCTGTTATCATAGACATTTGCATCGCATACATCTATATCAGCACCGTATTTTAATCAATCAGTATAGGACAGTTTATGACCCGTTTTGTCAGTTTTAATATCAATGGTATCCGCGCACGCCAGCATCAGCTTGAGGCAGTGCGCGAGGTAATCGATCCTGATGTCATGGGTCTACAAGAGACCAAAGTCCATGACGATCAATTTCCACTTGATGACATAGAAGGTCTAGGATATCACGTAGAGTATTTTGGGCAAAAAGGACATTATGGCGTGGCATTATTGTCGAAAGTGGCGCCTATATTTGTACAAAAAGGTTTTCCTAGCGAAGATGCTGAAGCACAAAAGCGTTTTATACATGCACGCTATGAGCTTGAAGGACGTGAAGTGGATGTGCTCAACGGTTATTTTCCACAAGGAGAGAGCCAAGACCATCCGACCAAATTTCCAATGAAGCGTGCGTATTATGCAGATTTAATGGCTTATATTGATACACTAAAGGCAGAAGGTCGTTCGATCATTGTCATGGGAGATATGAATATTGCGCCAGAAGACATAGATATCGGTATCGGTGAGGTCAATGCCAAGCGCTGGTTGAAAAATAGAAAAACCTCATTTTTGCCAGAGGAACGCGAATGGTACTCAGCATTGATGTCACGTGAGTTGACCGATACGTACCGTCTACATTATCCAGAGAGTACCGAATTATACAGTTGGTTCGATTATCGCAGTCGCGGCTTTAATGATGAACCCAAGCGCGGTTTACGTATCGATCATATCCTATGCACCTCAGACCTTGTTAGTGAATGTATCGATGCTGGAATCAGCTATGAGCTGCGTGCGATGGAAAAACCTTCAGATCATGCGCCAATCTGGTCGGCATTTGATCTAAAAAAACCGTAATATTCAGATATAGTCAATCCACTATAAAAGCGTTACGGCGTTAACCTCGCTTGAAGTATGACGTATACATCTGCACTCGGTTGCCTTGTACCACCTTTAAATTGGATCAACTATAGTGTTTATTACATCACCTAAAAACAACGAAAAAAATTGAAAAATAAGGATTTTATTATGGCTGTTGGAAACGTAGCAGTACCTGATACTATTTATCCCATTGATGGCATTAAGCTGAGCGCAACTGCCGCAGGCGTACGCTACAAAAATCGTGACGATTTGGTCGTGATCGAAATCGCTGAACAGGCCACGACCGCAGTTGTCACGACTAAAAATACATTTTGCGCCGCGCCTGTACGTATATTACGTGAGCACTTTGCCGCGGCCAGTCCGCGCTATTTGGTAACCAATACAGGTAATGCAAACGCTGGGACAGGCGCTGATGGCAAACGCCGCGCTACTGAAATCTGTACAGCCTTGGCTGAGAAAGCTGGCGTAGAGGCTAATACAGTACTGCCATTCTCTACTGGCGTGATTGGCGAGCCATTAAATAGTGACGCGGTCATTGCAGGTTTAGACGATGCAATAGCAAACTTGGCTTCTGACAGCTGGCTGGCTGCTGCTAATGGTATCCGAACGACAGATACTATCCCTAAGCTTGCTAGCCAAAAAATCGACGTTGCAGGTACTAGCTATCATATCACTGGTATGTCAAAAGGCTCAGGCATGATACGTCCAAATATGGCGACCATGCTAGGTTATGTCGCAACCGATGCCAATATCGCCGCCGACTTATTGCAAGAGATGCTAAGCGCTATCAATGAGCAATCTTTTAACCGTATTACCGTTGATGGTGATACATCAACCAATGATTGCTGTGTATTGATTGCGACAGGCGCTGCCAGCTCAGATGTGATTGATAGCCCAGAACATCCGCATTATCAACCTGTTTTTGATGCATTGACCGAAGTATTTGTACGTTTGGCACAGCTAATTGTGCGTGATGGTGAAGGCGCTACTAAATTCATGACCGTCAAAGTGACTGGTGGTCAGACCACGCAAGAATGTTGCGATGTGGCTTATGCAGTGGCGCATTCGCCGCTGGTGAAAACGGCATTCTTTGCGAGTGATGCAAACTGGGGACGCATCTTGGCGGCAGTCGGTTATGCTGGTATTGACGACCTAGACACCGAGCAAGTCGATGTGTATTTGGATGAGGTGATGATTTGTCAAAATGGCGGTGTCGCGCCCAGCTATACAGAAGAAGCAGGTAAGAAAGTCATGAGCCGCGCTGAGATTACCATTCACATTGATCTTGCTCGTGGTGATGCTAGTGATACGGTGTATACCTGCGATTTGTCATACGACTACGTCAAGATAAACGCTGATTATCGCAGTTAGAAAAAGTCTTAAAAGCTCTAATCTTGACAGATTTTTTAAATCTATTTATAAAAAGCCAGAGCAGATATTGCTCTGGCTTTTTGGTATGTAATACTGATCCAGTATCAAATTACTCTGTTATTCAATACGCTTTATTAACATCAGTTGCAAAAGCTGACGTTACTTTACAAAGCAGTCATAGAGAGTAAGGTGAGTTGCGGCCTATACTTGCTCGGGTAAACAGATGATATTTACTACATTGCTAGTAAAGCTGGCTAGAGATTTCAATTAGTTTGGCTCTAAATATCATCATGATAGAAAGAAGCTTTGTTGCATGAAGAAATGCAGTAGGGCTTTTAAAATAATAAGTTTAGATAGAAAACAAAGAATTATTACCAATTATCTGAGGATTGAATAATGAAAAAATTAGCACTTGCAGCATTGATGACAACTTTTGCTCTTACTGGTTGCTCTACTATGGACATGGACAATGAGCGTACAATGGTTGTAGAAGGACAGCCTATGAACGTCAAAGTGGTAAATATTCCAAGTTTTGAAGTAGAAATTGCACCGCGTAAAGCAGTTTGTGACCTGACTGCAACAGACGGTACAATGGTTGAATCACAGTGCTTACAGTATCGCCAAACTTATCAGAAAAACTACACGACTCTAAATGGTAATATCCAAGGCTTTACTTATGAGCCAAACTACCGTTATGTCTTAGATGTACGCCAAGAAGCAGTCACTGCTGAAGGCTCTAATGTGGTCAAACCAGTTTGGATTCTAAACGAAGTGGTTTCAAAAACTGCTGAATAATATAGCTTGAAAGTCTACACTTAATAAAAAGGCCGCTAATTTATTAGCGGCCTTTTTATTATTACGATATCTGCTGCGATGGTGAAATAGCGCAATTAAAGGTAAAACTTATCAGTTACATTAACATTGACTGTAGTTAACACTAACGCCGCGCGTCGCAGTAGGGATTCTATTATCAGCATAGACAGCTAGGCCACCACGAGCGGTCTCTTTATATTTATCAGACATATCAGCACCTGTCTGCTTCATGGTTTCTATAGCCTTATCCAAAGAGACGAAGTGCTGGCCATTTCCTCTACAAGCTAGACGTGCTGCGTTGATAGCTTTGACCGCCCCCATGGCATTGCGCTCGATGCAAGGCACCTGCACCAGTCCACCAATAGGGTCGCAGGTTAGACCTAAATTATGCTCAATACCGATTTCTGCCGCATTTAAACATTTAGCTGGTGTCCCATTCATGATCTCTGCTAATGCAGAACCTGCCATCGCACATGCCGATCCAACCTCGCCTTGGCAGCCGACTTCAGCACCAGAGATGGAGGCATTTTGCTTGATTAGGCTACCGATAGCGGTGGCGTTCAATAAAAACTTGCGGACACCATCTTGGCTGTAGTTAGGTAAAAAATCACGATAGTAGTGCAATACTGCAGGAATGATACCCGCTGCGCCATTGGTGGGTGCGGTCACAACTTTGCCGCCATTGGCGTTCTCTTCATTGACGGCGAGCGCGTATAAGTCTACCCAATCCATGGCGGCTAATTTATCAGTTTTGGTGATAGGTTGGTCTTTTTCCGCAGACAGTTGCATGTGTAAATCTTGTGCACGGCGTTTGACATCCAAGCCACCTGGCAAAATACCGCCATTTTCACAGCCTTGCTTAACGCAATCTTGCATAACCTCCCAAATACTATCTAGGTAGGCAAATACTTCTTCTTTGTCATGGAAGTGGCATTCATTGGCCAGTACCAACTCGCTGATACTCAAGTCATACTGACGACATTGTTCTAGTAGTTCTGCTGCATTATTAAAAGGATAAGGAACACGATCGATCGTTGGGCTGGCATGATCTTCATCTGGATCGGTGGCATCTTCTTCATTGATGACAAAACCACCACCAATCGAATAGTAGGTCTGCTGATAACGAGTGCCGTCAGTCGATATAGCACGAAGCGTCAATGCGTTAGGGTGATAGGGCAGGACAGTATCGTCGTACCAATAAATATCTTGCTCTGTATCAAATGCAATCGTGTGAATGCCTGACACATTTAATGTTTTGCCAGAAAAAATAGGAGAAAGATAGCTGCTGGTCATACGTGTATCAATGGTGCTAGGTGTATGGCCAAGTAACCCTAACAATATGGCAGTATCTGTTGCGTGCCCTTTTCCTGTCGCCGCCAAAGAGCCATAAAGCTCAATTTCAATCTTTGCGATAGCCGTCAGTTCCATTTGCTTGGTCAATGAGGCTAAAAATAAATTGGCTGCCACCATTGGCCCCACTGTATGTGAGCTTGATGGGCCAATGCCGATTTTAAATAAATCAAAAATACTAATCATAATGAGTTACCGAAAATTCAAAGGCTTGAACAATTGTGATAATTGCCTTGAGCGCTTTTATTGAAAATATAATAGGCAGTCAATGCTCGCAGGCACCGTTAAAAGGTACTTGTGAGTGGCTGTCTATGGAAAGGGTGCTGTAAAAGAGTACAAGTAGTGACTGAATAATCACTTTTATTTATTTTGAAACTCCGCTATCATGCTCGGAGTCAACGACTATGTAACATCCTGTAAGTCAGTACCGCTATTAAGTATGCTAGCTTGTAGAAGACCAAAAGTATTTTTGATAGTACATATTAACCTGATACAACTGGCAAGACTTGGCTATCATACCAAATAATACTTTTGGTTTATCATATTACAACATAAATGAATGAATTGGGATGACATATTATGGGTAGAGGATTATAGCGTTTTTCTACCTATATGATCTGCTATCCATACAACCCTGTCTATCAGCCTCTCAATTCAGCTCAGTTTTTACTTTATCAGTTATTTTAGCCTATTACCTCAGCTCACATAGGACACGCGCGCATGCCATCTCAAAAAGACCCATCATCAGCTTCAGACAACAGCGCTCAAGATCAGTCAGCTCAAAACTCATTAGAGGCTGCAGGTATTGATTCAGCAGCCATCAGTTATCCGCACAATCCAGATTTTGAAAATGGTCGCTGGTTTCCGACATGGCGACCTTACAAAGGCGATTTGGATCGCGATCCAGTGGGTATCAATGATTATTTGCCACCATCAAAGAGTGTATTACTTGGTATACAACATACGTTTGCCATGTTTGGTGCGACCGTCCTTGCGCCATTATTGATGGGATTTGACCCTAACTTAGCCATTTTGATGTCTGGTATCTGTACGGTGATGTTCTTTATGATCACTGGTGGACGCATGCCAAGCTACTTGGGATCAAGCTTTGCTTTTATTGGTCCAGTGATTGCGGTGACTGCGTATGCAGGGGCAGGGTTCAATGATAATTTGAATGTCGCGCTAGGCGGTATCATGGCCTGCGGTATCATTTATGCGTTGATTGGCCTATTGGTGATGAAAACCGGTACTGGCTGGATTGAGCGCTTGATGCCGCCTATCGTCACCGGTGCCATTGTTATGATTATCGGTCTTAACTTAGCGCCAGTCACTATTCAGGGCGTATCTGCCAATCAGTTTGATGCTTGGATGGCCACGTTGACCGTACTACTCATCAGTGGGGTGGCTGTGTTTACCCGTGGCATGTTACGTCGTTTACTGCTACTCGTGGGTTTGGTATTGTCATACATCGCTTATTTTGTGATGACCAATATCCTAGGTTTTGGTGCGGCAATTGATTTTAGCGCAGTCGCTGCGGCTTCATGGTTTGGTCTGCCCAGCATCCATACCCCGCGCTTTGAGATGAGCGCTATTATTCTCATTGCGCCTGTCGCCTTTATTTTGGTCGCTGAAAACTTAGGTCACTTTAAGGCAGTGGAAGGCATGACCAAGTCTCGCGTGACCCCTTATATGGGCCGAGCATTTTTTGCCGATGGCTTGGCAACGACTTTCTCAGCAGGATTTGGCGGTACAGGTGTGACTACCTATGCTGAAAACATCGGGGTGATGGCGGTCACCAAAGTATATAGCACAACGATATTTGTCGTCGCAGGTGTGGTCGCTATTATATTAGGGTTATCACCAAAATTTGGTGCCATTATCCAAACGATACCAGCGGCTTTATTGGGCGGCGCTTCTATCGTCGTTTTCGGTCTGATCACGATCGCTGGGATAAAAATCTGGATCGACAGTCACATCGATTTTAGTAAAAATAGCAATCTGATCATCGCGGCAGTAACCGTAATCATGGGTACAGGTAACTTTAGCTTGCACTTAGGTGGTTTTGATTTGGGTGGTATCGGTACCGCTACTTTAGCTGCTATCGTGTTAAATGCTTTGTTTAACCAAAGCTCTGAAGCGAAATAAGTAATGCTGATAAGATTAAAGTGTGAGCCTATCGAATAAAGATAGTAAAAGCACCTCTCCTCTAATAAAAAGCGCCCATGCTATCTGTAGCATGGGCGCTTTTTGTTGAATGAGGGTGCTGAGTAACCTTATCAATATTACTTAATCATTTATAGTCTCGCTTATAAAATCTTGAAAAAAATCGATAGCGGCGTAGGGCGCGTGGCTTTGGCTTTAGTGACCCTAAATAAATAGCAAACATGGTTAACAAGGCGCCGCCCCATTGTAAGCTATTGATAGGTTTGTCCAGCCAACTATAATCAATGACAAGTGCTGCAATAGGCTCGGTTAATAGTAACAAACCAGTCAGTGCCAGAGATAACTTGGGAATAGAATAGGCAATCAGTCCCCATGCCAAACACTGCATCACTGTGCCGTAGATAAGTACCCAACCAATCTCAGACCACGTATTGGGCAAGATATGACCGGTATCGAATATAAACATAGGCACAATCATCGCTAAGACGCCACCAATACTAATCAGCTGCATCAGCATAAATATCGGTGTCGGTTCGGTATCATGTGTTTTGCGAATAAAAGTCATCGACGCGGCTAGCATTGCTCCTGACACAATACCTGTGACAAATCCCCAAGTGGCCGCTGAATTGTGTGCAAATTCAGGACTGCCTATCATTGCAACGCCCAGCATCGCTAAAAATAAACTGATGATCTGTACGATAGATTGACGCTCATTGAAATACAAAAAACCAATGGCAGCCAAGAAGAAGATTTGTAAGCTATTGAGTAGGGTCGAAATACCAGGACCCACAGCGTAAATGCTCTCGTGCCAAAGCGCCAAGTCTAATCCTAAAAATGCACCTGATAATAAACCATAAAAAATAGCACGTTTTGATTGTGGCATCTGTTGGCGCATCACTTTGGCTAAAATCGCAAAGACAATACCTGAAATGGCCAGTCGCCAAAATGACATCGCCCAGCCACCGATATCGACGTGAGCGACAATCAGACTGCCCAGCCCAAAGATAATACAACCGATGACTAGGCCAATAGGGGCAGCGCGTGAAGAAGCAGTCGCCATAAAACGTCCTTATATTATTATTCTTATATTGCAGGGGGAGGAGTTTGGATTGATTAAAGATATATTGTCGTAGTTTTGAGCAAAAAATGAAATGGCAAAACCAAAATTTATTCTGGTTATTAGATAGGTCATTGCTATAGATAACCTATTAAACTACATAGTACGAAAAAGTCTCTCCGGCAGTAGAACCATATTGTGACCTTACTCACACAATAATGCTTGTACAACAGCACTTATATAATCGAGTCACATCCTTACAGGAATGACGTTGGCGCTGATATCAAAATTTGTTAGTCTAGTACTCATAAAGTCATCAGTCATCATCCGCCATATCAAACAATCTATATTATTTGCCTAGGTTTACTTATGCTCCGACATTTTATGTCAAAAATACAGCCAAATGTGATCTCTAGTTTGCCTCTAAAAATATCGCAATTTAGCTTTGCGATAGGTATCGTCTCTAGTGCATTTTTTTTAATGCCTAGCGCACAAGCGGCCAGTTGCAAGCTCCCCAAAAGCTACTATAAAAACGTCTCTTGTACATCTACTAGCGGCTATTTTTTGGCAATTAAAGATTTTGGTGCCCCAGTCGCTCTGATTGACAGCAAAGGTAAAAGGGTCGTTGATTTATCACGCTATCAGAAAGTCGATGCCGACAAGATATCGGGCGGGCTACTACCCGTATTGCGTAACAGTCGAGTCGGTTATCTCAATATGCAGGGCCGCGAAGTCGTGCCTGCAATGTACGATATGCTCACAGGGAATCAAGGGTGGGCACGTCCAGTCTCTGAAGGCCGTATCGTCGTAAAAAAAGATGGTAACTACGGTGTTATCAATACGTCCAACAGCACAGTTGTCTCGTTTTCAGCATCGATTGACGAGATCGATGATTACCGTAATGGGAGAGCGCGCGTCCGTAAAAACAATGCGATAAGTTGGTTGGATAAAAATGGTAATGCGACGCGTGATCCAAATGCTCAGGATAATAGTCAGTCGGCTAAAAAATCCTCAGCTTCTCCTAGCAATACATCATCACAATCAAGACAACCTGCACCCACACGTTTTACGACGTTACAGTCACGTCAGCAAGATGGAAAATGGGGCTTCGTTGACGACAACGACGTTACGATGATTACCTATTCGTTTGATGAAGTGCGTCCATTCTCTGAAGAATTAGCGGGCGTTCGTATCGGAGAGGAGTGGGGCTTTGTCAATCTGGGCGGTGAGCTAGTGATTCCTTTTCGCTTCACTAGTGATGGAGTATTGGGTGCTGATAATTATAAGGGTCAACCCTCATTTGTATTTACAGGCGGTAAGGCATGGATCGGCAATTTAAAAAATGGCAATAAAATGTGTATCGATAAAGAAGGCACAGGTGTCAGCTGCGATTAGCGTGATATCTATCATTGGTATACAACGAAAAAGAGTGTAAACCCTATCCGTTATCGATAGGATTTACACTCTTTTTTATGGATTATGTTACTATAAGATAATAGCTATTTTTCTAACAAATGATTGCTAATCAAATCGACCATATAAGGCTGATAATATTCTGGAATATCATGCGCCATACCTTCGATTAAATGAAACTTGGCATTAGGAATGGTTTTTGCCACCACTCGACCTTGTGACGCCGGTAGTAATCCGTCAGCGCTACCATGTAAGACAATCGTTGGTGCTTTGACTTGTTTACTAAAGCGGCTGATAGAACCTGATGCCAAGATGGCATTGAGCTGCTGCACCGTACCGAGTGGATGAAAATTGCGTTGATAGCGAATTTTGGCAATTTCACGCACCATGCGCACATTGACGTGACCTGGTGTACCAACAGTTTTCATAAACCAGACGCTATGGCGTACGATATCACGCTCAGAATGGCTCTCTGGACGATTGATAAGGGTGTATAGCTGCTTAGGTCTTGGCGGTTTTAAAAATGCTCGATTGGTCGTGGTAAACATAAGCGCCATACGCTGTACCAAGCTTGGATAACGTGCCGCCACAATTTGTGCAATCATCCCGCCCATAGAGGCGCCAAGCAGATGCGTTTTGCCAAGCTTTAGTGCCTTGATTAAACGCGCGGTGTCTTCTGCCATGTCAGTCAAGTTATAAGCAACCTGAGTGCTTTTGTTCGATAACCCCGTTTGTAGGCGTACCATCATTTTGAGCTGGCTGATACGCGGTAGGCCCTCGATCTGTACTTTAGAAGACAGGCCAATATCACGATTGTCAAAACGGATCACAAAAAAACCAGCATCAATAAAGCGCTTAATAAAATTGTCTGGCCAAAATATCATTTGCGAACCCAGCCCCATGATCATCAGTAGGGGCGGATTATTAGGGTTACCACCCGCTTCGACACACAGCTCTATACCATCACCAATATCAATCATCGCTTGATGAAGGTGTTGACTAAGATCGGAGTCGCGCCACTGATGATTCCCAAACCGTTGCCATTCAGGAGTAGGGTAAAAGTCTAGAGTGTTGTCTAAACTGGTATCTGACGTTTCCGGCAATTTGGCACTATTAATGTCATTTGATGTTGTCATGAAGTGTCCTAATTAGAGGGTCATCTACTACAGCTCAAGCATCTCAAAATCAAGCTTGCCGACACCGCACTCAGGGCAGGTCCAGTCATCAGGGATATCTTCCCATTTGGTACCAGGGGCAATACCTTCTTCAGGGCAGCCAAGCGCTTCATCATAGATCCAGCCGCAGACAATACATTCATAACGTTTCATAAATAGTCCTATCGATCATTACCAGTGTCACAGTGCGTCATAAACACTTATATTTCGTATTACAGTCATTATATTAGACGGTAAAAGCGCACGTAGTTTAGCATATAACCGTTATTTTCATAGTTAAGTTTACACTTGTATATTGAGATGACTTATCTTTTATCAAGGTAGGGATTCGTACTATTTTGCTACGACCAAATACAATAACGGGCGTCAATCTGCAATAAGAAAGTCAATTATGCTATAATAATCGCCGCCAAATTCACAGTGTTATCCATTATTTAGCACTGATACATTCGTATTTAGTTATTATCCAAGCCATATCTATTTATTATCTAAACCATATAAACACACACGCTAAGGGTTTTCATGAGTATTAACGCCGCCACATCTGCCACTACCGAAAATGAGACGACTACGATGCTCAATACAGACCATCCGTTTTGGCAGATTATTCGCACAGTACCAGACTTTCCAAAAGTCGGCATTGATTTTTATGATATTACCCCGTTACTGCGCAGTCATATTGATGCTGTCATCGATGCGCTGCTTGCCGCATTACCAGAGGGACTGATGGATGAGGTGGATTGCTTAGGGGCTGTTGAAGCACGTGGATTTGTATTTGCCAGTATGCTGGCAGGGCGTTTGGGTAAGGGTATGATCTTGCTCCGTAAGCCAGGTAAACTGCCACCACCTGTCGCTAATAAATCATATGCACTTGAGTATGGGAAAGACACGCTTGAGATGCAAAATAACTTGCCACCTGAACGCGTACTGCTGGTCGATGATATCTTGGCGACTGGAGGCACATTGACGACCGCTTATGAGTTATGCCAGTCAGCCGATCATACTGTGGTCGGCGCATTAGTTTTATTAGATTTGGTTGAGCTACATGGCGAGTTCCCAGTACCTGTCTATACGGTACTAAAGGCGTAAGTTTGATTGTTCAAGAAAACTTATAGAATATAAAAAAGCGCCCTGAAAATGATCAGGGCGCTTTTTTTGTGGTGAGTCTAATGATATTACGATTTGTTTTGCTCATAGCTTTTACAGGCGTATTCGATCAGCGTGCGACCAACGGTCTTTGGTGTGGTGATCTTAAAGTCTTTGGTGGTCAGTATAGGCTTCTCTGATTGCCAAGACTTAATGACTTTATTATCAGCAATATAATCGACGTAAGCTCTTTTATAGTAACTGAAATCTTTACAAGAAATCAGTAGTTGCTGATCGCTATGATGGATGGGTTTTTCTTTCACTGTGCTCTTATCTTTTTGCGTAGGATAGGTTCTTAACAGAGAGACAGTGATGTTTTCGACGTCTTTTTCGTCTATGATGTTGATGTCAGAGTGTTCGATAGAGTCTACATCTAAGCTAAACGTCGATCCAGAGTCGCTCTCGGTCACCTCTACCCAATTGACCGCATGGGTGCTGGTCACTAAAACACTGCCTGCCAATAACATTGATAGCCGTTTCATACTTAAGCCTTGCTTCTTGTTATCTGAAGTCGCTCATGATAGCCAACTTACTGTGGGCAGGCAAATATCTTTTGTGCCAGACGAGTGCTTACTGTGTCTCGTTTATTGCCCGCGGATGGCCGCTAACGTCTTCGCCAGCTCATCACGTGCCCCAATAAAACCATCAATACCTTTTGGTAATAGGTCTTGTGTGACCTTGTCTTGCTGATAGGCCGCGCTGAACTCTTCATGCGTCAAGCTCACTTGGCTCATTGCTTGCATATCCATGGACATGCTCGGCGATAACTGACGAGGCACATCAATATCCATGGCTGCCAACTCATCGATTAGGTTGGGCGCAATGGTCAACAAATCGCAACCTGCGAGTGCCAATATCTGCTCAGTTGAGCGGAAACTCGCCCCCATGACTTGCGTATGATAGCCATGCTGCTTGTAGTATTGGTAAATAAGTTTGACAGATTGTACACCCATATCCTCAGAAGCTGGCACGTTTTGACGGCTTTGCTGGCGTTTTTGCCAATCTAAAATACGCCCTACAAAAGGAGAGATGAGTGTCACGCCCGCATCTGCGCAGGCAATTGCTTGATGCTGACCAAATAATAGGGTCAAATTGCAGTGAATGCCTTGGGTTTCAAGATAACGCGCCGCTTCAATTCCCTGCCAAGTTGCTGCCATTTTGATCAATACTCGCTCTGAGTCGATGCCAGCCTTTTGATAAGCGTCCATAAACTCAAGGGCCTTGTCGATCGTCGCCCCAGTATCATAAGACAAACGCGCATCGACTTCGGTAGAAACGCGCCCTTCAATAAGTGCCAAAATATCACAACCAACTTGAATGGTTAGGGCATCAATCACCGCATCTACATCGCCATTATGGCGGCTCATTGTTTCTGATAGCATACCTTGGTTATCAGGATGAATGAGGGCTTTGGTGATAAGGCTTGGATTGGTGGTCGCATCGATAGGTTTTAGTCGGGCAATAGCAGCAAGGTCGCCAGTATCAGCGACAATGGTCGTCATGGTACGTAATTGTTGTAATGCGCTCATCAGATATCCTTTTTCTTATTAATGATGTGGTGCTCCTCTTATATATCGCAGGGTAGGGAGCTGAATGGAAACTGTAACACAGTTTTCTACGTGTGTTTGCTCATAGTTGTGCTATGCGCCACTGTCATATCACTTAACTGTGATAATATTAATAATAATTTGCTGGCTTATCACTATTTACGAATGGGCACTGACCTGAGTTTTTGCTATAGTAGAGCCGGTCATCCGCTGGTCTTATGTACTTGGCGACCAATATAGCAGTAATACCAGAGAACGCCAATGACGCGCGATGCTTCTGATAGACTGTTTTTGGATGACGGTTAAAATAGTTTTGGTCATTGACCACTATTTACCAATGACTTGATAATGACACTCTCAATCACTATCGATATGTAGAGATAGTCGAAGCATTTAAAAAACACAGTAAAATTTAGCAGATATTCATATCTAAATATTAGTAATACCTAACAGTGATAAAATCTAAAAAGGATGGGCGGTAATGAGCGAGCAGTCACCAGAACAAACCATGGACAATCTAAATCAAACCGCCGCAGGCGCTAGCGACACCGCAACTGAAAAAGAGTTTTTAGACAATATTCGCCAAAACATTGATGCGGTCGACTGCGAAATCCAAACACTCATCAATAACCGTGCCAAGCTGGCGCAACAAGTAGCAGCGGTAAAGAAAAACCACACGGCCGCTGATGATAATACCAACCCTATATTTTATCGTCCTGAGCGTGAAGCACAGGTGTTAAAAGCGGTTATGGAGCGTAATACGGGTCCAATCGCTGACGAAAAGATGGCGCGTTTGTTCCGTGAAATCATGTCGGTATGTTTAGACTTAGAAGCGCCGCAGCGTATTGCTTTCTTAGGGCCAGTTGGCACCTTTACGCACGCTGCTGCATTAAAGCATTTTGGCAAAGCTGCTGATACCGTACCAATGACGACCATTACCGATGTATTCCGTGAAGTTGAAGCAGGCACGGCGATGTATGGCGTTGTCCCTGTCGAAAACTCTTCAGAAGGGGTAGTCAATCATACCTTGG
Organism: Psychrobacter piscatorii; assembly: GCF_043641605.1. GTDB lineage: Bacteria > Pseudomonadota > Gammaproteobacteria > Pseudomonadales > Moraxellaceae > Psychrobacter > Psychrobacter piscatorii_C. The sequence goes on along the minus strand of NZ_JBHZRK010000003.1, from coordinate 114,645 downwards.
ACGGATTTTTATCTTCTACGCTAAAAATTATTGGTGAAGTTGAATTGCCAATTCATCAAAATTTCTTAGTCGCTGAGCATACTAAGCTTGATGGTTTAAGCCGTATTTATTCGCACCAGCAGTCATTGGCGCAGTGTCGTCATTGGCTAGATGTGAATTTTCCCAATGTGGAGCGCGTTGCGGTATCAAGTAATGGTGAAGCGGCGCGTCGACTCAAAAACGAATGGCATTCAGCAGCAATCGCTGGTGACGTTGCGGTTGCAGAGTACGGCTTGCATAAGCTTTATTCAAACATTGAAGACAACCCAAGCAATACCACCCGTTTCCTTATCATCGGTCATGAGGCCATTGCGCCTTCTGGTCAAGACAAAACCTCCATCGTTGTCTCAGCCCATGACAGAGCTGGTGCATTGATCGAAATCTTGAAACCTTTGTCATATCATGGCGTATCGATGACCAGTATCGAGACACGTCCTGAGCGTCCTAATAAGTGGGCATATGTGTTCTTTATTGATATGAACGGTCATATCAATGATCCAAATGTCAGCGCCGCTATCAACGATATTCGCCCATTGGTAAAAGATCTACGCATATTAGGCTCGTATCCAAAAGCAGTATTGTAAAAATATATTGGCTCATCTATTAGCTTGTTTATCTATCGAGATTGACACCTAATAGATGGGCGATCGCATTTAGTGATAACACTTAAGGATAAATCATGCAGCCTGATCAATTGACAGCATCAAACCTATCGCCATTAACGCCAGCTTACGACAGTATTCTGGCGTTGGCACCTTATCAGACAGGTAAACCAATTGAAGAGCTGACGCGCGAATATGGTGTTTCAGATGTGGTGAAGCTGGCTAGCAATGAGAACCCGATGGGGTGCTCACCGCGAGTGACGCTAGCGGTCACTGAGCAATTGGGTCAATTGTCACGTTATCCTGATGGCAATGGCTATTATCTGAAGCAAGCATTGGCTGACTTTAATGATGTTAAAGTCGAGCAGATTACGCTTGGCAATGGCTCTGATGATTTGCTCGATATTTTGGCACGTAGTTTTGTGGGTGCTGATGATGCCATCGTCTATAGTCAGTATGCGTTTGTGGTCTACTCTATGCTGGCGAAGATGCAAGGCGCTATGGATGTTGAGGTGCCTGCTCATCGGTTTGGTCACGACCTAAAAGCCATGAGTCAAGCAGTCCAAGATAATCCCAATACCAAAATCGTCTTTATTGCCAATCCCAACAATCCAACTGGCACGCAGCTAGACCGCAAGGAGCTGCGTCAATTCGTTACTAGTGTGCCAAGTTCAGTCTTGGTTGTATTGGATGAAGCTTATATCGAGTATAGCCCTGAGAGTAACAACCGCGCATTATTAGACGAGTTTGATAATGTCATCATCGTGCGCACGTTTTCTAAAGCTTATGGGCTGGCAGGTTTACGTGTGGGCTATGCATTAAGCTCAGTAGCTGTTGCAGAGTTATTAAACCGAATTCGTCAGCCGTTTAATGTTAGTCGTGTAGGCCTAGCTGCTGCCGCTGCTGCACTTGCTGATCAAGATTTTATTGAAAAAACGCGCCAGATGAATGATGAGCAAATGCGTTGGTTAGAAAAGCAGTTTGATACATTGGGATTAGGTTTTGTGAAGTCGCATGCCAATTTCATTATGGTTGAGGTGCAGGTTGAGATGGAAGATATAACTGCGGCGTCAATCCATCAAGCACTCCTGGAGCAAGGCGTTATTGTTCGGCCGTTAGGCGCTTATGGACTGCCAAACTGGTTGCGTATTACGGTGGGTGTGGCCGAGGACAATTTACGTTTGATTGATACTTTGCGTTCTATTCTGAGTGAAGACTAGGGCATATCCCTAATTAAAACGTTTATCACTAAATGGGCTAAAAATGGCTAAATCTTTGACAAAAGGCGTCAAATAGTTGGTCAATATCTCGATATTGTCTGCACTATTTTCCTTGTTTGCCTGCGATTTATCTCATTTTTATCACCATTTTTAAAATAGGGACACGCCCTCAGCACATCAATCGATATGTTTTGATCAAAGGTATTATTTAGTAAAAAGTGATCTTAACTAGCCATTAACTTATATAACGCTGGGATTTACCGAAATTTATCCGAGCGCGTTCAACGAGAAAAGCCGTGAGTCGTCAGAAAAGAAACAATCTTCAGCCCTCTTTAAATATGCATCGACCTATATTCGAACAAGTTTGTGTGATTGGACTTGGGCTGATTGGTGCTAGCTTTGCGCAAGCCATTAAAGATAATGGATTAAGCGCACGACTGGTAGCAGTCGATAGGCATGCACCAAGTATCACAGAAGCTATCGAGCATGGTCTGCTTGATGCTGGTAGTGCAAACTTACAAGACGTCATAAGCGGTAGTGATTTAATCATCATTGCAGTGCCTGTACAGGCAGTACAAGCAGTGTTTGTAGACATCAAACAGGCTATGGACAACGGACAGCTCGCTACCAATTGCATCATGACGGATGTCTGTAGTACCAAGGTCAATATCATTGACGCGGCCAAAGTGGTGTTTGGTTCGTTGCCGGTAGGATTGGTGCCCGCGCATCCAATTGCTGGGGCTGAAAATTCAGGGTATCATGCCAGACGCGCCAATTTATTTGTCAATCATAGTGTTATTATCTGTGAGCTAGCTACCACAAGTAGTATTGCTATTACTAAGCTGCGATTATTATGGGAATCAGTGGGCGCAAATGTTATATCGATGGATGCAGGTCACCATGATCGTATATTAGCGCATACCAGCCATTTGCCGCATTTGCTTGCCTTCAACTTGGTTGAGCAATTAGCAAGCCACGATGATAATTTAGATATGTTTCGTTATGCCGCTGGTGGGTTCCGCGATTTTACGCGTATCGCCGCAAGCGACCCTAAAATGTGGCATGATATATTTTTTGCCAACCAAAGCGCCATTGTGAGCGCCCTTGATGAGTATGGTGTCTATCTGCAAACCATGCGCCAGCTCATCATTGATAAAGATTCAACCGCCCTGATGGGACTTTTGGGCCGCGCGCAAGCCGCACGGCGACATTTTGGCCATATGTTAGCCAGCACCCCTTATACGGATACTTCTGCCATGTCAGCTTCTTATAATATTACCCCTAGCAATACTGTCTCTGGCACCATTGCCATTCCTGGTGACAAATCTATCTCGCATCGCAGCATCATGCTTGGCAGTCTTGCCACAGGCGTAACCCACGTTACTGGATTTTTGGAAGGGGAAGATGCCCTTGCAACGTTGCAAGCATTCCGTGATATGGGTGTGACTATCGAAGGCCCTGATAATGGCAATTTGACCATTCATGGTGTCGGTATGAATGGCCTAAAGCCAAGCAAAACGCCATTGTATATGGGTAACTCGGGTACGAGCATGCGTTTGCTATCTGGTATCTTGGCGGCGCAATCATTTGATAGCGTATTAACGGGTGATACCAGTTTAAATAAACGCCCGATGGAACGTGTGGCTGCACCGCTACGCACGATGGGTGCTGTTATCCAAAGCACGGGTCATAATGGTACCGCACCGCTTAGTATTACGGGGCGTGATACAGCTGGTAAGCCATTGCAAGGCACCGAATATGATATGCCAGTGGCGTCAGCACAGGTAAAATCTTGCTTGCTGCTAGCAGGTCTATGGGCCGAGGGTACGACAACGGTCACTCAGCCTGAAATCAGCCGTGACCATACCGAACGTATGCTATCAGCCTTTGGTTATCCAGTAACTGTAGACGGCAATCGCATCAGTGTCACTGGTGGCGGCACACTAACAGGTGGCGATATTGCGGTTCCTGCTGATATCTCATCTGCGGCGTTTTTTATGGTGGCCGCTGCTATTAGCCAAAATAGTAAGTTGACCTTGACGCAAGTCGGTATCAATCCTACGCGTACTGGCGTTATTGATATTCTAAAATTAATGAATGCAGATATTAGCCTAAGCAATGAGACCCATGTTGGCGGCGAGCCAGTGGCTGATATTACCATTCGCAGCTCAAACTTGGTCGGTATTGAGATACCAGAGCATCTCGTACCACTAGCGATTGATGAGTTCCCTGTACTGTTTGTCGCGGCTAGCTGTGCGCAAGGGCGTACAGTCTTGACTGGTGCTAAAGAATTGCGCGTCAAAGAGTCGGATCGTATTGCGGTGATGGCAGAGGGCTTACAGACGCTTGGCATCGATTGTACTGTCACTGATGATGGTCTGATTATTGAAGGCAAAGGCACTGCTACTGAGAATGGCGACATAAATAATAGCCAGCCTGTCTTTGGTGGTGGTCACATTGTCTCGCATCATGACCACCGTATTGCGATGAGTTTCTCTGTTGCGAGTCTGCGTGCTGCTGAGCAAATTACCATTGAGGGTACGGAGACGGTCAATACCAGCTTCCCAGGTTTTGCTGAGTTGGCTAACCAAATCGGTATGTCTATTCAAGTGGATACTGACGCTGAATAAATGAATGAGTGTGGATCAACATGTTCCTATGATTACGCACTGTAAAGCATCCATAAAAAGCTCAATCTAATATTGTTAGCAATGTACTCATGTCACTATTGGCATGAGTACATTGCTTTTTATCTTATAATTTCACTGTAGTGACCCTGCGCTTTCACCACTAAATTGATAATAATAATCAGAATTAGGTGAGGGTGCGCTTTGCTCTAAAAAGTTGTCCTGTATTATGACTACCCAAAATGTCGTCAAAAAACCTGTTACCCCGATTACCACAACCAGACGCGGTATTGTTACTGCGCTTGTTGCCTTTTTTATCTGGGGTGGTTTTCCTTTATACTTTAAGCAATTATCCAATTACGATGCAACAGAGATTATCGGGCACCGTATTGTTTGGACGTTTTTTTGCCTACTCATTGTATTGGTAGCGACCAAGCGTTGGGGGTGGATAGAGACGCTCAAACAAAACCCAAGATGGATCGCGTTGTCATTGGTATCTGGGTTAATTATCGCAACCAACTGGCTGACCTATGTATGGGCGGTCAATCATGATCGTATCCTTGAGGCCAGTTTGGGATACTTTATTGGGCCATTGGTGGGTGTTGGCCTATCGATGATTTTATTCAAAGAGCGCCTGCGCACGCTACAATGGGTAGCCATTGGCTTTGCACTACTGTCTGTGGTCATTCAAGTGGTGATGCTTGGTAGTCTGCCGTGGATATCATTGATTTTAGCGTTCAGCTTTAGTACTTATGGCACCATTCAGCGGCAAACCCCATTGACTGCTGTCGATGCTATGTTTGTTGAAACGGCCATGCTAGTACCCTTATGTATTTGGTGGTTTTGGCAGTCTGATGTGGTCAGCCATCAGCTAAGCTTTTGGTTTAGCGCAAACATTTGGTTATTGATGCTCGCAGGCCCGATTACGTTGATACCGCTATTATTATTTAATAAATCGACCAAGCTTGTCGCATATAGTATCTTAAGCTTTATGAATTATCTGACGCCGACCTTTATTTTCTTCTTAGCGGTATTTTATTACAATGAACCATTTGATCTACATCGTCTGGCAGTATTTGGTTTGATTTGGTTAGGGTTACTCCTATTTAGTATTGATCTGTGGCGACATCGTCCAAGTAAAGTGTTAAAGGCTGAGCGTCTCCGCAAAGAGGCTTTATAATCGGTTAAGTAAAGAGCTAAAAATACGCACAAAAAATTAGCAAACAAGGATGGAAGCATGTTTCATACGCAGTCTGATGTTGTATTTATAAAAGGTCTAAAAGTTGAAGCGGTCATTGGTGTGTTTGATTGGGAGCGCGCCATTACTCAGCCGTTACTGATCGATATCGCGCTTGAGACGGATATTAGCCGTGCTGCTGTGTCCGATGATGTCAGAGATGCCTTGAGTTATAAAGAAGTCTGTGATGATGTGAGCGAGTGGTGTAAAGAGATTCAAGCAAAACTGCTTGAGCATTTGGCCGGTCAGATCTCTGATAAGCTATTTGCAAAATATGACTGTCAAAAAATCACGTTAAGTATTGCCAAGCCGACTGCTATTGCCCAAGCAGATGCGGTAGGGGTACAAATAACACGTTATGCGCCAGCGCTAACCAATGAGCCAGCTACTAAAGACGTTACCAAAGAAGTTAATGATAGCCAAGCCGATGATGCATAAAACGTCGATGGAGTTGAATATGGCAACGCTAACACAATGCGCACCTGAGAGTCTGCAAGCGCAGTCTGTAGCAGAGGTGGTGTTAGCGCTGGGTAGCAACTATCAAGCCGAGAGGTATCTACCGCTTGCTCGAGAGAGTTTGGCAGCGCTGGGTGAGGTAAAGCTATCTACTGCTTTTCAAAACCCTGATTTTACCGCGACTACCCAATTACCAAAACCTGACTATACCAATCAATGCGTCTATCTAGTACTGACCACACCAATGAGTCTGCAGCAACTACAGCAAACCTTTAAAACGCTTGAAGGTGATTGTAATAGACGTCGACAGACTGAGCCAAAGCAAGTGCGACGAGTGACAATGGACATTGATATTTTGATGGTCAAATTGGCTACTATAGAAAATAGCCTAAGCGGATACTCGATATTTAAATCAATATCTGATTGGATTGTAATGGCAGATCGTTATCCATTTAAAGCACATGAGGAAGCGGGGGTTAAAGAATTGATTTTAACCAAGCTATAGTTTGGCTAATAAGTAGCCGTATCTTAATCACCACTATATCTTTTCATCTAAAACTACCGTTGTTCAGTATTCACTCTGCCTCAACCCATAAGATTACTATATAAAAATCTAATAAAAACTATGCGATTATCTAAGCAATTGTTAGTATAAGTGACGATGTAATCTTCGAGATACTACTACCTATGCAAAAACCAATGAACTTTTTGAATAAAAAAATAATCAAGAGTTTAGTAGCAATAATCATTATATCTACTTTACCTGCCTGCGATAAAACACCTTCCAAGCATCTTCAATCTCTTACCAAAGATAAATACCCTGTGGCAAATATGCCAGATGAACCGTTAGAAACTCCACTTGAGATTAACATTGAACCTAAGCGCCTTGCGATGACCAGCTCATGGAGTGCAGGGGTAAAAGACGATGGTACGCTTTGGACATGGGGTACAGATGGTCTACTGCGCGAGACTAAGACAGGACAAGACCCAACGCCTAGGCAAGTCGAGGGTGTGAATGATGCGGTAGCCGTTTCAGGCGGTGGTGGACATATGTTATTACTACGTAAAGATGGCACTGTATGGGGCTGGGGTAGCAACAGATATGGAGAGATAGACCCTAATGATGAAGATACTTTCATAGAGGAATTAAGAGAAATTAAAGGAATTGAGAATTTGGTATATATTCATGCAGGTCAGCAAGCTTCTATATTTGTTAATAGTGAAGGAAAGGTGTTTTTTTTAGGGAACAACGAAACAGGTGTTGTTAACGGTAATATTCAGAAAAAATTTAATTCGCCTGTGCTTGTCGAAGGTTTTGAACACATTGTCAAAGCCGAAGGTAGTGCAGGTGCTATCGTCGCTCTGAATGAGGATGGATCAATTGTTTCATCATCTTCAACATTAGACTCTTTAGGTAATCCAAGCGCTAAAAAAACTACTATTAGCAATGGAAAAATTTATTATTCACCAGTCATTGTTTCTCTTCCAAAACAGGCAGTTGATTTTACTAAAGGGTACGCAAATTTTGCTTTATTAGAAGATGGTAGTGTTTGGAGTTGGCGTTCGCATGAATGGTCTGCTCAGAAAGAATCTAAAGAAATCTTTATTAAGTCACCAAAAAAAGTAGAAGGTCTATCAAAGGTTGTCAGATTAAATAGTATATCGGCTAATACTATCAATGGTGACCTTTATACGTGGGGTAATTACGTGTATTCATCTAGATCTAGTTCAACCAAAGACTATATTCAAAGACCTATACGGATTGCTCAGGATATAAAAGTTGACCAATATGGAACTGGAGGCTTCGCCGACTATTCTTTTATAGATGATAAAGGCAATGCTTGGATGTGGGGCGATAAAAGCGACAGAGGACAATGGGGGACAGGCAAAATAACTGAAGATTATATGCCAAAAGAATTCGTACTGAGTCCACACGAATCATTATTCAATACTCATGCTAATAAATAATTAATAACTCTAAAATTAAAGGAAAAGTATTATGTCACAGTCAGTTAAAGGTATTTTTTATCATGTCTTACTAGCTCGTGCGGCTTACTCTGAGATGAAAAGCAACGATTTTCAAGATTGGAGTTTACTAGAAGATGAAGCAGGTCAATCTACCATGTATGCGGATATGGTAGATTTTATCTAAACCTGCTTTGATTTTATTCGTTTTTCACTAAAACCTATATAAGCATTTTTTATCAGTTTATACGGTAATAGTACTGCCTACATTTAACGACTGTCTTAGCGATTTTTTTCATCATTGATATCTTCTACATCAGCACGACCAATCACGTCCAAATCCTCTAAGCACAGCTTATCGTATTCCTTTTTACAAAAATTAGGATCGATATCACACATCGCTGACTGCAATTGGTCTAGGCGATTCTCTGATTGTTGAATGTGTTCTAGCATTTTAGCAAAGGCTTCTGCGACAGGGTCTTGCGAATAAGGGTCGATACCATAGGCACGGAAGGTATTGGTGCGTTTTGCAGTAGAAGTAGTGTCAGCTGCTTGATCCTTGATGCTCTCGCCAGCTTGCGCGACTTTCTCTTGTTGCTTGGCGTCTTGTACTTTTGTCGCAATAGGATTACCTTTTTCATCGTGATGATCTGAGATCATACGAGCGGCACTGCCGACCATCGTAGCGCCTGCTGGTACTGGTTTGACTACCACTGCATTCGAGCCGATTTTAGCATTTTTGCCGACCGTAAATGGCCCCAAGACTTTGGCACCAGCACCAACGGTTACACCGTCTTCTAGCGTTGGATGGCGTTTGCCATTATTCCAAGATACACCGCCTAGAGTAACACCGTGATACAACGTCACGTCGTTACCAATCTCAGCAGTCTCACCGATGACGACCCCAACACCATGATCGATAAAGAAACGCTTACCAATCTTGGCAGCGGGGTGAATCTCAATGCCTGTAATAATACGCGAGCCGTATGAGATGACGCGAGCCGCCAATTTTTGTTCATGATTCCACAGACAGTGCGCACCGCGATGTAGAATGAGCGCATGGATACCTGGGTAGGTTAGGATGACTTCCAAACTATTGCGCGCTGCAGGATCGCGGTTAAATACCGCATCGATATCTTCTTTCAGATCTTTTTTGATGCTGACAAGCGATCTGAACAATTTGGATGGCAATGACATAAAGCGTCCTATCTATTCGTCGGTAAAGTAGCGTTGCTAAAGTAGCAATGTCTTTATTCTGTTGTCATGATGGTTAAATAATAATGAGAGTATATGTTTGCTCATTTTTTCTAAGTTATAACAGCTTTGTACCGCAAAATATAGTAAAAAGCTGTCAAATGAAGGCGAGCTGATAAACAATGACTTGTTTTAGTCTTTGGATAATTTTGCAATCAAAGCGCTTAATAGCTGATACTCTTTTTGATCAAGCTGTAGGCGTGATCCCAGTCTGGATAGGCGTGATGGTAATGACTTTAGATGTTCGCTATTTGCCAGACTGCGCTGTACCATAAGGTCAGTAGTGCGCTGAGTGAGCTGTTGCAGCTGCTGCTGATTGATAGCAGGCTCATCCCACTGTTGACGCAAATTCACATTAATCGTCGATTGGGCTTCTGCGCTTGTATCCGAATCTAAATTATCAGCTGTCTGAGCATGCGTTTGAGCATAAGCAAAGATAAAGCTGGCAATGACCTGCACTGCTGAGGCGACATTTAGTACAGGGTAAGCAGGGTTGGCGTCGATTTGAATGTGATAATCAGCATAAGCCAACTCTTCATTGGTCAACCCACGATCTTCACGCCCAAATAATATAGCGATACTTGGCTTGCCAGAAACAGCGTCTGATGAGGTGTTAACGTTATTATCATTTGCACTTAAAGCCGACTGTGTATCAATAAAATCAAACATAATCTTAGCGGCTTGCGTGGGTGTCACAACAGGGCGCGGCATATGACGACTGCGGCTGCTGGCTGCAAATACTAGCTGACAGCCGGCAATGGCAGACTCTAAAGTAGGTGCGATCACAGCAGATGACAGCAGTTCACTACCACCTGCCGCATGAGAGACACTGGTCTCATCAATTGGCAATTTGGGGTCGACAACGGTCAAACGGGACAAGCCCATTGTATGCATGGCGCGTGCGGCTGAGCCGATATTGGCAGGCAAAGTCGTATTGACCATGATGACTTGTAAGCAGTCGAGGTAGTCATTTACTATACAGGCTTGCTCAGTAGATGATAAAGAGTCGTTACTCATTATTGCCCCAATCTTTGATTGATTTCTTGTTCAGCACGTTGCAATGCGGCAGCAATCTCTTCAATCAGATCAGCTTGTTCACTAATGCGGCGCTCACGGCAGCATTCTTGTAGCTGGCTGCTAAGGCGAACCAATTGAGTCGTACCCAAATTGGCACTTGCGCCTTTTAGGGCATGGGCAGTTTCAAAGCCGTTGGCGTTATCATCTTCTTGCTGAGCGATTCGCAGTGCTGCAACGCGTTTTTGACTGTCGTTGAGATACACTTGTATCAGCTCGACAAAATCTTCTTCTAGCAAGTCACGCATGTCTTCGAACTGTTCGTGATTGATAATCTCTTCATCAGTCTGACCAGTCATATTATTATTCGTCATGTCAGTCATGGCTTTTATCCAATTGTTAAAAGTTAAAGCAGTCAAGTTACTATAGTAGATTTTTGATGGGATTGTGCATTTTAGCTGTAATGAAAGTGTAAGTTATCTTCACTAACTAACGTCTTCAGTTGTTGCAAGTTATCGTCGTTCGGGTAGACCCGCCAATGCTCTGACAGCCCCACATTTGCGATACCATAAACATCATACACGCTCAAGCCAAGTGGCAAGCAGTTATCATTGATAGAAGCATCCGTATTACTGAGCGCATTGTTTGCATAGCTCTGGGGCATGCTATTTTGATTAAATGCGTCATGGTTCATATCGTTCTCTAGAGCCAATAAGTCATTACCATTTTCATCATATAAACTGCCGCCCATGGCAGGGTCGTAAGTGTTACTACCATTATTGCTTTGCTCATCTTGCTCTTGATTATAAGCCAAGCGTGGCTCAGGAATGATGTCAGCCTGTGCGGATTTGAGTAATGGTTGCAAGCGTGTAAGAAGGTCGATATCGTTACCATGGACTTTGATACTGATTTTTTTGAGCCAACGCAGGCGCGCATCGACCATGCTCATGGCACTATCAAGACGCGCAAACAAGCGTCCATCACGCTCACGAATACTGCCTTTGATAATGACGACTTCATCGATTTTCAATTGCTCTTTGACACGGTTGAAACGCTCAGCATAGCAGCTGACTTCCAATCTCGATGTGCCATCATCTAAAGTAATCACATTACGATTGCCAAAATTGGCAATATCTATAATGAGTCCTGCAAAATAGCAGCTACCGTTATAACCAGTATCTGCCAGTTTATTAAGACGAGCGCCTGAGGTGTAGCGTTTTAACTCATCCAAGTATTCATTAATTGGATGACCGGTTAAATATAATCCTAACGTGTTCTTTTCCGCTTTTAGGCGATGCTTGTCACCCCAAATCAGCTCTGGCGTCATCACGAGTGGCGGTGCTGCAACAACACCGTCCATTTCGCCAAACAGATCCATCATGCCAAGCTCATTGTTCTGCCGATCTTGCTCAGCTGCTTGCACCGCGCTTGGCAGTTGGCTCATCAATGCACCGCGAATCTCGTAAGCTTCGTCTGCTGGTAAGTCGGGTCGTAGCGTCGCAGCAAAGTCATCAAAACAGCCTGCGCTAACCAATGCTTCTAGTGTACGCTTATTAACTTTCTTGATGTCCACACGGCGGCAAAAATCATATAAGTCTTTAAAAGGTCCATCCGTTCGGCGAGCATTAACGATGGACTCGACAGCCCCTTCACCAACACCTTTGATCGCCCCAAGACCGTAAATGATATTGGTCGGAGTATCGGCAACGAAATGCCATTCACTGCGATTGACTGATGGATTGACCACAGTCAAATCAAAGTTTTCGCGGCAGTCATTGATAAAGAACACCACATTGTCGGTGTTGTTCATATCGGACGTTAATACTGCCGCCATGAATTCAGCAGGGTAGTACTGCTTGAGATAAGCCGTCTGATAGGCAAGTACCCCATAAGCCGCAGAATGCGAGCGGTTAAAACCATAACCTGCGAATTTTTCCATTAGGTCAAACACGCCGCCTGATGTGACTTCGTCGATACCTTGCGAGGTTGCACCAGTCACAAAGATATCGCGCTGCTTTGCCATCTCTTCAGGTTTCTTTTTACCCATGGCGCGGCGGAGCATATCAGCACCGCCCAAACTATAACCTGCCATGACCTGCGAAATTTGCATGACCTGTTCTTGATAGACGATAACGCCGTTGGTGTTTTCTAAAATCGGCTCAAGATTGGGATGATCATAGATGACCTCTTCACGACCGTGCTTACGGTCGATATACATCTCTACCATGCCGGCATCAAGCGGGCCGGGACGATAGAGCGCACACATGGCGATCACATCTTCGATGTTGGTTGGCTGCAGTTTGGCCAAATACTTTTTCATACCCATACTTTCTAGCTGAAAGACGGCGGTTGTTTTGGCATCTTGTAGCAGTTTATAGGCTTTAACATCATCGAGTGGTAAATCTTCCAATACCAATGCGGGCACGTTTTCTTTGGCACGGCGCAAATTGATGTTCTCAACTGCCGCGTTGATGACCGTTAAGTTACGTAGACCCAAAAAGTCAAACTTCACTAGTCCGACGGCTTCTACATCGTCTTTATCAAACTGGCTGACACGGTGCCCATCGTCATCACAATAAATGGCACTAAAGTCCGTAATCTTGTGCGGCGCAATCAGTACACCACCAGCATGTTTACCGACGTTTCGGCAGACACCTTCAAGCTTAATCGCCATCTCCCAAATCTCAATGGCATCTTCATAATCCATGTTATCAGGATTAGAGATCAAGTCTTTAAGCTGTGGCTCTTGCTCAAGCGCTTGGCTTAGGGTGATACCGGGAGTTTTGGGAATCAGCTTAGATATTTTATTGGCCAAAAAGTATGATTTACTTTGGACGCGTGCCACATCACGTACCACCGCTTTTGCAGCCATGGTACCAAAGGTAATAATCTGTGAAACGGCATCACGACCGTAGGTTTGCGCCACATAGTCAATCACGCGATCACGACCCTCAATACAAAAATCGATATCGAAATCGGGCATCGATACCCGTTCAGGGTTTAGGAAGCGCTCAAACAGCAGATCGTAATGAATCGGATCAAGGTCGGTAATATTGAGCGCGTAGGCGACCAAGGACCCTGCACCAGAACCACGTCCGGGACCTACTGGCACACCGTTGGCTTTCGCCCAGCGAATAAAGTCCATGACGATAAGGAAGTAACCCGGGAAGCCCATGGATAGAATAATATCCAGCTCATAGGCTAGGCGTTCGTCATACCTTTGACGAAAGTCGCTCCAATTATCTGTACGTGCCTCGACAGGAAAAAGCTTATCTAAGCGCTGCTCAAGACCGCGCTGCGACTCGGCACGGAAAAACGACTCAATGGTCTCGCCTTCAGGGACAGGGAAGTCAGGCAGTACATTAATGCCTAGCGTCAAAGTGACATTACAGCGGGTAGCCAAATGCAAGGTGTTATCGACCACTTGCGGAATATCAGCAAACAGCTGCGCCATTTGATCTTGAGTTTTGAGATATTGCTCATCTGAGTAGGTTTGCGGACGACTGGGATCGGCAAGGACATAAGAGCCTGCGATACACACGCGGGCTTCATGCGCATCAAAATCATCTTGCGCTAAAAAACGCACGTCATTATGCGCAATGATGGGGATGTTGTGTTTGGCACCTGAATGAATGGCTGCCCTAATAAAAGCATCTTCGCCTGAACGGTTGGTACGCTTGATGGCAAAGTATAAACGATCATCAAATTGCGCTTGCCACTCGGTGAGCAGCTCATCGGCTTTTTCTGGCATAGAGCCAACCAATGCTTGACCAACATCTGACTTTTCGGTGAGTAGCACAATCACGCCTGCCGCATGTTCTAGAATATGACTACGCTTGATAACCGGCGTACCATGATTGACAGGATCAGCGCGACCTTCGGTAAACCCAAGCGACACGATACGGGTAATGTTTTGATAGCCTTCGTTGTTCATTGCGAGTAGGGTGAGGCGTGTGTCTTCATTATCCATGATGACTTCGCTGCCAATAATGGGCTTGATACCCGCGCCTAGGCAAGCACGATAAAACTTCACTGTGGCATATAAATTGGATAAATCGGTCAAAGCCAGCGCACGCTGATTGTCAGCTGCCGCCGCTTTCACGAGCGGTTTGATGCGCACGATAGAATCGGTGATGGAATATTCGCTGTGGATACCAAGGTGTACAAATGCCATAGAAGACTCTTACTAGTACGATCAAAACACATAAGCTATCGGTAAAAAGCTGATTTTTATCAGTTGTTTACGATGATGTCGAGAAGCAATTGAGACCTCGATAGCGATGTTGATACGTTTTAAATGGGGTCGTTAATAATATCATTATTTGCTACCAACAGCCACTGATTGCAAGGGTTTAATCTGAGTGAATGAATTTGTTTTCTTATTCATTAATGTGAAATATTGCTGCGTTTTATCTCAATAGTTGATAGCATAAACATTTGTTTTTAAGCTAATGTAATAATATGCCAATGTCACTATATTATTTACACAATCAAAAAAAGACGATAATACTATGAGTAATATTACTAAGCTCCCTGCATTTGGCGACATGTTAAATGCTGGAATACAGACCATAAAAAACTTAAGTACTCGAAATACCATCGGTCGTACCGTATTTTATAGAGAGTTTGAGAAATTAGCACACATCGTAAACGATCATAAAGATATTAACTATATGAGCAACTACGATATACGTCATGAATGCCACGATGGTTCACCTTGCTATGACGAAATTGTTGATTTGATTTTGTTATGTTTATCTGCGATGGGCTTGATTAAAGAAGATAAATTTAGCTTGGTTCCTAATTTGAATCAAAATTTTGCTAATTTTATTACTTTTGATGAAAAAGTAACGCCCAAAAATATCATACGTTTAGACCCTTTTGGTAAAGTTTATTTTTGGTTAGCGGGCAAGAACTTCAATGAATATGTAGGTGAAGGTATTCCAAATAGTGATTACATTGCTAACTTTAAACGCTTCGATAATAAAGCTTTTTCTGATTTGCAAAAAGTTAATACTGCCGCCTATGGTAAAAATGGTGATGCACTTATCAGTCATTTAATCGACGAAACCAAGCGTCGAACTTCTATATTTATGAATAATTATGCAGATGCTACTGTTGGTAATGATTTTGTCAAAGTCACGCCTGATATGATTATGGTTCAGCTTGAAAGTTTATCACCGTTGCAGTTTGAGTGGTTTTGCTTGAAGCTAATTGAGAGATCTTTAGAGATAGAAAGTCCTGAAAGCAATTTAACCTCTCGTCATACAGGACGCTCTAATGATAATGGTATTGATGGGCTTATTATTCAGGATTTTCCAGATGGTGAAGTCCACAATTACTATATACAGGCGAAGCTTTATAGCAATGGAAACAATATATCAAATGGTGACTTGAGAAATTTCATAGGGGCTTATCCCCCACAAAAAACCAACCATCATGGGATTTTTATTACTACTACAAGCTTTACTAAACCTGCCCAAGATTATGCCAATTCGACTGATTCACATAGTCTTATTCTAATTGATCAAATGAATTTGATTGAATTGATGATGCAACATAAGGTGGGTCTGAAAGAGGTCAATGCGAGACCCAAGATGCTGTTGGATAATGAGTTCTTTGAGAAAATTAAATTGTACTAATATATTATATCAAGAAGGAATTATCATACTGCATACATAAAAAAGAGCCGCTATGTGCGCTAGCGGCTCTTTATGATAATTAGATGTAGGTATTTATTAATCAGTATCCAACCACCGCTGCATCAACAATACGGGGATCAGAAGAACCATAAACGCCGTTCGGTGTGAGCATAATCGACTGCGTAGAGCCCATGGCTGATTTTGGACTGACCGTGTGCCCCATAGATTCTAGTTTTTTGACCGTATCAATATTTAGTGCTTTTTCAACTCGAATCTCATCAGGTAGCCATTGGTCGTGAATACGCGGCGCATGAGTTGCCTCAGCGATGTTCATATCATGGTCGATGACGTTAGAGATGATTTGGGTGACGGTCGTGATGATACGACTACCACCTGGGCTGCCCGTAACGATATACGGTTTGTTGTCTTTAAATACCAGCGTTGGACTCATCGAGGATAGCGGACGTTTATTGGCTTCAACGGCATTGGCGTCACCACCAATTAATCCATAGCCATTTGGTACACCCGGCTTGGCAGAAAAATCATCCATTTCGTTATTTAATAAGATACCTGTGCCGTCAGCCACGAGACCTGTGCCATAAGAGAAGTTCAACGTATAGGTGTTGGCGATGGCATTGCCGTCTTTATCAACGATAGAGAAATGCGTGGTTTGATCGCTCTCATAAGGGAGCGGGTTGTTGGCTTTGATGGTCGCGGCTGGCGTGGCTTTATTTGGATCAATTAACGTGCGCAGTTTATCCGCATAGGCTTGTGACGTTAGGCCGCTGGCAGGTACGTCGATAAAGTCAGAATCCCCTAGGTACTCAGCACGATCTGCATAAGCCAGTTGCATGGCCTCGCTCATCAAATGAATAGTCTGTGCGCTATTTTGACCATAGTCCTTGAGGGGATAACCTTCTAAAATATTTAATATTTCAATAATGTGAATACCACCAGAGGAGGGCGGTGGCATAGAGACAATCTCATAGCCACGGTAATCGCCCTTGACAGGCACGCGGGCGATGGCTTCGTAATCGGCTAAATCCTGCAAGCTCATGCTACCGCCTGCTTCGTTGACGGCCTTTACGATGTCACGCGCGGTTTCCCCTTTATAAAACCCGTCTGCGCCTTGTACCGCGATTCGCTTTAGCGAGCGGGCAAGCTCAGGCTGCTTTAGCCGCTCGCCCGGTTGATAAGCGCTACCGTCCGCTTTAAAAAATACTTTTTTGGTGCTTGGCCACTTTTGTAAGCGATCACTCAAAGCAGTGAGCGATTCGGACAAGCCAGCGGTGACCTCTATGCCATCTTCTGCCAATGCGATCGCTGGTGCCATGACTTGCTCGCGGCTCATGGTGCCATGCTCTTCTAGTGCTTTTAGTAGTCCTGCTACTGTCCCCGGGACACCAACGGCTAGGCCATGATAACGAGATAAGTCACTGACTGCGTTGCCCTCATCGTCGAGATACATATCACGAGAGGCGCTACTTGGTGCTTTTTCGCGATAATCGAGTGCTACAGTTTTGCCTTGCTTGGCGTCATAAATCATCATAAAACCGCCACCACCGATATTACCAGCACGTGGCAAGGTCACAGCAAGGGCGAAGCCAACCGCAACCCCAGCATCTACCGCATTACCACCGTCTTTCAAAATCTGCAAACCGATGTCAGAAGCAAGCGCTTCTTGGGTGGCGACCATGCCATTTTTTGCCCATACTGGATGATGAATTGCATCTTCAGAGTAGATAGCTTGGTCGCTATTGGCATTGTTTGAGGTAGTTTTTAGAGTACTGGTTTTTGCCCGTGTGATGCGTTTGGTTTCAGATAGGACAGTTGGATTGTCCGTCATAATGGCTAGATTTAGCGCATTGGTATCAATCGATGTGTTGTTGACCGTGGGGCTGTTGGCTGAAACGGTTGGCTCTAGCGCATGGGCTGAGACAGAGAGTAGTAGCGCACTCGTAATCAGTAAAGCACTAGATTTCAACTTGTTATGAGTCTTTGGTTTTTTTTGCTGAGTAATTCGATGTTGGTGAGATAATGATGGTGACATCGCAAAGTCCTTTTTGGGCGAGTAGAAAAAAACAGGGTATCAAATAAATACGCTTAAATAGTAACGAAAATATCAAATAGTAGAAAGTTGTTTATCATCTTTTATGATTTGAGTTTTTATATGATGTGCAGTATGAGCGGTTTTCTACCGAAATATATATAATTAGTGTCATGTAAATTGTGCAGAGAAGCTCACTAACCAGTGAAGATTTTCTTTAAAAATAGGTCTTAATATTACTAAATTGTAACGTCTTGTGATATAAAGTACAGTACTAATGTACATCCGTTAACGACTGGCTATTTATACAAAGAGATTCTTATGTCATCAAACCATGTTAATAACCGTAATCGACAGTGCCACTCTGAGATGGCGAGTAATTATTTGCCTATCATTAACAATAAAAATAATAATGGTCATGTATCTCAAATAAGCAAATTAACCTCTATTGCTTTGTTAGTTGGTAGTGCGTCGCTTGTGCTTACAGGTTGTCAATCAAATCCGACTGCCTCAGCGGATGTGGCAGCCTCCAGTACCCTTATGGATTTTAGCACTGCAAACCCTGCTCAGAGCCAACGTCAGGGTCGCGCTTTTACTGCTAGTCAAGATGCCCAAGCTGAGCGTTACGCACAACTGTTTGATCAAGAAAAATATCCCAACACTGAGCACCAAGCCAAGGCGCATTTATTGGCAGCGATTCGCCAGCATTTGGCAACAGAGCATGTGGCCGTCGCGCAAGCCAATTACCAAGCAGTACCATTTATCGATGCCGATAGTATTGATGCAGGCTCAAGTAGCTTACTTAGAACGATTATAGAGACCTATGCGTATCAGCCTGAGGGAATGTACGATAGTAGCGATGATGAACCATACAATGATGACCACAATTATGATGGGGCAGAAGACGCTTTAGAGTCCGATTATCCTAGCGACTATGCTGACGAAGAACAAAAAGCTGAGCAAGAGGAAAAAGCGATTGCGGCCATACTGGCTGAAGCAGGTGAAAATGAGCAAGCAAGTGCTAATGAAGAGCACGACTACGATGCAGAAGACTATGATAGCGACGATTATTCCAGTGATGACTATTCTACTGATGAATATGCCATTGACGAATATGATGAGTACGGCGGTGAAACTGGAGGTATGCTCTCCGGCATGTCGGGGTTAAGCCCGAAGACAATGGCTGCAAAATATGAAGCCATGCAAATGGCAAAGCAGCAAGCCAAGACAGAGCCGACCAATAGTGAGGAGCTATCAATGTCTTCTACTGGCTTGATTGGTAACATACTGACGATGTTTAGCCGCACTCCTGAGCAAATCGCTGCATCCAACGCCTATCAATATCAGCATTTGACGTTCAATAGTGTCAGTCAGTACAACCCAAAAAAGCGGCAATTACAAAGCGTCTATAGCTACGACTATGCCACGCCAACGATCAGCTCATCCATACAGATACCAGTGGCATTTGATTTTAACAACAGCAGTGTCACGCTCGACCCATCGGCAATCATGCCAATCGTTGCGCTCGTCAATCCTGAGAACACCCCATTACCCTCGCAGATGGCCTCACATACGGTCAGCTTTGGTTTGCCCGAAAGTATCACGGCGCAGTTGCCACCAGCAGTGCTTTATGATGCGGTGCTCAATGCCATACAGAGCAGCATGGCAGAATTGGCACCTGAGCATTTTAGCGCCGTAGATATCAGTGGTGATGCGTTTGCTAAAGAAGTTGGTGCGACTCGAGCAGTAAAAGTTTATTTTGGCAGTCAGCAAAGTGGTGAAATGATTGGTAAGACTCTGAAATATGTGACGAAATCGTTGCAAGAGTATGTGGATGCCAACCCAGATAAATATCCTGATGGAGCCATGCTAAAAGCCGCGCTTGCCAAAGTTCAGCTATACAACAAAGGCTATCAAAGTGCAGATGTGGGTTCGTTATTACAGCTTATCGAAGCCATTGGCCCTATCTCTTTTAATCAGATTAATTACTATTATTTAGATAACTCAGATCGCCTGCTTGCTAAGCAGCAGCGCGTCAATATCGGTGGTGATTTACTAGGCTCTACGACGACCATGCTCAACCAAGTACGTTATGATAAATCTAGCTTTAAAAGACATGCCCTAACGCCATTGCTGGCAGAATCGTTTGGGTCAAATGCGGTAGCGCCTATCGATGGTAATGCATGGATAGCAGCACAGCGCCAAAAAAAAGACAGACTACAAACGGCACGCTATGCGCGCTACGATTATGAGGATGGCAGCTTAGAGACTGATTATAGTAGTGACGAATATGACAATCGTTATGGTGCAGAATCAATCGATGAGAGCCGTATTGGCGATGCTAAAGATGATAATGAAAAATAGAGACGACGTCGCATTATCTGATCGCATTTACGCATATGTCTATTAAGGATAAAAAATGAAAACAGCACATCAAACGCTTACACTACGTCTGTCATCTATGATGAAAAATTACTTATTATTGACCAGTACATTACTGTCAGGAGCATTACTTTTAACGGGTTGTCAATCTGCCAATTTGAACCAGTCAAATGCATTGACCGTTAAGCAATCACCTAGCACCGCTAAAAAGACATTAGCGACTGCATTACAAAAACAGCGCCGCCAATCGTTCAGCTACCATAGTAATATCGAGATCAGTAACCATCAGCAGCGTACGGCGACATCTGGCACGCAAATAGTGGCATCAGATTATGTGGATACACATTGCGAAGAGGCGCATGACCAAGCCTATGCGGCATTGATCATGCAGGCAGAAAAACAAAACGAAGATATTTCAGCTGTGGATTACGATGACAAGCGTGATGCTCTCAAACAGACTTATTTTGAGTGCGTCGATGCTTACCATGCATGGGATGATCATCAGTATGATAGTGATGTTAAGGTTGCGCCAGATTATCAGGCACTATTTGACAACTATGAAGACAAACCAAAGCCGCTAGATATCAAAAAAGCGCAACTGCTAGATGAGTACTTGCTAAAACCGTTGTCTATCAATGCTCAAGGCATCTATCAGCCCATGGCAGGCAAGGCGACGATGCTCGCCAGCGCTCAGTATCAAGCGCGCAATCATCATAGCAGTATCAATCAGCCTGTCTACATCGACATGAAAAATGGTGATATCTACCTATGGGCAGATAACTTTGCGATGTTCAATTCTGAGCTATTAGACGATAAGCTCGGTACAAAATGGCAAAACAAATGGCTAAAAATAGCGATTGATGATGGAACGCTCCCTAAAGAATTCGGTAGTGAGGTGATAAAAAGCCATTTTGCTGCGTTGGATCTGACTTATGAGGCGGCGCCTGTTAGCCAGTTTAACTATGTCGCGCCTAATACGCTTGCATCGCTGTCTCCCAAGTTGCCTGCGCATCAGCTATCAGCAATGCTCTCAACTGACCAAGTGATTCGCCGAGTACAAAGTTTTGATAGCTATCAAGACGATTATCAAAATTATCTGCAAATCTTCTATAAGCGCATTAGCCAAAAATATCCAGAGCTGGTAAAAGAAGCCGAGCCTATGACAGCCTTTGAGACGATTCAAAGCTCAAAGGAGTTCACTAGTAAAGCGATGGTACAAACAATACTAGCTATGATAAATGCTCAAATAAATGATAAAGACAAGACAGAATCTGAAGTCGATGCAAACGCCACAGTAGAAGAGCTATATGGATTTGACAAACGTGGTCAGCTCAAATGGCAGCATCTGCACCGCCAATTAGATAACACTGGCAAAACTGCGTCAGATAAAAGTATGACAATAGATGTCTTGCAGCAGTATTCTGCTATTAATAGCAAAGACAAGGCATTTCCGAATCTGCCAAGTAATGTTCGATCACCGAACGCCAGTAATAGTATTGATATGCGAGAATACGGCCCTGAGCTGTTGCAATATTATCGCGATGGTAATGGAACAGCAGTGGGTAAAATGATCTTTACTATATTGCCAATGGCGAAAGCTCGCTTTGATGCGATTGAGTAGTTAATAGTTGGGTAATTAACAGCTAGACTCACTGAATTTTGAGTAGAACGATTTTATATTAAAAAAGCGCACCGTTCATACGATGCGCTTTTTCTATGCAAATCACTATTTTTCTATGCAAGTCACTAAAATCTCATAAGTGGTTATGGGCACCGCTCAGATGGCTAGTGACAGGCGGCTAACAACAAGTTACATACCTTGATGATGTGGTTTGCCATGGCCTTTACGATCTTTTGAGTGCTTACGACCTTTTTCTTGTCTTTCTGATTTGAGCTGTTCCATTTTTGCACGCTGCTCAGCGGTCAACACCTGAGAGATGGCATGCTGCGTTTGGACGCGCTCAATAAAGCGCTGTTTTGCTTTTGCCGCTTGCTGATCGGCCAAACGATTTACCGCCGCATTGTTCAATGTACTTGCATTGGTCAGTGCTTGTATTTGTTGTTCCATTTGTGCGCGTTCTGCTTGGTTTTTTGCACGGTCAGCAGTACGATCGCCATGTTTTTCCTGCATGATGGCTTTGATTTGCGCTTGCTGCGTCGCTGTTAGATCCAGTTTTGACATTGGGCCTCTCATGGCGCCGTCTTTATGGTTCTTTTGCATTTGATTCATTGGCGCGGTGTCAGAGGCTGCATTGACACTAGAACATGCTGTCACAGTAAATACGCTAGAAGCTGCTAATACTGAGCCCAATAATAATTTTTTCATGATGACATCCTTTAATTACAGTGAGTTTGGTTAAGTAAACACTAAAGTCTTATCTTGCAAGCATCGCGTTTTAAGCGCTATTAATCGTTGTGATTAGTCGTCTTAAAAGTGCAGGTCTTGCGGTTGATAGAAGCTATCTTACGGCAGTTAAAGGTTACGAACATTTATGAAGTATTAAGAAAGGTAACGTTTATAGCGAATTGACACGCGCTTGCCTGATAATATGGGCAAGTAAACGAATGAAAGCCAGTTAAAATCATGGAAAGGAGGTGAGTGTGCCAAATATATTGATAGGCGATGATGATGAAGAGTTGACTCAGTTACTACAAGAGTATTTGCACAACCATGGTATTCATTGCGACTGTGTCCATGATGGTGCAGCGGTTATACAACGATTAAAAGCGGTGGCGCATGATGATTCTGCTTATGATTTGCTCGTCCTCGATATCATGATGCCAAAAATAGATGGGCTAAGTGTGCTGCGGCAACTGCCAAATATCAGTGATATCCCTGTGATTATGCTGACGGCAAAGGGTGAGGAGATTGATCGTATTATTGGTTTGGAGCTGGGCGCTGACGATTATATCACCAAGCCCTGTAACCCCCGCGAGCTACTAGCGCGTATCAATGCCGTGATTAAGCGTACCAACACGACCACGTCTGAGCATACGCCGCTACCAGAGAGTCGCTTGCATCTTGATCAAAACCAGCGTGTTTGTGAAATAGATGGTGTAGCACTACAAGTGACGGGAACAGAGTTTGACTTACTCGTGGCGCTGCTCAAGCAAAAAGGGGAAGTGGTCAGCAAAGCATGGCTGTCAGAGAATGTCTTGCAGCGCGAGTTGCAGCCTTTTGATCGTAGCCTTGATGTGCACGTGTCTCGCCTGCGCAAAAAACTTCAGCCTTTTCATGACGAACCAATAAAAGCGGTACGTGGTAAAGGCTATCAACTGGTGCTCTAATCATGAAATCGTCGATGCAAAATTCCAGTAGTTCCATCAAAGCACCGAAATTCAAAGTGCGAATTACGCTGTTTTGGCGTTTATTCCTAAGTCTATTACTGACGATACTAATTACCTCACTGTTATCCATTATGGTGGAGCGCTGGCTGGCTGAAAAAGAGCTAACGGCTCGTATGGACATACAAATTGAGAGTCTATTAATTCAGCGTCAAGAGATGGTCGATGCGCTGCGAGTGGGTGATTTGATAGCTGTCAGGCAGATGTATCGTCAAGATCGACGCCTCATGAGTCAAATTAGAGTCTACGATGAGCAGGGCGCTATTATATTTCCGCGTTATCGGGACAGAGACGAGCGCACGCAAGGGCGTGGGCAGAGCGGGCAGCAGTCGATGGAACGTGCTATGCAGCAACCACCTAGAGCTTACGATAACAATAAACCAAGCAACCTGAATGATGATATACCCACAAAACAGCCTTCTGTTTTGCACGAAATCCTAAAACCAATAATGTCGAGCAGTGCTGCGATAGCGGACATCGATACTCGTCCTGAGCTGGCAGATATCTCGGTTGAACTGCCTGATGGACAATCAGTCATCATACAGTTGCGCCCGCATCTACGTTTTGCAGATGTGGTAGAGCTACAGCATGGTAATTTTCCCATACGTTTACTATTGATTATAGCCTTTAGTGTGTTGGTTTGTGTCTGGCTTAGCCGTACGTTGACTCAGCGTATTGGACGTGTGCAGAGTACCGTGCACCGTATGATTGATGGGGATTATCAAGCCAATCCAGCGCTGTCAAAGATGGGTGATGATGAGCTGGGATTACTGGCTAAAGACGTGGCTCATTTGTCAACGAGACTGGCTGATAGTGAGCTGGCGCGTAAGCAGATGCTCAGTGATATCTCGCATGAGTTGCGCTCACCGCTCGCGCGTCTCGATGTTGCAACTGAGCTGACTCGTGATTTTGCACCCAACGCTCATCGTTATTTAGACCGTATTGACAAAGAGTCTGCGCGGATGAATGAGTTAATTGAGCAAATTATTCATATTCAGTCCCTACAAATGCAGCAATATACGATTGATAATTTGGAGAGTGAAGCTGTCGATTTGTCCGAGATTATCAGTGATATCGGGCAGGATGTGTGTTTTGAGTTTCAGCATAAAGAGGTCAGATGGCAGTGGCAACCACCTGAATATTCATTTTCTAATGATTTAAAAAGCGCTTGGACAGTACAAGGCAATCAAGAGCAGCTGCACAGTGCCCTTGAGAATGTCGTTCGCAACGCTTTTATGCATACGGCAGCGGGCTCAACAGTCAGCGCTGAGATGAAAGCGGTGCAGATAGATAATAAGATGCCTGCGATTCAGATTACCATCACGGATGAGGGCGGCGGCGTCGCTGACGATGACTTAGAGCGCATCTTTCAGCCATTTGTCCGTCTCGACACGGCTCGTCATCGTGACACGGGCGGTTATGGGTTGGGGCTGGCCATTGTTCATGCTGTAGTCATGGCACACAAAGGACATATCAATGCCTACAATCGACAGGACGGTATACAGGGGTTGATAGTGCAAATAGTACTACCGATTAAATAATAAAATTTATCATAAGGAAAAAGCTTAACGTAGCAGTAGATATTTTTCATGGATTGATGCCTCATATTTTATGAACATTAAGACGGTAATATTAAAAGAAATTTTAAAATAAAACTCGTAAATCGGGACGGGAAATATTTATAAGCACATATATCCATTTATCATCATAAATATATTTGTTTATATGAATATAATGGACGAACGGTATAATATGCCGGATGAACGGTATTGTTACTCTCTATATATTCGGTAATACTAATATATAGAGAGAGTGATACAGAACTTACAAAACAAAACGTCTTATTTCTCAAACATTAATATCAGCAATATTTAAACAAGGTTTTATCGTAACAAGCTCATAACTCGTTTTATTTCGTCATATCGACTCTCTTGCAAGATGGATTTTACCTCTGATTTTTTAAATCTGACAAATCTGTAAGGGAGTACACATCATGAACCGCATCTACAAAGTCATCTGGAATGAAGCCTTAAATTGTTTTACCGCAGTCGGTGAATATGCAAAAGGGCGTGGCAAATCTTCCAAATCTAGTGTTAGCTCTAACGCTACTATCAATACCACATCCAATATATCTGTTATCAAGACATTACGCTTAAGTGCCATGGGCCTTGGGCTATTGGCGGCTGGTTTTGGTATGCAAGCAAATGCAGTTGGTACTTACTTCGCTGGAGATGATCCAGCACCTAAGATTTATACCAATCCGTTGTATCATCAAACTTTGACAGTTCAAGGTGGCGAGACAGTCATTGGCGACTCAAATACTAAGAATATAAGCGTCACGGCTGATCAATGGGATAAATCACTGACGATAAAGCTCGATAAAACTGTTGATTTAGGCGCTGATGGTAGTCTTAAAACAGGTGATACTTTGGTTGATAATTCAGGTATTACGATTACAGCAAGCAATCCGATTAATAACGTCGTACTGGGCAACACTGGTTTAAATAATGGCGGCAATCAAATTACAAACGTCGCAAGTGGTGTGGGTAATGACTCCAATGCAGCAAACATCGGTGATCTGAACAATGCAGTCGCCGCTAACAAAACCAAGTACTATAGTGTCAACTCAACAGCTGTTGGCAATGCCAATAACGATGGCGCAACCGGACCCAATGCTATGGCGATGGGCGGTAATGCTAGTGCTACTGGCGGGCAAGCCATTGCAATTGGTAGTGGTGAAAGTGGACAGAATACTGCTGCACTAGGTGAGCAGTCCATTGCAATTGGTGCTAATGTGGTGTCAAGAGGCGGCTCATCTATTGCCATTGGTGGCGATGATCTAAATGCGGCATCTGAAGCAAACCTTGATGGCACAGCTAACATTGGCAAAAATACAGGTACCGTTAATACAGTGTTTAAATCTTATACTGGTCGAGATCTTGTTGAGCCAGCGTATTATGCGAGAAATACTGAAGCTGCAGGTGCCGCTTCCATAGCCATTGGGGCAAAAGCGCTGTCTGAAGGCGCATTATCTACCGCAATTGGTGTGCAGTCCTCTTCATCTGGTGTTGCGTCTTCTGCCTTTGGTATAGGTGCATCAGCGAGCAAAGATGGTTCTGTGGCTCTGGGTGCAGGAGCATTTGGTAATATTGAGGATGGTGTAGCTTTAGGCTCCAAGTCGCTCGCTAACCGTGCTGCTACTGGTGCACAGGGACAAGTATTTGTTCCAACCTCAGCGAATGGATTAATGATTGAATCTACTAGGAGTGTAACGCTCGGTGCTGTATCGGTTGGTACAGGAGAGGATGGTGGAAACCGTCAGATCGTAAATGTTGCAGCAGGTAGTCAAGATAGTGATGCAGTGAACGTATCTCAGCTAAAAGCGTTAGATACTGTCGTTGCTGGTATTGATTTCCCTATCCGCTCTAGCAATACACAGCCATACACTACGTCAGTAACAGGCACTGATGCGCTTGCCGTTGGCTCTAATGCCAATGCAAACGGTAGTAACTCAACCGTGGTTGGGGAGAATGCATTTGGGAACTCAAATGCGACCGTCATTGGTGAAGGCGCACGATCTTCATACAATGGTTTTGCAGGTGGTCAAGATGCAAAAGCCGGGGTTAATTCAGTTGCGATAGGGCAGCGAGCCACAAACGGTAGCGCAAGTCGTGCGGTTGCGATAGGCTATCAAGCAAAAGCGACTGCCAATGACACCATTGCAATTGGTCTTGATGCCCAAGCTAAAGCGCAAGGCGGTGTGGCACTCGGTAAAGGTGCTAGTGCCAATGCTATAAACAGCGTGGCCTTAGGTCAAAACTCTGTTGGTGCAGTACAAAGCGGTGCCTCATTCTTAACCAACGTTGCTGCTGATGCCAATAATGGCACAGTCTCGGTAGGAGCTGTTGGAAGCGAACGTCGTATCGTTAACGTTGCAGGTGGTTCAGCAGATACTGATGCAGTAAACGTATCTCAGCTAAAAGTGGTCACAGAAACAGCTAATAGAGGCTGGGATATCAGTGCACAAGGTGACAGTGCTACCGCAAGTACGGTAGAACCTGGCGACTCAGTTGACTTCAATAGTAAAAACAGCAACATTACTGTCTCCAAAACAGCAAACAGTAATGATGTCTCATTTGAACTCAACAACGATCTTGATCTAGGAAATAACGGTAGCGTCACCACAGGTAATATCTTTGGTGGTACTCAGGTTAATCGCTTGGGCATAATCACAGGTGGTCTAGGATTAGGTGGTGTTACTACAGTTAGTGGTGCTGGTGTGACGGTAACGGGTACAAACCCATTATCTAATGCGACGTTGACTAGTGACGGTCTAAGTATGATCAATGGTCCGAGCATTACTAAGTCCAATGGTATCAATGCTGGTAATAAAAAAGTGGTGAACGTCGCAAATGGTGTCTCAGCAAAAGATGCCGTCAATGTCAGTCAGCTTAATAGCACATCTGCCGCTGCTAGAACCAAAGTAGTCAAAGGCACCAATGTCGCCAGCGTGGACTTTTCAACTGACAGTATTACAGGGCAAGATGTTTATACCGTTAATGCTAATGGTTCTAAAACCTCAGCAGGTTCTACAGCTATAGACGTAAGTGCTACGACGGATGCCAGTAATTTGACTGATTACACAGTTGACTTAAGCCAAGGCACTAAAGACAGTCTAATCAAAGCAGATAATTCAGTGCAGTATGATAACTTAGCCAAAACCAGTGTGACACTAGGTAACATAGGTTCAACTACCCCCGTTACACTGACTAACGTCGCTGCAGGCGAAATAAGCGAAGATAGCTCCGATGCAGTGAATGGAAGCCAGTTATTTGAAACCAATGCTAAAGTCGATAAAGGCTTCGCTCTGAAAGCTGCTGATGGTGATACCGTACAAAAGTCATTGGGTCAAGCAGTAGAAGTCGTCGGCTCTAATGACAATATCGACACAAGAGTGAGAAATGGCAAAATCGAAGTCAAGCTTAATAACGACCTCGATCTAGGTAGTAATGGTAGCGTCAGCACAGGTAATATCCTTGGCGGAACTCAGGTTAATCGCTTTGGCATGGTCACAGGTGGTCTAGCAATGGGTGGTGTAACGACGGTTAGCGGGGTTGGTGTGACGGTAACGGGTACAAACCCATTATCTAATGCAACATTGACCAGTGATGGTCTAAGCATGATCAATGGTCCAAGTATTACTAAATCTAATGGTATCAATGCTGGTAATAAGAAGATTGTTAACGTCGCAGATGGTGTCTCAGCAAAAGATGCCGTCAATGTCAGTCAGCTTAATAGCACATCTGCCGCTGCTAAAACAGAAGTTGCCGCAGGTACTAACGTGGCTGATGTTGCGAAGTCTACAGGTAGTAACGGTCAAGACGTCTATACAGTCAATGCAAATGGCGTCACAGCTTCAGCAGGCTCTTCTGCCGTCACAGTCACAGCTAATGAAAAAGACGAGTTGACCAACATAACTGACTATGCCGTTGACTTAAGTGCCGACAGCAAAGCCAGCCTAGTAAAAGCTGATAGCGCTATGCAGACGGTCATCACTCAAATTGATGGTGAAGACGTCAAGACACTGACCAAAGATAACAACACTGCTAACTTCCTTAGTGGTAAGAACATTGTTCTCAGCGATGAGAATGGTGATATTAAAGTAGCGACAGTAGAAGATGTCACCTTTACTAGTGTGACCACAGGAGACACCTTACTCAGTACAGGTGGTGTGAGCTTCTTAGGTGGCAGCACCGTCAGACTCAGCAGCATGGGTCTTAATAACGGCGGCAATCGAATCACTGAGGTGGCTGATGGTAGTGAACTAGATGACGCTGTCAATGTCAGACAGCTAAATGGTGTGATAGAAACTGCTAACAAAGGCTGGGATATCAGTGCACAAGGTAACAGCACTACCGCAAGTAATGTAGGACCAGGTGAAGCCGTTGACTTCAATAGTAAAAACAGCAACATTAGGGTGTCTAAAACAGCAAACAGCAATGACGTCTCATTCGAGCTTAACAACAACCTAGATCTAGGCGATAACGGTAGCGTAGAAATGGGCTCAAGTTCTCCTTTTGGACTAGGTAGCACAACGACACTTGATCGTTCTGGTCTAACAACAGGTAACTCATACTTTAGTACGACTGTAGATGGCTTAGGTGTCAGAACAGGTAATGGGTTGATTAACACAACCGTTAGCAGTGTAGGTGTAGCAGTCTCAAGCCCTCTCTCTACGACCCTTCTATCTGGTAATGGACTCAATATTATCGGCGGCCCAAGCGTGACCAAATCGGGTGGTATCAATGCTGGTAATAAAAAAATTATTAATGTTGACGATGGCGTACAGGCTAAAGACGCCGTTAATGTTAGTCAGCTTAATAGTGCATCTGCCGCTGCCAAAACAGAAGTTGCCGCAGGTACTAACGTGGCTGGTGTTGTGAAATCTACAGGTCAGAACGGTCAAGACGTCTACACCGTCAATGCCGATGGCGTTACTGCTTCAGCAGGCTCTTCCGCCGTGACTATCACAGCGGGTGCCAAAGACGCGACCAACATAACCGACTACCAAGTGGACTTAAGCGAGTCTAGCAAAAACAGCTTGGTAAACGCTGACAATGCGCTACAGACGGTGGTCACTCAGATAGACGGCAATGAGGTTAAAACACTGAATAAAACGAACAACACCGCTAACTTCCTCACAGGAGACAACATCGTTCTTAGTGCTGAAGATGGTGGTATTAAAGTTTCGACAGCAGAAGATGTCACCTTTACTAGTGTTACCACAGGGGATACCTTGTTGAACACAGGTGGTGTCAGCTTCCTTGGCGGTAGCACGGTTAGACTGAGCAGCATGGGTCTTGATAATGGCGGCAACAGAATCACTGAGGTTGCTGATGGTGAAGACGATACAGATGCCGTTAATGTCAGACAATTGAATGCAACCAACAGTACAGTCGACTTGGGATTGGACTTTACCGGAGACGATACCGCAGTTGTCGTCAATCGTAAGTTAGGTCAAACCTTAACGATCCAAGGAGGCGCGACAGAGCTGACTGAGAATAACATCGGAGTGGTCGCTGATGAAGAAGGCAGTCTAAACGTTAAATTGGCTGAAGATGTAATACTTGGTAAAAATGGTAGCGTGAGAATGGAAAGCACGGTGCTTAACAATGCAGGTGTCACCATCACTGATGGTCCTAATCAGACCATTACCTTAAGCAACGAAGGTCTTGATAATGGTAACAACAGAATTATCAAGGTTGGTGAAGGTATTGCGCCAACTGATGCTGTCAATTTTGCACAGCTCACAACGACCAATAACGAAATTGCCAAAGGTATCAAAATTGGTGATGGCAATAGCGACAACGACCAGCAGTTTGCGCTAGGCGATACGATCAATATTACTGGTGATAATAATCTGACTACCACAGCTTCTGCAACGGGTGTCCAAGTTAAGCTCAACAATCAGTTAGATTTGGGCGACGAAGGTCGTATGCAAATAGGCAATAGCATCATGAATAGCACAGGTTTTACCTTTGTTGATAATGGCATGGGTAGAACCGTCAGACTAAGCAGCACTGGCCTCGATAACGGCGGCAACACTATCCGCAATGTTGGCAGAGGCGAGCTAAATTCTGATGCTGTAAACGTCGGGCAACTAAGAGAAGTGACCATTGCCTTGGATCGAGGTTGGGATATCACTGCTCAAGGTGATATTGCTACTCAGGTAAGACAAGGAGATGCAATTGATCTTAATAGCAGAGACGGCAATATCAAAGTATCTAGAACCTTAGTCAATAATGGGGCTGCTCTTGATGCTAATACACGCCTAGCTGCTGTACCTGCTGGCGCTAATGATATTAGCTTTGATCTAAATCCAGATATCAGCGTCGTTAGCGTCACAGCTGGCGATACGACTATCAATGATAATGGACTCACGATTGCAGGTGGTCCTAGTATCACAAAAAGTGGTATTGATGCCGCTGATAACAAGGTTACCAATGTCCAAAACGGCGAAGTGACTGCAGAAAGCCAAGATGCTATCAACGGTAGTCAGCTCTATGCACAAGGCACTGGTATCAGTAGCATCATCGGTGGCAACACGGTCTATAATCCTGACGATGGTTCTTTTACCAACAGTAATATTGGTGGAACTGGTCAAAGTAATATCGATGGTGCGATTGCTTCTATTAGACAAGGCACGATAGAAATCAATGAAAACGTACAGGTCAATACAACCAATATCACCAACAACACAACTGATATTGCGGTCAACACCTCAAACATTGCTACTAATACTAGCAATATCATGACCAATACCACCAATATCACGACCAACACTACCAACATCAAGACCAACACGGATAGGCTCGATGCCGGCCTCAACTTTGGTGCTGATAGTGGCGCTACCATCAACAAGCCAGTTGGAGATGAAAGTGTCCTAAGCTTCACAGGTGGTAATAACATCACCACCACCGCAGAGGGTAGTAGTATCAAGTTTGATTTGAATGGTAATATCAGCGTTGATAGTGTGACGGCTGGCAATACGGTTATCAATAGTAGTGGCATCACCATGCAAGATGGCCCAAGTATGACCGCTCAAGGTTTATATGCAGGCAATCAGCGTATGACTGGTGTTGCCGATGGTGTCGAGGCAACAGATGCTGTCAACTACAGTCAGCTTAGTGCACTTGATAGTCGACTCAATAACAATATGAGCGATCTTGGCTACAAAATCGACGAAGTAGAAGATGATGCAAACGCAGGTATCTCAGCTGCGATGGCAATGTCAGCAATGCCTCAGGCTTATATCGCAGGTAAGTCATTGATCGGTGGCGGTGTTGGTACCTATAATGGAGAGAGCGCAGTAGCAATTGGTTTCTCTAAGTTATCTAATGACGGTCGCTGGGTTATCAAAGTAAATGGTACGGCAGATACTCAAGGTAACGTAGGCGGCGCAGTTGGTGCAGGCTTCCATTTTGATTAACAAAGCCTTTCAACTGTAGTTATCGATAGACTATAAAAAAGCAAGACATCCAATGTCTTGCTTTTTTATGGGTGAAGAATAGGTTTTCAATACAATGAAGCTATGGGTAATCAGTCATTATCAATAGTTTGTTTGGTTTCTACGCAGCGACTGAGCAATAACAAGCGCTTGTAATATCTGTTTTACAAGCGTTACTGTTTATCGCAAAAGCTGTTCTTATACTCTGAACATTGCCCCATTTGGTGTTAATCCGACATAAGCCATACCTGCTTGATTCATCCAATGGGGTTGAATGATGCCGTGCTGTAAAATCGCATGAATATCTCGATGCGCTCTTTCTATCTTATGTTTTTTATATAATGAGGCGGTACCAGCAACGGCATAAATCTCAGATACTATCGATCTGGCTTCTCTTGCCCCCTCGCAAGCTGCTGCCCATACATCAGCAAGTTGCACGTCACTAAAAGGTTTTTGTTGCTGTGACTCTTCCCATAATGTTTCAACACTATGATGCAGCTGTAAGCGTCTAGATGCCAATAATGTTTTACTCTTCGCAATAGTGGCTTGTACGGTTGCACGGTCGCGTAGATCTGGGCTCTTACCGGGCGTCACTTTCTCAAGACACATATCAATTAAGTCATCCATGGCTGCTTTTAAAACACCTAAGGACATTGCAGCACAGCCCGCAGCGTTGATACAACCGATAGGTAGGCGACTATAGGCGTTATCTAAAGCTACGGGACTATCGAAATCAACAACATACTCTTTTTTTACCAATGCCTTTTTTATGACGATATCGTGGCTACCTGTACCGTTTAAGCCACCTACATGCCAAGTATCAATGACTTGTACATCTTCTTTTGGAATAAAAAATAGTTTCAAATTTGCGTCCGGTCCTAGGCTGGTAGGCGAACCTTCTGAAATGACTAAGCAACGTAATACAAACCAATCTGCCAGCTGACACCCAGATACAAGCGTCCATTGCCCAGATACCAAGTATCCCTCATCAACTGTGTGCGCCACACCCTCGGGGCGGGCAGAATTGGCATAAATATGAGAGGGGTCGCTGTATACCTCTTTCATACTGGACTCGTCCAAAAATCGACCGAACGTACAGGCCAAATGGTTGTTCCAAACGATCCAAGCAACCGAGGCCTCAGCGCTTGCTAACGTCTCATAAGCTTTTAGAGTTTCTACGGGATTCCCTTCCCATCCCCCTAAAGACTTTGGTAGCCCCATTCTAAAAAAAGATAGCTCAGAAAGCTTCTTGACCACGGCTGGCGCAACCTTTCTAGTATTTTCTGTCTCTTCTCTAGATAGGATTGCTAACTTAGAAATCTCATTGGCTGCATTAGATGGTAGGGTGTTCGTTGTCCCTGCTAAAGATATGTCGTTCATATGGCTCAACCTTATTATAATGAATAAAACGTTGATATGATTTAAAGCTGATAAAGCACAGATTTGAGAATAACAATGCTTGCATAAAGGATAACTAACAGATGACCGCTATACAACCAGTAATATGAATATATATGAAATTATATTGATATAAGTGAATAACAGGTAATGAGTAGTGGTGTATCTATCTATATTTATGGTCGCGGTCATAGAAAAAGAATAAAGAGGTATGTATAGCTACAAAAGCCGGTCGCGAAGTCGAATTGCTCTGTCTGAGATGATCTCTAGCACAGCTAGCTTTACATTTAACTTGTGGATCATCCAAGTACTCATTAAAAAACCCATATACAGGTCTGTTTTTAATGAGTATTCTAATAAGTACTATGATACCCAATCCTTTTACTCGTCCTATTACAGCTTGGATCACCATTGTGGTTATTGTCCTGCATGGTGTCACTGTGTGGGCGATGATGTCCCTAGATAGCCCGCCGCCTATCAATACGAAAAATAGGCCAAAAGCCATTCAATTGGAATTGATAATGTTAGCTGAACCGGCTAAAAATTTACCTAACATAAAATCCCAGAGCAAGCCTATATCACCTGAACCTTTACCTCCTAAAAAGTTACCAACTGAACCAATAGAAAAAGTTGAACCCGCCAAACCATTGCCAAAGGTAGAGGTTTCTACAGACTTAAAGACAGAGTCAATTGAGCCAATCACAACCAAAGTAGAAGAAAAACAAGCGACTACCGTAAAAAGTACGGAGTTGTCCAAAGAGAAATCTGACACAGAAATGCAGCCCACCAATCTGTCATCGGTACAAAAACTGACCATAACAGAATCTAGAAAAGTAGTGAGCGCCTCTAATCAAACAGTCAGTACAAAAGATAAAGAAGAGGATAATCTGTCTGACATGATACGTAGCGTGACAGAGCAGTTTAATCGCGATCAAGCCGTACAAAAACGTTCAGCTGCTAAACAAGCCAATCAAAAGCGCGCCGAGCAAGAAAAATGGCAAGCTGATTATGAGGCATTCAGCCATATGCTAGTAATGGCTGCTGATCAAGCTGAAGAGCAAGAAAACAACCAAGACATGGTAGAAGATGTAGAAGATAAGGTTAAGGAAGACTCAGTCTTTCTTGCAGAGTATGGCAGTTGGAGTAATGGGAAGGAACCTAGTACCAGTATTCCATCGCTGATATGGCGTAATATTGATCGTCAATTGGGCGATGTCTTTATCGTCATGCTGGAGCTGCACGTTGATACAGATGGTCATATCACTGAGGTGCAAGTGCTTGAGTCGTCAGGCAGTCCTATTATTGACGCTGTTGCCACCACTCAAGTGAGAGCGGGGCAACTAAACCCTATATCAAACCACGATAAAGTAGTTGATGCCATTGTACCGATGTCACTAGTTTACGAAAGACCTTAATGCCAGCTGTTCATAAGATAACAAAAAATCAAGACTCAATCTCTCGCAATAATTAACGCGCTATTAAATCTAAAAGGCGCGCTCAAAAAACCACCAGAGTGCCACTAAAATACCAATCAAAGACCCTATATAAAATATCCCCCATTTATAGAATTGCGTGTGCCGCAGCAACAATGCTATTGGAAATACCAAAGCGATAAATACCAGCTGCCCTAATTCGATACCAATATTGAAGCTCAGTAGTGCCAGTACACGTGCGCTTGTGGCGAGTGGCAAATCTACCAACACATTGGCAAAGCCAAAGCCATGAATGAGACCAAAAAAGAAAGCCAAATAGACAGCACGTACTCGCAGCATTGGCACCAAATTATTGAGTGCAGCAAACGCAATAGACAATGCGATGACAGATTCAATAAAGCGGGCAGGGATACTGACGATCTGTAGCGCTGCTAAGCTCAATGTGATGGAATGCGCGAGCGTAAATGATGTCGCAATCCAAAACACTTCAAGTAGCGCCGCTTTTGGATTAGCAACGGCAACTAACTGCTTTTGCTTACGAACATATACTGCAGGAATGAGCAATACAAACAAAAACAGCAAGTGATCGAGGCCAATGAGCAGATGATGTACACCACTTTTTAAGAAATTTGTCGCTGTCGCCATCCAGCCAGAATCAGCCTCTGATCCTAACGGGATTTGTCCAACCGTTAGGACTTGTAGGGGTGCGTCAGAATCTGCTTGCGTCAATATTAGGCGATGATTGGCATCAATACCTGCCAATATCTGGTAATCAAGATTATCGATTGGCTGCTCACAGCTCACTGCAAAATTGGTATATAAATAATTAAAACCCCCACGTGAATTGATTGCGAGTGGTGAGAAATTTGCTGTTTGACACGTTTGTGCCGCGTTTTCTAACTTTATTTTGGCAGTTATGAGTTGTTCTATAAGCGGCGTCTGTGATTTCACTTCTGCCCAGCTGACCTGACTGTCTTTGTTTGGATCTATATCGACGAGCAATGCCAAATCGCGCAGTGATAACTCGTATGTAGCATCGTACATAATGTTTGTGGCACTATCAGCGTCATTAACAGTAAGGTTCAAATAAGCGGTACTGGACTCATGCGCTTGACTAAAAGTACAGGCGAGCATGAGCATTAGTAAGGTTAAGTAACGATAAGTGTGACCCCAAACAAGTCTGCAAAGCGCGCTCATATAGTGTCATCCTTATTCGTAGCTTGTGTACTTGAGTGCTCGTTTGTACTAACGGGCGTACTTTTAACAGATGTGTTTTGCGTTTGGATAGCTGAGTCTTGCTTGCGTACCGCTTGGCAGTTTAAACAATCACTGAGTTTCCCCGAGCGTAGATCACGTTCCAATGCCGGATATTGAAACTGTGTGTCGGTTATAAACTGGCGTATCAAGTCGATATCTTTTTGGCTGCTTGCCCTCAGTGCTGCGGTGGCATACAGCTCGATATCTGCTGTTTCGCGCTGTTGTTGCCAGTTTTTTTGAGCCAATAGCAGGGCTGAGTTCACTTGATTGGCAAGCAGAGCATAGGTTGCTTGTTCTCGTATATGGGCGTTTTCTTGACGTATTTGCCATACCTCAATGCGCTCTTTCATCAGTGCTAAATTTTTCTTAGCTTTGGGGTCATTCAGCTTCATTTGAGCAGTAATGAGGCGCAATAGTAATGCATCTTTATCGGTATGCTCTTGTAGCAAGTCGCGAACTTGTGTGTACTCACCGATACTCAGTAGCCAATCGGCCCGAGCCATAAGTGCTGGTACGGTTTGATCATCCATGACGTCAAATACTTGCTTGGCGAGCGTGGCATCTTGACTACGCAATGCGGCATCTGCTTGAATCAGATAGATCCAGCGTGCTGTCGATGCGTCTAGACCAGGAGCGATAGCGGCCAGCCCACTAAGCGTTTGTTTTGCTGCATCAAGCTCCCCCGTCATGCTTTGTATTTGAGCGGCACACGCCAACTCATAAACGCGCAGGGCAGGGTCATCGAGTTTTTGGCAGTAGTTCATGGCTTCTGTAAATTGACCTTGGACGAGCAATAAAGAAGATAGTGTCAATAACGCATCTGGATGCGCAGCATCTTGACTCAAGATTTGCTTTAATAGTTCTTCTGCTTTGGCAAATTTGTGATCCGATTGAAATGCTCGCGCTTGTAGCATTAGGGTATCTATACTTTGATCTGTGGTCTGATCTAATTGTGCGCGTGCTTGTCCTAACGCTCGCGGATCACCTTGTAAATAGGCGCGTTCTAATAGCTCACTGGTTTGATCAAGGTTGTTTGACCCTGTATCCGATACAAAGTCAGCAGCGCTAAGGTAGCGCGGTGGTGGTGAGTTATCAGGTAAAGTCGCAAGAACTTGTTGATCGTTTGTGGGGATAAAAGGGGCCGCATGAACAAGCTGGCTACTGATGAGTAAAAGAAAGAATAATTCGGCAAGCGTTTTAATCCAATGCATAAAAAAGCACCTCAGATCAGTAGATAAAGAAACACCCAATCAGTGGACTGATCAGGTGCTGGAACTATCTCGCATCATATTATAGTGAAGCGTTGGGGTCTTTTATTGCAACAGGCTCTGCCAAATTGGCTTCAGGAAGTATAATTCGATCAATATCCTGAGGCTCATCGGTATCTAGATTATTGCTGGCGTCAATCACGTCAGACGTTCTTTTGACAGCAAGTTCAGCTTTTGCTTGGTCTACTGCAACATCACTTTTACCTATATTTGACGAACTATCGTTATCATTGAAGCAACCAGAAAGCGCAGCTGATCCAGTGATCAATACGGCTAACATTATATAGCGCATAGTATTTCTCCTTGGTTGAGTTTCAGCTTATCTGGCACCTGGGGTTGGAGTCGTCAAATAAGGAAAGGCTGAATCAAACTCGGTAGCAGGTTTGAGGGCGCCATCAGTGAGTAGTGCTTTGCCCGCTTTGGCATCAGCAGGTACGCAAGTTGCGTCAGCGGATAGACCTGCGTGACATAGGGCACCCATCGATACTCTCAATGCAATGTCAGTAACGTCATCACCAGGGCGTCTACCATTTGGGAACCCTGCAGTATCTTTGGCATCTGTTTTGGGACGACCATCGGTCTGACCAGGAATAATACTAATCACACCCAAGTCATTTTGCATGGCAGCAGGTACTGCTGCAATATCGGTATTCAAGCGCAGCATATCGGCAGGTACTTGATTTGCATTCGTTGGCTTATTAACACCAGGAACCCCTGTTAAAAATGCGGTTACTAAATCTTGCCGCGGGAAGTTCGTTGGTGCAGGTGCGGTTGGGTACAAGGTTTGGATCAATGCTGGAAGGGTAGGATAAAAGACATAAGGGGCAAAATTCGCCACATCATCTTTTGGCTCTGACGCATTAAATTTGTCTTTATCTTTGAGACCAATCACTACTTCGTTCACCAGTGGCATACCCAGTCTTGAAACCTGTGTCCATGCACCGCCTTTTTTGGCAGTGGTGCTGATACCAGAAGCAGGCGAAGGGTTCACTAAGGTTGCCTG
Source organism: Psychrobacter piscatorii (assembly GCF_043641605.1). Classification (GTDB taxonomy): domain Bacteria; phylum Pseudomonadota; class Gammaproteobacteria; order Pseudomonadales; family Moraxellaceae; genus Psychrobacter; species Psychrobacter piscatorii_C. The sequence continues at coordinate 75,449 of NZ_JBHZRK010000003.1, read as the reverse complement.
ACGGACACTGGCCGTGGTCCAAGCACCAATCACAGGATCTTTACTAGTATTATTGACGAGGCAAGATTTTGGCACTTCCATCGCAATTGAGGTGACATTTTTGTCAGCTAGTATGTTGGTTCCGCCAGTACGTGAACCCAATGGGTTTAGATTCACTAAGTCAAATACTCGGCCCAAATCAATAGCAAAACCTTCAGCACGTTGACCGACAAATACTCGACCTTGACCACAGCTACCTAAGTTCAAAGGTTTGATAAAGCTTTTTGCATATGTTGGATAGTCTGCAAACGATTTTGTTCCGATATAGTCGAATGGCTTTTGGAAGTTGCCTAAAGAGGTTCGCGAGCCGCTACGGCGATCGCCTTTGACCATCGTGACATTATAGCCTTCACTCGTTTGTACATTTGCCGCTTGTGAGGCATCGCCAGCGTTAGATAAAGGAATGGCGACCTTTGGCGTAGACGGATTGCCATCTGAGTCAATTTCAATACTGTTTAGGTTTTGAGTGAAATCAAATTGGAACGTGATGTCTTCAACAGCATCGCCGTTGTTGTCAATATGAATCTCATAGAGTGCATCTGGATCTAAGGCGAAGTAGTTGGGCCCACCATAAGCATCTTGTAGCGGCAAATAGTTGGCAATAATCGTGACGTAATCTCCCCGATTAGCCTCATAGCTATTGAACATATAAAAGTCAGACGCATCGACTTTTGGGGTTTTGGTGATAGAAGGAGCTTCACGGTGACTTGAGGCAACGGCGCTTGCGCTTACGCACAGTGCCATTGCTGCTATTAGAGCCTTGGTAGCATGTTTCATACGGATCCTTGTAAAGAAACTTTGAGTGATAGGGTAGTTAAGAGTCGATCTCACTTGCAATTACCAGTTAACGAAATAATATCCTTATTAAGTCGTTTTTAAATATACACTCTTTTGCTGTATTGTGTCTATCAATTTATTGGTTTAAATATATTGATATTTATCAATAATTTGGCGCATCAGGCTGCATCATAGGATCAGCATCTGTAAAAGCTTTTAGCGTGCGACAATGCGTATCAATAGCGACAATATTAGGATAAGCGCTTAAATCTACTTCGAAGCGCCGTGCAGAAGAAACCTGCGGAATCAAATAGCAATCTGCAAAAGTAGGTCTATCACCATAGCAGAACTGTCCACGGTTTTTATCTGCTGCCAATCGTGCCTCTAAGGCAGTAAATCCTTCACTGATCCAGCGATTGCACCATGCAATGACTGCCTCTTTATCTACTGACAACTCATTACGTAAGTACTGTAAAATACGGCGGTTATTAATCGGATGGATATCGCAGCCAATCATCGCACTTAGCGCACGCACGTGCATGCGACCAGCGGCATCTTGAGGCAATAAAGCGTGCTCAGGGTAGGCCTCTTCTAACCACTCCAAGATGGCTGGACTTTGATATAATACTAAGTCATCTGCTTGTAGGACAGGCACCAACCCTTGCGGGTTTATCGCTTTAAAGGCTGCTTCTAACTGCTCATCTTGTGCTAGATTGATGGTAATATCCTCGTAATCCAAGCCTTTTAAATTTAAGGCGATACGAGTACGGTGAGAAGTGCCACTACGAAAATAACCATGAAGTGTCATCATTGTTTATATCCTTATTATGAGAAGTTGTGAGTGATAAGTATGTTTGCCACGCTGAATTTTATAAAACAAGTCTCCTTACTTTATAAGACATATATCCTTTAACCTAGACAGATACCCTAGAATCGAGCCAATCATGCCAGTAGCCAAAAACGCTTTAGATCAATCCGCTAATACCAAAAACCAAGGGGGTATTCAGTCGCTCGAGATTGGGCTGTCGGTATTAGACGTGCTGATCGATCGCAATGAGCCTATGATGCTAAAGGATATCGCTGAAACCATGCAGATGCATCCCGCAAAATCCCATCGTTACTTGGTCAGCCTCATTCGCAAAAATTACGCTCGCAAGCTTGATGATGGTCGCTATGGGCTTGGCGATAGAGTAAATGCATTGGCAGCATTAGGACATACTGAGCTCAGTCAAAACAATCTCTTGGCGCGTCTCACGCAGGTGGCCAATGAAATCAAAGACACCCTAAATTGCGGCGTGCAAATTGCTAAGTGGTTTAGCGAAGGCCCAATTATTATTCAGTCTGTTGAACCAGACAGTCCGATTAGCATCATCACTCGTATCGGCTCACGTATGCCTTTGACGACATCAGCCACGGGGCAATTATTTGCCAGCTATCAACCTGATGCGGTCATTCAGCCATTGGTCACCGCTGAATGGCAGTCGAGTAATGCCGCAGCAGATATGACAGAGAAGTGGCAGAGTTTTGCTCAGCTGCAAGCCAAGATACGTACCCAAGGCTATGCAACCGTCACTGGTGATATGCTCATGGGTATTAATGCCATTACGATACCTGTGATATTGCCGCATCTTGCCAATAGTGTTGCCAATCTATCCGCGAGTAGTGACAAAACCGCTAGCGAGGCTCTACCGCTAGAATATGCCATTACTATCATTGGAACCACAGAGCAACTACCAATGAGTGAGCAACAGAACGTAGTCGAGCAAATACTAGCAATCGCGCAGCGCTATCAAATAGCATAGCCAAAATGTTAACTACAATCTGATTGGCTATCGCGTTATCGCGTCGAGAGATTTATTTACTCATGTTGTCTCATTCAGTCCATTCTCTAGACCACACAGGCGCTACTTGCTGCTTTTGCTTTTTCGTATACATTATTAGCATCTAGACCAGTGGCATTGACTTCATCTAGATAGTGCTGCGAGCCTTCCATCAGTGGGCCTTTCCAGTCGGGGTCATTGAGTGGGTCAGGGATATCGATCATGATATCGCCTTTTTCTTTGGCGGCAGCCATGGCTTTGGCATTACTGACGTCAAATACTTTAGAGACATTTTCTGCCATCTGTGCGCCTGAATTATCATCGATCACTTTTTTGAGGTCATCGGGTAAGTTCTCATACTTGTCTTTGTTCATACTGATGACAAAGGTAGAGTTGTAAAAAGGAATGTTGGTATGTGTATTGATGAGCTCATCAAGACGAAAGGCTTGAATGGGTTGCCAAGTAAAGCTCAATCCATCGATGACGCCGCGCTGAAGTGAGGTATAAGTATCACTGGCAGGCATGCCAACGGGTGCGGCACCAGTCGCCTCGATAATGTGGCTAGCAACGGCAGAAGGTTGGCGAATACGTAAGCCTTTCATATCCGCTGGCGTGCGAATCGGTTTATCAACCGTATGAAGGGCGCCTTGTCCTGTACCAATGAGTGCGAGCAGGTGAGTATCCTCGTACTCATTTTTGATGACGCCCTCATCGTAGAGTTTATGAAGGATACAGCTTTGCTGCTGGGCGGTATTGGTGATACCTGGCAGTTCTACAATCTGCGTCAAAGGAAACCGTCCTGCTGTATATCCTTGCGCTTGCATACCAATATCGACGATGCCTTTTGCAGTCGCATCCTAGGTGGCACCCGGCTTACTGAGAGTAGCAGAGGGGTAAATCTCAATCTTTAAACGACCGTTTGAGTCTTCTTCGATTTTCTTTGCCCATGGCTCCAATGCTTCGGTATTGATATTGTCATTGGCCGTCATAAAGTGTGAAAATCTCAGAGTCGTCACGTCGCCTGTATTGACATCCGCGCTTGAGGCTTGTTCATTTTGATCATTGTTAGAGCAGCCAGTCATCGCAACTGAGGCCGCTAAGAATATGCCTAAAGGGAATTTTACTTTCATCATTGAGTCCTTTCATGATGGTTAAATATGGTTCGCAAGCTATGCCATCTCTTCATTATTTTGAACTGATCACTACTTATCTAATTTTAAAGTAATGATTGATAGATAATGTAAAAAAGGTAGCAAGTAGAAAGACGACGCAGTTACTCTCCGACAGGCGCAACATCGCGTGCTTCAGCCAATTCATCACTATGCAAAAACTGCGTATGTGCTGGCGCGCGTTTGGTGCGAGCCCACTCATCCAGCATGTCTTGCTTGATGGCCTCTGTAATCATCGAGACCTTATCTTCTGAGGTCGGGTCGTCATAGGTCAACTCGAGACGATGTCCATTAGGATCGAAGAAATATATCGAGTGAAAGATACCGTGATTGGTCACACCAATGACATCAATACCTGCGGCCTCAAGATGCTCTTTGGCAACCATTAGCTCATCACGATCTTTGACTTTTAGCGCCAAGTGTTGCACCCAGTTTGGGGTATTAGGATCAAAGCCCATTTCAGGCTGGTTAGGCACTTCAAAAAACGCCAACACATTGCCATTACCAGCGTCCAAAAAGACGTGCATATAAGGGTCAAAGGCTTTAGTCGAAGGTACGTGATCTTCTGCAAATGCCAAGATAAAATCCATATTGAGATTTTTCTTGTACCATTCGACCGTTTCTTTAGCATCCTTGCAGCGGTAGGCCACATGATGGATTTTTTCAATTTGAAAACTCATATCAATTTCCTTTTGATAAGGCGTAGCGTGAATGTAAGAGGAACGATGCCTGTACTAATAGACCAAATGTCATGATTGTGCTAACGGCTCAAATCTACTGTCACTACGCCTTTTTTCTATGCCATTATTATTCGTTAAAATCAAAGCTCAGCGCGGGCAGTACTTTGCCTCGTACTTCACCAAACCCAACACGCACGCCATTTTTTTCGCTGTAACCTTTCATAATGACGGTATCGCCATCTTCGATGAAGGTGCGCGACTCACCGCCCTCAAGTGCTACGGGTTTGGTAGCATTCCAAGCAATCTCTAGCATCGAGCCATAAGAGTCAGGCGTTGGCCCTGAGATTGTGCCCGAGCCCATCATGTCACCGACTTCTACTTTGCAGCCAGTGATAGTGTGATGCGTCAGCTGCTGCGCCATTGACCAGTACATGTATTTAAAATTGGTCTCGCAAATAACTGTCGCTGTTTCTGCATTTTCAGGCAGTAGCTCAACCGACAGATTAATATCAAAGCTGTTATCACTGTCTTTTTCGTTTAGATAAGCAAGCGGCTTGGGTTCTTGGGTTGGGCAAGCGGTGCTAAATGGCGCCAATGCATCCATCGTGACTATCCACGGAGAAACTTGCGAGGCGAACGTCTTAGCATTGAACGGACCTAAAGGCACATATTCCCACTTTTGGATATCTCGAGCCGACCAGTCATTGAGCAGTACCATGCCAAAGATATGATCAGCCGCTTCATCTACGGCGATTGGTTGACCGATATGATTGCCTTTACCAACGACAAAAGCGGTCTCGAGCTCAAAATCTAGGCGCTTACAGGCAGAGAAAACAGGACGGTCATCAGGGTTGGGCTTTAGCTGACCTGAGGGACGTACGACATCATTTCCACTGACGATGACGGTACTAGCGCGTCCGTTATAACCAACTGGCATTTCGGTCCAGTTAGGTAGCAGGGCATTGTTTGGATCGCGGAACATCGTACCGACGTTGGTCGCGTGTTCTTTCGATGAATAAAAATCGGTAAAGCCCGGCACTTGAACGGGCAAATGCATGGTAACGTCTGCTTGCTTGAATAGCGCCTTTTTTTGCAGATCGGCATTATCACGCAAGTCGCTGTTTTCACTAGACAGTAGCGTTTGAATGGTCGTGCGTGCTTGCGTCCAATTGTCTCGACCAGATTCAATAAAGGCGTTTAGCGTCGACTGATCAAAATAAGGCCCGCCATTTAGACTCAATAATCCTTCTGACTCCAGTACAGACAAGTCTAGTACTTGATCGCCAATGGCAACCCCTGCACGGCGAGCACTATCTTTAGTGTCGCTAAAGATGCTATAAGGCAGATTGTGGATGGAAAAGTCAGAGTCTGCTTTGATGTCGATAAAAGAGGTGAGAGTACTGTCAGTCGTTGACATGATTTGCTCCTTGCTAAAAATATAATTTAATTACGTTATAGTTAATGACTTACGTATAATGTAATTTATTGATATGTTGATTGCAAGTTTTTTGTGCCGTGTCTTTTGCTTACGGATTGATAAGACAAACTTTAAGCACAAAAAAAGGCCGAGCAATCGCTCAGCCTTTTTTCATTTCTTAGTCTTTACTTCTGATGAATTTAGTCTTTTAAAACGTCTGCCATTGCATTGGCGACATAGTCGATGTTACTGGTATTTAGGCCAGCTACACACATACGTGAGTTAGATACCATATAAATACCATACTCGCTTTGTAGGCGCTCGACCTGTTCAGGCGTCAATCCAGTAAAGCTAAACATGCCGTTTTGACGGGTGATGTAGTCAAAATTACGGTTAGGGATTTTTGCTTCTAGTACCGATTTTAGCTTTAGGCGCATGGCTTTGATACGGTCACGCATAGCATAGACTTCGCCAACCCACTGCTCATGTAGTGCTTCATCGTTCATGACGGTATCAACCACATGACCACCATGTGATGGCGGGCTTGAGTAGATGCGGCGTACCATCGCATTTAGCTGACCAAATACGCGCTCGGCTTCGTCTACGGTGAGACAGACGACTGATAGACCGCCAACGCGCTCGCCATATAGCGATAGGTTTTTAGAGAACGAGTTGCTAACAAACAGTGGCAAGCCCATCTCAACGGCTTTACGAATAGCGTAAGCATCGCTGTCCATGTCTTCGCCAAACCCTTGGTAAGCGATATCCATGAATGGAATCAATTCACGTGCTTTGATGACGTTGAGTACCGTGTCCCATTGCGCTTGGGTTAAATCTAGCCCCGTTGGGTTGTGACAACAAGGATGTAGCAGGATGACATCATTTTTGTTCAATGTCTCAAAAAACGCAATCATCTCATCAAATTTGATACTGCTGTTGGCTTTGTCATAGTACGGATATTTACCGACTTCTACGTCAGAACCCTCAAAAATAGCAATATGATTGCCCCATGTCGGATCGCTCACATAACACTTAGATTGCGGAAACCATTGATTGATAAATTCGGCACCCACTTTTAACGCACCAGAACCACCGATAGTGGCGATGGTCGCGACCAAACCGTCTTGTAAGATTTGAGCGTCTTTACCGAACAATAATTCCTGACAGCCTTTGCGGTGTCCAGGCAAGCCTGCCATCGGTAGATAGGGACGAGGAGAGATAGGATCAGCAATACGCGCTTCAGCTGTTTTCACACAGTCGAGCACAGGTAGTACGCCATTCTCATCATAATAGATGCCAATGCCTAAGTTGACCTTGTTAGGATTGTTATCTGCTGAGTATTTTTCCATCAGACCCAAAATTGGATCACCAGCGTAATAATCGATACGTTCAAACATGCCATTTCCTTATAAGAATATAAACCAAGCAGCCGAAAATCATAGAGCAAATTGCCGATGAACTCAACACGAGAGTGCGCTATCTTGGATAATTAACCAAATAAATCACTAAATATTTTTTTTGCGCATCTGCCCATCTATCTAGTAGAAGCGTTTGAGTCATGATTTATCACTTAATCGCCAGTGTGTCAGACTGATGCAAGTCGTTGTAGTGGGTGGTAAAGTACGTCTGTAAAAACTGCTTAAAGGCAATCGTAGCGGGAGACAATGCCCGAGAGGCGCGCTGATAGATAAAGAACTGACGCATTTTTACTGGTTGCGTGAGTGGGCGCATTTGCAAGCCGTTGGCACTGACCCAATCGATGACCTCGGGCATATAGGGGAGGCATAAGGTAATGCCAAACCCTTGGCGCGTCATCTCAAGCGCGGTGGACATAAAGTTCACCTTGTAGCGTGCTTGCTGAACGTGAGTGGCAATAGCATCATCCAGCTCGGCAGTCACCTGCTCAAGAAATGGGCCTTGTAGGGTAATAAGCGGAATATCTAATAAATCCTGCCAAGTGATTTCGGTTTTTTGCGCCAGTGCATGGTTGTCTGGCATGACCACGCAAAATGGCAGCTTGTATAACAGATCAGCACCGATATCATCTTCAGTCTCTATAAAACCCAGCTCAGTCCCAACCCCTAAATCAACCTCAATATCTTGAACATGCTTGAGCAAATTCTCTGCTGAGCAATCCAGTAGTGACACGCCGATATTTGGATATTCCTTGGCAAATTGCGCGATGACGGCAGGCAGGGAGGATGCTGCAAACTGCGATACCGCTAAGCGCACCTGACCTTGCGCCAAGCTGGTCAAGCTGCTGGCTTCATTTTCGAACAGCTGCATCTCATTCAAGATACGCCGCGCTTGTGGCAGCAGATGTCGTCCTACTGCCGACAAAGACAACTGGCGGGTGGTACGGTCAAACAAAACGATGCCGAGGCCAGTCTCTAGCTCTTTGATCAGTCCGCTAACAGCAGATTGGGTCAGATACATCTGTTCGCTGGCACGAGTAAAACTGCCGTTGTCAGCGACTTTGATAAAGGCGGTCAATTGGCGAATGCTAATATTCATAAGTAAACCTGATAAATAAATCATAAAAAACAATTAGTCTTATAAATAAAGCTAATCTAATATAAATACAACGTCAACAATAAAGATTGATTACCAATCGTTTTATCGACTTTTTATCACCAATTGACATTAAGGATGATTGCAATGGCAGATTTATTTGACAACCCAATGGGACTAAACGGGTTTGATTTTGTCGAGTTCGCTTCCCCTCAGCCTGATGCGGTCGACGCATTATTCAAACAGCTGGGATTTGCACATATCGCCAATCACAGATCAAAAGACGTGGCGCTATATCGCCAAGGTGACATCAACTTGATCCTAAACCGCGAGCCAAAAAGCCAAGCCAGTTACTTCGTTGAAGAGCATGGCGCTGGTGCTTGCAGCATGGGATTTCGTGTAAAAGATGCCAAAAAAGCCTACGAGCGTGCGGTGGAGATGGGCGCGCAGCCCGTAGAGGTGCCAACAGGCGTGATGGAGCTGAGACTGCCAGCAATTAAAGGGATCGGCGGCTCACTGATCTATTTAATTGACCGTTATAAAGACGGCGAATCTATCTATGATGTCGACTTTGAGTTCTTTGCAGATGTGGATAGAAACCCTGTCGGATATGGCTTCAAAGTCATCGATCATCTCACGCACAATGTCTATCGTGGACGCATGGCATACTGGGCAAAATTCTATGAGCGCATCTTTAATTTCCGCGAGATTCGCTATTTTGATATCAAAGGCGAGTACACGGGGCTGACCAGTAAGGCCATGACAGCACCGGATGGCAAAATCCGTATTCCGCTGAACGAAGAAGCCAAGCAGGGTGGTGGACAGATCGAAGAGTACTTGATGCATTTCAATGGCGAAGGTATTCAGCACATTGCGCTCGCCAGTGATGACTTGTTTGCCAGTATCGATATGCTAAAAGCCGCCGGCATTCCACTGATGACTGCACCAAATGCAGCCTACTACGAGATGCTTAGCGAGCGCTTACCAAACCATGGTGAAAACGTCGCTGACTTGCAAACGCGCGGTATCTTGCTAGACGGTACAACAGAGGGCGGCGCACCGCGTCTACTGCTACAGATTTTCTCTGAGACCATCTTGGGTAGCCCAGTGTTCTTTGAGTTTATCCAGCGTAAAGGCGATTATGCAGACGGTTTTGGTGAAGGTAATTTCAAAGCATTGTTTGAATCAATAGAGCGTGACCAAGTACGTCGTGGCACGGTCGGTCAGCAAGAGACCAATCAATCAGAAACAGAAACGCCGTAGATCACACTACATTTAGAAAAAACTTAAAAAACAAACGGACAAGGCAAAAGGAGTTTGGCTTGTCCTTAATAGATACCCTTTAACAGGTACTTTTCAATAGATACGTTACTGACAAGTATAGATATAAAGGTAACGTACTCACTGCGATAAAAGGAACACAGGCATGGAACGCCTCTCACAGATAGATTCTCCTAATACAGCCATCGGTGCCAATAGTTCTGTAGCCAATCAGCAGGGCGGTGATGCGTCTGCTCATCATAACGCGACCGATAAAAAGCAGCCCTATATCTCACATCAGCCAGATGCCAACGGTCATATTCATTATAGTGACGATGAAAATGCAATGTGGCAGGCGTTGCTTACGCGTCAAGCTGAGCAAATCCCTAACCGCGCTTGCCCCGCCTATCTAGAAGGTTTGACGAAGCTAAATCTACCGACGACGCATATCCCGCAGTTGCATGATATCGATGAGGTGCTACAAGCGACCACCGGTTGGCAAACCGCTGCTGTGCCTGCATTAATCAGCTTTGGCAAATTCTTCAAACTACTCGCCAATAAATCCTTTCCTGTCGCGACGTTTATTCGCCGATTTGAGGACATGGACTATATCGAAGAGCCGGATATTTTTCACGAAATCGTTGGACACTGCCCGCTATTGACTCATCCAGCATTTGCAGCTTTTAACGAGACGTATGGCAAGCTTGGTCTTAGTGCAACCAAAGAGGAAAGATGGTTTTTAGCACGGCTGTATTGGTTTACCATTGAGTTTGGCTTGGTCGGTAGTCAGCCTGAAAACCGTAGAATATACGGCGGCGGTATACTAAGCTCGCCTTCTGAAACGATCTATGCGCTTGATCAGACATCGTATGCCCACCCAAAAACTCAAATACAGCCTAAGTCTCTACAGCAGCCTGAGCACCGAGCATTTGATTTGCTTGATGTACTGCGTACGCCTTATCGTATTGATCAAATACAGCCGATTTATTATGTGATTGACGAATTAGATACGCTATTTGATATCGTTGATAGCGACATCATGGGTACGGTCAAGCAGGCGATGTCACTTGGGTTATTTGAGCCGACCTATCCAGAAAAAACCCGTTAAAATTTAAATGTAAACGTAAATGCAATCACTTCAGTACCGAGTATTGAAATAGCGACACAGCTATTTCAACATGGATGTACGAGTATTAGAAAATAGCTATTAAAAACAAAAAACTTAAAAGGATTTTATTATGACAGCACTATCACAAAACAGCTGCGAAGCCTGCCGTATTGGCGCACCGAAAGTCGACGATGCCGAAGCACGCGAGCTATTACCACAAATTCCTGATTGGTCATTGATTGAGGTAGATGGCATCCAACAATTGCAGCGTCAGTACAAATTTAAAAACTTCGTCGCAGCGATGGCATTTGCCAACCAATTGGCAGACATTGCTGAAGCAGAAGGGCATCATCCCGGTATATTGGTAGAGTGGGGCAAAGCGACCGTCACATGGTGGTCACACAGTATCAAAGGTCTGCATCGTAATGACTTCGTCATGGCGGCTAAAACCGATGAGTTACTTGATAAGTAACTCGTAAGCTATTCGGTTACTCATTAGCAAACCAGTTCTCTAACGCTCCCAAATTCAAACCCAATCTAATGCCAGCCTGAGCTGGCATTTTAAGGATGTGTCATGCCACCAAAACCGCTCACCCAGATCAGCGCCAAGCTCGCCTTTATTATCTCAGCCATCGTCATCGCTATTATGGGTGTTACCATGATTGGCTTTGGCTGGGTGCCTCATCTGTCTCTTATCCTTGCCATCTGTGTACTACTCGCTATTGGTATGACCAAAGGTCTGAGCTTTGATGACATGCAAGCACAAATGGCCTCAGGTGTCATGCGCGGTATCGGTGCCATCTACCTGTTTTTCTTTATTGGTCTGATGGTTGCCGCCCTCATGATGTCAGGGGCCATTCCCACACTTATGTATTTTGGTTTTCAGCTTATCTCACCTGAGTATTACTATATCTCCGCCTTTATTTTGACCTCTATTATTGGTATCGCCTTGGGGAGTAGTTTGACGACCGCAGCCACACTGGGGGTGGCCTTTATTGGCATGAGTAATGCCTTTGATGCCAATGTGGCGATAGCGGCGGGTGCGGTAGTATCAGGTGCGTTCTTTGGCGATAAGATGTCGCCCTTGTCTGATACTTGTACCATTGCGTCCTCTGTGGTGGGTATCGATCTGTTTGAGCACATTCGTAATATGATGTATACGACAGTGCCTGCATGGATACTGACAGTCATCCTGTTCTGGATGTTCTCAGGTCAGACGACCAGTTCTGATTTGAGTCAAGTGACCATATTACAAGGACAGCTGATAGACAGTGGCTTGGTACATGGTTATTCGGTATTACCCTTTGTGATATTGGTAGGGTTAGCCCTGTTTCGGGTCAATGCGATTTATACGATTATCTGTACGATTGCAGCGGCACTCATCATTACTTATATCCATAGCTCACCAAGCTTTGGTCAATTAGGTGGTTATTTGTTTGCCGGTTATGCGCCTGCTGAGTCATTAGAGTTAGGTGAGGTGGGTGGTATGCTATCGCGCGGCGGTGTACAGAGTATGTTCTTTACTCAGGCGATTGTGATATTGGCACTGAGTTTAGGTGGTCTGTTGACGGCTCTAGGGATTTTGCCAGCACTGCTATTTGGTATTAAGGACACATTGACGACGTCAGGACGAGCGATCTTTGCGGCAGCAATGTCAGCACTGAGCATTAACGTGCTGATTGGTGAGCAGTATTTGAGTATTTTATTATCTGGTACGGCATTTCGCTCGACGTTTGAGCGTCTGCAACTACATCCGAAGAATTTGTCTCGGACGATTGAGGATGCAGGAACGGTGATCAATCCATTGGTGCCATGGAGTGTGTGCGGGGTGTTTATCAGTCAGGCGTTAGGGGTGCCGGTATTAGATTATTTGCCGTATGCATTCTTCTGTTATTTGTCATTACTATTAACACTGCTGTTTGGCTTTACGGGGGTGACGATTAGCCGAGTGGAAAAAGAAGGAAAAGTGGTCGAAGCATAATAAATGATGATGTATAAAAAAGGCGTAGTTCATATGAGCTACGCCTTTTTTTTGAATGTAAAATCTGTATTTATTGATCTGCCGTTTGGGCGTCCTGACTTTTCACCACTTTATGCTGATCCTCTGTGCTATCGACTTTCCAATAACTAGACACATATAAATGCGTCTTTGGTACGTCGCGCTCCATTTTGAAGTATTGACGCAGTGCACGCATACTATGGAATTCGCAAGCCGCCCAAACCGCGGGCTGTCCCTCAAGCCAAGTCAGTGATTTGACGCAGTCAAGTAATGGGCTGCTGTCTGCATTTGGATGGTTGTTGACCACCCAGTGAATCTCAACGTTCTCTGGTTTTTTAAGTGATTGCTGGTCTGCCTCAGTCGTCACCTCAAGCACGGCATAGCCGCAAGCATCGGCAGGCAATTGTGCCAGATTGACCGTGATCGCTGGTAGCGCTGTCATATCACCGACCAATAAAAACCAATCGGCGTCATTGTTGATGAGTTTTTTTGGACCAGGACCGCCAACTAATATTTGATCACCAACTTGAGCATTGCGGGCCCACATCGATGCAGGCCCTTCAGCTTCATGTAATGCAAAATCAACATCTATCTCATCATCACGCTGAACGCTGACGGTATAGGTGCGTACCAATGGCCGAGCATCCTCACCTTGAGGAAACATCAGTTTGATATAGGCGCTTTCTTGATCTGCTGGAAAATCAATCAGTCCTGTGCCACCAAGCGTGACGCGGCACATATTTGGGGTCAGGTAGGTACTTTCAACAACGTCTAATAATCTGGGAGTAGGTTTTGCCATCTAGTTTTTTCCTTTTTATCGCGTATGACCATAATGCTCAAAGCATGTTTTATTGTCGTCTGACGGTCGAGAGGCTAGAGCCTTGATGTGATGAGTGATGCTGGAGTGTTACCTAGCATCATATTTCTTATAAACTATATCTCTTATAAATGATTATCAAATGACGAGAATAAAATAAAAAGGATCATATCATTAATGATAATAATTATCATTAAAATTTACAATTGAATAAACGCTAAAAAGAGCGTGGGCAAGGATATGGCGTGTTGATAGCCTAAAGGTGACAAATGATCGGTATAAATTAATGTATATAAAAACAAAATCTTAAGATTAATGATGTTATATCAAATGATAATTATTGTCATGACCGATGGTGTTTAAATGACTTTTCTCGTATCATGCTCGCGTATATCTGAGCGTAAGCAAATAAGTGAGTAGTGTTAAATACCGCTATTGATAGATCTATGTTGTTTATCGAGCCATCAGAGTTGCTAAAGGTCATATTTATGAACGAACCCATACGTCAATCTACCAACAACCAACGCTATTTTACGGTATGGCGTTGGCATTTTTATGCAGGGATGTTTGTCGCGCCTTTTTTAGTTATCCTAGCGTGTACCGCACTCGGTATGCTGTTTATGTCCAACACCGCAGGCCGTGATCATGACCGCTTAACTGTCGATATGCCAGAATCGACAGTTCAGGCTCCTATCGCGACGCAAGCAAAAAATGCGCTAAGCACGCTACCTGACAGTACACTGATAAAATATATTGCACCGCGTGATACGGATACGGTTGCCTTGTTTCAGATCAAGTCAGTAGATCACGATAATATGGTGGCAGTGAACCCCTATACCGCTGACATCGTTGATAGTCGTCCTGCTAATAGCAATCTGTACTATACCTTTGACAATATTCATAGTGATTTGCTATTGGGTAAATTTGGTGATTATCTGTTAGAGACTGCTGCCTCATTAACCATTTTGCTGATATTGTCTGGCTGGTATCTATGGTGGCAAAAACGCAGATCCATCAAAGCCATGCTTATCCCTAATGACACTGCGCCTAATAAGAAAAAACGCTCATTTATCCGCACGATTCATGCCACGCTCGGTAGCTGGATATCTGTGTTGCTGCTGTTTTTTTGTATATCAGGCATGGCATGGGCAGGTGTATGGGGCGAGAGAGTCGTGCAAGCTTGGAGTCAGTTTCCTGCAGGAAAATGGGGCGTGGCACCAGTGCCTGTATCTATCGATCACAGCCAGCACCATGCGGGTATGGATATGGACAATGCCAATGCCGCGCCACACGTTCATGGGTCGACGCCCGCTGTCGTACCTACGCATGGCAGTGTCTTGAACTCGGGTACAGCCAAAGAGGTGCCTTGGGTGCTCGAGCTGACACCGATGCCAGTATCTGGCACGACCATGGGGAAGAATGGTATTGCGCCTAATATACCCATTATGATTGATACCGTAGATCGATTTGCTCGTGAAATTGGGTTCAACGGGCGTTATCAATTAAATCTGCCCCAAGGCAGTACTGGCGTCTGGACGATTAGCCAAGACTCCATGAGCTATGATATGAAGAGCCCAACGGCTGATCGCACGGTACATATCGACCGCTATTCGGGCAATATCTTGGCGGATATACGCTATGATGATTACAATGCCTTTGGTAAGTTTATGGCGGCAGGTCTCGCGCTGCATATGGGTACGCTCGGCTGGTGGAGCTTACTGGCCAATGTGCTGTTTTGTCTATCGGTGATTGCCATGTGTGTGAGTGGCTATGTCATGTGGTGGCAGCGTCGTCCGCGTCATGCCAGTGAGTATCGCGGCCTCAACCCGCCAGCGCGTGGGCAGCGTTTTACCGTTTGGTGGCCGCTCGCCATTCCTTTACTGGTTGTGGCTATCATATTCCCAACCGCTATTATTGCGATTGTAATTATTGCGCTATTGGACTTTTTGGTGATTTCTCGCGTTGGGTTTTTGCAGAGATTATTAAAGTAAATAAAGGGTGCAAAAAGTTATTATTATTCAAAAAAAGCGGGACATCTTGTTAAGAGATGCCCCGCTTCTGTTACTACCTGTGGTTGACTCTGTACTAAGCGAACACTTACGCCAACATAGCAATGGCATCTTTACTGGCACGCTGTCGCTCTTCAGCATTGAGCTCAATGAGGTGGCCTTGTTTCATTAGCAGTAACCGGTCAGCGTGCTCAAAGTAACCGTCATCATGACTGATAATAAATAGCGTTTTCCCCAGCGCTTTTAGTTCAGGTATCAGGGTCTGATAAAAAACGCGGCGAAATGCAGGATCTTGGTCCGCGGCCCACTCGTCGAGTAGCAAGATGTCTTTTTGTTCAGCGACTGCGATAAGCATGGCCAAGCGTTTGCGTTGTCCTTGCGATAGCTTATCAGTAGACAGCTGGTTGTCAGCCACACTTATTTTGTCTTGTAAGTTCAATTTATGCAGCCACGCATTGACCAGTGCTTCGTCCGGCTGACGTCCTTGTCTGCCAATCAATTGCTTAAAAATATGCTGATCGCTAAAAATAGCAGAATATAGCTGTCTATAATCAGCATTATTCTGTGAATCAACGGGCTGTTTGTCGATGGTTACCGCACCTGTGGTAGGGGTGAAAATGCCTGTGACAATCTTGGCAAGTGTCGATTTGCCGCTACCATTCGCCCCGATCAGAAACACCACATCGCCTCGTTGTAGCGTTAGATTGACGTCTTTTAAAATATTACCAGAGCGATCGCTGTCTTTGGCTATTAATGTCTGAGCATCGATAACGCTGTTATTACTGACACTGCTATTACTAGCATTGTTATTCGAAACACTGTTATTGGAAACATTGTAGCGATAGTTAACATCAGTTAGCGAGATGGTTTGCCAGTGTTGACTGGTGTTGTCCGTTCTAAATAAAGGTTGGTACTCAGCCAGTGCTAGCGACTGTATTTTGTCTAAGGCGACTTGAGCCGTTTGTAGTGTTGGATAAGCACCGACGGCATGGAGCAGCGGTGACTGCATAAATAGAATCGTTAAAGAAAAAGTGGTGGCGATGCCCATCGAGATGCCGAGATAATTTGACACGGCAAATATCACCCCAATCGCGGCGAACATCATAATGTTAGACCAGTTCACGGCTGATAAATGATACGTGTCTGATTTGATGACGCGCTCTTTGTATGATTTTGCATGATCCAAAAAATCATGCGTGTATATCTGTTCGGCGCGGTGATGGTTTAACGCCAGCTCTTTGCGACCATCTATGATCGATTGATAGTCTTGATACAGTGCATCGTTGATGTCTCTGATAGCTCTTAGATGGTGATACACATGCTTGACCAAAATAGTGCTGATCCAAATCGTCATCGCAATCCAAAACATGACAATCAGTAGTAATGGTAGCGACAGCCAGCCCAGATATAACCCTACACCAACAGACAAGATAACGCCTTGTACCAACTCCGGCATCCGAACAAAGGCGACGGTAATAGACTGAATGTCTGAAGATAGACTGGCAAGTAACCGAGCACTACCCAAATGGTCTATTTGCGGGACGGTGGTATCGATGATTTGTTTGACCAGCTTGGTTCTGAGCTCATAGACAAACTTGTGCCCCAAACGGGTGAGTGCATATTGCGATACAAAGGTAGTCACGAGCAACAGCAGCACGAGCAGAGCAAACTGCCCTAAGCTCGACCACGATAAGGTATTGAACACGGGCTGACTGATAAAGGTTTGGTTGATATAAGCAATGATACCCACACTGACGGCAGCATTGACTAAGTTGAGTAAGATGACTTTTAGAAAGGGCAAACGATACTGTGCCCAAATCATATGGTGTAGAGAAACGCTCGCACGAGAGGACATAGTGACTCAATAATAGTATGGATGTTTGATAGCATAAAAGGGCATAGGTATCACTAAAGCGTGTTCCTAATTTCTAGTAGCAAGACGGATGCAGACAGACAAGATGAACTCAATGACTTTAAAAAGGTTAAATATAAGCGAGACAGTTGCATAAATATTTTAGCGCACAAATTAAATGCCTATTGTATTGATAATCATTTTCATTATCAATATTATTACGGAGTTAATGCTAAATATATTTTCAGGTTAAACTTTTAAATGTGTTATTTATATGGCCAAAAGCAGTCTTGCTTGCTCAATTTTTCTTTCTAAATGCCATTTTAACCATCTATGAATGTCAGATAGATTATTCACTACTTTAAAGTTCGATTTCTTAGTTTCCTAAGCTCCTCTTAAGGTTTGTTTGTTGTAATAGCGGTAGAGCAGACGATGTGATGCCGAGTCTACTAGCGGTATCTCGCCTAGATTCGATATTTAGCAATCATGTCGTCAAAAACAACAAACTATTAAAGGAGTGACGGTCATGACCCAGAACAGCACAATCAATCCGATGCACGAGCCTGAGATATCATTATCAAATACTCCTAAAACTCGACAAGTACGAGTTTGGGATATTTTGGTCAGAGTGACTCACTGGACAGTGGCGGCTGGTATCACTGCCAACTTGTTGTTTACCGAAGAAGGCAGTGAGCTGCATCAATATGTCGGTTATACCGTGGTAGGGTTAGTGGTTATCCGTCTACTTTGGGGATTTGTGGGTACACGTTATGCACGTTTCAGTGACTTTTTCCCCACGCCGTCTCGTATTAAACATCACTTATCTGATTTGAGTATTCGCCGTACAGATGAGCAGCATTTGGGTCATAATCCACTGGCTGCTATCATGATGTTTGCGTTATGGGGCGTGATTATAGGATTGGGCATTAGTGGTTATCTGATGGAAGCCAAAATTTTTGGTAGTAAAGATATCCTTGAAGAAATCCATGGAATACTGGCCAATAGTTTATACTTGCTAGTGCCGCTGCATATTATCTCTGCGATTGCCATGAGCTATTGGGAGCGGCAAAATCTGATCAAGTCGATGATAACGGGTAATAAAACGGTGACGACGCGTCGCCCACAATAAAAATAAGATAGTAGAATACATAATGTAATAGGACAGTCATGGCACGCATACTATTAATAGAAGACGATAACAATATCGCTGAAGGCCTCGTTGTTGGCCTAAAAAGCCATGGCATGATGGTCGATTGGTTTAGTGATGCCAAGCAAGGTGAGATGGCACTGCAAGAGGATATGTTTGATGCGGTGCTCCTTGATCTCACCTTGCCAAGAGGTGATGGAATGACGGTGCTACAAAACTGGCGAGCCCAACACCTAGACACGCCGGTATTGATCATTACCGCCCGTGATGCGATTGCCAACCGTGTGGCTGGACTCAATGCGGGCGCCGATGATTATCTGGTCAAGCCATTTGCACTAGACGAAGTGGTTGCCCGTCTGCAAGCATTGATACGGCGCAGTCAGGGACGTAGCCAGCCTGAGATTCGTTATGGCGACGTCGCTTATTGGCCGCACAATCACCAAGTTACTTATCAAGGGCAAGTCGTTGAGCTTACCATCAAAGAAGTGGCGATACTCGAGCAAATGCTGACCCATCCCAAACAGATTCACAGCCGCGCAAGCTTGGAGGACAAACTCTATGGCTGGCAACAGGATATTGAGAGCAATGCCATTGAAGTACATATCCATCATTTACGCAAAAAGTTGGGCAATGACTTTATTTTAACCAAACGCGGCATCGGCTACTATCTCAATCCAGCACATAACCATATATGAGCAACACGTGAGCTTATGAAAAGTATCCAGCAGCGACTGTTTATCTCCTTACTTATCGGCTTGCCTTTATTATGGCTTGTCACGTCGAGCTTTATTGCTTGGCGGTTGTGGCACGAAATCAATGAGATGAATGACACACAAATCACGCAAGTGGTTCGTTACTTGATGGGCATCTCTGCTGATGACAGTGATCCAAAAGAGGTGGATTCAAAAGACGGGAGTCCAAAAACTGTAGATTCAGAGAATAGTGATCAAGAAGACGATGACGACAATCATCATAATCAGAAGAGCGAACATGCTGCCAAAATATACAATTTAAAAAGCAAGGAGCTGTCAGGTGATCTTGGTGATGCGGAAGATGACTATATGGGCTTTGCGATTTGGGATAAAGAGGGGCGGCTATTAATGGCTGATGAAAACGGACAGTCGTTTTCTTTCCTACCAGATCAGCGTGGTTTTGTAGAAGAGGACAACTCTGCTTATCAGCGTCTTAACCCCTTTAGCAAACGTTGGCGGTTATTTTATGCGCACGACGACTATCATAGCGATGATATGCATGAAGGGCGTGTGATTGCCATTGGTCAAAATCTTGATTCTCGCCGAGAAATGATTGTGGAAGCGATGTCTGTACAAGTACTGCCGATGTTAATTGGGCTGCTTTCCTTAATGATTTTGACTATCGGATTGATAAGACACGGACTGATGCCATTAAGTCAAATTAGCTCTGAGGTAGAACAGCGCAAGCCACAAGACGATCGTCCGATCACAGCAGACGTCCCACAAGAGGTTCAGCCTTTGGTGACCGCGTTAAACGTATTGTTTGTCAAAGTGGCAGATACGTTGGCACGGGAGCAGCGCTTTACCGCCGATGCTTCGCATGAGCTGCGTAGTCCGCTGGCTGCGCTCAAACTACAAGCCGATCTTTTGCAGCAGCAGCTATTACAACTGTCTGATATAGACAACGACAGCCAATTGTTTTATCACACCCAAAAAATCAGCGATGGCATTGAGCGTGCGACCCATTTGGTCGATCAATTATTGGTTTTAGCTAAAATAGAGCCGCAACAGCAACTGCCTCCTGAGCAATTAGAACGTCCAGACTGGCTGACACTGACGGATATGGTGCTCAGCGATGTCAATCGCTTGGCGCGTGAAAAGCACATTCAATTAAAACGTACCGTACACTGCGATAATCCTGCCGATATTTTACCCATTCTTATCAATCCAGTCTTGTTTAAGCTTCTTCTCCGCAACCTTTTAGACAATGCCATTCGCTATTGCCCAGAGGGCTGCCAGATCGAACTGCAATTGGATACTGATAGTATCAAAGTGGTGGACAATGGCTTGGGCGCAGACCCAGAGCAGCTAGCGCGCCTGAGCGAACGCTTCTATCGTCCAGCCGGTCAAACGCAAGTAGGTAGCGGGTTAGGGCTGTCAATCGCCAATCGAATCGCTGATCTACATAATCTTACCTTATCATTTGCCAACCGCCCTCAACCAGAAACAGGCTTTGTGGTAACAGTTAAAAGTAAAAACGCACTCCCAAAACCGTTATAAAAAAATAAAACATACTGTCTTAAGCTTGAGTTAATATTCATCGCGTATGCTCCTAGTATTCCCTAATAACGGTATACGGAGTACAACCTATGAGCCTACCTCTTTTAAGACCAGTATTATTAACTGTCGGTGCGACTTCCTTAGTATTCTTTGGTGGTGTTATTGCCTTAGCGGTGCAGTCTCCCGAATCGGCTGTCACCTCATTATCACCTGATCTTATCGCTCAAAATACGGACATCGCACCTAACGACTTATCCTCATCAATGCAGCAATTACCTCTTGCTGCACTGACTCCTGCGCAAGCGACAGCACTAGCAAAACAAGACGCGCCCAATGCGATATTGCAAGCCAATCCAGAGCTGATCAACTATAACGGCACAGTCGCTTATGAAGTGCTATTGGATAATAGCGCCACTTATATTGATGCCAACTTAGGCACGGTTCTAAATCCGGTAGCGACCAATAACTATCGTGTGGAGACTGTCTATAAAGACTACGACGATGACGACCAAGATGAGCATCATGATGACGATAGGGACGAAGGTGAAAAAGCTGGAAAATACCGTGACGAGGATTACAAAAAGAATGGTCATCTAATCGCAACGAGCTACAAGCACCATGAAGAGGAAGGTGATTATGATGACTAAGACACAATCAACCACACAATCAACGCAAAAGAAACCTGCCAATAAGACGAGTAAAAAAGCGGATCCGTTTGTTTTTTTGAAAAGCAGTATCATGATTGCCTCGATTGCTGGCACGATGGGCGGATGGTTATTTTTGCTTAATGAAGAGACAGACAGTCCATCTGTGAGCACCACCACTTTGAATACGGCTGTTCCTGCGAATGATGAGTTGGTGGTTGCCTCAATACCCATTGTTGACATTACTCAACTGAGAAAGGTCAATGAAGCTGCGCCTGTAGAGGCAATCACAGTCGTCGCCCGTACTCGTTCTTCTCGATAAGTAAGCAAGTCGATGAATAGAAATGAGCCACAGTTGAGCTTATATCCTATTGCAAAAAATGGAGTCTGCTGATGAATAAGAATACGAAAAAATTGGCGACTCTAAAACTGACAGCAATAGGTTGCCACATTCAAATAACGTTAAACATTGCTAAGTGGGGCACGCCGTACTCGCAAGCAGTAATAGACCAGAAAATTGAGTTGCTAACAATAGAGGCTCAGCAGCATTTAGCACGCTGGGAACATATATTTAGTCGTTTCGATGAGACCAGTGAGCTCATGAGACTCAACAATCATATCGACCAATGGACAGAGGTTAGTGCAGAATTATTTGAGGTCTTAGGTCGCGCCATATATTTTGTTGCAGAAACCCAAGGCTTAATAACACCGACCTTACTCAAACCGCTTTGGGCTGCTGGCTATAGGCAGTCATTTGAAACTTTGCCAAAGATGGCTACTCCATCCATACCCGTTATGACCTCAAGTGCTGCTGTCAATGCGACCCCTTGCTTACAAGATACGCCCAGTACCAACAATCCTAATCAGCAAGTAAATGATATTCAGCGTCGCCGATTGGCAGATGGTCAGTATCAGGTTTACCTGCCCGCTGGCATGGCACTTGATTTGAATGGTTATGTTAAAGGCTGGTGTGCCATGCAATTGGCCGAGTACATTAGCCGAAGTCATGACTGGCAACTGTCTTGTTTGGTAGATATGGGCGGTGATATGGCAGTCGGTGTCCCAATAAACCAAGCCCTAGATAATGCAATAGACAACCCAATGATTTGGGGCGTGGCGATTGCTAAACCTTATGGTGTTGATGGCGAGCACATGCAAGATGACCAAGATGTCGCGATACTTAGTTTAAAATCTGGTGCTGTCGCCACTTCTGGGCAAGATTATCGGCGCTGGTGGCATGAAGGACGCTGGCAACATCATTTAATTCACCCTCATTATTCTCGTCCAGTAATCAGTGATGTCCTGACGGCAACCGTCGTGGCTGCAGATACTGTAACAGCGGAGGTATATGCAAAATATTGCGTGCTGCTCGGCGTTACAGAAGCAATGGTATGGCTGAACAAGCATCACATTGCGGCGCTCTTAATTGATACGAATAACCAAGTGTTATTGTCCACTGCTATCGAGCCAAACTTGATCAAGCCAAGCTTGGCTGTCATCTAACAACCCTCACTCGATAAGTTAGGTCCCAACATATTAAGTAAATGCATTCACAGGAGTATCGTCATGCATACAGACAATCTTACTCACAGTCAGACTACTTCTAATACGCCGCTGCTTGTTCAGATTATGTGGATTGGATTGAGTTTTATGATAGCCATTGGTGTCGGTAGCTACGCGCTATTGATGTGGGGAGAGACGGTGTCACAATTGCTGACCGCCACAGATAAGCATTTTTGGTATTTATCACGGGCAGGTGGTGTGATTGCTTATGCTTTATTTTGGCTGGCAGTGGTTTTTGGTTTATTGCTGAGTACACGCTTAGGAAAGTATGTTAATGCAGCTAGGGTATTTGCTCTGCATCAGTATTTAAGCCTGATTGCGGTAGGCTTTGCCGCCTTTCATGCGGGTATTTTATTGGCGGATAACTATCTAAATCTGCAAATATGGCAGATCTTAGCCCCTTTCGGTTTTCAGACTGATCGAGTGGGTGTGGCGTTGGGACAACTGGGGTTTTGGCTGTTATTTATCTGCGCATTCAGCTTTTATATTAAGCAATATATTGGTCAATCAGCATGGCGATGGCTACATTTTTTGACCTTTATGGCTTATATGCTCATTAGTATCCATGTGTTTATGGTGGGGTCAGACAGTCGAGCACTGCCGTTGATGTTGTTTTATGCAGGTAGTCAGACATTGGTTTTTTTATTGATTAGCTATAGATTGGTGGTGTTAAGACAAGTTAAGTGACTATTTAACAAGTGACTATTTAACAAGTGACTATTTAACAAATGAGCATCTAAAAAATGACTGTTTCAGTAGCTATCAAAGTATATGTCATAGTGTCCATTCGAGTAACCATCCGAATGAATCAATATTGGGCGATATAACGTTAAGCGGTACAAACTGCAGTGACATTATCAGCTACACTAGGACATACCCATTCGCGTCTCTACCTTTTGAGGATTTTATGCATCACTATTCTATTCATGACGAAGCACATTTGAGCAATCGCAATCATTGGCTAAGAGCTGCTGTACTGGGGGCGAACGATGGGTTGATTTCGACCGCCAGTCTATTGGTTGGGGTAGCCGCTGCCAGTACAAGCAGTCAGACATTGCTGCTGACAGGTATGGCTGCGTTGACCGCAGGTGCATTGTCAATGGCGGCTGGCGAGTATATCTCGGTCTCATCACAGGCGGATACCGAAAAGGCGGATCTCGATAAAGAGCGACATGAGCTGAGGCATAATGCTGAGCGTGAGTTGCTAGAGCTTACCAAAATTTATGAGGCGCGGGGACTTGAGCATGATTTGGCACATCAAGTGGCCGTGAGCTTGACTGAGCACAATGCGTTAGAAGCCCATGCCCGTGATGAGATTGGCCTCACAGATCTTAGTGAAGCGAAGCCCATCCATGCCTCAGTGGCTTCGGGATTATCCTTTGTGGCAGGGGCGATACTACCGATTATTGGGATAGTGCTATTACCAGCAGCCACACTGGTCTGGTCGCTCGCGGCTTTGACAATAGTAGGCTTGATGCTACTTGGTATTGTCTCGGCTAGGCTGGGCGGTGCGCCTGTGATTCCTGCGACTACGAGAGTGGTGGTTTGGGGCGTGCTCGCTATGGCAGCAACCTCGTTGATTGGTCGCTTATTTGGTGTGGCAATTTAAATGCAAACTTACTCCGTGACTATCTAACGGACTACTGTGATTTTCTAGCATGTTGTTTAATGGTGGGTAGGTCTTTGACAATGGCGTTGCCAACGATGTTGGGAAACAAACGATTGAGCCACGCAAAGAAACGCTCGGGAAACCCTAAATGCTGCTGCGCTTGATCGGTGGATATAAAGTGAATCAGTGCCTTTGCGACCGTCTCAGGCGAGTCCATTTTTACCTTTAGTGCCTCATTCATGGCGACTACGGCATTATTATTCATGGTTGTTTTGGTGGCTCTGGGCGCAAAATAGCGAAACTTCACTGAGGTGTCGGCATACTCTCGGCCTAACGCTTCACTTGCGCCGCGTAAGGCAAACTTGCTCGCGCTATAAGCACTAAAACCTGGATAGCCAATACTACCAAAGGTTGAGCCAATACTGATGATTTGGCTCGGGCTATGCTGCGTGATCAAGATAGGTAGCAGTCTTTTTATGAGCTGTAGTGGATACGCCACATTGACCAACATCATCTGTTCGATCGCGTCATCATTTTGCTCTGTGAGCAGAGCAAAGTCATTGATACCAGCGTTGAGTATGACCGTATCAATGACGTTTCCATGACCTTGTGTCATCTCACCTAGTCCCTCTACCAGTAGCGTTTGCGATGTCTGCGAGCTTAAATCACACGTATGAGACAGAAGCGGGACATCAGGATAGTCTTTAGTCAACTCATCCACCAAATGTGTCAACGTCTGGTTGTTACGCCCGACTAAGATTACCGGTCGATTATTGGCACATAATTGCCTTGCGATCTCCTGCCCGATACCACCCGTGGCACCGATTAGCATGGTGTATTGCAGGGTAGGCTGTGTTAGGTCTGATTGACCATTAGGTGGTGTCATGATATCGCATCCTTATTAAACAGTTATTATTAAAGCACGGATTATTGAAAGGCGGATTTTAGTGATATGCGCTGTTGCTAATCGTTTGAGTGATTCATGCCATGTCTGATGCCAAGCCCCATGGCAATATACAGCTTACGCTCTGTCAAAGGTACGTCAATCTGACGACGACCATGCATGATGCGTTTGTTATCTAGTATCACTACATCGCCATTTTGCCACGCAATGTCTTGAGTGTATTTTTCACAAATCTGAGTCAGCTCATCTAGGAGCGTATCATCGACGGGTTGACCATTGGCTAGGGTGAACTCAGGTTTTTCATAATTAAATGAGGGCCCAAGTAAGGTATTTGCAAAGGCCAGTTGACCGCTCAAGTTGTCCTCTCGGATGGCAGGTATCTGTAATACGTACCGAACGCCGCCATCTGTCTGAGGCTCTACATGATGCGTTAACGTCTTGCTCGTCGTCGCCGTGATAAAGGTCTCTAAATCATTCAAGCTTATTTGATCGGCGTCTGCTCTGCCGGTCGCCGTCGCCACGTAATTTTGCCATATTGCCTGAGGCAAATGGCGACTGATCCGCATCGGCTGACTAAAGGTAGCCTTTAGCTCAGGTGATAGCGCTTGATACACCGCATGTCCATCACATATCGTTGTTTGTGAGCCTTTTTTGGCGCTCAATTCACTAAAAAAAGCAATGATGTCAGGCGGCATCGGCGTATTGCCATTTTCGATATGTAGTCCAATAGCATGCGTGCCTGCATCCACTTTTTGCGCTTCAGAAGTAATATTTTGGCGGGCAGGGTCGTATGTCAACGTCTGACACAGCTGAGTCATTAATTGGCTAAATGTCTCTACATCGTAGTGATAACCTCGAAGTAACGTCCAACCATGGATTTTTAAGTCCGTTAAAATATCAGCGGTTTTAGGCAGGGATACGTTAGTAGACGCTTGAGAGGTTAGTGCTTCAGTAATGTCATACTCGACACTGTTATCTTTTATCAAGTCGTTTTCTATCAAATCATTAGGCATCAGAGTGGTTTGCATAATATAGTCCTATAACGATAAGTGGTAAAAATTCATACGGGCTAACGGCTACCTTTGGTCTATCTGGCTTTGCTCTATCTACATTTTATTAATAGCTTAATAACAGCGTCCGTTGCACTGCTGGCAAAAGTGTCAGCTATAAGCCGAGTGCCGATTGATAAGCGGTAAAAATGTGTGCTCGTCGCAGTTTGCCGTTATTGGTTAGTAATCCATTTTCCATGCTAAAAGGCTGCTCGGCGAGGTGCCACTGTTTGATACGAGCATAGTCAGGCAAGGTTTGGTTGACGACATTTATCGCCTGCGCAATCGCAGATTGTGGGTCACTGCTCGTTGCGGTCATGTTGGGGTTGGCAACTATCACGGCAGACAAATGAGGCTCACCATCTCCGAGTACCGCGACCTGATAGATAATGGGCTGCGTTGAGAGCTGCGCTTCTACCCATTCAGGCGAGATATTGCGTCCAAAACTACTGATGAGCACGTTTTTGCGTCGACCCGTGATGTATAAATAGCC
Source organism: Psychrobacter piscatorii (assembly GCF_043641605.1). Taxonomy (GTDB): domain Bacteria; phylum Pseudomonadota; class Gammaproteobacteria; order Pseudomonadales; family Moraxellaceae; genus Psychrobacter; species Psychrobacter piscatorii_C. The sequence continues at coordinate 48,330 of NZ_JBHZRK010000003.1, read as the reverse complement.
ATCGTCATCTAAATGACCGATATCCCCTGTGGCAATGATGCCATCATCATCCTTGCTATCTTCATGGTTTAAGTAGCCTTGCATCGCATTGCCTTTTACCATCACCTCGCCACTGTCTGCGATGCTGACTGATGCATGAGGCATCGGTTTACCGACACTGCCTGTACGATTGGCTTTTGGCGTATTTAGGCTGACCACTGAGCCACATTCAGACAAACCATAGCCTTCATAGACAGGCAAGCTTAGGGCACTGGCGTCCTTTAGTAATTGAGGCGAGACTTTGCCGCCACCGACTGCCATAAACTTTAACGATGGCACAGCAACATTGGTGTTGGATTTGGTTGTTGTATTGGCTGCCATGTGCTCACAAATGGCTTTTAGCATTTGCGGTAATAAAATAACGCTGGCGATATGGTATATTTGCACCGTTGTCATCAGGCGCTCGGCATCAAAAGCTTGATTGGATAACAAACCAAATTGATCAATGTGCCCTGTCACTAAGGTGCGCCCCATATATAGGCTCACGTAGACACCTGCCACGTTTTCTAATAAAGTGGCAAAAGGCAAAACGCTCAAATGACCAAAGTTGGTTGTGGCATCGCTCACTTTTGGCGCGTGAGTAGCGTCATCTGTCAAGGTATCAGTAAGCGCACCCGATAACGACTCGACAATACGCATCAATGTCTCTTGACCCAAACACACGCCTTTGGGCATGCCCGTACTGCCTGAGGTGTAAGTCACTTTACAAAAGTCACTGGCAGTAGAGGAATTTTGAGCGGTAAGGGTATGGTCAATGACAGTGTCAGCAAGTTGATAAAAACTGCCTGTGATATGAGTCGCCTGCTCAGATGTGATCGCTATTGTCTCTGGTGTATCAGCAATTATCCAGTTAGCCGTATCGTCTACGACCGGCAGTGTCAAACCCGCACCAACATATACCATCTCTATCTGCGCATCTTGTAGTAAGTGCGCAATTTGCGCGGCACTAAAGAATAAAGGGATTGGCACAACGACCGCGCCAACGGTGCTCAATGCCAAATCGAGTATGATCCAATCTATATCATTATGCGCATATAAGGCGACACGCTTGCCTTGCCATGTTTCTAATGTTTGATGAAGCGCTGACAATGTACGTTGCAGCTGGCCATAAGTCAGACTGATCGTGTTATGGTTATCTATCGTTTGTATCGCTACCTGCTTGGGAGTTTGGCGGGCATGCTCACATATCGCGGTATAAATGGGTGTCATGTTATTCTCACTGTCTTGTGGTGGTGCAGTGTTATTGGTAGGCTAATGCATACGTATTAAACGGCTATCTTATTTAGTGTCAAACGCGTGGTAGCATTCATCTCTAACGTTTCGGTATAGCGATAATGCGTGGCGCATACCCGCTTAGCATCTGCCACATTGATGGCGACCACCAAGGGATTGTGCTGATAGTAATGGCCCCATGATGATACTTGCTCAGGGTCTTCTAGCGCTTCTGCAGTTGCCTTGGCAATGACATGGCTGCGAATGCCCATATGTGCCAATATGTGCCGCACAGCATCGGTGCCAGTACACACGACCCAGTCTGCTTTGGTTTGGTATTCATGAGTCGTAGGATTCAGAGTAGGGGTGGATAAATAAAATACCAAAAATGCTATCATAAGCCGTGCGCTACCAGCACAGCCTGAAGCCAAGTTGCCAATCTCAAAAATACGCTGACGACTGACAAGCTCGCCTGCTACTCTGCTGATTTCGTTTTGTATTGGCGTGTTCAGATACTGCTCTAAAAATATTTTATCTTCACAGATAGGCTTTAGACCGATAGCAACGCTCGTCCCTTTAAATGCAGGTAACGCATTATCATCAGTAGATAACCAATCGCCATAGGATGGCATATCGGTAAAACCTGAAAACAAAATAGGCATAAAGTAGCTCAATCGTGCGTGATGGATGTACTCGTATATGCGTTTGATAAATGCTTGGGCATCTTGATTTTGAGCATATGAAGTAGGCGATGTCGCTATTGGCATTTGCGTGCTGGCACGAATATAAAGGGATGAGGGTATGCCTTGCACTTCCAATATTGACATTGGCTTAACCGCTTCAATATAAAAGGTCGTATTTAGGACATTTTGTAAGGTATGAGTGCTATCAATAGATAATGACATCAGCTGTCTCCAAATGGTTAAAAGCTTTTAGCACGAGTAACATCATGAAAGCATCATAAAGGAGCAACCTTAACTGAACCTTAAGATAGTATTATCCCTAACAATTGGTATAGTTAGAAAAAGGCATTTAGCCCAGTATTTAACCTCTAAAATTAATATGCAGTAATCACGGACATGATTAGTCCTAAAGCCAATCGCCTCTATTAATTTGTGGTATAAGATGAGTCGGTAATTTGAGAGAGGTTAGACGTATAAAGTGATATTTATCCAATAGTTAAACGAGGTACTAGGTGCTACTAAATCCATCAACACGTTTCAGACATCTAGGTCTTGCGTTAGCGATATTTTATCTACTCTACAACTTGACGACTGTTTATAGTGTCTCCCTGTATAAACTTTATCCATCGAAAGTTCATAACCTAGCCACGCCGTTCGATAGCACCATTCCTTTCATTCCCGCTATAATTGTTCCTTACAGCTGGTCGTTGGTTTTATTTGTGGTGAGCTTTTTTTTAGTACGTACGTCTATACAGTTATCTTTGTTGACCTATCGCCTAATTTTGGCGACCATTTTTGCCTGTTTGATTTTCTATCTCTATCCCGCTCGTTTTTCATTCCATCGGCTGATACCTGTTGATTGGACGCAATTCGGCTACCAGTTTTTGCAGTTGGTGGACAAGCCATTTAATCAGCTACCCTCGTTGCATGTCAGTTATGCCATCTTGCTTGGCGTGTCGTTGTGGGATGTTACAGAGTCCAAAAAACGATGGGTTTCAATGCTTGATCGATTATTACTGGTGGGTATATGTACATCGATTGCTCTTTCAACGGTGTTGACGTATCAGCATCATTTGTTAGATATGTTCGGCGGGGTAGTGTTGGCAGTGTTGGTGCTTGCACTCTCAAGTCGAATCCGAAATGCATTGGTAATCAAGCATCTGACACTGGGTGTGATAGGGTTTTTGTTGATAGCGATAGCAGGATTTTATCTTGCTAATATGAGTATGATAGCGGCTGAAATGATAGAAACATTCGCTATTATCATCGCTCTATACTGGTTGATCAGTTTTGTGATGTTAGCTTGTGCCTATCAGCAGGCCGGACCAATGCAAGATACACGCTGGTTTCAAAAGTCCAGTAGCGGACGACTTACCGTATATACTTGGATGAAGTTTGCTCCCATCATTATTATTTACAACGCTATGTCACTTTTGGGACAGTGGTATTTTGAAGTTTTTTCGAAAGGTCAGAAGTATCCACTCACACCATATGCTATTAGTGACGGTGTCACCGTTGTGGCCTCACCTCGATTGATGCAGACAGGTATCAATACCCATTTAACGAATTGGTTACGCTCGCCAGAAAAAAGTAAGCCTTTAGTTTGCTATCAGATTATCGTTGTTGATTTGGCTGCTGAAATATCGAGCCATGTTGATAAACTTGAAATGACCATTAAAGACACCGCGTCTGCGCCTGTTCATTATTTGTATTTGCCTTTATTGGATTTGCAGCCATTAAACGACGTACTGTTCAAGGATTACATTGACTTATTTGAGCGAATTGACGCTTTGATACGATCAGCTGAGACACAGGCGTTCGTCACCAATAATAAAGATAAAGTAGAGGATAGCCTAATCACGCTTATCAATTTCCATTGCGTGATGGGATTGTCACGTAGCATCGGCGTGCAGGTTTTATATTTGCTATATTGTGGTACGCTAACTGTCTATAACTATCAATCGTGGCTTGAGCAGCATTATCCGCACGCACATCTCAAAGGTGCCTATCTGCCGCAGTTGTTGGTAGAAGCTATGGCCAATTATAAATCGATAGAGTATCCGAAAATTCCTTTATGAACATCGTTACTAAGGGGTTTGAGCCCACTGGCTTTTGTTGACCTACCATTTAATTCCTATTCAATTGTGGAAAATAATTATGACTTCACCGCTTCATCGCTTGTATTCTTTTCGTCGCTGTCCCTATGCCATGCGCGCCCGTCTCGGTCTTTTATTTGCCGAGCAGTCTGTAGCGCTGCGGGAGGTTACGCTGAAGAATAAACCAGAACAAATGCTAGCGATTAGCCCAAAAGGGACGGTGCCAGTTTTACAGTTGGTGGATGGTCCCGTCATTGAAGAAAGTGTTGAGATAATGATGTGGGCGCTTGAGCAAAACGATCCTCAAGGACTGCTAGATGAAAAGGTTTTATCTGAGGCTAATGCACTGATAGCACAAAACGACAATGAGTTTAAGCAGTGGCTCGATCGCTACAAATATGCCGATCGTCACCCTGAGATGACTCAAATAGAATATCGGCAACAGGGTGAAGTTTTTTTGCAGGATTTAGAAGCGTTATTGACTGAGAATACGTATCTACTAGGCAATCGCATGACTATCGCTGATATCGGTATCATGCCTTTTGTTCGTCAGTTTGCGCATGTCGATCGTGAGGTTTTTTATGGTTTGCCTTATCCTAAATTGCAGCAGTGGCTACAATATTGGTTGGAACATCCGTTATTCGTACAAGCCATGACTAAGTTTCAGCCATGGCAGGAAGGCGGTGAGGTAGTGGTGTTTCCTGCTTAATATAGCGGGTTCTATATAAGCTGTATACGGTATCGGTCTTGCTTGGTCTATCTTGATTTCACAACGACCACTTTTTGTGCTGGATGTTTGTCTTTAACAACGATTACTTTTTTGGCTTTGGCTAACGTCACTCTATTGAATAAGTAGATAATAGCGAGTTATAGCGTTACGTACTTTTATGAAAATTAAAGAAAGGTGACTTTTTCTAGCAGATACTGAACCATTAATACAATCTTAGGAGCTTTTTGCTGAGGGTCGGCAGGCTGGTAACACTCTGGAGACGTTAATTACTGAAGACTAACCCATATTTCCTTACTGGTTAATTGTGAAATAAATAGAAGGTGTTGTTACGGCAATGAGCTGAGATAGCTAGCTGATGATATATCATCTACTGAATATACGAATCATCATCTAATGACGATTTGAGCAGATTATCAGTGATATAGAAAGGTTTTCTATAAGGTTTAGAAGAAGTGTCAGCGAATAGTACTTATCTACTATGAAATGCTGCGACTATCGCATTCTAATAGGTCAGCAAATTGCAATAATGGTAAAATATGATTTCTGAGTTGAATAAGTAAGAAGTAACAGACTTTTATTAAGATAAGGCTTTATCCGTGCACAATAGAGGTAAAGCTTTGTCTATAAAAATCGCTAATAATGCTAAAGTAGCAATCAAAAGGTTACATTAACTAAGGTTGCTATGTCTAATACAGAGTCCAATACAGAAAAACCAATACTTGAACAGAGTATCTCGCTATCAGAGAATAGCGGGTATATATCTAATGACGTAAGCACAGCGCAATCTGCTTTCTTAACGCTACCAGTCGTTATACAGACTGCACTAGAGCAAGCTAAACGAGTCGTTCTGATTGCAAATAATCCTGCTGTGACCACGGCTCAGCTTGAGATGCTATTACAGCCCGATGATATCTTGGTATTATTTAATCACTTTATTCACGCCGATTTTTTTGCCAGCCATCAGTTAGCTAGTTTGTTACCTAAGTTGCTGTTTTTTCGGCAGATTGGAGACAGTAAGCTGCATTTTGGCCTACCGCCTAGAAGCAATCATATATCAGTGGTGGAGCAAATGGCCGAGACCGCCCCGCTAGGGATATTGACGAGCAACCAGCCTTATCAGTTTCCAACATTCGCTGATGATCCAAGCCCTAATGATGATCCTATCACTACTCAGCGCATCTTAGATATTCCTTCTAACATGCAAAAACTATTATCAAGCCCTACCTACCACAGTGTGCTATCAGAGCATCATAAAGTCGTTGCTGACTATCCATACTTTACCGACATTCATTCGTCAGCACCTTCATCAGGTTTTCTATTATATCGGCTGATGCTTGCAGCTCGAGCATACTTACACTATATTCAAAACACGAAACTACCGTTAGAGATAGTAATGATTGGTTTCAATGACAATGATAAAAATGCTCATTTTTGGCATGGTCATAATTGGGATTTTGAGCGTCAGGAAATGAGTCGACCACCTACAGGAGTGACTATTCATCGGTACTAGAATATTGATTAACTAAGTTATCGTTCGCTAGAAATTGCTAGAAGTAATTAAACATAAGGAGCATCGGGACAATGAGCGCGCTTTATCTCGTTATCGTTAGGCTCTCGTCGTATGGCTATCAGTGATGACTGTTCTTCGGTCCAATCAATCAGATCCATATCGGAGAACTGTGACAACCACCCTGCCATGGGCCAACAATGCCATTTTTGATAGAAGCGATTGGCATTGACAATGATACTGTCCAGATGATTGAGTGGTGGTCGGTAGACACTATGCTGCTGATGATAAGCGATATCAGCAGTAAGGTAAAAATCAATACCTAATCGACGAGCTGTAAAAGCAAAATCGGTATCCTCTGCGCCATACCCTGTATATTGGGTGTCAAAACCGCCAATCTTATCAAAAGTCTGTCGCTTGATAGCGAAGCACAGGCTCCAAAATGCACCATAATCATCAGTTTGTTTGATAGCTGTTTGCTTTATTCCAGCTTGGTTTGAGTCAGCTTCATCAAAATTATAACGATAAGGGTTATAGACAGACAGCTCGTCTAAAAGAGAAAAAGGCAGATGATTGATTTTTAATTGCATACTCTCTTCTACTGATATAGGTCGCGTTAGATAACGCGGTTGACCCATCAAAAGCGCACTAGGATATTGCAGAAGCTTCTGATACATTTGCTCAATAAACGTAGGTGCTACGATACAATCAACATCCAAAAAAATTAGCATATCGTGAGTTGCCTGCATCGCTCCAAGATTGCGATTATGTCCGATATCAAATTCTGTAGTTTTAATATCATCACCGTTATTCACAGTTGATTTGACCGTAGTCGGTAACTTCACGATGTTTAATGAGAATTCAGCTAACTGATTAGGATCGGCGTCATCGTTGACGATAATGACTTCGGCTGGCTTTACACTACTATTTTCTAGACTGCTGAGTAGGTTATAGAGATGACGATTACGACCATAGCAAGTCGTAATGACGGTCATCGATACAGTATCAGAAGTCGTGCTAGCGTTACTCGTTGGCTGAATGGTCATCGTTTATCTTTGTCTCGCTATCAAGTTGCCTGTTATTTTTAATAAGACAGTCTTTAATTGTTGATTCAGGTGTTAAGTTGAGTCGAGGAAGTAACCAGTTTTCAAACCAACGCTTAGTAGTAGGATAATCAGTGGTGCTATGCATGAACGCTTGAGCATCTGTTGACATAGCTGCGTTGGTTTCCTTACTACTATCTTCCTCAACATCATTTTTTTTAAGGCTATCAACCGATGTAGTGGGGTGTTGTTTACTTCGAGTATTAATCGCTTGATCAATAGATTCAGGTTGACCGTTATTGACGCTCATCAAGGTTTTAAACTGCTGCCAATTTAGCGCTTTATTTTGAGTGACTAACGCTTCAGCCATGACGGCTTGTTCATTATGAGGTCTGTCATCAGGCACTACTATGAGCGGCGTATCGTAATTATATACTTGCGCGACAGCGTTTAGACCACAAGCCATCATCAGATAATCGCTATGACAAATGAATGGTGTGACGTCATCTACCTCAGCTGAGATATCGACATAACATCGTTTGTCATCGTCTATAGGCCCGAGAGAGACAATTAATGCATTGGGTAGCAGTGAGCGCAACTCTGGTAGTTTTTCGTCAATCGCTTTATGTCCACCGTAGCCTTTAATGACGGTGATAATGGGTGTTGTAGCTTTGGACTTGTCTGTTAATTGAGCCTCAATAGATGATAGCCTTGTAGATTTAGGAACAGAAATTTCGCTACCAGCGCTTAATTTTGCCAAGATATCTATAAAGCTCTCATAAGTACATAACTCAGTTTTTTGAGTGTAGATAAAGTCAAGATAGAGCGTTTTATCACAGACCCATTCAGATGTATGGGTAGACTCTAACGCCTTAGGATAAGGTGCTAGTAAGGCAAGTGAACCAGAAAACGCACCCGAATGTGGCGCATCATCGCGAATGCCCGGAAGCCTAACGTAAAGGTAAGGAATACTTGCCGCACGGCAGAGCATGGCCACCTCAACACTGACATCGATAATCATTAGATCAATCTTACGTTGAAAGATAGTGTCTAGTATTTGGTGACTGCGTTTTTGGATATCGCTATTGCCTATGGGCGAGTAATGTAGGCTGGCTGGTTGCCAATATTCTCCTGCACGACCTGCTAATATGTCGTCTGAGCGTTCATCTTCTGCATTTAAACGTACGATTTGTTGTTCATCAATAGCGGTAAAACGATAGCCATTTATATCTAAGCTCGTAAATACTGTTAATTGCGCTCTTGCGTCATTAGGTAACAATGCAGCCAGTTTGTCTGCCTGTCGGCAATGTCCTGAGCCATGATGATGCGCATAATATCCGATACGCATCATTACGATCCCTCAGAAAAGCTAACAAGATCATTATCAATTTCAACTGGCGCTTGAATGGCTTGATTAAAAAATTGCAGGGAGTCTTTTGTTAAATCAGACATCTCATAACTGTTGATACTGCTTATGTATCTATTTGAATTGTCTTCTATCAACATCGTTCTATTTTTTAACGCTGCTCGGTACAGTTTCAGATAGCCGTCTACCATGGCCGATACTGAACAAAACTGCAAAGCACGGTCACGGCAGGCTTTACGTGATATGTTTTTAATCGTAGAAAAACCGTTGATAAAGGCGGCTTTATCTTTCTTAGGTACGATGACTCCTGTCTCTGGAGTAATAATCTCGGCACTGGCTCCAGCATCGAAACCAATAACTGGTGTGCCACATGCCAAACTCTCAGCTAAGGTCAATCCGTATGGCTCATCCCAAGTGCTAGTAAATAGCATGGCAGTTGCTCGGCACAAGTAATTGTTAATATCATCCTTGGTGACATGACCTACGTAATTGAATAGTTTGTCATCGCCGCTCTTATTGTCTTTAAACAACAAAGGAGCTACTTTTTGATTGAAGTAGTCTTCGTTGCTTTTAGGTCCTGCAATGATAAGTTTTTTCCCAGCTTCCATGCAGTATTGCATGGCTAAATGGGTACCTTTTTCAGGGCAGATGCGTCCATACCAAAAATATACCTCGTCATCGCCAGTAACATTATTGCCAAGGGATTCAGTATTGGCAATAAAGGATTCGACGTCGATGCCGTTGTATACCACTCGTGAGGGGACAAATTCAGCAAACAACTGCTGTTGATGCTTACTAATCGCTGTAAATTGAGTGGTCGTACCAGCGCGCAGCGTTAAAAGCGCCAAACGTAACTGTGGAAAAATAGGCGTATGAAAAGTAGTAAAAAACCTTTCGCCAAACGCTTGGCCTGTCATCATCGGAATATGATGCAAACTATGATTATGTACGATATCAATCTCACCGCGCTCATCACGTTCGATAATATCTCGTAAGGCTATCTGATACGTGAGATATTGGTACATCTCTTCACGGCCCATGGCGACCGTTTCGTGCTCATTATCATAGACCATCTTATTAAACTCATGACGCGTCAATAATGGCACCAACGTTGCTTTCGTCTCGCTATCTTTATGAGCGTAAAGCAATACCTCATGACCTTGCGCCACTAGCTCATCACAAATCAATTGGGTAATCATTTCTAGACCACCTGCGTAAGGCTGGGCAATGGGATACAGTGAATGTGCAATAATGGCAATACGTAGCGGTGAATTCGAAGACCTAATCATGTTTTTGAGACCTTTATAGTTATAAGCATCATGGCTATAAGTGTTATGGTTAGTAGAGTGGTGTATAGGGAACATAGTATAGAAACGATAAAAGACAATAGAATGACCTTGGTTCAAAATTGGCTTATATAATCGCAAGTTTTTGCGAATTACTATCTTTATAAGTACTAGTTCTATAAGTGCTGATTTTTATGAATCGATGGTTTTTTTATCTTTAAATAAAGACGTCGCATAAGATGTCGTAATAGTCGTCTTTTTTTCATGGGCTACCTTTAAAGTCTGCTTAAGAACCTTACTCATACTTGGTATGTCTGCTCGAGCATTAGAGAAATTATCCATTGCTACTTTGGCGGCGCTTAGTTTGAGAACACAAACTACCGCTGCACAGATAAATAGTACTGGTGAGTAGAGCGGTGAAAACGGTGCTACAACTAGGACTGTAATAATATTTAGCACCAACAGCAGTTTTGGTAACGCCGCTATATTCCTAAGAAATAAGGAATGACGATTTTGGATATAGTTTTGTTTTGGCGTACAGACAAAAGGTTTCTCTCGTCCCCACAGCACCGGCAGCCATGACAATGCGCCAATCTCCCAAAAATTCAAATGCATCAACCATGCTCGTATCTTTGTGCCAAAACGTGGCTGATAGCTGTTATCGACTTGTTGATTGAGAGGCGATTGATCACGGCAATATGCCCACAAACGTCTAAGGATAAAGAACGCATAACCTGCATAAACCACATATAGAGGGGTAAGCATCGACACGTTAACGTTATTTACCAAAAGCATATCAACCGTCATCAGCAATGAGCAGATATGCAAAAGGATAAAAAACCCTGTGAAATTTACCCAAGCACTCAATTGAGACAGATGAGCGCGTATATATGCTAGACGTTCACTTATACTTTTGGACTGTGGAACATATTGACTTGTAGAGTTGGACGGGACTGACAGGTAATCCGTGAGCACTTGCATATTGCCGTAGATCCAACGTCGACGTTGACATATTAGGTCATCTAGTGTGTTAGGCAGTAAACCTGTGGCAATAACTTCTGGCACGAACTGACTGCGAAAACCTTGTCGATGCATAAGGACGCCCATTTGAGCATCTTCAGTGATAGAAGCGCCTGACCAACCTCCTATGCTTAAAAGATCCGAGCGTCGAATGACGGCGTAAGTACCCGTTGATAAAGCGCGATTGCGATTAAAAGAACGATATAGATGGTGATTAAAATAGTGATTCAACTCGCTATGGACATCCATCTGTCCTTCATTACGATAAAACTGCGGAAACTGCAGTAGAGTATGCTCAGGATATTGGGCGATAGCCTGCATAATAGAGACTCTAGCATGTGGTAATGCCTGATAATCACTATCGACCACCACAATGTGACTACAGTCTGGACTCATCAACCCAAGTGCCAAGTTTAAAGCACCCGCTTTGAATCCTTCAACATGATCAATGTGATAAAAGTGAACATTCAATTTAGCGTCTAAGCTTCGGCAAAATGCTGCCAGCGGCTCATACAATGACGCCTCTTTATTATTATTATCGATAATCAATATCTCATCGCGCGCTTCTTTTACTGCTAATAACGACTTTATCGTGGCAATAACTAACTCTGGAGGCTCAGCTCGCGTCATTAATTGAAAACTGAGTGCTGCGCTAGTCAATGCTTCTTGTGTGTTAGCAGTCATGTCTGGTCCTTGAGCAGGTACAACAAGTGAAATTTATATAGAAAGAATGGGCTTATAGACAATGTAATTACTTGTATCCTTAGTCATTTAATGAGTACCAATGCATACTAATACAAAATTAAGTAATGATTTAGTCGATAATTGTTTGTGTTAAATTAACTGTGTAAGCTGTACGTAATGTGACATAAAAACTGAGTATTTAAATCACATAAAAATAGGGCGTTTTTGAATTGAGAAGAGATAGGTAGCTGTGTTTTATTTTTGAGTTAGGGCAATTAGTAACAAGACAAAACGAAGAAAGAAGACGAGGATAAAAAGCAGGAAGGTCTGCATCATTACGTTGAAGCACGACCTTATTAAAATAGAAAGACACGACTAAAATCGTAGTTAGCTTTACAGGCGAAAAACGTTAATAAGTTTGAGATTAGATTATTGATGCTTAGCTATTTAGATCTGACTAAATCAAGTCAGTACTAAGCCAGTGACACATCAGTTCCAGACAGCGTCGACAGTTGGTGTTGATGACGAATTCTTTTTGCGAAAGAGATAATAGTCTGGAGCAAACATTGGCGTTGACTCGCATAATAAATCAGCTTTATCTATTTGGTCAGGGTCAAAGTCTATAATAGATTAGATGGTTACCAGTACGCTAATGATTACCCTGAGATGATTGAATTAGAGTCTCGGCAATAAGATATATTTTTTTATAAAATTTTGAAGCGTTATTGACCAAGTTTGAGCCGTGGCATGAAAGGGAGGAGGTGGTGATTTTCCCTTCTTAATACTCGATATTTGCGGTTGTTTCTTTGATTGCATACACTCTGAAGCCTTGATCGCTACTAAAAAAGGTCCAAAAACCATCGTTTTTTGGACCTTTTATATTGTCAGAATAAGCGAGCTATCGATTAGCTAAATTATGTTAACTGCTGCCGTGCCTGATAGCGACTGTAATAAAAAATCGCTAAGCCAGGTATATACAGTAGCAAGGACAACAGCAAGTTATCCACGCCAGCGGCATAGATTAGCCAAATACCGTAGACACTCGCGCCCAGACCGATGGCTTTGATGCTCCAGCGCTCTGACTGTGCAAATGATACTTTGACCAAATAGGCCCCAACCAAAAAGTAAGGAATCAAAATCATCGAGGTGGAGATGATGACTAGAGTGTTGTAGCCTTTACCGGTCAAAAAGATCATCAGTAAGCATAACTGCACGGTCAAGCTGGTCAGCATGAGCGAAGCCGTTGGCGTGCCTTGGGCGTTTTGCTTGGTAAAGATGCGTGGAAACGCATTGTACTTCGCCGCGGTAAACGGCACTTCAGCAGAATAAAGAATCCAGCTAAGATAAGAGGCCAATACCGAGACGATAAGCCCAATACTGATGACCCATTTACCCACACTGCCTGTCATTTGCGCCATGATACCTGCCATCGATGGGTTGCTGAGAGCCGCCACATCCACACGGCTCATGACCCCGAGAGAGAGCAGGGTAATGGCAACATACAACACCAGCGCACACAACACACCGATATAAGTAGCGCGGCCGATATCAGCGCGTTTCTTGGCACGCTGCGATAAGACAATCGCGCCTTCGATACCCGTAAATACCCATAGAGTGATCAGCATTGTCCCTTTGACCTGTTCCATAAAGGGTACGTCCAACGTCGTTCCCGCGCGGTCAGCATTAAAGGTCTGCATATCAAAGGCATAATAGGCAAACACAATAAAAGCAATGAGCGGTAAGCTTTTTGCCAAAGTCGCCAGCAAGTTGATAAATGCCGCTTGCTTAACGCCGCGCAGTACCAAATAATGTACCAGCCATAAAATGATAGATTCACCGACCAGCGCCCATAGCGTATTGCCTTCACCAAAAACAATACTGGTTGGTGTATCAATAAAGCTACCCAGCGCAGCAAACGCCACGACCAAGTAGCCAACCACGCCAATGGTCGCACACAGCCAGTAACCCCATGCCGAAAAGAAGCCTGCCAAATCGCCAAATCCTGTTTTGGCATAGGTATAAATACCGCCATCCAGTTCAGGCTTGAGGCGTGATAAATGCAAAAAGCAGCCCGCGAGGAATAAAATACCCACCCCTGTGATGATCCATGCCGTAATGATGGCGTTCACACCTGCCACTTCGGCCATGTTTTGCGGTAGGCTAAAAATACCCGCACCGACCATCGAGCTAAACACGATGGCAGTGAGCATGGTTAGCCCAATTTTTTGTCCATTTTGCATCGTGCGATCTCTATTTTGTCGAGGTACCTGTTGTCAAATTGCTTGTGAAATGCTGGCTCAATGCCTGGATATGCTCTGGGCCAATGCCGCAGCAACCGCCAATCAGTGATGCGCCTTGGGTTTGCCATTTTTTGGCCCAGACCAGATAGGCAGGCGGGGTTAGGTCATCACGCACTTCATCGAGACCATCGTTCGCTGTAGCGTCTTTTGGCTGTGGTGGAAAGGCGTTGGCATACGCACCAAGTTTGATGTGTGCGGCATTCTTGTCTTGCAACACGCTTTGCGCTACATCAAGCGCTTGGTCAATCACTTCTGGCTGACAGCAGTTAAACAAGATCGCTTCTACATTGATATCCGCCATTTTGGTAACGGCTTCTTTTACCGTCTCACCTGAACGCAAACGTGGCACATCGAGATGCTCGCTGTCCTCCAACGTGAATGAGACCCATAATGGTTTGTTGTTAGTATCGAGCGTGTCCAGTAACTCACGAACAGCGACAGATTCAGCGATTAGGCTTTGGGTTTCTGCGAGCCAAAAGTCCACGTATTCGCTCAAACCTTTGATAAGCGGCGTGGCGATATCTTCGACGTGATCGGCGTCAAATAAGTCAGCGCGATATGAGCCAAATAGCGGCGGGATAGAACCTGCAATCTTAGTGTCGCGGCCTTCCATCTCGACTGCAGCGCGCGCCATCTCGCCTGCTGAGGTAGCCAAATCTTGTGCTTGATTGGCAAAACGCTCTTCGCCAATATGAAAAGGTACAAGCGCATAGCTATTGGTGGTGATGACTGCTGCGCCGCTTTGGATAAAGGCACGGTGCACGTCACGGACGATCTCAGGCGCTTCGATCATTGCCAGCGCCGACCATTCAGGCTGACGAAATGGTGCGCCACGTTTGGCCAGTTCTCGGCCCAAGCCGCCATCAATAATAGTGACTGAATTAGTTGCCATAATAAATCCCTCTTTATTGTAAATAGCAGAATTATTTAGAAGGGCGAAATACTAGGCGTAATAAGGAGCAGATGCAACCAAAAGTTTAGTAGTAATGTTAATTGATTACTTTTGGCATCTGATTCACCGATTTTGAGGGTATTATGGCGAGATTATCCTTAATAACATCTATACAAATTGTGAGTAAGTATGATGGGTTGAGTGGTGATGGAGAGGGTGTGAAGATGGGGCGACTTTTAGTCAGATTTCAAAAAGTAAAGGTTATCACACAGTGTCTGTATGCGCCCGTCACTAAATTTATGAATATTAGTAATTAATTGTTTAGGATAATAGTTAGTTGACGTTGTATATTAAAACTAGGCAAGGATATAAACCACTCAAGAATATATAGTAAAACGGTGTATTTTAAACGGAATTACGATTATGAGCAGCGATTTAGAAAAGCAATGTTTGCTATGTGAACGAAATATTTCCTCAGAGACTGATTCTCGCGAGCACATAATTCCCAACTCTATTGGTGGGAGGAAGAAAGTTTCAGGCTTTTTATGTGCAGACTGCAATTCAAAGTCTGGTGATAACTGGGAGTCTGAACTTGCAAAACAAATGAACCCATTGAGTCTATTTTTCCGAATTAATAGGGAACGTGGTAATGCACCTTCTCAAAAGTTTAAAACGATTAGTGGAGAAGAGTGGGAGCTTAATGTTGATGGTTCAATGAATCTTCCAAAACCTATTTTCAAAAAACAGCAGAGTGAGACAGGCACAAAAATACATATCTCTGCTCGAGATATGCCTGAAGCAAGAAAGATGCTGAAAAATATCTCTAAGAAATATCCTCAGCTTAATAAAGAAGAATTGCTTAAAAATGCTAAGATTCAATCTACCTATCTTCGAGAGCCAATAGAATTTAAATTATCATTCGGCGGTTTAGATGCGGGTCGCTCATTTGTCAAAACAGCCCTAGCATTGCTCTCTACAACTGATGCGAATGTGAGTGATTGTGACCATGCCATAGATTTTTTAAAAAAGGAAGCGGCTGAACCGTGTTTTGGTTACTATTACGAGAAAGACCTAGTGAGTGTAAGGCCTGCTGGAGTTCCAATTCATTGTATCCATGTCAATGGTGACCCAGAGAGCAAACTCATACGTGGATATGTCGAATACTTCGGTGTGATGCGAGTTGTCATGTGCTTATCTAGTAGTTATTCAGGAAATGTATTCTCGACAACTTATGCGATTGATCCAACTACAGGTGAGGAGTTGAATTTATCTGTTGACCTTGATCTAGATTTGACAGATATACGGAAAGCATATAGTAATGAAAAATTGGACGAAAAAGTCGTCCAGAAGGCTATAGATGCAGTTATAGGTCCGACATTGAAAAAGCAGCATGAAGAAGAAAGAGACAGAGTTTTAAATAAAGCGGTGCAGTATGCATTTTCTCATTGCGGTGCTAAAGAAGGAGAAATGATAACTGAAGAGCAACGTAACCGTTTAACTGGGCTTCTATGGGAAGAGTTGGAGCCGTGGGTTTTAAGTCAAATCGTTAGTAAGAGATAGCGTAATATACGACTTTTTTCTCTAAAATCCTCGTAAGTAAATGTAGACCATGTGTTATATTCTAAAAAATAGTATTCAAATCAAACATAAAAAAAGCAGACACACTAGGTATCTGCTTTTCTATTATTGCAAAGCTGTTTTTAAATAACGCTTCAAACAACCATTAGACTTGAGGCTTGATTAAGTACTTTTCACCAGTCGCTTGCTTGCCATAAGCGGCGATGGATTTTAATTGTAGCGCTTCCTCTAGCGTGACTTCATGCGTGTAGCTGCTGGCAAAGGTAGTAGTGATTTCTTCTGCCACGCGCTTACGCATCGACTTGACCGTCTCACTACCAAGCTTGCCAAGGGCATTGAATAATAAGAAACCATTCACACCCCATGCAAAACCAAAATTACGGTTTAGCGTGATTGGGCCACGGTCTAGCGCGCCATAAATATAAGCTTGCTTAAAGGTATTTGAGCCATAGACGCTGTATTCTTCGACATCATGAGTGATGGCCGCTTCCATACAGTTTAGGATATCGCTGGTGAGCTTACCGCCACCGACAGGGTCAAATGAAATCGTTGCGCCGGTTTCGATGATCGCTGCCGTTAAGTCCTTAGTGAACGACTCGCTGCTTGAGTTGACCACGTATTTTGCGCCCATATCGCGCAATAGCTTTTCTTGTTCTTCTTTGCGTACGATATTGATCAGATCAATCCCATCTGCCATACAAATGCGGTTGAGCATTTGACCGAGGCTAGAGGCTGCTGCGGCATGGATAATAGCTTTGTGGCCTTCAGCACGCATGGTTTCGACCATGGCTAATGAGGTGAGTGGATTGACAAAAGACGAGGCGGCCTCGGTAGCAGTCGTGCCGTCCTGCATCTCTATGCAGCTTTTCACGTTCACGCAGTGATACTGACGATACGTACCGCCACCAATCACCGCCACCATTTTGCCCATTAATGCTTGTGCGGCTTCTGACGAGCCTGCGGCGACCACGGTTCCTGCGCCTTCGTTACCGACAGGGGTGTCTTTATTCACCCGCGTTTTGAGCGCTGGCATGAATTTCGCAGGCACATCAGCGGTAATAATTGGGCTGTCATCGGTGCCTGACTGTACAGCGGTTGACATGTCAGCGGCGCTGAACATCACCCCAAAGTCAGACGGGTTCAATGGCATGGCTTCCATGCGTACGACCACTTCGTCAGCGCCGGGCTGCGGCATCTCGATATCTTTTAAAGATAAGGTTAATTTATTGTCATCACTGATGGTGGATACCAGTTGTTTGTTTTTATTGCTCATAGGGTTTGCTCCTGCAAGTAGTTATATGAGTAGCATCACTCATGTTAGTGTATTGATGAGAGATTGTTTGTCGTTCAATTAAAAGAATAATTTTAATATTGGTAATGTTTATTACTCAGTTCTATCCAATGCGATGTAGCTTAAAAGGCCATTTAACCGTCAAGTGCTACTTAGCATTGGCAGCTTGTATCTGAGCTTGCACATGCTGCATAAATTCAGGCATATTGGCGACGCGATCGGCCTCTATTTTTTGGGCAATGTCAGATTGACTCATGGTCTTGTTCCATTCTTTCATACCGGGTATCTCTGCTAGTACGTCCCAGTCAAGCTGGGTTTGCGCGCAGGCTTTGACGACAACGTTTACATAGTGCATATAGATGTCAGCCATCGTCAGCTCTTTACCGGCAATCCAAGGTGAAAACTGACACACCTGATTTAACGCACCAATACCACGGGTGAGCACTTGACGTACTTCTTCTTTGACGGTATCAGGCGCCTGTGTACCTGAAAACACATAAGGGATCAGTCGGCGGCTTGGTAGTTCAAGATATAGCTCCGCTATTTTCATGATTTGGCGTACAGCTGCACGTTCGCTGGCATCGGTAGGGTATAGCGGCGTATCAGGGTAAGTCTCTTCGATGAAGTCGCAAATGACATTGGCTTCTGACAAATTGAAACCTTCAGCCGTTGTGATAGCAGGTACTTTGCCAACGGGACTGACTTTTAGTAATTCGTCGCTACCAGCGAAGATTAAATTTTCTTGGAAAGGTACTTCTTTATATAAGAGCGCATGTTTTACGATGTTGTAATAGTTGCTTGCGGCAAAACCGTGCAAAGTAATCATAAATTCGTCTTCCTTTATTGACGTAAAAGTTATTTTTGTTTGAGCTAATTAAGTTAAACACATTATTACTGGTTTTAATGTGGTTATATATAGGGTAAAACGTCAATCACTATTGCTTTTAAGACAATAATAAGACAAAAATGTTTTACTATTTATAAAAAGGTTTCGCTACTTATACTTAGATATTTATTCAATGGAGAAATTGGTTGGATCAACTACGGGCAATACGATATTTTAGTAAAGTTGTGGAGACAGGTAGCTTTACCAAAGCGGCAAAGGCTTTCGATGTACCGCCATCCTCATTGTCGAGACGCGTGTCCGACTTGGAGAAGAGCTTGGGTGCGACACTATTACAGCGCTCAACCCGAATTGTCAAACTGACGGAAGTAGGGCGTGTTTACTACAACGATGTACAGCAGATATTGAATCAACTCGAGCAAAGCAAAGAAACGGTTCGAAGTTACCAAACAACGCCAATGGGGCGTCTGCGTATCAGCTCGATGGTGGGATTCGGTGAAAAGATATTGCTGCCGTTGTTAGAGGAGTTTAGCGCGTTATATCCTCAGATTGTACTCGATGTCAGTTTGAGTGACGAGCTATCTGCCCTTGGGCGTGATGATGTTGATATTGCGATTCGTGGTGGCTACGCACCAAACGAGCGGGTGCTGGCAATAAGACTGATGGATAACGAATTTATTCCAGTTGCATCTCCTAGTTATTTGGAAAAGTATGGCGTACCTGAGCATGTCATGGAGCTAAAGGAGCATAGAGGCCTTTATTTTAAAGCGCCAGCAGGACCAACTCCTTGGCTGTGTTATGTGGATGAGCAATGGCACGATGTCTCAGGGCCTGTGGTTGCGATGTCAAATAACGGCCCGTGGCTGGCACAAAAAGCCAGTAATGGCGAAGGTATCTTAATGTCCACGCGATGGGCGTTGGCGTCCTATCTTGAGTCCGGCGCGTTGCAAGAGCTAACGTTTGAGCATGAGTTGGCCGTCACTCAGCATGCGGATATGGCGATCTATTTGCTGTATCAAAAACAGCGCTATTTGGTGCCCAAGGTCAAGGCGGCGGTGGATTTTTTGGTTGAAAAGATAAAAGAAAAGAATTAAGTAAAATAGCCTAAGCAACAATTTATGATTAACTTAAGCTGTTTAGATCTCTTGCTAGTCTAATCCGAGCAGGCGAGTACCAAGATGATTTATTTCCTAAAGAATATGGTGGCAGCCTTGATACATAGAGAAGTTAGCGACCTAGCCCAATAAGCAATGATGCGACAAGAACAGGGTGTCGCATAAATACTAAAGTTGTAGGCTAATACCGTGTGCGAGTTGTTATGTCTATGTGGTTATAAGTAATTTATATCGAATTGAATCATATTAAGGATATAAGAATGCTAGAACAGGAATATATCGAACAATTTAATGGTCACGACGTGCCAGAAGCTCTTTTGTCTCTGCTTCAATTTGCCAATGAAAAATCAAAGATGGATTGCTTTTCTGATGGTTTTGAATTCTCTATAAATTTGGATAAGTGTGGACTTAAAACTTACTCAGAAAATGAAGAATTTTTAAGTTCTATTATTGAGTTTGCAAATGCAGATAGCACTGGGTCAACGTATGGTTTTTGGCTAAAAAATAGAGATGAAAACCTAATTGAAGCACCAGTAGTTATCTTTGGAAGCGAGGGAGGCTTTCACGTAGTAGCTAATAATATCAATGGCTTACTGCAAATACTGACATTTGATTCGGAGCCATTGGTTGATTGGGATAGTCTGTATTACTATAAAGATCCTGATGATTATGAGCCTAGTGCAAAAATTGAGTCTTACCGTAGTTGGCTTAAAAATACTCGCTCTTTAGAAACCATCACCAACGCTGATGCGCTAGTTGAACTTGCTCAAAAATACCATCGAAAAGAATTTAAAGATTGGATGGCTAAGTTCTATCAAGATTAGTAGTAACCGCAGGTTCACATATAACAAGCGCATGAGCAAAGTTTTACCGCCAACTCGGTAAAAACTGAAATTGTTATGGAAATTGTGGTTTGATTTAGGGGACTTCATTAGGCTTTTATGTGTATCAAGACCAATAAAAAATATGCTATGTTTACCCATATTAGCCTTTGATATTTATTTAACTGCCAAGCTAACTAGGAGTCTATTTTCGCTGCTCATAACGCAAAAATGCCTGTCTTTGGTAATGCTGAGTGTTTCAGAGTTTATAAGTAAAAATGAAAATTTTTCTATTCAAGATATTATAGCCAAAAACTTGAAGGTGGCGAGGAGGCATTAAATTAAAGAAAAGTACAGTGTTTGTCAGATGATAAATAATAAGGTGCTCGAGTGAAGTAAGTAATAGTTTTCTTGTTTTGACTTCGCTATAAGCTCTAGAAAGCTATTAGTGAATTTTTGAATAGATATTAAATTTTTAATTAATTGGTAATTAATATTGGCTTTTCATCCAACTATTCAATTTAGGGTATTGTAATATGAGTGAAAATATATCAGTAAGATCATTATTAGTTGACAGGTCGACTGGAAAGTTCATTAAATCTATTGATGAGCGAGGTCTTTGTGATTTTCTAGAACTTATGACTAAACACGAGGTTGAAAAGAATGAAGTTATTCTTTTTGATTTTGCACCAGTAGTTGAGTATGTTCACAATGAGTTAGAGAGTAAGCTAGCTCAAAAAGAGGACAGAAATTTAGCTATAAAAAGGGCTACGATTTTCAATACATGGATGAGGTTAAAAACTGTAACCGATGAGATGTTTTTATGTCAAATAAGTTCTCAGGTGATAAAAGATTCAGAGGAGGTTCTAAACTGGATTTATTCTAGAATTCCTGATTTAGAAAAAGAATATAACCAAGCTAATGATAACAATGAGCAAAACCACTACAAAAAAAATGAAAAAACTGAGGCATTACTTAAGCTTTCAATTGATATAGAAGTCTTTATTGAGGTTTTGCTATGTAATATTTATGCGACAGCTAAGGTAGACATCAAGTCGCTAAAATTTGATTCTGTATTAACAGGACACTGTAATGCAATTCACAAGTTAGTTTTAGAAGCTTTATGTTCTGAAGCTGGATTTAATAATAAAAGCTTCACACGAGATAGCTTAATTTATCAGGTTTGCATGGAAAATCTAGGAATAAATTCAGAAGCATTACTCCACCTTCTCGGTTCCTCAGATACTACAGTAGATATTAAAAACTACATTCATAGTAATGCTGTAACTGAAAATGAGTGGGATGACTGGAGTAGATATTATCAGAGAAAATATACTATTAATTGGCCAATATCAGATCCTAATGCTATAGATAGAGTAAAGATCCTATCAAAACTTTTGGAGAAAATTAAATCATTACTCATCTTAATTGATGAACTAAAAAAATCAGAAGTATATTTCGAAGGAATACCTGAAAAGCAGTCAGAATTTGAGTGTAACATTCAAAAACTACTCTCAAACCCAGACACATAACAAATACTTGGAGTTGGAACATAAACAGCTAGCTTTGTTCTAAGTTACTCCATAATGTATGGTAGCTAACCAGTTTTGTATTTTAAGTGGGCGTTATCAACGTTTATTACTAACATTGAACTTCAATACTCATAACAACAAGGCTCAATTAGTTTCAACCCATTGAGCCAGTATTACCTATACAACTACTCTATCGGAGACGGCTTGCCATGCGGGCTTGAGCGCAGGTACTGTTTGGGCGCTTTGACTTTTGCGCCAAGCTCGGCCGCCGCGTGCCAAGGCCAGTGCGGGTCGTAAAGCATGCCGCGTGCCAATGCAACCGCATCCGCTTGCTGTTCAACAATAATGCTTTGCGCTTGCTCGGCTTCGGTGATTAAGCCCACGGCGATGACAGGTATATTGACTGCTTCTTTTATCGCGGCAGCAAAGGGCACTTGATAGCTCGCCTCCACAGGGATTTGCTGCTCTGGGCTTAGTTCTGCGGTGCTCACATGGATATAATCACAGCCTAACGCCTCTAATGCTTTAGCCAGCTCAATCGTTTGGGTGAGGTCCCAGCCGCCCTCGACCCAATCGGTTGCAGAGACACGCACACCCACAGGTTTATTGCTTGAAAACTTAGCCCGAACCGCGGTAAACACGTCAAGTAACAAGCGCATTCTATTCTCAAGATTACCGCCGTATTGATCATCACGTTGATTAGAAAGTGGCGATAAAAACTGATGCAATAGATAACCGTGCGCCCCATGAAGCTCAATCAAGTCAAGACCCAGCGCATCGGCGCGTTTTGCCGCATGGACAAAATCACTGATGAGTGCATCAATGTCATTTTGATCCATTGCTGCGGGGACAGTAGAATTTTCGTCATACGCGAGCGCCGATGGTGCCACCGTTTGCCAGCCATTTAACTGATCAGAGGCGATCGAACCGCCGCCGTCCCATGGTTTTTGGGTTGAAGCTTTACGCCCAGCATGGGCAAGTTGTACGCCTATCGGCATCGGGCTGTACTGTCTGATGGCCGTTAGTGTTTTATCCAGTGCCGCTTGTGTCCTGTCATCCCATAATCCCAAATCAGCATAGCTGATACGTCCTTGTGGACTGACCGCAGTCGCTTCCAAAATAAGTAGCCCTGCACCGCTCAAACTCATTTGGCCCAAATGGATCGTATGCCAATCGCTTGCCGCGCCATCATTGGCAGAGTACTGGCACATAGGTGCGATTATTATGCGGTTGTCTAGTGTGAGTTGCCCAAGTTGCAAAGGCGAAAAAAGCTGGCTCATGATAAATCCTTAAAAACGTGTCTAGCTTAAAGGCACGGAAAATAAAATACAAAAGCGATATCAACGACTTATACGATTATCGCTTGAATAGTTGGTGGGGATGAACCGTTATTTTTATAGGGTGCATTTGAGTGACACTAGCTAATATATAAATTACTCTCAATCATGTTTTTCATATGTAGCAGGCGAGGGGCGATGTCTTCTTCTAACTTGGTGCGACTCAAGATAAAACTTGGCGCGCCGCAGTTAAACGTGAGCAAACCTTCCGTCGGGTGCATTAGCGCAATGGCAACCGCATTGACATCCTTTTGCCATTCGCTGATGGAAAAACAATAGCCGTAATCTTCATAATCTTGAAAAGCTTTGTCTAGCCCTCGTCTGATCTTTAGCCAATCATCCTTGTACTTATTGCGAATCGCATTTAGGATAAATTCTTGCTCAGCAGGCGGCATGCTGGCGAGGCAAGCTCGTCCCATCGAGCTTAAATGAATAGGGAGGTATGAGCCGATATTGCGCTGCATGGTCGTGCTACCAGCGCCTTGTACCACATTGAGATAGACCATCATCAACCGATCGCGAGTCGCCATAGCCACCGCACTATTGGCATAATCTGCCAGCTCTTCCATATAAGGGGTCGCGAGGTTATTGATGGAGATGTTGGTCATCATCGTATAGCCAAACCCAAGCACGCCTGTTGAAAGCTGGTACTTGCTGCTATTGGTCGACTGTTTTAGATAGCCTAATTTTACCAAGGTGTACGTCAGACGCGTGATGGTGCCTTTGGGAATCCCTGTCAGCTGACTGAGGTCTTGATTGCCCAAATAAGGGCGCTGCGGGGTAAAACAGCGCAGCAGCTCAAGACCACGAGCCAATGCAGTGACAAACTGTCTGTCGTTTTTGTCCCGCATCTCTGCAATGGGTTCTAAAAGCTCCATATGCAGCTCATGGTTAGCGTCGTTATTGGCAAGGGTGTCATTCGTCATAGGTGGTCTATTATCCCCAATTAGGTCCATACAAGTATTATAAAAAGTGGCTATTTTAAAAAAGTAACTACGTAGAGTTAGAAAAAAGTGACTACTCAGAGCCTTATATGATCCAGTACCCACTTTTGATACTGCTCTTATCGTCATATGCTAATGACAGTTGATGCCCTTAATTATACTATATTAATGTATATTTACAGTCTCAGCATAGCACGATGCGGAGAGTTTGTTTCGCTATGCGGTATGAACGGTAGTGATCGTTGTTATAAGAGGCAGTATTATCCCTCTTGTGGATCATACTGCTTTTCTTTGATAAACAAAGTTGGGATCAGACCGCACAAGAAGTACGCGCCTGCCATCAGCAGCAGACCTGCACCGATAGAGTTATGCATCGCCATGTAGCCAATAGCGACAGGGGCAATGACCGAGCCAAGGCGCCCGATATTAAAGGCACCGCCAATGGCCGTACCTCGGATAGCTGTCGGGAAGCTTTCGGTCAAATAGGTGGCGTTTATAGCATAAGGAATACCGTATAAAAAACCAAAGGTAATCATTAACCAGCCGATGTTTTCTGGAGTATGCATATAGACTAAGAAAGGGATGAATAGCGCGGTGCCCATGGTGCCAAAAGCAAAGACTATTTTTCGACCGATTTTATCCGCCATAAAACCTGCTATTACTTTAGCAAACATCATCGTTAGGTAAGTACCCGCCATATATAGCGCCATTTCTTTAAACTTGATACCTAGCTCAGTCTCTAGATAAGACGGCAGCCAATTACTCACACCAAAATAGCCAAACAGTAACAATCCTGAACTCATCGACCACAATATAAACATGATGCGATGTTTGGGATTTTCAAAGATGGCTTTGTAAGGGTTTTCCGCCTTTTGTAGTGTGTTTTTCTTACCACTTAACTTGCGCGCACGCGCCTCTTTCCAAGATTGAGGCTCAGGTACTAGAAAATACATGGATATTGAAAGCAGAATGGGTAAAAAGGTTAAAAGGTATAGTGTACGCCAGCCATAGCTGGGGATAATCCACGCTGAAACGCTGGTAATCACCAAAGATCCGAGTGTAAACCCTGTCATGAGCGCAGCAAGTACCGTGGTTCGATGCTTAGTCGGCACCATCTCTGACATAAGGGTATTGGTCGCAATATACAAACTACCCAGACCCAGACAAGCAAAGGTCCGCAATGCTATAAACTGCTCATAGCTGTGCACCATGCCACTAAAACCAGATAGGATAGAAAACATCGCCGTCGCCAGAACGATCACGCGTACCCGACCGAAGCGGTCACAGGCCCAGCCGCCGAAGACCCCGCCAATCGCCATGCCAAATAATGACCAGCTGCCCAGCGCGCCAGCTTGTACATTGGTCAATCCAAACTCTTGTTTTAGGCTAGATAAGGTAAAGGCAAGAATACCGATGTCAGCGCCATCACATAGCAATACCAAAAAACAAAAAACAAAGGCCAGCTTCCAAGGCTGTTTTTGGACCGCGCTTGCGCTTGGGTCTGACGTTATAGCGACACTTTTCACAATGTATATCCTTATCGTTGTGAGAATCAAAGTCTGAGTTATAAAGAGAAGGGAACGGCATCAGCATCCTAGCAAATACCGCCTTGTGTTTTGGTGAGCACGCCTGCGAGATAGATTACTCGCTGGCTTCTTTGATCATGTTGCGAGCAATGATGACTTGCTGAATTTGGGTCGTACCTTCATACAGACGATAGAGACGCACATCACGGTAAAAACGCTCAATACCATAATCTGCGATATAACCTGCGCCACCATGGATTTGTACGGCTCTATCCGCCACGCGTCCACACATTTCGGTGGCAAACATTTTGGCGCATGAGGATTCGGTCACGACATCTTTACCTTCATCGCGTAGACGCGCCGCATCTAGAACCATGGATTTGGCGGCATAAATCTCTGCTTTTGAGTCAGCGAGCATGCCTTGAATGAGCTGAAAGCTGGCAATAGGTTGACCAAATTGTTTACGCTCGACCGCATAATGTAGCGCATCATCTAGCATGCGAGTCGCGGCTCCAGTACTGGCTGCTGCAATGTGCAAGCGTCCTTTATCAAGAACTTTCATCGCCGTTTTAAAACCCACGCCCTCGACACCGCCAATGAGTGCATCAGCTGGCACGACACAGTTGTCAAAAATCACATCGCAGGTGTGCGCGCCTTTTTGCCCCATTTTTTTATCAATCTTGCCCAAGGTAATACCCGGCGTGTCACTCTCCACAATAAATGCCGAAATACCGCCAGAGCGTTTGTTTTGCGGATCGGTGCGTGCCATGACAGTGAATACGCCAGCCTGCGGGGCATTGGTGATATAACGCTTGGTACCATTGATGATGTAAGTATCGCCGTCTTTGATCGCGGTTGTTTTTAATGAGGCCGCATCTGAGCCTGACTCTGGCTCGGTCAAACAAAAGGAACCAATGATTTCCCCACTAGCCAATCGAGGTAGATACTTTTGCTTTTGTGCTTCAGTCCCATCAATCACAAGACCAGAAGAGCCAATACCATTATTTGTCCCTATTAATGAACGAAACGCGGGGGAGGTGCGTCCCAGCTCAAATGCCAAGGTCACTTCTTCTTCCATCGTGACACCCAGTCCGCCGTATTCTTCAGGGATAGTCAGCCCAAATAGCCCAAGCTCGCGCATCTGCTCAATGATGTCTTCTGGCAGACGGTCATTTTCTGCAACCCAATGCTCCATAGGAATCAGTTCGTCGTTAACAAAGTTGCGAATGGTCTGGGTGATGTGGTCGAGGGTCTCTTTATCTCTAATCATGTGAATCTTCCTTGTTTGATTAATGCCTGTTTGATTGATGACTGATAGTCATAACGGTTTTTAACTTGATAGTCATAACGGCTTTTTGACGATGTTAGTCATGTGACGTCCCTGGATAATTAGCATAATCGATGAATAATTAAATTACAATAGTTTTGGTTTAAAAAACCGCATTGCGGTATTTTTATTATTAATATGACAATTATTCTCTATAATTTTTCTCATTTAACCAATTTTTGCCCTTCACAAACGAAAATAAACAGTATATATTGATATTAAATACCGCATAGCGATATTTTTATTTCAAAATAATCGTTTTAATATGTGTTTGTACTTTATTATGTGTTTGTACTTTATATCGGAATGATGTTTAAGGAGTGGATCATGGAAGAGCAAATCCTTATTTGTGAAAAACAAGGAGACGGCGTGAGTGTCATCACACTGAATCGCCCAAAAGTACGCAATGCGCTAAACAGCGAGCTACGCCAGCAAATGGCAGATTTGTTCATTCAGTTAAA
The DNA here is from genome assembly GCF_043641605.1 of Psychrobacter piscatorii. GTDB lineage: Bacteria > Pseudomonadota > Gammaproteobacteria > Pseudomonadales > Moraxellaceae > Psychrobacter > Psychrobacter piscatorii_C. The sequence continues at coordinate 20,696 of NZ_JBHZRK010000003.1, read as the reverse complement.
TGAGGATCCACAAACCAAAGCGATCGTCCTGACGGGCGGTGACAAGGTGTTTGCTGCTGGTGCCGATATCAATGATTTTTTGACGATCAGTACGGCTGATATGTATTTGCGTCATAGCGAGCGCTATTGGGATGCCATCACTCATTGTCGCAAGCCCATTATTGCTGCCGTTAATGGCTATGCGCTTGGCGGTGGCTGTGAGCTGGCCATGCATGCTGATATCATCATTGCAGGCAAGTCTGCCAAATTTGGACAGCCCGAGATCAAAATAGGACTCATGCCAGGTGCTGGTGGCACGCAGCGTTTATTTCGTGCCATTGGCAAACATAAGGCCATGAAGATGGTACTGACTGGCGATATGATCAGCGCTGATGAGGCGGACACAATGGGGTTGGTCTCTGAAGTCGTTGACGATGAGGCTACCATCACTCGCGCCATTGAGATCGCTGAGCAGCTGTCAAAGTATTCTCCTATTGCCTTAGCACAAATCAAAGAAGTGGCTAATCTGGGTGCTGATATGCCTTTAGAAGGCGCGCTAGCACTGGAGCGTAAAGCCTTTCAGATTCTGTTCGATACCCACGACCAAAAAGAAGGTGCCAAAGCCTTTTTGGAAAAGCGCCCTGCAGAGTATAAAGGCTATTAAGGGGCAGATGCTGCTTATCTCTTTTGTCCACGCCGACCAATTCCTATCGTAAATTATGTAGAGAATCATTATGACCGTGAATAAACTTGCCATTGTAGGCACTGGTATTATGGGTATGGGTATTGCCCAAATTGCTGCCCAAGCTGATATCCAAGTCCTTTTATATGACGCCAAAGCAGGCGCAGCTGAGCAGGGAAGACAGTCGCTGAAAACCATGCTTGAAAAGCTCACCGCCAAAGGCAAATTCAGCGATGACGAGCTACAGGCTATGCTAAGCCGTTTGACCGTCGTCCAAGAGTTGAACCAAATCGCGACCGCTGAGATCGTGGTTGAAGCCATTATCGAAAACTTAGACATCAAAAAACAGCTTTTTGCCCAATTAGAAAGTGTGGTTACCGCCGATACTATTTTAGCGACCAACACCTCCTCATTATCGGTCACGGCAATCGCTGCTGACTGCGACTATCCAGAGCGCGTTGCAGGGTTTCATTTCTTTAACCCCGTTCCCTTGATGAAAATCGTCGAGATTATTCCGGGCATTTCTACTCAGCAATCAGTTGTTGACGCGCTCACCGATTTGGCAAAACGTATGGGTCATCTGGGTGTGGTGGCAAAAGACACACCCGGATTTATCGTCAACCATGGTGGCAGAGCCTATGGTACCGAAGCATTAAAAATATTGGGCGAAGGCGTCGCAAGTTTTGAGCAAATAGACCGCATTCTACGTGATGGTGCAGGGTTTCGTATGGGGCCATTCGAGCTGATGGATCTGACGGGCGTTGATGTGTCTCATCCTGTGATGGAGTCAATTTATAACCAGTTCTATCATGAAGCGCGTTATCGCCCGCATCCATTGACTCGCCAAATGCTGGTAGGCAAAAAGCTCGGCCGTAAGGTTGGTGAAGGTTTTTATCAATACGAAAAAGGTCAAAAGATTTCTGTAGATAGCGCTCAGAATCAATCGTCTAAAGCAATGAAATCTGATGCCACTATTAGCTCAGTGTGGATTGGCGCTGATTTGGCAGAAGATAAAACGCAGCTGATTGATTACTTAAATGCTCATGACGTCACTATCGATGATAATGACACACCACACCCTGATAGTTTGGTGCTGCTCGCCATCTATGGCGAGGATACGACCAATGCCGCGATTCGTTATCACATCGATCCCAAGCAAGCCGTTGCGATTGATATGCTTACCGAGCTTACAAAGCATCGTACGTTGATGCCAAGCGTCGTCACGCAAGAACGATTCGTGGCGCAAGCTTATGCGTTATTTGGCAGTAGCACAGGTAATAAAGGCTCAGATAGTCGTGAAGCAGATGCGCAGGAGGCGAGCAGTGCCACGCTGATTGCCGAAAGTACAGGTTTTGTGGCACAGCGGGTGGTCGCCATGGTAATCAATCTCGGCTGTGACATCGCCATGCAAAAGATTGCCACGCCAGAGGATATCGATAATGCCGTCAAGCTTGGGCTGGGGTATCCGTATGGTCCGATCTCTTGGGGCGATCATCTTGGTGCCTCGCGAGTGTTACTCATTTTAGAGCGTATATACAGGTTAACAGGTGATCCCCGTTACCGCCCAAGCCCTTGGCTGCAACGCCGCGCCAAGCTTGATGTGTCGCTGTTCACTCAGCAGGCCATTTATTAGTACAAACAACAAAATATCGTTATAAAACCATTTATTCAAAGTGAAAAAATACAACAAGGAAGCGTTATGTTAGATGCCTATATTTATGATGGATTAAGAAGCCCTTTTGGTCGCTATGTCGGTGCATTAGCAACGGTGCGTCCTGATGATCTGGTCGCCACCGTAATAAAAGCGTTGGTCGAAAAACATCAATTACCCAGTGATATTTTTGATGAAGTGCTGCTAGGCAGTGCCAACCAAGCGGGTGAGGACTCTCGCAATATCGCGCGCAATGCCGCTCTGTTAGCAGGATTGGATGTCACCACGCCAGGGCAGACCATTAATCGTCTATGTGCGTCAGGTCTGTCTACCGTGGTCGATGCTGCTCGCAGTATTACGTGTAACGAAGGGGATATTATTTTGGCAGGTGGCGTCGAATCCATGACACGTGCGCCTTTTGTCTTTGCCAAAACTGAGCAGCCGTTTAGCCGTGACTTTAAAGTATTTGATACGACCATCGGCAGCCGTTTTCCTAACCCGAAGATTATTGAGCAGTTCGGTAGCGATACCATGCCGCAGACGGGCGATAATGTCGCGCAGAAGTATGGTATTACGCGCGAGGAAGCGGATACATTTGCCGCTGCATCGCAATCCAAGTACCAAACTGCCAAACAAGCAGGGTTTTTTGACGATGAGATAACGCCTATCACTGTTGCGCAAGGTAAGAAGTTGCCCGCAAAAGTCGTTACGGATGATGAGCATCCTCGCGCCAGCTCCGATATTGCAGCGCTACAAAAACTCAAACCCTTAAACCAAGATGGTGTGGTCACCGCAGGTAATGCCTCCGGTATCAATGACGGCGCAGCTGCGCTCATCATTGGCTCAAAGCAAGCGGAGGAAAAGCTCGGCTTTAAACCCATTGCCAAAATCTTATCATCAGGTGCGATGGGGGTTGAGCCTAACATCATGGGTGTCGGGCCTGTTGAAGCGATTAAGCTGGCACTAAAGCGTGCAAATTTAACGCTAGATGACATGTCTGTCATTGAGATCAATGAAGCCTTTGCCTCACAGGTACTGGGTTGTCTAAAAGGGTTGGATATTGATTTTGATGATAAGCGTGTCAATCCCAATGGCGGCGCCATCGCGGTCGGGCATCCGCTTGGCGCATCTGGTGCCAGAATCGCTTTGAGTACGGCGCGAGAGTTGCAGCGTACGGGCGGCAAATACGCAGTGGTCAGCTTGTGTATTGGCATCGGGCAAGGACTTGCTATGGTGATAGAACGCGTCTAAGACTCAAAAGCACGCTCGCCCCATTACTGATTATCAAGGACAGTTTATTATCAAGGATGACACTATGACAACCATACTCAATCAACATGACAACTACCATCAAGCCGAAGAAGCGTATGGGTTTCCACTGATTATTAAGCAGCTACTCAACCGTGCCAAAATCGTTTCCACCAACCAAACCATTAGCTATGCGGACAAAGTGACTTATAGCTATGCTGAGTTTTTTAAACGTGTCAATCGCTTGGCAAATGTCCTAAAAAACATGGGTTTGCAGGCAGGTGATGTGGTCGCGGTCATGGACTGGGACAGTCATCGTTATCTTGAGGCGTATTTTGCCGTACCCATGTCGGGCATGATTTTACAAACGGTCAATGTCCGTCTGTCTGAAGATAAAGTGCTCTATACCATCAACCATGCTGCGCCAAAAGCATTGCTGTTAAACGCTGAATTTGCGCCGATGATTAAAGACTATCGTGACGATGCACCTTCTATTGAGCATGTGATGTGGGCTGATGATGCAGAAGTTGATAAAGCAGAGTTGCCTGACTATGTTGACGGTGAATACGAGGCACTGTTGGCAGCCGCTAGTGATACGTTTGATTTTCCAGACTTTGATGAAAACACCATTGCGACCACATTTTATACCAGTGGTACGACAGGCAATCCAAAAGGGGTTTTCTTCACCCATCGCCAGATTGTACTACAGACGATGGCAAGCACCTTGGCATCAGCGCTCAATGCCGAAGGTCAAGGCGCGCGCTACAACGATGTCTACATGCCGATGACGCCTTTATTCCATGTACATGCGTGGTGCTGGCCGTATGGCGCAACTATGATAGGACTAAAGCAGGTCTATCCGGGAAGATATTTAGCACCAAAACTGGTCGATTTGATTGAGGAGCATAAGGTCACGCTGTCACACGGTGTCCCCGCCATATTACAAATGCTCCTCAAAGAAATGGCAGAGCGCGGTCGTAAATTTGAGAATCTCAAACTGCTGCTAGGGGGTTCAAAGCTGAACGAAGGCTTAGCCAAAGCCGCTATAGAGTGCGGTATCGAGTTTATGTCAGGGTTTGGGATGTCAGAGTCCTGTCCTGTGCTGTCTCGAGCGGTATTTGATGACAAAACCGAGTCGATGACCCTAGAGGACAATCTCAATTATCGCTGTCTGTCAGGTTCGCCCATCATGCTGGTATCCATGGAAATCTGGGATGAAAACGGACAACCTCAACCGATGGATGGCAAATCGACGGGCGAGCTTGTGATACGAGCGCCGTGGCTGACCCAAAGCTACTTTAAAAACCCCGATGCAGGCAATACCTTATGGAAAGGCGGCTGGATGCATACGCAAGACATCGCCTGCATGACCGCCGATGGCACGCTAAGCATTACAGACAGGCTCAAAGATGTCATTAAATCTGGCGGCGAATGGGTATCCTCGCTTGAGGTCGAAACCATTTTGTCCTTTCATCCTAGCGTTGCTGATATCGCGGTGATTGGTGTGCCAGATGAGCGCTGGGGTGAGCGTCCTCTCGCCTTGATTGTGCTAAAACCAGATTATGTCGATACAACATCGACAGATATTTTGGCACTGGGTCATCAAGCGGTTGAGAGAGGTCATTTGCCAAAATATGGCGTACCAAGTGAAGTGAGGTTCTTATCAGAAATGCCAAAAACTAGCGTCGGTAAACTCGATAAAAAACGCATGCGCTCGATGTACTCAGAAAATTTAATCTAACCAAACAAACCTATCACCATCACAGTGACTTTGATAATAGAGAAGATTTGTATAAACCCTAGTGTCTGACTAAGTGCTAGGGATGGGGGAGGTGTGTGTCACGAGCACTCTGAGTCGCACTCATTATCTATATAACAGAACCTGTCTAATAAAAAGAGAGAAACTATGGAAGCTGCGCCTACGTTCCCAGACATACAAGAGATTGTCACAAGCGATGACAATCACCCATTACATGACTTTACGGTTATCTATCCTCAGCAAGTGGAATGGGGTGATATGGACTCCTTTGGTCATGTCAATAATGTGGTTTATTACGAATATGCTCAAAACGCTCGTATTTATTATAACAGGCGATTGGGTTTATTTAACGAACAGACGTCTTCGGTGATGGCAGCCTCGTCATGTCGATATCTCAAATCAGTTGCTTATCCTGATGAGTTATGGATTGGCGTCAAGGTCAAGAAAATTGGTAACTCAAGTTTGATTCATGAATATACCTATTATAGTACGGCGCAGAAGACAATCGTTGCGATAGGTGAGTCTGTATTGGTCTATCTCGATAAGTTGAGTGGACAAAAAAAACCGATCGATGAGTCGCAAAAAGAAGCGATTGCGGCGTTAGAGAATATCGACCAAGAAGCATAGAACTCAATTTTGGGTGATTTTAGGTATTTGAAATATTGGTAAAATCCGACTTCTGGTTAAATAGAAACACCCCATACATTTATCAATGCATGGGGTGTTTTATTAGGGCGTGTCTTCAATCTGAACGAAAGCCTCTAAATGGGCTAAAAATGGTTAAATCTTGCTAAACGGTGTCAAATAGCTGGTTAATATCTCAATATTATCTGCGCTATTTTCCTTGTTTAGCGACTATTTATCTCATTTTTATCACCATTTTCAAAATGAGGACACGCCCTAGATAGTCGTTACCATGTTTCTTTTCAGGCTATGTCTCTTTTGCTCGGGCAATGTCCAAAATAAGCGCTTTCAATAGACTGATTGCCATTAAGATAATGATAAAGGAGAAGGGGATAGCGGCCACAATCATGGCTGAAGTAATGGCATTTAACCCGCCTGCCAATATCAATGCGCCAATCACCGCAGTCAGTGCAATGCTCCAAACGATGATATGTTTCGGGCCGTTCTCGATATGGACTTCACCGGCCGCATTCAAGGTATTGACGACCAGTAATGCAGAGTCGGCCGACGTCACCAAATAGGTGAGTAGGAGCACAACCACCATTGACGACAAGACACCTGCCATCGCTGGGTTTAGCATAAAGCCAATAATCTCAAACAGCTGCGCGGTCAATCCAGAATCAAATATCTGACCGTTTGCGATACCGCTTAACTCTAAATCAATACCAGTACCACCGATAAAAGAGAACCAAACAAACAGGGTCAAACTTGGGGCGACAATCCCAATCAAGCCAAATTCACGAATGGTACGGTTTTTGGAGATACGCGCCAAGAACAATCCTACAAATGGCGCAAACGCAATCCACCATGCCCAGTAAAAAATAGACCAGCTGGTTTGCCAAGCGCCCAATTCGGTATTGGGATCCCAAACCGTTACTGCCATTGCGGGCAGATGCACAATATAGCTAAAGATACCTTTGCCCAGCATCTCTAACGCAAACATCGTTGCGCCAAAAATCAAGAAGAAGGCAAGAAGCAAAAAGGACAACACCATATTAATATTACTAAGCCATTTTACCCCGCGTCCTACCCCTGATAATGCTGAAACCATGGAAAGACACATGACCACAAACAATGACATCAATAGTGCGCCTGTCGTCGGTTCAGGATTGACAGCGTCCGTCACTAACCATGAGATACCCGTAATACTATACAATCCTGAGGCAAAAGAGCTAAGTCCAAGGCCAATAGTTTGCGCCACGCCAAAGATAGTGGCAATGACGGCAGCCACATCGATGATATTGCCAAGTGGCCCTTCTAAATACTTGCCAAATAAAGGTGTGAGCGCCGAGCGCATGGTGAGCGGCAAACCGCGAACGTAGGTAAAAAACGCCAAACAGATACCGACTAAGCAATATGTGGCCCACGCACTGATACCCCAGTGAAAAAAGGAATAACGAAACGCGGTATCTAGGGCTTCCTCACTCTTGGGTAGGACGAGCCCATCAATGGGCGCCAATGCACTGGCAGTGACTTGGTTTTGATAAAAGCTAAAGACATCAGTGCCCTCAGGTACGGTCATGCCATTACTACTTAGTGCCGATACGACCAGCTCTTTTGACATGATGATGTCAGGGTTGTTGGCGAGATGCCATAGCGGTTCAGCAGCGCTATAGGTTAAGACACCAATACCAATACCAGCACCAAAGATCATCGAAAACCATGAAAAATTGGAAAACTCAGGTTTGCCATTTGGGTCGGAGCCAAGTTTAATACGCCCAAATGACGGCCATAAAATAACCGTCAAACAGACTAAAATATAAAAGGCGATGGCATAAGTATAATAGCCATTAAGGTTGGTGTAAGACCAGTTCTTCATGGCATCTAGCATCGCGCCAGAACGCTCGATATCACTCAAAATCCAAATCACTACTAAGGTGACAAAGATTTTTGAGGTGACCGTAACAAAACGGTTAAACCCTTTATAAAAACCTTTGTCATGAGTTTTTATGTTGAGTTCCTTTAGGGGAGGACGGATAGCCATAGTTTTTTCCTTAAAACTGAATGTAGCTGACTACACTGATCGGTTATCTCATGATAAAAGGATTAGCCATCGGCTCCGCCGAGATATTAATCCATGTCGTTTTTGTGCGGGTGTATTGCAGAACAGATTCGCTACCAGCCTCACGCCCGTATCCTGATTGGTTATAACCACCAAACGGCGCAGTTGGTGAAATCGCGCGGTACGTATTGATCCAGCAAACGCCTGACTTAATTTGCTTAGAGACGCGATGGGCGCGAGCTAAATTTTGTGTAAACACGCCTGAACCCAAGCCATAAACGCTATCGTTTGCCATTGCAATGGCTTCGTCTTCGGTATCAAATGCGACCAATGACATGACTGGGCCGAACATCTCAATGGTTTGGGTTTCGATGTCGGTATTCGGACATTCCACGAGTGTTGGGCAAAAGTAATTGCCGTCAGCCAAGTCAGTATCTGTTGGCGCATGGCCACCAAAGCGAATTGTCGCACCTTGGGCGACAGATTTTTTAAGCGTGTCTTTGATGCGCTCAACCTGCGCTTTGGTACATAGCGGTCCAACGTGCGTTTCAGGATTGAGTGGATTACCAATGACAATGCTCTTGGCTTTTTCTTCCACGCGTTTAATGATTTCAGGCAAGATAGAGCGCTGTACAAATCCGCGTGAACCTGCGACACAAGACTGACCAGACGCGCCAAAGTTACCTGCAATCAAGCCATTCGCCGCACTTTCCAAATCTGAGTCTTCAAAGACGATAATCGGTGACTTTCCGCCCAGCTCCAAGCTTGTCACGGCAAAGCTGTTGGCTGAGTTTCTGACTACGTGACGCGCCGCGTCTGGTCCACCTGTAAAGGCGATTTTGTCCACGTCTGGATGGCTTGTCAGCGGAATGGCACAGTTTTCGGCGTCACCCGTGATGACAGAGACGACACCTTTTGGAAAGCCTGCTTGTTCGATCAGTTCAGCAAACGCAAACATCGGACAGGGAGCGACTTCAGACGCTTTTAAAATAATGGTGCAACCAGCCGCTAGCGCAGGGCCAAGTTTGGTGGCGGTTAAGAACATCTGCGCATTCCACGGTACGACCGCGGCTACTACACCGATTGGTTCACGCGTGGTAAAGACATGCATGTCAGGTTTGTCAATTGGTAGGGTAGCGCCCTCTAGTTTATCAGCCAGACCTGCAAAGTAACGATAATAATCGCTGACATAGCGCGTTTGTGCCACGGTTTCGTGGGCCAATTTACCACTGTCTGTCGTTTCGATCTTGCCGAGTTTTTCGGCATTTTGTTCGATCAAATCTGCCAAGCGGTATATGAGTTTGCCGCGCTGAGTGGCAGTCATTTTTGCCCATTCAGGATTATTGAGTGCCGCTTTGGCACCATCGACCGCGCGTGCAACATCTTCAGGACTGGCACAGGCGAAAGTCGCCCACGCCGCGCCCGTTGCAGGGTTATAGCTCTCTAGGGTTTGGTTATTACTGCCTTCGCACCACTCACCATTGATATAGAGCTTGTAATGAGGTTTGGACATTATGGTTCTCCAAATTGCTTGTTGGGGTATCTGTTCGTCATTTGTGAGTTAAGCCGCTTATAAGCTAAGTGCGTTTAGGCAAATGCTGGCATAACGTCATCAATAAAACGGCGTAATGAGTCGCGTTTTTGCTCAAAGCTCATACTAGAGTCAATCCAAAAGGCAAACTCGTCATAGCCTAACTCTTCATATACTTTGAGTTTTTCAATCACTTGCTCAGCGGTGCCAATTGGCATGTTCTCTAACATTTTTTCAGGGGCATACATGTCGATTTTTGCCATTTCTTCTTCGCTCAATGGCTCAAGTAATCCTTGGCGAATAGGACGTTCGTTTTTGAACCATGCCCCAAAGTAGCAATAAAAGCGGCTGATACATTTTGCCGCGCTTGTCACATCATCAGCATCACTGCCTACATAAGCATGTTGCAACAGCATGATCTTTGGGTTCTTACCTTCGCCATGTTCAGCTTTGGCATTGTTAAAAGCTGTCATTAGGTTCTGAATCTCTGTCATACCTTGCCACAGCGGGGTAACTTGTACGTTGCAGCCATGCTCTACCGCAAAGTTGTGGCTATGCGGGTCACGTGCCGCAATCCACATAGGTACGCCACCTGTTTGTAGCGGTTTTGGCGCAGAGGTCGTCGAGGGGAATTGGGTAAATTTGCCATCGTGCGCGTAATCACCTTTCCACAATTTTTGTACCGCAGGAACAAGCTCACGCATGCGCCCGCCCGCTTCCATCGCATCCATACCCGGCATCAAACGCTCATACTCAAAGTTATAGGCACCGCGAGCAATACCCAGATCCAATCTGCCGCCTGTGATGATGTCTGTCATGGCTGCCTCACCCGCCAGCTTGATCGGATGCCAAAACGGTGCAATCACCGTACCTGTACCGAGACGGACGTTTTTGGTGTGATGGGATAGATCGATTAAGTTTAAGAATGGGTTGGGGGCGATGGTAAAATCCATACCATGATGTTCGCCTGTCCAGATAGCGTGCATCCCGCCTTGGTCAGCCATTTTTGCGAGCTTAATAAAATCATTATGGAGCTGTTCATAGGACTGTGATTCGTCGAGGCGTTCCATATGGAGGAATAATGAAAATTTCATGAGGCATATCCTTTGCTGTTTGCTTTAACTGACTTTTTTAAATGTCGTGTTTGTTTAACGGTTTTTTAAATATAAAATTTAGTGAACGCGGCCCTTTTCTTCTTGGCCAACATAGACACCATATAGGCCATTTTTGCTTTCAGTTGCATAGCGAGTCATCATTGAATTCATGGCGGCAGTGGCAAAATCTTGTTCTGTAATATCATCAATTGAGATGTATTCACCAAGCTCTTTAGTCTCCGCTGAGTTGGCAATGGCGCGGTAAAAGATATAGTTGATATTGGTTTTGGTGTTCTCATAGATGGAGAAGACCGCACCCAGTTTTGCATCGATACCATTATCGACCAAAAACTGCTGAATCGTGCTGACCGCATTTGTATTGTCATCGGTCGTCGTTGTCGGTAGGGCCGCTTTGCCATCCTTTTGACTAATCAAGACTTTGCCATTGTGCTCGATAATCACGCCCACGCTGACATGCTTCTCTTGCGTACTGATTTCTGCCGCTTCGCGCTCGAGCGCCAAGCTAAAGTAACCGCCAGACGCATAGCCCAAGCCGTGACCTTCACGATTTGAAAAGCTAAGTACTTCACCTACCAACAGGTTGTGATCACCTGCCTCAAGATTACGATCTGTCTTGCAAGAAAAGTGCGTCAAAGCACCATCGATGACAGGGTTGCCTTGCTCGTCTTTGTGCCATGCTATTTGACTAAAACGATCGTCTTTGGAGCCTGCAAAAATATTCGAGATATTTTGCTGATCTTCGCTCAAGATATTGACCACAAAGCTGTCACAGTTGGCAAAGACCTCAAAGCTCGATAAGGATTTTGCTGGGCAAACCAGTAGCAGTGGTGGATTAAGCGATACCGACGTGAACGAATTGGCGGTAAAGCCAACAGGGGTGCCGTCCTTACTCGTGGCTGTGATTACCGTCACCCCAGTCATATAACTGCCAAAGGCGTTGCGTAACATTTTAGGATCAAGTTGTTTCATGGGAACCTCTTTTTCATAGTGGGCAATGGGGTGCGTTAAGCGTTAACGGTATGCGCTGAATCACACTGGGCAAAAAATCTTGCCAAGGCCGCGTTGACGGCGCTGGCGTGTGTCATCTGCGTCATATGACGGGCATCGGGAACGATAACGGCATTGGCATGGGGGAGTAGATCAGCCATTGCTAATGACATTTTGGCGCTAGAGTTGACATCCAGCTCACCGGTCAAAAACAAGGCAGGCACAGTAATGGTTTTTAAGTCAGCAGCATTGATACCGCGCAGATGAGCAAACATCTGATAGGCACGCGCATAGCCTAAACGATTGCCCTCATCCAACCAGTTCTGACACAGCTCGGCCTCTGAGCGATATTTAGGATTGCCATCAAACCATCTGGCAATCGGTTGATCAGTTACATTTTGAGTGAGGTCATCGATCAGCGACGCGGCCCGCGCTTGTACGTTTTGAGCCGCCTCATCTGGACGCTCATAGATGGCATTTAATGCCGCGACACCGCATACGACTTTGGGTGACGACACGGCAGTTTGTAACGCCGTCATTGCCCCCAATGAATGACCAACGATGATGGCCGGCTTGCCCACTACGTTAGTGATAAAGGTGGTGAGCACATCCGCAAAGTCTTGTAGCGACAATATAGGGTTTGGTAATAAATCGCTGTCGCCATGTCCTGGCATATCAACCGCATAACAGCGATAGCGCTCGCTAAATACAGACAGCTGCTGGTGCCAACTCTCTGCACGCAAACCCACACCATGAATAAAAACGATAGGGGTAGCTTTTTCATCAACGCTATCACCGGCATCAGCATGATAGTGATAAGCGATTCCATCTGAGATTTTACGTGACCACATCATGGCTGTCTGCTCCTTATACAGCTGCTGGATTGTCTAAATCGCGACCCAAATCTTTGAGGTCTTGATAACGATCACCAATACGGTGATGCGGACGGCCACCTGTTGCGCCGCCTAGTACGATAACCACTTCATCGTCACGAGGGGCATCTGGGATAGCAAATTGAATGGTCAAATAATGTGAGCGTCGACCGACATCATCTTTGTCCATCAGCGGCACCATGATGGGGGAGTTTGCCGTGCCGCGCATATTGGTGAATGATAAATAACTACTCGCAGACAGGGCCTCACGGTAAAAGTTGCCAAAACGTAGGGTATGAATCAGACCTGACGCATGCTCAATCTCGCCATTTAAGCCAACGACAGCCGCCTTACCATAAGCCTGTATCTTGTCTGCACCGCCCGCCAAGGCGATAATCTTGTCAGTCAGTAACTTACCCAATACAGGGCCAAAGGCTTGGATTTCCGGCTTTAGGTCTTCGACATAGCGTCCAGCCCACGGATTGGTAATCACTGCCGCAACCGCAAACATACGCAAAGGCGTCTCAGCAGCTTTGAATCCTTCAATGAACGTTTCTTCTTCAAAAGTGACAATTTTTCTGATTTCTGGTTTTAGCATGATGGTATCCCTACAGTCATAAAAGATAATGAATAATTTGTCTTAAGTTGGTATACCATAATACGGTATTAAATTAATTACTAGCTTTTTTTGAAAAATAATATTATGGTATACCGTATGACGATATGAAAGCGTACTGATTTTTTGTCTGATAGCCGTTATACTCTGCATTTCCATCCAAAAGAGTAGAGGTCCTATGTTAGAGAAAGTAGAAAAACCAAAAACGCTGAAAGAAACCACGTTAGAGCAATTACGTTTGGCTATTATGACGGGGCAGCTAGCGCCAGGACAGCGCTTGGTTGAGCGCACGATCTGCGAGCAATTAGGTGTCAGTCGGACGGTCGTGCGTGAATGCATTCGGCATTTAGAGAGCGAGCATTTGGTAACTTTTTCGGCAGGTGGCTCTTCGGTTGCGGTGCTCGAAAGTGATGAGATTCGTCAAATTTATCACTTGCGGGCGACGCTTGAGAGTGAGGCCGTTCGTCACTGTGCTGAGCAAGTGACCCCTGAGCTGGTAGAGATATTACAGAGTCACTTGGTACATATTCGCGATAACTTGCATGCAGGCGATGTGGTCGAGGCACTGGCGCATTCTTACGCGTTTTATGAGCATCTATTTGTGACGGCGGGTATGACGGTCGCATGGGAGTTAACGGAGCGACTCAATGGACGTATTGGTCGTTTGCGATTCATGACCTTGTCTACCAAGGAGCGGTCCACCAAAGGCCCAAATAATCTACAAGAGATTGTCAGTAATATCGCTAAAGGGGATAGTAAGGCGGCAGTCAAAGCGTGCCGTCAACACATTGATGAAGCCTGTCAGATGGGGCTGCATCTTAATAAACAATAAATATTCAATACTAAGGATTAGTCATGGACAAACAACGGTTTGAATTGGGTCTGGCGCAGCGCAAAGCTGTCTTGGGCGCGGAATATGTCGAAAAAAACCTACAGGCCGCCGATGAGTTTAATCAGCCATTCCAAGAGGCCATGACGGAGTGGTGTTGGGGGTTTGGCTGGGGTGATGACGCCATTGATGTCAAAACCCGCTCACTCATGAACCTCACCATGATAGCGGCGCTCGGCAAAATGCATGAGTGGGAGTTACATCTTAATGGTGCTATCACCAATGGCTGTACGGTTGAAGAAATCCGTGCAGCGATACATGCGATTGCTATCTATTGCGGTGTCCCGCAAGGGGTTGAGTGCTTTCGTATTGCCCGCGGCGTACTGACCACACGCGGGTTGTTATCATCCTAAAAACCAGTTGGAGCGAGAAATGCAATTAACAAATGATGCGCTGTTTAGACAGCAAGCCTTTATCAATGGCGTGTGGTGTGATGCGGATAGCAAAGATACCCATGAGGTGTTCAATCCTGCCACCGGTGAGCTGATCGGAACGGTGCCAATGATGGGATCTGCGGAGACGCGCCGTGCCATTGAAGCTGCAGATATCGCTCAATCAACGTGGTCGAAAAAAACGGGTAAAGAACGCAGCCATATTCTGCGCCGCTGGCATACGCTGATTGCTGAAAACAGGGAAGATCTGGCATTGCTAATGACCCATGAACAAGGCAAACCCATTGCGGAAGCCAGAGGCGAGATACAAAGCGGCTTGGACTATCTAGAATGGTTTGCTGAAGAGGCCAAACGCATCTACGGCGACTTCATTCCTGGGCATATGTCAGACAAGCGCTTGGTAGTCATTAAACAGCCCGTTGGCGTTACCGCTGCCATTACGCCATGGAACTTTCCGCATTCGATGATCAGTCGGAAGGCAGGCCCTGCACTCGCGGCAGGCTGTCCGATGATTGTGAAGCCTGCGATGGAGACGCCTTATTCAGCATTAGCCATGGCCTATTTGGCGCAGCAAGCGGGCGTGCCTGATGGTATTTATAGTGTCATCACAGGCGATCCAATTGCGATCGGTGAAGAGATGACTACTAATGCTTTGGTTAAAAAAATCAGCTTTACAGGCTCGACGCGAGTGGGAAAAATCTTGATGAAGCAGTGTGCTGACACGGTCAAAAAAATGTCGCTGGAGCTGGGTGGCAATGCCCCCTTTATCGTTTTTGACGATGCCGATATAGATGACGCGGTCACAGGTGCCATGATGAGCAAATATCGCAACAGTGGTCAAACATGTGTGTGCGCCAACCGTCTGTTTGTACAAGCGGGTGTTTATGACGAATTCACCAAAAAATTGGCGGCGCAAGTACGTGCTATAAAAATTGGCAATGGTCTAGACGAAGGCGTGACACAAGGGCCTTTGATCTCCAAGGCTGCGGCGGACAATGCTGAGTCATTGGTTATGGATGCGATTAGTAAAGGGGCAACAGTATTATGTGGTGGTCAGAGAGTTGAGGCAGCTCATAACTTTTTTGAACCGACTATTTTGACCGACGTTAATAGCGACATGCGCATCGCTGATGAAGAGATTTTTGGTCCTATCGCGCCCATTTTTAAGTTCGAGACAGATGAAGAAGGCATCGATCTCGCCAATCGTACCGAATATGGCTTGGCTGGTTATTTTTATAGCCGAGATATCGGGCGAGTATGGCGCATCGCTGAGGCTTTAGAGGTGGGTATGGTTGGTGTCAATACGGGTATGCTGACCACCGAGCTGGCGCCATTTGGTGGTATCAAAGAATCTGGCCTCGGACGCGAAGGCTCAAAATATGGCATCGAAGAATATGTTGAGACCAAGTATATCTGTCTAGATATCAACTAGGCGATAATGAAAGAACCATTTATTCAAAAAATAATGACGCAAATAACCGTCAATAACTGTCTACAAATGCTGTATCGGTTCATCCCAATAGGGCGGTGAACCGTAATACCCTTCGATAAAGTCAATAAAACATCTGATTTTGTGTGGCAACAGCTTTCTATGGGCATACACCGCATACAACCCCAAGGTCTCGGGCTCGTAATCAGGTAACACCATGACAAGCTCTCCTTTACTCAGTGCCTCACTCGCAATAAACGTGGGCTGCAATGCTATTCCAGCCCCAGCCACTGCAGCATTGACAAGCAAATCTCCGTTATTACTGGTTAGCTCCGAGTTTGGCTGATTGGTGGTATCTAGCCACTGATAAATATCTTCTTTGCCGTATTTTTCCATATAACTGTAATGCAAATACCGATGATTTTTTAGATCTTCAGGCTTGCTAGGCACGCCATACTTTTTGAGATAGTCAGGGGAGGCACATAAGATGACGCGCACAGGCGCAACTTGCTTGGCAATCAGTGACGAGCTTTTGAGCTGACCGATACGAAGCGCCACATCAAACCCTTCTTCAACGATATCTACTTTGCGATCGTTCAGCTGCAAATCGACATTGACCGAAGGATAAAGTGTCTGGAAATCCGTGACCAATTGTGCCATATGTTTGAGCGCAAAGGATACAGGCGCGCTTATTCTCAATGTGCCTTTTGGATTCTGCTGAAACCCACCTAGTTTGGACTCCATATCGTCGATACTGAGCAACACTTGCTGTGCATGCTCGAAATAGTGAGTACCTGCTTCCGTCAAGCTAACCTTACGAGTAGTGCGGTTCAGTAGGCGTATATCTAGTCGCTCTTCTAGCTTTGAGACATATTTACTCACCAGCTGCGGCGACAGTTGCATGGCTGTGGCGGCATTGCTAAAACTGCCCTCAAGTACTACCGATACAAACGCCCGCATCGCATCAATTCTATCCATTGTTCAGGTTTTCCTTCCAGCGGTTATCAATATTCTTTCGTCAGTTATCTTACGCTGTTGCTTCACCGATAGTAAAGTCGCGCGTTCTATTGACCCTGGATGGTAGGGTTGATTTTCCATCTAAAATGTTTCCAGTTAATCTAAATGATAATAATTTTCATTATTGTTTGTATTATTTTTATAATGTTGCTAAAGTGTGCATGCTTTATTACTAAGTAGCGAACTATATTTTACTATCGCTGCTTTTGAGATGTGATCTATATCAATACATTAGCCATTTGACTGCTATCAATTTAATTCAAGGCAGCTCGTCTTAGCTTTCTGACAAGCATAATCAATGCGCTGTAACAGCCTTTTTTTTGATAACGCTGACGATATTGATGAAACTGACTTTTTTGATAAAAACAAGTACTTTCAGGATTGTGATTTATGCCGATACTATCAACACCTTCTAATGATAAAAATAATTTTCGTTCACAAAAGCCGCCACGCTTAGCAACCAGTCAGGCCTTATTAAGCATTGCTATTGCCTCGATTCTTAGCACGACTGCCGTTGCCGCTGAAAATGACGTGACACAAACCAATGATGAGCAAAGCCTGTCTGAGCAAAGCCTTGATGAGCAAGGTCTCGATCAGAAAAGCCTTGATAAACAAAGCATTGATGAACAAGCAGCGCTACCAAGTACCACGCTAGATACCATTGTCGTACGTGCCGCTAGGGATGAGTTGGTACAAGCGCCGGGTCTGTCGGTGATTGGTGAAGAGGCGATTGAGAAGGCTTCATTGTCTAATGATATCTCAGAGATCGTGCGTAAAATGCCGGGTGTGAACCTGTCAGGGTCGTCCACTTCGGGTCAACGTGGTAATCAGCGTCAAATCGATTTGCGCGGTATGGGGCCAAACAATACGTTGATTTTGATCGATGGTCGTCCGGTGACGTCGCGTAACGCGGTGCGTCCGGGTCGTGGTAGCGAGCAAGATACGCGCGGCGACTCACAATGGGTACCGCCAAGCGCCATTGATCGCATCGAAGTGTTGCGTGGTCCAGCTGCCGCTCGTTATGGCTCAGGTAGTATGGGCGGGGTGGTCAATATCATCACCAAATCACCTGACAAAAAAGAGTTCTCTGTCACAGGGCATTATGAGATGCCAGAGAGTGATCTTGAGGGCAAAAACTGGCGTACGAATATCAATATGGCAGGCCCGTTGAGTGATAAGCTGTCCTTCCGTACCACGCTTGGCTATCACGAAAGTGAAGGGGACGATCCTTATATTAATGCCGATGATGCTCAGGTTGTTGATGGACGCGGCGGTCCGTCCGCTTCGGTGGCAGCAGGGCGTGAAGGGGTGGAAAATATAGATGCTCGCCAGCTGTTTGAATACGCGATGGATGCGATGAATACGGTTGGGTTTGAGGTGAATTACAGCAATCAAAGCAACCGCTGGGCGGGCGACTCACAGTTTCAGACCGTCAATGACGACTTAGTCAATGCGCTGGCAGGTCAGGAAACCAATAAAATGGAGCGTTATGGGGCGGCATTGACCCACCGCGGTGACTATGAGAATACCAGTAGCAATAGCTATCTAGAATATACGCGCACGATTAATGAGCGTCTGAATGAAGGGAACGCTGGTCGTTACGAAGGTGAAATCTCGCAACCTGAAGGAGAGGCTGAATATAATTGGACAAAGGCGACCTATGACACACTAAATGCAAAATCTGAATGGGACGTCTACTTTGACCGTCATACCGTGACGGCAGGTACGGAATTCCGCGGTGAGCAATTGGATAATCCGCTGGTGTCGACTTTGACGTTTGATGAGGGTTTTGATTTTGGCGAGACCGAGGCCGATCCGTCCAAGCGTGATGCAAAAACAGACTCGTATCTGGTAGGTGCGTATTTAGAAGACAATTATCAAATCACCCCTGACTGGTATATCACTCCTGGTTTACGTTTTGATTATCATGATCAGGCAGGTAGTAATTGGTCACCCAGCCTCAATACCACTTGGAACTTTAGCCCAAACTGGTCGGTAAAAGCGGGTGCCAGCCGCGCGTTTAAAGCGCCGTCACTCTACCAGCTGGATCCGAACTATATCTATTACACACGCGGTAACGGTTGCCCAGCCAGCGTACCTACTGATCAACGAGGCTGCTACGTCTTGGGTAATTCTGATCTGGATCACGAGACCTCTTGGAACAAAGAGCTGACCTTTACCTATAAAGATGATACTGGTCTGAACGCTGGCTTGACTTACTATCGCAACGACTACGACAATCGCATCGGCGCTGGAGTAGAGCGTGTGGGTGTGGTTGGCGTGGTCGCTGACGGTATCGCTGCTGATCGTTCAGTTTTTCAGTGGGAAAATCAGGGAGAGGCGATCATTGAAGGTCTGGAAGGGTTTGTCAAAGTGCCAGTCACAGACACGGTCACTTGGTCGACCAACATGACAGGCAATATCCGCTCAGAGCGTAAAGACAACGGTGAGCCGTTATCCTTGATTCCAAAATATACCATGAATTCCAATGTCGATTGGGACATCACCCCGCGCTGGAATACAAATCTTGGTGTCAGCTACTACGGCCCCATCGAAGCGCCTGAAATATCTGTCACGACTGGCGACGCTCTAAGCACACCCAAGCTTGACCGTAAACCCTATGCGATCGCCAATATGAGCACCCGTTATGACCTGACAAACGACATCACTATCGGCGCAGGAGTCAAAAACTTATTTGATAAGCAAATCAAACGTGAAGGGACGACGACCAATGCAGGCGCTCGTACGTACAATGAACCGGGTCGTTATTACCTCTTTGATATTAGTGTGAACTTTTAAACGATAAAAATATCTTTTTACCCAAAGTATTTTTTCTACTAAAAAGACTCTCACTTATTAACCTAAAAAAGGTCTAAGCTCATTGCTTGGACCTTTTTTGATGATGCAGGGCGATTTTTTGAAGTCTGAGTACATACAATGTTATCAAGACAATTACCTCTATAGCATTAAGTACCATGAATACTATTGTCAAAAAAATCATCTATTTGACTGTCTTCTTGCCAATGGTACTCGATATCTTTAGCAAGCTGAAGAGCCGTGGCTGACCCATGCTGGTCTGCGATAAAACCTAATGCCATGTCCATACCCGCACTAACGCCCGATGACGTGTAAAACTTACCGTCAATAACCCACCGTGCTTCTGGTATCCACTTAACCTGATCAGACTGCGAAATCACCCATGCCCATGCTCGCTTATTAGATGTGGCGCGCTTGCCATCTAACAGTCCAGCTTTTGCAAGTAAGGCACTGCCTGTACATACGCTTAGCACCCACTCAGTCTGCAATGACAGTTGTTGTAGCGTCGTCAAAAAAGCGGGCATGTGAACCAGCTGCCGTGTCCCTTGTCCACCGACGATTAATAGAATGTCAGTATGCCATAGCAACTCATCGACTTTCACTGTATGTAAAACCACACCATGCTGATTGTTGATAATGCCACCTCTCAACGAGGCAAATTGAATAAGATAAAGGGTTTTTAAGCGACCGAACATTTCTATAGGGCCGAACAAATCCAGCGTTTCATAGTCCTCAAATACCAAAGCGGTAATCGTTCTTATATTCGTTGTCTTCATAAGCGTGATTATCTCCTAGTAATGAGGATCAATCGCAGCACTAAGCGGCGGTAAAAGTTTAATCTACTTTAATGTAATAGCTTTGCATAATAAAAGATTAGGTTAGTATATATATTAATCCGCTTTATTTATGCCTCGAAAGGTCAAGAGCCTCAGATTTTTTCTACAATACCTTAGGGCGTGTCTTCAATTGGATAAGGCATAAATAATAGTTACAATACCGCATCTATTGAAACGATGCGAGCAATAC
>NZ_JBHZRK010000002.1:140390-323334 GCF_043641605.1 Psychrobacter piscatorii | reverse complement strand
AAAGGACTGAGTCCTGTGCAATACAGAACTCAGTCCTTGGGGTAAACTAAACCGTCCAAGTTTTGGGGGGCAGTTCATACTAGGGGCTTTTTATTGTGTAAAAAACTAGGCGTAACACGTAAAGTAATACAGCAGGCTGTTATATTCAATAACTAGCTGGCCTTTGACTGCTGTGCTGCACTTGTCTGATTTTCTTTATATATCGCTGCCTGCAACCAGACATTGGCTTGTACATAGTCATGCACTTTAATGCTGGCGGTCTCTGGCGTATTAAGCGCACCAATACGTACGACAAAGGGATCTGCGTCCTGCTCACGCAATGTCACTACATCAAACAAAATGACAGATTTACCGTTAAATATCGTTTCTTGTTTGCCAAGCACTTGACCTTGACACCAAGCCTCATCTTCTTGCCCCAAAGTATCCCCAAATAAATAAGCACACATGTGACCTAAGTTGATTTCGACCGGCGCCATTTGTTCTTTGGTTTCAGGCTTCCATTCACTGATTTGCTCTTGCAGATCGTCTGGAATTTTTCCGTCATTGGCCGCGACGATATCATTAAACGCCCGGTGATAGCGGATAGACTCTTGGTCTTCTACCATGATGACTTCGTTTTGCTCACTGAGCTTGATCTCGTGCGCCCATGCGCTAAAGTTAACGAAATAAGACGTATCGCGCTGATACAAATGGCGATTGGTGGTATAGAGCTGATCAAAAGCATAAATAATGCTGCCATCAGCGGTACGCAAGCGTAACACTGCATCATGTGAGTTGTCATTGGCGATGACGCGCTCGATTTTACAGTCAAGCCCATAAGGACTATCAACACAAGGATAAGCGTTGATGAATCGCTCAGGCTTACCGTCTTTCATCGCGAGTACTTGATTGATATGGCATGGCTTGTCTTCTGATAACAACAAACAGCTGTCTTTTGCACTGACGTTGTTGTTCAGGCCTTTCGGCATTGCCGCCACTTCGATCATTTTTTGTAGCCACTCTGGCACATCGTTGCTCATATCATCGGTCAAAATACGCCAGTGATCGCCATGACCTGCAGACTGCTCATCGGTCAGTGTGATCTTGGTAGGAGTTTGAATGTTTTTATATTGGTAATTTATGGTCATGAAAATACTCAAAATTAAGTCAGCGTGGGGTTTGTGCCTAATACTGTGGTACGACGGTTACTTACCTACCATTCAGTATTTCAAATAACTGGTTTATGATGTCAGCGACATTGCCAGCAAAGAGTGAACAAACCACAATGAGGGTTAATGACAATTGTCCTTAGCCTATAATATATAGGTATCGATACATCTAATAGCAAGGCCTCTATAAAAAATAATAACAAAACCCAGTTTTTTGGTAAAAAATACGCTCAGTATCGGCTAATGACTGGCACATATTGGCTAAATTGTGTCAAACTAGCTCCCTTTTGACGGCTGTCCTCGGCTCGTCTGAAACCCTGTTTTTGTGTTCGATTTATATGTGAGTATGGCAAATGTCAGTTTATGATACATTTGTCACTGCTCGTTTTGTAGCCTATATAAAGTCGCACGTAGATAAGATAAAGAGTTTGAATATGTTTCGTCCTTTAGCGTTATTTATCGGCTTACGATACACCCGAGCAGAGCGCAGTAATGGCTTTATCTCCTTTATATCACTCATCTCAATGATTGGTCTGACGCTTGGGGTTGCCGTATTGATTACGGTGCTATCGGTCATGAATGGTTTTGATCGAGAATTAAAAACCCGTATTTTAGGAATGGTGCCGCAAGCCACGGTGGTCTCAACGGAGATTATTGGTGATTGGGAGCAGCTGGCTGATAAGATTAAAGAAGATCCAGAAGTTTCAGCTGTCGCACCCTTTATTCAATTGCAAGGGATGCTGACATCAAACGGTCAGGTCGCAGGGATTATGGTGACTGGTGTCGAGCCTGAATACGAAAAAAATGTCTCTATCATTAATGATCATATGGTCGAAGGCAGTATTGATACCTTGCAAAGTGGTGACTTTAGCATTGTATTGGGTGAGGAGATGGTGCAATCTTTGGGCTTGCAGATAGGGGACAAAGTGACTCTAGTGCTACCAGAAGCGTCGCCATCGCCAGCTGGTGTGATACCACGGTTTAAGCGCTTTACCTTGACAGGTATTTTCACCATCAGCCCAGAGGTAGACAGTCTGATGGCGTTCATCCCTATGGGTGATGCAGCAAAACTGTTGCGTCTGCCAGAAGGGGCGCAAGGCGTGCGTATGAAGCTCAATGATATCTTTACTGCGCCAATAGCAGCAGAGAAAGCCGCAGCCATTGCACCTCAGCAGTTATATCCTAATGATTGGACGCAAACGCACGGCAATCTGTTTGGTGCAATTCAGATGGAAAAAGCCATGGTTGGTTTACTACTGTTTTTGATCATCTTAGTTGCCGCTTTTAACATTGTCTCAAGTCTTGTGATGCTCGTCACTGACAAAAAAGCAGATATTGCCATTCTAAAAACCTTTGGCGCGTCTCCTCGTTTGATTACTCAAGTCTTTATGGTGCAAGGCGTGGTCATCGGTGTGATCGGCACCGTTGCTGGTACGATATTGGGTGTGATATTCGCACTCACCGTCAGTGATATTTTGGGCTTTATTAATCAAGTCTTTAATCTGAATCTTTTTGATGCTTATTTTGTGAATTATTTGCCGTCAGAGTTGCGTTTACTCGACGTGGTACTCATTACAGGTGCCTCATTTATATTGAGCTTTTTGGCAACGATTTATCCAGCACGCCGAGCGGCTAAGATTCAGCCTGCCCAGACACTACGTTATGAGTAATCCAGTCGCATAGATATCGACATAAATAAAATAAAGGAAGCGCTATGTCTGCCATTTTAAAGGCGACCAATATCAATAAAATATACGATGAGGGAGCCGTTAGTACGCAAGTATTGACTGGCCTTGATCTGACGGTTCATGCTGGTGAGCGCATTGCTATTGTCGGGACCAGTGGTTCAGGAAAAAGTACCTTGTTACATTTGCTTGGTGGTCTAGACACGCCCACGAGTGGTGAAGTCTGGTTACATGGTCAGTTATTAAATAGCATGAATGAGACCGAACGCGGCGCGATGCGCAATAAGCATTTGGGTTTCATTTATCAGTTTCACCATTTGCTAGCAGAGTTTACCGCAGTCGAGAACGTTGCGATGCCTTTACTGATGCGTCCAGAAGTGTCAACGACTGACGCACGCAAGCAAGCGATTGAGATTCTCGAAAATGTCGGTCTGGATCATCGGTTGATGCATAGACCAGGTGAGCTATCAGGTGGTGAACGTCAGCGTGTGGCGATTGCGCGTGCGCTAGTTACCAAGCCTTCGCTTATCTTGGCGGATGAGCCAACTGGTAACTTGGATTATGACAATGCGCAAAGTGTCTTTGGATTGCTGTCAGAGCTACAAAGCACCATGCAAACGGCGCTGCTCATGGTGACACATGATCGCAACTTAGCGGCTCTTGCTGATCGTCAATTATTGCTACGTAATGGTCATTGGGAACAGTATTAACGTCTATATGTGTTGAGATTTTCAGATGAATATAGGTGTCATGAGTTGGCACTTATAAGGGTTGTTCTGACGAAATATATTGTTGTATTATCAAGTAAATATTTCATAGCAAAAGATATAAAAGCTTGATTAACTAGCTGCTATATCTATTTTATAGGACTCCGAATAATGAACACAGATGACAATCCAATCGCCGCTTTTGGCAGTGCTGAAGAAGGTGATGAGCCGTTAAAGCCTTATATCGATCCAACCTTGTTTGACACCATCGATAGACAAGAACAAAAGGATCTCATCACACCCGTGTTTGATGCGATTACTTTGGCTGGGGTTGACTATGATTTAAAGGTTCAAGACAGCGCGACAGGTAAACGTTATACGCTCTGTAAAAACGACGAGGTTATTGAAATCGTCTCTATGGATAAAGATTTTACAGACAAGCTTATAGACGCCATAGAAAGAACCAAAGAAGAGTAATAGCTATTGCTTAAGACGCTGACGTTGACGTTGATACTGTTTAATATTAATACCGTTTAATGATGTTAAACGGTATTAATGTTTAGGCGATTTATCATCAGGCTTTTGCTGACGTTTTTGCCAACTCACGACCGTCTTGTAACGCCAAATCGCTTTAAAAGCAAGTCCACAAACGATGCTGGTTATAACCGCTAAAATCGTTAGCCCTATACAAAATGCTGCAAGTGATACAGTGCCTTTATAAGTAATAAAAGGGTTGGCGCCATCTGATAATGCCCATAAGCTAAAATCAGCAATCATTCTGCCGATGAAGCGCAAACTGATCACTGGTGCATCAATGATTTTTGCACCGATATAATACCCAGCATAAAAGATAGGCAAGCTGGTCACTGGATTGGTAATCCACGTCAGACCGAGAGCCATAGGTACATTAGCTCGAAAAATAAGCGAGCCAATCAAAGCCAGCAACATCTGTCCTGGCAGTGGAAAAAATGCGCTAAGCACGCCAATATAGACCGCTTTATTTAAGCTATGGCGGTTGAAGTGCCATAACCGAGGATCTGCCAAATGCGGGGCGAACAGTTTTAGGGTGCGACTTTCTAGGATTTTTTCCGGTGTAGGAAGCAGGTCTTTTAGACGTTTGTGGGACACAGTATCGCCTTTAATCGTTAACGACAGTCCGCTCAATTGTATTGATGGGCTGGTATAAAGTAATATTATGGATAAAAAATACCGATGAGGATACATAGAGTGGTGATGGTAGAAAGCCATCATTTTAATATGCCTCATCAGTATAGGGTAATATAAATATAAATGCTATTGCCTCACAGATATGATGCTTCAGTCGCTTCTAAAATGTCGATAAAAATGCCTGCTCTGGCGCTTTATTATCATCAATAACTGGCGTTAGTGCATTATAATATTTTGCTCATCAAGCAAGGAGTGCTGGTGTATTGGTTAGTTGGTAGCCTAGTAATTATTGCTATGATGGGTGTGTTGGCAGTTGCAGATAATGTGGCGATGCCGATCGATACGCCTTTATTGGATATGGTCAGTGCTTCCGGTTTGCTTTGGTTACTTGTCATATTTGCCATTATGCTGCTTAGTGCTACTCAACTTAACACTCATTCAGTAAATACTCAAAGTACCAATAAAACGCGTTCTGTCAGCTCACCTAATGATGTTAAGTTGTCACTTTTTAGCAGATACTTCTTATTTAGTCTATTAGCCATTGCGTTGATCATGGGCAGCGCATTACAAGCGCTAGTTGCGCATCATCAAGCTGAAACGACCAAAATCACTGACTCTATACGTGTACAAGCGCTCGTTCGTATCGAAGGGATAAGTGACAGCGTATATGATGCCAGTATAGATAGCGGCTATCGACAAGTAGCAGTGGTCACACAGTTAATGCCATTAGTCGATGCGTTGACTCCCCAAGATTTGGCAAATAGTACAAGTGATTATTCGAAGGAAGAAAATAATAGCCTAAGTAAAGGCTATAGTGACAATTTTGAAAAAACCCCCAATAATAATATCGAATACCGAGTATTGCTCAATGCCTATCCAAAGAACACATCAAATAATGATTCGTTCTCAAATTTGAATGATTTGCAGCCAGGTGATGAGTTATTTATGAGCTTAGCACTGGCACCATTGTCTACCTCCAAGCAAGCAATAAGCAACCCGTCTGGTTTCGATAGTTATCGTTGGTTGCGAGGTCGACATATTGATGGTGTGGCAAATATACTGGCGGTTAGTCCGTTGACTATCAACAAGAGCAGTAACGATGAAGCTTTACACCAAGCGCCGACGTCTGACTCCCATTTCCAGCGACTCCGTACTCGTATTGATATAGGACGTTGGCAATTAAGGGATCATTTTTATAGAGATTGGTCAGCACAAACCACAGCAGAGCAGCAGGCCAGAGCTGTCACATTGAGTTTGCTCACAGGTGACCGTAGCTTGATTAATCGCGACACCAAGGATCTATATCAACTGGCGGGTATCTCGCATTTGCTTGCAATATCAGGGACACACGTACTGTTTTTAGCCATTGTATTGGGCGGTACCGTTGTATTACTATTCAATCGCCTGTGCCCAGTGGTTTATCGTTATATGCCACGCTGGCAAGTGCGTTGGTGGGTAATGATTGGTGCTGCTTTTATCTATGCACTATTTACAGGTTTTGATGTGCCTGCTGCACGTACGGCTTGGATGCTACTGGCTATCGGCTTGGTAAGATTGACATTGCTACCTATCACTACCATGCGTGTGTTATTGGCACTGGCTGTCTTGATGGCATGGCAAGATCCGTATGTGTTGTGGCAGGCAGGGTATTGGCTATCTTTCATCGCAGTAGCGCTACTACTCAAGTATGAAGATACATCATATCAGCGCAATACAGCCGCTACGCCGCTACCATACAATGATAATAGTGAGAATGGGCGTGCTCACATAAGTAACGTCTTATTCCATCATGCATTACAAATTGCTCGGCGCATATTCAAGCTACAATTCTGGCTATTTTTGACTTTATTGCCTATCACGCTGCTCTTATTCGGTAAGGCGTCGCTATGGGGGCTTTTTGTCAATTTGTTTGCCATTGGGCTGTTTGGGTGGGTGATTGTACCGCTCAATTTATTAGCAGGGCTTTTTTACTTATTATCACCCACGATAGCCGACAGCATTTGGTCTTTGGTCAGTGCCATCGTCGACAATCTACATGAGTTGATTGGTTGGCTGACATCATTACCAGCATTAACAGACGCATGGCTTTATACACCAGTGAATATGGCGATATTGCTCATGGTGTTGTTAAGTATAATACCTTGGCTTTTGCCAAGAGGGCTGCTCAGTCGCTGGTTGATACTGCCTCCACTGATGCTGTTAATGATGACGGTGTATGCCAATCAGCAGTCAATCATAACAATGCCGACGTTATATATATTGCCAACGGGTGATCCATATATCAGTGCAGCCTTGCTACAATTCCCTTTAAATGATCAAAGCATTAGTAAAAATAAGGATGATTCCTTACTTGCGAAAGAAAGTACTAGCTGGCTGTTTTTGGCTGATCATAGACCAACCGCGACACGAACCATGCCAAGCAATCTTACAGCGGATAAAATATCTGCGTCTTTAGAGCAACAACTGGGCAGTTTGTCAGTCGATAAGCTAGAAGGCATCATAGTGCAGAGCAGTAGCACCGTACTGACTGACACATTGAATGCTAGTGAGCAAAGTATGGCCGTTAGTGCCAAAAGTTCTGAGTTATTACCGCTGGCAGTTGCGCAGTTGAATCAGCAGCTACCTGTCAGTCAATATTGGCAAGCTGGGCGCTCCGAGCGTTGGTCTGCATTTCAGCAAGCGCATAACACAGCAGCTCAGTCTAAAGGTAAGACGAATATCAGTGCGCAAGGTTGCGAGCAAGGCAAAACATGGCAGGTGGCTAGTGGTGATTTATCCATCCAAGCAATGACAGGCTGGAGCGAGATAGGTGATACCAGCGTGTGGGACTGTACAATTGCGATTGACAGCAGCGTACCTATACAAGTTCTAAGATACAACGCAGCCGATCCGCTAAAGTCATTGTCTGTAAGTTCTCAAACGAAAATAGCAGATAACCAGTTAGATACGGCTCACAAAAACTTGTCTCAATCACGGCTTATTTTGGACACCGATACACATCCACGCGTTTGGCAGATGTGGTCATTATTATGTTCAGCTGATTCGAATAACGACATTATGAGGTTTAAAAATATCACATGGCTGGGTCATAGTGCATCACAGATGACGACTGACGTCATGAGTCGTCAAAGCATTAATGAAATCATCACCTACGATGACAAACCTTTAGAAGCGTCTTTATCGCTGGATATAATCGACAACGGTGTTGACGCAGAAGTGACGAGTCCTTAAAAATATTGCTTATATTCTCAGTGTTACAATATGGTGATATTTCACAGTTATACTATTGAACCATTATCGAAATACCACCATACTTAGCAGCCTATTGATACCGATGATTGACACGGCGAGGAGATATTTATTTTTAGCCGTATCTACCAATATCATCTTTTTATTGTTTTAGATTGTTTCTGACTTAGGAAGTTATATGCCCAACTGGCCACCAGACCCAAACAAACGTCCTGATAATTCGGCAAATCAGCCAACGCCAATGCAGCAACCAAACGCGCCGAGCGGACAAGAGTGGAAAGTACTGGAAAACACCTTATTAGCTAGTGTGGTTGAGCAGCGCCGTGCTCGTCGCTGGAGTATTTTCTTTAAACTGTTGACCTTTGGTTATATCTTATTGATATTTTTGACCATAGGTCGCGGATGTAGTAGTTCGCCAACAGGTATGGATGCCGTTGATACTAGCTCGCCGCATTTGGCAGTGGTTGAGCTGCAAGGTGTGATCAGTAATGATGACGTGGCCAACGCTTACGATGTCAATGAGGCATTGAGAGACGCTTTTGCAAATAGTAACTCTAAAGCGGTGGCGTTAGACATTAACTCACCTGGTGGCTCACCGGTACAGTCTGATGAAATTTGGCAGACCATGATGGATCTGCGTAAAGAGTACCCGCATAAAAAACTTTATGCCGTTATTGGTGATATTGGTGCTTCAGGTGCTTATTATATTGCTTCTGCAGCAGATGAGATCTATGTCAATCCGTCGAGCTTGGTTGGTTCTATCGGTGTCATTATGCCAAGCTACAATGTCAAAGGTCTAATGGACAAAGTCGGCGTAGAAGATCGTACTATTACAGCAGGTGAGTACAAAGACATCTTGAGCTTGTCGCGTCCATTGACCGACTACGAAGAAAAACATGTTGAAGGTGTGCTTGCCAATACGCACAAGCATTTCATCAATGCCGTCAAAGAAGGCCGCGGTGATCGCCTGAAAAACCCTGAACAAAACAAACTGTTTTCAGGGTTGTTTTGGACTGGTGAGCAGTCTATCGAGCTAGGTCTGGCAGACAAAACAGGCAGTATCACAAGCCTCAGTAAACAATTAGAGCTTGATACGATCATCAGCTATAGCCCAACCGATCCGTTCCAAATGTTTATGGATCGTTTTGCGGTACAACTGGGCGCAGGCATCGGTTCTAGCATGAGTCTTGATGGATTCTTGCCCCAAGAAGAAGGCAATGCAAAAATGCGTTAAGCGTTTAATGTTTTAGATATACTGTGTATGATTGTTGAGGCTGAGCATATAATTATGTTCAGCCTTAATTGTATATAGTGCTAAAAATTACCTTAATATGAAATACAGTTGAATTATTAAAAATAATATATAAACCATCCCACGAGAGCCTGTTATGAGTGATGAAATCAATTTGCAGACCTTTGCTGCGCTACCTGTCTCCAAGATAACAAAAAAGCCTGTGCTTCATTTTGCCCATGCCAATGGGATGCCAAGTGCTGTCTATGAGCCATTTTTTGCAGGATTGTCAGCATTTTTTACGATTGAATATATTGCCATGTTGGGTGATACGCCCGATTATCCAGTGGATAATCATTGGCGCAGTCTGACACAGCAGGTGATCGATAGTGTAAAAACTGCCTGCGAGAAGCACGGCGTCACTCAGGTGGTCGGCGTGGGTCATTCACTTGGCGCCATGTGTACCTTGCAAGCAGCGTACCGTGAGCCAAAGCTGTTTGCTCAAGCAGTGCTCATGGATCCGCCTTGGATTTATGGCAAAGTTAGCTTGTTGTGGCATTTGGCAAAGACAGTAGATAAATTGCCTCTCACGAATAAGCGTTTGATGGATAAATTGTCGCCAGCGGGTATCTCTAAACATCGCCGTGATGTGTGGGACAGTCGAGCAGATGCGTATGAAAAAATGCGGCATAAAGGGTTTTTCAAAAACTTTGATGAGCGCAGCTTCCAAGGCTATATCGATCATGGCTTGCATGAGCGCGCGGATGGTAAAGTGACACTGGCTATCTCTAAAGCTAATGAAGTGGAAGTGTTTCGCACCAATCCTTCTTGGTATTGGTTGACACCGAATCGCGGCCCCAAGGTGCCTGTTACCTTGCTTATCGGTCAAGACAGTATCTTTTTAAAACGTCGGTTTCCCCAACAGATAAAGTCGCGCTTGGGTATCCCTTATGAGACTCATGAGGGTGGCCATATGTTCCCACTTGAGCACCCAGAGTCTGTATCGCAGCAGGTACTTGAACTGATTAAGCAGCAACTGTCAAAATAAAAGCAACGTATCGTTATGTAGGCTTGTGTCTAATACAAGCTGACAGCGTATTTTTTAAGTGACATATATATGCCAAAAAACGTGACAGCTTTACCGGATATCGCAATCTCGCCTGAGCGTCCGCCGTTATTTTCGCGCGTTGGTACATTTATGCTAACGGTAGGGATGGTGCTTGCGTTTTTTATCAGTCAGTTGGTAGGCGTCTATATCGCTGGCAAACTGGTATTACCTGCGACCAAAAATGCCTCGATGGGGGATATCTTCTTCTTTGGTAGTAACGATGGAACAGTCGTGAGCTTATCGATACTCATCGGTTGTGTATTGCTGGTGGCAATTAGCGTGCTTATCATTCGTTTGAAAGGCGGTAGTCTGCGTCAATATTTAGCATTAAAGCCGTTTTCATTTGCGTTTGGTATGGGCATGCTAGGATTGCTATTGATATTTATGATAGTCAGTCAGGCGCTGACCTATATGCTGGATATGACGCCGTTAGTATTTGTAGATCCACTATACCAGTCTGTTAGTTCAGTGTGGCTGCTGGTATTTGCAATGGTCGTGGTTGCACCTATCTATGAAGAAGTGGTCTTTCGTGGCATATTATGGTCAGCCATTGCAGAGCAGTTCAAGGCGCCGTTGTATCCAGCGCACCGCGGTGCAATAGTTGCGAGTATCGTGACCAGTTTGATATTTGCCATTATCCATGTGCAGTATGGCATTTATGAAATTAGTACCATTGTGGTGTTGGCATTCATATTTTGTTATGCACGTATCAAGTCAGGGTCGCTATTGCTGCCAATCGTACTGCATATCGTGAATAATGGCGCAGCGATGTGGCAGTATCTTGCGCAAGCGGCGTAGATAACATGCTAGCCACGACAATGGCTAGCACTTGAATTCTATCAATTCAGTTATACCAACATTTAGCTATGCGTTAGGATTTAACGATAATACTTCATCGGCTGCTCGTTTAATGTCATCGAGCGTGAGCTGAGGTTTGCCGCTCAATGCTTGCCGCCATTTGCGTGCACCCATCAATCCTTGAAACAATCCTAGATAATGCCGTGTCATCGTGGGTAGTGCTTCGCCTTTGGCGATTTGTTCTTGTAGATAAGGGTAGAGCTGCTCTAAAATCTCTGAGCGCTTAGGTATCGCGTCGGGTGCTGCCTCGTTCCATAAGCTATTGGCTTCTGCTAATAGATACGGGTTGTGATAAAACGCCCGACCAATCATCACGCCATCGATATGTTGCAAATGCATTTTTATGTCTTCAATGGTATCAATACCGCCATTGATCTCAATATCAAGCTCAGGAAAGTCTTGTTTTAGACGATAGACATCCTCGTAGCGTAGCGGTGGTATCTCGCGGTTTTGCTTAGGACTCAGCCCTTGTAGCCACGCGGTACGTGCATGAACGATAAAACGCGTACAGCCAGCAGCCGCAACGGTCTGCACAAAATCCACCATAAACTCGTAACTGTCAAAATCATCGATACCGATACGGTGTTTGACCGTCACGGGGATATCGACTGCAGCTTGCATGTGCTTGACCAAGTCAGCCACCGTTTTTGGCTCTGCCATTAGACAGGCACCTATCTTGTTGTGTTGCACACGATCAGAAGGGCAACCAACATTGATATTGACTTCATCATAGCCGTATTGCTGAGCAAATTCGGCGCATTGTGTCATCTCACTGATATCTGCTCCGCCAAGCTGCAATACCAGTGGATGCTCAAGTGTGTCAAAGCGTAGGTGCCGTGCGCGGTTACCGTGTATCAATGCACCGGTGCTAATCATTTCGGTATACAGGTACGTGTGCGGGTTAAATAGTCGCGCAAAGTAACGATAATCTGTCGTTGTCCAATCAATCATTGGCGCAACAGAGAGGCGTTTGTTGGTCATATCAACCATGGTTATCAAGCCTTAATATCTGTGTCTTAAACAAATGGATAAGGTGCAATGAGATATCTCATTGCACCTTAGTTTTAAACATCGTTCGAATTAGTGACTGATCTATTATTTATAAAATAACATGATCAATCTTTTTGAATTCAGGCAAATTATAGAAATAAAGCCCCATAATAATACCGATAGAGCCCACAAAGGCAATATATAGCGCTGGCGAGAAACTGATGAGTGTCGTGGCGTAACCAAGACCAAAGGGTATCAGCACACCCACGATACCGTAGGTAATATTATAACAAAAAGAAATGCCGGTGAGACGTACATTGGTCGGAAATAGCTGCACTAAAATGGCAGGGATCATGCCCACGATACCGGCACAGAACCCTAGCAATGCATACATGATTAAGATATAGTCGCCACCCGCCTGCAGATGATAAAAGAACGCCAACATTTGAGCGATAAGTAAAATAGAACCAGTCACTAGAATTTTGCCAAAGTTGTCATGATTAGAAATAAGGCCGTAGAATATACAACCAAAAATCATAAAGATGATGCCCAGACTATGAGAAAAATTAAACAAGTCAGTATCTAAAGCAAAGTTTATTGCTATTAAATCAGGTAACATCAGAATAATAACGGAGGTGATACTAGAGATAATTAATGTCAGTACCATACCGACAAATATAGAATGCTTGCAGTGTTTGAATAGTATAGTGAGCGGTTTGCGTACGTCAGTGCCAATTTGGGGCTTGTCTAATGCCAGAAAAAAGGGTGTCTCTCCAACGAGTCGCCACACCAATAACGGCAAAAAGCTCAATACAGCGGCAACCAAAAATGGCAAGCGCCAGCCGTAGTCGGTCAATTGATCCGTCGTCATAATGCTAGAAAGCCACATAAAAAACGTATTTGAAAACAGCACGCCTACTAAAAAGCTGGCAGTCACATAGCTACAGGCTACTGACAGATACTGCCGAGGGACATGCTCTGCCACAAATACCCAAGATAAAGGAACATAGAGACCGTACGCCATACCCTGTATTATTCTTAAGAGAATAAACAAAGCAGGAGCAAGCGCACCCCACTGTGCATAAGTGGGCAAAAATGCCATTGCTAGCAGACTGCATGCGGTGACAACTATCGCAATCAACAGGACGGGTTTTCGACCTTTTATATCGCCGTAACGCCCAAAGAGAATACCTCCGATTGGCCGTGCCAAATAACCGATAACAAACAGCCCCATTCCTTGCAGCTTAGCAACCGTAGGATCGCTGTTAGCAGGGAAGATGGCAGCCGAGACAATGTCTGCAATGTACAAATAAATCAAAAAATCAAAAAAGATTACAGCGCTGATAAAGCTGATAAACATCACGACGTTTTTGTCTTTAGCAGACATCAAGGCATATTTAGAACGAGTCGGCATAATAGATCACGCATCCACGGAGTAAAGTGGTCATTAAGACGATCATCGTTTAGATAACCGTGCACAATAAAAACCGGCAAATCAATGCATAGAGATAATGATTTGCCGAAAAAATAAACTTAGAGATTTATACTAAAGACTTCGATGACAGGATGTTGATCTAACAGAAATTAGACTTTTTATCCTGAATGTTTAAGCGTTGATGCGTAGGACATTTCACATGTTATAATAGCCAATCAATAGGTAACCATGACATGATGGTCAGCCAAACATGGTCACTCATGTCAACGCGTGGCTCTGAGTCATAGACAACTTCTTTACCGTCTTCCATGGTATGCCACTCCAAGCTACCGTTGTCTAGCAGCTTAACTTCATAGGCTTGGTTTAACAAATCATCACTCAGCGCCCCGTGCAGCTGTCTTGCCAGCTCATCATCATTGATGATTACACCCATTTCAGTATTGATATTGGCAGAGCGAGGGTCAACGTTGTAGGAGCCGATAAACACTTGATAATCGTCTACCGCAAACGTTTTTGCATGCAAACTCGTTGATGACTGACTACGCGCACGCCAGAGTTTATTGTCGCGTTTTTCTTCAGCTGCTGTTGATTTTAGCTCATATATTTTTACACCTGAGCGAAGCAGGCTAGGGCGCCATTGACTATAACCAGAATGAACAGCGGTCACGTCGGTCGCATCAAATGAGTTGGTTAATATTTTGATGTCAACGCCAGATTCGGCCAGCTTCACCAAAGTATCGACCCCATCTTTGGTCGGGACAAAATAAGACGAGATGATTGTCAGTTTTTTGGTTGGGCTACCGAGTAACGTACGCAGTTGATGCACCAAGTTGGTCTCAGATGAGA
This sequence comes from Psychrobacter piscatorii, assembly GCF_043641605.1. Taxonomy (GTDB): domain Bacteria; phylum Pseudomonadota; class Gammaproteobacteria; order Pseudomonadales; family Moraxellaceae; genus Psychrobacter; species Psychrobacter piscatorii_C. Next base: position 308,910 of record NZ_JBHZRK010000002.1, on the reverse strand, counting down.
CGCTTTTGGACAGCTTGCCAACATCGTCACTCAAAAACTGCATGTCTGTCCAACGAAACGGCACGCGTTTGTTGATCAGATCAGTGTCTATCGTCGAGTCTTTGATGGCGGCTTTATAAACCGTCAAGCTACTGCCTTCGTTATTTTCCTCATCTATACCCAGCTTGTCTAATGCCTTCAAAAAATCAGGCGTGACGTCATCGTCGAACTTGGCTAAAGTTTCGATGTCAAACGACAGCGGCGATGACCAGTAACTGGCAAAGCTATTATCAATGTCTGCGACGACTTTACCAATCAGTAAAACATCCAAATCCGCAAACTGGCTGCTTTGATCGTTACTCAGGTACTCATTACCGATATTACGTCCGCCGATAATGGTAATCTGTTTATCAAACGTCATACTTTTATTGTGCATACGGCGATTGATACGCGGCAATCCTGTGACGTAGTTCAATGTTGAAAACTTACGATGCATCAATGGATTGATGATACGCACCGCGATATTAGGGTGGCTCGCAAAACGTAATAGGTGCTGATCAAATTTTGCACTGTTATTAAAGTCATCTAACAACAAACGCACGATCACACCGCGCTCAGCTGCTTCCCATAAGTCTTTCAGCAGTAGTTGGCCAGCCTGATCATTGTGCCAAATATAGTACTGTGCATCGATATTGCGCGTGGCCATACCCGTCAAGATACTACGGGCGGCAAACGCATTTGCCCCAGTGACGATCGGATGATAGCCTGACAAATCAGGATGAATGTCATTTTGCGCACTAACAGCGGCCACTAGGTCGGTGTTGCTGACTCCAGCTGCTGTTTTTTGTTCAATCTTTGGGCTGTCTTCTTTTTGATATAAAGCATTGACTCGCGCTGATAGCGCTTGGCTCTCAGGTAGATGCGGCTTTTCGGGTAGGCTCTGGCAAGCGCTTAGACATAAAGTCAGCCCAAGTGTCAGACTCAACGATAAGCTGCTTGGTTCTATACTGAACATCGACATAACGAATTTACCTTAATGAGCCTAAATATACTGATAAATAAAATGCATGGATAAATAATTTGCTAAAATTGTTCATCTATTTTTAAGGATGATAGCATTGATTGGACGGTCTATAAAAATATCACCAACGCCAAAATTCAAATCGTCGCTAAGCTTAGCAGCTGTTAGCATATCTGCCTATTATAAATACGTTATTTTTGTTAGGTTTGACGATTGATTTTATCGTGATTTACTGTCGGTTGAATCTGCATAATGGCTGTCATATTGAACATCCATTTATTTCAATAAGTAAAATTAAGAATTAGATGTTATCTGAAACCAGATGTGTGGAATAAATCGGCATGTTATGATAACGCTGATGAATTTGCTTGATAATCAAAAAAATAAGCAGTCCTTTTATACCAACCAAAACAAAGCAACGGAACGTCTATGAGTCAGTCGCAAACGAAAGATGAGAATAATTTGAACCAAAAAAACTCAAACGATGGGTTAGATCCAAACTGGCGTAACGATGCCTTAGATTTAGGATTAGATTACGGTATGCAGACGATTGCTGTGCGGGCAGGTCAGCACCGTACCGACGAGGGCGAGCATTCAGAGCCGATCTTTACCACCAGCTCTTATGTTTATCAATCAGCAGCTGATGCCGCCGCCCATTTCGATGGTACAAAGACAGGGAATGTCTACTCGCGTCATACCAACCCAAGCGTCCGTACTTTTGAGCGTCGTCTCGCCGCGCTAGAAAACGGTGAGCGCGCGGTTGCAACGGCCTCTGGTATGGGTGCGATTTTGACCATGTGCTTGGCATATCTAAAAGCGGGCGACCATCTGCTCGCTGCCAATCAGTTATTCGGCTCGTCTATCGGTCTATTTAACAACTATATGGCCAAATTTGGCGTTGAAGTCAGCTATGTTGATTGCTTTGACAATGAGGCATGGGCCAACGCCGTTCAACCAAATACCAAAGTGATTTATTGCGAAAGCCCAAGTAATCCATTGGCGCAGATTTGCGATATTGGTTATTTGAGCGAGCTATGTAAAGCCAACGACATATTACTGGTCGTTGACAACTGCTTTGCCACGCCAGCATTGCAGCGCCCATTAGATTTGGGTGCCGATGTGGTGATTCACTCTGCGACCAAATATTTGGATGGTCAGGGTCGCGTATTAGGCGGTGCATTGGTCGGTAGTGACAAATTGATGCAAGAAGCGTTTACGGTAGTACGCTCAGGCGGTATCAGCATGAGTCCGTTCAATGCTTGGGTGTTTACTAAAGGGCTTGAAACGCTCAAACTCCGTATGCAAGCGCATTGCCAAAATGCCAATCAAGTCGCAGAATTTTTGGTCAATCACCCTAATGTCAGTACGGTGCATTTCTCAGGCCTGAGCGACCATTCTGCACATGAGCTCGCCACTCGCCAACATCATATGAAAGATGGCTACGGTGCTATCATGGGTTTTGAAGTCAAGGCATCTGATAGTCGCGATACAAAAGAAGCGGCTTGGCATGTGATTGACTCGACTCAAATGGTCTCTATCACCAATAACTTGGGCGATGCCAAAACCACGATTACTCATCCTGCGACCACCACCCATTTCCGCCTCACCCCTGAGGCTCGTGCCGAAGCAGGTGTCAAAGACGGTCTGATTCGTCTATCAGTCGGTTTGGAAGATGTTGAAGATATTATCAAAGATTTGGCGCGTGGTTTAGACAGTTTGTAAAGATAGCGGTATAATGCCGTCAGTATTTTATTTTAGACTTTACATTATCCCATGTATTATTATAAGACAAAGAGGCAACTATGAACATTCAAGCATTGATGCAACAAGCACAAACGATGCAAAAGAAAGTAGAAGCAAACGTTGAAAACGCTAAAAAAGAGCTCGCGAACAAAGAAGTACAAGCAGAAGCGGGCAGTGGTCTGGTTAAAGTCACCATGACTGGTCGTCATGTGGTCAAGCGTTTGACCATCGATCCAAGTCTGCTAGAAGATGAACCAGATATGATCGAAGATCTTATCGCTGCGGCTATCAACGATGCGGTGCGTCAAGCGGATGAGCTATACGAAGAAACCATGGCTGGCGCGACCTCAGGTATGGGTCTACCACCAGGTATGCAAGGCATGTTCTAAGCATTAAATACTTTAGACTGAACACAAAAATGGGGTTGTTATCGACACGATACGACCCCATTTTTATAGCTACGGTTTTTTAAATTAAGTTAAATTCAGTTAAATTCAGTCAACTAAAGGAAGCTACTTTGCTTACAGCCAAATTTGATCAGCTGGTCAAACAGCTGCGTATATTGCCGGGTGTGGGTCAAAAAAGTGCCCAACGAATGGCGCTACATCTGCTCAGTAAAAAACGCCCACAAGGTATGGCACTCGCCCAAGCACTAGACGAAGCCATGCGCGATATCGTTGAATGTCAGCGCTGTCATAGCTTTAGTGATGAGACTATATGTCCGCTTTGCCAAGACCCTAGACGTGATGATGGGTTGCTGTGTGTGGTCGAGACAGCAGCAGATGTGATGGCAATCGAGCAAACGGCAGGATATCGTGGTCGCTATTTTGTGCTTGGCGGACATTTATCCCCGATTGATGGAATCAGTGCAGATGATCTAAATATTGATCAGCTGGTATGGCGAGTCAAACAAGAGCCTGTTGAAGAGATTATACTGGCGACAGGTACGACGGTTGAAGGGCAGACCACCGCACATTTTATTAGCGAGGCGGTCAGTCGTCATGTCAATAAAGTCACGCGTTTGGCACAAGGGGTACCGATGGGCGGCGAGCTTGAGTATCTAGATAGTATGACGCTGGGTCAAGCCATGCAAAACCGCTCTTTTTTATAAGGTTTTGATTGCATCAAAGTCTTGCCCCTTTCATTTCGTGAAATTGTTATAATTGCTTTATTATTGTGCTCTTTTCTAATTTTATTAAGACGCAGTATCGCGTTTTATTTTCTCTTATTTATGCAGGTATCTGCCCGTGTCCAATAACGTTTCAAACGCCTCAGCTCAATCAAATGCTTCTGATATCAATGATGGCCCATTACAAGAAGCCGCTAATACTGAGCCAATGTCAGTAACTACAGTATCTGAGTCAGCTGCTAATACTCCAGATGTTGAAGTGCTAGATATTGATGAACTATTGGATATTGCCGATGACGTTGCTATTACATGGGTACGTAAACAAAGCGATTTAGATGAAGTTATTGATGCCTTAGCGACTTGCGGACGCGTGGCCTTAGATACTGAGTTTATCAAGCGTGACACTTATTATCCGCGTTTGGCACTCGTACAGTTGAATACGGGTAATCACGTATATTTACTAGATGCACCTGAGTTGCAATTATCTGAGTTGTGGGAAGCGCTACGCAAAGTCGATGTGGCCATCTGGCATGCTTGCGGTGAAGACTTGGGTATTTTTTATCTGCTATCTGGCTGTCCGCCATTGACCAATATTTTTGATACGCAAATTGCGTTGTCTTATTTAACCGGTCAATTACAAATGGGCTATCAGCAGGCATTGGCAGGTCAGCTAGATATGCATATCGATAAAGAGCACAGTCAGTCTGATTGGCTCCAGCGCCCGTTGACAGATGAGCAGGAGCAATATGCCATCGATGATGTGCGTTATTTGCCAGCGCTGTATCTCAGTATCGAACATGCGCTTAAGGCACAAGGCCTATACGATTACGTCTGGGCTGACTGTCAGCTCTATGCCAGTGATTTGTATGACTTGCAGCACGTCGAAGATGAAGCGATGTATCTGACGATGGCTGATTATCGCTATAACTCACAGCAAATGGCGATACTCAAAGGGATTGCGACGTGGCGAGAAGAGCTGGCACGTGCGACCAACCAGCCGCGTACGTTTATCATCAAAAAGCAAGCGGTACGTGAGATCGTCACTGAAAAACCAAACAGCATGCGTGAGCTGGCGCACAAAACGACGATGCACCGTAGCATGCTGCGCTTATATGGTGAAGAGCTGCTTAAGATAATAAGAGAAGCCAAAAGCCTACCACCTGCTGAGCATCCAGCTTGTCTAGTGCCGCCATATCGCTCAAAAAACAAAATCTTGTCAAAAGCAGTGCAGCAAGCGATTGATGATCACGCTAAGGCTATCGGCGTGCCTAGCAGCGTTTTAATGCGCAAAAAATGGCTAGGACAGCTGTATGAAGTCATTGCTCTTGATAAAGATCTCAGCGAATTACCACAAGGGTTAAAAGGCTGGCGCAATGACTGGGTCGTCCAGACGTTGATTCCAGTGATCAGCAAGCATAAAACTGAATTGCAACAAGGGATGGGTATTAGATAGCAAATACAGCCAACTCAAAAAATTGATGCCTAATTTCACATTGCTTGTTTTTTAAACCAATTTTTTAAATCAATCAATGGTAGTATCAATTTTTTTCTCTATCGATAAATGGGCGTTTTAGAAAATCGTGCTTACGCTTTTACTCAGTCATATCTATTCCATTATTCGCTGTCATCTAGGGCATTTTAGGTATTAAAAAATATGCCCTAGTGTTCAAACTCACCGTTTTCCAAAAACAAAATCACTTGCCGAGCCACTTCTTTATTGACCAGCATGCCTGTATGGGTAACGGGAAGGACGATATGGTCGTTGGCGCATTCTAGTCGAGTTTCGCTGACGTAGACAGTGCCATCATGAGCACAGTTTTCTGCCACTGCTGATTCGCCTTCTTTATTCAGTTTGCGATTATGATATTGCAAAAAAAGTTGCCCTAAGCCGCGCGGTTTATCGCCTGCAATCACGCCCAGATGGATATGTTCAGGACAGGACGTCGCTGTACCATCGAGCGCATCAATATAAGAACGTCCTACAATCAAAGGACTCAGACGCCACACATAATCGGCGCAAACACTACCCACATGCGGCGTGCCAAGCGTGACGCAGCGCCCAATTTGCCATTTGGGATAATTGGCCAAGAAATCACGAATAATCAATCCACCCAAGCTATGACCGACCAAATCTATCGGTTGATCGGGGTTGTGGTTGGTACTCAGCCATTCATGTAATCGCAGGCTGTTGGTTTTGATACTATCGCGCATGCTGCGATAGCTGTATTGATGGGTGGCAAAGCCTTGCGCTCGTAGACGCTTCGCTAATGGACGCATCATCCAAGTCGTTTGATGCAAGCCATGTATCAAAATCACAAGGTTTTTTCGTGTAGGCGCTTTTTGTTCCATGTCTTTTTGTTGCATAATAATATCCAAATGAGTAACATTATAAGGTTTTTTATCAACGCTTGTTTATCAAAATGAGCGGATAGACAGACATCTTATATTAGCGCTTTAGGGGTAAGGGTTGTCAAATTATCTGAGTTTTTTAATCTCAATGTTAGCCATTGTTACGCTGTCAGGTTGTACCACTTATAGAGCGGAGAGACCACCAGTTGTTCAGGTAGAGATGCCAGAAATGGTGGTAGTAAGCGAACCTATAGCAGCTAAGACACCTCTGCAAATTTCTACTTGGTCCCCAGCCAAAACGGATGGTAGATTTACAGCGATGACAGCGGGATATTTGACAGTTATCAATAACTGCCTTGCTTTGACTAGGGATAGTGACGAGGTGCCGACAAAAGATAATAGTCTTCTGCTAGTATTAGCAGATACGTCTTTTTCATGGGATGCCGCTCAGGAAGTACTGCTATTTGAAGGAAAGCCTTATAAGATTGGCGATGAGCTTTATCTCGGCGGCGCGGCGTTTACTTATCCTAAAGGAATCCTGACAGGTGAAAATATAAAGCTCAACTGGATAGATTGTGGTTTGAATAAAGGTTGGTTGGGCGGTTAAGTCTCATTAATAGTGTAAAAATTTAACAATGCACGCATAAAACAAAACCGCCAAATCAGTCGCTGATTTGGCGGTTTGTTATAAAATAAACGAGCAGTTATCAAAAATGATAATTACATATAGTTTTCGATACTTGGGCAAGAGCACATTAGGTTCTTATCACCATACGCATCATCGACGCGCGCAACACTTGGCCAGAACTTGTTTGCACGGATGTATGGTAGTGGGAATGCAGCAGTCTCACGGCTGTAAGGATGCGTCCACTCTTCGCCAGTAATCATAGCTGCGGTATGCGGTGCATTGACTAATGGGTTGTCTTCTAGCGTCCAGTTATCTTCACCAGCTTTGGCTTTCATGGCTTCAGCTTTGATAGACTTTAGCGCACTGATAAAGCGATCCAACTCTTCTTTTGACTCAGACTCTGTTGGCTCAATCATAAGCGTGCCAGCGACTGGGAAGCTCATCGTTGGCGAATGGAAACCATAATCCATCAAGCGCTTAGCGATATCGCTTTCTGTGATGCCAGTCTCTTCTTTTAACGGACGAATATCGATGATACATTCGTGAGCCACACGGCCGTTTTTGCCAGCATATAGGACAGGGTAGTGACCTTTTAATTCGGCTGCCACATAGTTTGCGTTCAACAATGCCAATTCAGTGGCTTTTAATAGACCATCACGGCCCATCATAGCAATGTACATCCATGAGATAGGCAAAATGCTCGCCGAACCATAAGGTGCTGCTGATACGGCTGAGCAGTCTTTTTGTGCATTATGGACAGGGCTTAGCGTGTGGTTGGCCATAAATGGTGCCAAATGCGCCTTCATGCCGATAGGACCCATACCTGGGCCACCGCCGCCATGCGGGATACAGAAAGTCTTATGCAAGTTCATGTGCAGTACATCAGCACCAACGTCTGCAGGCTGCATCATGCCTACCTGAGCGTTCATGTTTGCGCCGTCCATATAGACCTGACCGCCATGCTTGTGAGTCAAATCACAGATATGACGGATGCCTTCTTCAAACACACCATGCGTTGATGGATAGGTAATCATCAAAGCACCCAAACGTTCGCTGTGCTCTTCACATTTAGCAGTCAGATCAGCAATATCAACGTTGCCGTTTTCATCGGTTCTGACCACGACCACTTGCATGCCCATCATCATGGCGGTAGCAGGGTTGGTACCGTGCGCTGACATAGGAATCAAGCAAACGTCACGATTGGTCTCGCCCAGTGACTCATGATAACGACGGATAGCAAGCAGACCTGCATACTCACCAGAGGCGCCAGAGTTTGGCTGCATAGACACATCATCAAAACCGGTAATGGCTTTGAGTTGGTCTTGTAGACTATCAATCATCGCGATATAGCCAGTGACTTGGTCGCGTGGTGCAAAAGGATGGACATTGGCAAATTCAGGCCAAGTGATAGGTAACATCTCACTGGTGGCGTTGAGTTTCATGGTACAGCTACCCAGTGAAATCATACTGCGGTTCATCGCTAGATCTTTGTCTTCAAGCGACTTTAGGTAGCGTAGCATTTCATGCTCGGTATGATGCGAGTTGAATACTGGATGAGTCAAGATATCATCCGTACGCAGGTGTGTGCTATCTAGAGAGACGCGAGCTGTTTCAGGTAAATCGTGTGACTTATTGACGAATAGCTGAGTCAACGTGTTGAAGTCTTGCTGATCGCTGGTTTCACTAAAGGCAACGCTCAATTTGGTGTCGCTTAAACGCCATAAGTTGTAGCCAACGTTGTCTGCATTTTTGAAGATTTGAGTAGCTAATTTCTCTGAACCACAATCAACCACGACTGTATCGAAGAATTGATCGTGTACTACATTTAGGCTACTGTCATTGGCTTCTTTGATAGCATCAGCGAAAGCAGTCGCAAACGCATGAATACGAGTGGCGATGCGTTTGACGCCGCCTGGTCCATGATATACCGCATACATACCAGCGAGGTTAGCGAGCAATACTTGCGAGGTACAGATGTTTGAGTTGGCTTTTTCGCGGCGGATATGCTGCTCACGCGTCTGTAGCGCCATACGTAATGCGGTATTGCCCTGTGCGTCTTTAGATACGCCAATGATACGACCAGGCGCTGAGCGTTTTGCTTTATCAGAGAACGCAAAATAAGCGGCATGTGGACCACCAAAGCCCATTGGAATACCGAAACGCTGAGTACTACCTAGCGCTACGTCCGCACCCATGTCGGCTGGTGATTTTAATAACACCAAGCTCATGATGTCACTGACGACACTGACGTAAGTCTTGTTTTCTTTTACGGCCGCGATGACGTCTGTTAAGTCTTTAACGTCGCCTTCTACGCCAACATACTGGAATAGCGCACCGAAATAGTCGCCTGATTTGGCCGTTTCAAAATCACCAACGACCACTTCCCAACCAAAGTACTTAGCACGAGTATTGATGACATCTAGCGTTTGTGGATAGACGCGCTCATCGACGAAATACTGCGTTGATTTACTTTTGCTCACACGCTTTGACATCGCCATTGCTTCTGCCGCTGCTGTTGCTTCATCAAGCAATGACGCACCAGCCAGCTCAAGACCTGTTAGATCAATACATACTTGTTGGAAGTTTAGCAATGCTTCTAGACGGCCTTGCGCGATTTCAGCTTGATAAGGGGTATAGGCGGTGTACCAGCCTGGATTTTCAAGGACATTACGCTGAATGACCGCAGGCATACGGACAGGAGAGTAGCCTTGACCGATATAGCTTTTGTTAACAGTGATGTCGTCTGCCATCGTGCGTAGTTTGGCAAGTGCAGCGTGCTCACTCATCGCCACTGGCAAATCCAATTCTTTGTGCAAACGTACTGGCTCAGGCACAGTGTCATTGATAAAGCTTTGCATATCTTTATAACCAACAGCGCTGAGTAGGTCAGCTTGCTTGGTCTCGTTCGAACCTAAGTGGCGATAGACAAATTCAGCTTCGTTGAACAATCCTTGAAAGGTATCAAACGATGGGTTTTGAGAGATAGTCATGACAATCCTTGGTTAAGGGAGTAATAAACAAAATAGCAATTAAGAAAACATTGTGAGCAGTTAAGGAAACACTGTGAGCGGTACGTTATACGTAATGCACAAACTGTTTTTGATCAAAACGGAACTGGGTGTTGTAAACGCCATTGTCAGCACGTTCACCTGCGCCAATCATCATAATGATATGTTGATCGTCGCCTAGGCCTAGTAATCGCTTCATAGCAGGCTCATCAAAGCCGCCCATAGCACAGCTATCAAACCCATGAGCACGTAGTGCTAGCATGAGGTTTTCGGCGGCAAGTGCGGTGTTATTGGTTGCCCAGTTTTTGGTGTCTTCAAACGTATAGTAAGGCGATTTAATTGGGCCTTTTACGCGTCTGACCACTTGCGTCGCGCCCCATTTTGCAGCCGAAACCACGTTGGCTGGGCCGCGCAAAAAGTCCATCGTAACGACTTTGTTATAGTAGTCTTTCACTTTCTTAGGGACTGGCTGATCAGGGTATTCGCGCAATATTTGCTGAGCATGCTCATGCCAGATGTCGGTGCGAGCAACGATAGCGATTAAGCGCGCCGATGTTTTTGCCGCGTTTTGGTTCATACAGTTTTTGATGGCGCGTTTGCGATTGTCAGTATCATCGATAACATAAAACTCCCACGGCTGTAAGTTGCTAGAGTTTGGTGCTAGCATGGCCAAACGCAGACAGTCTGCCAGTACGTCGTCAGGGATGGGCGTGTCAGTAAAACGGCGCACGGAACGGCGTGATTCTACGATATCGCGAAAGGCTTGTAGCTGCGGCGTATGGTTTGGTGTGGCGATGGGGTCTTTATTATCGGTGTTGGCATTCATATTAGGATCCATGCTGAGAATTGGGTTATCAGTTTGCGTCGTTATTGATAGTACGTATTCATTGGAATTCGAATAGGTGATCAATACGAGTCAATGAGATAATGCTTGAGAGCAATAACATCGGACGATAATGGTTTTTGGTGGTCTATATATAAAGCTGCTTTCAAATAACAAGCATGGTCAATGAGCCAATACTTTTCATGAGAAAGATTTTTAAATCGTTTAAATAGAGAGTATAGATACCAGCTGTTGCCAGTATCTATGATGTTTAGTCGGGGCTAGTGCTTTGTATAAGCTAACGTCTTACAAGTGCTAATGTCTTGTGAGAGCATACTCAGCTTACGTGCTTAGCTTATAAGTCGCTTTCGTACTCATCAGCAGTCATTAGGGCTTCGTAGTCAGCGATGTTGTCAGGTTTCATTCTGAAGAACCAACCTTCGCCGTATGGGTCAGAGTTGATGATTTCAGGATCATCTTCTAGTGCTTCGTTGATAGCGATGACTTCACCTGAGATAGGTGCATAAACGTCAGAAGCCGCTTTGACAGACTCAACCACTGAGACTTCGTCATCAACAGCGATGATATCGCCCACATCTGGTAGCTCAACGAATACCACATCACCCAATAGATCTTGAGCATGGTCAGTGATACCAACAGTGATCGTACCGTCGTCTTCTAGGCGTAGCCACTCGTGACTCGCAATATATTTTAGCTCTGCTGGGATGTTGCTCATGGTCTCTCCTGAATAGGTATTTAGTAAGAAGTTATAGTATATAAGATACTCTTTACTTCTCAATGGAAAAATAAAAGTGATATATTATTAGTTGGAAAAATCACAAATGATATTTGTGCGATCAGGGTTTTCGCTATTAGCATATACTTCAATACCAATATCCGAATTTCCATACATGTCTGAGTCGTGAAAGTCTGAAGACTCATATGTAATATCTATATTTTTTTTACGTAAGATTTTTCTAACATCTACAATATTTTTATCTAAAACAAAGTAGGGGCTGTAGATTCCGTTACCGACACCACCTATGAAACCAATTTTGACAATGGGGATGTCGTAATACTTCCCTACAATATCAAAGCTAGCGTCAAAATAATTGGCATTACTTTTACTGCTAAGTTCTCCTTCATCGTCATAGAATATGGTTTTGAGCTCACTATCTACTGCAAAAGCATACTCTTTAGGAACAGCAATACTTCCCGAAGATAAAGTATCAGCATCAGGAATCATACTAGTAAATAAAACCTCTTGAGGCTCAAAATCGCAAGCATTTTCCCAAGACTTAAAGAAGGGAGTCCAGTCATAGCTTTTATTTGCAGCAGATGCAGGCGAGGCTACACACAAAACAAGTAATGTAATACAAAATGCACGCCCATTGCCTATAATAGAAGATAGCATGAGTGTTAGCCCTCCATTTTTCAATTAGTCAAACTGCTGCTTGCCATTACGGACAAAAGGTAGCTTCAATACGCGCACATCGACGAACTTACCTTTGCCGCGTAGATCGACCTGTACGTTATCATCTTCTGATAAGCTGGCAGGCACACGGGCAATCGCAATGGAGTTTTTTAGGCTAGGGGAGAATGTACCGCTGGTGATAATGCCAGTTTGCTGATTGTCAGTGCCTTGATTGATAGTCACGGTCATGCCTTCACGCAATACGCCGCGCGTGGTCAATAGCAGACCTACTTGCTTCATAGCGGTGTTGTCTTCTTTTGACTGCTTACGTTTGCTGACCAATGCTTCACGGCCGACAAAGGCGCGGTCATCTTTAAGCGCTAGCGTCCAGCCCATGTTGCACTCATAAGGGCTAATGGTTTCGTCCATGTCATGGCCATAGAGGTTCATGCCTGCTTCCATACGCAAGGTATCACGTGCGCCAAGACCAGCAGGTTTGATACCATTTGCTTTTAGCTGCTCAAAGAAAGCAGGGGCATCATCGGCATGCATAATGACTTCGACGCCATCTTCACCAGTATAGCCAGTACGAGCCACAAACCAATCGGTGCCTTCGATATTGGTCAAGTCACCACCAACGAAAGGTTTTAGCCCTGCTAAGGTATCTGCCCAACTTGGTTTGGCTTGAGCCAATTTTGTAATAGCATTTGGACCTTGCACGGCGAGCATCGCAAGCTCAGGACGCTCGGTAATCGTAATATCAAAGCCTTCAGCGACTTTATTAAACTGTGCTAAATCCTTGTCACGAGTGGCCGCGTTAGAAACGATACGGTACTCAGTTTCTTCTGCATTCATGAGGTAGACGATCAAATCATCGATGACGCCGCCTTGCTCATTGAGCATGCCAGAGTATAGCGCTTTACCAGCGGTAGTGAGTTTGTTGACATCGTTTGCGAGCAGTTTTTGTAGCCATGCTTTGGTATCCGCGCCTTTGATATCAGTCACAACCATATGTGAGACATCAAACATACCTGCGTCCGTACGTACTGCTTCGTGCTCTTCAATTTGTGAACCGTAATGAATTGGCAATTCCCAACCAGAAAAATCGACCAGTTTGCCCTCACTATCAAGATGAGACTGGTAAAAAGGGGTGCGCTTTGGGGTTTGGGTGCTGCTAGAGTCTTGAGAATGGGTATCAGTCATAACAAATCCTTATGTGTACATCAGTCGTACTCGGCAGAGTAAGGTGTGATGCGCAACGTAAAAGTAGCGAGAAGCAATATTGCAAGGTGCAAATATCACATCAAAGGGTGACACAGAAATCAAAGATAAAGACACAAGCCAAACAGACGCTGAACGTCGGTTTAAGCTAAAGCCCCATCTGTCCTGTGACCTGAGATTTTCAACACGAACCATCGTTTACGAGCAGTTATTTAAAACCTGCGATTGATGATAACGTATTTTCTCCCCTTCGGTGGGTAAGACGTCGTCCGTTCTTACCACTCTCCAGATTTGTTATGCCTTTTGTTTGTTCGCGATGCATGATTGATGGCATCAACGTAAACAATAATGACATACGTTTTTCAGTCCTTTTACCTGAGCGATTGGCAGGGTGGATGCGCCTTCGGTGGTCATATGGCAGTTGTCAGTTTGTATCACCAATGCGGTTTTATACAAAATCTGTGCCGACAGACTCTCTCCTGAAAAACGCTTTTATTATGAAAGGTTCAAAGCGCTTTTACAAGTCATCAACGCTATTAAAGTAAATAAATTTGGCAAAAATGATGTTTTACTAGGATGGTTTGTTGAAGAGAGGCGAGTAGTAAGAGGAGGTTCTACACTTCTCCCAGCAGTTTTTAGACTGCTCAAAACAGCATAGGACAGCAAAATTACGATAGCAAAACGCAAAGCGACTACTGGTATTTGCCTGAAATATGCTAACCTACGCCCATAGTTACTGATAGGTGGTTTTTATGCATTGCGATATTTATAAATTTCCCAAACATGATGACATGTATGTGTATATTGCGCGCCCTGATTATCCTGATGATACCGATGAGATCAAAGATTGGCTTGGCGTACTGCCAAAAGACTTTCGTGCAGGTTTAGGCCGCAGCAAGTTTGTCATGCATCTTGATTTGGCGACGACGCCCACTCTGGCGCGTGTTGATAAAGAAGAAGTACTGGCAAAGCTAGATTCCCAAGGCTATTTTGTGCAGATGCCACCACAAGATGTCATGCGCCGCCAAGCAGAGCTGCGCGCTCGTGAAGCGCAAGACAATATCTACGACTAGATACATTTTACGATTAGATAGCATTGACGCTTGGTATGCTTATTGGCAAGACGGTTGTGACAAGGTGATTGAGAGAATGATCTTTACAATGCCATGGACAAAACACTCACGACACATTTGGTCACATGCATTTGGGTAGAAAGTCGTGATAAACTGACACCCCATGACATCTACATAAAAAAATACAGATAGAAACGCACATGATGTGTGCATCGATTATGTATTTGATTTTATTTTGGTACGATATAACGCACCATACACTGCTAGACACACAACGTGTCACCGGTGATAAACGCAGGTAATGAAACACGCATGGACTGGTTAAAAAACATCTTACATAGCTTACCATTAGAATCTATCAGTGACATTCTCGGTGAGATTGCCATTTGGTGGGGTCAAATGGTAAAAAACGTACCGCCCGCCGATTTGCCAATGTATGTGTATCTTGGTGGTTCGATTTTGGTGTTGGTGTTATGGTTGCTAGTCGCTCGCATATTGCCCAAACCATTAGGTGGTATGAGCTGGATGATACTGTTTGCAGTGTTATTGGCGCCAGGCACAGCGCTTGGTGATTCTAGTGAGATTGCACCAGCCAGTATCAGCGTCGTCTACGCTGTTATGATGAAGGACTTCGCAGGCGCGATTGCCAATATGCTGCCAATATTGGTAGTACTGGTCATTGGTTTGTTTATCGGTTTTATGTGGCAGCTGATACGCGGCGCATTTGCGTCGAGTTTGGATAAAGCTCGTAGCCGTACGGCAGAGGATACGCAAGCGACGATGCAACTGACGACCGGCAGTTATTTGGCAGAAGGTGCTACCGTCACCGAACAGTCCGATACTAATGTAAACCTAGAAAAAGATAGTACATTAAATAAGAAAGCTAATAGCGATATGTCCGATAAATGATGAAAGTAGACTAAGCATTAATATAAAGTTATTGTCTTAAAAAATGACTGCATACCTGAATGAAAAGACACCAATGCGTGTCTTTTTTTATGCCAGAGTGTTTACCAATTATATGAATGGTTAGAGGTATATAACCATGGTTAATAAAGGCGAACGCATGAGTATTTTGGCAATACGTCAGGCTGTGCTAATCTAATTTATCTTTTATTCATTATCAAATTTTTAGTCCTATTTATAACCATACATTCATAACAATTCATCTATAACAACAATCGAGACCTGATTATGAGCAAGCAAACCTTTACCGGCACTCAAAATTATATCGCCACAGACGATTTACAACTGGCAGTGAATGCGGCCATGACCCTGCAAAAGCCGCTCCTTATCAAGGGTGAACCTGGTACGGGTAAGACATTGCTTGCAGAAGAGGTTGCTGAAAGTCTAGGGATGCCACTGATTACGTGGCACATCAAGTCGACGACTAAAGCTGAGCAGGGTTTATACGAGTACGATGCGGTATCGCGCCTGCGTGATTCGCAGTTGGGTGATGACAAAGTTTATGAGATTGGCAATTACATCAAGCCGGGCAAGCTGTGGGATGCCTTCACTAGCACTGAGCGCAGCGTACTACTGATCGATGAGATCGATAAAGCAGATATCGAGTTCCCTAATGATTTGCTGCATGAGCTGGATAAGATGTCGTTTTATGTGTATGAGACGGGTGAAACCATTACCGCAGAGCAGCGTCCTGTGGTGATTATCACATCAAACAATGAAAAAGAGCTGCCCGATGCATTTTTGCGTCGTTGCTTCTTTCATTACATCGACTTTCCAGAAGAGCAAACCATGCGCCAAATCATAGAGGTGCATTTCCCCGATATTCAAGAAAAACTGGTCAACGACGCGTTGGATGTTTTTTACAAACTGCGCAACATTCAAGGCCTCAAAAAGCCACCATCCACGTCTGAGCTGGTCGATTGGTTGACGTTATTGCTCGCTGATGACATGGCGCAGGATGAGCTAGAAGAAAACTTACGCGGTGAAAAATCTATCCCACCATTATATGGTGCATTGCTGAAAAACGAAGCGGATGTGAATTTACTACAGCGTTTTGCCAACATGATGCGTCGTTAAGCGTATCTAGGTGTTCAGTGCTTTTTCCGTTTTACGTCAATCAGTGGTGCGTCTCTTATGTTCATAAAATTATTCTATACCTTGCGGACTTACGGCGTGCCAGTCAGTACGCGTGAGCTGCTTGATCTCAATGCCGCGTTAGACAAGGGTTTGATGATGCAGCCGCATCCTGAAGATCCAGCACTGACGACTTTTGCGAGCCGTGAGGATATGTATCGGCTGATTCGGCTGTGCATGGTCAAAGACGAGCGCCATTTTGATAAATTTGATCGGGCCATGGCAGATTATTTTGAAGGGGTTGATAGCCTTGATATGGATGCGCTGTTGGCTAAGCTGACGGATGTGCCTAAAGAATGGCTCGATCTAAAGCTCGACCCAAAGAACTTGACCGAAGAGCAAAGGCGTCTGCTAAAAAAATACGGCTCGCTTGAGGAGCTAATGAAGGCGTTAGAGGAGCGGTTAAAAGAGCAAAAAGCGCGTCACCAAGGTGGCAGTAAATGGGTAGGGACGGGCGGCACCTCGCCATTTGGTGCTTATGGGGATCATCCAGAAGGAGTACGCGTTGGCGGTGAATCGCGTAAACGTAGCGCCGCGAAAGTCTGGGAGCAGCGTAAATACCGTAATCTTGATGATGATAATCAACTTGGTACTCGCCAAATCCAAATGGCACTACGCAATCTACGTCAGTTTGCGCGCACAGGCAGTGCGGATGAGCTCGATATTCATGAGACCATTAAACGTACTGCCAAGAAGGGTGTGCTCGATATACATATGCAAGCCGAGCGCCGCAACCGAGTCAAGGTATTGATGCTATTTGACGTGGGCGGTAGTATGGACATCCATGTTGAAGCACTTGAGAAACTGTTCTCTGCGGCAAAGAACGAGTTTAAAACATTAGAGTTCTTTTATTTTCATAACTGCCTATATGACTATGTGTGGAAGGATAACAACCGTCGGCACAGCGCACCAATGCCAACGTTTGAGCTACTCAATAAATATGGGCGCGAGTATCGCGTCATCTTCGTCGGTGATGCATCGATGTCGCCCTATGAGCTGATGACCGTGGGCGGTAGTGTCGAGTATATGAACAATGAAGCGGGTATTGTATGGCTAAGGCGTGTGCTTGAGCATTTTGATAAAGTGGCGTGGCTCAATCCTGAAACGCCAAGCTATTGGCAGTACACGCAAACCATCGTTGAGATCAAAAAGCTGTTTGAAAATAAGATGTATCCAATGACCTTACATGGTGTTGAGGAGATGACTCAATACATGGCGCGATAATATTGGTCTACATTTGGACGAGTAATATGAAAAAAGCACTTAAGACGACATTAGCGTTTTAAGTGCTTTTTTATGTTAAGTAGTGCCAATTTTGAGGAGGCATATTAGCGACAAATGCTATGGTAAAGAGGGATACTAGTTTTTATTTTCAACCAGTCCAATCATCACGCCCATCTCTTTTTTGTCTTGCTTATCGATAGTAGGTGCATACAGTGCTGAGGCAATGCCGCCATCCAAAAATAGCGCATTTGAACAACCTAGTTCGTCTTTGAATAGAGTCGCAAACTGATAAAACGTCACAGGCTCATCTGTATTGACGAATTGTATGCTGCCATCTCGGCAAATGCCTGCACCGTTACGCAGTTTGATGGAGGTGCTATCAGGATTGAACTGCGGGTGTATCTCGTCATTGATGACTAGCATAGGACCAGACTGCGTCGCATACCAAGGCTGTGCGTTGCCAGTAGTTATCTGCTCATCTAAGGTATGGCTTTCGGTGATTTGCACGTTGCCAGCTTTGTCCCACCACATAACGCCATTGGGCAATAAATGAAAATTACCGCCACCTTCTTTTAGATTGAGCGATTTGACCTCTTTGCCTTTGATAACGGTATAGCCAATCGGTGCATAGTTTTCGTTGTACATCCCTGCATTCATAGCAAAGTTTAAAGTTTCAGTCTTTGGTAAAGTGGACAGCAACGTATCAAAGGTCAGTAGTGGTTGGTCATTAGAGGCTTGCCAAAATAGCTGGAGTGAATAACGATCGTTTGTTAATTCACTTGCATCCACACGGCAGACGCTATATGTAAATGGCGAGTCTTTTGTCTGACACGACCAACTGTCTGTATCGAGGTTAGTCGTGTCAGTGTCTGTCTGCTGGCAAGCGCTAAGGCCTAGCGCAAGCATTATCAATGATAACGATAAGGTAAAAATGGAGGTTGGCATCAATCACACGTCTTTTAACATAGGGGTATTTGTGGTTTGTGTTTAATGAATAATTTTTGCGTACTACCTTTTAGTCGCTACTAGGCGGATAGTCACGGAAGGTATTATTCACATTGCCGATGAGTTGTCCACCATCGGTCATGATCAAGTGGTCAGTATCATACATCGAGCGGTGTCCAGTGGGTGCGCTGGTTTCTTTGCCTCTATCACGGGAGTCTTTATTATAAGCAATGAGCGCATCGTTATTGGCTAAGAAACTATCAGGATTGGCCATCACCCACATCTGATTGAAAATATCCGCACGCGCGCTATTATCAAGTAATGCGCCCTTATCCGTAAAATAGAAAAACTTAGATAGCAGCTTAATCTGCCCGTCATCTAGACGGCGGGCGATATGATAAGGCTGCAACTGACTCGGATGCTGTAAACCCACTGCGCCGACGATACTGGCAAGCGATTTGAGCGTGTTTTTGTGAAAGCTTGCTACCCGCTCTGCTTTGCTAGGCACATCAAGCGCCTTTTGACGGTAAGGGTCTTGGGTGGCGACGCCTGTCGGGCAGGTATTGGTATGACAAGAGCGCGACTGAATACAGCCGACTGCGAACATAAAGCCGCGTGCCGAGTTACACCAATCAGCGCCCAGTGCAATCATCCGCGCAATATCAAACCCTGAGACAATCTTACCACTGACGCCCAGTCTGATCTTGTCACGAATGCCTGCACCGACCAAAGTATTGTGAACGAGCAAAAACCCTTCAACCATTGGCATACCGACATTGTCCATAAACTCAACAGGCGCCGCCCCTGTACCGCCTTCAGCACCATCAATAACAATAAAGTCAGGATAGTTGTCCATCTCAATCATGGCTTTGACAATCGCCATAAATTGCCAAGGCTGACCTACGCATAGCTTAAAGCCAACAGGCTTGCCGCCAGACAGCTCACGTAGCTGCTGCCAAAAGGCGACAAGCTCACGCGGTGTACTAAATGCAGTATGTGAGGCGGGCGAGATACAGTCTTGACCTGTCGGTACTTGGCGGGTATCGGCAATCTCTTGGGTGATTTTGCTCGATGGCAACACGCCACCTTTACCCGGTTTGGCACCTTGCGACAGCTTGATCTCGATCATTTTGACTTGTGGATCGATGGCTTTTTCGGCAAAAGACTGTGGGTCAAAATTGCCTTCGGCATCACGGCAGCCAAAATACCCTGTACCCAACTCCCAAATCAAATCGCCACCGAACTTGCGATGATAAGGGCTAATAGCACCTTCCCCAGTATCATGGGTAAAGCCACCAATCTTGGCACCTTGATTAAGCGCCATAATGGCGTTTGCTGACAGACTGCCAAAACTCATCGCGGAGATATTGAATACCGACATGTCATGTGGCTGCTGGCAACGCTCGCCGCCAACAGTGATACGAAAGTCTTTGTTTTTTAATGGCTGGCTAATGGCGGATTGCAAAAACCATTCTTTACCATGAGTATAAAGATTGTCTAGCGTACCAAACGCATTGGTATCGCTGACGTTCTTTGCCCGCTGATACACTAGCGCGCGCTGCTGTCGTGAAAACGGCACTTGCTCTTTGTCATCCTCAAGCAAATACTGACGAATCTCAGGACGAAAATCCTCTAGTACGTAGCGTATATGTCCTGCTATCGGGTAGTTTTTTAGCACTGAATGCTTGGACTGAATCAGATCATAAATACCGAGTCCTACGCCAAAACCGCCAATCACGATCAACCAACCGTGCATCAGTAGCAATCCTGCTAATAATAGACAAATAGCTGCACCCAGCGTGCTGTAGCGCAGCAGCAACCCGACAAAATACGGCGAGCTGGTTTTGGGTTCAGGGTGTAGATTGGTACGAGATTCAGGCATAACGAGGCTCAATAGTCATTGTAAATATAGATAAGACGCTCAAATTTGTCGCGTACATCATACACCGATGAGGTCACCACGTCGGTATCATTGGGTAACAGTATACTAATGCTGGCAAATTTTAGCAGGTGATTCTTACTAATATTTGCTTATCCTCTATAGCATCAAACGTGATTGCAACGGGTAAAAACTGCTCAATGAGCCACGCTTGGGTTTTGCTATGCTCGCTAATAACCCGCGCACTAAATGTACTACCGCCTGATAAGGCTAAAGGTAATAGCAGCTGATCAGTTAAATATTCATCAAGCAGCGCATCCGTGTCATACAGATAGCGCTTTACTAAGCCTGACAAACGACCACCTATCTTTTCTGCTGAGCTACGTTTTTCTCCTAGTAAGGTAAATATTTCAGAGTGATATTCTTTATGATTTTGCATGTCACGAGTCTCATGAGTGACTTTTGCATAGCACGTATTGCCTTCACCAATGCCGTATAATTTATTACCGCGCGTTGTAATAAGCGCATCATCAATACCCGCTTCAATCAATGCGGCTTTGGCGCTGGCAAGCTCGCGTTTGCAAATATCGTATTCTAGGTTGAGCACGCTTGCGACCAGCTCTATGCTGCTAAGCTTACTGCGTTCCGTGAGGTCTAATCGTGAAGCATTAGCACGGCGCATAAATGGCGCAATAGTTGCTTTAATCATACCGCCACCAACAGGCGCAAATCCTGCTTGCAGGCACTCAATATTCAATTGCATTCCTAATTTAGCAAGCATAGGTACAAAGGCATTTTGTAAAAAATCCGTCGTCGGCGCGAGTGGGTTGTGCGTGCCACCTATGATGGTAACGGTGGATGGCGAAGCTGAAGCAGTATTGGCAAAGAGTAGGGCGGGAAGTAACGTTTGTAACACGAGACTGGTACTGCCCGCTGAGCCAATATCAAAGGTATAATCGTCCGCTTGTACGGTGCTTGGTGTAAAAGTAAAGGCCATACTGCCCAAATGCGCGCCCGATACGCTAGCGTTCGATATCTGTTGTGACGCTTGCACGCACATCAAATGCTGGCGCATCAATCCGGGCTTGGCGCGTCCAGCACGAATATTGGTGATTTCAATCGGTGTGCCTGTAAGCATCGACAAGGTGAGGGCGCTACGGATAATTTGACCGCCGCCTTCGCCAGTGCTGCCGTCTATTTTTAGGGTTTTATGTGTTGATGCTAGCATGATAAATGTCTTTTTAAATAGAGTATTATGTATATATCGCTCAATATTAGAAATTATTAAGTAGATATGGCATTCATTATTAATGACATCCAGTCCATTCAATAAAAATAGTTTTATGCTGGCCTTCTATCAAGTAATAATGCCAACTTAAAGCAACTTCAAATGGAGGGTACATTGTGTATTCACTTACTCGCGTCACTTTACCCAAAGTTAGATCAATAGCTCTGCCTAAAAATTTTCTATAAAAGTCAATCCTATCTTCTTCATGGGTTATTTTTTGATCTTTGTTTTTTAATAAAACTTGGGCATAACGATGATCAAAAGATATTATTCTATCAATAAGTTGATCTAGTGATCTTGCAGGGAGACTGCCTAAAGATTTTTCTGCAATTCTCCAATCTTCTGACAGAAGGCTGTCCTTTTTACTCAGATCATAACAGTCACTGTAGTAATCTAAGTAAGCATGCTTAAGAAGCTCTTCATCTATTTGATTTATATTCACTACTGGTAATACCGTTAATTCTGTCCACGAACAATCTTGGTCATCTATTTCAGATTGAATAGCGATGGTATCCAATACACCAGATAAATAATCTAAGCTTTTCATAATAGACTGCCTCAAAAATAAAATTGAAACCAACTGTCAGTGTCTGGTGCTAAGGTCTAAATGGTGCATTGTGCCAAGTGCCATGTGCGGGGCATAAGTGGTAAAAAATGCGCCTGCCCACAACGCGCGGCAGCCACGACAGTATATTTTCAACCCCCTGCTGTGGGTCGCGGGGTCTGACACTCGCCCAGTCGATTTCAAAAGGGTGGTCTGTCCATTATCAGACAGACAAAGCTAAAAAAGGTTTACAAAGCTAGTCTACAAGGTCAATTTGCCAGTTATTGGCTTGAATGACAATGTTAAGCTGACGCAGCTTCATGGCGATATCGTCCGCTTGCTTTTGCAATGCGCCGACCGAGACCATCACTTGCCATTTAATCTCACGCGGGCTATAGCGATCGACCTCGGTTTCGGTCGCCGCTATCGACTCGGTCAACAGCTTGTGGCGCATCTCAAGGGTATCGCGCTCAACGAGCAGCGCCAGCATCGATTGATTGTTATCCGTCATCGTCACCGCGTTGGTGCGCTGAATGCGGGCGATAAGCGCGGACAGCTCAGTAATCAGCTGGCTTGCGTCCATCAACAGCTGATTGGGGTCTTCGCTTGGCGTATCGCCGTCTTGGACTTTGACATTGTTGCGAATACGTCCTTTGAGTTGCGCCAGTTTTTTTTGCATATCGCTACGGATAAGTAGGGCTTCTGCGAGTTTCATTGGGGTGCTCTCTTTTTTAATTTTCAAATATATTTTTTTTGCTCAATAAATTTGTTTTGAATTAAAATATCAGGAATATTTTTAGGAGTTCCCTTTTCAGATTTTATCCTCACTGCAAAGACAAAAGAAAAAATAGCTGAACGTGTCAATTGTAGGACATGCTCGGCACTCTCAACAAATTCGGATTCTGAAATAAAGACTGGCTCTTCATAATAGGCTAATGAAGTTTCAATATTTTCAGGTTTTTCATTATCATAAATAAATACAAAGCTATGTTCTAAAGCATTTCGCCACTGCTTGTAAAAATTAAGCTCGCCTTTAAGACTGTAGTTTAAATCACATGCAGTACTATACAGTCCTATTAAACCTGCATTACCATAAGAATTAAATTTTTCTAGTCTCTCTTTTTTATCTAATTCCCAAAAAGTATGGAATGAAGCATTACGCACCTTGTTGTTTTTACCTCTAGGTTGCAAGTCGAATAATAGGGCGATTGCATTGCCAATCTTATCAAGAATCCCAAAGCAAATTCGGAAAGCAGTACGAAGCTTTTCGATATTGGTTCCTAGCAATTCATTGTCATATAACTCTGCATAGCAAGCGTCATCGTCTATATATTCGCTTTTCTTAGCAGACTTATATTCGTACAGCATTAACCTAGCAAGCCCAAATTCTGACTTGAGCCTATTTAGTACCTTCTCCATTGGTAATATAAAGTCTCCAGCCATTGCTCTAGTAGGCACTGGAATATTTAAATTATCGCGCGCACTTCCATAACACTTGCAATATAAACCATGTTCACTAAGGCTTAGAAAGTTGACTAAGCACCATCTGCGATATTCTGATAAAGACTGATATTCTTGCTCGTCTAAGTGACTACTATCTTCTAAATCTACACCTATATCCGAACAATCTTTCTCGATATCACTATCTATTTTTTCGGCTCTCATTGAGTAGTATCTTGCCCAATCAGGAGGTATACACTTTGATGCACTTGCCTTTCTGTAACCTAAAGCTATTTCCTTACCCTGCTGTACAGTATGCATTTTAGTAATACTATTCAGCGAAATTAGACACTCACTACGGTTTACCCAAGCTTGAGCGATATCCAGATTCATCGCAATAACTTGATCGTATAAAGCCAATGCCTCAGAAATCCTATATTGTTGTTTAAGATTATTTGCTAAATTCACTAAGTATTGCGGCTTAGTTTCTATTCTTTTTACCCTACAAATTAATATAGCTTTCAAAAATAGAGAGCTAACTTCTGAGAGTTGTCTTGTTAGTTTTACATCAATATCAACCTGTTTCTCAGAGGTGCTCTGAATTAAATTTCCCTTTGCATTTCCTAAGCAATAATAGTAGCTATCACGAGCCAAACAGTTCTCAAAACTATCGGACTCCATTATTTCTAAACCTATATAGCTCGCTTCTTTTTTTGAAGCCATATGGCCTATATCAACAAATAAACCAGCAAGTCTAAACAGGGTGTAATAGAAGCTTGGTTCAGTAGGATTACTAACTTCTCCTAGAAGCTCCTTTAGATATAGGCATAATTTATAACTTTCTTCAAACTGCCCTCTATCAATCATTTTAGATGCATTATCTAACTGCAAGTTTGTGTATGTAATCTTAGATTGGATGGAGTCTTCCATAATTTTGTCCCTGTTATTTAGAAAATAATAGTTTCTACCTAACCCTTAACACAAACCACCTGCCGCAAGGTATGTACCACTTCTACCAAGTCGTTTTGGGCGTTCATCACGTCTTCAATGTTTTTGTACGCCGCTGGGATTTCGTCAATCACGTCGGCATCTTTACGACATTCTACGCCTTTGGTTTGGGCGATTTGGTCATCAATAGTAAAGACTTTTTTCGCCTCAGTGCGTGACATCACGCGACCTGCGCCGTGCGAGCAAGAACAAAATGACTCCTCGTTGCCTTTACCTTTGACGATAAAGGATTTTGTGCCCATTGACCCCGGAATGATACCGTATTCACCAACGCGAGCACGTACCGCGCCTTTGCGGGTCACAAATACTTCTTCGCCATAGTGCTCTTCTTTCGCCACATAGTTGTGGTGACAGTTGACCGCTTTCACTGCTGCATCGAACGGTTTTGGCATGATGGTGCGTAGCGCTTGGATGGCTTTTTCCATCATGATTTCGCGGTTTTTAAAGGCGAAACGCTGCGCCCAACCCACCGCAAACCAATAATCCTCAAAATGCTCAGTCCCCTCGGCAAAGTAGGCGAGATCTTTGTCAGGCAAATTAATAAACCATTTGCGCATGTCCTCACGCGCCAGCTCGATAAAGTAGCGCCCGATGGCATTGCCGACGCCGCGCGACCCTGAATGCAGCATAATCCACACCTGATTGGTCTCATCAAGGCACACCTCAACAAAGTGATTGCCTGTACCCAGTGTGCCCAAGTGGGTTAGATTGTTGGTGTTTTTTAGTTTGGGATGCTTTTGGGTCAGATAGTTAAAATCATCGACCAGTGCACCCCAGCCATTCATGACGCTGTCATCAGGGTTTGCCCACGCGCCCACATCACGGCGCGAGCCGCGACCGCGTGTCTTGCTGCGTCCATGCGGAATGGCTTTTTCCAGCTCCGTGCGCAGTCCTTGCAAGTTATCGGGCAAATCATCTGCGGTCAGCGTAGTTTGCACCGCCATCATCCCGCAGCCGATATCCACGCCGACCGCCGCAGGGATAATCGCCTCTTTGGTCGGCAGTACGGTGCCGATGGTTGCGCCGATACCGACATGCACATCAGGCATCACCGCGAGCCACTTATAAATAAAAGGCATCTTTGAGGCTTTAACCAGCTGGTCGTGGGCTTTTGGGTCGACAGGCACGCCTTTGGTCCATAGGCGGATAGGGGTGCCACCGTCTTGAATGATGTTGTGTGTCATGGGTTGCATCATGTGCTCCTTAGTTTTTATAAGATTGTTCTGTCTGTACTTTATAGGTTGCTAAAGGTGTGCCAGTTTTTGATAAAGACAAATTTATTTTTCATAAGTATCTGATATTGAATGATAAAAAATATCTTAAATTCTTTTTTTATAAAATAATGAACTTTAATCAAGTGAATAAAGATATAATTTATTCTATAAATATAGTTTTTATTCTATAAAAGGATTGTGCATGATGGCGAAAGCTCAATATAAAACAAAGCATAAGGTCGTCTCTGATAAACGCTTATTAAGCACGGCGATTTTATTAGGCGTGAGCATCAGCAGTTGTTTTGCTGCGCCGTCTTTGGCATCGCTACGCGGCAATTATCAGACCTCGATACAAGTCGCGCCCACTATGCAAATGCCATTGCCCAAGCCGCCCGCAGCCCTATTTAATAGCGTGCGCTATGACAGTGACGGTATGTCGTTAGCCGCATTTGTCACGCCCGATCCGCAAGATCAAAAAAAGTATCCTGCTATCGTCTGGATAACGGGCGGTGAGTCCAACACACTGGCAGACTTTTGGCGCAAAGGCTCAAAGCAAAATGATCAAACCGCCAGCCCATACCGTGATGCGGGTGTGATTATGATGTTTCCGACCTTGCGCGGCGGTAATGACAATGCGGGCAATATCGAAGTGAATTATGGTGAAGTCGATGATGTCATCGCGGCGGCAGAATATTTGGCGACCCTGCCGTATGTCGATAGCAGCCGCATCTATCTAGGTGGGCACAGTACGGGTGGCACGCTCGCGCTACTGGTCAGTGAGGTGGCGAGCAGCACGCAGCCTGAGTTGTTTAAAGAGGTGATTAGCTTTGGCGCTACGCAAGAGACGATGTTTTTGCAAGACGTTGACTTTGCTAGCGATGAGCAACGCGAAATGGATTTGCGTGCGCCTGCAAACTGGACGAATGATATTCGTATGCCGACGTGGATTATTGAGGGCAAGCGTGACGGTAACTATCGCGACCTAAAGCCGATGTGTGATAAGAACAAAAACCCGATGCTGCACTGTGCTTTTATCGCGCAGCACGACCACTTTAGTGTGCTGTATCCGTTGAATCGTCACCTTGCGCAGCAGATTATGGCAGACGAGCCGTTGTCTATTGACAGTACCAAGTCATGGACAATCAAAAAGTAAAATCAAAACCAATAAACCAAGCGCATCATTATGAGTAAAAGCAACATGATTAAAAATCATAAAACCGCCGTTATCGGCTTTCTCGGAACGACATTGGACAACGGCTTTAATGACAAGCGTTGGCAGCGCTGGCGTCCGAGCGTCAGCCTGTGCCTGCATGATGACCTGCTGGTCGATGAGCTGCATATCCTCTATAGCAAGCGCGATAAGCGATTGTTTAACGTCATCGTTGATGATGTGGCAAAGGTCAGCGCCGATACCAAAGTCATTGGACATCGGGTGACGCTGGCGAGTCCGTGGGATTTTGCCGATGTTTATGCCGAGCTGTATGACTTTGTCATAGGGTTCGCCTTTCGTGAGGACACGGACTATCTGCTGCATCTGACCACAGGCACGCATGTCGCGCAGATTTGTTGGTTTTTGCTGGTCGATGCGGGGTTTTTGCCTGCCGATTTGATTCAGACCTCGCCGTGTCCCAAGCCCGACCAATTCGACCCACAAGGGCGCTACCAAATCATTGATTTAGACGTGTCGCGCTATGACAGTTTGCGCGCACGTTTTGAGGCAGAAAAAGCTCAGCACTGGCAAACCCTGCAAGCCAATCTCGTTACCCAAAACGCCGCGTATCAACAGCTGATAGCCGATATTGAAAAGGTCGCCACGCGCTCCAACGCGCCGATTTTATTGATGGGCGCGACAGGGGCAGGCAAGTCGCAACTGGCGACGCAAATCTATGCGCTCAAGAAAAACAAAGCCAAAAACAAACAGGCGCTCGGCCCGTTCGTCGAGGTCAACTGCGCCACCTTGCGCGGTGATACGGCAATGAGCGTGCTGTTCGGTCATGTCAAAGGCGCGTTTACGGGTGCGGCATCGAGCCGTGAGGGTCTGCTCAAATCAGCCGATGGTGGTTTGTTGTTCTTAGATGAAATCGGCGAGCTGGGACTGGACGAACAAGCGATGCTCTTGACCGCGCTTGAGGCACAGCGCTTTTATCCGCTTGGTAGCGACACCCCGATTGATGTGTCGTTTCAACTGATGGCGGGGACGAATAAGGATTTGCGCCAAGCGGTCGCGAATGGGGAGTTTCGCGCCGACTTGTTTGCGCGCCTGAACACGTGGACGTTTTTTTTACCGTCGTTAAAAGACCGTATCGAGGACTTGCCCGCCAATATTGATTACGAGCTGGCGCGTCTTGGCAGTGAGCAGCAGTACCAGTACCGTTTTGAGCCTGAGGCGCGGGCATACTTTGAAGCCTTTGCCACAAGTTCTGAGGCGACATGGCAGGGCAACTTTCGCGATTTAAGCGCCAGCATGACGCGTCTAACGACATTGTGCGAGGGCAAAGTGATTCGTATGCCCGATGTTAAGGCAGAAATCACCCGCCTTAAGCATCTGTGGGCATTGCCCAATAGCACGCAGCATCAAGCGGACAAGGCGTATGCGCCCAGCCTGAACGAGCAACAAGCGCACGCGGACACGGTGCTGAGCCGCCATCTATCCAGCGACGACAAAGACGCGCTCGATCCCTTTGACGCGGTGCAGCTGGCGTATGTGATTGAGGTCTGCTATCAGCACAGCAGCCAAGCGGCGGCTGGACGCTACCTATATGCCAACTCCAGAAATCAGCTAAAAAGCAATAACGACAGCGACCGACTGCGTAAGTATTTAATGAAGTTTGGGCTGAGGTTTGATGGGTTAAAATAATAAGACTAAAAAGGAGAAGATATGATTAATAAAGGATTTGTCGCAGGCACGCTCGTACATACGGATAAAGGGTTAGTACCGATTCATGATATTAAAGTTGGCGACCTCATTTTATCAAAGCCTGTGCTCTCTAAGCCTGAAGATGGTAGCGGTGACATAGAGTATAAGCCTGTGGTCAAGACCTTTGTGAATGAAGACAAAGAGATGTGGATCGTGCGTTTAGAGAAAAATAATACTTCGCCTTATAGATTAAAACCAGGTGATGAAAACTTTGATATTCAAAACTATCTGCTTGTCGATGAAAAAATTCAATCAGCTAGCCGCTTTAGTAGTTTTCTAGCGACGCCCAATCACCCTGTTTGGGTAGTCGGTGCTATGGAGAATCCACAGGAAGATATTGAGTTCTATGATCAGCCTCACTTTAAACGTGTGGATGAACTACAGCAGTATGAAATTGCTGTGAATACCGATGGCGTAATGTACACCGTTGAGCGTGTACAACCTACCTATCAAGTCGCTAATGATAATCTAGAATTCAATCCAAATTATTACTGGTATCAAGAGCACTATCATGAAGATTACTACGATGATTATGTGCAAGATGCCGAATCGCACATGCTCGACTATAGCGAAGCAGAATATAAGGGTACAGGCTATGTTAAAGACGTCAGCTATTACCAACAACACGGTTATCTCGATATTGGTATCAAAGATAAGAAAGGTAAACTACTGCTAACGAATTTTTTAAAAGACAATCAAGGCGAGCCTATTCCTTATACGACAACCGTCTACAACTTTGAGGTGGCAAACAATCATACCTACTTTATTAGTCGCGCAGGAGCATGGGTACATAACACCAATGTTATCAACCAGTCCCATAAATAATAAAAACAGTAAAAGGAAAGCTAATGACCAACACAGGATTTGTCGCGGGCACGCTCGTTCATACGGATAAAGGCTTAGTACCGATTCAGGATATTAAAATGGGCGACCTCATTTTATCAAAGCCTGTACTCTCCAAGCCTGAAAGTGGGGTCGGTGATATCGAGTACAGACCCGTACTCAGCACCTTTAAATCACCCAATAAGAAAAGTATCTTTAAAGTTGAGTATTTCAATGAGACCGCTGATGCGCGAGGTGAAAAGGGTAGCAATTATATCTTATGCACCAGCAATCACCCATTTTGGGTAACTCGCCAGCCTGAAGATTTAGAGGGTGAATGGTTATCGGCGGAGCGTTTGCCAGCTGGATATCTAACGTCTGCTCATGGGGATACGATTGCGCTTGATGATTATTCGTTTATCCCTGTACGCACCTTACCGAACTTCCCTGAAGGTACAGCGTATACTCAAAGTATTGAGGAACATGACTTATGGGAGACAGATGGCCTGGTTCAGTTTGTGAAGTTTTCAGATAGTGGCTATCAGTTTGTCAGTTTAGCCAATACAGAAGAAGCGTTCAAAGAAGAAATCAAAACTGTCAATATGCAAACTTCTGATGCCAAGTTGCTCATCAATGAAAAGGCACCTTTTATTATAGATTCAGAGTTATATAAAACATTGAATGTAAGATTACGTCAAGATATAGCGCCTAAGACACATAGTGCAGAAAGGTTTGTAAGAGAGATGCACTTACCTCTAATCTTTGAAGGAAAAATAATCAAAGAAAATAGAATTGGTGATGAGGGTTTATTCAAAAAAGCTTTAGCAGGTATCAAAAAGTACGGCGATTCAACGGGATTAACAGACGAAAGTATTCATAAGCAGATGCGACGCTATAACGATGTCTGCCCCAATCCTTATGAAGACCATGTCTATAACATAGAAGTCGCGGATCATCATACGTATTTCGTCGGGCATGATGCGGTGTGGGTGTTGGATGCTAAAGAGCCAGCCAATTAACCAGCTCTTTAGTTTATATCAATAGAAAAATTATGACTGGCTATAAGGCTTATATCTTAGTCATATTACTAATCTAAACCCTCCACCAATCCGCTCCGCCAACGCCTGCAACTTGGGCACTATGATTGCCGCATAGTCATCCGCTTCCCAGTTGGCACTTGGTACACTGGCATTGAGCGAATACGTATATTGCCCCGTTGCGACATCATATACGCCCACCGCGACTGCCAGTATGTCAGTAGAAAACTCCCCATCAGAGACGGTATAGCCGTATCTCTCATAATGCTCTGCTGCGCTGGCTAGGGCAGTTTGTGCATGATTGAATTCTTCATCAGATAAATTCTCTTTCAAATTGCTAGTGATGATCGCCTGTCTCGCTTGCGAGCTTACTGCATAAAAAGCCCGTCCAATAGCAGTACGTGCCACCGGCACCGCTGAGCCAACTTGTAAGTTGACCGATAGGCGTGCAGGACTACGACAGCAAGCATGATAGCGCATCTCTCCTTCGACTTCGGTTGCTAAATTCACCGATACTTCATTCTCACTGGCGAACTGCCGTAATAATGGTT
Source organism: Psychrobacter piscatorii (assembly GCF_043641605.1). Lineage (GTDB taxonomy): Bacteria > Pseudomonadota > Gammaproteobacteria > Pseudomonadales > Moraxellaceae > Psychrobacter > Psychrobacter piscatorii_C. The sequence goes on along the minus strand of NZ_JBHZRK010000002.1, from coordinate 277,553 downwards.
CAGCCGCTGCCACCATGTCATGACGACTCCACGCAGTCGCACTGAGACGTACCGCACTACTGCCCAATTGATATTGTCCATGCTCAGTGACACGCAAAAATCCCAGCGTGGTCAAGGTATGAATCAGGCGAGTAATGGTCGCTTTTGGCAGTTTGGTCATCTGACATAGTTGCTGATGGGTGAGCCGCTCATGGTGTTCAAAGGCAGCCAATATGACCAATCCACGACCTAATGCCGTCACAAACTGTCGATCGTTCTCTTCCTTGCTTTGACCCATCAGGTGATCCATTCGTTCGAGTAGTGAATTAGCTGTCGATGTAGATGTTGTCATTTTATTTCCATTTCTCTTAATGATTGTCTCTTTTGATGCCTATTTTTTAATAAAGGTTTACAGCGCGGCGAAAATTTGCTTAAATAGTTTTATATTATGAAACTAAGTTTCGCACAGCGGAATAATAAAGTCAATGACTTGTTAAACCAAATGATGTATCAACCACTATTCGTCAGTCAGGATGACTGATATCAAGGAGATCTACATGGCAACATCTACCAGCCCGCGCTTTGATTGGGAAGATCCTTTTTTATTACGCGACCAGCTCACTGAAGAAGAGCGTATGGTCACCGACAGTGCCCGTCAGTTTTTTCAAAAAGAGCTCATGCCCGGTATCGTTCAGGCCAACCGTAATGAGCATTTTGATCGTAATATCATGCGCCAAATGGGTGAGATGGGTTTGCTTGGTGTGACGATTGAGGGCTACGGCTGTGCTGGTCTGTCCAGCGTTGCTTATGGGTTGATTGCCAAAGAAGTCGAGGCGGTCGACTCGGGCTATCGCTCGGCGATGAGCGTACAGTCAAGCCTAGTGATGCATCCGATCTGGGCGTATGGCACAGAAGAGCAAAGAGAAAAGTATCTGCCGAAACTTGCTACAGGTGAATACGTCGGCTGCTTTGGTCTGACTGAGCCAGACTCTGGGTCTGATCCTGCCTCAATGTCGACGCGTGCGCGCGCAGTCGATGGCGGTTATGAGCTGACAGGTAATAAAATGTGGATTACTAACAGTCCTATCGCGGACGTGTTTGTGGTCTGGGCAAAAGACGATGCGGGTGAGATTCGCGGTTTTGTCTTGGACAAAGGCATGAAAGGGCTGTCCGCACCGAAGATTGAAGGTAAGTTCTCACTACGTGCTTCGGTCACAGGTGAGATTGTCATGGACAAAGTGTTTGTCCCTGAAGCCAATGCTTTCCCAGATATCCGTGGTCTAAAAGGGCCGTTTGGCTGCTTAAATAAAGCCCGTTACGGCATTGCATGGGGCAGTATGGGCGCGGCAGAATTCTGCTGGAAGGCCGCTCGTCAGTACACGCTAGATCGTAAGCAGTTTGGTCGCCCATTGGCCGCCACGCAGCTGGTACAGTTGAAACTTGCCAATATGCAAACCGAAATCAGTCTAGGGTTACAAGCCGCGCTACGTGTCGGTCGCTTGATGGATGAAGACAACGCTGCGCCTGAAATGATCTCGCTCATCAAGCGTAATAACTGTGGTAAAGCGCTCGATATCGCTCGTATTGCCCGTGATATGCATGGCGGTAACGGTATTTCTGATGAGTTCCACATCATTCGTCATGTGATGAACCTAGAAGCCGTCAATACTTACGAAGGTACGCACGATATTCACGCACTGATCTTGGGCCGTGCACAGACGGGTATCCAAGCGTTCTTTTAAATAGTTTTCGGTACAACTGTATTTCATGACGTACGTTGCTGCTTGGCTTTTTTAAAAGAGCATCAACAGTGGCGTACGTTTTTCAGTTGTTATTCCTCATTTATAGTCGAAAATGCTTTAAAAGCGCTACGGTACTGCTGAAACAAATTTTTGCAGCCTCTGGCAGCAACGGCACAGCAAGCAAGAAAATTAGTTTCAGCAGTGCGTGATGTGTCGATATTACTTTTCACTAACGATATATACTCAGCGCTAAATGATGAATAGCAATTTTCTAATCAGAAAGTCGAAGAATACGCCACAGAGTAAGGGAATCTCATGACAGATATGACTGATATGCCAAAAGGTGCATTGCATGGTATCAAGGTACTCGATTTATCAAGAGTGTTGGCAGGTCCTTCTTGTACCCAAATACTTGCGGATCTGGGCGCAGACGTCATCAAAGTTGAGCGTCCCAAAATAGGGGACGAAACACGCCACTGGGCACCGCCAACATTCAGCGATGACACCTCCGCTTATTACGCTACCATCAATCGTAATAAAAAATCGCTCACGGTAGACATCACCACGCCAGCAGGGCAGACCATTATTAAGCAGCTCATTGCTGATAGTGATATTTTGGTCGAAAACTTCAAAGTCGGTGGTCTCAAAAAATACGGTTTAGATTACGACAGCCTAAAGCAAGACAATCCGCGCTTAATTTATGCGTCATTGACAGGGTTTGGGCAGACAGGGCCAGATGCCAAGCGTCCCGGTTATGATTACATTATCCAAGGGTTATCAGGGCTGATGAGTATTACGGGCCCTAGTGATGGCGAACCGCACAAGGTGGGCGTAGCCGTGGTTGATTTATTCGCGGGGTTACAACTGACGATTGGTATCCAAGCCGCGCTATTAGCGCGTCAACATACTGGCACTGGTCAACACGTCGATGTCGCACTCTTAGACAGTGCGTTGTCTATGCTGGCCAATGTCGGTATGAATCATTTGGCCTCAGATAAAATACCCCCAAGACTGGGCAACGATCATCCCAACATTGTGCCTTACCAAGTGTTTGCCGCCCAAGGGGAGGTGCACTTTATTTTGGCCTGCGGTAATGACCATCAGTTTGCCAAACTGTGCACTGTATTGTCAGTCGATTGGCACACTGATGCGCGCTTTGCGACCAATCCTGACCGCGTTGCCAATCGCGAACTGCTGTGTGCTGAATTGACTAAAATATTTGCCAAGCATCCTCGTGCTTACTGGTTAGAAATTTTGGATCAGGTGGGCGTACCTTGCGGTGCGATTCATAATGTCGCTGAAGCTTTGGCGATGCCACAAGTCTCAGCGCGCGAGATGATTGTCGATTTTGCGGCACAAGGCAGCCCCGTCCGCGCCCTTGGTAATCCCATTAAGCTCTCCGCATCTCCTGTCAGCTACCGTACACCGCCGCCGCGTTTAAGCGAACATACCGATAGCACACTTGCAGATTTGGGTTATGATAGCGAGATGATCGCCAAGCTAAAAGCCGACGGTATCGTGTAGAGTAGTATTTATAAATGGCCGTCTGCAAGATCAAGTAAGTAGCCAAGTAAGTGGCGCACCAGTTAGAAAAGTAAACCATTTAAAGGATGCTATACAAAAGCTAATCTCAAACAAGGAATGTTGAGCATGAAAATATACAGCCATGAAAACCTAAGTCTGCACAGACCGCTACCTTATTTTTCTTATGGAAAAATGCATGAGCCGTTAGAGATACCAGAGCGTATGACCGAACTGCTAAAAGCACCAGTGGCGCTGGGTCTGGAGGTGACCACTGCCACAGATATTGGCATTGCGCCCATATTGGCGGTTCATGATTTTGGTTATGTGGAGTTTCTCAAGCATGGCTATGATGAATGGATGGCAGTTGAGGAAGATTTAGGCGCGCAGGTGCAGACTGGAATTTTTGTGCCGTATGACAATCCCGGTATTGGCATCATGGCAAAAGCGGCCAAGTATCAGGCAGATGATAGCGCCCCTATCAGTGAGCATTCTTGGACATCGATTTATTGGTCGGCGCAGACCGCACTCAATGCTGCCGAAGCTTTATTAGACGATAACCTATCAAGTACTGAGCGCGCCCAAAATCGCATACAGCTTTGCTTTTCGCGTCCGCCGGGTCACCATGCGCGTAAGAGTGCAGCCGGCGGATTTTGCTATCTTAATAACGCCGCCATCATCGCTGAACATTTACGCCAAAAGTATAAAAAAATCGCCATCATAGATACCGATATGCATCACGGTCAGGGTATCCAAGAGATATTTTACGATCGCAGCGATGTGCTCTATACCTCAGTACATGGTGATCCTGTTAATTTTTATCCAGCAGTGACAGGGCATGCGTTTGAAAAAGGGACTGGCGAGGGCGAAGGCTATAATATCAATCTCCCGATGCCACATGGCACCGATGAAGCTGGGTTTTTTGAGTATGTCGATAAATCCATTGACGCGGTGACGCTATTTGACCCAGACGTTATCGTTCATGTCTTAGGTTTTGATGTCTATGAGGCTGACCCAGAAGCGAGATGTACTGTCAGTACAAAGGGCTTTGAGATGTTGGCACAAAAGATGATTGCTCTAAACAAGCCGTTGATCGTCTTAGTCGAAGGCGGTTATTACTTGCCAAAGCTTAATGACAATCTACAAGCATTCTTATCAGGACTTATAGCAGCTGATAGCAGTAGTAATTAGAATGATAGAAACCATCAAAGCAGCTAAAATCTTAACTGTAATCTTAGCCGCTTTGTCGTTAAAGAGAAGCAAAATGAAAGTAAATCAGTTGCAGGATATAATCTCAATGAATCCTGCAACTACGTCACATAAGCAATCAATTATGATTCAGCTATAAAACCTAAATGCCGCTCAATCTGTTCGGCCAACTCAATCAATACTGCACTGACCTCAGCCCGTTTAGCCTCATACTCTCCTTGCAAAAAACTTACTGCCATGCCAGCGACCGCCGTGCCTGACGCATTACGAATATAAGTACCTAAGCAGTACATCCCATCACGCAACTGTCCATCATCGAGTGACAATCGACTTTCCTGAGTCGCTGCAAGCTCGTTGGATAAATCCGCAAAGTTTTTGACGCCATGTTGGGTCATGGGTGTGGGGAACTTCTCTTTATACAGTGACTTTATGCTATCCATCGACAATGTGGATAGCATGGCTTTGCCTGTCGCCGAAAAAACCGCAGGCACGCGCACGCCTGCACGAAAGGTAAAACCAAGCGGGGCAGGTGATTCATGGCAGGCCAAAAACACCACTTCTCCCAAATCCAGTTTTGACAACGTCACCGTGTGTTGCAGTAGCACCGGATACTGCACAATCAAATCTTTAAACAATCGTACAACGCCTTGCTGCTGCTCGTACTTTCCCGCCCAATACATTAGATATGAGCCCAAATAAAAGCGGCTTTCAGGATCTTTATAAATGACGTGCTTGGTCAGTAAGCTCTGCAAAATATTATGCGTAGAGCTGCGAGGAAGCCCCAATTCTTTGGCAATATGAGCGGCTGTTAGCGGCTGGGCGCTATCGGTAATCAAGTCCAAAATCTGAAAGGTTTTGTCTAGCGCAGGTACGGCAGTCGAGCTCATAAATAACCTATAAAGTGAAATAAAATAAGGGAGTACAAGATAATTGTCAAAATAATGAGATTAAGGGTTGCAAATCGCGACATATCGTTCTTATAATGATGTCTCGTATATAGAATACGTGTTCAGTATATTGGACAAAAAAACAATTATCAATCATTATTTCATGATTACTATTATATCCACTCTTATAAACATACCTATATGACAAGGAGCGTCAACATGTCAAATACGCTACAGTTATCAAATCCAGACCTACTCAAACAATCTTGCTTCGCTAAAGACGGCTGGCATGTCTCCAGTGACAATGAAACCCTCGATGTGGACAATCCTTTTAACGGTGAGCTCATTGGTACTGTACCAAGCCTTACGATAGAAGATGTCAATGACGCCGTTGCCTATGCTCATGAAGCGCAAGTTGCTTGGGCGGCCAAGACAGCTAAAGAGCGTGCAGAGCTGTTGCAAAAGTGGGCAGATCTCATTGATGCCAATAAAGAAGATCTTGCGATCATCATGACCGCTGAGCAAGGCAAGCCACTTACTGAGTCACGCGGCGAAATCGGTTATGCCAATAGCTTTATTCGCTGGTTCGCCGAAGAAGGCAAGCGCGTTTATGGTGATGTCATTCCTGCTAATAGTACGCAGTTACGTCATGTTGTGCTTAAGCAGCCCGTCGGTGTTTGTGCCGCCATCACGCCTTGGAATTTCCCAGCTGCGATGATCACGCGCAAAGTCGCACCAGCGATGGCAGCAGGTTGTACGATTATAGTCAAACCAGCCACCGAAACACCATTCTCAGCACTGGCACTGGGTGCCTTAGCAGAGCAAGCAGGTATTCCTGCAGGCGTGCTCCAGATTGTAACGGGTAAATCATCAACTATCGGTGAAATCCTAACGGGTGATGCACGTATTCATAAGCTGTCGTTCACGGGCTCTACCGAAGTCGGTCGTACGCTAATGGCACAATGCGCGCCGACTATTAAGAAGCTGTCATTAGAGCTTGGTGGCAACGCGCCATTTATTGTCTTTGATGATGCCGATCTTGAGAAAGCTGCTGCAGGCCTTATCGCCTCTAAATACCGTAATGCGGGTCAGACGTGTGTGTGTGCCAACCGTGTGTACGTGCAAGACAGTATCAAAGATGAGTTCTTAGACGTCTTTGTCAAAAAAGTCGCTGAGCTAAAAGTCGGTAACGGCTTGGAAGAGGGCGTGGATATTGGTCCGCTTATCAACAAAAAAGCATTAGATAAAGTTCAAGCACTCCTTAAAGATGCAATGGATAAAGGTGCCAAACTGGTCACGGGTGGTAGCGTCAATGATGCCTCAGAGCTGACTTATAACCCGACTGTTATCACTGATATTAGCAGTGACATGGACATCGCCTGTGAAGAAATTTTTGGCCCGATCGCGACCATATTTACTTTCAAAGACGAAGCAGAAGTGATTCGTGCTGCCAACGATACCATTTATGGCTTGGCTGCTTACTTCTATAGTAGCGACTATGCACGCTCATGGCGCGTAACTGAAGGATTAGAGTATGGCATCATCGGTCACAACACAGGTTTGATTTCTACAGAAGTTGCCCCATTTGGCGGCGTGAAGCAGTCTGGCTTCGGCCGTGAAGGCTCAAAATATGGTATCGAAGACTATATTACGACCAAATACTGGTGCTCTGATATCAGCTAATAAATAGCTCGCCCAGTATTTAATAGAGCATTTAACAAAACATTTTAGATGTCGAACGGTGTTTTATCTCAGACAAGCACCGTTTGATATCACTAAGTCTCAAATGAACCGCCAATCATTAGATGGCATTTATGTTACGAACACAGAAAAGGACATTCCCATGACTACCAATCAATCATTACTTGAGCGCCGCAAAGCTGTTTTACCAACAGGACTTGGGGTTGCCTTTCCTATCTTTGCAGAAAAAGCAAAGAACTCAGAGATATGGGACATTGAAGGCAAGCGTTATATCGACTTTGTCGGCGGTATCTCAGTATTGAACACCGGTCACAGCCATCCAAAAATCACCCAGCGTGTTCATGAGCAGCTTGATAAATTTACGCACACTGCGGCGCAAATGATCAACTATGAGTGCTATGTGGATTTGGCAGAAAAGCTGTGTGAAAAAGCACCGATCAGCGGCGACACCAAGGCGTTCTTTTTGACCACTGGCGCAGAAGCGGTAGAAAACTGCATCAAGATTGCACGTGCTAAGACCCGTCGTCCAGGTGTGATCTCTTTTGTTGGTGGCTGGCATGGTCGCACCATGATGTGTATGAGCCTGACAGGCAAAGTACTGCCATACAAAAAGAACTTTGGCCCGATGCCAGGACCTGTGTTCCATGCATTGTTCCCTGCAGAAGAGCTGAATGTGACCGAAGCACAAGCGCTACACAGCCTTGATATGATCTTCCAAGCAGACATCGATCCTAGTGAAGTAGCAGCGATGATTGTTGAGCCAGTCCAAGGCGAGGGTGGTTTCCATCAGGTAACGCCATCATTTGCCAAAGCACTACGCGAGATCTGTGATGAGCATGGCATCGTGCTTATTTTTGACGAAGTACAGTGTGGTTTTGCGCGTACAGGTACGTTGTTCGCCACTGAACAGTTAGGTGTTGAGCCTGATTTGATGACTGCTGCGAAGAGTTTGGCGGGTGGTTATCCTATCTCTGCGGTCATCGGCCGTGCTGATATCATGGATGCGCCGCAAGTCGGCGGCTTAGGTGGTACTTACTCTGGTAACCCACTGGCTTGTGTGGCTGCGCTTGCTGTGATGGAAGTGATCGAAGAGGAAAACTTACTGGAGCGTAGTATCGAGATTGGCGATACCATTGCTTCGTTCTTGAAAGGCTTAAACCTAAGCAGCATTGGTCATATCCGCTATAAAGGCGCGATGCTAGCGTTTGAGCTAATCGATAGCGAAGGTAAACCTGATGCAGCAGCAGCAGCCAACTTAAAAGCAAAAGCATTTGAGCAAGGCTTGCTACTAGCGTCTTGTGGCATGTATGGCAATGCTATCCGTGTGATGGTGCCATTAACGGTTGAAGATGACGTGCTACAAGAAGGTCTTGATATCATTAAAGGTATCCTAGCGGCTTAATAGTTATCGAGTGTCATAAAATTTAGCGATGGATCGCTTTTAATCAAACATTGATTTTGATTGGAAAGTTATAGTTAAGATAACGGCAAGGCTGCCCTTATGACACTCACATGGAGTGTGATTTTAAACGGCGCCTTGCAAGTCAAGGCGCCGTTTTTGCTATGTGAATATCAAACAACGAGCAATCGGCTTTCTTTGGCGGAAACGATATATAGTAAATATGATGAGTGATATCTCATTAAACAGAAATAGTGTAACCATAAAAGGTTCACACGGATGACACACAGACAAGGAGTAGGTTATGTCTGAATTAAAGAAAACGTTAGGTGTGTTCGATATCATTGCGCTGGCATTCGGTGCGATGGTTGGTTGGGGCTGGGTCGTGCTGGCGGGTGGTTGGATTATCTCGGCAGGTATCTGGGGCGCAATTAGCGCCTTTTTGATCGGCGGTCTCGTGGTGGTTTTGATTGGTGTGACGTATGCTGAACTGGCCGCATCCATGCCCATCACAGGGGGTGAGCACACGTATACACACCGTGCATTGGGGGTGAATGTTTCCTTTATTTGCTCATGGAGTATTTTGTTTGGTTATTTTTCTGTCGTCGCTTTTGAGGCAGTAGCATTGCCTACTGTTGTCGAATATGTTATTCCCAATTATAGCCAAGGCTATCTCTGGAATATCGCTGGTTGGGACGTTTACGCTACGTGGGTAGCTGTTGGAATGCTCGGCTCAGTGATTGTCACATGGCTCAATATACGCGGTATGGAAGTCAGTGCGTGGTTCCAAAAGCTGGCAGTTGTCGGTATTTTCTGCGTCGGTATCTTACTATTCGTTGGTGCGTTGTTATTCAATCCTGAAACCTCCAACTCAGTACAAGCACCAAACTTTATCGGTGGTATGGGCGGCATCATGACCGTGATGGTGATGGTACCGTTTTTGTTTGTGGGCTTCGATGTGATTCCACAAGCCGCAGAAGAAATCAATCTAACCCGTCCAAATATCGGCAAATTTTTGATTGTCTCTATTATCATTGCCGTACTTTGGTACGTGGCTGTCGCTTGGAGTGTGGGCAAAACACTACCACTATTACAAGCACAAGACTCAACATTGGCGACCGCTGATGCGATGACCAATGCTTGGAATGGTAAATGGGCGGGTACGTTGCTCGTTATTGGCGGTGTATTGGGTATTTTATCAAGCTGGAACGCGTTTCTTATCGGTGGTAGTCGCTTATTGTACGCCATGGGTAAAACGCACATGTTGCCACAGTTTCTGTGCAAGCTACATCCTAAGTATAACACCCCAGTCAATGCGATCTTGTTGATCGGTGGCCTTGCGACACTAGCGCCACTCTTCGGTCGTAAAATGCTTGTGTGGATTGTTGATGCGGGCGGCTTTGGTATCGTTATCGCTTATACTTGTGTTGCATTGTCATTCTTAGTGCTACGCTACCGTGAGCCTGATATGGTACGTCCATTTAGAGTACCAGCAGGTAAATTGGTTGGTATCATCACTATTATCTTAAGTCTTGGTATGTTGGCGCTCTATCTACCGGGTATGCCATCAGCCCTTGTTCCTATCGAGTGGTGGATATTCCTTGGTTGGACGGTTCTTGGCGGCGCATTGTATGGTTATGCTACGATGAAAAATCCTGGTAAGAGTAAAGAAATTATGGATCATGAGCTGCATGAGCTAAAAATCGTTAATCAGCAATGGTTAAAAGACAATCCATATAAAAAATAGAGCTGTCAGTCACCATTTAAAAAAAGCCTAACGTCAAACGTTAGGCTTTTTTAGTTTGTTCAATAAATTGCTTATACGATTAAGATTTATCGCGGATCAGCTTATAGTTTAAGAATTCAGTGATACCAAGTGTACCAAGCTCGCGACCAAATCCTGAACGTTTAACGCCGCCAAACGGTGTGTTTGCTTCCGTACCAGAAGGTGCGTTGATCGTAACCATGCCCACTTCCAATTTGTCAGCAATGTCAGCAGCTAGGGCAGCATCTTGCGTTTGGATAGAAGCACCAAGACCGAAAGGCACATCATTAGCGATCTTGATAGCGTGATCGACATCACGAGCCTTGTAGACGACAGCAACAGGACCAAATAGCTCCTCACGGTAGACATCCATTGATTCAGTCACATCTGTCAATACGACAGGTTTGAACCATGCACCAGGCTTATCTTTGACCAGTCCGCCTTCTACTAGGACCGTCGCGCCTGCTTCAACGGCACTATCTAACTGCGCTTGCAGGTTGACCGCAGCAGCCTTTGAAGACATTGGGCCGATAAAGGTTTTTTCATCAAGAGGATCAGCCAATGTCATACCGCGTACAGCATCAGTAAAGCCCTCAACGAACTTGTCATAGACAGACTCAAGAACAATGAGGCGTTTGGCGGCGTTACAGGCTTGGCCGGCATTACCAAAGCGACCAGAGATCGCGCCTTTTATTGCTTGTTTGATGTCGGCATCTGCTGCAACGATAAAGGCATCTGAGCCGCCCAGTTCTAATACGACTTTTTTGAGTGCGCCGCCTGCTTCTTTGGCAACGGCTTGCCCAGCGCGTTCAGAGCCAGTGAGTGAGATGCCTTGTACACGCTTGTCATGGATAATAGTCGCTGCCTGATCGTTGGTGGCAAAAACATTGTTATAAACGCCTTCAGGTACGCCGACTTCTTTGAACATGTCAGCGATAACTTCTGCAGTCTTAGGGCATTGAGGCGCATGCTTTAAGATAATAGTATTACCTGCCATAAAGTTTGGCGCGACAAAACGTGCCACTTGATAATGCGGATAATTCCACGGCATGATACCGAGTAGGGCGCCAACAGGACGTTTTTCTACCGAAGCTGATCCTGAGTCAACATCAATGGTGTTCGGTGCGAGTAGTTGCTCAGCATTGTCTGCATAGTAACGATAGATTTCAGCGACTAGACCGATTTCACCCTTGGCTTGTGCAACGGGTTTACCCATCTCACCCGCCACGATGCGAGCCAGCTCATCTTGACGCTCAAGATAGCTATCGGCAATTTTATGCAGTAATGCACTGCGCTCATTCAATGAGACTTGACGCCAGTCTTGATAAGCGTTGTCAGCCTGCTCGACGACTTGCTGGATGTCTTGTTCAGTGGCGGTAGGGTAAGTGGCTTCTAGTTCGCCGGTAGCTGGGTTGTTGATTTGATAATCACTCATAGTTATGTCCTTTAGTTTAAAATATTCTTGGGTTCAAAATCCATTTGGGTCTATATTTTTATGCGGGTGCTTTTGATTAATGGCCTTGGTTGCTGCTGGGTAATACAATGAATATTACCGCCGCCATAGACAATCTCTTTTGTGCGTACTCCCACTACTTGATGCTGCGGAAAGACTTTTTCAAGCTGTGCGATCGCTAAAGCATCATTTATATCATCATATTGCGGTACGATGACCGCATCATTACAAATGAGAAAATTGGCATAAGAGGCAATACAAACATCACCTGTCAAGCGCGGTTTGGCATCATCAGATTGGACAATGTCATAGTCATCAGGCAAGGTCACTGGCTGCTGGGTGCAGCAAAGTTTGTGAACTGTTAAGCGTCTGCCTTTTGCATCGGTCATATTTGAGAGCTGCTCATAGGCTTTTTGCGTGGCTTCATAAAAAGGATGCTCAGGGTTATCAGTGTATAAACAAACCACTTCACTAGGCCGCGCAAAACAGGCAATATCATCGACATGACCTGTGGTCTCGTCAGGATCAATCCCATCATCAATCCACAGCACTTTTTGTACATTGAGATAGGCTTTTAGTTTGTCCTCAATTTGTGCTTCAGTCAGGTGTGGGTTGCGCCCCGGGCTCAATAGACACATACGTGTAGTCAGAACCGTGCCTTCACCATCGACATGAAACGCGCCGCCTTCCATCACAAAGTCATCTGTGCGGTAGCGGCTAATATCTAGCTGCTCACATAGTCGTTCTGCGAGTTTATCGTCATCATCCCAAGGCGAGTAGAGGCCATCATAATCTCCGCCCCATGCATTGAACGTCCAGTCACAAGCGCGCAGCTCGCCTGCATCATTAATTAAAAATGTCGGAACGGTATCACGCGCCCACGCATCATCACTCGGCATGGAAATCACGTCGATATCGGCAGGTAAGCTATCGCGGCACTGCTGATAACCATCAGGATTAACCAGTACGCCAACTTCACAAAACTTGTTAATTGCCAATGCGACGTCAGTATAAGCTTTCTTAGCAGGATTGGCTTGTTGTCGCCAGTTATCCGCGCGGTATGGCCATACCATCCATACTTTTTCTATCGGCTCGAATTCTGCTGGCATGTGAAAGCCGTCTTGCTGTGGTGTCGTGTCAGTCAGTAATCTGGACATAAAATCACCTTATCGCATTCATGCGACGATAAAAGTAGTAAGAGATAATTGAAAATAGGGTATCTATTAGCCATGAGTCAGCAGCGCGCCATACATTGACGGACGACGATCACGGAACACGCCCCATTGACGACGTTCGATAGCAAGCTTGTCTAAATCAAAGGTCATACTAATCACTTCGCTAGTATCCGCCGATGCTTCTTGTATGATGTCGCCGCGACCATCAGTAATGAACGAGCCACCGTAGAACTGCATCGTGCTGTCATTACCATTTTGGCTGATGGTCTCAGTGCCGATACGGTTGGATGCGATAACGGGCATCAGGTTGGCGGCGGCATGACCTTGCATACAGCGTTGCCAATGACCTTTTGAGTTGACACCGAGGGTTGGTTCATCACCAATAGCAGTCGGATAAAATAACAGCTCTGCGCCCATCAATGCCATGCTACGGGCGCATTCAGGGAACCACTGATCCCAGCAGATACCGACCCCAATTTTGGCGTATTTGGTGTTCCAAACTTTAAATCCTGTATCACCGGGGGTAAAGTAGAATTTTTCGGCATAAGGGATACCATCTGGGATATGAGTCTTGCGATAGGTGCCGAGTATCTCGCCATCGGCGTCAATCACGGTCACACTATTGAAAAAGGTGTTGCCTGACTTTTCATAAAAGCTGATCGGTAATACCACTGCTAGCTCCTTGGCCAACTGTTTGAAATGATTGATAGCGGCATTATCAGCAACGGTCGTTGCCAGCTTAAAATAGTCAAATTCATGAACTTGGCAGAAGTATGGCGTTTCAAACAGCTCTTGGAGCAAAATGATATTAGCACCAGCCTTGGCCGCTTTGGTGACCAAGTCAGTGGCAGTGGCAATATTTTTTTGGATATCCCAACCACAGGCCATTTGCGTGGTGGCAACGGTAACGTTTCGCATGATCTAAATCCTTTTAATAATAGATAAGTAATACGGTATAAAAATAACGGGTTTTGTGGTCTAACCAACCATTAGAGAGTGTTGGTTAGACCCTAATGACCTAACATCGGGTTTGGATTACGCCATCATGTAACCCAATCCTAAGAAGGCTGCGACAGATAAACCGGCTCCTAGCATGGCATAGGGGAACTGGGTAAAGGCATGCTGCATGGGTGAGCAGCCAGCACCTTGTGCGGCAAGTAAGGATGAGTCACTAAAGAAGCACGCATGACTACCAAATGAGGACGCGGATAACAACGCACCAATCATAAGTGGCGTGCTCACACCAAGCGCAAGCGATATCGGGAAGACAATCGGCATTGCCAACACATACAAGCCCCAACTTGATGATGTGGCGAAGGTTAAGAATGCCATGACCGCAAAGATGACCGCAGGGAAGATAATAATCGTCATATAAGGCGTAATGGCTTCGATCACATAGGTGGTCATACCAAGATCATCATTGATTGCTTTTAAGAAAAAGCCGCCAATAACCGTTGAAAGTGGATAAAGCATGACTTTAAAGCCTTTAAAGATAGACTCTACTTGCGTCTCAAAGCTCAAAATACCTTGCATCCAATAGATAATGACGGTGACAAAACAGGTAAGTAACGCACCGCGCAACAGATCGACTTCGAAATAAATGGTCGAGACAATGAGCAAAATCATTGGGAAGGCGAAGTTTGCGATATTGGCTTTGAACGATAATTTGCGTTTGGCTTGCACGTTTGAGACCAACTGCTCTTCGATAAAGGCTTCAGGAACAGGGTGGCCTGACTTGGCACGTTTTTCAGCTTTTTTCATCGGTCCCCAGTCGCCTAATATGCCGTACGCGACCAAAAATACGATTAGGAGAGCGAACCACGCATACGCCATATAAGGAATGGCGCTGATGTAAAGGCCAAGACCAGCACCGTCAGCTGCAACCCCGTTTTCTTCTAACAGACCTGCAAAATACACCGCCCATGTAGAGATAGGCACGATTACACACATCGGCGCTGCGGTGGAGTCGACAATATAGGCGAGTTTTTCGCGAGAGACGCCATACACATCGGTAAGTTTTTTGACAGACGTGGAGACAGCAAGGCAGTTTAAATAATCATCAATAAAGACCACGATACCTAAGGCGAACGTTGCGAGCAATGACTGACGGCGCGATTTAATGATTTTTTGTAGCCATTCGCTAAACCCATCTAGGCAACCACTGATCTCAAGCAATTGGATGAGTCCACCCATCAGACCACAGACGAGCACAATCCAGATAATGGTTTCATTACCCAATACCATTGACATATTGTCTGCAAAAGGGGAGACCAGATCAAAAGGGTTGAGCATCACAAGCCCCGCGACACAGCCTGCCATCATAGATTCGAACGGTCGCCTAGAGACAATGGCGGTGACGAGCACCAATAACGTCGGCAATAAGGATAGGGCTCCCCACGACTCGTCTGGACCACGAGTCGTTGATAGCCACGCAAACGCTAAATAGATAGCGAGTGCACCCAGCACGGTGAGAAATACTCGCTTATTGTGATACTGCCCCTCGACAGCATCATTGAGTTTCATGTTCATACTTACGCTCCCTGTAAAACTCTATTTTTAGGACAAATTCTACGTTGTGGTTGATGTCAGGTAGAAAGTAGCGAATTGGCTTTCTATCTAACCCTGCCACAGCACTCCATTGCTATGACAGGTCAATCTAATAACAGTCATTAAGAGCGTTGTATTTGTTCAGTGCTCAGTATTTAAGACTCAGTGTTAGTGGGTTTATAGACCAGTCGTATCTTTTAGTGCATACCACCATGAGCCCATCACTGAATAGGGCACGCGCAGTGCTCGACCACCCGGGAACGGAATCCATGGGATTTGAGCAAAAGTATCAAATTCTTTGGTTTGACCATTAATGGCATCGGCTAGGATTTGTCCAAATAAATGCGAGCCTGTCACGCCATGACCACTATACCCATGAGCGAAAAATACCCGATCATGCAGCTTGCCCATTTGCGGGACGCGAGAGAACGACAAGGCAAAATTGCCACTCCACGCATAGTCGATTTTGACATCACGCAGCTCTGGAAAGATTTTGTTCATGTTGGGTCTGATCTTAGCGGTGATATCAGCGGGGTCTTGACCACCATAGACGGTACCACCGCCGAACAACATGCGCTTGTCTGCCGATAGACGGTAGTAATCGAGAATATAGCGTACATCTTCGACACAGACATCGGTGGGTAGCAGTTGATCGGCTAAATCACCTAACGGCTCGGTCGCGATGATTTGAGTAGATACAGGCATGACGCGATCAGTCAACTTAGGAATCACTTTATTAAGATAAGCGTTACCGCACAGAATCGCTTGTTTACAAGTGACAGAGCCAAACTCAGTGATGACTTTGATAGAATCATCGGCATACTCAATATCTACCACTAAAGTATTTTCATAAATTGTGCCGCCACCTTGTTCGATAGCCGCCGCTTCACCTAGTGCAAGATTGAGTGGGTGAATATGTCCGCCTGAATGGTCAATGACGCCGCCCACATAAGCATCTGATTTAATATGTTCTTGAATGCCATTTTTATCTAGCATTTCCCGATCATGCATACCGTGGCTTTCCCACAGCGCATGCGTTTCTTGTAAGTCTTTTAGCTGTCCGTTGTTTAATGCGGCAAAGATATTCTTTTCTTTGAGATCACAATTGATATCGTAGTCGTTGACAAAACGGCGAATGATTTTGCCGCCGCGAGTCACCAGTTGACCGACGAAGTCTGCATTTTGTTGACCATAAGACTTTTTGATTTTTTGTAGGCTCGCGTTTAGGCCGTTGACGATCTGACCGCCATTGCGACCTGATGCGCCCCAACCAATCTGCGCGCCTTCAAGCACAACGACTTCGTGATCGGTTTCAATCAGATGCAGGGCAGTGGATAGGCCGCTAAAGCCGCCACCGACCACACAGATTTCTACTTGGATGTCATTTTCTAGCGTCGGTCTATCAGGCTTAGGGTTGCGACTGGCAGCATAATAACTGTCAGGATATTGACCTTTGTCTGAATAGTGCGGGATATTGCGCGTGTTGTTAGACATATTACACATCCTGTAAATAGGTGAGGTATTCAAGGTTGGTGACTTGCTGGGCAAAGCGTTTGGCTTCTTGCTTTTTGACGGCAATCAATAGCTCAATCATCTCGCTTGGGAATAGCGAATCAATGATATCGCTGCTTTCAAATTTACGAATAGCCGAGAGCCAATCTAACGGCAAGGTTTTGAGTTCCGCTTCGTTATAAGTAATGCTATTGACGGGTTCTGGTGCCTCTAACTTGTTTTCGATGCCATATAGTATACCTGCTAAGACGGCACTACAAACCAAGTAAGGGTTGGCATCAGCGCCAGAGACACGGTGCTCGATACGACGTGCTTTGGTATCGCCACCAGGGATACGTACGGCCGCTGTGCGATTCTCATAACCCCATGACACATTGTTTGGTGCAAGCGTACCGGGTGTGAAACGGCGATAAGAGTTAACGTGCGGTGCAAACAATAATGTACAGTCCGACATGGTTTTTAGCAGACCCGCAACCGCATGGCGCAAAATCTCTGAACCTTCATCTGTACCGTTGTCAAAGACGTTATTGCCATCTTTATCTAACAAGCTGCAATGGACATGAAAACCGTTGCCAGATTGTAGACCAAACGGTTTTGCCATAAAAGTAGCGGTGAGCTTACGGCGCGCCGCCACTGCTTTGACCACTTGCTTAAACAAGATAGCATCGTCCGCCGCTTTTAGCGGATCGTTGACGTGTAATAAATTAATCTCAAACTGACCGCAGCCGTTTTCAGCCAGTGCCGCATCAACAGGAATATCGAGCTTCTCGCACTGCGCATAGACCTCATCTAAAAACTCATCAAACTGCAATAAATCATTGATGCTCAAAATTGAGGTCTTATTCAGTCTCAATCCGCTTTTAGGGCGGATAGGCGGTCTTGGCGTTTCCCCTTCGGTATAGTCAACCAAATAAAATTCCAGCTCCGTTGCCATTACAGGAGTCAGACCAAGCGCTTGAAATTTTTTGCTGATGTAATCTAAGACATGACGAGCATCGCCGTAGTAAGGCTCATTGTCTTCGGTATAGAGCCAAACGGGCAGTAACGATGAAGGCGCACTGGTGTTAAGAAGGGGATAAGCGGCGCGCCCTGTCGGTTTGGCAATCGCATCGATATCGCCATTACACTGAGAAGATTCAATAACATCTGCACCCCAGATATCGACCCCTAAAATCGACATCGGTAGTCGTATCGCGCCTTTTTCTGCTTTTTCCATTTGATCGAAGGGGATGCGCTTACCACGAAGTAAGCCATTAATATCACCTGCTGCAACATAGACATATTCTGTGTTATTTGCAGATTCGACCATTCCATTGGTTGTCATCATATCTATTCTTCCTATGAATTTTAGAGCTATTGGGATTGTGGTTAAGACGGTTATTGCACCTAAGTACGTATGAATCTGTGATGAAAATGGCGATAAATGTTTGATAAAACAGTAATTTATAAGAAAGTGATTATTTACTGTTTATATTCATTAAGAGGTACTTATCAATCTAATATAGGTATGAAAACTATAGTTGTCAATTTTTATTTAAAATTATCGTTAAATCACCCATTTTTCTCTAATTTATATAAATAAGACCAATTTATATAAAAAAACTACTGATATTGAAGTTTATAGTTTACATTTAATCGAATGCTATGGTAAATTTTAGCTAAACAAGGAATCAAACAATATCGCCTGCTAGGCCTCATTGTTATCAATAGGGAAAACGACATGAAAAATTCTAGACCTATCATCGCGATTGTTGCTTGTCAGAAGATGGTCGATGGTCAGCCCTCTCAAGCGGTGTATCAAAAATATATCGATGCGGTGAATTTTTATGGCGGTAATCCTATATTGCTACCAAGTACAGCCGCTGAAGACGAAAATTTTGATGCACTGCTAGCTATTGCAGATGGTATTTTATTAACAGGCAGCTACAGCAATGTGGCACCAGCACGTTACGGCGCAACGCACATCGAAGCAAAACAAGATTTGGGCCGTGATGAGTTAAGCTTTAAATTACTGGCTTATGCAGACAGAACGGGTACGCCGCTGCTGGCTGTTTGCCGAGGTCTGCAAGAGATGAATGTTTACTTTGATGGCACGCTGCATCCTGATTGGCGCGAGGTGGAGGGGTTTTATGAGCCGCACTTAGAGGACAGCACGCAACCACTTGAGGTGCAATATCAACCCGTACACGATGTCATTATCCAGCCTGATGGCAGACTTGCGGTGTTCGGTGAAAAATGGCACGTCAACTCCCTACATAAGCAAGCCATCAATAAAGTAGGTGAGCGTTTATTTGTCGAAGCCCTAGCGCCTGATGGCTTGGTAGAAGCCATTAGCTTGTTACAACATCCCTTTATGATTGGTGTACAATGGCATCCTGAGTTAAATTATGCACAAGATAACTTGTCCAAATTTCTATTCACGGAATTCATTCACTATGCCAGCACACCCCAAATCGAGTAGCACCACTAAAGGTCCGGTAGATATTGACAGCGCTAACACTGATATAGATAAAAGTGTCGATAGCGAGATTGGCAACAGCACTGACGCTGATGTTGCCAGTGATAAAGATATTGATATCGAGGAAGATGATGACATCAGTAGTGATGACGAAGATGAGTTGACAGATTCTGAAACAGACACGTCTAGCGACACTGACGAATCAATAGAAGAAGACATCGGTAAAAAAATCAATCAGCTGCGCCTTGCAAAAGGCTACTCGCAGCGTAAATTGGCGAAATTATCAGGATTGACGAACACTTCTATTAGCTCTATTGAGCGTAATAAGGTGAGTCCCGCCGTAAATACCTTGAAGGCGATTTTGGCAGTATTAGGTTCTGATTTGACCACGTTTTTTAGTGATGAGTGGAAGGAGCCAAAGGCGAGAGTGATTGTAACGCCAAAGGATTTGCTAGAGCTTAGTGAGCCCAGTAGCAGAGTATCGTTAAAGCAAGTCTATAACTGTAGCGCGACCAGAAACTTAGGGTTTTTGATCGAAACGTATCAGCCAAACAGCTCAACAGAAGAAAGAATTGCTCATGAAGGTGAGGAGATTGGTACAGTTATCGAAGGCAAAATTATCATCCGTATCAATGAGACCACGTATTTGTTAAATGAAGGGGATAGCTATGTGATTGACACCAATCAACCGCATACTTTTATTAATCCTACGGATGGTGTGTCTCGCATTGTCAGTGCTCACACACCAATGACTTATTAGGATCTCGCTTAGATATTTAATCTAAATACAGCTTATAGCTTGATAATGCCACTTCCATTATTGGAAATGGCATTTTTTTTGCTTAATATATCTCATCATAACTGAGATTGGCGTCTGCACAGATAGAGGTAGGCAGTCAGCTTATGACTTTTGATCAGCGTCAGATACTTCTGATTTGATATCTGCTTTTGTTGTTTCTTCTATTTTTGCTTCATCTTCTATTTCTGGCGATTCCGCTTTGTTTGCTTTTTCTTTTATCAATTTGACTTTTGGGCGCTTGGGGATGGGTTCAACATGTTTGACCGCCGCACCAAAGGCAGGTTTAGAGGTTTTGTTAAGGCTTCTTTTGATTCTTCGTACGGCGAGCGCATCGGCCTCAGCTTGTTCTTCTGCCAGCGCAGTATCGTACAATCCTTGGTATACCGCGAGGGTCTTTTCGATCATCTCACGCATGGTGAATTTGTTGGTCATCTCAGGTCGCGTCACGCTTTCTAATTGATTGCGCACTGCTTTACACAACGAGTTGGCATTGTGCTTTTTGACCAGTCCTTGCGGATAGAGTGGTTGTAGGATTTCGCTAAAAGCTGCCTGATCCCAGCCAATGACAGGGGTGCCCAAATGAATCGCTTGCAGGGCATTAATACCGATTGATTCTGGCTCATTGGCAAGTGCCATAACGATATTGGCTGCTGAGAGCCATTCACGCATGTCATTGCGTTTGCTACCCACATAAGTAATGCGCTCAGCCAACCCCAAACTGTTGGTACGTTGACGAAAGTCTTCATGAGCGACATCACCATCTTTATAATCATCGTCCATAATGATGACATGAATATTGGGAAATTGCTCTTGTAGATTGCCCAAGATATCAATCAGCCACTCTTGACCATACTCATTGCCAATGACCGTTGGAAATACGAGCCACTTCTTATGCTCAAGCTCAGGATATTCCGCAAAGGTATGACGCAACCAATAGACTGACGGATTGTGCCGATAAGGATAGCGCCGAGTATCGATGCCGCGGTAGATACGCGTGATGACTTTTGGATCGACTTCTTCACGACGTAGGCCTTTTTTGAGGTATTGGGTGACGCTATCAGATACAGTGATAATCGTATCGACATTGAGCAGGGCTTGCGAGTATTTGTTGATGGGATAAAACCCATACATGGTTGAGACCAGCTTTGGGAAACGTTTGACGCGCGCACGGCGCAATGCTAAATGCAATATCCATGCAGGCGTGCGTGAGTGTACATGAATGACATCAGGCTCATACTTCTCAATCAAATGCCTCAGTGCTGAGACTTGCAGTAATGCTAGCCACGACTTCTTGTTCATGTATAGCTGATGATAAATATTACCGTCACGCTTGAGGCGTCTAACCAAGTCATTGTTTTCACTGGCACTAGCGACAATAATGGAGGTATGCTCGTTTTTGACCAGTGCGCGCCCAAGATGAAAAATACCGCGCTCGGATTCATCATGCTTCAAAGACGATAGTAAGCGCATAACTTTCATAATAGCGTGGGTCACCGGTTAGTAATATCAAGCTGCTATTGTCAGTTAAAAGCGCTTAAAACTCAACCATCAAGATAAAAAGATAGCGTCAGATATTTAGCTTTTAAAAATAGATAAGCATGACTGTTTTGGCTAAAAACTGCCCAAACGTATTTAGCGGCGTTTTTGTAGATGCTCAGCGTTGGGCAATACTTGTTTTTCACTTAAGTATTTCCAGTAGCGCTGTGGTAGATACTGTCTATGTAGTTTGGGGTTTTTACGCTCTTTGATATTGACGTTGGTAAAGTAACCTTGCCAAAACTTTTGATAGCGCTGCTCATCGGGACTATGAATGCTGGCAGGGTTGCGTAAGACGGCATCATCGAGATCGGTGATGGTTTGCAGGGGTGCAGGACGAGTAGGCGTGCTATTACTTTTATCATAATAAATGCCATAACCACGAGTCAGATCGTAGATCGCCCAATGTTGATCTTGATAACGCTGACGAAAATGCTCCCCAATCAGTGGCAATACATTAAAATCAGGCTCAACCCGTGCAAAATAAATATCATCAGTTGTATGCTCAAAACGCACGAACGCCTCCATGCGATGTTTTTCGCGACCAACGGATTTGACCGTTTGTACCAGCTCAAGCACGTCCAAATTACCCAAATCCTGCATGA
Organism: Psychrobacter piscatorii; assembly: GCF_043641605.1. Classification (GTDB taxonomy): domain Bacteria; phylum Pseudomonadota; class Gammaproteobacteria; order Pseudomonadales; family Moraxellaceae; genus Psychrobacter; species Psychrobacter piscatorii_C. The sequence goes on along the minus strand of NZ_JBHZRK010000002.1, from coordinate 255,265 downwards.
TATTTCGGCGAGGGTAGTCGATGGCATATTTGACCACGCGGAACAAAGTTGTGCCGATGTCGTCCTTTTCTGACAAAAACCCCCACAAGATATTGCGCATACCTGAGCGACCAAGCAAGCTATTTAGTTTAACCAATACGCGCTCTGCTTTGTCTGCATCCGTTGCGACGCTAGTCGCTTGCGCTATTAAGGAGGGCACATAACAGTCTTGAGCGGTGAGCTTGAGTGATGCATCTTCTTGCAATCGATTGGCATAAACATAAAACACCGCGCTGAGCCAGCCTTCAAAGCTTGGCTCATACAGCACAATGCTAGGTGTTAACTGACCGATAGTATAATTGTCGTTTTGCACAAGTGCTGACATGGTTTATCCTAAAACGATGTGAAATGTATTTTGGCTCGTCATAAAATCTATGTAATTATTGTCAAATGCTACTGGTGGATATTTTTCTTGCGTGCTGTTCGCATCGCGTGACAGAGGCTGCAAAAAATATCACCAGTAGCGCTACCTTTTTATTTTATCGATTTTAGATTGATTTATATTTACGACAATGCCAAATTTAAAACAACGCCAACTGACCACTGCGCTGATCTTTAAACTTGGTCTGAGTTTGTGCCAGTACGTACTGACGGAAGTTATCGCGTGTCAAATGGGCAAGGTGCTCGTTTTTGCCAGTGGTAGCGATAAAATACTTGGCACGGTTGACCGCAGCGCCCATCTTTTTTAGATGATAGAGCGTCAACTGATTGAATTTGCGTGCTTTGACGATTTTTTTGGCAGTCTTGGTACCGATACCAGGGATACGTACGATCATCTCATAAGTCGCTGTCTGAATATTGACAGGAAAATGCTCACGATGACGTATCGCCCATGCCAGTTTCGGGTCACAATCTAAGTCCAAAAATGGCGACTCTGGCTCCACAATCTCATGCGCACCAAACCCATAAACACGCATTAACCAATCTGCTTGATAAAGACGGTTCTCACGTACCATCGGCACAGGGGTGCCAATCGCGGGCAAGCGATTGTCAGAGAGCATCGGTACATAACCTGAGTAGTAGACGCGTTTTAGATCATAGGTTTTATAAAAGTGACTCGATAGCTGAATCACCTGCAGATCCGTCTCGTTGCTAGCACCGACGATCATTTGACTGGTCTGACCGGCGGGCGTAAATTTAGGCGCTTTTTTGTGGGTTTTGCGACTCTCACGGATGGTGATAATTTCTTCTTTTACCGTTTCCATCGGCGCTTTTAATTGCTCATGCGATTTCTCTGGCGCAAGCAAAGCCAGTCCTGATTTGGTTGGGATTTCAATATTTACACTCAAGCGATCAGCATACAGTCCTGCTTCGAGCAATAGTTCTTTTGACGCGCCGGGGATCGTCTTTAGATGGATATACCCGTTAAAGCGCTCGCGAGTACGCAGGATTTTGGCAACTTCGACCAGTCGCTCCATCGTATAGTCGCCGCTTTTGAAGATACCAGAGCTGAGAAAGAGACCTTCGATATAGTTACGGCGGTAGAATTGCATGGTCAAATCGACGACTTCTTCGACACTAAAAGCAGCGCGCGGCGTGTCGTTGCTTTTACGTGAGGTGCAATACGCGCAGTCATAGATACAATGATTGGTCAAAAGGATCTTTAGCAAACTGACGCAGCGACCATCTTCGGTATAGCTGTGACAGATACCACTTTTTGAGGCATCACCCAGTCCGCCGCCTTGGTTCTTACGTGTACCAGCGGAGGATGAGCAAGAAACATCATATTTGGCAGCGTCGGCCAAGATATTGAGTTTGCCCTGTAATCTTTCATAATTGATGTTTGCCATAAGTCGGTTATTACCAATTAATTAATGAGTAACTATTTTACCAAAATATGCATTAAGTCATTGTATTTATAAGAAAATTTGAAAAATAACACGACAAATAGTGTCGTACGCGTTAAGAGTTTGTGAACGAGGATAAATACTACTCGATATGACACGCATTAAAAAAGGCCCTGAACACTCAAGACCTTTTGCAAAGTGATACTGTTAAAGACACGTGTGCTGTCATTAGTGAGTTATTTACTGCACTCTAGCTCTTATCACCACGGTTTGATTACCATTGGCATTAAGATTTGCTAAGTTCCATTTTAGGCCAGAGTAGTTTTCTTGCATGACAACGGTATTGCCAACTTGCTGAATGGTTTGATAAGTGTCGCCACCCGTAGTGGCAAACGTTGGCAATGGGCTATTTAACGATACCAGCTGGACGCCGCTTGGCAATGAAACCATCGCATTGATGTCATTAACGGGCTGTGCCGTAGTGTTGGTGTAGGTGGTGTGATATTCAATGACATCACCAGGGGCGATGTGGTTGGCAGGCACCGCAACTTCACGTCCAGCACTGTTTTTTAGGATTTTCATGACCTTAGTGTTTGCATTGACGACACCCGGCGTGCTAAAAGTCGGGGTCAACTGCAAAGTATCTAACGTGGTCGTCGTGATTTGATTGCTCACAGATTGATTGAGGGCTGGTTGATTAGTAATAACAGTGGTCGCTGGCGCATTCATAACAGGCAATTGAGTGGCCGTGGCAACAGGCAGGACTTGTGTTACGGTGCTAACTGGCGCCGTGACGACGTCTACTTTGGTGACGCTATTGGTCATTCGATTGGTGACCGGTACGCTAGTGACGGTTGCGCTTCCTTGAACCACAGGAGACTGGCGAACGACATAGCGCGGCACAGTCGTCACTTGTGTCACGGCATAAGGCATGCCATCTTGCATGGTGATACCGTTTGGTGTCGCAGTAATAGTGGCTGTTTGGCCATTAGAATATTGTTCAACTACCGTCGTGCTACCACCAGCAGATGAGCTGATCGCGATCTCAGGCGCAGCATGGGCTGAGGATGCAAGCACCATACCTGCGAGTATTGCAGATACCGTGGTGGTTAGTGCTGATGGTGCATAAGACTTCATGGTCATAATAGACTCCTTAACAGTATCAATAAAAAAAGCAGCAATAAGTAAAACAGCAATAATTAACGTCTAAACAAGCAAAACCCCCGCTAAATGACACCAAAAAGTATGCCAAATAACGAGGGTGTTAGTACTGACGATAGCCGGTGTCTATAATCAGACCATCATTATTTTGAGTAAAAGTGCTTCAGGATAAATTTATATCGATATTATGTGGGTAACATCACCTAATATAAAAATTACGATGCACTAAAAACTAAAATAATTATGCGCCAAAACAAATCGTGTATAAAAGCAGCATTGTGTAACTGACACCGCATAAATGCTATCAATGCGTAATGGCACTTTTAGTGATGTCATAAGATGTCTAGATAGACGGCCGTATCTATAACGATTAAAAATATCTGCAATTGAATCAAACGGCTACTTAAGGAGTAAGCGTCCATTATCTAACAATGTACTGCTTAAACTAACAATATACTGTTCAAATTGTCTACCATATAGCGCGCATGATTAATCGTAGATAACTTTCATCACTTCATACTCAACCACACCTTTTGGGGTTTCGATACGCACTTCGTCGCCTTCAAACTTACCGATGAGGCCACGAGCGATTGGTGAATTGACTGAAATTTTGCCAGCCTTGAAATCAGCCTCATCATCGCCGACGATTTTGTACTGTTTTTCTTCTTCAGTATCCATGTTTTCGATCACAACGCTGACGCCAAACACGATACGACCTTCTTTTAGTAACGTTGAAGGATCGATGACTTGTGCGCCACCAAGTTTGGCTTCGATATCACGAATACGTGCTTCACAAAACCCTTGTTGCTCACGGGCAGCATGATATTCAGCGTTTTCTTTTAAATCGCCGTGTTCGCGTGCTTCAGCAATCGACGCTGTGATGCGTGGACGGTCGACACTTTTTAGTTGTTTTAATTCGGCTTCTAAAGCCGCGTGTCCTTGTGGAGTCATAGGGTAACGTTGCATGTTTTTTCCTTAAACCAATAACAGTTTTTGAATATAATAAGCTTTGTTACTAGATAAAACGTTATCTAATAATAGGATATTTGATAAATAGAGGTTAGAGATAATCGACGCAAAAAAAGTTTATTAAAGCGTAGTGACTTAATATTGAAAATTACTGACAGTCTTTATAATCGACTTGATGTAATGTCGAGAGCTGCCATGATGCACCATTTGTAGATTTTTGGTATAAATTTAGATGGCAAGTAGATTTAGAATATCTTTGTTCAATCTCTCCAATAAGACGGTAATCTGTATTTGCTTGAGGATTAAAATAACTCTCTACATGACAAGAGTATTGACCGTCACTAGTCGTAGATTGCAGTGAAAAAGAGATAGGTTTGCCTGTCTCAAGATATCTTTCAGTCAAAATAGTCTTTTTTGCCAATTCTTCTTGTTTGGATAAGGGTAAAGAAGCAATCGTAAAATCTTGCCATCTCTCTGGCGTGATAGTGCCATTTTTGGACGCTACATTATGCAAGATAGAAAACTTTTCTCTATCAATGTCTTTCATGCTAAACGCTTTTGTTCCGGTGGCTGAAGCATACACAATAGCTTTTTGCAAAGTTGTGGGTTTTTCAATATCTAGATTGTACGATAGGGTTTCTTGGTTAGGGTCTTTGAACAGGCCACTTCTAAAGTTAGTCAAAACTGTGCCCGTACCTTCAATTTCTGTTTTATAGCAGGTACTATTTGGCGTTGCAAAGATACGACTGCTCGGATTCGTAATGACTTGTAAGCGACTAGATGACTTCGCTGGCGCGGCGGCAACTTTTGATTGCACGGTAAACATGCTTGTCAACGGCTTTGTACTTTGACAACCTAAAAGTGCAATGACAGGCACTACTATTAAACTTGCTCTTAAATAAAATGCCATGATATTTTACCTGATCAGTACGACAATAAAGAGCATAGTTGCAATCATGCCACTATGCTCTTTGATTATTAATAAGTCGATTCTAATAAACTAATGGGTTATTTAAATTCTAACCACTAATTTACTGAAATTATTTAGCCGCGTCAATAGACTTTGCTTGCTCATGCAAATCTTGTAACTTATAGACATCAAACGGTAAGTCAATGGCATAAGATTTACAGACGGCATCTGCCGCGCCTAACGTTGTGACATAGAAGACTTTGCCTTGTAGCGCACTACGGCGGATAGAGAATGAATCCTCTTGTGCTTGCTTGCCTTCAGTCGTATTGATGATAAGATCGATTTTGCCGTTTTTCAAGGCGTCAACGATATGCGGGCGACCTTCAGTGACCTTGTTGATTTGCTGACTTTCGATACCAGCGTCGCTCAGTACTTTTTGCGTGCCAGTCGTTGAGACGATCTTGAAGCCAAAGTCTACAAGCTGACGCGCGATCGGAGCGATTTGCGCTTTGTCACTGTCACGAACTGAGATAAAGACGGTTTTGGTTTCGCCTTCAGTAGGCAAGCCTGGCAGACGCTCGTTACTACCGATGATGGCTTTGTAAAATGCTTCACCAAAGGTTTTGCCCACGCCCATGACTTCACCTGTTGATTTCATCTCAGGACTCAAGATTGGGTCAACACCTGGGAACTTAGCAAATGGAAACACTGCTTCTTTGACGGCATAAAATGCTGGAACAATCTCAGTCGTAAAACCTTGGTCTTTAAGTGAGGTACCAGCCATACAACGAGCCGCAACCTGCGCTAATGAGGTGCCGATACATTTAGAGACAAAGGGTACGGTACGAGCAGCACGTGGGTTCACTTCTAGGATATATACGGTTTCGCCTTTGACAGCAAACTGAACGTTCATCAGACCGACAACACCAAGCTCTTTTGCCATTGCAACTGTTTGCGCGCGCATCACGTCACATAGCTCGTCAGACAGTGAGTATGGCGGTAGTGAACATGCTGAGTCACCTGAGTGGACACCCGCCTGTTCGATATGCTGCATGATACCGCCGATGACGACATCAGTACCGTCACATACGCAGTCAACATCGACTTCGATGGCATCGTCTAAGAAACGATCAAGTAGGACAGGTGCTTCGTTTGAAGCCTGAACTGCGGTACGTAGGTAATGTCTTAGCTCGTCTTCGTTATAGACGATTTCCATCGCGCGGCCACCTAATACATAAGATGGGCGTACAACCAATGGATAACCCACGTCTTTTGCTTTAACCAAGCCGTCTTCCAAGCTCGTTGCTAGTGCGTTTGATGGCTGTACTAGATTTAGCTGTTGGATCATATGCTGGAAACGCTCACGGTCTTCCGCGCGGTCGATGGCATCAGGGCTCGTGCCGATGATTTTTACGCCAGCTGATTCTAACGCGCGCGCCAGTTTCAATGGGGTTTGACCGCCGAACTGGACAATCACGCCGTCTGGGTTTTCGATGCGGACGATTTCTAGCACGTCTTCTAATGTGATTGGCTCAAAGTATAGACGGTCAGAGGTATCATAATCGGTTGAAACGGTTTCTGGGTTACAGTTGACCATGATGGTTTCATAGCCGTCTTCACGCATGGCAAGCGCTGCATGTACACAGCAGTAATCAAACTCGATACCTTGACCGATACGGTTCGGCCCGCCACCGATAACCATGATTTTTTTCTTGTCTGTTGGGTTGGCTTCACATTCGCTATCGTAGGTTGAGTACATATAAGCGGTGCTGGTCGCAAACTCTGCAGCACAGGTATCGACACGCTTATACACGGGATAGACGCCTAGGTCCCAACGCTTTTTGCGTAGTTGCTTCTGTGACACGCCTAGCAATTTAGCCAAACGTAAATCTGACAAGCCTTTACGCTTAAAGCTGCGTAGATTTTTCTCATTCAATCCGCCAAAGCCTAGCGATTTCACCGTCGCTTCTGTCTTAACGATATCTTCGATCTGTACCAAGAACCATGGGTCAATCTTGGTGAAATTGAACACTTCATCGACGCTCATACCGACGCGGAAGGCATCAGCAATATAGTAGATGCGATCAGGGGTTGGAATCGTTAGGCGGTTGATAATCTCGCTACGAGCCTTCTCAGCACTGACTTTTGATAAATCCACTTGCTCATCAAAACCGTCCGCGCCTGTTTCCATACCGCGTAGTGCTTTTTGCATAGACTCTTGGAAATTACGACCAATCGCCATCACTTCGCCGACCGATTTCATCTGAGTCGATAGGATGTTGTCCGCTTGTGGGAATTTTTCAAAGTTGAAACGCGGTATCTTAGTGACGACATAATCAAGGGCAGGCTCAAAGCTCGCTGGGGTTTTGCCACCCGTGATGTCATTTTGCAATTCATCTAGTGTGTAACCAATCGCCAGTTTTGCCGCGATTTTGGCAATCGGGAAGCCAGTCGCTTTTGACGCTAGGGCAGACGAGCGTGATACGCGTGGGTTCATTTCGATGACGACCATGCGGCCCGTATCAGGGTTGATACCGAACTGGACGTTTGAGCCACCCGTTTCTACACCGATCTCACGCAGTACCGCGAGTGATGCGTTACGCATGATTTGGTATTCTTTATCGGTCAGCGTCTGCGCAGGGGCTACGGTGATTGAGTCGCCTGTATGCACGCCCATTGGGTCAAAGTTTTCGATGGCACAGATGATGATGCAGTTGTCATTTTTGTCACGAACCACTTCCATCTCGTACTCTTTCCAACCGATGAGTGACTCATCGATGAGTAGCTGATGGTTTGGTGAAAGATCAAAACCGCGCTCACAAATCTCGATAAACTCATCGCGGTTATACGCGATACCGCCGCCTGAACCACCCATCGTAAATGACGGACGAATGATACACGGATAGCCCATTTTTTCTTGAGTAGCAAAAGCTTCTTCCATGGTCTCAGCGGTTTCAGCGCGCGGGCACTCGAGGCCGATACGTTTCATCGCTTTGTCAAATAAGTCGCGATCTTCTGCCATCTCGATCGAGTCTTTGGTGGCACCAATCAGCTCGCAGTCGTACTTAGTCAATACGCCATGCTTATCTAGGTCTAGCGCACAGTTGAGCGCGGTCTGTCCGCCCATGGTTGGCAAGATCGCATCAGGACGTTCTTTGGCAATGATTTGCTCAACCGTCTGCCACGTGATCGGCTCGATATAGGTCGCATCAGCCATAACAGGGTCAGTCATGATGGTCGCAGGGTTTGAGTTGACCAAGATGACACGGTAGCCTTCTTCTTTTAGTGCTTTACACGCCTGTGCGCCTGAGTAGTCAAACTCACACGCTTGGCCGATAACGATGGGGCCTGCGCCAATGATAAGAATGCTTTTTATGTCGGTACGTTTTGGCATAGTTAGAGCTACCTTCGTTTGATGATATTTTAAGTAATCTTTATTTTTAATAACGCTTATGGCGTCTTATACTTACAGTGCTTTGTTATAGTGCCGCTCGAACCACGTTTAGCGATTCAAGCTTTGACTTACTATATAGTTCTAATCATTATTTAAACTTGGGCAGTTTTAGACTGCTCCATCATATCCGCAAACTTATCAAACAATGGCGCGCAGTCATGTGGGCCAGGGCTGGCTTCTGGGTGACCTTGGAAACTAAATACAGGCTTATTGGTCAGCTCGATACCTTGGTTAGTACCATCAAACAGTGAGCGATGGGTCGATTTGACATTGTCAGGTAGCGTGTCTTCATCAACCGCAAAACCATGGTTTTGACTGGTAATCATCACTGTGCCAGTCGCTAGATCTTGTACCGGATGGTTGGCACCATGATGGCCCGTTTTCATTTTGATAGTATTTGCACCGCTAGCCAGACCAATCAGCTGATGGCCTAAGCAAATGCCAAACGTTGGCACGTCAGTTTGTTCAATGATGTGACGTACCGCATCGATAGCGTAATCACAAGCTGCAGGATCACCAGGGCCGTTTGATAAGAAGATGCCATCTGGGTTCATTGCTAGCACGTCTGCGATAGGGGTCTGTGCTGGTACAACCGTTACGTGACAACCGCGGTCAACGAGCATGCGTAGGATGTTTGTTTTGCTACCGAAGTCATAAGCGACGACGTTGAATTTGGCATCGATATGAGTGCCGAGTTGCTTAAAGAAGCCGCCAGTACCGCTGTCATGGCTACCTGCAACATCACGGTTGAGTAGGGTGTCTGACAGATCCCATGTGCCCGCTGTCCACTTAAAACTCTCTGTCGTGCAGCATTCTTTTGCCAAGTCCATGCCCTTTAGACCTGCAAAGCCTTTTGCTAGCTCAATCGCTTTTTGCTCATCTTCAACGCTGATCGTCTCGCCATCTGATGCGGTCATGATACAGCCGTTCTGAGCCCCTTTATCACGTAATAGGCGTGTCAATTGACGCGTGTCAATTTCAGCGATAGCGACGGTATCGTTACGTTGTAAGTAGTCACTAAGTGATTCTGAGTTACGGAAGTTAGAAGTGGCCATAGTGGCGTCACGGATGATCAGACCGTCTGCCCATACTTTGTGACCGTTACCAGACTCGGTATCCTCGGCATTGGTGCCTGTATTACCGATATGCGGATAAGTTAGGGTGACCAGCTGTCGCGCATAACTTGGATCGGTTAGAATTTCTTGATACCCTGTCATGGCGGTATTAAATACCACTTCACCAACACGATGACCTAGGCTGCCGATACTGACACCGCGAAAAATTGTACCGTCTGCTAGTGCCAAAATTGCTTGTGTTTCTACCGATGAATTCAAGGATTGCCTCCGCTATTATTGGTGAGTGCCATCATGTTTTGTTGGTTAAGGATTTGCTCCGTATCCTTTTATTCACGGTACTTGACGACTGTCAGATAAAGAAAATAAAAGGGCGATACACAAAAATTTTCCACAAAAAAGCGAGAAGACATTATTGATGAAAACTACAAAACCCACTAGATAGTGAATAGGTAACTTGCATCATGTCCGCTCGCTTAGGCACAGATTTTGCGTATTATATACAAAATAGTGAGTTATGGCTAGCCGATTTATTGGATTAATAGTCACTATATAGGTAATAACTGATCCTTTATAAAAAGCTGCAATGTTTTAAAAAATAGCCTAAGCAAAAATATGATGGTTTTGATTATCCTAATATTCGCCAGCCATTAATAGCGCTAGATTTTCGCAGTCGGCTTTGTCACAATGAACAGCGCAGCGCTAGACCCAATTTTTATGATCGTTTGTTATAACAATAATGAAGATGACAAGGAATCGTTATGATTTATCAATATTTAGATAAAACCCCTAAGTTTGCAGTACCCTTTAATGGTTGGGTCGCTGACTCGGCACAAGTAATCGGTGATGTGTATTTGGGTCATAAAGCCAGCATTTGGTTTGGTGCGGTATTGCGCGGTGACGTCGGCCACATTCATATCGGTGACTATAGTAATGTGCAAGAAAACAGTGTGATTCATACTGATGCTGGTATCGAGGCCAATATTGGCAATTACGTCACGGTTGGTCATATGGCCATGCTGCATGGCTGTCAGATCGGTGACAACAGTCTGATTGGCATTGGTGCCGTGGTGCTTAATAATGTCAAAATCGGTAAGAACTGTATCATTGGTGCCAAAGCCCTAGTCACAGAAGGCAAAGTGATTCCAGACAACTCAATGGTGATGGGTGCGCCTGCAAAAGTCGTCAAAACCCTAACCGATGAGCAAGCTGCCATGCTAAAAATGTCAGCACACCATTACGCTGAGCTTTGTGAGACCTATAAAGACGGTCTGACCGAAATAGCAATGCCTGATTAAAGACATTTCTTATTAAAGGCATATAGGCGAGCTAGGGCGTGTCATCATTTAGATAGCGAAGCTTAAAATGAGATAAATAGTAGTCAAACGAGGAAAAAATTGCAGAGAATATAGATATATTCACAAGATTTAGCCATTTTAAGACCGCTAAATGATTGAATGAGCTAATTGATGACACGCCCTAAGTCTAATTTGACAGATAACAGGCTAAAGGCTGTATTTAATCCACACTTTCATTTTTGGTAAATAACCGTATCCAATTTTATTAAATACTTCATATTTTTTCGCAACCAACGATAAGGTCTCACCATGCAGGCAAATCAAGCACAAACACAACAAAAACAACTGGCATTATTCGATTTAGATCATACCTTACTGGATGTCGATAGCGATTATCTTTGGGGTGAGTATATCGTCAAGCACGACCTTGTAGATGAAGCTGAGTATCGCACCGCCAACCAGAAGTTTTACAATGACTATATCGAAGGAACGCTAGATGCGACAGAGTACAATGAGTTCGTCGCGCAGTTTTTGAGTAGTTTGCCACTCGATAGACTCGATGAGCTAAGAGAAGATTACATCAAAAGCGAAATCGAGCCACATATTCGCCCAAAAGCGATGGAAGCGTTGTGTCAGCATATTGAGCAAGGCCACGATGTGGTGATTATTTCTGCGACCAATGATTTTGTGGTGTCTGCCATTGCCAAGCGTTTTGGCGTCGAATCAGCCAATGTATTGGCAACGCCGCTTGAGATTAAAGATGAGCGTTATACAGGCAAGCTGAACGATAAGCCAAACTTTCAGGCAGGCAAGATATATCATTTAGATAAGTGGCTCGATAAGCAGCAAGCCGCTGGTATCACCTTTGAAAAAACCTATGCCTATTCAGACTCCAAAAACGACATCCCATTGCTAGAATGGGCGGATGTGGCGATCTGTGTATCACCTGATGAGGCGCTACATGCTCATGCCTTGGCGCATCGTTGGGCAGTAGAAGACTGGTCAATCTAGATTGCTTAATCTAGTAATAGTAGGAACAAGAATAATTAGACAACCATTTATGATCAATCTCATTTAAAATAGCGCCGTATTCGTTATTTATTTTTTTAGAAAAACAGGAAAACTTATGGAAATCAATCCGTATCAAGAACAAATTAAAGATCTATCAGAGCGCGGGCAGGATTTGCGGAGGTATCTTTGACTTTGATGGTAAGCAAGAACGCTTAGAAGAAGTTAATTTAGAATTAGAAAATCCTGAGCTGTGGAATGATCCAGAGCGTGCCACCAAGATTAATAAAGAAAAAAGCCACCTTGATGGTGTCATCGATGTGGTGGTCTCTCTTGAAACCACGCTAGAAGACGCGTCTGCCATGCTAGAGTTGGCAGTCGAAGCAGAGGATGAGTCGTTGCTTGCTGATGTGCAGAGCGAGCTAGATAGCGCTGAGCAGCGCGTAGCCGATTTGGAATTCCGCCGTATGTTTAGCGGCGAGATGGACCCAAACAACTGCTACTTGGATATTCAATCAGGCAGTGGCGGTACCGAAGCGCAAGATTGGGCGGAGATGCTATTGCGTATGTATACACGCTGGGCAGAAGCTCACGGCTTTAAGGTAGATGTAATTGAAGTGTCTGCTGGCAGCGTCGCGGGTATCAAGTCGGCCACGATCGAGATCAAAGGCGACTATGCGTTTGGCTGGTTGCGTACTGAGATTGGCGTGCATCGTTTGGTACGTAAGTCACCATTTGATAGCAACAATGGTCGTCATACCTCGTTTGCAGCGGTGTTTGTCTCGCCTGAGATTGATGACAACGTCGAGATTGACATCAACCCTGCTGACTTGCGTATTGATACCTATCGTTCATCTGGCGCGGGCGGTCAGCACGTCAACACGACTGATTCTGCGGTACGTATTACCCATGAACCATCAGGCGTAGTAGTGACTTGTCAGAATGAGCGTAGTCAGCATGGCAACAAAGCGACGGCTATGAAGATGCTACGTGCTAAGCTCTATGAGCTTGAGATGCAAAAACGTATGGAAAAACAACAAGCGGTTGAAGACAACAAGTCTGATGTCGGTTGGGGCAGCCAGATTCGCTCGTACGTGCTTGATGATTCTCGTATTAAGGATCTGCGTACGGGTGTTGAAACCTTTAACACTGGCGCTGTACTAGATGGCGATCTCGATCAGTTCATTGAAGCCAGTCTAAAAGCAGGTCTATAAAATAGAATTCAAATACCAACTAACATGTAATTAAGGAAGATTATGCCAAGCGTAAATAATTATTTTGACGACAAAGTGACATCCATTGCTTTTCAAACGGCGACCAAGCCTGCCACTGTCGGTGTTATGGAAAGCGGTGAGTATGAATTTGGCACCAGTGAGTTTGAGACCATGAGTGTGGTGAGCGGTGCATTGACGGTTAAGCTACCAGAGAGTGATGAGTGGCAAACGTTTAATGCTGGCGAGCAATTTACCGTTGAAGCTAACAAAAAGTTCCAAGTAAAAGTTGATGTCGAAACGGCTTATTTATGCCTGTACGGTAAATAGTTACTTTTAAATTAAAGTAATATAAAAAACAAAAAAAGCTAAGCATCAAATGCTTGGCTTTTTTTGTGGGCATTTCATTCTCTAGCTTACTCTGTTCATAAGTCCTTACGGTACTGAATCATATCTGTCTGAGTGGCAATGACATCATAGAGTTTGCGAGCGGCGACGTTGCTTTCTTGTGTCGTCCAGTAGACTCGGTTGCAGTCCTTATCCTTAGCGAAGAAGTATACATGTTCAATCAATGCACGTCCCACACCTTGACCACGGATATTATCCGCGACGTATAAATCTTCTAAGTAACAACACTCGTTAGTATTCCATGTGTTGCGATGCAGTACCACATGGGTAATACCTACCAAAACATCCTCTCTCCACGCCCCAAACCCATAAACAGAGACGTCATCATCAAGCAGATTGCGCCATGTCGTATCTGTCGTGCTTGATGGCAAATGGGTCTCATAAAATGTCAGATAGTTTTGCCATAAGTGCGCCCAAAGATCGTGATCGGCGAGAGTTAGTGGCTTTATTTTCACAGGTGAATGATTCATTTTTTATAAACTTAAGTCGTGAGTAGTGCTGAATTATGCCTCAAAAATGTAGCACTTAGAACCCTTGTCACTATTTTTATCACTGCTTTATTTTACACAGGATTACACTTTGTCCGTGGCAAACAAACAGCAAAAATAAGCGCAGTTGATTATGCTAAAACCATAAAATTATTGGAAGAGTGTTTTTATGGGCAAAACAAACGAGCAGTCGACAACGCAGGATGTGCGCCATGACTATGAGCGTCTCGCACGCCGTGCCAATCTGCGCTATGTGAGTGACGACGAACCAGGTTATGAGCGTAGACGTTGGGGCCGCGGTTTTACTTATCGCGATGCAACGGGCAACACCGTCAAAGACAAAGCATTACGTCAGCGTTTTGATGCATTGGTGATACCGCCTATGTGGTCGGAGGTGTGGATATGCCAAGACGAAAAAGGCCATCTGCAATCGACAGGACGCGATGAAAAATCACGCAAGCAGTACTTGTATCATCCCTCGTGGAATAACATCCGCGACCAAGCCAAGTTTGATGCAATGATAGGCTTTGCAGAAACGCTGCCTAATTTACGCGCGCAGGTGGAGGCAGATTTGGAAGCAGAGTCATTGTCACGCACCAATGTACTTGCTGCCATCGTGAAGTTGCTCGAAACCACGTTGATTCGTATTGGTAACAGCCGCTATGCCAAACAAAATAAAAGCTATGGTCTGAGTACGCTACGTAGTAAGCATGTCAGCGAAACGGATAACGGACTTGCGTTTGATTTTGTCGGAAAAAGCGCTAAAGAGCATCATATTGAGCTGCAGGATGAGCGTTTAATTGACATCGTGCAGGCCTGCTCTGAGCTGCCAGGTTATCAAATATTTAAATACTTAGATGACAATGGACACAAACAAGTCGTCGATAGCAGCGATATTAATGACTACTTACGGATGCATACATGTGGCACAGACTGCGAAAGCAAATTATATAGTGCAAAAGATTTTCGTACATGGATGGCAAGTGTACTCGCGGCAAGCTACCTATATGATGAGCTGCAAACGACCGCAGGCGCTAACATACTTGTCAGCGCACCAGAAAGCGCTGAGCGTCAGCAGCTGGTCACCGATATGGTAAAAAGCGTGGCGGCAGAGCTGGGCAATACGCCAACCGTATGCCGCGCGTCGTATATTCACCCCATCATTATTGAGCGTTTTTTGGCAGGGCAATTTTATGATGACTATAAACAAGCACGCCGCGGTCGTACGAAAAAATACCAAAGCTGTGAGGAGAAAGCCTTACTAGGTTTTTTAAGTGCTGATCGTTAAATATCGTTGCTTAAGAAAGTACTTTAAAATCAACTTAAATATATGATTGTAAAATTTTTTTAATTTTATTAATGGCTATTTTACGATAAATAGTTATAGGTCACGCTTATTTATATAAAATAAAAATGATACGTTATGTATTGAAATAAGTATAAAAATACGTTACTAATAGAGCATGTTAAATACAAAGATACTAAACGGTCTATAGGATGTGACCGTTTTGCAACTATGAATATCATTTTTTCTGCTATTGCTAAAGGATTAGCTTATGAACACCGCCTCTCAGACTCCTACCATCAACCACACAGATGCTTCAGCGACATCAAAAAACTATACCGATTATTATAATAATTTTGATATGGATACATTGCTGTCAGAAATTTTTGGCGAGCATGTCGATGATCGACTAAATGCCTATATGGCGTGCTGTGGTCGTCATGTCCGTGATGGCCGCGCTGACAATACCGCACTGGTACATGAAGATACGGCAGGAAATGTCACGCGCATGAGCTTTGGTGAGCTTGACAAAGCAAGTGCGCAAGTCGCTAACTTACTACAGTCGTATGGCGTAAAAGCGGGAGACAAAGTAGCGACGATGCTACCACGTACGCCCGAGCTGCTGACCGTTGTATTGGCAACATGGCGCATCGGCGCTGTATATCAGCCGTTATTCACCGCTTTTGGTTATGACTCAATCAAATATCGCATGGATAAAGCCGATACCAAAGTCGTTTTTACCAATGTAGAAAACCGCCGCAAGTTTGATGACTTAGCCACACAAACCAAAATGGTATTGGTCAGCAGTACTGAGGAAGCTCAGACGTGGGGTGACGATCATTATGGTCAATCCATGGAATCACAGGCGCAAACGATGGAACCCGTCACGCTCGATACGGACGCGCCATTTTTGCAAATGTTCACCTCAGGTACAGTCGGTAAGTCAAAAGGCGTCAGTGTGCCATTAGCCGCATTACCTGCATTTTATCTCTATATGCGTTATGCCATCGACATACGCGAAGACGATCAATATTGGAACATGGCCGATCCTGGCTGGGCGTATGGCTTATATTATGCCATCACAGGGCCACTGCTATTGGGTATCACGACTTATTTTAATGAAGCAGGATTTGATGCGACTAATACACGTGACTTTATGGTGCGCCACCAGATTACCAATTTGGCGTCGTCACCCACCGCATTTCGTATGATGAAATCCAGCGGCGTATTTGACAATAAAGACCGCAATCAAGATGACCTTGATACTAATGCCAAACTTGCTCTACGCTGTGCCAACTCGGCAGGGGAGACACTGAACACCGAAGTCGTTAACTGGGTTGAGACCTATCTGGGCTGTCAGGTAAAAGATCAATACGGTCAAACAGAAACCGGCATGACTTGCTGTGCGCATCATGCGCTAAAACACGAATCTCCAGTAGGCTCGATGGGAATGGCGCTACCAGGTCATATGCTAGTGGTACTAGATGATGATATGAATGTACTGCCAGATGGTGAACAGGGTCAGCTAGCAGTCGTCGTCAGTCAGTCACCTGCGTTTTATTTCCGCGGTTATAGCTGGAATGAAAAACAAGCCTTTGTAGATGATTATTATCTGACAGGCGACGTGGTCGAGCGTCATAGGGATGGCAGTTACTGGTTCTCAGGCCGTGATGATGACATCATTATTACCGCAGGTTACCGCGTAGGACCTACTGATGTCGAAAACACTGTATTAGAGCATGAAGCAGTGGCAGAATCTGCGGCGGTAGGCGTGCCAGACGAAGTGCGTGGACATACGATCAAATCTTATGTGGTACTAAAAGAGGGTATCGAAGGTAGCGAGCAAATCGCCAAAGAAATCCAAGAGCTGGTGCGCAAACGTCTATCAACTCATGCCTATCCGCGTGAGGTCGAGTTTGTGACCGAATTACCAAAAACACCAAGTGGCAAGATTCAACGCTTTTTGCTACGTAGTTTATCTGCCGCGTAACTACCCAATAGAGCGTTTATAGATAATTCATAGAAAACAGCTAATAAGAAATGAAGATTTAAAGGAATAAACATGCAAATTAAAGAAAGCAGCTTTTTGGTCACAGGCGGCGCATCAGGTTTGGGCGAGTCAGTAGCTCGTGCGATTGTAGAGCAGGGTGGTAATGTCGTTATCGCTGATCTAAATGAAGCAGCAGGTCAAGCACTGGTCGCTGAGCTGGGTAATAGTGCGCGCTTTGTGCGCTGTGATATCACTAACGGCGATGAAGTACAATCAGCGGTTGAGATGGCAGAGTCAGCTTTCGGTGGCCTACAAGGTTCAATCAACTGTGCTGGTATTGTAGTGGTACAAAAACTGTTAGATCGTGATAACAATCCGGCAGACCTTGAGGCATTTAGCCGCGGGGTCAATGTCAATCTCGTCGGTTCATTTAATGTCGCCCGTTTGGTCGCTGCTAGCATTGCAAAGCGCATAGCTAATGATAGCAATGCAGGCGACCATGTAGAGAAGAATGTAGATCAAGGTATTATTATTAATACAGCCTCTATCGCAGCCTTTGACGGACAAGTAGGTCAAGCCAGCTATTCTTCGTCTAAGGCAGGCGTGGTTGGTCTGACCTTGCCGCTTGCTCGTGAGCTGGCTCGTCATGGTATTCGCGTGATGACTATCGCACCAGGTGTCTTTGCTACGCCGATGATGGAGTCTATTCCAGAAAAAGCCCGCGAGCAGCTAGAAGCAGGCGTGCCATATCCTAAACGTTTGGGCGCACCCAATGAGTTTGCCAAATTGGTGACTCATATCATTGACAATGCCTATCTAAATGGCGAGGTGATCCGCTTAGATGGTGCGATTCGCATGGTGTAACAGCATAGCGATTGATTCATTACTTTTGCACAAAATTTATCTACAGAATCTGACATAGTGTTTTGATACATATGATTAATGACGAAAAATTAATTATGAGGATCAAAGCCTATGTCATTTTTTTATAAAAAATTTCACCCATCTAATGAGCAGCGTACGCCTTGGTTGCCCATTATCATTGTTCTTAGTCTTGCTGCTATTGTCAGCACCAGCGCCATTGCTTATGCCAAAACCACCTCAAAATCCAAAAACCCCATTCCTGCGTCGGCAGTCATTGATCGAGTCTTCGTCGACAAATCAGATCGTGTCTTAAAATTGATGAGCGATGGTAAAATCATTAGGTCGTATCGTATTGCGCTAGGGGGTAGTCCATCGGGACATAAGCAACAAGAAGGCGATCAGCGTACGCCCGTTGGGATTTATACCTTAGATTATAAAAACGAGAACTCTATTGCGCATCGTTCTATCCATATTAGCTATCCTAATGATGAAGACAAGGCACGAGCGAAGTCATTAGGGGTCAATCCGGGCGGCGATATTATGATTCATGGGCAAATGAATGGCTTTGGACATTTGGGCTGGTTGAATCAACGACGCGATTGGACCGATGGTTGTATCGCTGTCACCAATGATGAGATGGATGAAATTATGGCAGCGGTGACACTTGGTACTCCTATTGAAATCGTGGAGTAGCATAGTCGGATTATGATTGGGTCTATGCTCAATAAGTGCATTGCTTATTACCGTATTCAATGGAGAGTTCTCTTTAACTTACATCAATAAAATGGCGTTTCCTACCTACTAACTATATTTAACTGGCATTAATAACCCGTTTAAATATTATTAATAATAAATATCATTGTCTTAAGTAAGGCTTTATTTGGTAATCGTCTTGAAATAGGTGTATATATACCTTATATAAGTGACAGATAACAGTGGGCACTAGACTAAGATAATCCTTAGAAGGCTCACTGAAAATACTAATTATAAAAGGATATAAACATGAGATTTGAGAAGTTTACGCAAAAACTGCAATCCGCCATTCAAGAAGCTCAAAGCCTAGCATTAGGTCGCGACCACACGGGCATTGATCCTTTACATTTGCTTGCAGTGTTGCTACAAGATGAGTCTAATTTATCTATTTGCCAACAAGCAGGCGCTTCTGTCCCAGCGCTAAAAAATGGCGTGGCAAAAGCATTAGATAACCAAGCGACCATTTCGGAGCCTACAGGTGACGTCAACCTAAACCCAAACTCGGTAAAAATATTGAACTTGGCAGATCGTCAGGCACAAAAAGAAGGCGATGATTTTATCGCAACAGAATGGGTGATGTTGGCACTCGCCGAACAAGGCGAAACCAAAAAGATATTTGAAAGTGCTGGAGTGACAGCAAGCAAACTAAAAGCGGTGATTGAGCAGCTGCGCGGTGATGATACGGTAAATAACCAAAACGCCGAAGATCAGCGTGATGCGCTCAACAAGTACACGATTAATCTGACTGAGCAAGCAGAGCTTGGCAAGCTAGATCCAGTCATTGGCCGTGACGAAGAGATCCGCCGTACCATTCAGGTACTGTCGCGCCGTACCAAAAATAACCCTGTACTCATTGGTGAGCCGGGCGTTGGTAAAACCGCCATCGTCGAAGGCTTGGCACAAAAAATCATCAATGGTGATGTACCAGAAGGGCTACGCCGTAAAGAAGTACTGTCGTTAGATTTGGGCGCGCTCATTGCAGGGGCAAAATTCCGCGGTGAGTTCGAAGAGCGCCTCAAAAGCGTATTGAGTGATTTGGCCAAACAAGAAGGTAATGTCATCTTGTTCATTGATGAGCTGCATACGATGGTTGGTGCGGGTAAATCTGAAGGTGCGATGGATGCAGGTAATATGCTAAAACCTGCACTGGCACGCGGTGAGCTACATTGTGTCGGTGCAACGACATTGGATGAATATCGCAAGTATATCGAAAAAGACGCCGCGCTTGAGCGTCGTTTCCAAAAAGTACTGGTCGATGAGCCAACGGTCGAAGATACTATTGCGATATTACGGGGTTTAAAAGAGCGTTACGAGCTGCACCATGGCGTCGATATTCAAGATAGCGCAATCATTGCTGCTGCGCGCATGAGTCATCGCTATATCACTGACCGTAAGCTACCAGACAAGGCGATTGATTTAATTGATGAAGCAGCTAGCCGTTTGCGCATGGAGATGGACAGCAAGCCTGAATCACTAGGTAAGCTCGATAGTCGCCTCATTCAGCTAAAAATGCAGCGTGAAGTGCTCAAAAATGAAGAAGATGCTGGCGCGCAAGCCGAGCGTAAAGTGCTCGATGCGCAAATAGCAGAGTTAGAAAAAGAATACGCTGATCTTAATGAAGTGTGGCAAGCAGAGAAGGCATTGGTCAAAGGCAGTCAACAGCTCAAAGACGAGCTGGATAAAGCCCGTATTGCCTATGACAAAGCCAGCCGTGAAGGCGACTACGAGACCATGAGTAAGCTGCAATACGAAACCATTCCGCAATTGGAGCGTCGTATCCATGAGTCTGATTTGGCTGAGCAAAAAGAGCAAACAGGTGAAGGTAGTGGTGTCAAACTGCTACGTAATAAAGTCACCGACAATGAAATTGCAGAAGTGGTGGCAGCCGCAACTGGTATTCCAGTCAGTAAAATGATGCAAGGCGAGCGTGATAAGATGATCGCAATGGAAGAAAAGCTCCATGAGCGTGTCATCGGTCAAAACGAAGCGGTCGAATCGGTGGCCAATGCGGTACGTCGTAGCCGTGCAGGCTTATCTGATCCCAATCGTCCTTCTGGTTCGTTTTTATTCTTAGGACCTACTGGTGTTGGTAAGACAGAGCTGACCAAATCACTAGCAAACTTCTTGTTTGACTCTGAAGATGCGATTGTACGTATCGACATGAGTGAGTATATGGAAAAACACAGTGTCAGCCGTTTAGTCGGCGCGCCTCCAGGTTATGTCGGTTATGAAGAAGGCGGTACATTAACGGAAGCGGTACGCCGTAAACCATACAGTGTCATATTGTTCGACGAAGTAGAAAAAGCGCACCCTGATGTGTTCAACATTTTACTGCAAGTATTGGATGATGGTCGCTTAACCGATTCGCAAGGTCGGGTGGTAGATTTCAAAAATACCGTCATTATCATGACCAGTAACTTGGGTTCGCACAAGATCCAAGAAATGGTTGGCGAGAGCTATGAGGATATCAAAGCGGAAGTGATGGATTCGGTTGGGCAGCATTTCCGTCCAGAGTTCGTCAACCGTATTGACGAAATCGTAGTCTTCCATCCGCTTGGTATGTCGCAGATGGCAGGTATTGCTGATATTCAATTGAATCGCTTACGTCAGCGTATCCAAGAGCGTGAGATGGATATTGAGCTGTCAGCCGATGCGATGAATAAATTGGTTGCCGTGGGTTATGACCCTGTTTATGGTGCTCGTCCTTTGAAGCGTGCCATTCAACAAGAGATCGAAAACCCATTGTCATTAAAGCTCTTGGCGGGCGACTTTGTCGCTGGTGATATTATCAAAGTTGATGTTGGTGCCGACGACAAGCTAACTTTTGACAAGCTTAGAATGAGCTAATCACTCTAGCCTTCAGGTCTTTATGACCTCATGATACTCCCACAACAAACCCCTTATCTACAATCGTAGGTAAGGGGTTTTTCGTTTACGGTGGTATTTTGCGTTACTTTTTTTTTACCATTTAAATATCTCTTAAATATCAAGACTATGCTATAAATAAATGGATGACCAAAAATGCCAATCGGATAGAAAGGATAAAACAATGACAACCCCTATTGAACGTGTAAGTCTGCCCTTAACCTCGCCGTTAATCATTGCAGCGTTGTTGTTCAGCACATCAGCTTGCTCCAATCCTGCAACCGTCAATACCAGCAACAACGTACCAGAACAGAAAGAGATGCAAACCTCTAAAGCAGATATGCAGACAAGTGATGCTCAAGTTAGCGCAGACAAGCCTGAGTTTACAACCAAAGCGGTCGCAACTTTTGATGAGCCTTGGGCCATGACAGCACTACCCAATACAGATGGCAAAGCGCCCAAACTACTAGTGACACAGAAAACAGGGGAGCTGTTCATTGTAGATACGGCGACGGGTAGCAAAACACAAGTAGCAGGCATCCCTAAAGTGGCCTACGGTGGTCAAGGTGGTTTGGGAGATATTATATTAGCACCAGATTTTGCGACTTCGAATACTGTATATATCAGCTACGTAGAAGCAGGAAAGGGAGGTGATAGTAATAAGTTTGGGGCAAAAGTAATCAAAGCGACGCTTGCAGGATTAGGCACAAATACGCCCACACTACAGGCCATCATGCCTATTTGGGAGCAATCTCCAAAAGTCACGGGGCAAGGTCACTACAGCCATCGCTTATTGTTTTCACCTGATGGACAGTATCTATATATCAGCTCAGGAGAACGCCAGAAAAAAGAGCCTGCACAAGATATGAGCATGAATCTAGGTAAGATTATTAGATTGTATGCTGACGGCTCGGTGCCAAAAGACAATCCATTTGTCAATGATAGCAATGACATTGCCTCTCAGTTTTGGACAATGGGTAATCGCAATGTGCTCGGCATAAGATTTGATGAAAGCGGCAGGCTTTGGGTAAACGAGATGGGGCCAAAGGGCGGTGATGAATTTAATCTGATTGAAAAAGGCAAAAACTATGGCTGGCCGATTGTATCAAATGGCCGCAATTATTCAGGTACACCAATCCCAGATCACGACACTCGTCCTGAGTTTGAAATGCCCAAAATCACATGGACGCCCGTTATTTCACCGTCATCACTGAGTCTATATACGGCTGGTAGACACAATGATTTTCCAGCATTACAAGGCGATTTTTTAATCAGTGGTTTATCTTCAAAAGCGCTTATTGTCGTAAGTGTCGATGAAGATGATAGTGCTATTGAACGCTATCGTTATGACATGGGTGAGCGTGTTCGTAGCGTGCTGGCAGTTGATGGACAAGTGTGGGCATTGGAAGATGGTGATGGTGGACGATTACTCAGATTATTGCCTAAATAACATCATGATAAAGCTGCTTTTACATCTGTATTTATGTAGACATTTTAAAAAAACTATCAATCTTATTAGAATAAGTTAAAGGTTTTATCAAGTTTTATTTTGTAATTGATTGATAGTTAAAGCCTATTTTGTTAAGGTAATATTCCTTAAATTTTGAGACTTGCACATGGAAGAAGTAAAAGTAGGCAGATTAGGACCTTTTCCACGGGTGAGTAAACCTGTGTTTATTACATCGTCACTGTTGATCGTTGGATTTATTATTTTCGGTGCGCTTTTCACTGAAACAGCAGGGGCAGTTTTTAGTTTTTTACAGAATTTCATTACCGATAAATTCGGTTGGTTATTTATTATCTTAGTGAATACAGCGCTCGGGCTTTGCATTTACTTAGGAATGAGTCGCTATGGTGATATTCGTTTAGGCAACCAAACGGAGCGACCGCAATACAATCTGTTTTCTTGGATTGGTATGTTGTTCTCTGCTGGTATTGGTATTGGTCTCGTTTATTGGGGTACAGCGGAGCCGTTGTATCACTTTATGGCACCACCAATGGGCGAGGCCGAAACGGTTGAAGCCGCAAAGCAAGCGATGAATATCTCATTTATGCATTGGGGTCTACACGCTTGGGGCATCTATACGATTGTGGCACTGTCGTTAGCGTATTTTCATTTTCGTCGTGGTTTGCCTTTATCGATTCGCTCAACCTTGTATCCTTTACTCGGCAAAAGAATCTATGGTCGCTGGGGGCATACGGTCGATATCTTGGCCGTGTTCGGTACGATGTTTGGTGTGGTTACCTCACTCGGGCTTGGAGTGATGCAGATCAATGCGGGACTTGAGAAACTATTTGGTATGCCGAATAGTCTCACTGTACAGTTCGGTTTGATAGCTTTCATCACAGCGCTTGCAGCCGCTTCCGTTATGATGGGTCTGGATAAAGGTATTAAGCGCCTTAGTGATATCAATATTGGTTTTACAATCGTTTTATTGGTATTCATGGTGGCTTTAGGGCCGACACTCTTTATCTTCGATAGCTTTATCGAAAATATCGGTAACTATCTGACCGTAATCGTACCTTTGGGTACGTGGGGCGAGTCTTATAGTGGAACAGACTGGCAAAGTGCTTGGACGATATTTTATTGGGCATGGTGGGTGAGCTGGGCACCATTCGTTGGTATCTTTATTGCCCGTATCTCTCGTGGCCGTACCATCCGTGAGTTTACGTTTGGGGTGCTATTAATCCCTATGCTTATTTTGTTTTTCTGGTTCACAACTTTTGGCGGCGTGGCTATTCACATGGAGCTTGCCTCTGCTGTGACAGGTATTAGCCCAGGATTGGTTGAAGCAGTACAAGCAGATACGGGTAGCGCAATCTTTAAGCTGGTTGAGTACTACCCACTAGCTAAACCGATTACGCTAATGATTGTTGTCATGATTATGCTTTGGTTTGTGACTTCATCAGATTCGGCCAGTTTTGTGATTGACATGCTGACCGCTGGTGGCGATACCAATCCACCAAAGATTCAGCGTTTGTTTTGGGCAACCACAGAAGGCATTATCGCTGCTATATTGTTAGCGGCTGGTGGATTGTCTGCTTTGCAGGCAGCTGCCATCGTAGCAGGATTGCCATTTGCTTTAGTGGTTTTCGTCATAATGTATGCGTTGTTGCGAGGTCTTAGCCGTGACCGTTTGATTCTATATCGAGCGCAGCAAAGCTTTATTACAGATGAATCAGCAGATCATAACTCTGCAGATGAGTTTGTTGATGAGCATTTACTCAAAGGCCCACCCAAGATTGTTAAGGGTGATTAAGCAGTAAAATCGTTATTTTAACCGTTGTTCTAATCGTTAATAGAAGCCCCAATTTATTTTTAAATTGGGGCTTTTTTGTGACTACTCAAATATCTTTTTTGGAATGAAGTATTTTTATGAATTAACTACATTCGCCTTTTGTATAACCGATGGCTTCAGGAATATTACAAGCTGAGCAGGCATTACCAGCAGTACGGTAACTTATCACTGAGCCAACTTTCGTTTTCACACAGACAGGGTCATATTGCATGGTACACATGGTGCTCTCAGAGTGAGAGGTTGGACATTGGGTCAGCGTATTTTCAAGCATTTGGCTATTATTCGTGCTTGATTGAGTAGGCACAGTAGTCGGCGTAGTTGTATTCAGTGTAGAGCTACAAGCTGTCAATACTATTGCTAAAGATAATATAAGTGATGATGGTTTCAGTACCGAGAGTCGTTTGGATAAGCTGTTTTGCATGATTACATTTCCTTATTAATGGCGTTCGATAGCGTCCTGCTATCGCTCGTGAGCGTTATTGTGATATTGGTAAAGCGCTTAAAACATTATAATATTTAATCGATGGCTGTCTACTCAATCATTTTGCACAAAAAACCCAAGCTTAATTTAGCTTGGGTTTTTTGTGTACTTTATTTGCTACTCTCTTAATAAAAGAGCATCTAAACGGACAAGATTTACTTATTCAGCTGGTTTGTCGTCTTGGTTTAGCTGCACGTATTTATCAAAGTTCTGTGCATAATCTGTCAAGTTGTCGCTTAACATCTGGCGATACTGTTTGACATAAAACTCGACGATATCATCTTTTTCTTTAGCAAAATCATCGCCTTTCACAAATCCAATCGAGGCAACGGACGCGCTATAGCGTGCGGCAGCATACAACAAAGAAGCACCTACCTGTCCTGAATGGGCATCAGGGCCTAGCTGACTATTGGCGACACCGATGATGGCATCAGCACGTTGGTAAAATGCCTGCATTTCAGGGGTGATTTCAATGCTTGCATCCACATTGTTGTCTTGAGTGTTGCTGTCTTGAGACATAAGCTGCTCCTAATAATAAGTGTCGATAATTTTAGTATATAAAGACGGTTTGTAAATGATTCAACGTAATGACTCTTATAAACCAGCGTCTGCTTTTAAGATATCAGCTTTGTCTGTTTTTTCCCAAGTAAAGGCAGTTTCTGAGCCTTGACGACCAAAATGTCCAAAGGTAGCCGTCTGCTGATACATTGGTTGTAACAGGTTCAACATACGAGTGATGCCATAAGGACGCAAATCAAAATGAGTACGAATCAGGCGAATGATCTCATCGTTACTGATTTTGCTCGTACCAAAGGTGTTGACCGAGATAGAAGTCGGCTCAGCAACCCCAATCGCGTAACTCACTTGTACTTCACAGCGATCAGCAAGACCTGCTGCGACGATGTTTTTGGCCACATAACGTACGGCATAAGCAGCACTGCGATCTACTTTTGAGGGATCTTTACCACTGAATGCGCCGCCACCATGACGCGCCATACCGCCGTAAGTATCAACGATGATTTTACGACCCGTCAAACCTGCATCACCAACTGGACCACCAATAACAAACTTACCTGTTGGATTGATATGGTAGCGTGTACCCGCATGTAATAGGTCAGCTGGGAGTACTTGTTTGATGATAGACTCCATCACCGCTTCTTGTAGATCAGACTGCGCAATACTTGGGTCATGCTGTGTGGATAATACAACAGCATCGATAGCGACAGGACGGTTGCCATCATATTTTAAGGTGACCTGTGCTTTGGCATCGGGACGGAGCCAAGGTAGCTCGCCTGCGCGGCGTAGCTCAGATTGACGCTCCATCAAACGATGGGCATATTCAATAGGGGCTGGCATCAATACATCAGTTTCATTACTGGCATAACCAAACATTAAACCTTGGTCACCTGCACCTTGCTCTTCAGGGTCGCTACGATCGACACCTTGCGCGATTTCAGGAGACTGCTTACCTAGCATGTTGATAACCGCACAGGTTTCACCATCAAAACCTAGGTCTGAATGGTGATAACCGATGCCGTTGACCGTGTCACGCACCAGACGTTCTAAATCGATATTGGCAGTTGTGGTAATTTCACCGGCAAGTATCACCGCGCCTGTTTTTACTAAAGTTTCGCAGGCCACACGTGCGTGTAAGTCTTCACGTAAGATAGCATCAAGGATGGCGTCTGATATTTGATCAGCCATTTTATCAGGATGGCCTTCGCTCACAGATTCGGAGGTAAATAAGTTGTATTCACGCATAATGGGATCGCTTAATTGAATCAATAAAGGTAGGAAAAGCAACACTTTAGGTGCTGCTCTAATTAATGTTGACCACGCATTTACGCGGCAGATAATCGGTGTTTCTCAATGCTAAAAATCGGTGTTGAACAAAGTTTTTGTCATCAATTTGGCTAAAATCTAGGCCTACTATCATTCAACCAACTCATATATGGAGCAATGATAATAAGCTTTTATAGCTATGGCAGTAGAGAGTTAGGTCAATGTTCGCTCTAATAGGCTACTGTCAGTGTGCAGATTGCCTTATCAGAAGCGGGGTAATTGCCAAAATCTCTTAACGCAAAATAGGGTTATTCTACCCTGAAACGTTATAAAACTCTAGTGAGCAGCACTTGCTATAATATAAGAAATGCTCAACAAGTGATTCACTGTAGTAAAACGTAGGCACTTGCCAGTTCATGGCTACACAAGTTTGCCTTTGAGACAGGATTGTCGTTACGTTATAGTTCTAAAAAGGTCGCTTTATCTTTAAACATGCACTCTTCATAGACAGGGCATGTGCCGCATTTTGGCGTACGCGCTTGGCAGGTATAACGCCCATGCAAAATAAGATAATGATGCGCATCAACGATAAAATCATCTGGGATACGCTCGACCAGTTTGTTTTCGACGATAAGTACGTTTTTACCAGTGGCGAGGCCTGTGCGATTGCCTACGCGAAAAATATGCGTGTCGACCGCCATGGTTGGCTGACCAAAGGCAGTATTTAACACTACATTGGCAGTTTTACGCCCCACACCAGCCAATGATTCTAGATCTTTGCGGTTGTCAGGGACGGTGCTATCAAACTTTTCAATCAAATCACGACAAGTTTTTATGACATTTTTTGCTTTGGCATTATATAAGCCAATATTTTTGATATAAGCTTTTAGACCGTCTTCGCCCAATGCCAGTATAGATTCAGGCGTATTAGCCACGGGGTACAACTGCTGGGTGGCAATATTAACGCTCACATCAGTCGCTTGTGCAGATAAGATAACCGCAATGAGGAGCTCAAAATTACTTTGGTAGTTTAATTCTGTGACTGGCTCGTCAATCGTCGCCGCTAGCTTTTCAAAAAATGGACGCACATCGCGGTTGGGCATTCTTCTAGAGGGCGGTGTATCGGCTGTTTTGTGTTTGACCGTTTTACTCATGGTGTTTTAACTATTATTTTAGTGAGTGGTGTTGCAAAATTATATGCTAGCGATGGCATTTATATGAGTTATTAAAGTATCAATCACGTAATCAAAGCGTTACTTGTAATGATTCGAGCTCTGCTTGCAAGGATTCAAGCTCCATTTGTTTTTTATCATTGGCGCGCACGCTGAGCTGCTTTTCTAGTTTTTTGATTTTGGTACGTAGCTTAGCCGTTGCAATGGTATTCTTTGCTTGTGCTTCGCTGATATTTAGTGATTGGCTCGCTGCATTGTTGAGCTTGGCCTCTACCATGCTGACCACAGGTTTGCTATTGCTGGTATCAGCCAATTGTTCTGTTACGCGTTTGAGATGCGTGTGGTAGCGTTGTCTCAAATCTTCTTGTTCGGCTACTCTCTCAAAGGGAGAAAGCTCGCGCTCGACAACGACCAAGTCGATACAGTCAACAGGGCAGGGTGCGATACATAGCTCACAGCCTGTGCACAAATCGGTAAAAATCGTGTGCATGTGTTTGCCAGTACCAACAATAGCATCCACTGGGCAAGCCGGAATACATTTGGTACAGCCGATACAGTCGTCTTCACGAATCACAGCACGAACCTCAGTTGGGCGTCCTGATGTCATGTCTATCGGCCATTGTGATGGCGCGGCTGTCAGATGAGTATCTACCCCAATTGTCTGAGCAATCGCATCGGTCACGGATTGACCGCCAGGCACACATTTATTGTACGGTTCACCATCTAATACGATAGCAGCTGCATATGGCAAGCAACCATCTGGATGCTCACAAAGTCCGCATTGCG
The DNA here is from genome assembly GCF_043641605.1 of Psychrobacter piscatorii. Classification (GTDB taxonomy): domain Bacteria; phylum Pseudomonadota; class Gammaproteobacteria; order Pseudomonadales; family Moraxellaceae; genus Psychrobacter; species Psychrobacter piscatorii_C. The sequence goes on along the minus strand of NZ_JBHZRK010000002.1, from coordinate 226,182 downwards.
TTTGCGGCAGACAAGCGTCAACTTGTGCAATTTTTTCTTGTACATCATTTGGCAGAGTGTCAATGTGCAGCGACTTAAACAAGATCGGTAAGTCTGCCAAGCGTGTCTGTTCAGTACTTTGAGGATAGGTGTCGGTCTGGGACATGGTATTACTGGCCTTAGTATCGGTCATCATTAGCGATTGTCACTTATGTCTGTCAGTGGCTAGTTAGATAAGTGACTATTCATTGCATATTCTATAGGCAAATTATGGGTTTTTGTACTGACGTTCTATGTCAAATAGTCAATGACCCAGACGTGTTGATCGCTGTTGCGCTGCGAAGATTAACACATTTAAAGCCGTAAAACATCAGCGTCAAAAACCTAGTCTATAACGTTAAAGTATAAGAGCAATCATATCGTGATGCATTTATTCTGAAAACGGTGAGCGCTTTTGGAATGTCTATTTACCAAAACGCTTGAGGATAAAATTAATCAATAGATGCATACGATGCGGCATGTTATCACGGTCGCGATAGAGCATCTGGCAGCCTCTAGGTTGATTATTCCAATCAGGCAGTACTTGTTGCAAACCGCCTGATGTAATCAAAAGCTGTGCATCATAATCGGGGATGAAACCTAGACCGATACCATCTGCAATAGCTCCCGTTAGTAAACTAATATTATCAACTTTTAGACGGATATTGTTTGTTGGCTGATGTGCTTGCATCTCGCCCGTTGTACGATGCTGTAGATGCCAAGTAGACATAGGGGTGCACAATACCGTAGGGTAGCCTGCCAAATCATAGGGCGTTTGGATACCAGAGACATCGATATCGCTGGCTGCGCAAATCATAAAGCGAATATTGGTCAGCTGCCGCCCAACCCAGTGGTCGGCATTGTGTTCACCAATACGAAAAGCAATATCAATAGCTTGCGCGTCAATATCAATGGTCTGATTGGATAGACGCAAATCTAAATGGATATCTGGATATTGTTTTAAAAAAGCATTGAAATGAGGCGCTAAAATATCACTACCAAAATTGACAGGGGCGCTGATTCTGATTGTGCCTTTGGCCTCATTTTTATCTTGTAGTAAGCAACACGCGACGTTTTCTAACTCATCAAAGAGATGGGCGCTGCTTTTATAATATTGTTGCCCTGCATGGGTCAACTGTACACGGTGCGCATCTCGGTTGAGCAACCTAAGTGCCAGATCTGCTTCTAGTTTGGCAACTCGGCGACTCAATGTCGATAGGGGCATGTCAAGCATTATAGAGGCTTGGCGAAAGCTGCCGTAGCGGACAACCACGCAAAAACTGCGCATGTCATCGAGGGAGTAGTTAAATTTCATATTCAGAATCTATGCTCTCGTTATTGCTTGTTTATACCGTATTTAAAATATATACACTGGTGGTTATCTTTTCGCAAGTTTTTTGGGTGCAATATGAGCCGTTCAGCGAACACCACCGCCGTCCTATATTTATTACTGTGTACGTTTCTCTGGGGCGCAAGTTTTCCTGTCGGCAAGCATGCCTTGAGTGAAGTAAATGCATTAACCTTAGTCATGTGGCGTTTTAGCATTGCCTCGGTGTGTCTGTATCTTTATACAAAATATAAGCACATGCCAATCCCTAATCTCACACCAAAACAATGGGTGTGGGCGATTGGTGTATCCATCATTGGTGTCGGTGGCTTAAATTTGGGGCTGTTTACTGGGCTTGAACAGACCAATGCAAACAATGGTGCTTTGATTATGGCGCTTAGCCCGCTGGTGACTTCTTTGATTGGCTCTATAGCGCAGCGCCAGTTTCCTACCAAAGGCGCGCTGTTTAGTTTGGTGGTTTGTCTCTCTGGAGTACTGCTGGTACTGACCGATGGCGCATTTTCCAAACTGCTAGGGTTTGAATTTAACCACGGCGATCAAATGATCTTTTTAGGCATGCTGTGCTGGAGTCTTTATACTTATCTGACCCAAGGAATCAGCCGATGGATGCCAATGATTCCTTATACCTTGGTTGGTATGCTGTCCGGTCTTGGGGTGATATCGCTCATGGTGCTATTTAGTGCAGACGTTCATCCATTGCAAGAAAGCTTAGCCATCAGTCGCAGTGTCTTTGGTGACCTGATATTTATTGGCGTCTTCGGCACAGTTGGCGGTTATCTATTGTGGATCTCTGGCGTTAAGCAGTTGGGCGCTGCTAATGCGTCATTATTCTTTAACTTTGTACCCGTATTTGCTGCGCTCACTGCCTTTGCTTACGGTCAGCAAGTGACCGCTTTGCAATTATTAGGCATGGCGATTGTGATTGCAGGGCTATTGATACCTAGACTCGTCAAATGGCAACATCAGCGTCTGACTGTGCATAATGTCTAAAGTAAGACGCAGTAGGCACTGACATTACCAGCTAAAATGAGCTGCCAGTGTCAGTGCTATTGAATTTTATAATAAGATGCCTTGTTCTTTGGCAATCTGATCGATCAATTCTCGAGCGATACTGCCTTTTGGTGGAATCTTGGGCAGGTTAGAGAGATCAAAAAAGTCAGCATGCGCTAGCTCGTCTTCTTGAATGATAATCTCGCCACTGGCATAAGAGGCACGAAATCCAAGCATTAAGTTGGAGGGAAACGGCCAAGGCTGACTACTCACATAGCGAATATCTGCCACGCTGATATTGACCTCTTCTGCCACTTCACGTACCACTGCATGCTCTAGGTTTTCACCGACCTCAACAAACCCTGCGATCAAACCATACATGGGCGGCAGTTTTTGCTGTCCGTGTCGATGGTGGTGCGCGAGTAAGATCTGCGTCTCACCTGACACTGGGTTTGAGCGAGTGATAGCGGTAATCACGCACGGCTGCACGCGAGGATACTGGCGTAGCTGGCATACTGGACAAACCATGGCGCGCTCGCCTTGGTCAGCATGGACGGTAGGACTGGCACAGCGACTACAGAACTGCGTATCTGCCTGCCACCGTAGTAACTGTATCGCTTGGCTAATCTGATCCGATAGGGCGACAGGCAGATGGGGCATCAGCTGTCGATAAGGAACAAACGTATCAGTACTGCTTTCGGCGATGATAGGCAGCGTCACGTTATGAGCGAGTGCGTAATCATAAGTCATGGCAGTGGTGGACGGCGCAGTGAAAGTTTGGTCAGTGTTATGACTGATCAAATCAGCTGAAAGGCTACTAATATTATTATCATCAGATTGCCAGTGATTTGGCGATAGACTCTCATGTAGCGTCACGTGACCGAGCCGATAAGCTTGCTCGTCTGACTCAGTACTACTCTGTGGTAGTTGGATTTGTAATGGCCACCAACCATCTGGCATTTGACGGCATAAAACGGTGTCATCACTCAATATAAAAGCATGGGCCATAAAAGATTCCAAACAGTTCGAAGCAAGTCCGTATCGATTTAGATACAGACTTATTTAACGTAAAGTATTCCGATTAAATTTCATCGCCGCAAAATGACAAAATGGCGACGATAAAACCTGTGCAAGCAGTACTAAGCCGCAAGTAGATGACTTAAGCTTTGCTGGCCAACGTCAAGCGCTTGTTTACTGACAGGACGATTGTTCTCAAAACCATCCAGATGATGATCGACCGCCATAATAACATCAGCAATATAAGCCAGTGTATCGTCTTCGATACGTCGTCCACTCTCTATGCGTTTTTCGATATAAATGGCTAATTGGCCAAGCATACTAGCGGGTGTTGGTAATTGTAAAAAGCGCAATGCGCCTGCCACTTGGCGCATCATTCCCGGTATATTTTGGATATTAAGCATGTCGCGCTCAGGCTCTGCCAAATAGTCATTGATGGCTTGTTCGGCACTGGCAATGGCGGTACGGCTTTCTTGTATTAAGGTATCGTTTGCTGTATTGAGCTGATGCAATGAGATATGCTGGTTATTCAGTGGTAAATAAATCGCCCCTGGGGTATGCATCTCTGCCATGGCAATCGTAGCGTTCTCTGCATGCATCAATGCCAGTAGCAAGTGATCAAAATCATCTGGAGAAGGCGCCTGCCAACGGCTGACCGCACTTGCCGCTGTGCTAAGACTATTAGCTGCATTGGACAGTCCTAGCAAGCGTAAGGCTGAGCTCAGTTCAGTCAACTCTTCAATGATCTGTGCAGTTTGCATATCAACAGGATTGATGGAGTCGCCGCGGGCGTAGCTATCCACATTTTCTTTGATGGTGTTAATTTGAGATTGAATGATGTCGTTCAGCGTATCGGTCAGCGCGCGATTGGGACCAAACAAGAAACGTTTCATTTCCTCAAGCTGAGCACCTTCTAGATGGTTGCTTGCATACTGCTCACGAAGCTGCTGGGCCTCAACCGTATCACGCTGACAGGCAAAATTGACCAAGTCTGCAAAACGCGTGTCCATCACTGGTAAGTAGCTTTGAAATTGCTGCTCTAAGTAAATCAGCGTGTGCTTTTGGCTCAAGTTCAATGGCAAGACCGCTGCGATATCGGTCACGGCTGTAGTCGCTGCCTGCCAAAACAGACTGTTGGTATTTGCTGCGATCAACGCACAAGCAGCACTCATGGCATCGAGTTTTTGCTGATCGTTTGAATTGATGTTGCCGTCTTGATTGAGTAGGACAACGCCAAGACCACTACGATAGGCGTAAGTTAGCAGCTCTGTGTCTAGGTTAAGTGTGCTTAGTGGTTCGAAGTTTTTTTCAGGGTTGGCAATGATGACGCTACTGCTGCCAAAAGCAGAAAAAGACTCTACGGTGATGGGCGCTTTTTGCACATGAGCATTGAGCTTGTTAACCACTGGCAATAACAAAGTCGGCTCTACCGACTCAGTCAATAATACAAACTCGACATAGCGATCTAGAGTCATGATGGCTTCTGATAAATCCATGATCAGCGCGGTATCATGATTATCGCCACTATCATAAAGGCGCTGCAAACCATCGACGATCGCATTGTTTAACACTTCCGCACCGACAAGAGAAATCAGTTTAAAAATACAAGACAGCTGCTTTAGTACGTCAATAGAATCTGCCAATAAAGGCGCTTGGCTACTATCATCATTGAACTCGCTCAGATGAATCTCAGTATCTTTAAGCGTTGCGATAACCTCATCATGTAATAAGTGAAGTGATGGTAGGTTAAAATCAGTAACACTAAGCGTTGGGGCGGTTAACTTCATTTGCGCAGACTGGTCCATAAGTATTTTTCCATAATGTACTGATGAGAATAGCAATGGTGTAAGTAGGATATTAAAAATAGGTGTTAGTGATGTTTTAACGCTTTATATGACAATAATCAAGATTATATTGTACAAATGTCAGTGTAATGCAGGCTCGATATAGCAGCTACATATTGGCTTTTAGCTCAGGATAGTCTTCTGCAAGAGAAGCGTACCAGCTTTGATTGGTAGTCTCATCTGACGTCGACGCTAGCAATAAATTGGCCAAATTAGCAAAGCTGGCATGGGCAGTCTGCCCACCATCTGATTGCGTGTCCTCTTCAATGGCGAGCGTCACTTGTCCACCAGTCATCGCCAAATAAACTTCGGCTAAAATCTCTGAGTCAAGTAAAGCCCCGTGAAAAGTACGGTCTTGCTTACCAACATCCAGACGACGTACGAGGGCGTCCAACGTGTTCTTTTGTCCGGGGTACTGCTGCTTTGCCATGACCAGTGAATCGGTCACTTGTACGCGCTCAGCAAAGTCATTTAGACCAACCTTAGCAAACTCCATGTTTAAGAAGTTCATATCAAAGGTGGCATTGTGAGCGATAATCTCAGCACCATCCATAAATTCGTACAATGACTGAGCAACTTGATCAAAAGTAGGCTTGTCGGCCAAAAATGCCTCAGAGATACCATGAATACGAATGACTTCCTCATCCATGCCGCGCTGCGGATTGATATAGACGTGTAGTTTTTCACCAGTAAATTTACGCCCAACCATCTCAACAATACCGACCTCGATGACGCGATCACCCTTTAGTGCGTCAAGTCCTGTGGTCTCTGTATCCATGATGAGCTGACGATTTGCTTCATGACGATGTATCGGTTTTGGCAATAGCGGTTTGAAATGAGGATTGGCACGGCTAGTATCCCCATCGAACTTGGGTGCATCATTATCTATAGGTGACATATCACTAGTCATGTCGGTATCATTCATAGGTGTTTGGGCTTCTAGCATGGCTTTGTTACTCATCATGTTGGGTGCGTTGTCTTGATAGTGAGTAGTCTCTACCATGACATCATCATTCATCATACGTTCTTCATGGCTATGGTGACTGTCATTGATTAGTAACTCATTTTCTGACACATCTTCATCAAATTCGTCATCTACCATATCTAGACCCAATGGGTCGAACTTTAGCCAATCATCATTGGTGACAGGTTTCTTATCAGTCGCTATGCGGTCTTTGTTTTTAGGTGCGTCTGATTCTTTTATCATAGAGGAGTGACCACTGCTTGACGTAACCCCTAAGTTTGCCAGTTCATCTGCTTTTTCATTACCGGCATGTCCAGCATGTCCTTTGACCCAATGCCAATCAACATCACGCTGTTGACATAGGTTATCCAATTGTTGCCAAAGGTCTTGATTGGCGACGGGCTTTTTACTGGCTGTTTTCCAGCCTTTTTTCTTCCAGCCTTCAATCCATTCGGTGATGCCTTTTTGGACGTAGCTGGAGTCTGTCCAAATCTCAAGTTTTTGCTCATGTGAGCTATGTGTTAGGGCCTGTATCGCACCCATGAGCTCCATGCGATTATTGGTGGTTTCCGTATCACCGCCATATAAATCCTGCGTGCTACCATCGCTAAATATAAGGTGCGCGCCCCAACCGCCAGCGCCGGGATTGCCTTTGCAGGCACCGTCAGTATACGCTACCGTTGTGTTTTTCTTGGCGGCTAACGGATCAGTTGCGTCGCTTGTATGAGAGTGTGGCATGGCGTTACGGTTGTCTGACATAGAAATGTATAAACCTAATAAATAGTAAGCATAAAAGTGGTATTAGAGCATCGCGCTCATGCTAATTGAACGATGCTAGTGCCGCTGTGAGTATAACAAATCTATCGTAAATATGGGTGGTCGTGACGCACAAAATCGCAAAACCAGCGATGGCAATGCATAACACAATAGTAACCTGATTGTTTTCTGTTAAAATAGCTTGGTTCGCTAAAAAACGTCTGTTTTTTCGCGAAAATGCTTTTAAAGAAGCCAATACCAGCGCGCTGTCTTTGTTACATTTGTCACAATAGTATCCACAGAAAATATTTGTAGGTAGCTATTTGATAGTTTTTTCATGATAACGCGCTCAATGCAAGTCTCCCATACATGACCGCAGGATAGCTTTATTATGTCTTTATGCTCAAATGTTTTTTATAAGCGACTGACGTATCTGATGCTCAGTGCTACGGCCAGCACAGCGCTTCTTTTGAGTGGCTGTAGTGATAACAGCAGCACTCAAGCAGATACTGAAGTTGCCGCAGATTTATCTGTCTTTGCCGGTTGTTATACGGTGAGTCAAGATGAGCCTGCGCAAATAAAGGTTAGCGAACAAGACGGCGCTTGGGTGATGCAGATGAAAGAGCCTGCAAGTGCTAAGCGTGTCTGGGATGAGCCTGAAGCGTTAGAAGTGATTGAAAATAGTGACATACCGCAGTTTTTCTCTATTGATCCAGACAATGTCGATGCGGTCATTGGACGTCCTGATCGAGTGCTAGTATTGGCGCATGTCAAGCCTGCTTATGCCAATATCGACCCACTATTAGACAGTGAGTATCTGTCTTATATTTATCGAGGTGCTAACACCATCTACCGAGTAGAGTGTGACGACGTCAATACCGATATATTGGCCAATCCACACGCCAACATCATTATCGACAATGTGAATGAGAGCAATTAGATAAGTATTGCTCATAGATATCATTGATAATCAATCGTATTTGTCCAAAACGATCTTGCTACAGGCCGTTAAATCAGTAGAGTCAAGCTATATGAATTTTTTTAGTTATGTCGTGTTAGGTGGGTTTTCTTATGCAGCGGGTTGGGCGATAAGAACGTATGTATTAGAAAAACAGCCGAAGACTGACCAGCCTTATAATCTCAAGCATCCTGCTATTTTGGCGTACTTGGGTGGGTTTTTTATCGTTATGCTGATTGTTTCGTGGTTGATTGGTCGTTATGCGCTTGGTCATGCTGCGATCGATTTGCCATTTATTATTGTCAATAGCCTCGTAGCAACCTTTGTGTATTCGTTCGGGCTCAATCCAGAAAAAGCAAGCTATGATGTGCCTAATTAAAATCTGATGTTTAAAGGTTTAATCGTTCAGCGTGAGATTCATTAAAGCAACAAAAAGCCACAACCAATGTGAATGGCTGTGGCTTTTTTAAACTGCAATGCTTTGGCTGTTAAGGAGTTAGCAGTTAAGACATAATTATCGGTTAAGACATAAATAGTTATGAAGCTTTTTTGAGATCAGTACTGGTTTCATTATCATCTTCTTCATCAGTGCTGGTCTTATCGTTACTAATTTTATCAGTATCTTTTTCATCTACTGGCTTACTTTTGGCATCCGCTTGCTCTTGTTTCCATACTTTATATTTTTGCAAATCCTTTTGGGCTTGTTTTAGACAAAACTTAAGCACAAGTGCGTCATCGATATAGCCGATAAACGGAATAGAGTCTGGAATAAGATCAATAGGATTTAGTGTGTAGATTGCCCCAACCACGCCAGCTGAGATGGTTCTAAAAGGAATCTTACGATAGTCACCTTTATAGTAGTCTTTGATTAGACTCATAAATAGCATCAAGTCATCGCTAAAAGGTTCAAGGTAGCTATTGTCCTCTAGCTTTTCTTTAAGTTTGTCTTCTTTTCCAATCAGGTATTTCAAATTAGAAACAAGTGTTTTTTCTTTATCATTTTTCTTGGTAAACATAATTGTTGCCTTTGTTTATTTGCGATTAATTTGTATGTACAGTAACAAATATACTCGCCCCATGTTGTGTGTCTCGGTAGCGAAAAAGTAAATATAGGTAAAGGCTTGGGTAACTTGACTGCTGGCAAGATGCGTTACAATGCTTGAGTATGACGGCGTCATTTGTGATGTGCGCTGCTGCAAAAAGTGATAATGCATAAATCATAAAAACAAAAATGTATAGGTAGTAACAACGTATGGGTTCAAAAACACCGTCCATCCAGCAGTCAATAAAAGATAAAAATCTACCGTTAAACTTAGCTGATGAGCTTAGTATTGGCTTAAACCGTCGACAGTTTTTGCGTCGAATAGGTGTTGGCGCAGGTGCTGCGGCATTGGCGACTCAAAGTATTTCTCACGTGTTGGCTGCTAGTCCCATTGAGGCAGATAATAGCTCGCAGCTGACCAAAGACGATCTGCCGACTGCGTTGTTGGATGAGCGCTCAGCACAAACGTCCCTAATAACAAGTTGCACTACGGCTACGATTGAAACGCAGCTTTTTGCCAGCTCAAACGTAGGCGGTAGTGATGAGCGCAATCAGTTGGCATTAGATCGTATGGCTTGTGCTGGGTTTAAAATAAGTAATCCTGATATTACCAATCGTCAGTATTTGCGTTTTGCGGGTACGGACTCGCAGCGTGCTAGTGATTTCCAAAACCTCGCGACCGGAGCGATAGCAGCGCCAAAGCTGTTGTTGGGAGTGCGCGGTGGTTATGGAGCAATGCGACTCTTACCGATGGTTGACTGGACGACGCTTGGGCGTATTATGAAAGAGCGCGGCACGATACTCGCAGGGTTCAGTGATGTGACTGCGATTCAGTGCGCGTTACTGGCAAAAGGGTCTATGAGTTCACTTGCCGCGCCTATGCTTTATAGCGAGTTTGGCAAAGCTGCCCCCGATCAAGTCAGCTGTCGGCAGTTCGCCCAAGCACTAACCAATCCTAACCTGACGATCACCATACAAGATGCGTCTTTAACCAGTCAGCAATTGCCTACCATACTCACAGCGGGCGAGCCTAAAGTGCTCACTGGTACCATTTGGGGCGGTAACTTGAGTGTGGTCTCAGCGCTGACTGGCAGTGAGTATTTGCCGCGCATTAATGGCGGTATTGTGTTCTTAGAAGATGTAGGCGAGCAGGCGTATCGTATTGAGCGTATGCTGTATGACTTGTATTTAGCCGATGTGTTTAAAGGTCAACAAGCGATTGTGTTTGGCGCATTGTCTGGTTCAGGTGAGGACAGCTATGACAAGCGCTATGATGTCGCCACAGTCATTCGTCAATTGCATAAGCTGACCGGATTACCGATATATAGTGGCATGCGTTTCGGTCATATTGGCAAAAAGCATAGCTTCCCGCTTGGTGCCACTTGTCAGCTGACTCCTAATACAGTGGGCGGCTATCAATTGTCATTCACCGATTATCCCACCATCAAGGCGGATGCTATCAATGTGGAAGGGTTATGGCAGACGGCTTAAACACTAAGTATCCATAAACATTAGACACGACCAATCTTAAATCGCCAATCGCGAAAACTTGTCTTGATACTCTTTGGGCGTTAATTCTGTCGCACGTTTGAACAATCGTGTGAACGAAGAGATATCATCATAGCCGACTTGATCGGCAAGGGACTTGATAGTCACATCGCCTAACTCAAGTAAGCGCTTGGCTTGCTCAATTCTGACAGCCTGAATATACTCAACGGGTCGCATCGCCACGCTGGCTTGAAAGCGTCTATTCAAGGTGCGCGGGGTAATATTTACCATGGCAGCCAAACTACTGACTTGTATTGGTTGTCGAAAATTTTGTTCGATAAATTCTTGGACTTGTTTGACCAACTGATCGGAATGCGGCTTGTGTAAAGTCACATTGGTATAGCTATTCTGATTGCCTCGTTTGCTATCAATAATCTGAGTTTTTGCCACTTGTGTAGAGATCTCCCGCCCGCAGTAGCGCTCTATTAATAACAATCCTAAGTCATAAAAAGCACTACCGCCTGCCGCACAAAATATATTGCCAGAATCGTTACTTGAATGAGTAACAAACTGGTTCTCTTGTAAGTCCACCAGTGGAAAGTCTGCCTTAAATTTATTGGCATAGCCCCAATGGGTTGTAGCGACTTTATGATCTAACAACCCTGCCTCCGCCAAGAAAAAAGCCCCGCTACAGTTGCTGGCAATATCCGCGTTGGTATTGGCCAGTCGCTTTAAATGCGGGAGCAGCTCACTATTTTGCCTGAGCACCTTATCAATAGAATCGCCAATGGTAGGTACTAGCAATAAGTCACACTCTGTCACGTCTTGAATATCACAATGGGCATGAACCATTAAGCGATTACTACATCTGATAGCACCGCCACCCAAGCTTGCGATCTGTACCTTAAATCGTGGCTCTACGTCCTCATCTAAAAATCGCTGCCAGCTGACCCCTGTAAATGAAAACAGATCTAAGGCGCCAGCGAGCACACTACCAAGCACACCATCGAAGCCAAGAATGATTACTTTAAACGGTTTGAAATAAGGCATAAGGCTCTCGCGTTTTTAGGTACGCTTGTTAAGAATAGGGTGTTTTTAATGAATTTTTCTTAAAATTTTGTCTTATTTGACCATGATTATGTCATAAATGACAATACGGCAAAGCGCTAAATTAGCTTAATATCAATTGATAAGCATTTATGACCCTTGTTTTGCCTTACTCAACGGTGCAGTAAATAGAAGAGATAAAGCCATTACAGGTGGCAGTAAGATAAACGGATTTTCATGACTTACGATATTTGAACTTTACTAAAAGAGACGACTATGGCAGCAGATACCCTTATCAACGACTTTGAATTACCGTTCCAGCTGTACGATGTATTGGGAACAGAATCACTCACCCAGCACTCGAAATTTTCAGAGCATAGCCGTGAGACCTTTGATGCGGTATTAGATACCGCGAATAAGATCGCGACGGATTTATTTTTACCGCATAATCATCTGGCAGACAAGAACGAACCGCAGTTTGATGGTAAAAAAGTCAGCATGATAAGCGATGTCAAAGTCGCTTTTGATGCGTTTCGCGAGTCGGGTTTTATCGCTGGTCGTTACAGTTTTGAAGACGGTGGTATGCAGCTACCTGAAACGGTCATGACCGCGGTGGCAGGCTATTTTATGGCAGCCAACCCATCAACGACGGCCTATCCATTTTTGACCACTGCTGCAATTAATGTCATCTCACATTTTGCCAGTGAGGATATCAAAGCCGCCTTTATGCCACGTATGCTGACAGGTGAGTTCACTGGAACCATGGCGCTGACAGAGCCGCACGCGGGCTCGTCACTTGCCGACATCAAAACCACCGCGGTCAAACAAGACGATGGCTCCTATCGTGTCAAAGGCAGCAAGATTTATATCTCAGGCGGCGATCATGAACTGTCTGAAAATATTGTCCATCTAGTATTGGCTAAGATTCCCGGTGGCCCTAGTGGCGTTAAAGGCATCTCTTTATTTGCCGTACCTAAGTATCGCTTGAACGATGATATGTCTGTCGGCGAGCGCAATGATGTACATCTGACCGGACTGATTCATAAGCTTGGTTATCGAGGTGCGACTTCTACGGCATTGAGCTTCGGCGATGAAGGTGAGTGCCATGGTTATCTGATCGGTGATGAGCATTTTGGTCTGCGTTACATGTTCAAAATGATGAACGAGGCACGTATTGCAGTTGGCTTCGGGGCGGCGATGATTGGCTATCGCGGTTATCAGTATTCGCTCGATTATGCCAAAGATCGCACGCAGGGGCGCATTGCTCCAAACAATAAACCTGAAGATGATGCGACTGCCATTATCCAGCACGGTGACGTCAAGCGCATGCTATTGGCGCAAAAAGCCTATTCTGAAGGCGGTATCTCATTGTGCCTATACGGCTCAAACCTAATCGACCGTATTAATACCTGTGAAGACGAAACGTTAAAGAACGAGCTGACCGAACTATTGGATTTACTAACGCCAGTACTAAAAGCATGGCCGTCTGAATATGGGCCAAAAGCCAATGATTTGGGTATTCAAGTACTGGGCGGCGCTGGTTATACGCGTGAATATCATGCCGAACAGTTTTGGCGTGACAATCGTCTCAATCCTATCCATGAAGGCACAAATGGCGTACAGGCACTAGATTTGTCATTCCGAAAATTATGGCAAAAAGGTGGTCTTGGTATCCAAATATTAAAGCGTGAAATCACGCAGGATTTAAAAAGCATCACCACGCCTGAGAGTGCGGCACTGGCGGGTAAATTAACACCTTATATGGGTCATTTGCATGAAGTGTTGGTGCATCTAAGCAAAGTGTTGCAGAAAGAAGAAGCCATCACGCTAACGGGCAATGCGCAGGCGCTGATGAATATTTTTGCCTCAATTGTGCTGAGCTGGATTTGGATTCGTCAAGCCAGTAAAGCCGAACAACTACTAAGTACAACGCAAGATGTGGAGCAACAAAATTTCTATAAAGGCAAAATACAAGCGGCGAAGTACTTCATCGATTGGGAACTACCATTAATCAGTCGTGATATAGCAATTTTAAACAACACCAATTCTGTTTGCACTGATATGCAAGCAGACTGGTTCTAAGAACAATTCTAAGGAAAGAGCAATGACAACGATAAATAAGCAGTGGCGATTAAAAGCAAGACCAGTGGGCGAACCAAGTGCTGAAACTTGGGATTATACCGAGACAGAATTACCAACCATTACCGATGGTCAATTACTGATTAGAGTTGATTATATCTCTATCGATCCTGCGATGCGCGGCTGGCTAAACGATGCCAAGTCTTATATCGCACCAGTACAAATTGGTGACGTCATGCGCGCCGGTACGGTGGGTGAAGTGATTGAAAGTAAGCATGAGAAATTTGCCGTTGGTGATTATGTTGCAGGTCACGATGGCGTGCAGTCATATGCGGTCAGTGATGGCACAGGATTGCACAAAGTTGATCCAAATCTTGCACCGCTACCTTACTATTTGGGCGTACTTGGGATGCCGGGCATGACAGGGTATTTTGGTCTATTAAAAACAGGTCAACCAAAAGCAGGCGAGACCGTCGTGGTATCAGGTGCTGCGGGTGCCGTTGGTAGCTTGGTCGGTCAAATTGCTAAAATCAAAGGCTGCCGCGTCGTTGGTATCGCAGGCGGTAGCGAGAAGTGCAAATTCTTAGTCGATGAGCTTGGGTTTGATGCGACGATCGATTATAAAAACGAAGACGTGAAAAAAGCACTGAAGAAAACCTGTCCAAATGGCGTTGATGTCTATTTCGATAACGTTGGCGGTGATATTTTAAATGACGTGCTGACTCAAATTAATCTACGTGCACGCATCGTTATCTGCGGTGCTATTAGTCAGTATAACAACACGACAGCGGTAAAAGGCCCATCGAACTATTTATCGCTATTGGTCAATCGTGCTCGTATGGAAGGTATTGTGGTGTTCGATAATATTAAAGAATATCCAATCGCGATGAAAGAGATTGCTGGCTGGATCCAGTCAGGTGATATCAAAGTAAAAGATCATATCGTTGAGGGTATCGAGACATTCCCTGAGACGCTTATGATGCTCTTTAACGGTGAAAACTTCGGCAAACTAGTACTTAAGGTAGAGGGATAAATCATGACACTGAATACAAACGGAATTGCATCAGATGTAACGGGTAAGCGTATTTTGATCACTGGTGGCGCATCAGGCATTGGTGCCGCAAGCGCATTGCTATTGGCCAGTCGCGGCGCAAAAGTCGTGATCGGTGACATGGCAGAAGAAATGGGTGAGTCTGTTGCCCAGCAAGGCCGAGATGCAGGTAACAGCATCACTTTTAGAAAGGTAGATGTGACTAGCGGTGATGAAGTGCGTGCATTGTTTGACTTCGCGATGGAGACATTAGGTGGCATAGATGTGGTGGTAAACAACGCAGGTATCGACCACAAGCCTTCACCCATGCATGAGCTAAGCGATGATGACTTTGATCGCAATATCGCTGTGAACCTAAAAGGGGTCTGGCACTGTATGCGTGCTGCTGTCAATTGTATGATACCGAATGGCGGTGGTCATGTGATTAATGTGGCATCTATTGCCGGTCTACGTTCCGCGCCCATGATCTCAGCCTATAGTGCAGCAAAGCATGGTGTAATGGGTCTGACTAAGTCAGCAGCCCACGAGTACGCCCGCGCCAATATTCGTTTTAACGCGGTATGTCCAAGTTTTATTGATACACCAATGGTGCGTAACACCATGGCAACGATGAACGAACGCGCGCAGCAAGCAACCGTTAAGGCCAGTCCGTTACGCCGTTTGGGCGAGGTGGACGAGGTTTCTGCTGCGATTGCATGGCTAGCTAGCGACGAGAGCAGCTTTATGAATGGTCACGCATTTACCTTAGATGGTGGCATGTTGGCATAATATTGACTTTTACGCTTACGTATATAGTTTTTAAAAACATAAGGAATAACGATGAAGGATTTATTTGATTTAACCGGTAAAATTGCGCTAGTGACAGGTGCCAGTCGCGGTATTGGTGAGTCTATTGCCCGTTTGCTGGCCTCAAGAGGCGCGCATGTGATTGTCTCTAGCCGAAAAATCGATGCTTGCCAAGCAGTAGCAGATAGCATCAAAGCTGACGGTCATAAAGCCAGCGCCTTTGCTTGTCATGTGGGAGATATGGAGCAAATTGACGCGGTTTTTGAACACATCAAAAGTGAGTTTGGTCAAATTGACATCTTGGTCAACAACGCTGCGGCCAACCCGTATTATGGCCATATTCTAGATACGGATTTAGCCGCTTTTGATAAAACGGTTGAGGTAAACATCCGTGGTTACTTCTTTATGTCGACCGCTGCTGGCAAGATGATGAAAGAACAAGGCGGCGGTGTTATCTTAAATACTGCGTCGGTCAATGGATTAGTGGCAGGCGATAAGCAAGGCATTTACTCAATCACCAAAGCGGCAGTCATTAGCATGACTAAAGCCTTTGCCAAAGAATGTGGCCCACTCAATATCCGTGTGAATGCACTATTGCCAGGCCTGACGGATACCAAGTTTGCCTCTGCTTTGACCACCAATGATAAAGTCTTGAAAATGGCGCTACACTCAATTCCGTTAGGGCGCGTGGCGGAGCCTGATGAAATGGCTGGTACGGTATTGTATCTCGTGTCGGATGCGTCAAGCTATACGACTGGCGCGACTATCGTTGTAGATGGTGGCATGTTGGCTTAATCAGCAAGCTAAAAAACAATCTATAGAAAATGATTCGAAAAATAAAAGTGACTATCAAAACCGCATGAGATTACGTTTCGTGCGGTTTTTTTGACTTTATTTTTAATAAATCGCATAGCTATTCTGAGTACTTTGCCATTAAATGGGCTACTAGTGCGAAGCAAAAATAGGCGGCACCGTGGCATAATAAGTCCAAATAATTAAAAGGAGTGAATCATGGAGTCATTGACCACTAATAAAATTAATGCCATTTCGCACAATAAGACATGGCTGTTTGTACCTGCAACTAGAGTCGATAGGATAGAAAAAGCCTTTGCCAGTGGTGCAGATGCCGTCATCGTAGATTTGGAAGATGCCGTTGCCAAACAAGACAAAGCGGAGGCTCGAGATGCGTTAAAAAGCTACTACGATGAGCAAAATTTAGAGCAAACTTATCGGCCCATTTGGCTGCGCATTAATAAAGCGGGTAGCGAAGAGTTTTTCAAAGACATCGTGCTTTGCCAGAAAATGCCTAACTTGGCTGGTGTGTTATTGGCTAAGGCCGAGCAAGTAGCTGATATTGAAAGCGTACATCAGCTGACAGGTCTACCTGTAATCGCTTTGATAGAGAGTGCCATCGGGCTATACCAAATCGATAGCATGGCAAAAGCAGTAGGCTTGGTCGCTTTTAGCTATGGGTTTTTGGATCTGTGTAATGATCTGCAAGTACAAGTAGGGACGCCATCAGCGGAGATAGTTGCCAATCAGATTCGCTATCAGCTTATTTTGACCTCAAAAGTACACCAGTTATCGCCGCCAATCGATACCATTTATCCTGATTTCAAAGATGGAGTAGGGTTAAGTAATCGAGTAAATTTGTGGTCACAAATGGGTATGGCAGGGACGTTATGCATTCATCCCAAGCAAGTAGAGATCGTTCATCAAGCCTTGAAGCCAACAGACCGTGAGCTTGCGTTTGCAACGCGGGTGATAGAAGAGTATGAGAAAAGCGGGCAAGCGGTGTTCAAAATAGATGGCGAGATGGTCGATGCGCCAGTGATTGCGCGTAGTCGTCAACTATTGGATAGGTAGCGGTTATTAGCAAAGTAGCAGGCAAATCTATAATGCTTTATCATGAGCCATATCTACTCATATATAAAAGCACATTATGATTTTTATCAACAACCATATTAGCCTCAATGATAATGAGGTAGAGATTAGTGCCATGCGCGCACAAGGCGCAGGCGGGCAGAATGTTAATAAAGTGTCCTCTGCTATCCATCTTCGTTTTGATATCCACTCATCAAGCCTAAGTGATGAGTATAAGCAGCGCTTGCTAAACAGCAAAGACAACCGTATCACCAAAGAGGGCGTACTCATCATCAAAGCGCAGCAATTTCGCACACAAGAGCGCAATAAAATCGATGCGTTTGAAAGGCTACAAAGCTTTATCAATAAAGCCACTCATGTTAATAAAACCAGACGGCCGACCAAACCCAGTCGAAATGCCAAACGTAAACGCGTGGATCAAAAAACCCAGCGCGGTAAAACCAAAGCTTTACGCGGTAAAGTGGATTACTAAACACAGAATGGGTTATTCACTTTGAACTGGCTATATGTCTTCTCTTACCTAACCAAGTCTTTTACTCAATTCAGGGAAGCGCTTGATCATAAATAGCATCAATAGCAAGGCGATCCCAGCAATGACGGCCCCAACATAACCCACGCTTGATATCGAGATATGCGTCACTGCATAGCCACCAAACAAAGCGCCCGTTCCAATACCTAAATTAATAATACCTGAGAACATCGACATCAGCATGTCTTGTGCATTGACATCGACCATGATGACCTTTGCCTGCATTGAGATAATCAGCAGCATGAGTGCCGCGCCCCAAAGCAGTGCACTAACACTAAGCGCCCATACAGACGTCACGACAAATAGCAGTGTCAGCATAGAGACAAGTATTAATATCGTAGATATCAGCATCAGTTGGGTGTTATATCTATCACCCCAACGACTGAATATCACACTACCCACAATGCCTGCCGCCCCAAACAGCAGTAGCACAAAAGTAGCCGCGTTTTCGCTGATATTACCGACCTGACGCATAAAGGGTTCTATGTAAGAGTAGGCCGTATAGTGTGCGGTAAAGACGAGCAAGATAAGCAAATATAGGCAGACCAATAGTGGGTTTTTGAGTAGTTCTGGAATCTTTCTAAAAGACCCCTCAAACATACTAGGCAGTGTAGGCAGCAGTCTTGCTTGCAACACAAAAACAATCAGCGCAATGACACCAATACCGCCAAATGTCGCCCGCCAACCAAACCATTGACCAACCAAGCGTCCTAATGGCACACCCAGCACCATCGCAAGCGACGTCCCAGTTGCGAGCACACTCAGCGCCATGGCTTTTTTGCCTTCGGGTGCCACACGTATGGCGATTGCTGCTGTGATGGACCAAAATATCGCATGCGACAGCGCAATCCCAACTCGGCTAATGAGTAGTACGTCAAAACTCCATGCAAATACAGATAGCACATGACTGGCAATAAAGACAGCAAACAGCCCTAAGAGCAACCGTTTGCGCTCAAATCGACTGGTCAATAGCATCAGCGGCAATGACATCGCTGCCACAATCCAAGCATAAAGCGTCAACATCCAGCCCGTTTCTGCTGTGGTGATAGAGAAATCTTGGGCGATATCGCTCAATAGTGCCACAGGGACAAATTCTGTGGTGTTCATAATAAAGGCACTAACGCCCATCAAAAATACTTGAAAATACTGAGTTCGGCGAGCGTTTGCGCTCGTCTCAATGTTATTTTTCATAAAATCCAATACAAAGCAGGTGCTAATACGGCGGGTGATAAGTCAAGGTGGGGCAGATATTCTTGGAATACAAGCGTCGCGAGGCAAGATAGCAAGCCAAAGTCGATTGTAAAAGATGTTTTTTGATAAGGATTGTTAACCCAAAGCTCAACTTGAGAGGCTTAGGAAAAGAGATTCAATGAAAAATACGGGATAAATAAAGAAAATTAACCTTCAATATGAGGTACTTTTAATTTAAAAACCTAACCATTTACTATTGAAAAATAAGTAAACATATCGGTATTTATTTTCTGCTATCTGTTGTGCTATCATCATTGAACGATCTATCGTGGGTTTAACAGTTTTATTATCGCCGTCCGTGACAACCGTTTCATGGCAGCGTGATAAACCTTGCAACTTCCAGCACGATATAAAATAACCTTGGTAAAGCGCATGAGCCTGTACTCCGACAACCTCATTTGTGCCTGATTTTTTGCCTATTTGGGCGTATATCAACCTTTTTCGTCGGAGTTATAGGAGTCTAAGGTGTTCAATATCATGAGCCACATTGCCAACCAATCTCAATATACCCGTCGTTATCACCCACGCCATCTCTTAGCACAATATGCAATCAATCAGATAGCCACACTTGAGCTACGTTCGCAAGATATTGTCAGAGCCATGGGTTATCCTATCAAGCATACCATTCCTGCCTGTGACCGCTTGCGCCATGTACTGTCGCATAGATATCTTGGACTTGATAGCAGCTATATGGACAAATACTTTACCGCTGATGAGTTTTTGGCAAAGCTATTTGTCGTGCTTGAGATACCGTATCAGCCATTCGCAGAAGATATTGCGCAGATTAAAAATGACTTGGCGAATCACTCTCATACGCTACCCAGATATAGCTTACGAGCGGAAGTGGATTTCACATTTACCAGTGCTGATAACTGGATGTCTCGTGGCGCGGCTTCACGTTTTGCGCAAGTACACTTGCCTAACGGTTTTGCTAAATTAGACGATGCTACGCGCGAATCAGTGATTCAAGACAGCATCTGCGAGCATTATCAGCAGTATGAGGGCAGTTTGCCATACGATGGTGTTATCAAAGGTTATCGATTGACTATTGAACAAAATAACCACGTAGTCGATCATGCAGAGTATGGATTGCCAAAATCCAGCAGTATCTAACATGCTGTGAGTATATGAAGAGTGTAATAATCTAAGCTCATCGACTAAGAAGCCTTAGTATAAATTAGAAAACTCAGTATAAAAAAGCCTCACTTTATTGTGGGGCTTTTTAGTTTTTGATATTAGATTTTTTGTCTTATGTTTCAGGTTTAGAAATAGCGCGCCATAAAATCACAAATAGCGCATCAAATTCTGCATTAATAGGCGTCTCTGTTTGGCGAATGGTATGCATTAAGCCAAGTCGACTGATAAATCCCATAAACACATCAAAAAGTATGTGCAGTGGAACGGTGTCGTTGAGCACTCCACGATTTTGACCATCTTCTAATACCGCCAAAAACGCGCCAATTAACTCTTTGTTTTCATAGATCGCGATATTACGTATACGCGAGGCCGAGACAGAAGACAGCACCATCACCGCATCTGGATGCGAGTCGACAAAATCAAAGCAGACCCACAGCGTCTTACGTAGACGATCTTGTACGCTATCAATCCCTTGCAGATGATCCATGATGCGAGCGGCTAATCTGCCGAGCACGATATCCATAATGGTATAAAACAGCGTTTGCTTGTCCCCGAAGTACTTGTAGAGCGTTTGCAAGGAAACGTTTGCAGACTTTGCAATCTGCGCCATCGTCACCTCATTGGCGTCAAATCCTGCAAAGACTTTACGAACGGCTTGCTCAATTTTATCCAAAGTTGCGGGTCGCATATCGGATAGAGGCGCTAAAGATCGAGTTTGCGTGTTGCTATCTGACTGACTAAAGATTTTCATATTTATCACTTCTTGGAGTATTGTTTATTTGATATGTCCTACCAATTGAATAAATTGCTGACTAATTCTCATCATTAAATTAATGAGTAATTTGAATTACCATTTTTATTTAATAGATTGCGAAGTGGTTTTTCGTAGCCTAGTATAAGACTCGTATATTAATAAATACAAAGAATTTATGGCATATCTATAACGGTAATATAAATTACCGTAAATTTTAAAAACGACTTAGCTATAGTCAATTCAATATAATTTCGATACAAGGAAACCGAGTGTAAGTTATACATTAGTATGCTTAGCGAGGATGACGATGTAGCGGATTTATATAGGCTTGACTATCTAGTTGTTATTCACTTCACCTTGTCAAGGATAGACACCATGAGTATCGAAAAATTCACCCCAAACTGGATGACCGAAGAACATCAGATGGTGTATGACAGCGCCTTGAAAATGTTTCAATCTTGGGAGCCAAAGGATGAGCAGTGGCGCAAAAACGGCATGATCGATCGTGCTGCGTGGGAAGAGGCGGGCGAGATGGGGTTCTTGTGTGCGGCAATACCAAGCGAGTATGGTGGCGGCGGCGGAGATTTCGGTCACGAAGCCGCGCTCATCTACGCACAGACTGAGGCCAATCAATCAGGATTTGGCGGTATGGTGCACTCAGGCATTGTCGCGCCTTATATTTTAGACCACGGTACTGAAGAACAAAAACAAGCGTGGCTACCTAAAATGGCAACGGGCGAATATATCGGCGCTATCGCCATGACCGAGCCTGGTACTGGCTCCGACCTACAAAACATCAAAACTTATGCTGTAAAAGATGGTGATGACTACATTATCAATGGTTCTAAGACTTTTATCACCAATGGTCAGCACGCCAATCTGATTTTATTAGCATGCAAAACAGATCGTGAACAAGGCGCGCAAGGTGTCTCACTTATCATTATAGAAACGGATAACGTAGAAGGGTTTGAACGTGGACGCAATCTCGACAAGATTGGTCTGACATCGCAGGATACCTCAGAGTTGTTCTTTAGCAATGTACGTGTGCCGCAAAAAAATCTCCTAGGTACGGTAGAAGGTATGGGCTTTATACAGATGATGCAGGAGCTGCCACGTGAGCGTTTAATTATTGCGCTATCAGGGGTCGGCTCGATGAAGCTTGCTATCAATCTAACACTAGATTATGTAAAAGGCCGTGAAGCCTTTGGCAAACCTATTTGGAGGTTTCAAAACACGCGCTTTAAGATGTCAGAGTGCTATGCCGATTATCTTGCTGCCAGCACCATGTGTGATGCGGCAGTAGAGGCGATGTTAGATGGCAAACTGTCTGTACCGCATGCCTCATTGATCAAATATTGGGTCACCGAAAAACAGTGCGAAGTCATCGATGAATGCGTGCAACTGTTTGGTGGCTATGGCTATATGACAGAATATCCTATCGCCCGTTTATATGCTGATGCGCGCGTACAAAAAATCTATGGCGGCACCAATGAGATTATGAAAGAGCTGGCATCACGCTTTATGTAGACGCTTATATTATAAGACTACGATAATTATTGTTTGTTTAAAAAATAAAAAAAGGATTTTTTATGACTGAGACTGCATATATTTATGATGCGATCCGCACGCCACGTGGCAAAGGTAAAAAGGACGGTTCGTTGTATCAAGCGTCACCAATTTGGCTAACACGCACTTTGTTAAAAGAGATGGAGCAGCGTCACAACTTGGATACCAGTTTGGTCGATGATGTGGTGCTTGGCTGTGTGACACCAGTGGGTGAGCAAGGCTCTGATATTGCCCGCATTGCTGCTATTGATGCTGGCTGGGCGCAAAGTGTGGCAGGTCTTACCTTGTCTCGTTTTTGTGCCTCTGGTCTAGAATCTATCAATCTGGCAGCGGCCAAGATTATATCAGGTATGGAAGACATGGTGGTGGCGGGCGGCGTTGAGTCAATGAGCCGCGTACCGATGGGCTCAGATGGCGGCGCTTGGTATATGGATCCGCGCGTTAATGAAGCGACGCATTTCGTACCGCAAGGCGTGGGTGCGGATACCATTGCAACGCTCAAAGGCTTTAGTCGTAGTGATGTCGATGCCTTTGCCACCGAGTCGCATCGCCGCGCTGCACAGGCTTGGGAGAAGGGCTATTACGATAAGTCTGTCGTCCCTGTCACCGATATCAATGGCATGATGCTGCTGGATAAAGATGAAACCATCCGACCTAATACCAATGTCGAGACTTTAGCTGGCCTAAAGCCTTCTTTTATTATGCCGGGTAAAATGGGCTTTGATAGCGTTATTTTGGATAGATATACGACAATTGAAACCGTCAATCACGTGCATCATGCAGGCAACTCTTCGGGCATTGTCGACGGCGCTGCCATTTGTTTGGTCGGTAGCGCGGCCGCTGGTCAGAAAGCAGGGCTAAAACCACGCGCCAAAATCACGATGGCCTCAGTCATTGGCTCAGAGCCAGCTATTATGTTGACAGGACCGACGCCAGCTTGCCAAAAAGCCCTCGATAAAGCGGGCATGCAAGCCTCTGATATAGACCTGTGGGAGATTAATGAAGCTTTCGCTGCTGTACCGATGAATACCGCTGATGATTTTGGAATCTCGCTTGATATCGTCAACGTCAACGGTGGTGCAATATCTATGGGTCATCCGCTTGGCGCAACGGGCGCGATGCTAATGACGACTGTCCTTGATGAGTTAGAACGACGCGATCTGCAGACCGCTATGATCACGCTATGTGTGGGCGGTGGTATGGGTATTGCGACCATCATCGAGCGCGTCTAACTTCTTTCTCAAATACAATGAAAAACAAGTAGACAAAAAATAATAGATAAAGAATCATTTAAGGGATAAAAATGATGACAAACAACCAAGCAGCTAACCAGACAGCAGATAGCGTGACTGCCATTAACGCACTAGAAAACTTCTCCGCCCAGCGTGATGATGATGGCATCGTTACCATTACGATTGACCAGAGCAATCGCAAAATGAATGTCATTGGTGATGGCTTTACGGAGGCATTCGCCACGATAGTCGATAGTTTTATCAATGATGATGCAGCCAAAGGCTTAATTCTCACATCGGCCAAAGACACCTTTGTGGTTGGCGCAGATATCGACCAATTGAGCCAAATCAAGACAGCCGAGCAAGCATTTGTACTGACCGAAGAGTTAAAAGGGAGTTTGCGTACGCTTGAAACATCAGGTAAACCTGTCGTTGCTGCTATGACAGGAACCGCATTAGGCGGTGGTTTAGAGTTGGCACTTGCCTGTCATTATCGTATTGCCATTGACATGCCTAAGACCAAGCTAGGTTTGCCCGAGGTGAAACTGGGCTTGCTACCTGGCGGTGGTGGTACGCAGCGTTTGCCTCGATTGGTCGGCATTCAGGTGGCACTGGAGCTGATGACGCAAGGCAAAGAATTGCGACCATCTGCGGCAAAAGACATTGGACTTATTGATGCAATGGCCACTGATAAAGCAGACATGCTCAAGCAAGCAAAAGACTGGATTCAAAACAATCCAAGCGCTCAGCAGCCATGGGATAAGAAAGGCTTTAAAATTCCTGGCGGCGATAGCAAGCATCCAAAGGTAGTGCCTATATTCTCTATCGCCCCAGCCATGGCCAATCAGAAGTCTCATGGCAACTATCCAGCGATTAATCACATTATGTCTTGTGTGTTTGAAGGATGCCTCGTAGACATCGATACGGGGCTTGAGATTGAGTCGCGTTATTTTGCCGCTTGCGTACTGTCCAATGAATCTAAAAACATGATTAACACCTTATGGACTCAGCTAAATAGCATCAAAAAAGGTCAGTCTCGCCCTCAAGGGTTTGAGCGGACACCGACCAAAAAAGTCGGTATCTTAGGGGCTGGTATGATGGGCGCAGGCATCGCTTACGTCACTGCCAAAGCAGGTATAGATGTCGTACTATTGGATACAAATATTGCCAATGCTGAAAAAGGCAAAGCGTACTCTGCTAATATTTTGGATAAAGCCATCAGCCGAAAGCGTACTACCGAAGAGAAAAAACAAGCGCTCTTAACACGTATTACACCAACCGTCTCTTACGATGATTTGGCTGATTGTGATCTCATCATCGAGGCAGTATTTGAAAACCGAGAAATCAAAGCCAAGTGTACCCAGCAAAGTGAAGCAGTGATTTCAAACAAGGCTGTCTATGCGTCCAATACTTCAACGCTACCGATTACAGGATTGGCAAAAGCCAGTACGCGACCAAACCAGTTCATTGGTCTGCATTTTTTCTCGCCAGTAGATAAGATGTCGCTCGTTGAGATCATCATGGGCGCGCAAACCGACGATGCGACATTGGCCAAAGCTTTTGACTATGTTGTGCAAATAGGTAAAACGCCTATCGTCGTCAATGACAGTCATGGTTTTTATACTTCCAGAGTATTTGGTACCTATGTATCAGAAGGCATTGCGATGCTAGGAGAGGGTGTGCATCCGCGTAGTATTGAAGTCGCTGGACTAAAAACAGGTATGCCGATGCCGCCCTTAGCATTGCAAGATGAGGTGTCATTGAGCTTAGCATTACACGTCAGCGAGCAGCAGCAGGTAGATATGGCAGCCGAAGGTAAGTCAATCGTAGTGCGTCCTTCTTATGACATACTAAAAACACTGGTCAATGAGCATGGGCGCGAAGGCAAAAAAAATGGTAAAGGCTTCTATGACTATCCAAAAGAAGGTGATAAGCATCTATGGCCTGAGCTAGTAAATTTATATCCGCCAAAATCAGAGCAACCCTCGCAGCAAGATTTGGTTGACCGTTTGATGTTTATTCAAGCCAATGAATCTGCTAAGTGCTATGAGGAGAATGTTGTGCGCTCAGTTGCTGATACGAATATAGGGTCTATCTTTGGCTGGGGATTTGCACCGCAGCACGGTGGTACACTACAGTTTATCAATGCAATGGGCGTGAGTGCGTTTGTTGAGCGGAGTCGTGAGCTGGCTGCGAAATATGGCGAACGTTTTGAGCCTGCTCAGATTTTGCTAGATATGGCAGCCAAAGGCGAGGCATTCTCCGATGACTGATGCGCATTTATCAAATCACGATCAAATGGCTGACTGTCTACAAGGGTTACGAGTGATCGATCTGACTCGTAATCTACCGGGACCTTTTGCCACGCGCCTGCTTGCGGACTTGGGCGCAGACGTCCTTAAAATCGAACCCAAACAAGGTGATCCTGCTCGGGTATTTGGTGAGCTCTTCGCAGCTCTGAACCACGGTAAGACGACCGAAAAATATGACTTTCATGATCCCAAAGCCATTGAAGCTATAAAAGCACATCTTAAAGAAGCTGATGTGATGCTAGATAGCTTTCGCCCAGGTGTCTTGGCAGAAATGAGACTAGACGCTAAAACCTTACATACCATCAACCCAAAGTTGGTGATGGTATCTATTACTGGTTATGGCGTCGCAGGCAGTTACGCAAAAGAAGGTACTTACTCAGAAAATGGCTCTCAAATAAATCATAATTGGTCTGATAAGGCCGGTCACGATATTAATTTCATGGCCATGAGCGGTGTGCTTGATCAGTTAAAAACAGCAGAGGGCGATCAGGCTATGCCTAATATTCAATTTGCGGACTTGGCAGGTGGTAGTGACACAGCAGTGATAGCCCTGTTGGCTGCTGTATTTGCTGCCCAACGTACGGGCAAAGGACGACACATTGCTATTAGTATGACGCACAGTTTGTACAATCATATGATTATGCCAAAGGTGACGGGTAAGCTAATCAGTCCTTTTTCAGGTGACAATTCAAATAGTGCTTCGAGTGGCAATTCAAGAAAGGAACTCATGCCGCAGCATGATTTTTTAGGCGGTGCATTGCCATGCTATCGGTTGTACCAAACCGCTGATGAACGCTATATAGCAGTCGGCGCTTTGGAGTTGAAGTTTTGGCAAGGTCTATGTGAGGTATTGGAGTTACTAGCGCTCAAAGAAATACACTGGCAGCTTGGTATCATGCCCAATAGGCCTGAGAGTCAAACAGCGACTAAAACAATGGCGGAAAAATTTGCCAGTCAAACGCTTGAGCATTGGCAACATGTATTTGCAGCAACAGACGTCTGTGTGACCCCCGTGCTGAATCTATATGAAGCCAAGGCTCACCATTTGTTTGCGCATCAAGATGAACATCATGCAACCTCAGGATGGCAGCAAATGAGCTAGTCACTGGTATGGAGATACCTTTTTAGTCTGTGTTATTTGGACTGCTTGTTTAAACTACAGTGATTGAACTTGTATATCTGTCTATCTAAAATTGCCTGAATAAGAGACAATATGTGTATAGAATCTAGAGCGCCGTGATATTAAAAAAAGTATCATGCAATAAGGCTCTTAAAGATTGAGCAACACAAACATTTCACAAATTTAACTCAAGCAAAAAGGCCGTTTTGAATGACCAAACATAACCCGTATAATTTTCTACCTTTGCAGCCAACAGGTAGAAACGAGAGCGACACTGCCAATACCTATGCGCCTGAAGATATGATTAAAATATATGAGCAGCAGTTTCTCATTCAAGTACCTGAAGAGGAGCTGACAGGATTTTTGCCTGCACTAAAAGCATTTTATGATATTGATAATCATACTTTAGATGTCAGCGCCGTTATTTTTGATGCAATTGCAGACTCTGCTATCATTTATAATCACAAAATCAAAGTGGGCGGCTATCAGTTGCTAGGCGGATTGGTAGAGGAGGCGATTGAATATGATGAGGATACTCAAAATGACGACAGCACTGAAGGCGAAGAGATTCAGGCCTATACACTAGAGTGTCAGCGTACTTTCTTCATTAATGATGTAGAAATACCTTATCATTTTAATCTGTTCATTTATGGCGATGGCTATTCTACTTTGACCAAAAAAGAAACCGTGCTAGAAAAAATGTATTGGTTCGTCAGAGGCAGGTTTGAAGAGGAATTGTTAGACGACTCCAAAGATAATGATAGCTTGGACTCGATCAATGAGCAGCTAGCCAGCTTGGGCATTGCGGCCATGGATCTAACGACTGTAGATGAGATCGTAAGTTATGTGGAAGGCAGCATCATAGATGACGCAATGGTTGATGAGCTGAATAAGCTATTGGATGATGTTGAATAGTATTTAGGACAAGCTAGTAGAGTGATCAAATATTAAAATCACAGATTTGAAAAGAATGTATATATCAATGGTAAGCGTCTTTCAAAAGGACGAAGTTCTTCACGATCATAAGTTTTTGAAGTGTGACGGCTTTATTTGTTTCTAAAATGGCACTAAGCGAAATAACTTTAATCCTAACGAGATCATATTATGTTCAAAATAAAAGTAGAACGCATTGTCAAAAAACCGATTGATGAGGTATTTGAAGCGCTAAGTGACCATGCCAGTTATGGCTCATTTAAAGCGGTGGGAGTTGCTAAGTTAGTCGCTGAAGGTAATGAGGAGCGCAATGGTGTTGGTGCTTTACGTAGCATTCAAGCGGGACCTGTTAAGTTTTGGGAGCGGATTACAGCGTTTGAGCGTCCTACTCATATGCAATACCAAATCGAAAAAGCTAAACCTGTCAAAATGCGACATGATAAAGGCGTCATTGATTTAAAAGACTTGGGCGATGGCACCACACATGTGACCTGGATATCCGAGGGTCGATTGATGGTACCATTACCATTAATCGGTCGCCTATTTGATCGTCAAATGCAGAAACAAGGAACCATAGGATTTAGTAGTATACTCAAATCTATAGAAAGCCGCTAATCTAGCGGCAATATTGTCTTCTTCGATATAATTATATAATGGTGGCTCTTTTATTTGAGCCACTACTAGTCGGTTTTAATCCGTTTTGTTCTTGGCAGCTTCAATTTCGTTAAAACGTGCTAACTGTTCTGGTGTTGCTTTTTGCTGATACTTTTCTTTCCACTCAGCATAAGGCATACCATAAACAAGCTCGCGCGCATCTTCGTAGTCGATTTCAATACCCCGCTCTTCACCAGCAGCTTTGTACCATTTAGACAAACAGTTACGACAAAAGTCAGCAAGGTTCATCAGCTCAATATTCTGTACATCTTTACGCTCGTCTAAATGAGCCAGTAAGCGCCGAAATGCCGCGGCTTCTAATTCGATGTTTGATTCTAATTTTGCCATAATATTTTTCCTAATTGTCATTGAGCCATCTAAAACTTAGTTAATACTAACAACTAAACTTATTATAGTAGAGGTTCGCTAATTTAAAACCTTTTAATCATAATATTAAACCACGCTTCATTTCTATCTGCTCTAAAAATAGCTAGGTTGTGGTCAGTTATGTATGTGAGGTTTTAGGGCAGGGCACAGTTTGGGCACCACATGGGTACCGGCATGAAAACGGGCTTTTTGTTTGAATAGTTAAGCTTAACTATATTCAAAAAGATATTACGAGAATTTCTTTACAAGCCCTGAAAATTGGACAAAAAAAAGCCTCACTGTTAAGTGAGGCTTTTTAAGTATTTGGAGCGGGAAACCCCAACCTTGGCAAGGACGCAGAACTATTTTACACAACTAGGTTTTAATTATAAGTATATGATATTAAATGATTTAGTTTATATGAGCTATAGTTATATTTTAGCATGTTAGTGCATTAAGTAACAAGTTATTCATATTTTAGTCACCGTGAAAATACGTATATTGACACTTAACTATTCTTAAGCTAGTCTAGAACTACTCCTACCCTATCAATATTATTTCTAGGACGGTTAATTTTTCTAGAGAGGAGAGGTGTTCAATGACAGAAATACTCTTAGCTCGTAATAATTTTTTTACTCCTAATTATATTACCTTGACCGTCCACCCTAAAGCGTCACTAGCCTATAAAACTTGGCTGAAATATCGTCCTAAAACCTCACCTATTCATCTTGTTAGTATCAATAAGTACCATAAGCCTCCGACAAGAATTATTTTTTGCGATAAGAAAAGTTATCTGTATTTTGATAATTTTGAGCGCATGGCGAATATTCTTCATCACGAGGCTAATGTAAGCCAGCCATTTATAATTATTGCAGGTAATGATGAACAAATTACTAAAATGGCCTGGGCAGACGTATTGAGATTATGCTTCCATCGCGATGTCGACCATGTCTCTTTATGGCAGCATCTTCAGAAGCATTGTGCTCAAACAACGCTGAAAGAGCTAATGGGGTGTGATAGCTTATTTAATGAAGATTACTGTAACTTCGCCGGCATCAACATCGACCAGTATTTATACGCACAAAGGTCTTTGAAGAAAGAGAAACAAGCGTTTGATTTACCACAAAACATGGACTGGACCAATGGATGAAGTAAAGAGGTGGCCTGTTAGCACTATGGAGGCCGAAGAGGCTCATGCTTTGATCAGACAGATTGTGCCACATGATTCACCATTGTCAGCTCAAGTGCAGAGAGTTATTTTTGGGCTGATAATTCTGTCTCCAAACTACTTGATGACAATTAGTGATCAGAGTAACGGTTTGAGTTTGACGGAGCTAACGTGCGACGAATGCAATACTATTATAGAAGCAGTAAATTCTCATAAAAATACTGATGTTTGGTCCGTTTCTTATATGTTAGCCACATTTACTGCTTACTATAGGCAAAAACCGTTCACTGACAAATCTTGGCTTTTTATGAGCAAGTATTTGCAACTTATATTACTCATAGTAAAGCGTCAGGATAAGCATTTTAATAAAGTTAACAAGCTTGGCGTTCGCATAAGAATGTCGTTAAAAAAGAACTCATCTCAAACGGCAATTATTGATGAATTGATAGACATACATGATTCATCTGCCAATGTCTTTCAAAACTTCGTTGATATTGAATTATATGAACAAGATATGCGGCATAGGGAGGAGATAGGTTTAGTTAAAACTCACAATCTAGCTAAGAAGATAGGTGAGATAAGACTTGCCTATGAAGTTATTATTAAAGATAAGAGCTATATCGAAAGGCAACGTAGGGGAAGTGGACAGTCTGTAATCATAAAGAAAGTAAGAGAAGACCAAGATGTACTTCTTACGGATGAAGAAACTCGACGAATGCGTTTCCCTGAGGAATACTCAGGCAACAATGTTGTTAAATCAGAAAACTTAGCTGACGATGACCCACCAACGCTTTTAGACAATAAATATAAACCTACTAGGAAAACAGCTAAATCATCGCAACTACAACAGTACCAAGTTAAAACCAGCTATCTGCATAGTAAACGTAATCGATTTATGTTCCCTAGTAGTACCAGAATATTAACATTATCTAATTATCAGTCAGTTTTTGTAAAACTTTGGGATATGGTTTCTAACGAAGAACAACATAATAAGCGTACTGCTTGTATATTATTGTTATCGATGATAACCGGTAGATCGATCAAAAACGTGATCAGTGAGGTGTCGAGTAACAAAAGCCAAAGACAGTTTTTGGTGGAAGAAGAGAGCGGTGTGGCAGTGATTCAAAATAGTATTAATGTCACTGTTAATAGGCGCGATGTAATAAAGTCCGTCGTTAAAAGCAATAGCAATCATTTTAGTTTACCATTACCAGTAACTTTACAAGCTTTATTACAATATAAGTTTGAAGTAGAACCTAATGATGTCAATCAACTTCTAAAAACGCTTAAAGAGAGTTTGTCGTTAGGTTTATTATCAAGCCAGCATATAGAATCAGCGCTAGCATCTATTATTACTCACCACATCGGCGAATCATTACAATCAGATATCATCACTGGTGTAGAGGTGGAGCACTCAGCACCGCTATACTATACTAGTATAAAAACATCGTATTTAATCAGTACCTATCAAGCGGCAATTAAAATACTGAGTAATCGATGTTTTAAAAGCTTGAAGACTATCGACTTCTATAGACCCAATAAATCTAAAAAAATTTCGCATCTACTAAACCCAAAAAACCATAAATTATGGCAAGCTCACAGATACCCTTATTTGGTGGATATGCCAATTGTCGCTAGTAACATTAATAAAATCTACATTGGTAGTGAGATGGCACTGACTGATAAGGTCTGTGGTCAGTTTTTTGCCATGCTTGCAGAACAAGTGCATGGCGATAAACAACAATTAAATCATGGCGTAAACGATCGTGAAGATGAATATATTAAACAGTTCAATGCTTATAGTTTATGGCTCTGGCACATTATTCAGATTCAAACAGGCATAAGACCTGTAAATGAAGCACCTGGATTTTTAAATCAATTTAATTTTAATCATGATATCTATTGGGTGTCTGATAAATCCATACGACAAGGCAAAGACTATGGTCGCCTTATTCCTATCAGCACTTTTCTGAAAACGGCGATAAAAAACTACATTAGTTATATAGAACACTTTGCTAGTGTGCATAATCCTTTGTATCCGGAACATAAACTTGAAATCGACCAAATTTTGCATTCAAAAGTGCCTTTTTTACAGATATTTAGCTTAAATCCAAAAAAGTTTATGCCTATCACACCAAGACGTATTAGAAGTATAGTAGGCAAGGCTCTTCCTCATCAAGACAATTGGCTGCGGCATCAATTACGCTCCATGCTGACCAATGAAGTCAAAGAGTTATACATCTGTGCTTTATTTGGTCATGAACATGCTGATCAAGAGATATTTCATCCTATGTCCTCATTATCAGTCAATCAATATAGAAGAGAGCTATTGCCGCAGTTAGATCGTGTGGCAAAAAAGCTTGATCTTAAACAGGTGGAGATCAAGCCCCATGTCTAAATCGTCAGAGTTATCATCGCATGAGAAAAGAGCGGCCAACTTACAGCGGCAGAAGCTAGCGCTCATTAACAAAGCTAGAGAGATGGTCACTGAGTATTTATATGAACATCAACCCTTTGATGAATCCGATATGGAAGAGCATTATTGTGCTATTGATAATGAGTTATCGAACATTTTCAAAACATTCAATCAATACCGCTGTGCAAGAGTAGGGTTCTTAAAAGCTGTCAGAAATTATAATAAAGATAACAATTGCGCGCTAGATGAACCTGTTGTTCCTATTGTAGCCGAACGGGACAAACTCACTATAAGCTATGACTGGTTCGTTGAAGGCTCAAAGGTCTCAAAAACATGGCAAGCTATGCAGCTGTTTTGGCAACGTAAGCTTAAGTTTAGTGCCAACGATTATGTTTCTTATTTCTTGTATAGCAGTATCATGTTTGGTGGTCTAAATGATATTGAGGCATTGAGAGCATTGTATCAATGGCTATTTAGCGATCGAAAATTGTATCTTATTAATATGGAAAAACAGACTGTACATCATAAGAAGCTAGATGCTGATAATATCTTACTCGTGATTCCTTTGGAGATCAGTGATGATAAATATGGATGTAGAGGGGATACTGATAATGATGCATTAATTCGTTATATCACTTATGTTCCTGACGATCTCAGTCTCATATTTTTACATGCTTTAGGCGATACTGATATAAACAAGCGTAAAATAAGCCAGTTCGAGACAATCGTTAAAGAGCTAAACAATAAGTTTGGGCTCACTTGCCGCGATCCGCAAAAAATTCATTTATCGCATCTTATTAGATACGCTAATTTTCACTGGCGCCAATGGCCTGATAGCGCTATTGATGGAGCTGGTAGTTTGGTTATGCAAGGACAGCTTAAAAGCACGTCATTGCCTACAGACCAGTTACTCACTTATAACCGAGAAGACATTCAAAATACCCAATCTGCCATTACTTGGCAACAGCTATTTGTTCAAAATATCTCAAGAAGTGAAAATCTTGGAAGGAGTGAAGGCTATCCTGCTTTTAGCAAAAATATCATTCAGCTAATCCAAGAGAGCTTGAAAGGAGCTCGATCATCTGCCAAAGAAAAAATAAGTCACCTAAAACACGATTTTCCTCAGCCTAATGCTATACGTCTGCTCGGTTGGGTGCTGTCTTTACTAGAAAGTAACCAAACCAATTTAAACTCAGTCAGTAAATACGTTGGTTGTATTGGACGTGAGTGGCTTATGCTGACGATTGATGAAGATTTAGAGGAATGGGGTAGCAATGATTATGAAGACATATATGAGCAAGTCATCTTAAGTAAAGTCAAAGATGCGCGCAAAAATGATGTTTTACAGAAAGACCCGATTGATGATCGAGACGATATTGAGCTTGATAATGATGATATCAAGAATAGTGGAGGTAATGATTTAGATGATCCAAAATCTAATGTAGTACAGGCGCTAGACGAAAGTAACGACGCAAAAAATGAGGGTCAACAATCCATCAGTTTAGATGAGCTCAAAAACACCCAATCTTATACTTACGGACGGCTACGCGCTTTTCATCGATATCAGATGCAGTATTTCGATGCTCCTGACGTGATTTTTGCATGGGGAGAAAATAAACAGGTCGTCAAAGCAAGCATGATATCTCCTCGGGTGTATAAAGCTATGCATGAGAGGCTACTATTATCTGAATTGGACCATAGTCAAAAGCTTTTATGCCAGACAATACTGATTCTAGCGTATCGTACTGGCATGCGCATTAATGAGATTGCAGGTATAAAACTTAAGAATGTAAAAGGTATCTCGGATATTAGCGTTTTACTGACGCCAAACCCTTATCTACGTCTTAAAAGTAGTAGTGCTAAAAGAAGAGTGTTATTAGCGGCGCTTTTAAAGAAAGATGAGATAACAATAGTTACGTCGTTTATTGCTCAGCAAGAAAGAATGGGGGCGTCCTATTTATTTTCACAAGGGACTAGTAGGCAACCACTACCAACGTACTTTTTTAGCAACTTAATGAGAATACTATGGGATGTAGTGCTTGGGCAAGATAATCACAATTATACTTTTCACAGCTTCAGGCATACGGCAATCAGTCAGCTGGCATTAGTCATTAATCAGTCGGTATTAGCACAGGTAATGACTGACTATACTGTCGAGGACTGCCAAAATATTGCTGACAGTCTTGCTGGTTACCATCAAAATCAAGGTGCTTGGTTTGGGTTAGCGAGCTTTGTAGGTCATCTAACTTGTGACACTACCTTTGAGCATTATATCCATACCGCACATTTATTAGCAGGGTGGCAGCTAAGCCACGCTAAAATCGAAATACCTTTCACTGTTTTTCAGAATATAACAGGTATAGATTATCAAAAGGTAAATTATCATAGTAAAACCGCTTATGATAAAGCTTCTAAGATGGTAGCACTAAAAGAGCTAAGATTTTATTTTGCCAAAAAACTAAAGGCGCATCATGCTCCTTTGTTTACAGCGCCCGATGTGAGCGCTCAACTTATCCAACAGAATACTGAAGGTGAGGGGATATCTCGTTCTATCTTTATTGATGCTAGATATGACGCTGTTATAAGCTTTATAAGAAAGCTAGATAACCTTAAACCTGAGCTGCGTGATAGAGAATTGGAAAATAAAGCGACAGAACACGGTATTCATCTTCACAAAGCGAAAAAGCTTTATCAAAATGCAAATGACTTAAATAATAATGACAAGCTCATCACTCAAGTTAAAGGTCAAACTGCTCAAGCGATTATTACAACAGCATTGGATAAAGCGTATCATATGTCAGTACATAACCCTGATAAATTACGCCAGTTTGTCAGAACCTATCAAAAAAAGCACATTACTTCTAGATCTTACTTAAAGTTTGGTATTAAACAGTCTCAACATAAGCTATTAGCTGAATTTTTGAAGATAGGCTGTGAAATTATTGCCCCTCAGCATTGGCAAATGACTTCTAATAGCGTGAAAGAAGTTAGGGAGTTCAAGAAAAAGTATAAACTAGATAGCGCCATTAGAGTTGAGGCTAACCAAAATGGTGCAGAATTTGAAGTTAGAGTTGTGAGAAAAATGAACGCCAAATCTGAGAAAAAAACTACGTATGAGTCCTCCGGCGTCTTGAAGTTTTTGGGAGAGATGTTAGTGATAATGCTTGAACAAGATAGTGAGAAGTGAGGCTGATGTAGAATAGTTTTTGTTGTCAGGCTACATAATTAAAATCTCCCAAGTTTGGTTCTACGCGATTGACAGTAGGGGTCACTTATTAATGGGCTTAATTTACCAATTTTAGTTGTACGGTTTCTTCAGCATAGCTCATAGTAGTTAATCTCTATTTCTACGTGTTCTTATTTATTGGGGGAATTATCATAGGGGTTAAATCCATAAATCATTGTATACGTTTTAAGAATATAATAGGTTTAGAGCTATAATAGGTATAGTTAAGAAACAATAAAATGCTACCTTATTGCTGGGACGAATTTTTCAATACCTCTACCACGCTTGCGAACAGCCAGAGAGAAAGATTTATATTGGTCGATTGGTGTACCAATTTAATTTTGCATTGACTATGCTTTAGATAAACTCTAGAAATGGGCTGATACTATGCGTCTTACTAATTATAGTGATTATGCGCTACGAACATTAATATATTTAACGGTGATGCCAACCTCGGAAGCTTTGGCAACGATATCTGACATTGCTGATAGCTATCAGATATCTAAGAGTCATTTGACTAAAATCGTGCATCAACTCGCGCAGCTTGGCTATATAGATAGTGTACGCGGTAAAAGCGGTGGCATTCGACTGGCTGTGGCTGCCAAAGACATTAATCTGGGCCAAGTTTTACGTCATACTGAGCCTGACTTTGCCATTGTTCCTTGCTTTGAGAGCAAGTTTCTAGAAGGCAATAGCAGTGATGTTGTAGGTAAAAATGAAAATAGTAGTGTGGACAGTAATGATAATCAAAAGCTACTAACTGAGAAAATAAGGGTTGATCTGATTGATAGTTCGCCCAAAACGATGTGTACCATCAGTCCCTCATGCCAGCTAAAAGGCGTGCTTTATGAAGCCACACAAGCTTTTATTGAAGTGATGGATAATTATACCCTAGCTGATATTACTTTAAATAATAAAGAGCTTCAGAAACTGCTATTTTAAATAGGGTTTGGAGCTGGCTATAACGCATTATGATGGGTAGCCTATTTAACCAACTTACTCACCATCCATACGGCAGCGCCAATTTGAGTGCTTAAGCATGTCTTATTAAGTCTATGCTTCACATGTACTTTCACCATTGATTCTGCAATGTCCAACTTATTAGCAATCATCTTACTACTCAAATCTTCGGCGATCATTTGAATGACTTCCCACTCTCTTGTTGTCAAGAACAACCAAATCAACCTGATTGGCTGCCAAAAAGCCTAAGCATTGCCATTCATCGTTCGCTTCGCCAACCGCTTCCACACTGTTCTCAAGACTTAGCAAATCAGACAAGCCTCGACGTAACATTGGATTATTGTCAAACAATAACTACTTAGCGAGCGAGCCTGCGGTATAAGCAATGCTCCTCTTAACATTCTCGAAAATTGAATTTATATAACTAAGACGTGTTTGATTATCTCATTCTGCGTTACAACACTTGCTATGGCATTAGAGATTACTCTAAAAAGTCTCAATAATAGGACGTGTCATCAATTCAATTAATTATCTTTTAAATGCGCTAAAAATGGCTAGATTTTGCCAAACCGTGTCAAATAGCTGGTTGATATATCAATATTATTTGAGCTAATTCCCTTGTTTAATGGCAACTTGTCTCATGTTTATCACTATTTTTGGAATGAAAGAATAGCCTAGTAAAAGGGAAGTTAAAAATGCTATTATAAGATGTATTTTAAATGAATGTTTAAAGATGGTTATGTAGCTGGCCTATAAACCGTCATTAAATAGATTGAATACAGGTATCAATTAACTTCTCAGACCCTAAAAGAGAGAAATATTATGGCTACTGCACAAACGCTAAAAATTGTTAAAGCAACTGTTCCTGTATTGGAGGAGTATGGTACAAAGATTACCACGGCTTTTTATCAAAATATGTTTAATGAGCATCCAGAGTTATTAGATATTTTTAATGAAACCAATCAAAAGCTAGGTCGTCAACAAACAGCATTGGCAATGACGGTTCTGGCAGCTGCGAAACATCTTGAGCATTTAGAAGTGTTATTACCACAAGTTACCGAAATAAGTCATAAGCATCGTGCTTTGCAAATCCTACCAGAGCATTATCCCATTGTAGGTCAACATCTAATAGGCGCTATCAAACAAGTATTAGGAGAAGCAGCAAATGATGACATCATAGCGGCTTGGACAGAAGCTTATGATGAAATCGCTGACGTCTTTATTCAACTTGAAAAAGGCTTATATGAAGAGGAGATGTGGAAAGGCTTTGCAAGCTTTGAAGTGGTTGAAAAGGTAGCTGTTGCCGCTGATATTGTTGCGTTTACTGTTGTACCAACGAAAGATAGCCGAAACGATGGGCAGGATATTGATTTAAGCAAGCTTACTTTAACGGCTGGTCAATATATTACGGTAAAAACTGATCCCCAAGATAGCAATCATCTAGCACTGCGTCATTATTCTTTGAATGCCACTACTACTGACAATGGCATTCAGTTCGCCGTCAAAAGAGACAATCGTGATGGTCATTATGGCTTAGTCTCCAACTATCTACACGACGAGTTACAAGTTGGCGAGACGCTATTACTATCAGCACCAGCGGGCGATTTCGCACTTAATAAAGCGCTAATTCACCAGAACGATATTCCATTAGTACTTATCAGCGCAGGCGTTGGGATTACACCTATTTTAGCGATGTTAGAGACACAAGTAATGGCAAACCCGCAGCGTCCTATCATTTGGGCCTACGCTTGTCAGAATAAAGATCATCATGCTTTTGAGGGTCGAGTGAATCAACTGTTAGAAGCAGCGACAACGGTAGAAAAAAATATTTTTTATTTTGATAGTGGACAGCTATTAGACAATAACTTACTGGCTAATTTACCTAAACCTGCTGATATCTATGTGTGCGGCTCTATGCCATTTATGGAAAGTATGATTAGTGGCTTAATAGCGCTTGAGCATAGCTCTGACAGCGTCCACTACGAACCCTTTGGCCCTAAAATGAGTTTGCAAATAGCCTAATTTTTAGCGATATATTTAAGGTATGTCATCAGACACTTATAGTGGTGATATACCTTAACCCAATAGTTTTTTTATTTTTCTGATAAAAATTTTAGCAGAGTATATGATGCGATCACCGGTAATATGATGACTATTATAGGTAAGTTTAATTACATTCAATCGTTCAGTTGCTTAATTTTAAATATAACTAAGTCATGTTCTCAATTCAATTGATGCTCGACTAAATGGACTGAAATTGGCTAAGTTTTGTCAAACCGTGTCAAATAACCGATTAATATTTTGATGTTATTTGCGCTATTTTCCTTGTTTGACGGCAATTTATCTCATTTTTGAAATGAGGACATGCCCTAAGTATCTACCTTGTTTTAAGTAAAATTTCGTCGGTGCTTATTTTATTGCTATTTCGTCCGACTAATATACTCGGGATTATAAAAATATTGATTTTAGTGCTAAAATTATCAACCATTATTCTCTCTATAAAAGACACTTATCTAAAGGGTGTTTAAGTCATTGAAATCATTCAATTGCCAAGCATATGGCACATTTGCTAGCCACTGTCTAAAATTTATCGGTAAAAAACTGTTATGATCGTTCGACAAAAACCAAATGCATTCAAGATACTTTTTACCTTACGTGGCTCTGTGATCCCACAAATTTATCCTCAAGTTTTATTTATTACCTTACTCAGTGCAATCATATCAGCGGTTCAACACTCGATTCCAAGCTCTTTTTCTACTTATGGTGCTGTGCCTTTTACTGTGCTTGGCATCGCTTTATCTCTATTTTTAGGCTTTCGCAATAATGCGACTTATCAGCGATGGTGGGAAGCTCGAGGATTATGGGGACAGTTGGTTTTTGACTCTCGCAGTTTAACACGTCAAATAATTTCATTTATCGATGATGAGACGGAAGTTGGGCGTCATACACAGCGATCTATTATCCGCCTTAATATTGCTTTTGTTCACGCGCTACGACATAGACTGCGTAGCACGTCACCATGGGAAGATGTTGAGAGTTTTGTTGAGCCTGATCATCATAACGATATACACCAAGCGCGAAACCTACCTGAGTATCTGCTACGACTGATGGGTAAAAAGTTGGGCTATAGTCGACGTCAAAATTTGTCATCAGATCTTATGATACAGAACATGGACAATACCTTATCTTCGTTGACAGTTGTTTTAGCAGCTTGTGAACGTATTTATACGACGCCGTTGCCTTTCGCTTATACTTTATTGGTGCATCGAACTACTTATCTATTTTGTTTCCTGTTGCCTTTTGGCTTGGCAAATTCTTTAGGTTGGGCGACTCCTCTAGTGTGTGGTGTCATTGCCTATACATTTTTTGGTCTTGATGCTTTGAGTGAAGAGATAACAGACCCTTTTGGCATAGCTCCTAATAATTTACCACTTACTGCTATATCACGAATTATCGAAATTAATCTACTAGAAGCGTTAGAAGAAACAGATATTCCATCTGAGATAGTGCCAATAGATGGTTATTTTTTACAGTAAGTGATGTTAGAGACGCGGCCTTACCT
Organism: Psychrobacter piscatorii; assembly: GCF_043641605.1. Taxonomy (GTDB): domain Bacteria; phylum Pseudomonadota; class Gammaproteobacteria; order Pseudomonadales; family Moraxellaceae; genus Psychrobacter; species Psychrobacter piscatorii_C. Next base: position 185,724 of record NZ_JBHZRK010000002.1, on the reverse strand, counting down.
CAATAAAAATATTTCTTACGGTGGCTGAATTATTCACTTTATGATTGTCTATCTTTTGATGGCTCTTTAACTTATCAAACTCCTATATTAGCCATCTCATCTGAGTAAAAATATAGGAGACTTTTAAAGTCATGTAGATAGAGAGGTAGAGCGTTTTTTACTTTGCAGTTTATTCGATGGTTTATATTTTGAAGACTACTGACCAACTACAAATTCGAAAATTACAGAATATTATTCCATGAATTACAGTAAGTAATGGTGTTGCACATAATCGATGCACAGCTCATAAAAAGCTTGGGCGGGCGGCGAGATTGATTTATTCGCCAGTTTAAATATACCGATTTGTCTGTTTAAAGCAGGGTCAAGCAAGTTTAACCAAACCAGCTCCGGCTCATTAGCAGGGAAGGCAAGTTTTGGTAGAGTGGTGATACCCAAGTCATTTCTCAATAATGAGAATAGGGAAGTGATGTTTTCTACCGTATAGCGAGTGAGCTATGCTGAAAAAACTATAGAACCAAACTTGGTAAACTAAGTGTATTCACAGGAGTTTATCATGACTAAGAAAGTCAGAACCTACAGTGCAGCTTTTAAAGCTGAAGCCGTCAAAAAGATAGCAGATAATAATGGCAATGTTTCAGCGACTGCAAAGCAGCTAGGTATAGCCATGCAGACCTTATCTAACTGGCAGAATAAAGCGAATGAAGGCAAGCTTGTCGGCACTAAGCAATATGATCCTGAACTCATGGCCATTATAGAAGAGAATAAACGTCTTAAACGTGATCTCAAGGTTGCTCAGGAGGAGCGAGACATTCTAAAAAAGGCGACGGCGTACTTCGCGAAGCACAGTTGATGAAGTACGTCTTTATCAAGGATAACCAGAAAATATTTAGCATCACCTGCATGTGTCACGTATTAGATATTAAGCCATCAAGCTATTACAACTGGATAAATCGTGGCATCAGTAATCAGCAGATCCATCGCAATCAGTGTGAGTTGCTAGTCAGAGTGGCTCATGATGAGACTAAGCAGCGCTATGGCTATGAGCGACTGTATGCTTACCTTACAGGGCAAGGATATGCCATAAGTAAATATATGGTTAGACGTATAAAGGAAGAATGCGGCATTAAATGCCGTCGTCACAAGCGCTTTAAAGTCACCACCAACTCTAATCACAACAAGCTGGTCTATCCAAACCGTCTAGAACAGAAATTTAATGCCAATCGTCCTAATTAGGCTTGGGTCAGTGACATCACTTATATTTGGACAAATGAAGGTTGGCTATACTTAGCAGGTGTTAAAGACCTATATGCTAAAGAGCTCGTCGGCTATGTCATCAATAAGCGCATGACCGCTGATTTGGTATGCCGTGCACTTAATATGGCAATCAAAAACAAGCGACCTAGCCAAGGGTTGATTTTACATTCTGACAAAGGCAGTCAGTATTGTAGCAATGAGTATCATAAGATCATTAAGTGCCACCAATTTACAGGCTCGATGAGTGGTAAAGGCAACTGCTTTGATAACGCGCCCATAGAGAGCTTCTGGGGCATATTAAAGAATGAGCTGGTGTATCACCAAGACTATAAAACAAGATTCGAAGCCATCAACGATATTACTAAATATATTGAGCTTGAGTACAACCAAACTAGAATTCAAAAGGGCTTGGGCTATAAAACGCCAAGACAGGTGTGGTTTGACTATTATCGTCAGGCTGCGTAATTAAAATCTCCCAAGTTTAGTTGTACGGATTTGACGGCAGGGGTCAAATTTATCCAATAGCTATAGATCCTATTAAAGCTATTAGGGATGCGTCAGCTGAAGAAAAGTTGAATATGAGTTTAGTAAAGGAGATTTTAGATGATGAGGTGATCAGGTTTTTATCACATCCTGACTTTACACCTGTCCTTAGAACGCTAAGATTGGTTCTCTCTGAGAATAATATTTTAGCTTTTGAGCGTTACTTACCAAAAATACCTTCGAAAAACTGTCTGAAACTTTATGTAGCAGCTCTAGGAAGCGATCTATTAGAAGATAATAGAAGCAAGGCTTCCTTGAGTATGCTGCAAGGATATTTGAAAAACCTCAATATTTTAGATGAAAGTGGCATGGTAAGGCACTGAATATCTTAATAAGTATTTCTTAGAGAATATAGTTTGAATTCATTTTTTATTCAATAAATCTCTCGCATAAGTAATTGCTATCCCTCTTAAATCTGTCAGTGAAAGTCAATGAACGGATACTTTTGCAAGAGGTCTAGTAAAGAACTCTTCAACTTTGAAATCACAAACGCATTAGGTTAGTAAAGATTGAACCTGATGAGTCCTTGATAGAACAAGCAAAGAAGCGTGTGGAGATATCTCGCAACTACTAAAATGTATTATTTAAATAATTATTAAACTAAGAGAGATATCATGCGGGGAGTTAATAAAGTCATCATCATCGGAAACCTCAGTGCAGATCCCGAGGCACGTCAATTTAATAACGGGGGTAGTGTTACCAATATATCAGTAGCGACCTCTGAGCAATGGACTGATAAACAAAGTGGCGAAAAAAGAGAAGCTACCGAATGGCATCGTGTTTCACTATTCAATCGTTTGGGTGAAATCGCCGCTCAGTATCTGCGTAAAGGGAGTAAAGTCTATATTGAGGGTAGCTTACGCACTCGCAAGTACCAAGCCACTGACGGTAGCGACCGCTATGCTACTGAAATTCGCGCTGACCAGATGCAGATGCTAGATAGTAATGATGATAACAAAAAACAAATCAGTCATCCGGACCGTCAAGAGCCTCAGAACGACCAGGAAGCACCCAATATTAAAAAAAATGTTAATCATGGGCTTCCACCTGGACCAGTAGATGATGATATTCCCTTTGCTCCTCACTTTGACGGTCAGTTTTAAAATTTTGGAAATAACTATCAAAACGTTTGAAGGGCTTGTAGTTGTAATCATCGGGGTACCCTAGGTTTTTTATAACTATCATTTAGGATGAATACATACACAAAATCAAACAGTGGCTCATTAAATATGCATGGCCATCGTATTCTTTGGTTGCCCCCTACAGCCCTTATCTAAATCCTATTGAAAAGGAATGGGCACAGGTGAAATTTCTATGCCAAGGCTGGATACAAAATTATTTGTCTAAATTATTTTATGATATAGTTAAGTCTTTATAAAATCGATACAGCCCATATCATGAAACAGTTTAGGTAGATTATTCTCCATCCACCCTTGGCGTAGAAACTTAGCCTGTGCCCATTTTTTCTCCCACTCGAGCACAGTTCTCGTCTTGCGCTTGGGCAAAGCAGTGCTTTGCTTTATCCTCGCTCAGGATTTAGATCAGGGCTGTACGGCGGCAGCCATAAAATACGATGACCATTTCTATTAAGTAGCTTTTGAATACGCTTACTCTTATGAAATCGAGCATTATCCATGACAATCACGCATTTAGTTTTAAGACTTGGGATTAGCGTGTATTTGCACCAGTGGTAGAATATGCTGCTGTTAATATTGTGTTCAAAGTAATCAAGCGCAAATAGCATTTTTTCATAGAGAGCTCCGATGACATTAGTACGTCTCGAAGCTTGCCAGTTGTAGCTATCGATACAGGGTTTACCAATCGGTGCATAGCCGTGAGAACGAATGGTTTCAGCCTCAAAGCCGCTTTCATCCATATAGACAATGGGATAGCCTTGCTGCGTAAAGCGATCAAGCCTACTCTGGAATATCGCTCTTTTTATCGGACACGCTTTTGGATGTTCCAAGGTCTTTTTTTTGACTGATACCAAGACGCTTTAAAGCATTAAAGATGCCCGTTTGACTACAGTTCAAGCGGCGGGCTCTTTCATAGTTATAATCATCTGGGTATCTTTTTACGTCTTCAATTAATGCGTCATCAGGTATTTTAGTCGGTGCTTTATTTCTGGTTGTTTTAGGAGCTAAATTCTTCTGCCAGCTGTGAATGGTACTGGTGCTAAGTCCATAAAATAGCGCAGCTTCTCTTATGGTCATACCATCAGTGATGCTAGAAACCCCAACCTTGGCAAGGACGCCGACCAAAGTAACATTGATGTTCATAAACCTGAAACCTATTACTTTAAAGGGTTTCAGGTTTTTTTATGTATATAAATATTTATGAATAACAGGTATTATAATGGATTAGATATATTTATGGACACCAGTATATTATGGTAATATGATACCAACCAAAATATATTTTAGCATGCCTGCCCTATCGAAGTTAATTGATTTTTTGGTATATGCCTCTGACATATAGGTTATTGATTATGGCGAAGCGCACTAAGAAGGCAATAAGAAGAAGCGTTAAAACTCTTACCGCAAATGGAGATTTAATAGTGCATGAATGCGCTATTAAACCGTATCAGATATTTTGCGAATGGATCGATGATGAGGTTAATGAGCTCTCTTCGGGTACAGCACTATTATTTGAAGTTATTGAAATAGATGATCAATATTGTTTTTTTGAGGGTTTTAAAGAAGTGGGATTACTGAGGGACGGTGCTGAAATCGCTATTAGAAGAATCGATCTTTCTAAATCTGAGATTGAGAGGCGCGCTTGGTCTTGCCTTATAAATGAGTTTACAAAATTAGATCCTATTGACCCCTGCCGTCAATCCCGTAGACTTAAACTTGGGAGATTTTAGTTACGCAGCTTGACGATAATAATCAAACCACACCTGTCTTGGCGATTGATAGCCCAAACCCTTTTGAATCCTCGTCTGATTGTAGTACAGCTCGATATAACTGATAATATCATTGATGGCTGTGAACCTTGTTTTATAGTCTTGATGATATACCAGCTCATTCTTTAATACGCCCCAGAAGTTTTCTATGGGAGCGTTATCGAAACAGTTGCCTTTGCCGCTCATTGAGCCTATAAATTGATGCTGCTTAATGGTCTTGTGGTAGGCGTGACTGCAATACTGGCTGCCTCTATCAGAATGCACAATTATTCCCTTGCTTGGGCGTTTATTCTTAATTGCCATGTTAAGCGCACGACATACTAAATCTGCGGTCATGCGCTTGTTAATAGCGTAGCCGACAAGCTCTTTAGTGTATAAATCTTTGACTCCAGCTAAGTACAGCCAACCTTCGTTTGTCCAGATATAAGTAATATCGCTGACCCAAGACTCATTTGGACGCTTGGCGTCAAACTGCTGATTCAGCACGTTGTCATAGACCAGTTTATTGTGATTGGAATCAGTAGTGACTTTAAAGCGCTTATGACGACGGCACTTGATGCCGTGTTCCTCTTTAATACTTCTAACCATGTAGGGACTGATGTCATGGCCTTGATCACTTAGATGCGCATGTAGACGATCTACGCCATAACGCTCATATGTTTCAGTATGAGCGGCTTTGACTAGTAGCTCGCAGTGATTACGATGTATCTGCTGATCACTAATGTCACGACTTGACCAGTCATAGTAACTTGATGATTTAACCTTTAATACACGGCACATAGTTGTGATGCTAAATATCTGCTGATTGTCTTTGATAAAAGCGTACTTTAATAGCTGTGCTTGGCGAAGTACGCCGTCGCCTTTTTTAATATCTCGCGCTCCTCCTCAGCAACTTTAAGCTGCCGCTTTAGCCGTTTTACTTCTTCAAGGGCGCTCATAAGATCAGGGTCGTATTGTTCAGTGCCCACAAGCTTGCCCTGATTGGCTTTATTCTGCCAGTTTGATAAGGTTTGCATGGCGATCCCGAGCTGCTTTGCAGTCGCTGAAATATTGCCATTATTATCCGCTATCTTCTTGACAGCTTCTGCTTTAAATTCTGTGCTGTAAGTTCTAACTTTCTTGGTCATGGTGAACTCCTCGTTGAGTCGTTAGTTTACCAAGTTTACTTGTACGGTTTCTTCAGCATAGCTCACTATTAACCCAAAATTTTTTGCGGCTATAAAAAATAGTATGCCTGCTCGGGTGCAACAAGAACTATTTAATAAACCTCTGAGCATACAGCAAATTTTAGATATTAAAGACCTCAAGCGTCATCACTACGATTACCAGATAGGTCTATATCGCAATCAGCAGCACACTAAGATACCAACTTTCTCTGAGCTAATTGCTGAGGTTCGCTATGACAATAATAACTAACGTAGAGATGCTGATACCAGATACTGAGGACATCTATACCGCCGATATTCGTAACTTTCTCATAACTGTAGCCAGTTTAGTGCCAAGAGAATTTATGGACATCAACATAGTGGTGGAACAGTCAAAACCTTTGACTCCAACATATCTCAAAGAAATATACGACTCTTATAGAGGTAAGTTGACTAAGCCCGAAAATCTAACTCGAGCATTTATCGCCAGTACCTATCATCTACCAAATCTTGATATCAATATTCCAAGTAAGGAATGGCTGTGGGTTGCAAAATTATGTCATCTACTTATCTATTTTTCTCAAAATGAATTACCTAACCGCATTAGTGAGACTACTGCTGAAGCTAGAAAATGGATGAATCCGGTAAGTAATAATCACAGTATTTGGCGGTACTGTTACTCGACGCTACAAGCTGGTAGCTTACAGACTACCTATGAGAGGTTTGAACGTTATCGAGTAGAACTTGAAAGTAAGAATGATCCTAATCTCAGATCATTTATCAAGATGTATCGAACTATTGATTTTGCGTTTAATGATAGAGATAGCATAACGCGCACTTCTTCCAGTAGAAAACACACCAAAAAGGGCAAAATTGATGAGCCAAGTATTCAATATGTCAGGCACACAGACGTGGATGATGATACTGATGAGTTGATATCAGTCACAAGTTTTGAGCAAGCAAAAAATGATAACGATATTTATCGTGAGCGGTTAGATAATCCCGTACCAGATTTCTTTCATCTCGAGCAAACAAAGTTAAAAGATACTGAAAAGTTCTCATACGCTCAGATTTATCGAAGAACACAGGCAAAATATTCTCATGCTAATAAAAATGAGCGGTTTGTAAGCAACAATATTCGTCAGTTATCGCTCATTGCTATTCAAAACATAGCCTCTAAGCTGTGGCAATGGTTTGATGATTATAGTGACGGTGAAGGCGATAGGGACAAGAAACGAGCGATCGTCTATTTATTGCTTTCTTTATACACCGGTCATTCAGTTGCAAGATTAGCTGAAGATATCAATAATACTCATAAAAAAATCACTGATATTGGTGTTCGTAAAGCAAAGTATGAGTTTATTATTAACTTAGATATTACACCGCTACGTATTAGAACAGAAGGGGTAGAGTCAGTTATTGCTAACCGATTGACGCAGTTCAAACTCCCATTACCTGAGCCATTGGGAGTATTTTTAACCTATAAAGGATACCCAGATTCAGTATTGATCAATGAAGTCATTGCTGATCTACGAGCAACGCTACAGCTACCGTTAATTAGCTTGGGCAGGATTGAAAAGTCACTATACACCATCCTTATCTATGAAGTCAGCAGCACGCAGTTGGCCACTATCATCACCTCACGCAATAGTAGAAAGAGAGCAGATACTTGGTATAGCTCTCATGAGATTAAGGTGATAAAAGAAGTCTACCACGATGCGATTAAGATCCTCACCGCTCGCTGTCATAAAAACAAATCCAGCATTGTCGATTATTTGTCCAAGGTAGTGCTCAGTGATGACGCTATAGGTAGCCAAAACAGCCCTGACTATCCGATAGTAAGTCTATTCATGAGCCACTTACAGCAAAAAGTAGTAACTGCTCATGACTATAGAGAGAAATTCAATTTTTATAATTTATGGTTATGGCATATCTCTCTTTTACTAACTTCAATAAGAGCGGTAGAAGGCGCACCAGGTTATCTCAACCAGATCAACCTTGAGGCAGGCATTATTTGGATTTCTGATAAGGAGGAGCGGACGACCGCTAACAGTCAGCGCTTAGTGCCTATTTGTTCATTTTTGCATGACGCCATGCAAAATTTCTTACGATATCTAAAAAGCTTTGATAAGCGCTATGGACGCTTAGATCGTAACATCAGCGCTGAAGTGAATAAAATCTTTGATTACCAGCGACCGCTACTAAATTTTATAGATAAAAAAGGCGAGTTTCATGCGCTCAGGCCGGCTATTATTATCAAAGAATTAGATAGTCATTTTCGCTTTAAGCCAGATTGGACACGCCATGTGGGACAAAAGTTTTTACATGAGCAGGGAGTAGCTGAAGCAGTCATTTTGGCTATTTTTGGTCATGAAATGATGGGGCAAGAGGCGTGGAGAAAAAGTTCAGCACTGTCTATAGGTCATATAGTAGCCGCTAAAAAATCTTATCAGCAGCTGGCAGAAGAACTTGAATTACAGCAGGTGACTTTATGACACAGTTAGAGACTTTACATGGTCATTTGAGGCGCTCAGCAAAAGCGCAGGATAAGCGTAAGCAGGCATTACAGCATACAAAAGAGATGTGCCAACGCGCTTGGAATGCTTTTATTAAAGAGCATCAGTCGCCAGAGTTAATCACAGACGAGCAGATAAACGGTTTATATGAAGCACTTTATGATGACATCGAAAAGAGCGTTTCAGCGCATCTTATCCCGTTTGCACTATTCGAGCGCAAGCGTTTTTTCGATAACATTAATGAAGCGCGTAAAAAAAGACACCTGCCGTTATTACCAAAGCCCATCATTGCTGTACGTCCACAGCGTCCAAAAAATATCAATGATTTTGATACGTTTTTATATTTATCAAAAGCTCAGAGTATTGTCGCACAAGCGTTTGATAGATGGCAGCAAAAGAATACCTTTTCATTACTTGAGAGCGTCAGCTGGTTTTTATTCTCGCTCATTAGTTTTGCAGGATATAACGATGAGAAGATGCTTAAAGAGATTTATAACTATCTAGAACAAAAAAAGCCTATTTATCAGATGTCTGATGACATGATGGTCATGCCGATCAGGCTACTATCATCCGACTATGGCAATGAGCTTGTTACTATAGAAAACGATTTAGATGAAGTGTATCACACACGCCTGATCATCATAGATGATATCAGTCGCTTATGGCTGCTCAAACTACAACGCCAGCATCAAGCACAAAACGAATTTCCTAAATACCATCAAGTGATAAAAAGGCTAGGGGAGTTTATTGGAGAGAAATTCACGGTTAAGTCCATCAATAGATCTAGGGCGTGTCATCAATTAAGCCAAATGACACAAGAAACCAGATAAATAGCACTCAAGAAATGACGGGCTAACTTATCATAGCGAGTAGCAATCGCACGATACTGCTTAATCTTGGCAAAGAAGTTCTCAATTAAATGCCGTGCTTCATAGAGCTCTTTGTCAAAGTCTCTTGGCTGCAACCGATGACACTTAGACGGTATAACTGCGTTGCCTTGTACGGCTTTAATCGGTTCAATGACACGGGCATCAGCATCATAAGCTCTATCGGCAAGCCAGGTTTGGCTAATACTGACATCTAATAACACGTCTGACCCCTGCAAGTCATGAGCGCCGCCACCCGTCAAATAAAAGCCTGTAGGATTGCCTAGCGCATCTGTACGAGTATGTATTTTGGTCGTCAGTCCACCTTTACTGCGACCGATGGCTTGATCCCTTTTTTTCCAGCACTATGCTGATGGGCTTTAACAATAGTGGCATCTAGCATGGCATATTCATCATCGGATTGCTCAGACAACTGATTAAAAACCTGTTCCCATACGCCTTTTTGTGACCAACGGCTAAAACGAGTATGAATCACTCTAAAGTCGCCAAAACGCTCAGGTAGGTCACGCCAAGGTATGCCTGTTTTATAGCGGTACAAGACGGCTTCTACAAATAATCGGTTATCCTTTGCAGTAACACCAACGTCATTTGGTTGACCTGGCAGAATGTCTTTAATTCTCGCCCATTGGTCATCTCGTAGGGCATGGCGTCTTGTCATGAGGGTTTTACTCAGATTGCTAAATATAGAGTTACTATAGCTTATTCTAAAATAACTGTGCTAATTGATGACACGCCCTAGCTACTTACGACATATTGCAATCTATTGGCAAACGCTACCAGAAGTATATTTAGACGTTCAATTGGTCCAGGTGCTAACAGGTCAGCAAAAACAAACCTCAATATCAACATCGCAATGGCTTAGATATTTTCAGGGTATTAAAACACCCAGTGCGGTTCTATCAGATGAACACGTCAGTAAATTAGTGATTGAATCTAGCAATAGCACTGAGGACTCACTTGATACTATCAAAGTCGCACGCTTTAGGTCTGATGCAGTTAAAGAAATACGAACCATACTCAATGGCGATAAAAAGCAGGCGCAACCACAGCTAATAAACTTATTGACTCAAAATCTATATCCCAACCAAGAACGACTGGTGAGATGGATGCTTGATCTGCTCACCAGTGGTAATAAAATCAATACCTTGAAGCGATATTTGTCTGAGATCGGTAATGGCTTTATCGCAGGGACTCGTACAGCTGATTTTTCACACTCCTCAAAACATGACTATCACTATATATACAACGAAATTATTGCCGAGAAGAATCCAAATAAACTAGGGTTTACCAAGACGGTTATTTGCTCACTGCATCATTCTTTAAAGAAGCATTACCAAGCGCCTGATATCGACATCAGAGGCGGCGGCGATCCGCAAATAGTGTCTAGTTATCTCATACCTAATCAGGTTTATCACGCTATTCTTAGTTGTATCGCTGAGCAAGAGACGCTGAGTGAATACTATAAACAAGCGCTTAGCATCGTGATAATACTGTTATACCGTACCGGCATGCGTATCAGTGAAATATTAGGGTTGCAGGTTAAAGATATCGAATATGACAATCAAGGTTTTATGGAGTACAACCTCATTGTTCGCTCTAACGCTCATCGTGATTTGAAATCAGATGATGGTACGCGGCGAATTTATTTATCAGTATTGCTTTTGCCAGAAGAGCTAGAAGATTTTAAAAGGTTCTTTCATCTAAAAGAGGGTCAGTCTTCTCGCTATTTATTTACTTTAGCGTATCAGTCCACTCCATTGTCTCGTTATAGTATTGAGCAGCCAATAAAACGCATATTAGAAAATACGGCTTATCACGATCTTACCCTACATAGCTTTCGTCATAATGCGATATCGAATATGGCGCTTATAATCAGGTGTAACCCAATGCTTGTCATGCAATTCACAGATTATGATGAGATAAAAATCCATGATATTAAAACTCATTTTTTAGGTAAAGTGCGCAGCGTTTCAACAAATCACTGGGATGCGCTAATGGAGTTTGCAGGTCATGCCAACCTCATTACGACTTTTAGCTCATATATTCATACCGCTGATATTATCGCAAGTCATCAATTGCAGCAGGCTAAATTGACCCTGCCTTTAGATGTTGTGAATAAGTTGATTGGTACTAGTCGTATGGACCTAAAGCAGCACAATAAATATGCCTTAGAGAGTAGAGATAACGCTGTCAATCTCAGTAATATTAGGCAATACGTGAATCGTAAGGTTGATTGTGAAAAGTTAATTTTTGCTGATAAGGTGAAGACATCTCTGTTAAGTAGTGGTCCTATTGTTATTGATAAAAAGCAGTATTCAGCAATGTTTGGTAGATATAGCCGTGAAATGATAGAAAAGCTTCTATGGGACATTGAGGATGGCCAAATGCTAGGTGCGGCCAGTAGTTTAAACTTTATGTACGATGATGCGTTGATGATTTATGAACGCGCGTTGAGCTTGGTGAAAAATGAAGATGGAACACTTAATCATAAGCTCATATCTAAAAGACGTAAACAACGCTCCAATCATATTTTAATCGCACCAACACCGCTGCATTATCATGAAGAGCAAGCGCTTGTGTATCAATGTTTTGACAATCTTGAGACGCTTTATAAATCCAAAGCGAGTAGGCATGAGATTAAACACATTCTTAAATTATTCTACGAAAAAACCAATACCTCAAAAAGTGAGATTCGTTTTACCTTTAAACAAAAAAAGAATTTTTATAAATACTTAGATACCATGTGCCAGATTCTACCAAGCCAGCATTGGCGGGTAAATATCAGCTGTATTGAATCCGAGTCCTACACCAACGAGAAGAATAAAAAGACGTATCGCCCTGTTGTCAATAAAGCTGCTCAGCTTAGGCGTATAGAAGAGTTCGGGAAAAAAGCCCCTGGTTTTGAAGGTAAGGTTACTAGTTTAGGTACATACAACGGATATGCACTAACGGTTATTAGTCCGCTTAAGCAGAAGGGTAAATCAAAATTGTCTTCGGCTTTAATGAGTTATGTTCTGCACTTTTTGCTGATTGTTGATAGTTTGACTGATTGATATCTCCTAAGTTTATCTCTACGGTTTCTTCAGCATAGCTCACAATTGTTTCCACAACTCACCCATAGAGAGCTTTTGTGACGTATCGAAGAATGAATTAGCCTATAAATCGCCAAGACAAGTGTGGTTTGATTATTATTGTTAAGCTGCATAAATAAAATCTCCCAAGTTTAGGGTTACGAGATTGACGGCAGGGGTCAATTTAACATATGGTAGATAAAAGTTTAGACTCTCCAATCAGCTTGGAAATTTAAAAATATTATGTAAACTCGCATAAGATCAAAAGTTTAAAAGATTCTGTATATGTAATGAGCTTTCGGTTTTATTAACTACTTATAGGTAGAATATCGCGGTGGCAGCTTTAAGCTTGTACTCGTCAGCAAACATCAAACTCGCATTACTGGCCTTGATGATAAAATCATATTTTTTTACGCCAAAGGTCAAACGACGACTGAGATTGTCGAAACCATTAAAGAGCTCTACGATGTAGATGTCTCAAGTAGCTTAGTTTCAAGAGTCTGAATCGCCGCGACTATATCGGAGGGTTAACTTTTTAGTAAGTGTTGTATTGGTTCTAAAGTTAGATAGTTTCTACTTTTCGCTATCTAATAGTCAAGATCTTCTACCTTTCCAGTCCCTTCACACTCCGTACAGTTTGCTCGGGCTGTACCACCGCACATTGGGCACCCATCATCTGCTTGTGACTTACCCATACCTCCTGTGCAGTCACATTCTACTTCGCCTTTACCTGAACACCAATCACACTGCTGAGTAGTCATAATTTTATTCCTTAAACTTAAGTTAGCCAAAATAGTGATGATATTGACAAAAGTATTTATCTATTTTTGTCCGTAATTAAGTGCTTTAATATATTTTTGGATTAAAGCATATGTATCTTAAAGAATTTACAGAAGAAAAGCATTATTTTTTGGGATTCCGTAAAGGGCTTAGAGAATTTTTCTGTGTAATTTTATTTAACTTATGAATACCTAAATTTAGGTATATAAATAATTAATTCAAATACTTATATTATTTTTTATAAAATAGCTTATGAACTTTATTAGTTTGAATTATGATGAGCTCTATCTCTAACTAATAAATAAATTTCTAGTACAATATATATGGACGGATAGCAAGTACCGTTATAAGGATCGCAAATTTTGAGAACAGATGGAGTCAGAGGATACTCAAATATTTAGTTGTACGAACACTGATATAATCATTTCAGTGACCAACCAAGCAATAGAGTCGTTCAAGTTTTAATTAGCATAGTTTTTGATATAATCAAAGCCCTTTTTTTAATATCAATTCTAAGAACTTCTCTACATCTTCATGATAAGGAAACACAATTGACTGATATAGCCCAGCCAGTATTAAAAAACCTATACCTTGATTTTGAAGGTTCACGAGAGGATTATACGAACAAACAAGGTCGTCGTAAAGATGGGCTAGAAACTTTATTAAAAAAACTATTACGTGAGCATAGCGGTTCGTTGTTTACAAAATGGTCAAGTCAAGCTTCTTCAGAGGAATTGCTAGACTATGTTATGCGTAATTACTTCTCAGAAAAGCTTCCTTTAAATTTTTATATATCTAATCTTAGCTTAAGTCCTAATTATTGGCGCGTGATGATTAGATTGCCTGTTGGACCCCGCTTACAGCAAGAGATGCCTATTGGCTTAACCATAGCTTTAATTGCCGAAGTAAATGAGCGGCATAGTAGCGACCCTAATCTAAACATACGCGATGTTAAAATAGTTAGTGACACAGCTCTTTTGCCATTTGAACGTGAAATTCAGTGCGAGCTTGCGTTAAATAAGCCTGCTTGGGAAGCAAAAAATAATAATGTTATTAGTAAAAGCTGGCTACAAGCGTTGCCAAAAATTTCTATAGAAACTAAAGATAGACTTGAATCATGGCGTGGCTATATCAATTTTAAAAAACAAGTTATCAAGCACCAAGAGCTTGGTATTCGTTATTTATACTATCGTCCGAATATCGAAGAACAACAAATCAAATTTATAGTTTGTCATGAACAAGGTGATACTATTATCAATCGTTTAAAAAAGAAACAGTTAAGCTGTTTTCCTGTTGAAGTATCTGATAATGAATTGAATTTTAGCCCACCTATTGAAAGACCTAGAGGCAAATGGATTAATGATATAAGTCTAGGTGATCTAAAGGATGCTGAATTACTTACTAAAGAGGAAGCTACTACATTTTTTGAACAATCCGCTAAAATAGGTTTTAAGAACCCTAAGTTTTCGATGATTACTTTTGATTTATCTGATGATGACAAAGAGTATTTAGATAAACAACAACTTCCTCAAGAAGAGGCTATAGAGTGGATAGATAAGAAATTTTTTAATGCGGGCTTTATTGCTGTCTCAACAGCAGGGGATAAGGCTCAAGTCAATCGTCATGCACAAGCGCTTGATAAGCTAGAAAAGCAGTCGGGTTACAACCCAATGTTATCGGCTTTTATCTTTGATATTAAACAAGCACGGATCCCTGAAGAAATTAGAACTATTGATAAAAGAAATATATTAAATCAAAATTTAAATGAGCATCAAACAGATTGTGTTAATAAAATGTTATCAGCACCAGATATCTGTATGGTGCAAGGACCACCTGGCACAGGTAAAACGACTGTCATAGCTGAAGCCATATATCAATTAGTACTTAAAGGAGAACGCGTCCTGTTAGTGTCTCAAGCGCATTTAGCTGTGGACAACGCATTGGAGCGCTTACCGAAAGACCCAAACGTTAGAGCACTAAGACTAGGCAGAGACAACAAAATATCAGTAGGTGGAAAAGAGTTTACAAAGCCTGAAATTATTAAACGTTTTTATCATAGCATAAGTGAGCAAGTTCACAATGATAGTTTAGATATTTGGGCTAAGTTAGAAAGCAGAGCGCGCGATAGTCGCCTATACATTGATAAGTTGTCTGGGTTACATAGCGACGTGTTAAGAGATAAAAGCGAAATAGAGGGTTTGAAAAGTCAGCAATTAGTTAAGAAAAACCAATTCAACAAGCTAAAAGCTAAGCTAGAGAATGATGTAAATTTTTATCATAGCTTACAAGCACAATATGAAATAGCTAAGCAGACTCTTGAATCATTAAAAAATGAGGATTGGATAAAGTGTAAAATTATAGAAAATATTTCTGAAGCTTGGCAAAATCAAATAGACACTTTAATTTATGATTTAAGACAACAGGGATTAGTATTAAACTTACCTATCTTTAGAGTAAGTGATCCGCAAGAAGTCCGTAGGGAATATTATAAACGGTGGTTAATAAATAGTGCAGATGCTTTACTCTATCACAAACAGATTATGGATGATCTAGATAAGCTAAGAAGGACAGGTTCCTTGCAAGATACGAAGACCGCTTTAGAACTGTCTCAGCTTAAAGAAGAACAGAGGCATTTAACTTCACTATTACAAGACGGACATACAAGTATTCTTGATGAGTGGCGTGCCAAAGCTAAAAAGATAAGAGAGTTAGAACAGGATAAAGGCGGTCTAGATGCTAAAGTTTATAAAAAGCTAGTCACTGACGGGTCTATTCTGTTACAGCCAAACAGTCATGGGAGTGACATTGAACGAGAGTTAGTGTTATTAATTAAGGCTTTAGATGTATTAAAAAAAGAACGTCCTTTAATCGCTTCTAGTCTTGAAGATGAATTAGCAACTATAGTTAAAAATAAACCAATAAAACCAAGTGAGGATAGTCTATCCAAAATTGAGGTGGAATTAGAACAAATAACGTATCAAATGAATCAATGGCAAGAGCGACTAGATATTACTCTAACAAGGCTAAACCAAATCTTCAGTGAAGCTAGAAATAAAGAAAGTAATCTGCCAATAAATCTTGCTAATATAGAAGTAACTATAGCTCAACTAGAACAACTCGAGGTTGAATGTCAAAGCCGCCTTAACAACGATAACTTTAGGCAGGTATGGCAACCAATATTAGAGGACTGGCGCAATGATCTATTGTCTGAGGACTTAAATGCAGATAATGAGTACTATTTAGACGACTTTATCGCTCAAAGTAATGTCATAGCTATTACCTGCAATGAAAGAGACAGAACGCTAAGCGATATCGGTATAGAGTCTTTTGATACAGTTATTATTGATGAGGTAAGCAAAGCTACCCCACCTGAATTACTATCTCCAATTATGCGTGCTAGGAGGGTTATATTAGTAGGAGACCATCGTCAGTTACCCCCTGTATTTCAAGAACGCCACGATGACAGTTGGGAAGAAGCAATGATTAAGGCAGAAGAAGAAGGAGAAGAGTCTCTCTTAAATAAAGAGAATCTCAAGAAATATGAAAATATGGTAACAGCATCGTTATTCAAACAGCACTTTGAGGAAGCAGATGAAAGTATAAAAAGCTCGCTTTTCACACAATATCGAATGCATCCTCAAATCATGGATTTGATTAATGTGTTTTATGAAAATCGCCTAAAATGTGGATTGTCAGACCCAAACAATGAACGCGCGCATGGGTTGAACTTTCCTTCAGCTACTCATAAGAGTCTTGATTTTGTACGACCTAATTGTCATGCATACTGGATCGACAGCAGTAGCCTGCCAAGTGGTCAACCTTTTTATGAACAACAGGCAGGAACTAGCAAAACTAATCCTTTAGAGGTTGAATTAATAATAAAGGCTTTGATAAGAATCAATGAAGCGCAACCACAGACACAGTTCTATTTTGAGAATGAAATACAGAGAATAACTAAATTAGATCCAGCTCCTTCTGAAGTAGAGCAACACATACAGACCCTACAGACGCTAAGAAATAAGTTGAAGGAAATTAAGCGAAAAAAGAGAGTAGGAATTATATCTTTTTATGGCCGTCAAGTAAGAGATTTACGAAATGCGATTCGACCATTACGCAAACAACTGCAATATCTTGAGATTGATATAAATACAGTCGATCAGTTCCAAGGTAAAGAAGAAGATATCATAATGGTGAGCATGGTAAGAAACACATCGTCAGGTCGCAGTGGCAGTAGCGCTTACGTTGCTCAGTTTGAAAGAATTAATGTTGCATTGTCCCGCGCTCGTGAGATATTAATGATTTTTGGCGCTCGAAATATGTTTGTGGATTATGAAGTAAGGTTGCCCAACCTAGATCGTCCCGGTGACAATAAACGGTACATATATAAAGACATCATCGCGCAGTTATCACGTAATAATGCTATATTCGAAAGTGATGTTTTATTGAGTCTGGAACATGATGAAAAATCAATTAATAAGCTGAATAAAGATAATGAGGCACAAAAGTCTCAGCGACCATTCAAACGTAAAAAACAGTAGTCAGAAAGAAAATTCTAACCGCACTGCTTCTTAGAAGCGTTTTACAGTTAATAATAGGAGATAAAGCACTAGGTCGTTCAATAGTGCTTAATTACGAATGAAAAAAATAAACACTTTTAAGCTGGCTGTACCTGTATTACAAGTCAGTGCAAAGATATCTCATACGACTCCGCGGAAGCCAACAGTCTTAGAACGGTTAATCTTAAAGCTGGGGCAGGAGAATCTACCCCAACAATATAATGATATGTCGGTTGCAACAATATTTACTCAAATTTTTAAAATTCCTAATGCAAATGAAGTCATGTTATCTGTGTTAAAAAATCTCACGAATTTACAAATTCTAGAGGGCAGTTTTGATGACTTAAATAGAGTGGCTCTTGGAGATATTAAACTCAATGACCATCCAAACACACATTATTTTATTAAAAACAACGAGCTTCCTGCGGAGCCTAAAGCTAATATAGCTAATTTTAAATATTGTAGTGTTACGAAGAAGCTATCACCTGATATAACCGCGGAGGCAAGAGATAGCCATATTATACCAACTCTCTCTGAAAAGTTAATCGGTAACTTTTTCCCTGAGAACCTTATTAGGGATAGGCTGATTCCTAAAAATTATCCATGGCTACATAAAACGAGTGAAATCACTGAATGTAGTGAGCTCAAAGACACGCGCCAAATTCTTTATTCTGATACTTCAGTAGATTTGATATTTGATAAAGACTATTTATCATTATCCAGTTTAAACAAAGGCTTGAATGATCTTCTTAATGAATTAGATGTCGAGGATTACCAGGAGTTGATGAAGCAAGTTATCAACCAGTGCAATGGTCAAGGCCTACAAGCAGAACCAAAAGCATTTTTGAATATAACTTCGGGTGATTACGATCAGCTTCATCAGTTAGTAGATATTAGTGAAAATAACTATCAGCCTCTACAAGGTAAGGATGCATTAAGTTTTATTGCAAAACAAACGAAGATAAGCCCCTTATACAACGCTGTTGCTTCGAGTCAAAAATTGAGTAAAGATAGTCAGGTGATTTTGTACAATGATATTAGGCAGTTAAAGCTGAACTTACCGAACGATTCTATTGGCTTAACTATTAAATGCTCTCAGGAAGAATCTATAGAGTTGAATTGGGATAAATGCCATGCTGAGTTAAACCTACCTGAATTTAAGTTACCGCGAGGGATACAATGGTTGGAAGGAAACCTATTGAATAACGAATTGACTCAACTGTCTGTTAACGATGTGCAATTACAAGATAAAAGTAAGCAGGTATATACCTTGCAAATGATAGGGGAGCGCAGTCTTAGTAACGGCGATACTCTATTTGATGACCTAATAGAAAAACTAAATAGCTTAGAAACAGATATTACCGATAAAGAGTCATGGCAAAGGTTACGAGTATTTTGGGTTCCAGCAACACAGTTATGGCGTGAATGGCTATTATCACAGCCTTATGGGTTGACACTTAAGGAAGATATTAAGCGATTACAACAACGCTATACTTGGCTTTCAAAAAATAATAAGAAAGATGTGGTAGACCTTGAACTTGTACCTGACTTATTTGCCTATTTCTATCGAAGTATTAGCGGTAGTCTGCCTTTATCGTTTGAGGGTCTAAAGGAAGCAGTTGAAGTAGCTAAATTGATTAACCCACAAGATAAAAAAATTAAACAGCTATTTGTAGAGTGGTTGCAAACGAATAGTCAACTCCCTGAAAATTATAAACAATTAAACGACTATACAAAATTGATAAGTCCATTCGGTAATATTGAATCTAACTCAGTTTGGCTTCATGCAGAGTTAATAAGCACTTGGCAGTATAGTTGTGGGCAAGATGAATACTTTAGAGTGTTAAGCGATATACCGATAGGTAGGGCATTGAATAACTTGGATGAGGCTGTAAAAGAGTTGGAAAAAGCTCTAGGAGATAATTGGCTTAAATTTATTGATAATACGCAAGATACTAGTGCGTTAACTAGCAAGCTTTATAACTCGTCTGAGAGTAATCAGTATCAAAGTAAACTCAAAAATTTTCAGCGGCATTATAATAAAATGATTGAGCAAATTACAACTTACCCTTTATCTGAGAATGACAACGCTACAGAGCAACCTCTTATTATTCGTATAAATACTTCTACAAAGCGTTATTTAGATGCAATACTTAAACCTGACTTTCTAATTGATACAGCATCTAAGGTTTTTGTCGCAGATAGCTGTTTTTTAATAGATTTCCCTAACTTACCTAATAAGCTAAAAAAAGGAGAGGTACTACTTATTCCTGAAAAAGTGCACGAAGAACTTGATAATTTAAAGACAAAGAATGATGAAAAGGTAGCCACAAAAGCAAGGAAAGCAATAAGTTGCATAACAGAGAATAAGAAAAACAATATATTAACCATTGAAGCTGACTTAAGTAAGCTAACTTCAGCTTATGAATCAGACAAACCCGACAATTTCATTCTAGCTTCGGCTCTAAACTATGAAGACTATAATCCTATTTTACTTACTCAGGACAAAGCCTTGATAAATAAATCCAGAGGGTTAGGCATACCAACACTAACAGTTTTTGAATTTAAAAACGATCTAGAACCCAAAACACAAGTTATTGAAAGTATCTAATAATATAAGCCTGTGCTAGAAGGAGCCTTATAATGAGCGCTATCCATAATTATAAATATCGTCAGCGTCAGCAACGTCAAGAGTACCTAAACCGTGTGCAAAGTAAAACTCGCGAGTTCTATCAGCGATATATGGAAGTAATGTCAGACATGTGTTTTCAGGGTATAGACCAGGTAATTCCAACGGAGTTCGCACAGCTCACTCAAGAATTAGATAAACTTAAATTGTTGATATGTAATAATCCTGAAGAAGCTCGAGAAATGAGTATTGCTCTTGGAAATGAAGTGTATGGTCTCAGGCGGTTAGCAAATACAGCCAAGACCCGCTTGTCTAAACAGTTAGAGTTAGAACGTCGTCATGAAGAAGAGAGATTACAGAAAAAAAATGAGCAAAGTGAAAAATTATGGCGGTCTCTAAAAACTACTTTCAACGATCCCATTGAACGTGATTTTGCTTTTAATGATTTAATAAAACTAGAGTCTGAATATATAGATTTATCTGAAGATGAACTTAACTTAAGAATAAGTGATATCAAGCAACGTGCTAATGTTTTAGCACAAGAATGGAAGAATAAACAACAAGAAACTTCTTTACAGGACACCCAAATAGAAGTGTTGAATGCCTATCAAGAACAACTAAAGACAGACCTTAATCAAAATCCTGAAAAATTACAGACTATTTTAAATAGCTTACAGGACAGCCGTGACTTTTTGGATAAAGGAGAAATGCTGTCTACCGAGGACTTACAAAGTAGCATTAATGCTCAGGTTTCTGAAGCTGACGAAGTAGTTACAGATGAGCGTTGTCGTCAAATTACGGTTAAAGGTATTATTGATAGTCTACGCCAACAAGGTTTTCAAGTGGATAATCCAAAGCTATTTAAAGATAATCAACGAGATGAGGTGGTGATACAAGCAAAGCGTATATCAGGGCGTCAAAGTAAGTTCACTGTTAGTTTAGATGGTTCTTTTAGCTATAAGTTTGAAAACTATGAAGGAATGGCTTGTAAGGACGATATCGAAAAAATATTACCAAAGTTACAGGATATTTACGGTATTGAGTTATCAGATAAAAAGGTGATTTGGGAAAACCCTGACCGAAATTTGCGTAGCGCACGTAGTATAGATAATCCTAATAATAATGAACAGGAAGTATAGAATGAAGATCAATCAACCCAGTTGGTTAGAAGGGTTTAGACGAGAAGTTGCTATAAGAAAGGCAGTAATATTGGCAGGTAACACCAATGACGTATATCCAGTTTATGATAAGTGTCAGACTGTACCGCAGATTTTAACGAAAGAGTTAGCTCGTCAAGGCTATCGTGTTATACAGTGGGATCAAGTCAGTGGCGTGCACAATGTAGACGATAAAGAGTTGCAAGATTTAGTACAACCTTCGACTATCGGAGGTCCAGAGTCTAAAAGCAGCGCTGAGGAGACGGGTTACCAAGCTTACGATATGGGGGAAACGAATTCAGTTGACAGCCCAACTTTCTCTATACCTCAAGCAATTAATACTGAAGATTTTCTTTCTTTGATTTATCATCATATGATAGCCCCGCAAAAGATAGAAAAGCCCTGTGCCTTCGTCTTAGATTATTCGCACTTTATTTTTGGTGATAATCGTAATCTATCAGATGCCGAACGAGCCCAACTTCTTTTATTAGCGAAAGCACTACGAGATGCTCCTGTTCCGCAAAATACAGTTGAGCTTAAGATAAAAAATAATATCATTGTTTTTGTATGTCGACATCCAGGTAGTCTGCCCACAAAACTAACTGTAGATAATCCTGTTTTTGGTCAGGTTCATTTACAGCGTCCTAGTCGTAATGAGAGACAGGTGTTTCTTGAAGGATGTCTAGATATGTACGATTTATTACCTGCCCTCTCTCTAGGAAATAGAAAGTTTATTGATTTTGTTGATTCACAAGACGATTTTACTTACCGCGATTGTTTACAGATGGCATCATTGTCGAGAGCGCAAGATAACCCGCTATCTGCTGATAAGCTAATCAATCTATATAAATATGGAGAGAAAATCAGTCCTTGGGAAGAGTTAGATAGAGAAAAACTATTGCACTGCGCTGACGAGCTGAACAAACGCGTAAAAGGACAGAATCTTCCAATTCAGAAGGTTCGTAGTATGCTTATTAAGGCTTATTCAGGTTTATCTGGTATACAGCACTCAAGCCAGCAGACTACACCAAAAGGTGTTTTATTTTTTGTCGGTCCCACAGGAGTAGGTAAAACAGAACTGGCAAAAGCATTAGCTCACTTTATGTTTGGTGATGACTCAGCTTGTCTGCGCTTTGATATGTCCGAATTTAATCATGAGCATTCTGATCAAAGACTCGTAGGAGCACCTCCAGGTTACGTCGGTCACGAACAAGGTGGACAACTTACCAATGCAATCAAAGCCAAGCCTTTTTCAGTTATCTTATTTGATGAGATTGAAAAAGCACATGGTAGGATACTGGATAAGTTTTTACAAATACTAGAAGATGGTCGTTTAACTGATGGTAAAGGAGAAACGGTATCGTTTTCAGAGTCTGTCATTATTTTCACTTCTAATATAGGGGCTAGTGATATTGGCTCTGGTTTAACAGAAGAAGAATCGGCTAAAGCATTTATTAGCGCAGTTAATAATCATTTCAATAAGGAGTTAAAAAGACCTGAGCTTCTAGGACGTATAGGATCCAATATCGTACCCTTTAATTTCATTAGTGATAGCAACTTTCAAATTAGTATTGCTCGAGCAAAATTTGAGCCAATTATAGATAGACTAAAACAAAAGTATAATATTAGTGGATTAAAATTTACTGATGAAGATAAGGTGTTAACGGCTTTATGTAGACAAACAGACAGTAGTAAAGGAGGTAGGGGTATTCTCAATGCCATAGATGAATACTTTATTAATCCTCTGTCAGAATTTTTAGTTGAGTCCAGTGTAGATAGCTTAAGTCTCCAAGATAGGGAGATTCAAGTCATTCAAGTCGGTAATCTTTGTCATTTTGAATTTATGCTCAAATAAATAGTCGGGTCACATATAAAGAGGATGGATACATGACAAAAATTAACATGGCTTATTTTTTAGATTGTACTGAAAACGAAGGACCAGGTAAGCGCTCTGCTATATGGGTTCAAGGTTGCCACTTTGATTGTCCAGAATGTTGTAATCTAGAGTTACAAGCATTTCAAGAAAATAATATTGTGAACATTAATGACATTATGGATATGCTTAAAAAAGCAGTAAAAGCTTACGAAATTGAAGGTGTTACCTTATTAGGGGGTGAACCAATGCTACAAGCTAAAGGGCTGTCAGCATTAGCTCATGCATGTCAAAAAATAGGTCTAAGCGTCATGATATTTACAGGTTTTACGCTAGACTTACTACGCAAAAAGCCAATTCAGGGTAGTACAGAATTACTAGAATATACAGATGTATTAGTCGATGGTCTTTACATGAAAAATCTACCAGAAAATCTTCGTAATTGGTGTGGATCTACTAATCAGAGATTTCATTACCTAAGTGCTAGATATGACTCTACGATTGAGACAGATGTTCGTTATTCACCCACGATAGAAATAGCTGTAAGTCCTGATAGTTTAAGAGTTAGTGGTTTTCCTTTGTAAAATTTAATTTAATAAACGCCAATCTCAACTTATCGTAGGCTTTTGATTTTTATAGAATTTAAAATTCTAATTGTTTTAACTGAAATTATTAAAAAATAAGTAAACCAATACCTTAGAAAAATAAGTTGAGAGTGGGGTTTAATAAATAAAACTAAGATAAACATTATAGCCAAATGATATGTCCTATACGTGATGAATAGTGGGAAAAAATGAAAGACTTTTTTCTAGGTAAACCAAGTAGTGATGTTAGTGTTACCGCAAAGGACAAGCGCTTATTCTTAGAAGCTATCCTGTACCGCTAAACAGCCATATTTGACATGATCCACCTAAACGCTTTTGCGCATTCAGAGTAGTTCATACACATTTTAGTCGTTGGTCAAAAAAAAGCATATGGGAGCTAGTTTTTTATCAGATGTCCGAACAATTAGATGATGAATATGCCATGCTAGATCTAGATGTTACTAATGCAAATGTTAAAAAGTATTTTAATTGGTCAACTCATAATATTTTAAGCTATTTAGAGTTTAACTTTTACTAATCGAAGGTTAAGTAGGAATAATAAAAATGAATAAATATATTCTAGGATTAAATATAGGTAATCATGATTCTGCGGCTGCTCTTATTAAAAACGGAGAAGTAATAAAATATATTGAACAAGAAAGAATAAGTAGAAATAAAATGGCTCTTGGCGAACCACCCATCGAAGCTACTTTAGCATGTTTAAATAGTGAGGGGATTTCTATCAAGGATATTTCCGCTATATCTGTTGGAATGGATTGGAAGTATAGAAATACTATCTATGAAATGTCTAACGAGGAACGAGATAAATATAAAGATTTTGAAAATATAGATTGGTTTTTACCTTCAGAAATTTTCGGAAAAAACCTACCCCCTATTCATATAATAAAACATCATTTAGCACATGCTTCTAGTGCGTATAGAGTAAGTGGTTTTACAGAATGTGCTATTCTTGTAGTAGACAATCGTGGAGAAGATGCTTCAACCTCTTTAGGGTTTGCAAAAAATGGAGAAATTACTTTTTTTGAAGAAATAAATATTCAAAACTCACTTGGTTTTTTTTACAATAGAGCAGCGGAATTCACAGGATTATATGGTAAACATAGAGAAGTAGGAAAGTTTATGGGGTTAGCTTCGTATGGTAAACCTACTATGAAGATGCCATTAAAATTATCTGGAAAGAGATTTCTCTTTGATACTCTGCCAAACATAGAGAATGAAAGTATTTTCAACTCTCTCTCATTGAGAAAACAACAGTTTAAAGAATATTTCAAAGAAAATTGTTTTCCATATGAAGCAGGAAATGTTGAAGAGATAATGAGTTATGCAAATTTTGCAGCATCTACACAAAAATCATTAGAGGATATCTTAATCGATTTTGTAAGAGAGCTAAAAGCTGTGACAAATATGGATAATATAGTTCTCGCTGGAGGCGTTGCACTTAATTGTTCTGCAAATGGGAAAATTGAGAAATCTGGTATTTTTGAAAATATATTCGTCCCTCCTTTTCCGTCAGATGCTGGAACTGCAATTGGTTCTGCGTTAGAAGTCTATCATCAGTTATATGGTAAATCAGGAGTCAAGAATACATTGAGAATGGCTGGATTGGGCATGTCGTACTCACAGAATGATATTTTAGTGACAGCAGAGAAGTATAAAGAAAGAATTAAATGCTCTATGATGAATGAAAATGAAATATACAACTTTGTTGCCAAAGAAATATCAGAAGGAAAAGTTGTTGGTTGGATACAAGATGGATTTGAGGCAGGGCCTAGAGCATTAGGATATCGCAGTATACTTGCAGATCCAAGAACTAGACGTAGTTTGATAAAATTAAACTTAATTAAAGAGAGAGAGATGTGGAGACCAATAGCCCCAAGTGTTTTACATGAACAGTATTCTAATTTTTTTGAAGGGAATGCAGATTCAAAATACTTTATGAATGTTGCTGCTATTGTTAAAGAAGATAAACGCAAAGATATTCCTGCAGTAGTCCACGTAGATAATACTGCTCGACCTCAAGTAGTCAGTAAAGAGCACCAAAAATATCATAGACTAATTAGTGCTTTTTTTGAATTAACTGATGTTCCAGTATTGTGCAATACTTCATTTAATAGTCGTGGTATGCCTTTAGTTAATACACCAGAAGATGCAATAGAATGCTTTTTAGAAAGTGAAATAGATTTATTGATAATTGAAAATTTTATTATTGAAAAGGCGTAGTTAATGTTTGTCTTTGATGTCACCAATATTATTAATTATAAAGAATACATGGGTTTTATTACTTCTGTAAAAAGTAGTTTTGATATAGAAAGAAAAATACTCTTTGATATTTATAATATTACTAACTCTGCATCTTGGAATAACGATTCAAATAAGTACATCGAGTTTAGAGATAAATATCGGATACTTAGGCAAGATGTAATCAGGGAGATTATAAAAAAATTTCGTAATTTTTTACCAGAGAATTGTATAATTTATGAATTCGGTAGTTTGACTAAATTTACTGATAGAATTGAAAGTGACGTTGACCTAACTTTCTGCTACGATGAAAATAAAACTTATACTTTTGAATGCGCAGAAGTATTAATTAACTATTCTATTTGTTATGTATTTGAACACTCAATAGATAATATTCATGGAAAATTTCAGCATTACCCTATGATACATGACTATGATGATTTGACTGAAGAAGATAATTTATATATTTTAAAATTTAGCCATGCATATATTGAATACAGATGTGGACCTGAAGCTTTAATTGAAAATATAATGGGCATCAAAAATGTAAGAGATTACAAATCACTAATCGATGGCTATAAAGAAAAATATACACTGGAGTGTAACATTGATTGCTTGTATTCTATTCTTATAATAGAGAATTCCACAAGATACAATTTTATTGATGATTTAGCAGAGTTAGAAAATAAGCATAATATTTTTTTAAACTATAAATTTGATTTTAAAAAGTATTTATTTGGAAATGAAGTTGAAATATCAGAACTTAAAAAGGCTTTTAAAGAAACAATAGTTTCAATGTACATTATGATTTCTTTTTTAAGAAAAAAAGTAAACTGGTTAGATCAATATTCGATGACTATGGATGATGTCTTTAATAGTAATGAACTCATACTCCTTTTTGGAGAAGAATATATTAAAAATCTTAAAAACTCATTTGTAAAAATGATTTTCTACTGGGATAGAATAGAGTTACTACTTAAAAAACACGAAATTCGCTTAAGTACTAGGTGCCATCAAGTTTTTTCTAAGAAAAAATTGAATGATATGTTATATGAAAAATATAGTGAAGAGAGTTTGGTGGATAAAGCTTTATACTCAATTAACGATTTGAACACTGTGGTTTCACATGGCTGGAGAGTTATTAGTGAAAAGTGATAATAAGGTTTTAATCAATGATATTTATATAGATAAACATTCAGTTATTATCTCTTTTAAAGTTGATAATTCAGAAAAAATTGAAATAGATTCATGGCTAGAAAGTAAGAATAAATACAATCCCAAGGTTCTTTGTATAGATACTGATAATGAAAAAGAAAGAATCATAATTGATACTCAAGAACTATACTCATTTATTAAGAATTTTCCGATGGAAGCTTTTAAACTTTCATTAGCTACTCTAACCAAAAGAATTAGCTATGAATTTTCAACTGAATTCGAAGAAATAAATACAGGTAATACTTCTATTCTTGCAACAAAAGATTTTTTATTCTTTATTAATACTCCAAAAGATAAAATGCTTACGCATAATCAAGTTAATATCCAGTATAAAAATAAAAAAAAGCTTGAGAGTATTAATAAACTACCAATAGATGTTCTATCTATTGGTTCATGCTTCAGTAGAAATATATTTAAATCAGACGAATATTTTAATCCGACATATAAAAAATATTTTAACTTAAAGAAAGCTTTATTTCATAACTCCTTTATATCTATTTTTTCTGATGCTATCGATTATAATTTCTCTATGATCGAGGATTTAATAACTGGAGATGCAGGTTTATATACTGCAATAGAATTTGAAAAAAATATTGATAAACAATTCAAGGATAATAATTTTAAATTAGTTGTTGTAGATAACTATATAGATGCAACTAGCCCAATCATAAAATATGGAAGTAATTCGTTTTTAACTTATAACAGGTATCTAGCGGAGTCAATTTTTAAACGCCTACTTTCCTCTTGTGAAATCATATATCCAGGGACGAAACAGCATTTAGAGCTATATCGCAAAAGTATAATACACTTTAATGATTTATTAATTAAATATGACATAGAAAGTGTTATTTTGATTGGAGGTAGGCAGAGTAAATACAAAATCAATGAGAAATCCAATCAAATAGATATATGGAGCGATAAGATGGAATGGATTTTAAATGCAAATAAGAATTGGGATGAAGTCGATAAAGTCTTTTTAGAAGAAATACCACATTCTGTTTATATAGATAAGAGAAACACTAGCTGGAAAAGTGATGTTTTTAGTCCAATACTTGGTGGCGCTTCTCCATCTCATTATCAAAGTGCGTACTATAAAGAGTTATTTCATGACATAATGTGTTTTTTAAATTAGGTTTCATTATATGAAAAAAGAGATTATCAGTAACTACATAGAAAATGTAATCCAAACTTGCAAAATAATAAATCACAACGAGATTGCAAATATTTATGATATTTTAATTGAGGCTGCTTGTGTAGGAGGAAGAATTTATATTTGCGGAAATGGTGGATCTGCATCTACAGCTTCTCATTTTCAAACGGATTTGAATGATGCTTTTTCAATAGCTTTAAAATTAATGCCGGCTACTTGTTTAGCTGATAATATATCAACAATAACGGCTATTTCTAACGATTATTCTTATGACGATGTGTTTTTACATCAATTAAAATATATTCTGAATAAAAAAGATATTTTGATAACAATTTCTGGTAGCGGAAATTCAACTAATGTTATAAAAGCTGCTGAATATGCAAAAAATAAAGGAAATATTGTAGTATCCATGGTTGGCTTTGATGGAGGGGAGCTAAAAGAACTTTCTGATTATTATTTACATGTTCCCGTTGATAATATGCAGATCTCTGAAGATTTACATTTACTTTGTTGCCATCTTCTTTCAACGTTAATTAGAGAATATAGAAATATATAATATGATTAGTTTAAGTAATTTACAGGATAGCGATAATATATGCATTTTCATAAGACATGGCGAGAAAAATATCGATAGCTATGATTTGTCAATTGTGGGGAAAAATAAATGTTTAGAGTTCGCTGAAACATTATATTTGTTAGGTAAACAAGTTAATATATTATCAAGCCCAGAACAACGATGCATAGAAACTGCAACTATTATCAATAATAGAATAAATGGAGAGGGTAGCGATATTTCCATATCAAATGCTCTTGGGAAACCCGGAATACAAATAAAGAATGAAGCTGAATATGCAAAGCTTACGGACACTATGAGATGTAGAGATATTTTCAGTGAATGGAAAAAGGGATACTATTATGAAGCTATACACAGACCAGAAAGTATAAGAAAGAAAATAGTTGCTTTTTTTGAAAAGACTGCACTTACAAAAGGAATAACTCTCTATATCAGCCAGTCAGGTACTGTTGCGTGTACGGGATTCTCATTAAATTTGACTGATTACAGTAATGTTAATGACGAATGGGTCAACTATCTTGACGGATATATTTTAAGGCTATGAAATGAAATTCATAATATTCGATTTATTTGGCACATTGATTGATAATAATGATAATAATGATAATAATGATAATAATGATAATAATAAAAATGAGTATGATGAGGCTTTAAAATGGTTGGCAAATACATATTTTGAGAATAGATTTATAGAATTAAAAGAAAATTCTGAATTATTTAAGGTTAAATATCTTGAAGATAGAAAAAATTCTAGTAGGGAAGCCTCATTTTTTAATCAGCTAACTTTTTTTGAGAGTAAATTAGGTATAAAAATCCATGATGATTTCAGTTCAATTGAATTGAATTTTATTCATATTTTTCGTAATGAAAAAATAATTAACGGCGTACCTGAGCTTTTAAAGTACCTAAGTGAAAATAACTATAGAATTTTTATATTAAGTAATAGTATTTTTTCTGGAACCAATTTGAAAATATATTTGGATCATCTAGGTATCGGGAATTACATAGAGCAGGTATTTTCGAGTTCCGATATCGGTATTCGAAAGCCTTCAGAAGAAATTTTTATCTATGTGGCAGAAAGATTAAAAATCAATAATTATAAAGCAGTATATTTTATTGGAGATTCTTTAGAAAAAGATTATAACGGAGCAAAAAATTTTGGATTCACTCCAATTTTAATGGGAATAAATAACGAAACTAACGGTTTAATATTTAATGATATTCCTAACTTACTAAAGTATTTAAAAGGTATAATTAAATCTTTATAAAATTAATACAACCAGGGCGTGTTGGAAATTGGTACTAAATTGATGGCAAAAAAAATAGTGAACGGTTAATCTTTAAGTTCTCACACAAAAAAGATAACGTTCGCCATGCCTCGCACTATGCTCAAAGATACGAGTAGATATGGAGTCTCTTGGAAGTAAATATGAGGTTAGTGAGATTAGTATAGGTATACCCAAGTGTTATATTAAAAATACTTTTGAGGATAGTAATATAGTTATCAGTGAGCTATGCTGAAGAAACCGTACAACTAAACTTGGTAAACTAAGCACAATTATAGGAGTTTACCATGACCAAGAAATTAAGAACCTACAGTAACGAATTTAAAGCTGAAGCTGTCAAGAAGATAGCAGATAATAATGGCAATATCTCAGCTACTGCAAAGCAGTTAGGTATTGCTATGCAAACGCTATCAAACTGGCATAACAAAGCCAATCAAGGCAAGCTTGTTGGCACAGAGCAATATGATCCTGACCTTATGAGTGCTCTTCAAGAAATAAAGCAGCTCAAGCGTCAGCTCAAAGTGGCTGAAGAGGAGCGCGAGATTCTAAAAAAGGCGACCGCGTACTTCGCGAAAAACAGCCCGTAAAGTACGCTTTTATCAAAGACAATCGTCAGATATTTAGCACCACTACTATGTGCCGTGTATTAAGCGTTAAGCCCTCAAGCTACTACGATTGGCTAAGTCGTGACATCAGCGAACAGCAGGTACACCGCAATCAGTGCGAGCTACTAGTTAAAGCCGCTCACAGTGAAATGAAAGAACGTTATGGCGTAGATCGATTGCATGCTCATCTAAGCAAACAAGGCCACAACATTAGCCTGTATATGGTAAGAAGCATCAAAGAGGAACACGGCATCAAATGCCGTCGTCATAAGCGCTTTAAAGTCACTACTGACTCAAACCACAACAAGCTGGTCTATGACAATGTTTTAGATCAGAGGTTTGACGCTAAGTGTCCTAACGAAGCATGGGTCAGCGACATTACCTATATCTGGACTGCTGAGGGCTGGTTATATTTAGCTGGAGTGAAAGTGTAACTATCCCCTAAACTAACACAGCTCAAACGTAGAAACCCCAACCTTGGCAAGGACGCCGACCAAATTAACGTTGATTTCTATAAACCTGAAACCCATTATTTTAAAGGGCTTCAGGTTTTTTTATGTATAAGAATATTTATAAATAACAGGTATAATAATAATATAGATATATTTATGGACACTACTATATTGTGGTAATATGATACCAACCAAAATATATTTTAGCATGTCTACCCCATCGAAAGTGATTGGTTTTTGTGGCATATGCCTCTGACATATAGGTCGTTGATTATGGCGAAGCGCACTAAGAAGGCAATAAGAAAAAATGTCAAAAGTATTAACGTAAAGGATAATTTGATAGTGCATGAATGTGCTATAAAACCGTATCAGATATTTTGCGAATGGATTGATGCTGAAGTTAATGAGTTCGCTTCAGATAGAACACTATTATTTGAAGTCGTCGAAATCGATGAGCAGTATTGTTTTTTTGAGGGTTTTAGAGAAGTGTGTTTGCTGAGGGATCGCACTGAAATCTCTATTAGAAGGGTAGATCTTTCTAAAGCAGAAATTGAGCAACGCGCTTGGTCTTGCCTTATGAATGAGTTTACTAATTTAGATCCTATTAACCCAAAATTTTTTGAGGTTATAAAAAGTAGTATGCCTGCTCAGGTGCAACAAGCGCTATTTAATAAACCTCTGACCATACAGCACATTTTAAATATTAAAGGCCTCAGACGTCATCACTACGACTACCAGACAAGTCTATACCGCAATCAGCAGCCCACTAAGATACCATCTTTTTCTGAACTAATTGGTGAGGTTCGCTATGACAATAATAACTAACGTGCAGACACTGATACCAGATACTGACGACATCTATACCGCTGATATTAGGAGCTTCTTTATAACGGTGGCTAGTCTAGTGTCAGATGATTTTATGGACATTACAGCTGAGTCTAAACAGTCAGAAGCTTTGACTTCAGTTCGTATAAAACAAATATACGATTCCTATAAAGGCAAATTAACTAAGCCTGAGAATCTAACTCGATCATTTGTCGCCAGTACCTTTCATCTACCAAACCTTGATACCAGTAATCCAAGTAAAGAATGGCTGTGGGTCGCAAAATTATGCCATCTGCTTATCTATTTTGCTCAAAACGATCTACCTAGACGTATTAGCGAGACTACCACTGAAGCAAGGAAATGGATAGATCCAGATAGTGGCAATCACAGCATTTGGCGGCACTGTTACTCGACGCTACAAGCAGATAGTTTACAGACTACCTATAATAATTTTGAAAGTTATCGAGTCAAACTAGAAGATAAAAATGACTCTAATCTCACATTATTTATCAAAATTTATAGAACCATCGATTTCGCATTCAACAACAGGGATAGCATAACGCGCACTTCCTTAGGCAGGAAACAGACTAAACAGAGCAAAATTGATGAGCCAAAAACTGAGTATGTGACGCAAATGGATGTGGATGATGATACAGATGAGCTGGTATCAGTTACAAGTTTTGAGAAAACAAAGAATGGTAATGATATTAATCGTGAGCGATTAGATGACCCAATTCCTGATTTCAATTATATCGAGCAAAAAACTCTAAAAGAGACCGAGAAATTCTCAACAAATCAGATTTATCGAAGAACACGGTCGAAATTTGTGCATGCAAATAAAAATGAGAGGTTTGTGAGTAGCAATATCCGTCAGTTACCATTAACGGCTGTTCAAAATATAGCATTTAAATTGTGGCAGTGGTTTGATGACTACAATGACAGTGAAGCTGATAGGGACAAAAAACGAGCTATAGCTTATTTACTGCTTTCTTTATACACGGGTCATTCAGTCGCTAGATTGGCTAATGATATTAATAATAATCATAAAGAAATCATTGATATTAGTGCTCGTAAAGCAAAGTACGAATTTATCATTAATCTAGATATCACGCCGCTACGCATTAGAACTACAGGAATAGGGTCAGTTATTGCTAACCGGTTGACGCAGTTCAAACTACCAATACCTGAGGCATTGGGCGTCTTTTTAACCTATAAAGGTTATCCGGATTCAGTATTGATTAACGAGGTCATTGCTGATCTACGAGCAACTTTACAGCTGCCAGTTATTAGTTTGGGTAGAGTTGAAAAGTCGTTGTACACCATTATTATTTATGAAGTTGGTAGTACTCAACTAGCCACTATCATTACCTCACGTAACAGTAGAAAAAGAGCTGATACTTGGTATAGCTCGCACAATATTAAGAAGGTGAAAGAGGTCTATCACAATGCGATTAAAATTCTTACAGACCGCTGTCACAAAGAAAAATCCAGCGTCGTTGAATATTTATCCAAGGTAGCACTCAGTGATGATGCTATTGGCAGTCAAAACAGCCCTGACTATCCGATAGTAAGTCTATTCATTAATTATCTGTATCAAAAGGTAGTAACCACCACAAATTATAGAGAAAAATTCAATTTTTATAATTTATGGCTTTGGCATGTGTCCCTTTTACTAACGTCTATTAGAGCCGTAGAAGGCGCACCGGGTTATTTAAACCAAATAAACCTGCAAACAGGTATCGCTTGGATTTCTGATAAAGAGGAAAGGGTAACGGGTAATAGTCAGCGAAGGGTACCTATTTGCTCATTTTTAACAGAAGGCATTCAAAACTTCTTACGTTACCTGGGAAGCTTTGCTAAGCGTTATGGACGCTTAGATCCTAACTTCAGTATTGAAGTTAATAAAATTCTGGCGTCTGAGCGCCCACTATTAAATTTTATAGATAAAAAAGGGAGCTTTCATCCCTTGCGGCCAGCTATTGTTAGTCAAGAATTGGGTGAGAAATTTCGCTTTAAAATAGACTGGACACGACACGTTGGGCAAAGATTTTTACATGAATATGGGTTAGATGAAGCAGTCATCTTAGCGATCTTTGGTCATGAAATGATAGGGCAAGAAGCGTGGAGAAGAAACTCAGCATTGTCTATAGGGCACATATTAGCTGCTAAAAATACTTATCATCAGCTGGCAGTAAAACTCAAGCTACAGCAGGTTATTTTATGACAAAGACACAGCAAGATATTCTATACGGTCATCTAAGACGGTCAGCAAAATCGCAAGATCAGCGCAAGCAGGCATTACAGTATACTAAAGAGCTGTGTCAAAACGCGTGGGATGCTTTTGTTGAAGAAAACCAGTACTCAGAGGCGATAACGGATGAGCAAATTTACGATTTATACGAATCAATCTACAAAGAGATTGAGAAAAATTTGTCAGCACATCTACTACCATTTGCATTGTTCGAACGTATGCGCTTTTTTGATAAAGTTAATGAAGTACGTCAAAAAAGATATCTGCCGTTATTGCCAAAGCCAATCATAGCTGTACGTCCACAGCGCCCTAAAAACATAAATAATTTTGATGAGTTTTTATACTTGTCTAAAGCCCAAAATATTGTCACACAAGCGTTTAATACATGGCAGAAAAAAAATACCTTTAGCGTACTTGATTGTGTAAGTTGGTTTTTATTTTCACTAATTAGTTTTGCAGGTTATAACGATGAAAAGATACTCAAGGTAATATATGAGTATCTCAAAGATAGTAAACCGATATATCAGTTATTTGACGACATGCTTATCATGCCACTCAGGCTATTATCACCTGACTATGGCAACGAGGTTACTCCTATAGAGGGGGATTTAGATGAGGTGTATCAAACGCGCCTGATAATTATAGATGATATTAGCCGTTTATGGCTGCTCAAGCTACAACGCCACCAGCGTCAAGCGCAAAGCGAATTTCCTAAATACCGTCAAATTATTCAAAGGCTAGGTGAGTTTATTGGAGAAAACTTAACGATTGAATCAATCCATAAATCTAACTATTTGCAGCACATTGCAATCTACTGGCAAACTCTGCCAGACGTGTATTTAGACATTCAACTGGTTCAAGTGCTAACAGGTCAGCAAAAGCAAACATCAATATCAACATCGCAACTACTTAGGTATTTTCAGAGCATTAAAACACCCAAGGTGGTTCTGTCTGATGAGCATGTTAGTAAATTAATGATCGGGCCTAGTACTAGTAACAATGGTGATAACGCACTTGATGCTGTCAAAGTCGAACGGTTTAGGTCTGATGCAGTTAAAGAGATACGCACGATACTTAATAACGATAAAAAACAGGTTCAATCACAGCTAGTAAGTCTACTAACCCAAAACCTATATCCCAATCAACAACGATTGGTTAGATGGATGTTGGATCTGTGTATTAATGGAAGGAAAATTAATACTTTAAAGCGGTATTTGTCCGAGATCGGGAATGGATTTATTGCGGGTACACGTACTGCTGACTTTTTGCAATGGTCAAAACATGACTATCACTATATATATAACGAAATTATTGCAGAAAAGAACCCAAATAAATTAGGATATACAAAAACAGTTATTTGCTCACTGCATGGTTCTTTAAAGAAGCATACTCAAGCGCCTGAAATTGACATCATAGGAGGCGGTGATGCGCAAATAGTGTCGAGCTACCTAGTTCCTCAGAAAGTTTATCATACTATTCTTGATTGTATCGCTGAGCAACAAGTGCTGAGTGAGTACTATAAACAAGCGCTTAGTATTGTGACAATACTGTTATACCGTACCGGCATGCGTATCAGTGAAATTTTGGGACTACAAGTTACAGATATCGAATATGACAATCAAAGCTTTACTGAATATAACATTATTGTTCGCCCTAACGCGCATAGAGACTTGAAATCAGATGACGGCACACGGCGAATATATTTATCAGTATTACTTTTGTCAGAAGAGCTAGAAGGTTTTAAAAGGTTCTTTCACCTAAAAAAGCGACAGTCTTCTCGTTACTTATTTACTTTAGCGTATCAGTCCTCTGTTATGTCTCGTTATAGTATTGAGCAGCCACTAAAACGCATACTAGAAAATACTGCTTATCACGACATTACTCCGCACAGCTTTCGTCATAATGCGATATCAAGTATGGCGCTTATACTCAGATGTAGCCCAATGCTAGTCATGCAGTTCACAGATTATGATGAAGTAAAAATCTATGATATTAAAACTCATTTTTTAGGTAGGGTACGCAGCGTCTCAACAAATTACTGGGATGCACTAATGGAGTTTGCCGGTCATGCCGATCTCATCACGACTTTTAGCTCATATATTCATACCGCTGATATCATCGCAAGTCATCAATTGCAGCAGGCTAAATTGTCCCTGCCTTTGGACGTTGTTAATAAGTTTATTGGCACCAGTCGTATGGACTTAAAGCAGCATAACAAAAATGCTTTGGAGAGCAGGGACAACGCTGTTGATCTCAATCGAATCAGACAATACGTGAATCGTAAGGTTGATTGTGAAAAGTTAGTGCTTGCTAATAAGGTGAAGATACCACTATTAAGTAATAGTTCTATTGATACTGATAAAAAGCAGTATTCAGCAGTGTTTGGTAGATATAGCCGTGAAATGATAGAAAAGCTTTTATGGGACATTGAGGATGGTCAAACGCTAGGTGAGGCCAGTAGTTTAAACTTTAGGTACGATGATGCGTTGATGATTTATGAGCGAGCATTGAGCCTAGTTAAAGATACTGAGGGCAATCTAAAGCATAAACTGATCTCTAAAAAACGTAAACAACGCTCTGACCATATTTTACTAGCGCCAACACCGCTGCATTACCATGAAGAGCAAGCCTTAGTGAACTTATGCTTTGATAATCTTGAAAAGTTATATGATGCTAAGGAGGGTCGGCATAAGGTGAAAGAGATGCTTCAAGTCTTTAATGAAAAGGTTAATAGCTCTAAAAGTGAGATTCGTTTTACCTTTAAGCAGAAAAAGAATTTTTATAAGTACTTAAGTACTATGTGTCAGATACTACCAAGCAAGCATTGGCGAGTTAATATTAGCTGCCTTAAGTCAGAGCCTTACCTCAATGAGAAGAATAAAAATGTATATCGCTCTGTTGTTGATAAATCAGCTAAGCTAAAAAAAATAGAAGAGTTTGAAAAGGACATGCTTGAATTCGAAGGTGACCTAATTCATTTAGATACTTACAACGGCTATTCATTAACACTTATTAGTCCGCTACAGAAAAAGGGCAAGGCAAAATTATCTTCTGCTTTGATGAGTTATGTTTTGCATTTTTTGCTCATCGTAGATGGTTTGACTGATTGATAGCTCTCAATTTTATACATATGGATTTGACGGTAGGGGACATCAGCTAAACAGAATAATGAAGGTTTTTTTATAGAAAAAAGGCGTTTTTGGAAGGATAATGTTAACTTTAATGATAACATAACAACTGTTTGATATTTATGATGGCTGCTTAAAAATAATAGTAGTTGCACATAAATAAATATGAATTTGACATCAATAACAACTAACTCTAAAACCATATATTAAGTAGTCACCATGGAACTCATAAATTATATTAATTCGCTTCATAATCTTAATGCTTCAGGTACGAACAGCCTTGCAGAATCTCAAGTCAACTCATCTTATTTTAAAGACATATATCATCCTTTTCCCATTGTTGAGTCTTTGAAATCAATTATTTCTAAAGATCAGGATGCTATCATCATTCTGACCGGCCATGCAGGGGATGGGAAATCTACAATAGCATTCGAGTTGCTGAGAGAGTTAGGTAAAGAAGAGTATCCACAAGGATATCAATTCAAAGAGCACGAATATCTCGAAAAAAATGAATTAAACGTACTCAAGGATATGAGTGAACTAAGTTTAGAAGATAGAAGAAGTTGGTTAAGAAAAGCATTTAACTCATCAGGAAATTGGTTGATTGTAAGTAATACAGGCCCTTTGTTAACTTCAATAGCTAACTCCTTGGAGAAGACTAATTGGACTTCCAATTTTAAAGCTCACCAAATAGAATCTAAAATATTAGAATTTCTTGATAAAGATATTGCTATTGAAGATATAAGTAACTTGAGATTAGATGACGTCAACTCAAAAGCATTTTATATTGTAAATATTGCTAAGTTAAATAATATAGAAGTAGCCTTGAATATCTTCAAAAATATTATTAACCATCCAGAGTGGCAGCAAATCATACAAGAACATCCCACTCATCCTATTAGTATTAACTATTGCACCATCAAAAATCACTATCAAGATGTCGAAGAAAGTATTCGCTTAACATATTTATATCTACTGAATTATGAAAAGCGTATGACTTTGCGGCAGATGTTAGCGCATCTAAGCGTTTCTTTGACTGCTGGTATGAGCCTATCAAATGATGATATGCCATTTGAGAATAGTGCTGAAACTCTATTATTTAGCGATACTTTTTTCGGCTACATTGGTAATAGGATTTGGCATAAAGCAAAAGACTTGAAGGCCATAGATCTAGTTTCTCGAATTCATGCTGGCAAATATACAGGCATAGAAATTGAGAACTTTATTACAGATGAGAGCAAGTTTGAGTTAGTTAATGAGCCTTTAAAGTCTATTATTATAGAATATATCAACAACGACAAGAAAAGTGAGTCCCATCACGAAAAAGCCGCGTTACGTAGAATTCTATTTATGTATGGTATTAATGAGAATAAAAACACTAAGTCTCTATTTTTGGGTTCCACTAGCATATACAAATTCAATAACTGGCAAATACACCCTGATAGTTTTAACGATGAATCCCGAAGAGTT
This sequence comes from Psychrobacter piscatorii, assembly GCF_043641605.1. Taxonomy (GTDB): domain Bacteria; phylum Pseudomonadota; class Gammaproteobacteria; order Pseudomonadales; family Moraxellaceae; genus Psychrobacter; species Psychrobacter piscatorii_C. The sequence goes on along the minus strand of NZ_JBHZRK010000002.1, from coordinate 146,609 downwards.
AAGAGACTATGTGAGAAAGCCTTGAATTTATTTTATTCGGGTTCAGATGATAAGGATAATATCAATATCACGCTAAAGCGTTCAGATTCTTCAGTATTTCAGATCGCTCAATTAATGGTTTGTAGTATTGCTAAAAATTCCTTTCGTATTGATTATGATAATCAAAAACAGCTGCCTTTTATACACTTAAAGAAACCAAAAAATTCAGAAAATGTTCGCTTAGATTTAAGCTTGCCACTATTAGATTACATTGAAAATATTGTGATTGGAGATGTTACCGAATCATTAAATCCTATCTATAAGACTCAGTTAGAACGTTTTAAATTAAGTCTTATCGATTATGCTCAAGATGTTGATGATGATGCAATTACTCTGGTTAGAATGAAATCTGATGAGAGTGTTAATAAATTAGAAATATATTTTGAACAATCGGGCGATCACAAGATTATTAGAATGGAAGGGTAGTAATGACTGATATTAATGCAATTCAATTCCCTAGTGCTAGCTTTAGAGCTGATAGTAAAACCAATATTGCTATTCAAGTATATGGTAGAAGATTCTTAGCTGACCAAACTCCTATAGAGTATTTATCAGAATTTCTCTTGGTTTTTCACTCTAAAAAGAGTGAAAAAAAGATTACTACCGATGAACTTAAAATGAACCAAAGTGAAAACTCATTTAATGTTAGTGAAGATAGTAGATATTATTTCCCAAAGTCTAGACTTCCACTTAAACTTTTTAGTTTTTTTAGTCAATCAAAGCTAGATACGCGTCACCCTGTTCATCAACAATCTTTTTTAGACGCTTTAGATGAGTTAGGAGCTAAAACTCAGCGAGGTCTATCTGATGCAGAAAAAAATAACTTGGTAAATACACTACAAAATCTGCTATATGGCTTTGTTGGTATTGCTAATAATCGAACATGGTCTACTTATAGCTTTATGCCAATCACTCCTAGTTTTCTTGGAAGAGAGGTAACCTGGCCACATTCTTCTGAAGAATATGGAAGTTGGTCAGATAGCGCTGAACGCTTCCAATTAGATCGTCATAATTTTATGGCTCGAGGTGGAGAAGCATTGTTTTTGCAGATAGCATTCTTATTTACTAATGATATTGATATTAAACTAACATTACAGAAAATTGAAGAAAATACTGCTTATCAACATTTGGAATTTAACTTACCAAATTTAAAGCAGAAGCTCGAGAATGCATTAGTAAAACTATTAAAAGACGAAACTCATCAATTAGAGGAAATCTGCAACTTTGTAGAAAGTACATTAAGTGAATATGATATTGAAGATAACGATAATCGTTCAGCTACTCTCGCAACTATTCCTAAGAGTTACATTATTGAAGGATTCTTATTTGCTAATGAAATGCTCAATTTACTAAGCTCTAAAATAAGTAAGCTTGAAAAAATCGAGCTGTTGCAGCAGCTTTGTGTACTCCAAGTCTTACGCTCTATCATGGCTCGCTCTACCCAAATTGATCAGAATAGCCAAACAACTGACAACTATCACGGAAACTATGCATGGATTGTATGTAATCCTAGCGCGACTACTAAAGACAATGTAAGAAAACTGGCCGAATCTTCTTTTAGTAAGTCTGAAGAAATTATTTATAGAGTGATGCGCTCAGTTGGAAAAGAGAAAAATCTAAAACCAAACGATTATACGCAAGTTGATAAACATAGCTCAGACGTATTTAGAAGAATGTCAAAAAATATAGGGTTAGTAATTCCACACAAAGGTTCAGGACAACGTTTTATACTAACGCCTAGCTTAATAAGACTGTTTGTATATTCTTTAATTGAAAGCGGGACACGTATTAAACTTAATGATTTTTTGAGTAGAATTTATACTCATTTTGGTATTGCTATAGAAGGTCAACAGATTCAAGAAGCTATTGCATGGCAATTAGAGCGTAATGATGACTCAGTACTTAATATAGATGTCAGCTGGATAGAAGAAGGTCTGAAGCAATCTGGACTATTAATCGAGCTATCAGATGCTATTTCAATAGTTAATAACCCTTAAAATTTATCTAGATAATGATTAATTAGCTTCAGCTATTAGATAAAAAAATAAATGATTAAAGAAGAAATAATTATGAACCTTTCAAGTGAGTTGTTTTTATCTGCTTATACTGACTATTTACAAAATACCATTGATAATTCATTAACTCATGCTGGTGAAACTAGAATTATCACTCAAAGCTTAATGCCTAATCAAGTACTGTCAATTTTTAAAAAAATGACAGTATTATATCCTGCAAGTGTTTGTGCATCATATTTAAAGGTGGCTCATGGTTTGGTTAAGCATTGGGAGACTTTAAAGCTAAGTAGTAATGATACTGAAGCTTTCACTAGACTAAGACTTAATTCATGGTTAGATGAAGAAGATAAGTTAACTTGGTATCGTAATAGAACCACTGTTGATGAGGGCGTTGAAAGACTATTTGTTCTACTAGTAGGTATTGATCATACAACTGATAAAGGTGGACTCGCGGATTTCTTTGTTTGTACAAGTAACAAAGTTTGGGACTCATTAGGAGGTAATTATAATAAATGGTTAAAAGAAATAGCTGAAAACGAAGGTCTAACGCTTGGAGAGCAACATTATAATCAGCTAAACGATTATTTAATGTTAATAAACAGTCTAGTACCTCTAACATTGAGCCAAAAAGCAGACTTACTTGAAGAATGGTTAGCGAAGTACTCTTCAAATGACAAGTATAGTGAAGACTATGATAGTTTGTTATGTAGTTTATTCTCAAGCTTAATTAACTTAGGTCTTCCTTATCTACATGTTGAGGATGATATAAAGTTGTTTAAGAGTAAAAAAGGCCATCAATATTTAAAAGCTGCTCATCAATTTATTTCTCATCGCCTATATAATCAAGGTAGTAGAAAAATAAAAGATCTTGATAAAATTAGAAAATACTTACTGGAAAATTCTGAAGTTGAAGTATCTAATATATCAGGTAATAAAATAGATGTTAACCTCTATTGTTCTTACATAGAAAGTTTTATCCTTAATGCAGATAACGATTGTAAGTCAAAGCTCATCGAAACAGACTTATTGCCTGTATTAAAAGCTTTAAATATAAAAGAAGAAAAGGAGGAGACTTCTTCTAATATAAGCATACCTTCTTTCAATTGCCATAGCTTTGAAGCTGTATGTAAAGGTTTAAATTTTTCCTTAGAGAGATTTAGTAATGAGCATCAATCTCGTAGTATTTCGCTAGTTACTATTAGAATCAAGCATTTTCAGCACGATTTCAATAGTAAAGATGCTCAAAATAATAATATAAATAAAGATGAGCTGGCTAGGTCTGTATTGAAAGGAGTGTTGGGTGGTATAGAGGGTTATATCGGGAATTTAGATTTAGCGATCGAAAATTGTGTCGTGGATTTTTTACCACTTAATGAAGATACCACTTATCGTTCGTCTACTTCCAATCCACATGTAGTTTTTGAGACAGAGATAGTTGGAGAAAGTACTGAAGTATATTTGTTTAAATGGAAGCTATCAGAGTTTCAGATCGAGCGGTTACATGTTCAACTCGCAAAAACAATACTACAAAAAATAGAGACTAATAAAGGCTGTCTTTTACCTATATTAGTAATGAACAAACAAATCTATCAAGCAATTTATCATGCTTCAAATCAAGAAGAGGCTTGTCGCTTAACAAGTTTAGGCTTGAGTGATATGAAAGTCATCGATATTTTCAAAGATTATGATTTTTCACAAGCAGAAGATATTCAGTTATCACTTCAGAATTTAAGCAACACCTATATACGTTTGTTAGAATGTGTTATCGATGAAGGATTATATGTTGCCAGAAGTCAAGCTCAAATACTTTTAGAGGCATATAGCTCCGTATTAAAAAAGATAATGACATCTGAAGCTTATATCGCACAAGACATTAAAGAAAGATTTTATTATGGTTTCTTTATGACCGAGGGTTTAGGCCATAGTGGCTTTAATGCAATAGAAGGAGTATTAATTAATGCTTATCATCCGGCAGTATTTGAATTAGTCTCTGCTCAGATAGATTTTATTACTTTTGCTGTTTCTGATGTCTATAGTGGTTCAAACTATATATTTAACAAAAATGGTATTGATGATGTTTTTGTTCAGTCTGAGATTGAAACACCAATCCTTGCCCTAAACCAAAAACAGGGTATTAGTACTCATGCGAAGTCTTTTGGTTGGCTGCATTATATTGGTAAGCCACTTGATGATAATATCGACTTATCTGTACAGGCTTTGCTGAAAGAAAGTGATGATGATGAAGACACTCAGGATGTGCAAGCTATTACTCCTGAAGAAAGTATTGTTTATAACACACTCAATGATTACCAAAAGGTCTACTTTCATGCAAAAGATGGACTACGTATATTAGCAACAAATGTAACGAATCTACCCTCGCTACTAGCTGGAGTAACGAAGTATTGCCAAGATTCTCTAATCAAAGACCCAAATCGTATTCATTATTCATTACATATTTCAGTCTATACCATTGGCTTATCCAAATTAACTGCAGTGAATACATTAAAAAACTGGCAAGAAGATTTAGTCGACAAGTTTGCTAAAAAGGACAAGGTTATAGAATTAAAAATTAGCCATTTTAATTCTGAAGTAGGTCATATTAAAAGAAGTTTAGAGTCAATACTTGAAATACAAGATGCAACCGGTCTTGGTTGCTTTGATATGGTGTTCAATTTTAGCTTTTTACAAAATAGAACTTATGGTAAGACTGATCCAGCACCTATTATATCCTTACAATCAAATGAGGATCGTGGCTTAATCTTTCCAATTATTTACTATCCAAAACCTATTATTCAACAACAAGATAACCTACGCGAACTACGCCTTAGTCAGCGACAGATTGCCATCCAATCTGAACACGCAAACTTGACTGCTAACCTCGAAGTATCCAATCGAAGTGAAAATGAGCAGTATTTTGTAGTATCTAAAATGGAATATGAGCAAGCTGATATTGAGTTTATTGAAACGCTACATCAGATATCGCAGTGGGTAGTCAATATTGATGAATACTTTGATTATAATCTACTGCAGAAAGGTAATAATGAAAACCATAAAGTTATCAGTTTTAGTTCTGGTCATGGTCATTATGGTGAGCTAAATGTTACTTTATCAACTGCACACGACGCCCAACAGAAGCTTAAGGAAAGCATATATAATCATATTTCCGGTATCATGCATTATCTTCATAAAGAAACACTATTACAGTTAGTTGATGAAGTATTACGTCTGAATGAGTCTTTATCAGGTGTTGCTAACATTAAAGCAGTTTTAGGTAATAATGAAGCTGTAAGAAATTTGTATGGCTATGCATTATCTATCAAAGCAATTTCTAAACCAAAGGATTGTTTACTTAGCCAGTGGATACCTCTAGATTCATGCCAACACTGGTTTAAATTACAAGATAGCTATAATAGAGCAGATTTATTGCAGTTATCACTGAAATTAGACCAAAATAATAAGCCGATATTAAATGCTCATATTGTCGAAGCTAAAGTTGGCTCGCCAAATTTGGTAAAAAAAGCTGAAGATCAAATTGAGGCCAGCATACATTATCTAAGTAAACTGTTTGCGCCAAGAGACAGTAAAAAAAGTAATAATGGCTATAATAGAAGATATTGGTGGGGACAGCTGCATAGGGCTTTAGTAATACGCTCACATATTAATCAGGCAGAGGCTCAACAACTGAATATTGCCCTTGAACGATTAAGCGAAGGTGATTTTGCAATCCATTGGACGTCCAGTGTAGTGATATGCCATACCGAAGATAATAGTAATGATTCTTCGATAATAGAAAAATTCTATACTGATGAGTATAATAATCTAGGAGAGGATTCAAAGAAGTATTTTGTTAGAAAATACTCAGAAGTCAGCTTTGAAAAAACTATTCTAAATCATCTTTATTCGGAAGATTTGTCGGGTCCCAAAACAAAAACGATAAGTAAAGAAAATAAGAATGACAATGACCTTAAGTCTACTGTTAAAACGCCAACTATAGATATAGGTAGGGCAGATGGCTCCATTTTCGACGATGTATCTGTTACAAAATTGACAACACGTCAGGCGACGATTGAATGTACAGTGTCTGATACGTCTGATACGTCTGATACGTCTGATACGTCTGATACGTCTGATACGTCTGATACGTCTGATACGTCTGATACGTCTG
>NZ_JBHZRK010000002.1:39998-140290 GCF_043641605.1 Psychrobacter piscatorii | reverse complement strand
ATACTGTAGAGAATATTGAAGACAGAAAGATAATGTTCGGGAGAGAAGGTAGAAGAGAAAATCCGATTTATTGGGAATATAATCATGCGAAGCTAAGTAACCGGCACTTGCTTATTTTCGGCTCTTCAGGTTCAGGAAAAACGTATGCAATTCAGTGCTTACTCTCTGAATTAGCATTAGGAGGTGTTTCTTCTTTTATTATTGATTACACAGATGGATTTTTGAAGCATCAATCAGAACTTATATATCAAGATGTCTGTAAGCCCCAAGAGTATTTCGTCATACAAGATCCATTGCCTATTAATCCATTTAAAAGTTACTCAACAGAAATCTCCCCTGGCCAAACTATTATAGAAAAACCTTTTCAGGTAGCGATTAGAGTAAAAAATATTCTAAATTCTGTATATTCAGACTTTGGAAGCCAGCAAGTTGCAATTATTGATAAGGTACTTGAAGCTGGGCTAACAGCTAACCCTCGTTATAATTTAGAAGGATTTGTTGAGGATTTAGAAGATGAAGGTACGCGGGGCGAAAGTGTTGCTAATAAAATTCGTACCTTAGTAAAAATGAATTGTTTTGATAACACTGCTTCTACTAATTTATATGAAGATAAAGTACGTAAGGAACACGCTGTACAAATTATTCAGCTCACTCAAATTCCCAAAGATTTACAGAGAATTATTACTGAGTTTGTTTTGTGGGATTTATGGGCATATGTGCAAAAACATGGTCACAAGAGTAAGCCTATTACAATTGTGTTAGATGAGATGCAAAACCTTGATCATAGTGCAGACTCCCCAATTGATAAGCTACTACGTGAAGGAAGAAAATTTGGTATCAGTTTGGTTTTAGCAACGCAAACGGTTAGTAATTTTACTAATGAACAAAAGGATAGGTTATTTCAAGCTTCTACGAAACTATTTTTTAAGCCTGCAACTACAGAAATAAGCAGTTTTGCTGATCTATTATCTAAAGTCCATCCTGATTTGAAAAAAAGTGACTGGATTGAACAACTCAATAGTCTTGAAAAGGGTCAATGTTTCTTTGTAGGCTATATTGATGATGGAAAAGGCCAGTTTAAAGAAGTTGTGAAAAAATTAGATATTACTGCTCTAGAAGAGCGTGGCTTTAGTAGCTATATTAATGATGAACAATCTGATTCATTTTTTATAGATATATGATAAAAATCAGGTGCTGTAATTGATGAATGAAATTATTTAGTATAGATTCAAGTCATAAAAAGCACACAAAATTCTTTGTGTGCTTTTTATGACTATACTTTTATGTAGAGTGACTTCGCTGCAACTAGAAGTGATTAGTTGATATATACGAAACTCAGCTAACTTTCTTAACTTTAGCTATTATCATGTCTATTGCCAAATCAATCTCTGCAGTAGTAGTCATCCGTCCGATACAAATTCTAAATGCGCATTCAGCGAGTTCCTTTGGAACACTCATCGCTTTCATAATAGGAGAGTATTCACGACTCAAACCGTCGCAAGCGGAGCCAAGCGAAAAAGCGAGGTGTGGTTGCAAGTTGTTCAGCAGTTGCATGCTATCAACATTTTCGATTGCTAAGTATAGGTTACCAGGGTGGCGGTCCTCCATGTCACCAAATACTCTAATTTCAAGCGCTTGATTCAAGCCATTCAACAAGGCATCTCTCAGTTTTTTCAATCGTAAAGCTTCAGATTCTCTAACCGTCTCTAGTACTTTAGCTGCGTCAGCGAATCCAACAATCAATGGTACAGGCAATGTACCAGCACGCAAACTATCTTGCTGACCACCACCAGAAATCATAGGCATAAATTCAGGGTGTTGTAGATGCTTTGAGTACAACAGACCAATACCTGAGGGACCATATATTTTATGAGCTGATAGTGTCAGGAAATCCACTTCTAAGTCATGACAGGAAATATCAAGATAGCCTGCTTGTGAGCCATCTACATGCAGCATCGCATTATAGCGCTGGCATAGCTCAGCGACTTGATAGATAGGCTGATTTGTTCCTATAACGCCGTTGGTCATCGTGCAAGAAACCCATAGCACATTATTCTGCTCAAATTTGGTCTGCAGATCCTGTAAATCGATAACACCGTCCGATGTGATGTCCACATAGAGTAGTTTGAGACCATGTTTACTAGCAGCTATCTCTAATGGGTTTAAGACGGATTTATGTTCTAAGTGACTGGTGAGGATGGTGTCTGCTTGTGGGTTCGTTTTTTCGGCAATAGGAATGCCTGAATAGATAGCTAAATTATTGGCTTCAGTTGCTCCTGAGGTAAATAACAGTTCTTCCTCGAAGCAGTCATATATATCAGTGAATGTCTTAAGGCTATCACTGATTAATGTTTGTTTATTCCACCCAAAAGAGTGCCCGTCTGAGTGAGGGTTTCCAGGCTGAGACCATATATCTTGCATAGCTTTAATGACTGATATATCGCATGGGGTGTGTGAATTATAGTCTAAGTATATGTTTTTCATAATATTTTCATTATTTATTTGTATAGGATAGTTTTTAGGGTGAAAAAAAGAGAATCTCATTACATAAGGTTAGTAACATGATATAATTTTCCATTGGAGACTTGTTCCAATGCGAAAAGCAACTATACAAGTTTATTAAAAATTATATGGATTGATTGAAATTTATGCGTTACTTTGCATCTTTGATAAACAATATAAAACCAACTCTTTCAGGCCATGATACTTTCCCATTAAGATATGGCTGGTTGAAAAAAGTCCATGATCAAATTGCAGTACAGCCAGAATCTGAGGAATTCGAAAACGTTTTTTCTCAAGATACCGCTATCGCTGATTTTGGTGTTGGTAAAAATATGTTGAATGCTATGCGATTTTGGTCAACACAGACGGCCATGATTATCAGAGATAATAGTGCTTATTATAATACACAGCCTACTACGATAATTGATGAAATTTCGAAAAACGATACTGTAGATGTAACTAAGCAACTCAATTCTTTCTATAACTCTGAAAATATTTTTTCTGATCATGGTTTAGATCCTTATTTAGAGTCACCTTCGACCATTTGGCTATTGCATTTATGCCTTGTCACAAACCCTAATTTAATGACCTACTATTGGCTGTTCAATATCAATACAAAATCAGAGTTAAGTCGAGAAGAATTTGCTCGATTATTAAAAGAGTTTTTTAAAGATCATGGCTTATCAGCTCCTTCAGATTCAACAATAAAGAAAGATATTGAATGCTTGATTCAAAATTACACAACAAAAACTCGTAAAGCAAATGACGATTTTGAAAATGTATTAGAAGGTCCGCTAGTCGAGCTTGGGCTATTGACTCGTGTTAATAAGCAAAACATTAGAGCGTTACGAGGTGAGAAGAACTCTTTGACGCTGCATGTTTTTGTTTATTCGTTAATCAACTGTTGGCGAATTCATAATGGGGCAGCTGATACCTTGTCGCTAGAGATGTGTACTTATGACGAATGTTCTCCAGGTCGGGTATTCATGTTAGATGAAGATGCGATTATAGATTATGCAGAGCAATTACAAGACTCTACATATTCTTTGACGTGGACTCAGTCTGCTGGGATTCGCCAATTTCAAATAACTGATGGTAGTAGTCTTGATGCCATTTTCGAGCAATGCGTAGAGCATATGCGGAATGAAGACTATAGCCATTAATAGGTCCTAAAAAATATTTAATTACGGTATTTTTAATAAATTAATTATAGAGTTATAAATAGTCATGAATACTAGCCCTAATGTAGATAACTACCTTATTGACCACATCGAGCGAAACCAATATTTCCAACGCTCTATCAATATCTATGCTGATAGCAACAATAAAGGTCCTATCAGTAACTTTTACTGTACTGCGTCGTATGAACAAATTCTAATGAATATGATTAGTCATATAAAAGGCGGACAGACAGCATTTACTTGGACAGGCCCTTTTGGATCTGGCAAATCGAGTTTGGCTTTGTTTCTACAGGGCTTGGTAAGTGATGATAAAGAGATTGTTGAAATAGCGTCTTCTAAGTTAAGTAAAAAAAATAAGACTGCTATTGTTAAACACTTTAACGCTAAAGACCAACAATGGAAAACGCTTAACCTAACAGGTCAGACGACAGCGCCAGAGCAGATATTTAGAGATGCACTCGGATTACCCTCAAGTGCAGATGCGAAGGATATTTTAGAGGCATTAGATAGTTATATCGATGATGAACAACGTCTGATTATTTTTGTTGATGAGCTAGGTAAGGTGTTTGATGGTGCAGCCAAAAGCCATCGTCCAGATGACATTTATTTTCTGCAGCAGCTTGCTGAATTTGTGAATAGAACCAATGGAAGAATACTTTTAGTTGGTATGTTGCATCAATCTTTTACAGCTTACGCGCGTCAAGCGACTGCAAAAACGCATAATGAATGGATGAAGATTCAGGGTAGGTTTGTCGATTTCGCGATTACATTATCAGTTGAAGAGCAGATTTATCTGATTGGTCAAGTCATTAACATGACTAATGAACAGTTAGAAAAATACAAAAACAGCGATGAGTTCACAACCCAAATCCAATCGCTAGTTGCTAATATTACTAATTACCGTCAAACCAACTCAGAGAGTTTAACCAAGCTGCTAGGTGATGTATTTCCTCTACATCCGCTTGTAGCAATTTTACTATGTAAATTGTCTCAAAAAAACTTTGGACAAAATCAGCGTAGTATTTTCTCTTTCTTAATGTCTTCTGAACCAAATGGGTTTGGCTATTATCTAAAAAATACTTTGTTGGATGAGTTTGTTCTATTTAAGCCGTATCAGTTTTGGGACTATCTGGATAGTAACTTGAATAGCGCTATTATTGCTTCTGAGTACAGCAAACAATGGCTTTTGTCTCAAACGGCAGTCAACCGTTATGAAGGACTTGCTGACGATGCTGCCGTTAAGTTAATTAAAATAATTGCTTTGATTAGTATTTTCGCAGATGGGACAGGAGTGCATGCGAGTCCTGAGCTATTAAATACACTACTAGATATAAATGAAGAGCAACTGCATGAGCTTATCAAGTCGTTAGAATCTGCTTCAATTATATTTTATAGTAAATTTAAACAATCCTACGTGCTTAGTGAAGGGAGCGACTTTAACCTAAACGATGCGGTGAGAGAACAGATTCAGGATCTTGACTCACTACCGTTTGAGCAGCTAGAACAGTTTGAGCCTATCGTTGCAAAAAAACATTATCAACTTACTGGTAGCCTCCGTTGGATGGAAGTGAAACTATTTCCAGTGACTGATGCATTAGAAAATGTACTTACGGGTCTGCAAGATAGTATCAATGCATCGTTAGTCGGATATTTTTGTCTGCTCATACCTAAAAATGATGAAGAAGTATTGTTGGCAACAGAGATTTGCAAAAAAATAGATAATTCTGATGAGTTTAATAATTTGGTGGTTGCCATCTTAGATAGTCATACGATTATCATCGATATGTTAAAAGATAAGATCGCTTTAAGTAACATCTTGAAAAATGAAGAGAGATTGCTAAACGATAAGATTGCACGTCAAGAAACCGAAGGGCGTTTGGTTGAAATTGAAGATGCTTTGAATACGTTGCTTGATAAGAGTTTAAATGCATCGAAATGGTATAGCAGGCATTTAGCAAGTCCTGAAACCCAATTGAATCGATTCAAGCTTTCAGCGCTTGCATCAACCATCGCCGATAAGCAAGTGACTCAAAACTTCATTTGTAATAACGAGCTGGTCAATCGCAATAAACCCTCACCTAGCGCAAAAGGCGCTATTCGTGAATTGCTTAAACGTATGATTGAACGTAGTGAAGAAGCAAGCTTAGGAATTGATAAGTACCCACCTGAAAAAGGTGTATATGAATCAGTTATTGTCAAAAATGGTTTGCATAAGGCGGATAGGGAAGGTAACTATTATTTTTCTAAGCCCGATGATAGGCAGTTACAGGCTATCTGGACGTGTGCTGATGACATCATTGCTGAGGCTAAAGGAGATCTGGTTACTGCTAAGGAGATCTATGAAGCTTGGCAGGCACCTCCTTATGGCGTGAAGGCAGGACTTCATGAAATCTTATACATTGCTTATATATTATCGCGTCATAGTGATTTAGCTAATTATATTAATGGTGAATACAAGCCTTCGGTCCAATACTTATTGGCTGAGTATCTAATTAAAGTCCCTGCTGATGTAGGTGTAAGAGAAGTATCTTTCTTAGAGGGTGTCCAATCGTGGATTCATGTTTTGAGAGACAGATTGCAAGAAGAGTTCGGCGCTCGTCTAAATACTCATATTGAAGATGAACCTTTACCTATTGCTCAAGCATTAGTCAGTATTTTCTATGGTTTGCATCCATGGATTCAACGTACCAACAAATTATCACCTAAAACTAGGCAGCTGCGTGATATTTTGAAAAAAGCAAATGATCCTAACCAATTACTCTTTGATGACTTACCAAAGTTCTTTAACGCCGCAGATGATGATAATGCAAAAGTAGAAAAAATCATCAAAGGTCTACAAGAGTTAGATAAGGTTTATCCAGACCTCGTATCTGAAATAAATATGGGACTACAGAATTATCTTAAAATAAAAGAAGATAGTATTAACCCTTATACTGAAATCAATAAACGTTCAGAAGCTTTATTTGGCAAGTCTGGTGATTATTTGTTAGATGCATTTATAGCTAGACTTGTTAAATACGATGGCTCTATGAATGATGCTGAAAGTCTCATTAGTTTATTAGCAGGCAATAAGCCATCTAAAAAGTGGATTGATCAAGATATCATCAAGGCGCAACAGCGTATTGCGACGTATGGGTTTCAGTTTTTAGAAGCAGAAGTCAATGCTGATGTGAATGCCAGCCCAGATAGACAGAAAGTCGGGGTGATTACTAAGTCTCCTAGTGCAACGACCAGTCGAGTGAGAGAAGCGCATATTACGTCTAAAAATATCGAGCCTATCAGTAAAAAGGTAGAAGAAATTGCAAACTCTCTAAAAGCAAGTCAATTCGATATGAACGATAGAATCGCTGTGATTGCAAAGCTCTTAGAAGCTCTAAATGAAGAAGATGCTGAAAAGGAAGAATCCTAAATGTCAAAAATTAAGCACGTATTGGGTATATCAGGTGGTAAAGATAGTGCAGCATTGGCTATTTATATGCGTGATAACTACCCGGATTTAGAGATTGAATACTTCTTTACCGATACAGGTAAAGAGCTTGATGAAGTATATGAGTATCTCTCTTACTTAGAAGGATACTTAGGTAAGGCTGTACAACATATTAATCCTGATAGAGATTTTGATTTTTGGTTAACTCAGCATAATGATTACTTGCCATCACCACAGGCTCGCTGGTGTACTATTAAGATGAAACTAAAACCGTTTCAAGACTGGGTACAGGGATTTTTAGATGATGGCTATGAGGTGCACTCATATGTCGCTATTCGTTCAGATGAGCCATATCGTACTGGTTATGACTCTAGTGATGAAAAGCTGGTCATTAAATTACCTTTTAGAGAAGATGGTATCGATAAGCCAGGTGTGATGGATATACTAGAAAACTCTGGAGTAGGGTTACCGTCGTATTATGAATGGCGTACACGCAGTGGCTGTACCTTTTGTTTCTTCCAACGCAAGATAGAGTGGGTTGGGCTTCTAGAACGTCATCCTGAAGCTTTTAAAGAGGCTATGGCTTACGAGAAAGAAGCGCTCGCTAATCAAACCCCTTTTACTTGGTCGGAGCGTGAATCGCTGGAAGAGCTTAGTCGCCCTGAGCGCATTGCTGAAATTAAAGCCGATCATGAAAAAAGAATAGCAAAAATGAAAAAGCGGATTAAAGTTAATCCGCTTAGACCTGATGGTGAGCCTGAGTTAGATATGGATGATATCTATGGACAAGGTAAAGCATGTGTTATGTGTCATAAATAGCTTTGAGTTTTAGCGATATATTTGGTTCTGTTTGAGTGCATAATGCTGTATCGCACAGGTAGGCTATATTAGCTACTAGTCCAGTCCATCATGAGCATTCGCTGTGTAGAGGTATATTCGTTCCAACATGCCTGTGTGACGCGGTACATCTGATAAGTCATATCCCAACACTCATCATGACAGATGTCAGCAAAGCTCATTTCTTGGCGTAATATGTGAAAGCCCGCCTGTGCTTGTAGATACTTCGGACAGGTAGCAAGTAAGAAGTTTTTACCTGCGCAGGACTGCATCTGCTTTGCTAGACTTGGTAAGGCGTTTTGCACCGTTTCTATATCTACTATATTAGATAATAAGTGAAAGGTTTCTCGGCATTCACTATCCAACCGCAGTACCGCATCATCCAAAGTACACTGCTGGCAATGAACAGACACTTGCATGCCATATACCTCTGCTAGTCGCTCAATCAGGCGCTTAGCAATGTCTAAGCTAACCTTTGAGGGTTCGATCAGATGTACCTCAAGCGCGCTTTGTTGAGCGACCCCTTTTTGTGCCAGATAATCCATAAATGCCAATGTCGCTACGCCTTGACCACAGCCATAATCTATTACGCGCAGGCTCTCTTGTATCTCACTGGTGACGTCAATCGTTTCGGCCAATAAATGCTGCATACTTTGGTGATGCTGCCAGCCATAAGCAACGATATAAAATATGGCTTCTTTTTCAGAGATAAGTGCATTTGTCGCTCTATTAGTACGGTTAGAAAAAGCGCTATAGCTTAGGTTTTGAGCAGGATTTTGATGAAAGTAGCTGACCATATTCTGATAATAATCAGAAAAGCCACCAATCATAGATTCGCTAGCAGTATCAATTTGAAGCTGAAAAGGTGTTGGCATAATGGTAATCCTCAAGGCGGTTATTTGATGTCTTGAGGCTATTATTGACTTCTTTAGATGATGTTTGATGAATCGACAAGCTTGCGAGTCTGCATCTGATGAACAAAAAAAGCCGTCTATCACTGATAGACGGCTTTTTTGTGCAAGTGTTTTGACATCTTGTTCTGCGCTTCAGAAGAGTGTGACCTATACGCTTACTAATCCTCCATAAAATTCCATTTAAGGAATTTTCTCTTGCGAGACTAAAATTGGCATGCAATTTTTTGACGTCTTGCTCGAGTATAGCTCTACGCCTTGCGCTTCGGGTAAGCGTACTCCACACGCTTACTAATCTTCCAGAAAATTCCATTTAAGGAATTTTCTCTTGCGAAGCTAAAATTGACATGCAATTTTTTAACGCTTCTCACCTTAAGAATTAGGGATAAGGAGGGAAACAGCAAAGCACTGCTTTGCCCCGACGCAAGAGAAAATCTATGATTTTCTGTTCAGACCATTGTAGCCAGTTAGACAGAATTTGCGAAAATGCAAATTCTCTTGCGAGACTAAAATTGACATGCAATTTTTTAACGTCTCTCACCTTAGGGATCAGGGAGCGTTTCAGACGCAAATTCAACGGTAAGAAAGCAGATGCTTTTCTGTCTTAATCCCTTAAGAATCAGGGAGCGTTTCAGACGGAACTTGAGCGCATCTTCCCAAACATCGAAGGTCTTAATCCCTTAGGAATCAGGGAGCGTTTCAGACTGTACAACCATTTTTATTATCAATAAAATCAATAACTTATATTCCATGTTTTAACCGACAAAAGTTGGATTAAAAGTTGGTGTTTTTTTAACCAATTTTTTAGTGCCAGTTGGTTAAATAATGACCAGTTATACGTCCAAAACGTTAAATAGTATCCAATATCTTCGTCAGATAAAGTCTGAATACGCCCCTAATCGCTTAGGGTGTGAACCGGTTAGGTTCACTGCACTATAGTAATAGATACAGATCTGAAGCGCAAGACAAGATGTGGCCACGATGGCAGTTGACAAGCTTGTGACAACCACACTCGTATTTTCTAGTTGCTATTATACAATCCCTACTGTGAGCGATTGGTGATACTATGACTTTTGTACTTCAAAACATTAATAAAAGAAAAGCAGGCGATCACCTGATTACTCAGCGTATGTTTTATTATCACCACGGTATATATTTAGGCAATAACAAAGTGATTCACTATTCAGGATTTAGTGATATCTTTGAGACAGGGCCAATAGTCATTACGGATTTGCACAGCTTTACCAAAGGCAGAGGAACACTCGTACGCTATCACCGTGATCGCTCATTCAACCATGTGCAAACCGTCGCGCGTGCGCGCAGACGTCTGCATGAAGATAACTATAATTTGCTATTGAATAACTGCGAGCATTTTGTTAATTGGTGTATCTATGGTGAAAGTGAAAGTGAAAGTGTATTTGCAAGAAGCAGAGAGTCATTTTCAACGCTCTTTAAACAGATGTTTTAATCGGTCTTTTAGTGAAGCATGTAGCCGCGTAGGATCTTTCATGATTTGCCGTATCTTATCTTTGCCAGAGGCAGTGCCATGTACCATAGCATTGCGGAACTCTTTAAAATCCTTAAACTTATCTTTTGAGTCTATCAAATGATCATAAGCGTTTTTGCGATCTTGAAAGTTATGAACGTTGTCATTGTTTAGAGCGGTTTCTCTGGAGATCAGTCCTTCCATCGCATAGACAACCGCTCGTACATAGTCCTTTCTCTTTAGGTATTTTTCGGCCAGATCTTGCTCTTGTAGCCCTAGCGACGATTTTTTGTACCACGAGAGCCGTTTGGCTAATGGCTCATAAAATAAGCTATACAGCGGCGCGTCTGCGGTATGCAGTGCCTCTAATTTTGGCATGATTTGTGTCAGCTTGGCACTTGCGCCACTGGCATTGAGCAAGCGCTCTAGATAGCTGGCTCGTTCTAGCTCATCCGCAGCAGTCTTATCCAACCCGACAGTGACCAGTAATGGGGCAAACACGGCATAATCTCCATCTTTATCAAAAGTCTCAAGGGCGCTGACCCAGTCGAGCATATCTAGCAAGCCGCGCAACTCTAATACTTCAGATACTTTGAGCTCGGCCGAGTGAAAACCATAATAAATATGTTGGATATGCACGTTTTTGGTGACTTGCAAATAGCGTGCTGCGACCAGTGCAATCAGTGGTAAATGGCGAAATCCATGAGTGACATCCATGACCACTTGCTCATTTTCAACCAGTAGCTCATCGAGTTTTTTGAGTATACTGACTTGCCCCGTGGCGTCTTTAGCGTAATCAATCAGCTGGCAGGTGACACTTAGACCGAGTTTGTCAGTCAAAAACTGCTCAAAAGGCCGTAACTGAGCTACGGTCACAGTATCATTTATCACTGCTTGTGATAATTCGCTCCATTCTTCTGAATAGTTTTCGAATCCAGCCTCAAAAAACACATCCCACATACTGCCTGATGTGCCCAACAAAATTAGCCTGTCAGGTTTCACTTCTTTGGTGAGTACCAATCCAAAGTAGCGTTCATCTTTATAAAGTGTCCCATCTGAGAATTTATAATCTGTGCTTCTATAGCTGTCACCTTGTTTACCACCGCCCAAAAAGCTGATTAGCGTCGTCACTTGATATTTATCCTCTTATTATGGGTATTTGGTCGCAATAATATTGCATATGGTTATGCGTGCTAGTAGCGCAGGCTATAGCAAAAACCAGTTGCATTAATTGTATTTTATATCAGCTATAAAAAACAGGGCAAAGGTTTAAAACCTTTGCCCTGTTATCGTAAGCCAGTCATTATTTTTAGTCTGTAATTTATAGGCTACTCAGCGGGATGAGCGACTTGCGCTTGGAAACCACCTGCTAGCCGCCTTTTCATATTTCAAAAAATTCTGTCTGCTATTTCAACGTCTTGCTCGAGCATAGCTCTGCGCCTTGCGCTTCGGGTAAGTGCCTCCCAGACACTTACTGATCCTCGCTCACCTTAGAAATCAGGGATGAGGAGGGAAATAGCAAAGTACTACTTTGCCCCGACGCAAGAGAAAATCTAGGATTTTCTGTTCAGACTGGTGTATCTCGTCTTCAAAAAATCCTATTTAAAGGATTTTTACTTGCGAAGCTAAAATTACAGTGTAATTTCTTAACGTCTTGCTCGAGCATAGCTCTTGCCTTGTGGCTTCGGGCGAGTGTCTCCCAGACACTCGCTATTCCTTCAGAAAATTCCATTTAAGGAATTTTCTCTTGCGAGACTAAAATTGGCATGCAATTTTTTAACGTCTCTCACCTTAAGAATCAGGGAGCGTTTCAGACAAATCACTACAGCAAAAAGACTAAGCAGATTGGTCTTAATCCCTTAAGAATCAGGGAGCGTTTCAGACCCCTAAAAATGACCCTATCAATCTGTACATAGGTCTTAATCCCTTAAGAATCAGGGAGCGTTTCAGACAAAGACAAAGAAGATGTAAACGGTTACGGTAAGTCTTAATCCCTTAAGAATCAGGGATGAGGAGGGAAATAGCAAAGTACTGCTTTGCCCCGACGCAAGAGAAAATCTGAGATTTTCTGTTCAGACTGTTTTAGCTAGTCTACAAAAAATCCTATTTAAAGGATTTTTACTTGCGAAGCTAAAATTACAGTGTAATTTTTAACGCTTCTCACCCTTAGGAATCAGGGAGCGTTTCAGGCTTACAGCTTGCTGCCAAAAGCTAGGTAGTGTCGGGTCTTAATCCCTTAGGAATCAGGGAGCGTTTCAGACTGTACAACCATTTTTATTATCAATAAAATCAATAACTTATATTCGATATTTTAACCAACAAGAGTTGGTGTTTTTTTAACCAATTTTTTAGTGCCAGTTGGTTAAATAATGACCAGTTATACGTCCAAAACGTTAAATAGTAACCATTATCTTCGTCAGATAAAGTCTGAATTCGCCCCTAATCGCTTAGGGTGTGAATAATCAAAGCTCACTACATTATAGTAATAGATGTCTGCATCAAGTGCAATAGAATAAGAGGTACGATCACTGCGACACGCCTAAATAGTTAGCGATAGAACTTAGCAAAAAGCAGAAAATAACCTTGTCTATGTAGGCTGACTAGTAGTGACTATAGTCTGATCTCTCCTATATCACTAAACATCATAATATCATCACAACGCTTGCCAATCACAAAGGCATCTTCTAACGGTTCGACCTCATATATCCGCACGTCATCGTCATTTTTATCGATAATTTTTTGTATAGCAATGATAAAGCGATCCATCGCCTGATGTGTCATCGACCCATAATACACCGAATACTGTAATTGCAAAAACTGATTGCTGACGAGCCGCTGCAAGCGTTGAAGTCTCTTTTTTTCACTGATGTCATAAGCAATGATAAAATACGTCTTTTTCATAACAGTTACAACCTATGGGTAAAAGATAGCATTCACCAACATATCCAATCAGATATCGATTTCTCATTAAAAAGCCGGCTGCGAGGATTCAGGGTGATGACTGACAAAGGATAGAGAAGGAGATAACGTTTTATCAGAATGATAACGCTGTATGCGGTTTTGCCATAGCCAAGCATGGCTCAAGGCGTGTTTACTCAGCATGGGACGAATGCCAGAGAATGCCTTATAGAATTTACTACGTCCAGATTTTAGTAGCTCACACGGATAGTTACTATCGTCAGATATACCAGAATTACCAGATATACTGAAATCCTCTAAAATTAAAATGCGTTGTTCAAACAATGTCCAAACCCAAAAATCAATAGTGCTACGCTGTAACTCGACAAAGTCACAAGCCAAAGACTGTCTACCATAGCTTGGGCTATGTAGTACACCATAGTAAGGATCAAACCCAACACTATATAGGGCTTGCTGATAGAGATGCTGTAGTAAGGTATAAGATAAGGACAACACCACATTGACAGGGTCTTTGGGTGGGCGTCTGTTGCGTGTGCGAAATTGTAGGTCGTCTGCAAAAAACTGCTGATAGCCGTTAAAATAAATCGCAGAGCCAATGCCTTCTGTACCGAGTAGGCTTGCAATCTGATAGTGAGGGGTATAGTCGTTATAGACTCTCGATGGGTGGCTGGATGGGATAGATGTAGTAGGGTAGTGTCTACGGAATTTGTCTCGTAAGCTTTTGAGTTTTTTGATAGCCACATCTATCTCTACAAGCTGCGATTCCGTGATGGCAGAATGTATGCAATCACTCGCTGTATCTGATGACGGAGTCGTCGCTGATGTACAATGCTGCTTTAGTTTGATAAGTACATCTGCTTGTTGGTGCAGTTTGAGCCTGACCAGTACCGATGCCCAGTAACGCCTCGATGATACTTGGTGAATGACATCGTATTGCTGTATTCGGCGCTCTATAGCGGCATGCCAACCACCCAATAAAAAACAAGCCTCGCCCGTTCGACCACTAGGTAACACACACAGGCTCACGTTGTTTTCAGATAGTCGAGTCAACAGAGTGCTACTTAGGTCTACTTGAGTGGTGATGGTTAGGCTCTGTATCTGAGATAGAGGAATACTTAACGGCTTACCAAAGCTTGGATGCTGAATGATGAGCAGGCTGCGCTGCGAGTAGATCTGACTGCCTTTTTTGTCGATGACTATATTTTGCATCACAGCCTCCTAAGCAAATGATTACCCAATATAAAAATGATCTATCGCTGCATCCTTTGGTTTTGATGGATTGTCTTTTGCCACCTGCGACCAGTATGTATTAATAGCTCTGACAATAAAGAAGGCATCGCCTGTTTCGATTTTAGACACGGCAAACTCGCTCAATTGTCGCATACTATCTGTTGATAACAGGCATTCATAGGCAGAGCGTTGACCCGTTGCGCTATAGCTCTTGATATTATAGCGCAGCAGGGCTTGGCGCTTTGGCTCACTGATATCTTAGCCGACGAGATATAGCCGTTGTGTCATAGTCTGATGTCCATGATGTTATTTGTCTTTCGGACAATACAGTCATTGGACAGGACAATGCTGTATCGGATGGCTCTACGTCTGATCGCACACAGTTGCGCGTTACGTATGAATCGTACGAAAAGTCAAATTAACACGGCCTTCTTTGACCTTTTTTTGTTTGGGCACGCTATGCTGCCAGTGATGCTGCAATGCACCTGCCATCACCAGTATGCTACCGTGCTTGAGCGGTATTTCTAGCTTGATACTATGATCATCACGGCGGCGCAACAAAAACCGTCTGCTCGCCCCAAAATTCACTGAGGCAATGAGTGGGTTTGCTCCAAGCTCAGGCTCAGCATCTGTATGCCAGCTAATATGGTCATTGCCTGAGCGATACCAGTTGAGCAGTACGCTATTGAACTGTCTTTTGCAGATGGGCACGAGCGCTTCTCGCAACTCTAGCAGAATATCATTCCATGGTTTGGGCTGTAGGGTGATACCCGAGTAGGTATAGGGCTTATCATTATCGCCATACCATGCCGATAGCCGAGGCAAGTCATGAGTTTTGCCGAACATACTTACGCTGTCTTGTTGCCACTCTATGTTTTTGAAGGGCAGCGTACCAATATCACTCTGCTGATGCCAGTCGTGAGTGCTATGGTCGATGCCATCGCATGCTAACAAACTGTCTATGATGCTATCGCTGAGCGCACTATCAAAGTATTGCGGCGCGTAGTAGAGTCTGCCATCTGGTATATTGATTACGATGCCTTTTCCATCATCATGGACATGAGCCGAGTAATCAGACTGCATAAATTTGCCATCGACAATGAAGTTGGTTAATGCAGATACAGAGTCGTCTGTCGGTAGGGTATCAAATAAATCCATAATAACGCTCCTCAAAAATATAATATCAGTCGCACTTGGCACCAATCGTTCTATAAGCTTTTTGATTTTGTATTATAGTTAAGCAGCCAAGTCTATCTTGCCTGTATCATCGATTGAGTTTTTGAAACACAGTCCCATCATCACACCACGAGAGTGAGAATGCTGCCAATGGTTGTTAGTTACTGAGTATATCTCACTCTCAACAGAGAAGTCAGCGATGTCTTTTTTGACCGTCACCCCGCCTAATGAATGCTTTAGCTGCTCCAGACCCGTATAGTTATTTGAATACTGCGGGCCCACAGCGATGACCATCTGTTTGCCACGGATACTTTTCAGATAGGTAGATAGAGCTGGAATTATCTGCTGTACTTTTGGTATATCTAGTACGTTAGAGAATAGATGCAGTGAGTAGTCTGCTGGTACAAGCGTGTAACTGTCTGTCGCCAAAAACCCAGCAAGATCCGTATGGTGTTGATGTATAACAATATTGGCAGCGCTACGTGATGACATTTTGCTCACCAGTAATGCCGCTATATCAAGCGTGGTCTGTGAAGGCTCCACCAGATAAAAATTCAACGTAAAGTTCTCACAGTTGACGTATGTTTCAAGATAGCTCAATAGGGCTAGACTAGCGATAGCTTGACCACAGCCATAATCCACAATATTGATCGTCTTAGTAACGGCCTCTGTACGTGTACTGCGACCCATAATTTGACCAATAACGCTACTAAAGCGGTCAAAATGACTCTTACCATATAGCGTGGTATAGGTTATCGCCTGCTCAACTGAGCATAGCGGAGTCTTCGCTCGGTTGGTTATCTGTGCAAAGGTTGAATAAGGCAGTGTCTTATAAACTTCTGAGACATAAGCGCCAACCATCGCATTATAGTAACGACCAAACCCATGCAGTTGTAATTGATCGGCAGCATAAGCCACTTGCTGTGCAATGTTTTGTGCGGCTTTTTCTGCTGAGTTATAGGTCGTCATCGGTGTCTCTCCACTAGGCGGTTGATGTGCCCATTATGGAAGAGATAAGTAGTGCATAACCAAAACGACAAGCTTGCGAGAATTTGGCTATAAACTATTTACCAAAAGAGAAAAACCACCTATTGAGGTGGTTTAGTAAATTTGAGACGGCATACAGTAAAAGTAATCTATCGAATTAGATCGTATCATTACTTACAACGTGCTGCTTAAAATAAGAAAAATTTATGTTGAATAAGAGAGATTGACACAAATATCTTGACACGATTTATAACTATATTTAGCTGTATCGAAATCTTTAAATGACCACTATAAAAGATTGTAAATGTTTTTCTTAATTTTTAATAGGACTTTGTTAAATAATAAAAAAAGATCTAGTATTAAAAAATTTAATACCTAGTGCAGACCGTCTGAAATCCAGCCTTGGATTAGTATAATAAATGGTAATAAATATAAAAAAAATATTAGTAAGCGACTTATGCCATATTTATCGCAAATTCTAGCTAAGCCTTGATAAGATACAAACCAAAGTACGAGATAAGCAACTAAATAAGCTATAGTACAAAAAATAGCCCACACCACTTGTAACCAAGTAGTATTAAGATTTTTATCAAGAGCAAAGAATTTAAAAACTGCGGGTACAGAGCTTAATGGTTCATATAAGGTGTAGTTGTATAGTGCTAAAGCAATATTGTAAGGAAAGTCATAAATTTTCCAACTAATTAAATATTCGCCAAAAACGATCAGCATAACAGCTATACCTACTATCACAACAGAAAGTACGCGAGCAAATGAGTCATTAACATCGATAAAACTACTGTAGTTACTTTTATAGAGATTTGTATCAATAGAGTCTTCGTACTCAACCTTCTTCCATTTATTATGTATTACTCTTTTATATAACACACCTTTATTATCTTTTCTTAGCATATCATAGCCTTTCTATCTTGATAATGAACAATAAACGTTGAGAAAATACATTGTTAGATTATAACTCTTATTACTCAAAATATTAAAAAAAATACTTTTTTTCATACTTTAAAAGTATACAGCTATGCGCCTTGCGCTTCGGATAAGTGTCTCCCAGACACTTACTGATCCTTCAAAAAATCCTATTTAAAGGATTTTTACTTGCGAAGCTAAAATTGACATGCAATTTTTTAACGCTTCTCATCTTAGAAATCAGGGAGCGTTTCAGACATAAGGCGGATGCCGCCTTGATAGCCAAATATAGGTCTTAATCCCTTAGAAATCAGGGATGAGGAGGGATATAGCAAAGTACTGCTTTGCCCCGACGCAAGAGAAAGTCTGGGATTTTCTGTTCAGACCATTGTAGCCAGTTGGACAGAATTTACGAAAATGCAAATTCTCTTGGACTCGATTGAGGCAGTGTTTCGTTACTTCCTCAGAAAATTCCATTTAAGGAATTTTCTCTTGCGAAGCTAAAATTGACATGCAATTTTTTAACGCTTCTCACCTTAAGAATCAGGGAGCGTTTCAGACCAAATGTTCCACACAGATGGCGAACGTGTCATCAGTCTTAATCCCTTAGGAATCAGGGAGCGTTTCAGACCAATCGCGACCGCTGCCGTCCCCATCATGGCATGGTCTTAATCCCTTAGGAATCAGGGAGCGTTTCAGACAACACAGAACGCTCAGACTAATGTACTAGTCTTAATCCCTTAGGAATCAGGGAGCGTTTCAGACTGTACAACCATTTTTATTATTAATAAAATCAATAACTTACGCTACGTATTTTAATCAACATAAGTTTGCTTAAAAGTTGGTGTTTTTTAACCAATTTTTCATCATAAGTTGTATAAATAATAACCGATAATACGCCTAAAACGTTAAATAACCACAATAATCTTCGTCAGATTAAGTCCAAAACGCCCTGATACTTTGGGGTCACTAAATAAAATAGCGACGCTGTTATAGTAAAACAACGGCGCTATATTTGCAATGTTGATATAACCAACTAAGAGCGATACTTTTGCACGAATTTATAGGCCTTTTCTGTGTTGCTCTTTTTCTGAGCATCACTCCAGCTATCTACCAGTTCAGAGAACTCTTCTATCACTACTTGTACCACTTTTTGCACGTCATCATCATTGTCTTTATCTAAACCCAAGTCCTTAAATAATGCGTTTTTGCCTTTACTTAAACTCTCAATAAGCTGACTTTCATCCAGATACTTTATCACTTGACGGATAGCGCCTAGAGGGTCAGCTGTGGTATCAACAGGCACGCCTTTGCTATATCTTTTTGCTATTTCATTATTGAGAGTATCATCAAGCGTGAAGTACCCATATCCTGATGCACCTTTTGCGCCCAGCCCTGTATTTGCTAGTGTCTCTTTTAATAACTCTCTGGCGAAATGCACCCATTTTTGCTCACCTTGAATCACAAAGTAAAACGAGCCTTGTATAGCGATTTGTTGGTTGGGTACAGGATTTTCCATATCGAGCGCAGCATCTAGCTCGCGACTATAGTATTTTGGGTGGTGTACCGTCACGACATCACCAACGAAAGGCTTATAATCATTGCCTGTCAATACGCTACCTTGGTCGCTAACCATGGGTATCCACCAAGCATCATGCCATATCAGATATCCTGCATCACCTTGATGATCGTCTTCGGCATCAGTACCAAATAGAATGTCTAGGATGCCCTGTTTTTGTTCTTGAATGACCAACTTATTGACGTTGTCAGACTTTTCAAATTGTAGTTCACCATTTTCATCACGCTCTGCAAATAAATGCTCTGTATAAGATCTGACCGCGCCTTTGATCGAGGAGCCAGCCAGCATAGGCATACCGTATGTATGGTGTGTGGTTGCCGCAGTCTCAAGCGTACCGCCAAGCGCTAAGCCAGTGAGCAAGCGTCCATCTATTTTGGCAGTGACTGTTGCAAACGCCTCATTGCCATCCTCATGGGTGGCATCGAGCCAGCGATCAAATGCTAATACATACAAGTCACTGGCGGTGACATTGGCAACAGTATCTATCAAGCGAGCTTTGATGGGTTTCTCATTCTCCTCCCAATCTGTCAGACCGCGCTGCATTAGTAGACCAGCATGGGCGTCATTGACTCTAGAAAAAACTTGTCTTAATTGATTCCTCATTAACTGCATATCAATGCTCCCTTATGATTGCTTTTCTAGTAGTGCTTGGGTATAACGCTTGAGCCAAGCACTGGCATCCAATGCCTCTCTACTAAGCAGTTGATATTTAGTCACGCTAGAGGAAAGTATGGCCTGATGAAGCGCACTTGGGTTGCCACGTCCGTTATCTACATAGTTCAATATTTTTGCGATATGCTCTAGCAATGCTTGATGCTCTTCCTTATTTTTGGCCATCAAAAATCCAATCGCCTGTGCAAGACCTGATTGCATAATCATCGAAGGGAAAGTTAAGGCTAGTGTACGGTACTTAGACTCCACGCTAGCTCCTTTGATATCGCTCACTAGAGGATAAGCAAGTTCAGCATATTTATGGGTTCTTATTTTCATGCTTATGCCTCCTGAGTGTTATCTGACGTCAATAGCAAACGACAAAAGCCGCGACCAACGGTATGTTTGCCGCCTAGCTGAATCTGGATCTCTTTTTTGGGTAACAAATCAGCTAAGTCCTGAGCGCTACGATCATCTGACTTTTTGCGAGATTGGCTCACACCCAATACGCCCCAAAACACACTATCGGCGGGCAAGTTTTCTTCTGTCCATAGTGCGCCTTGTTGCACAGTGCGCGTTTTACGATCGATACGGATACGAGTACGCACTTCAGTCGCTGTATCTGCCAAAAAAGAGAAGATGTCGTCTGGTAGGATAACGAAACGTTTAGCAACCTGTGTTCGCCAGTCTTCATAATCCTTAGTACTCTCTGGAAACAGCGACTCAGTAATGGCATCTGCCCATTCTTGCGTGTTGTCATTGTCATACGCTTGTATGTCCAAATCTTCTAAGGCAATACGACCAGTACCACTAATCATCAAGCTGCTATCAGCAATGACGCGAGCACTAACCGTATTGTCGTCGCTGCCATCCAATTGTGGAATCTGTAGGTTCTCTAGATTGGCTTTACTGTCACGCTTGTATTGGCGCAAGATAAATGGACAGGTAGCATAAGCAACCGTACCTCCAAATGAGCGAATAGGGAGCAGGAGTAAGTTTGCATCACCAAAAGCGATGGCACCTGCATGCGCATCATCTAAAGCACTGTCAGGTCCGAATAGCGTATTGACGTCAGAGGGGGTAATTAAGCTTTGGGCTACCAGCTCATCACGTAGTACACCTTTGATAGCAGAACCAGGAACGAGCGGTAAGTTGGTTGATTTGGCGCGAGCGATTGGTAGATCGACCACACCGACACCTTGACCTGTGCCCACATGCAATGCTGATAAGTTTTGTAGATGAAAGATCTGAGTTTGCATAAATTTTCCCTAGTATTGTATTTGGCTATTTATTAAAAGTTTTATAGTCGTTAGATTTGACAGATTATGAGTCTAATTGCCAAGGTGCAATGATGGCGCTACCAAATCCATCTCGTTTATCCTGACTGTCATCAGACCAGACATGATGAACCAATTGCTGCATATCTGATAAGCTGAGCTTACTGTCTAAGGTAAACCAGTATACAGAGCCGCTACTCACCGCTTTACGCATTGCTTTAGGCTTCCACAAGATAGAGTCCCAACCTGAAACAGGCTGCCATTTATCAATAGCGCAGGCCGTCAGATTGACAGTAGCTGCGGTGTTAGGAAGCGTGCCTTTTTTGGTAGTGGCATCTAGCCAAGCAGGCAGATAGCCGTTGGCAAAGATGCAAGGAGTCATAAAGGTCAGCCGAAAACCGTTGGCATTATTAATTTTATTCAATAGCTCATCTAAACTATCATCATAAAGACTGTCTAAACTATCGATAGGTGAGAATTTAGACAGTCGACGCTCACCGCCAAAAGTCACCATATCCTCGTCTAATTTCTGATCGGTTTGTATAACAAACCCTAATCGACGATCTTGCCATATTGATCTGCCATCGGTGTTTTCGCCTTCTGTTTTGGTATAACCAAAATCGAAACTGGCCGTTTGGAACAATTGACCTGTTTTACTGGCTTTTGATTTCGTATCTATGGCGACATGAGTACGTAGATCGATAGGGAGTTGAGAGACGCCTTCTCGTTGTAAAGCGTTCACATCGATATGGTTACCCGCTTGCCATTTTTTCAAATGCTCAATTGTCCAATAGGTAGGACCAGGTTTTGGTTTGCCTTTGATAGGTTCATGCATCTGTACAGGTAATAAACCATCAGGTAAGTCGCTACCGCAGTCAGCATCTAATGGTTTTGGCGCGAGCCGAACCAGTTGCACTTTTGCAACCGTGTCACTCTCTTTATCACTGTCTTCCTTTGCCTCAAAATACAAAGCATCAGCGGGTTTGGGTACCAGTATCTCAACGTGCTGTAGTGACTCATCAAATCTTGCCAAATAAGGCCCTGTCGCTTTAATAGACAATACTTGTTGGTAGGATTGATTGGCCACATCTTCAACTGAATGTTCATCCATGCTGGCTTGTTTTTGATTGATACTTGTTGCTCTTATCAGACCTGCTGCTGCTGAAGGGAGAGGAAAAATCACATCTGCTGCAGAAGCTTGTGAACCGAAAGGCTTACCTGAACGGAACACCAACGGGGCGAGAGGTTCAATAAGGTAATTGGTCATTGAAGTCATTATTATTCCTTCCCTAGTTCTTGTTGTGTTTTGGCGGCGAACCAACGAGCCACGATGAGTTCATCAGCAAGCTTATCCAAGCCGATCGCTGTACCGCGTTCTTGTAGCTGCTCTATGGTCTCTGTGGCTATTTTTTCACCTGTCGCTGTACGAGCCTGCTCTAGCATGCGTTTGAGCTCCGCTGATCGAATACCTTTTCGCAGCTCAGGCTCATGTCTAGCGATTAGATCTGTTCTTAGATGGATGTCTCTAATGTCATAAGCGACCCGGCTAGGGATAGCTTTATCGACGTACATTTTTATCCACTGTTGGAAGGTTTCTAAGCTTGGTCTATCATCCCACTGGTATCTCACTTGTATATCAGTACCTGAGCGCACAGAAAGCAATAGGCTTAATGCGTTACGGCGTTTGCTAATATCGTCTTTGATATGATCGCCTTTGGCATACTTTTCTGCCTGATTGGCCAGATCACGAATAACGCTCATGGGTGTCATAATATGGCAAACGGCTAAGCCCACAGATAGGGTAGGAGATTTATCGACACCCAAACTCGCACTGACATCGAGCAGTCTATTATTGAAATCGTCACTGAGTCGCTTACTGCAGTCGTAAGCTTGGTCTAACGGGACAAAGCCTAGTACATCGTCTCCCCCTGCATAGATACAGTGACCATTATAGATACGCATAGTATCTGCAACGCTTTCAGCAAAATCTGATAGCGCTTTCGTAATTTTTTGATGCTCATCCAAGCTTGTGGCTTTATCGAGCAATTCGCCCATACGGTCACCATCAGCTAATAACATAACGCCATAGCTATAAGGCTGACCTATACGTTGCCAGACATTCTTTAAGGTAGAGTCTCGAAGATCTTTTAACGCTTCTCGCGCTTGGAGAAGGTCTGGGTCACCTTCTATATCGATAGCACGTTCTATTTGCAGAATTTCTGCGTCAATACGCGAAGGGTAGAGCATTTGTGCGTCAAAAGGCAGCTTATGATAAATAGATTGATTATCATCGCCTTTATTGCCTTTAACATTAGTTGCTACGCCATGTTTAACCAGTTTTGCATATGCAGTATTAATATCACGAAGCTCATCATCTGTTAAACGATCTATCCAAGCATGAGCCGTTACCCGAGTAAAAGGGGTAAACTGTTCGACAGTATCAGCAAAACCTAAGCGCTTGATAGTACCCAGACAGTCTAATTGTTCAGAATCAGACAAGGATAACTTGGTGCGGGTTTTGGTTTTTAGTTTGTTGTGTGGTTTGTTGAGTATCGTCTCATAAGCTCCGTCAAGCGATGACTTTGGCAGCATGCGCGTCATATCATAAGGGTCAGTCGCTGCTGGTACGAAATCTCGAGTTGCTTTACGAGCAGCTAATGCACCTGAAGCTTTTTGAATGGCTTGTTTATAGCCATCATGGTCTGAAGTATCAATTTTTGCCCAAGCGGCTTGAATCTCAAGATAGTTGGTTTTTTGCGTATCCCAAACCTCTTGTCTGATGTCATCTTTTGCATGATCTAATTGCTTTATAGCAGCATCTGCTTCATACAAAAATCGGGCTTGGGTGGCTTTTTTGGCCTGATTGATAATCCGTATAAGCTCATCAGTATTGTTCGCTCCAATGACTACCTGTAGTTTGTTACCTACTGAAAAGTCACTATTCATCTGCAATAAAGAAGCATTATCGACATAGGGGAAAATTAAGTTAGCCCCTTGTTCGTTTAGGCTTTTAGCACATGATTTGGCAAGCTCTGATAATAGCCATGAGCCACTCCATAGATCACGACTGCGGCGAGCAGCGGCAATCATGCTTTGTACTGGCCCTATAGAGAGCACCACTAAGTATTGATTCATTGTATTTCCGTATCATGATAATTATTTAGTAAAGGCAATTATTTGGCGAAATAAGTAAGAAAAGCCTGCATAGGGTCATTACTATTGTAATTGTTAATTGGTTTGACTTCTTTTGCAGATTCTTCGTTCCAAAAATCAACTTCTATATTGTCTAACATTAATTGAATTTTACTGTCGTTCTTTAATGGTTCTGGCAACAATAGTGCTATAGCTTGCCAGCTGCCTCGCTCATTTAGATAAGGTCTTAAAATTAGGGGGCTCATCAACCTTTCAAACTCAAGTGTTTCGTTATAAGATACTCTATAGTTGACTTTCAATGTCGTAACATCTGGATCTTGATTATCGTTCGACCCACCATCTTTGAATTTAAAAATTATTGGTAATCCAAATGCTGCTCTTGGAAAATAATTGTCTTGTGTTTTTCTTACCGAATGGTTCGGTAAAGATTGTCCAGTATAATGACGTATAGCATCAGGTTCTGGCCAATGGCTACGAGAGCTATAGTCATTACGCCCTTGACCAATCTGTCTGAAATTTTGTAGACTTTTTATTGCAGTTGTCCAAGCAGCGTACGCATTATTTGAAGGTTTTACAGCTACGTTGAATCCTAACGCCTTAATCTCGTCTATACTTACAACTGAGTTAAAAAAATCATTCTCATATATTTTGAAAGAACCTAGTCCTCGACGAGTTCTAGCACCGACACCACCGAAGTTTGACCACCAGCGAATAGTTTCCCAAACTTGAAGAATTGATGATTCTTCTAATTGCGAAGAAAAAGCCACTTTTATATTCCACTTAAAACCTTCTCTAAGTAAAGCATGTGGTTCTTCATTTGGATTTCTCTCTGAGCGCCCTTGTGCTGGAAAAAGAGCATAAGGGACCTCTGCCCAGTCTTTAGGTTGTAAGACATCTCTGCCTCTTCTATTAGGCTCATAGCTTGCCCAACTTTCTATTTTCGGCTTTCGGTTTTGTATAGAAACTCTTAGAAACACCTGACTAGCAGTACCTTCGTCATCCCCTGAGCCCATACCACCCCATAAAGCAAATTCTACTTCTCTGATTTTCTCAGGGCTAGAGTTTGAAACTTCATTACCCAAAAACCCGTCTTTATGCTTTGCAAGTAGTCGCCACCAAAATCTTAGTTGCCCACGAATGCTACTGGTTCGGATTGGCATTTGTTCGTCGACTACCACAGATTTGACACCGCCACCATACATAGGTGTGACTAACTCACAGCTCAAATTGTGCCATTTTAAGACTGGTTCCATATTTGTGAGAGATGGTATCTCAACGCTGTCATCGGGGGTTCTAAGACTCATTAACTGCTCCTTTAATTATTCATTAGTAATGCAAAATATTATCTGTATCCATGAAAACCTTGTCTATATGAATGTGTACAAACTAAGCCATACGAAGTTTAGCGCGCTCAATACCACGCTCATACCAATCACGACCTTTTTGACCACAGTAATCTCGAATATATAGCTTATACTCGCGTGTTGCCTGATTTATTTGGCGAAGCTCTACAAGCTTGCGCTCTTTTTCCTCAGCTAGCATGACTAGCTGATCTTTAGCTTCAATGAATTGTGTTCTCATTTGCTGCAGCTGCTCTCGGTTGGCTTGTTTCTGGCTACCTGTCGCAGTATCACGCTGCTTTTTGAGATCACCAATACATTGACCAAAAGACTGTTGCTTATGTCTGAATATAGCCACAATCTTTTTATGATTATCAAGTTCTTTATAAAGGGCATCAGCGGTAAGGTGAGAAGCATGATGCAGCTCAATATGCTCATAAAAATCTTGGTTTTTCTCATAACTGGCGCGTCGTTTGGCTATTTGCTGTTGACGCTGAGCGGTTTCACTAGCCAGTTTATTACTAGATGAGCGATAATTTGTGCAAACACGTTCTTCTTCACTACTCAACCAAGAAACCAAACCAATAGCAGCAACCCCGATAAGCCAGTACATAGCGCGCTCCCTTAGTAACAAATATTGATGCAATAGGTGAGTATATCTGCGATACAGACGATATTAGTTAATGTCGGTAAAGGTGCGCGGCTGATTGCTGTCGCGCAAGCTGTCAAGCATCATTGCAAACGTATTGATAGGTGATTTCGATTCTTGTATATAGCGATTGGTTAAAGCTGTTTGCTCCTGTGATAGCTGAGATATTATGGTCATCATGCTCTGCTTAATATGATCTGAAACATCAGGTGAGACAATAATAGAGAGGTACTTATCAAGCTCTAGCTGACGACTCTCGATCATATTCACTACATCTTGATTCGAGGACTTCAAACTATCAAGCGTAATTTTATACGCATTGGCAATAGCATTTAGCTGACCTAACTTAATTTTATAGTCATTATCAAGTTGTTGCATAATGGCGTTAGCATCATCATGCATATGATCTCGTTGTAACTCAATTTGTTGCGTTGCCAATCGATAATTAATGATCGATTGGCACAAGATGAGTCCCTCTTTTAATGCGGCAATAGCGACGGTTTGACTAACAGGGATAGCAGGTAATGCCATGATCATTCTCCTAAGGTGCTAAGTATTGAGTAGTTGATGGCATTAAATATATCGTGTTTGAAGCTTAAAAATATGGAAGCAGCAAGCTTATCTTAAGCTACACGTCGTCTACTTTTATGATACTGATGCTATCTTTGGCTATATTTAAACTGTAAGGTTTGCCTCTAGACTCTTGCTGAGGCAAAATTTTATCTGCCATATCCATACCTAATTTTTCAATCAAAGAATCCTTTAGCTCACTTTTGGCTTCATCGAACCACTGCTGTGTAAAATATATCTCTGAACTACTGCCTTCATATATTCTACTAATTAGCTTTAAGAAATCTTCAGACATAATTTCTTTTTTCTTAGAGGGGCGACTCCATCCATTGCCTTCCATTTGTGCATCTATAATGAAGCAAGCAAAGTAAGCGAACGCTCTTGTTGATAGGTCATGAATAGTCACGTCATTTACAGTAATAGTTCTATATTTTGTATTTAAAGTGATTTTTATATCTTGCATTGCTCTATTAATATCAGCGATAACAGTACTGAATGGCAGCTTAGTAACTCGTGACTTTTTAGAGAGTGAGTTGCGCATTCTAACGAACGGAATCTTGGCGAGCCATACTTGTGCTTCTTGAGCGTTACCAACGACTTTTTCGTCACGGTCAGAGACAAGGTGCTCTGTTGGTGTGGGGTAAAAGAAGTTAGAAGCTTTTTCAAACTTCTCTTCTACTAACACATGAGATAGTGAGTCTTGCGCACGGCCATATAGTGACAAAGCATAGCCTGCATAAAAGCCCATTGTTTTACGTCCACCTGCAATAGAGACATGGACGCTAGTATCTTCCATGTTCGTAAACTCTTTGATTTTTTCGCAAATAATATCAGCTGATCTTTCGTTATCTTCAGGTGTTTTTAGATCAATCAAAGACTTACCATTTTGATCTACAATGACATGTAGATGAGTAGATGGATTGAACTCAATTTGTTCTAGTACTGGGTAATCACGCTTAAACTGCTCAAATACACCATCTTCAAATAAACGTTTACGTATCTGGTTTAAGCCATCTTGGGTGCTCAGTACGTGTACTTCGTCAGGCACCCAGTTTTCTGAGTTATTTTCATCACAGGCAAGTGCCCAAATGGTCTCAGTGATAATCTGCGGGGTCATACCAGTAACTAAAAACAAGATATTGCGTGACATAAGCTTCTCTCTATAAATTTGATGATATAAAGTTTACTGTATTCGTGATATTTGTGGTGGTTCCACAAGCTTGTGGCATTTCACAATGTACCTATCAAAAGATCATCAAGCGATATGATGACCAAAATCTAGCAACTGCTTACCCATAATCACCTTGATACCGGTATCCTCGGCGACAGCAAGTGATTTATCAGAGATATCAAACAAGCTCACAAAATACTTGTGTGTATTGAGTCCACCGACCTGACCGACAGAGTCAAACTTACGCAAGTCAGCATTGACTTTGGTAGTAGGGTTGTCTTTTCTATCCCAGTTGACCGTTTTGCACTCAAACAAATGTAAGTAGCCTGAATTTATATAGGCGACATCGACTTCATTACCATCACTGGTCTTTTTGAACTGTAAGCCAATCTGTACATCGACTTGCTGCTGCTGAGCAATATAGTGCTGGACAATCCAAAGCCCTGTGAGCACTTCGAACCATTTGCCACCCACGAACTCAACAGCTTGTTTGTCTTCCCAAGTGATGGTGCTCGCTGCACTGTCATAACTGAAATATGGTTGCGGCGCTTGGGCGAGTAGTTTGAGCCAAGTGATGCACTTTCTCAGTAGATTGCCGTCTTGTACTGTGACTGTCTGCGGGAAACTATGCTCAGGCTGCTTCATCAACCCTGCAGTCAAAACATTGAGCAATAACACCAAGCTTTGTGCTTTATCAAAGTCAGCTTTCATGTACTGATAGATTTGATTGATATAGTGATATTGCTGAGCAGGCAGGTCTAAAAATGAGGTTTCAGCACTTACTGCTTGGTAACCTCGCGCTTTGAGACGCGCTTCAAGATTTTCGGGTAGTATTAAGTCATAGCACTGCTTATTAGGGGGACGGTTATACCAGACTAGCTGGTTATTGGCTCGACTTTGATAGACACAATCATAGCGACTACTGATTTGTGCAATTTGGTCTTGTGCAATGCTCATCAGCTTGGTGCCACCAGTGATATTAAATATGATTTGCGATGCTTTATTATGAGCAATCCACTGTAGCAGCACATCTTTTATCGCCTCTACATTGTTCTCTTCAATGCCGTTTTGTAAATGTAGCTCTTCTATAGTTACTGGTGAAGTCTCAGAACCGACTTGTAGTGCGGTCAACACACTAGTCAGGTTGTCCACATAACCTTTAGTGCGAGTAAACTCGGTACTAATGATGACTATCTTCTTGATATCAGTATTATTGTCTTTAAACAAATGCCAAATAAGATAATAGTTGGCTTCGGTTTGTGCGGTCGCAGTTACAAATAAAGTTTTCAAGTATTAGCCTTTTTATATTGTTGTATGTCTTTCAATGACTGGGGTAAGACAGAATAGTGTTTTTTAGTGAACTAAACTATACGGTTTTTTCACCAAAGATTCACTATTAATATTAGCAAAATTTTGTTCTATTGCATCTGTAATATCTTGACAAATGCTATGTACAGTACATTTTGCTGTATCATAACTATATATTGGTATGGATTTGCCTATTAAGAGCATAGTTTGTTCGGTACTCAACCATTTGTATAACTCTGTATAGCTACTTCTCATGTTCATGACAGATTCTAAGGTTTCTTCATGTTGCCCGTATCGACGATCTCTTTTGGCATATCGCTCTAACAAAGTAGTGTTAGGAGCATCAAGCTGTATGACGAGATCTGGTATCGCTATGATATTTTCTTGTGCACGCACTTGCTCATAATGTTCAACAGGACTTAGATTGGCGTGTTGCCATCTCACGGCCAAGCTCGTTAGTATACTTCTGTCACTAATAATTAGATCAGCACTCCAGTCCGTATGTGAGGCGTGATAGTTAGATCGTGCAGCGTATAGCAGTCTAAAATAAGCATCATTGTTTTGATGTTGATAAAACTCGCGTTCCAAATGATGGTCCTCAGGTATAGGTTTGGTAGGATGTAATATAGCGATACGTTGCTGCTTTGGCTCCAAGCGCGCTTTTAAACAGGGAAGAAGCGTTTCTAACAATGTGCTCTTGCCAGTGCCTTTTATGCCTTCAATCGCGATATACATACTTACTCCTCATTTTTATCCGCTATGCTGGTTCTTACTTTTTCACAAGCTCTGGCTTTGTTGTCACACACCAGAATGGATAGCAGTCACTTCTATCTCCCATGCCTGACTACCGAGTATGAGCTCATCTGAGATATCTCCTACCTGTAACCCGATAATAGATTTGGCTAATGGCGCGTTGTAACCGATCTTAGCCGCCTGAATATCTGTTTCGTCAAATCCGACGATTTCCCACGTTTCATTGACGCCTTTATCGTTGGCAATGTCGTTTAGGTTCCAGCGAGTAATACTGACTAAAGAGCCAATTGCCACATGGTTAGTAGGACGATTGTTTGGATCTATATTGACAGGCCGTGCATGCTGCAATCTTTCGGTTAGCTCCTTGACAGTATGGTTTAAGTTCGCCTCTAGCTGTTGCTGGCGATTGAACTCAGGGTTGTCGTGCCAGCCATCTCCTGACATCTCAAATGCTACTTGTCGATGATCACGTACATCAGCATATTCCTGCTTTTTGCGAGCCAATAAAGCCTTAAGATTGTCAAAACCAGTGGTGGTCATATAGATAGTGGTTGATTGGGTCATGTGTCGCTCCTATGCGTTATATTCTTTAAATTGTTTGGCAAAACCCTCTGTATGTTAAACAGATGAGCTCCTTGCTGATGAGGCAACTATACGCTCTGAAGACAAAAGGCAGAGTGTTTGACAAGCTTGTGCATCTCGAATGTCATAGTCATTGAGTAGCTTGGTAAGGGTCGCAACCGCATCTTTGCAAATGATCGCAGTTGTAGTCTTTTTAAGCGCATGCCTATTAGCAATCATCTGCTGTACCCGAGTATCAGGCGCGTTTTGTCTTACGATACGACGCAAAGTTTGATGAGGTTGCTGGGATGTGACCTGATACCCTTGGTTAAGTAAGGCTGTACTGACATGACGGAACAAACAATCGTATAGCGTCAAATAAGCCTGCTCTGGTGATAATGTGTTTGAGGTACTGAGCAGTCGCTGGCGTAAACGATAAAGGCTTTGTTCTTCTTGTTCTAAACAAAAAGTGACGTTGGTCGCAGGCTTGATTTGGTCGGTATAGTGCAGGGCTTTTAATAGTGCATTATCGATTGTCATAGTGCAGTTTGAGTCTGTCATATACGCTCTCTTAATAATAAAAATGATAAAAATAGCTATTGCTACTGAGCACCGCAGCATTTTTGTGCATGTGATGCTTACTGATGGTTTTGTTTTAAATCAAGTATCAGGGCTGGCTGGTTACGCTGCTGGCCGCTGTTGGTTTAAGTAACAAACTAAAGCATGCTTGAGCTCATTAGCCGATAGAGTGGTCGGATGCAGCTTGGGGTCTGCGGTGGTTGGGAATAAGCGATTAGTCAGTATTTGCGTAGGTGCAGTACAAATAACCGTTGCTACCAGCTCTTCTCCAGGATGATTGATTCGGTGCAGTTGATCCGACGTCATTACATAGCTAGCACCAGCCGTTTGCGTGACGTTCTGCAGTTTTTTTAGGTGAGCTGCACCAACATACTGCTTATGCGCTGATACATGGGTTTCATTCTTTTGATGCTTGGCGGTGTACAGATACTCATCTGATAGCAATGTGGATGTATGGTTATTAGATGATGGTAGCTCTGATGTACAGGGCAAGGCAGTTGAGTCATCATTTGCTGCGTCTGCCCAGAGCTCACTTTTGAGTGCGCCTGTTAGCACATGGGAAGCAAAGCCCCAACGATGACTATGGATGTTTTCTTCGCAAGAAGTACCAGCGAACCAAATGTGTAGGCGCAGCTTGTAGCCTTGGTCAAGAAGTACCACCTTCAAGAAGCCATTACCATGCCAGTAAGAACGCGCTGCGATTTGCTTAAGGAGTGCTGGTGATTGGGTAATAGAGGACAGTAGGGAAATCATATTGTCAAGATGACAATGCTGGCTAAGTAAGTGAGCCAGTTGGGCTAACGAGACGTCATTAGTAGACGTGTCATCATTCTGATGAATGGTGAAATGCTGATGTAGGCACTCATGAATATCAGTGAGCTGTGTGTTAGCTAATGAAGGGGCTAAAGGCTTGTTTGCTACTGGTGTCGTCAATGTCATCATGATGTCCTCTAAGCCCCTGTGTATAGGTGCTATTAGACATCATTGAGAGAATGGCTATAGAAAACGGCAAGCTTGTCATCTTTGAGAAGTATGAATTTTTTAAAGTGTCTAGGTTAGAGGTAGAGGCGTAAGTTTTAGCCGATATTGACCCAAGCCCATGGTGGTGTTTTTGCCAATATGTAGCTGCTCACCCAGTTGCAAGGCTGGCAAGAGACGCGTTAGCGTCTGGTGGTCACCGGTGAGGTGTAGGTTTCCTTGTAGTCCATAAAGCTGCATTTTTCGCTGCTGGCGGTTAGAGCGGCGAGGCACATGATTGGCCACAATATCGACTGCTATTGATAGCGTCTCGATGTCTTCTTTGAACCGATGATAAGAGTCATAGCCTATATCCCATGATTCATCGGGGCTATGATTGTCTTGGCATAAACGGATACGGTTATAGAGCGAGGCGATAAATGTGGCACTATCGAGGCTATCTGGATGAGAGACAATACGGTTGTCTTTCTGATAGCGAAACGGTGTCAAAAATTGCATGGTTAGTTGAATGGATTGGTTGGCTGAGCGTACAGACAAGTCACTTGTTCCTAAACTGTCTTTTTTTAAATTGCTCTCTTTCAAATCTGCCTCTTTTAACTCACACACTTCTAAAGCTAAGTTGTCCTGTGAAATAGGGGTTGGCAAATTGGTCACGCTCGATGATGGTAGGTGAGGCGAAGTATAGAGTGTCTTGCCATCACAGTCCGCTTGCAAAAGCGTTGCTCGACGGTAAGGGGTATGAGCTCCCAGTCCTGTTGCAAGTGCCAGCTCCCATGCTTTGACAATTAAAGTCGTCTCGGTCACTGCAGCACCCATTACGGTCATACCGAATTGCCATATATCGCCTTTTTTGAAGGTCGCTGTTTTTTTATCACTCGCCTTCGGCTTTTTGGTTTTTTGCACTATATGATGAGTGTGGTCGTAGTCAGCGGTATCGCTAGAATGATCATACATTTGGTCAGTGATAGGGACATGTATGACATAAGGGTTTACTGCTTGGACATTCGTGTGCTGTAGCGCTGGCATCTCAAATAGTCGAGGGAAGTTGCAGTGCTGCTTCAGTGGGCAGTCTCTACACTCTGGCATATCTGTGACGCAGGTCAATGAGCGCAATGCAACCCCAAATGCACCACGTAGCATCGAGCCTGAATGCTCGGGCATGTGGAGTGGATCATCTTGGCGTACCATAAAGTACATGGTAGATAGGTTTGGTCTATTGACCACGGCTGTCGATGATACGGGGTAGGTGTGCATGTATAAGTCCAGATACAAGTAGGGTATTAAAGGCTTAAGACTATAGCAAATCTTAGCCATAGTTTAGATAGCTATTATCATAAAATATTAATGCAAGCGATAAAGATGTAGCGAAACGATAAGCTTGTCAAAAATACCGCAAAAAATAAGTTTTAAATTAAATGTAAGATAGTAATCATTAGCTATTGCACCTGCTACAGACATCTACTAACATGTATCAGATAACTTTAATCGGTTATTCCCTGACAGTTAGGGAGTGGTTTAGACAGGCTACCTGATAAGGTAATTCAACCGTTCAGACGAAAAATTGGTCAATATGTGTACAATTCACTGTAAAAAATTGGTTAAAAAAACACCAACTTTTAAACCGACATTTGTTCGCTATAATTCAATGAATAAGTTATTGATTTTATTGGTAATAAATATTGGTGTACAGTCTGAACTGCTCCCTGATTTCTAAGGGATTAAGACATATTGATAGTAGTTGTAGCTAGAGTGGGAGAGGTCTGAACTGCTCCCTGATTTCTAAGGGATTAAGACTTTACCACTTTCACTAGACTCAACTTCTGGTATGTCTGAACTGCTCCCTGATTTCTAAGGGATTAAGACGCGTCAATATAGCTAAGATGAACGTAGATGAATTGTCTGAACTGCTCCCTGATTTCTAAGGGATTAAGACTCCTCGTCTATAGCTGCCAGCGTATTGGCTAAAGTCTGAACTGCTCCCTGATTTCTAAGGGATTAAGACATGTACACTTTATGCTCTACTTGGGCGTATGTAGTCTGAACTGCTCCCTGATTTCTAAGGGATTAAGACATTTTGTTAGCACCACCAGCCATAGTCTTATAAGTCTGAACTGCTCCCTGATTTCTAAGGTGA
This sequence comes from Psychrobacter piscatorii, assembly GCF_043641605.1. GTDB lineage: Bacteria > Pseudomonadota > Gammaproteobacteria > Pseudomonadales > Moraxellaceae > Psychrobacter > Psychrobacter piscatorii_C. The sequence continues at coordinate 106,010 of NZ_JBHZRK010000002.1, read as the reverse complement.
GCGAGGATCAGTAAGTGTCTGGGAGACACTTACCCGAAGCGCAAGGCGCAGAGCTATGCTCGAGCAAGACGTTAAAAAATTACACTGTAATTTTAGCTTCGCAAGTAAAATCCTTTAAATAGGATTTTTTGAAGACGAGCTACAAAGGTCTGAACAGAAAATCCCAGATTTTCTCTTGCGTCAGGGCAAAGTAGTACTTTGCTATATCCCTCCTCATCCCTGATTTCTAAGGTGAGCGAGGATCAGTAAGTGTCTGGGAGACACTTACCCGAAGCGCAAGGCGCAGAGCTATGCTCGAGCAAGACGTCAAAAAATTCCACTGGAATTTTAGCTTCGCAAGTAAAAATCCTTTAAATAGGATTTTTTGAAGACGAGATATACCAGTCTGAAATCGGAAAATCCTAGATTTTTTCTTGCGTCAGCACACAGCAGTTATTGATTGCTATAGAACGAACCCAATAAAGCCACCTCTTATAGGTGGCTTTATTGGGTTGATAGCTATCTGATGCGTGAATTAATTACTCCAGATACACCTGAAGCTCCTGTATTAATTCACAAAACATACGCAGCTGCTGCTCTGTCTCTTGTCGCTGTGCCTCAACGCGCTCAAATTCATCCAATGCTTTTTTTGCATCATCTTGTACGATAGCAAACTGCTGATCTAGCGTCTTTTGATCGCTACATGTTTGATCCTGCTGGCGCATTAGAGCAAGCCTAGTCGTAATGCTTTTCGTCATGCGCTCATTGAGCATAAACAGTAGCTGCTCTTGTTCTTCATACTGTGACGCACATGCCTGTGCCGCCTGCGAGACAAGACGATAGAGCGCAACGTATTGGCTAAGTGAGGAGGCTGCTTGACACTGGCGCTGGTAGTCCTCAAGTTCACGTTGACGCGCTTGGCGTTCTTTTTTGAGACGACTTAACGCTTGCTGCGACTCTGCCCGCGAGTCTTGCTCAAACATACTTGCTAAGGAGCACGCAATAGCACCTACTGCTGTGATACCAAAACCTAGCCAAAACATACGCGTATTCCTTTGTCAGTAAGCCACTCAATAAGGTAAGACGTTTATTTGGCAACTCATGATTATTACTGTCATTACCGCCATTGGTGTGCGCTTTCTATAGTAATAGGTTCAATATCAGCCTAGTGCACATCCGTCAAAACATGTGAGCCTTCAACCATCATACTGCTACTGTGTTTGAAGGCAGTGAGCGCATGACTGCTCAACTTGCGATGATTAGCAATCAGATCGGATTGCTTGGCTTGCAAGGTATCTATGACGGTTTTGATCATCTGTAGTTGCTCAATGTCTATATTTGGATCACATATACGGTCGATCAGCTTGACGAGCATCGTATTTGCATCGTTATACATGTGCATGACGTCTACAGCGTTCTGACGATTGTGCGCCAAAGTGACAACGAACTGTTCACTCAATTGGTGCAGCTTGACCATCTGTCTTTCATGGTCGTTCTGCTCTTGTTGCATCGCATGGTTGGCTTGTTTATGCATGGTCTCGCGCTGCAGTGCTGTCTGATTGGTAGCATGACGATACTCCATGATATGGCTACATAATCTTAAGCCTTCCGTGACTAGCTCATTAATATAAGGGGCGGCAACGATAAGCGATTTTGACATTGTAGTTCTCCATATCATATAAATATGCCTGGCTTGACGGCTAGGCGTAGATGTAGCGTTAGGTTCTATAAAATCATGTATGAGATGATAGCCAATCAAACAGATTGATCGTCAATTTGGCAAGCTTGTCATGACTGAGTTGGGTCGTACTATTGACGTAAGATAGTTCTGATGGTGATTAGCAATCATGCTGATTGTATAAGGAGCGAGTAGTATGGCAGCGATTTTTGGGTTGTTAGTGATGTTTTTGATTGGCGGTTCAGTGATATTGCTGTTCGTCGCTATGATAGGCGCTGTCATCAAAGCCGTGATGTACCTGCTTGGTCATCGCTGAGTACAATCGCTAACTACATAGATACAAGATTGTAGTGAGCGGTTAGAGCGTCTTATCTGTTAGACGCTTCACGCTATAGGGCTCAAGCTTTGCATCAAGCTGAGACAACTGCTCGGCAGACAGCTCAATACCGCGCAGATACTCTGGGATACATAGACTCAAGTGTAGATAGCTGATACCGCGCTCGCCTAGATCTGCTACCAAATTGATAGGCAATGATCCTACGACCGTGTCGCCTGCCGACAGTTTGTCCTCACTGCTCAAGTGGGTGAGGTGTGCATCGTACTGATGACCCATGTGATTCATCCACTCAACTGCGCCCTGATGACGACTGACCAAATATACTGTCATACTGCTCCTTAACTAAATATACGATCAATATACTGCTAACTGGCGGCTATTATAGAGACTGTCGTTTGCCAGTCTCACTATGACAAGCTTGTCAGAAAAAAGTATTACACAGATATATTGCACAGTTACGACTTATGTTTGAAAATTAATAACCAGTACCGCTTGCTATCAATGATTGTGAGTATATCAATATGGTTGTTGCACAGATGGATGACTTGCATTACTATAATATAGTGAGCTATCACTGTTAACACCCTAAGCGATTAGGGGCGGATTCAGACTTTATCTGACGAAGATATTGGATGCTATTTAACGTTTCGGACGTATGATTGGTCATTATTTATACAATTTAGGGCAAAAAACTGGTTAAAAAAACACCAACTTTTAAGCCAACTTATGTTGGGTAAAATGTGGGATATAAGTTATTGATTTTATTGATAATAAAAATGGTTGTACAGTCTGAAACGCTCCCTGATTCCTAAGGGATTAAGACCTAGACTCCTTTCTTTTATGCCATCGGTCTAATGTCTGAAACGCTCCCTGATTCCTAAGGGATTAAGACCGACATTCTCTATCGAACTCGCTCTCGTTGTTAGTCTGAAACGCTCCCTGATTCCTAAGGGATTAAGACTTGTTTTCCATGGTGTTCTCCTCAGAACGTTTCGTCTGAAACGCTCCCTGATTCCTAAGGGATTAAGACTACCTGCGGTTACACTCATACGTCGTAATGTGTCGTCTGAAACGCTCCCTGATTCCTAAGGGATTAAGACCTTGGTCGTCATATACATCGGCACACGCCAGCCAGTCTGAAACGCTCCCTGATTCCTAAGGGATTAAGACAATTACCACTACCGGTTGGTACAATAATTCTTTTGTCTGAAACGCTCCCTGATTCCTAAGGGATTAAGACCGGTATCTAAAGTGACCGACGCAAACTCTTCGGTCTGAAACGCTCCCTGATTCCTAAGGGATTAAGACTTATTAGTAGCACGGTACGTTTCACAAGTAGTGGTCTGAAACGCTCCCTGATTCCTAAGGGATTAAGACTGGTGTTATCTTAGCTTGTTCTAAAGCTTGCTCTGTCTGAAACGCTCCCTGATTCTTAAGGGATTAAGACTACTGTAAGTACTGCTTGACTGCTTCTGGTGTGTCTGAAACGCTCCCTGATTCCTAAGGGATTAAGACATCCAAATCGATGTGACCTCGCAATCCGTGTTGGTCTGAAACGCTCCCTGATTTCTAAGGGATTAAGACTCTATAGGGTTGCGGATTTACATCATTACTTTAGTCTGAACAGATGATTCCAAACTTTCTCTACATCAAGTCATAGCAAAACTCATAAAATATAAAAAAGGACACAACGTCATCGTTGTGTCCTTTTTTATGCGTATAAATTCTTTGAGACTGCTTAAAGTTGCTATATCGGATAACATATCTATTGATAATTAAAATAAGGTTGACTACTATTGTTTATTTAATTAGCTATGTCTATTAGTTGTATTTCATAAATATATTGTGGATTGCAAATAGCGTTTATACCTTACGATGAGATTGAAATGAAAAAAAACAATAGAGAAGTGACAATGATATTGGGTCTATGTGCAGCGTTTGGCGCAAGTAGTGCAACCGCCGGCTTGCAAGCCTTTGAATTAGAGAATACGGAGCAACCTCAGTGTGGCTACAAAGATGACAGAGGAAAAGTCATCGTACCTGCAAAATATTATAGCTGCGGTGGCTTCTCTGAAGGTATGGCTCGTGTCGCGCTCATGAAAATGGGAATGGTAAAAGGCTATGACGGCGGTGAGGACTACGAAGACTATCTGTACTGGCAAGGCTATATTAACGAAGGGGGCAAATTAGTCATACCTGTTGAGCATCAAGCACCGATGACTGGTGGCTATTACATTGATTTTCGAGATTTCCAAGAAGGGATGGTAGCCGCATACAAAGACGGTAAATATGGCTATATGAATCAGGCAGGGAAAATGACCATACCTTACTTATATCAGAGTGCCGGTGATTTTAATGATGGGCTAGCAGTGGTGAGTAAAAATGATAAATTTGGAGCAATTGATAAAACAGGTAAAACAATCGTACCGTTTAAATTTAACTGGCTAGATGACTATTCAGAAGGATTGGCCAGATATAACACATCTACATTGGGTGATGATGAGAGCAAAACAGGCTTTGTGGATACCACTGGCAAAACAGTGATAGCAGCCAAATGGGATGAGGCGATGGAGTTCTCAGAAGGACTGTCTGCTGTCAAGATTGGAGACTATAGAAGTGGTAAATGGGGCATCATTGATAAAACAGGTAAGGTCGTTGTCTCACCAAAATATGACATGGCTTATATAGAGCCAATGGGGGATGCGGTAGATATCGATGGTGGCCGCTATGAAAATGGGAAGCTCGATGTCTATAACCTAAATACTAAAAGCGCTAATGCTTATGATAACGGCTATGACAGTATCACGCGCTACACATTAGACCGCCAAGGTAAGGTGCTTTCTAAAAAAACCTATGTGGACTGGAATGAAATAGACCAAGAACGCTATCCGCAAAACGATTAGTGAGCCTTGAATTAAATATCATAGACTATGTGATAATTGATATTTGATTCAAACTATAATCAGCCGAAAGACTTAACTAGCCTATAGCAATATCGTTTTTAAATACTCTTTAAGGAATTGTAATGTCATTAAGTAATAAACTATTTATCAGTCCATCTGTTGTTATTGAATCTATGCGGGACAACGGTTATAAGAATACAGCCTATGCTGTAGCTGAATTAATAGATAACAGCATCCAAGCTGCTGCTACAGAAGTCTACTTTGTTGTATATGAAAAACAGATACAAAATATTGATGGTTCAAAAGGCGGGAAGCAAATTGATAAGATCGCAATTATCGATAATGGTAGTGGTATGCCACCTGAAATCTTACATGCAGCATTAGAGTTTGGCGCTTCCGAGAACCGTAAAGATTCAAAAGGCATGGGCAAGTTTGGAATGGGATTGCCAAACTCAAGTATTTCACAGTGTAGAAGAACTGATGTTTATAGCTGGCAACATGGTAAACCAGCTTATACCACTTATTTGGATATTAAAAAAATTCAAGAAGACAAGCAGGAACATATCCTATATCCGCATCGAACTGAAATTCCTGATTATTTATCATTACCTTTTGAAGGAGGTGTTTCTAATTCTGGTACAGCAGTAGTTTGGAGTGATTTAGATAAGTTGCATTGGAAGACTTCTGCAGCACTACTACGAAACACTCAAGATATTATCGGCAGAATGTATCGCCGTATGATAAATAATGGCGATGTTAAGGTAATTTTCCAAACCTATTATATGACTGATGATGCTTTATTTGGATCTGAATATATATTAGATAATAGCACGTCTTTTGTTGCTAATGATCCTTTACAGCTCATAGCTAATACCACTCTTAAAGACATCAAAGACTACCCTGAAGAGCTTAAAACAAAGCCTGCTTTCAAAACGGCCTTTTCTGATAGCTTCGAGATATCTTTGAATAATGGTAAAAAAGGAATGGTAACTATCACTTCTGCTATGATCTCTGATGAGTTGGTTGAAAAGCTCCGAGAATCGACGACAGGATATATTGGTAATACTGATATAGGTAAAAAGTTAAAGAATAATATTGGTCTGTCGATCATGCGTGCAGGTCGAGAGCTAGATTTGATAGAGAACTTTAAAATCTTCGATGATAAACGTAAAGACCGATGGATGGGCGTAGAAATTGAGTTCGAGCCAGTGCTAGACGATTTCTTTGGTGTGACTAACAATAAGCAGTCTGCTAATAAGATTAAACCTATTGATATGCAAGATATTATGATCCAACAAGGTTGTAATGAGCCAACAGAAGCGTTGGATTTACTCGAAAGACAAAATCCTGAGGATGCTCAACTTGTAAAATGTTTAAATAAAATTATTTCAGCATTTGAGATGTCGTATCGTAAAGTAGACGCTATCAACCTAGCGGGCCTGAAGCACCATAGCGTAGAACATCATAGAATGAAGACTGATAGTGTAAATCTGAAGGCTACTTATGTTAATGAGAAGAGCAGTCAAAAAAGAGGTGGAATTGATAGGTCTCCTACTAAAGAAAGCCTAGAAGAAAGCTTTAAAGACTTAACTGATAAGGGGTTGCTATCTAAAGAAAAAGTGCCACAAATGATTGAAGAGATTTTAGAAAATAATCTGCGGGTCAAGTTTGAAGAAATAAACCTGCCATTTGATCAGTTTTTTGATGTAACTGTAAGCGACGGGTTTATCTTAATTGAAATCAATCCAGAACATACTTTTTACAAAAACTTTATCCAAAATGCTACTGAAGAGAATAAAGACTTACTTAAGCTAAGTTTGGCTGCTTGGGGGCATATGGAGTCAGAAGCAGTCTCATCAGATAGAAGAAGGCAATACGAAGTGGTTCGTCAAAACTGGGGTCAATTCCTCTCTGAATATATGGCAATGGATGAGCAGTGATATACACCATAGTAATCTCAGCTTTACCAGTAACAATGCTAGATTTTATCTTACTTAGAAGCAAAAGCCTGATAGCAGCTCATAAATGAGAAAGGATAAAACATAACTGTTGTGTCCTTTTTGAGGCCTATAGAGGCTTACTATTATGACTGCTTCTTTTGATCATTGTTCTTTAAAAAATACTCCTTCGATCGCACGAGTCTTTGCAATTACCTTTCAATATAATGCCAGTAAGGTGGTCTATAGATAGACATTTGAGCAGGCGGAGAACTTTAAGAGGCATAGAGTGGTTTAGCCATACTTATATATCATTTAATATGACTTCTTTGAATTTGAAAATGCTGTAACGATAACTCAATGCTGTTGGGTATGGTTGTTTGACTCAAGTAAATCAGCCTCTAATATAGTCGGGGAGGTCCACAAAGTCTAAATCATATTTTTAGATATATATAAGCTATGTTTTTGGAAAAGTGTATTATCAAATGATTTTATTTACATATCAATGCGACACTGAGTGACGCAAGTATTTTTGAATGTGTTTATTTATTGATTGAAATACTATAAATTCTATATTACTTATTTTTTGTTTACTAATTTTGGAGAAAAATATGAAACTAGGATTCAGTGACATAAAGGCTTTAGCTGAGCAAGGCCATTCGGATGCTCAATATGATGTCGGTGTTATATATGAGGAAGGTAAGAGTGCCTCTCAGAATTATACTAAAGCAGTTGAGTGGTATACCAAGGCAGCTGAGCAAGGCCATTCGGATGCCCAATATAAGTTAGGTATTATGTATAGACTAGGTCAGGGCGTTGATCAGAATTATACTAAAGCCCTTGAGTGGTATACCAAAGCAGCTGAGCAAGGAAATAGTAAGGCAACTGAATGGTTCAAACGAATGGAAAAGTTATCTAAAGAGAATACTGCTCGAGATCAATTCATCCAAGCTGAGGCTTACAAGGAAGGTAGGGATGGCATTCCAGATTATACCAAAGCATTTGAATGGTATGCCAAAGCAGCTGAGAATGGTCGTGCTGACGCGCAGTATAATTTAGGCATCATGTATGAGAAAGGCCAGGGTATTGATCAGGATATGACTAAAGCAGTTGAGTGGTATACCAAGGCAGCTGAGCAAAGAAATAGAAACGCACAGTATAATTTAGGCATCGTGTATGAAAAAGGTCAGGGTGTTGATCAGGATATGACTAAAGCAGTTGTGTGGTATACAAAAGCGGCGAAGAATGGTCATATAGATGCTCAAGAAACTTTATTTTGCAAGTATGAAGAAGGCAATCCTATTGTTATTGAAAACTCTTATCAAGTTTACCATGTGTTTTTAGAAACAGCACGTAGAGGATACAACAGAGCTATTAAATGGTTGATTTCACTCGCTCAACACCGAAATATAAGCGCTCAATTAACTTTAGCTGGTATGTATGAAAGAGGGCAGGGTGTTGTTCAAGATTATACTAAAGCGTTTGAATGGTATACCAAAGCAGCTGAGAATGGGAATGCTGATGCAGGAATAAAGTTAGCTGATATGTATAAAGATGGTATAGGTGTTACTCAAGATTATACTAAAGCATTTGAATGGTATAGTAAGCCAGATCACGTTGATATGTATCCCGCTCAATACAACTTAGGTCTTATGTATGAAAAAGGTTTAGGTGTTGCTCAGGATATGGTTAAGGCTAAAGAATGGCAGGCCAAGGCAGCTGCAAACGAAATTCCTTTTTAAAAATCCTTCAAGTAAGAGATAGTTCGCCAGTCTGAAAAGCTGTAGAGACATTCTAAATATATTTGAGCATTAGCTATTAAGGGTTAAAAAATGGCAATAAGAAATCATAACGATGGTAAGTACATAGCTGATACAGCTCACAATCGTAATATCATACGTTCTGGCCAATATTCTAATCCTAATTCTAATGCAAATAATGGGTACTATTCACAAAGTTACTATGTAGGCTCGTCTACAGGCTCATCATTTGCAACATCTACAATGTTAATAATATTGGTGCTTCTCTTTTACATTGAGACTATGCATCTTATAACGCCATATTTGGTAGATCGTAGTAACTACGAACTTCCTTATAAACTGATTGCATGGTTTTATGATTATACTATTGTTGTCCCATACCAATCTGTCTATAAAGTATGGTACTGGTTAGCAAGTTTAGAATTAACATCTACTAATGGAATTAACTTGTCTATTACTTGTGTTGGAACTGCTCTCTACGGCTATGTATTATTTCTTCTTTATAGACTGGGGATTGATATAGTAACGGAAATTCTCCGGTATCGTGTTACTCGTATCTCTCCTCGCGTTGCAGCATGGTTGCTGTTCCTGACGCCTGCATTGGCTCTCATTTGGTACATCCAAAAAGATCAGATTCTCTACCTAATTTTTTCTCTTAAAACCTTAGTCTAAAACTCGCATTATAGTTTTCTGTATGACCTATTTAGCTATTTCTAGCTCATTTTAAATACTGAGCTAGTGGAATGCTACCAACAGACGCCAGAGAAATAGCAGGGAGAGCATCTCATGCTAGAGCCTAAGATGCCTTCATACTGACAAAATATATTGTATAGGCCATAAGAGTAATTCTAGGTTGTGAAAAGTAAGCAGTAAAGTCTTAATTACACAGTTATTAAAATGATTCGAATAGATAGAATGTGCTAAAAGAGTACTTCTAGTGTCATCTATTAGAGAGGGAGAGGAGACTAAAGGTGTCACAGACCAAAATATTGGCTCAACTACAATTAATGAAGAACCATAAAGGTACTTTTTATGCCGATATTGAAGTAGACGGTCAAAAGCTTTGTGCCTATTTATCTAATAAAGTAATAGAAGGTGGAAAGCTTTATACATCTCCTTTAGAAGGTAGCTACTATTGGGCTAGTATTAATTTGAGTAATGGCAGTGCCTTTATTAATCAATTGCTGCCTTTGTCTCAATACAATGAAGAGACTTCAGGACTTGAATACCACTGTTATTGTCAACGGCTTGAAGATGGTCGTATTCATTTGATAACAGAGCAGAGCAATAACCATATTGTATTGCCTAAAGGTTTGGCATTTTCCTGGTTGTATCGAATATTTTATAACAGTTCAGTGGTGGTCACTTTTACTCATAAAAACGAGGATAGAGATAGCGGATTTATCATTCAGCAGTGGCACACAAAAGATCCTATATATACTGATAAGGGTGTTATCACCAACATTCGTAAAAAAACTGATGATCCAAATCTGTATTTAGCCGACTATTACATTAATAAAAGAGCGTTTTTGCCCATTATTTTCCATGATGTCGAGATGAAGAAGCTAGGTGTCGACAGTGTTACTGAACAGGCTGTCCTAGCAGCAAGTATCGTGTTTAACGATAAAGACTATAGAAATAAAGTTAGCTTATTAGTGAGTCCTGAGCAATTGCTAGCAATGCAAAATCAACCAACAGCAAGCTTAACTTATGTTGGAATCGATTTGATAAAAAAAGAGGATAAAATATATAAGTTATACAGATTTGTTACACAATTTGTTGAAGGTATTAGTTTGAGTGCATCTGCTTGGCAGTCAGAGCTTGAATACTTTATTAAAGATGTCTCCGCTCTACAATCAAAAGACACGGTCAAAGTGCATTTGATTCTTCATATGAACGAAGAATGGTGTAATTTTAGACTTCCAGTTGCTGCCAAAGATGAATACAACGAGCAGTTCCGATGTGTATTAATGACGTCTTTAGATAATGAAGGTATGGCGCTATTGGAAACAATAAAGCCGCCACATGATCGAGTGTTTTTGCCAAGAAGTGAGCTAATAAGAAAAGGAATTTATGCGATTCATTCGGGTACTGATTTTGATTTACGCATTAAACGGGAAGGGTTAAAAGAACCTTGGCGGATTAAAGATATAGATAAAGGTTTATTTATAGGGATAGACAGTGATAAACCGTATAAAGCTCATTGTAAAGTTGTCAATACTTGGAGCCGATATGATAATTATCCTAATTATGTAATGAAGATTGAGCGCAGTCAAAAAAACTATGCATTCAACAACCATGCTATCGCCTGGGTACGTAGCGAATATATAGATCTAGCACTTATTATTCCAAAGGCGCTGTTAATAGCGCGGGGTTTTCGTACGCTAGATTCTGGTCAAAAGCTGTCGGTAGTTTTTAAAGAAATCATATTTCCAGTATTCACCACTGAGGTCAATCGCATATTGTGCGCGGATGATTTGCAAGATAGTGAAGAGAACCAAGGTGGTGTTGGGGCGGGAGAGAGTGTTACTGTTTTGGCAGAATATATTGAACAGCTACCTGATCATATCGGTAAAAAACCACCGTATAAAACTACACCTAAATATGGTTTTTCCATCATAGAAAGTGATGATAGCGCTATTTTTACTGATTGGAAGCATCAAATGAGCCAAGTTAATGAGCCAGAAAAATATCGCTATAAGGTACGTACTGAAACATCGAAGTGGGGAATTGAGGTTAAAGAAATTATTTCAGCGAGTATAAAATGAGCAAAACGTTACAAGTGTTTTATGAGCAAATGAACTTTGATTCGATGAGGAAGCTATATACGCTCGAGCGTATCCCGCTTTCTTTTTCAGACGATATAGAGTCTTGGGCGGCGATGCTTAGCCAACCATTCGACCTGAAAAGCCTGGCATCGGCTAATTCGAACCAAGTTTATTATGTGCTATTAGAATTTGTGAAACGTGGAGCGCCCAAAGGTTATGGAGTCTTGGCAATCCCAGTCACTCTCGATGTGCCTGAGGATGGGCAGGCTGGCGTCTATTTATTACCAAATATAGCTGAGACAATTACCTTAAACGCCGAGTACTATCTAGGAGAGCATAATCAAGAGAGTCCTGAAATACAGTTAAATGATAGCTCCTTATCTTATGAGGATTTGTCATATTCGTTACAAGTAGGAACCTCTCCAACCTGGTTCAATCAGGCATGCCAATATCTGTATACAAGCTGTCAAGTTGATTCATTACACGCCTTGCGTGAGAAAATACAAAGGCAGCTTAAAGGTCAAGAGATAGAACCGATGTTGTCTTTGGTCGTAAAGCCCGATGATGGCGCTAAGAAACAGTTGATACAATTATATGAGAGCTTGTTATCTGATGGCGCTCAGACTTATCAACATACTGCTTTATCTAAGCTACTGTCAGTTTATGATGTTGATTCAGTGAATACTCAAGCATTAGATTTTACGGCAGATGATTTATATAACGATCTATTGACTACAGCTCAGGACAACTATGATCCAGATATACCCTATTTATTAGGTCATATGGATACTCAAAAAAGTAGTGATCATCCAATCTCATTAAAACATAACCGTGAGTTATTCCCACTAGACAATACCCAGCGCCATGCTTCGCTAGCAGCAGCTTATTTAGATAAAAATTATCAAAACAATAATAGCTATGGTCGAGTGTTAGCGGTTAATGGCCCACCAGGCAGTGGTAAGACCTCAATGCTTAAAGCAGTGGTTGCGCACTATGTGGTAAAAGCGGCGTTGCTTAGAGAACCCTGTCCTATCATTGTGGCAAGCGGTGCGACTAACCAATCGGTAAAAAATGTTACCTCTGCCTTCCCTAATGTGGTGCAAGATGATAATGATGAGTATCTACTTGAGTACCAGCGCTGGATTCCACATTGCCCAACTTACGGTAGCTTTTTTGCTTCACAAGATGCTGAGCGCAAGTTAAGCCAGAAAGAAAAAGAGCAAATCCCAATCTTAAGTATCGTGGGACCAAGTAAACCGTATAACTTTGAGTGGAAAAATGTGGGGGCGGAGCTTAATGACTTGCATGCCAATAATAAGTTAGCCAACTATTACCTAAAAAAGGCTAGGGTGTTTTTTGGTCAACAAGGGCTATCAGCCCCAACTGATATACAGCAAGCCGTTGATGGTTTGCATTATTTATTGTCTTTAACTTATACCAAGATGGCAGAGGCATTGAACAGCGCCAAAGCGCAACTTTTTTCAGACAATGCTGATTTGGATAAAGTATTTCCGTTATATCAAGAAGAAAATCACCTGCCAGCCTTAAAAAACACTCGTGAAGACTTAATTAAACTTTATAAATATAATGACATAAAGGTTTATGAAAAAGTATGCCGTGAAATAATACGCGATGAAGCTATTGAACCCGAGCATTATCCAGTTGTATTGCGTCGAGCAGCGCTCAACTTGTTGATCGAGCAATGTGTTGATTTAGAGTACCGCACCCAGCTGTTTCATTTAGCTGCTCGCTATTGGGAAGGTCAATTTATCATCGATCAAGCATCTCATTTGCATTTTTCACGTACCGAAGACAATATAATCGCAGGCTTGCGGCGTGTATGTATGATAACGCCTGTAATCATCTCAACTACTAACCGCCTGCCAGCCTTACTTAAGATTATGAGTTATCCGAAAGGAGCGACCCAAACAGATTATGTGTATGGAGGTATCGACTTGCTCATCACTGATGAGTCGGGTCAAGCGACTATTATGAATGCCTTGCCATTAGCATCTTTGACCAAGCGTTTAATGTCTGTGGGTGATGTATTGCAATTGGCACCAGTGATTGATACGCAAAAAGATGTCTCCCCATTTGATGAGTATCTAATTTGGTTGAAACACGGCTATTCACCAAAGCAGATTGCCTCCTTATTTAAGCAGCAACTATCGGTATCGCATGGTAGTTTTTTGCATGTGGTACAGGAGAGATCTAGCTTAAACTATCAAAGTAAAGGTTTTATGTTGCGAGGGCATTACCGCTGTTATCGAAATATTATTGACTACTGTAATCAACTGGTATATGAAAACAAGCTGTTTTATATTCCACCGTTAGATAAAGACCGTAAAGATGAAGATTTACCAGCAATGGCTTATATAGAGTCAACAGGGTCTTCTAGCAGAGGGCAAGGTGGTTCATCTAAGCAAAACAAAGATGAAGCTGAAATGATTGCTCGGTTGGTTGTTGATAAGTACAGCGTTTGGCAAGCACTGTTAAGAAATAAAGCAGACAAAACAGATAGACCACGTCTACAGGATATGGTTGCAATTATTACTCCGTTTAATCAGCAGCCAAGTTGCATACGTGCCGCTTTAAAAGCTGAGAATAGAGCCCGAGGTACTGTTATTCCAGAAAAAGAGATTGCTGAGACCATCATCAATACCATTCATACGCTGCAAGGTGCCGAAAAAGATATTATTATCTACTCTGGTGTACAATCTCATGATGATGGCGAAACCCTATTTTTTGAAGATCAACCGTACCTTTTAAACGTGGCAGTCTCTCGTGCTAAACAGTCGTTTATTGCGTTTCTATCACCAAAAATATATAAATTGGACAACCTTAAAGCCATTGAAAACAAAGAGTTTCACACAACCAATTCTATACATTATTTAGGTTGGTACATGGCCAGATTTGGTGTGCGTCTCTTCCCAAACTATCTGTTTATTGTTGAAGCGCCGGGTAAGATAAAGTCGCTTAAAAAAATTTTGAAAAGTGACTATATTGTGCATGCCACAGGTGGTGCAATTACCAATATGGATCTTGAAGATGCCTCGGTAGAGGTGGCAAGCCAGCAGCTACGTCCGCAATATGAATTACTGCCCAATGGAGAAAGAACGCTAGAAGTAATATTAAAGCAAGGTCCACAAGTCAAAAAAATATACGTAGCGACTGATGATGATAATGTTGGTGAGGCTATCGCCTGGCATTTGCATCATGCTATCAAACAGCGTGCGCCCCAGCTTATAGAAAAGTTTGAACGAGTGGCATTACGGTCAATAACTGAAGATGGGGTATGTAAAGCGCTTAAAAATTCAAGAAAGATTGATCAAAATATGGTGTCTGCTGAAGTTGCCCGACAAGTTATCGACCGCTGGTTGGCGCAGTATATGTGGACGTTGCTAGCAGAACATTTACCCTATGGACATGCTGGTCGCCAAGGTATGGGGCGAGTAAAGGCTGTAATATTGGATTTAATAGCACAACATGAAGCAAGCGTAAAGCGATGCAAGTCGACTACTTTGAAAGTTAAGTTAATAGTGAATGGGCGTGAAGTAATGGGGCAGATACCAAACGTGCCCGCTTCTTATCTAAAAAAGGTAGCAGAGAGCATTGAAAAAACGGGTAAACCTATCACAGCAAAAAACATTGAGAAATACACACTTGTTGATATTCAAAGTGATATGGTTGAGTATGAGCCTTTTAGCCGCTCAACGCTTGAGATTATATCATTAGCTTGGCAAAAGCACCGCATGATGCCCGCAACAACCATGCGCATATTACAGCAGCTTTATGAGGGAAATTCATGACAAATAGCGCCCACGATGATATCTCTGTTATAGATCAAGATGCATTAGCACATATTCACAAGGATGATGAGCGCAAACTATTTACACTTATTAAAGAGATGCAAGACAGCGAGAAATTAGGTGCCGCTCAATTTATGCGCCAAAAGATACAGCTTGAATTTGAAACGGTAAAAGAGGAAGAAGATAACCTTATTATTGCACTACAGACTAATATGGCAGTAGAGAAAGGCTGGCTAGACACGCCTTTAGGCGTACTCTTTAATAGTGGTGATGGTGAGCAGTCCAATTGTTTGTCAGAAGAAGATATTAAAGCTATTGAAAATGGCAACTTTACTATGGAGCTGTCTTTGCAGGATGAGACCAAAGCCTTGTCACTGACTAAGCTATTAGAAAATATGGATATCTTTGAGGTGGGCCGTCCATCTACAGCGGCATCAATTATCGAAAGCCTAATGCACGACAGTGAGCTGATAAATATAGTAAAAGAAGGTGATAAGGTAGAGATGACCGAGCAGGGGCGTGAGACTTATGCAGTATTGCAAAAACACTTGGGCGATGTGGCTACTTTGGATTGGAATAGTCACTTTATATCGCAACTAAACAAAGTCGAATCTGGTGAAATACCACCAGACACGCCTATCTTCGCAGTATTCGAGAGGCTATATGGTAAAGAGGAGAGAGAGTCTTTGCAGTATCTAAGCTGGACCAATCCTGACGATTTGTATCAAGGACCTGATATAGACGCTCATGAAGACAAAGCGACCATTGGGAAAATAGCCATTGAACGCAATAATAAGCAGTTATAGTCGTGGGCTATATTACTTACCCTCGCACGAGCGGCTCAAAAAAAGACATCAAGCGTGCGCAAGCTATATTGGTGTTGATTGAACAATTATTGCTTAGCTTTAATCCTAACGATTTAAGCTTACTGCTAACTCTCGTCGCGAGAATTGGCTGGGCTAATTTACCACCATCGCTTCGCAATAA
This sequence comes from Psychrobacter piscatorii, assembly GCF_043641605.1. Lineage (GTDB taxonomy): Bacteria > Pseudomonadota > Gammaproteobacteria > Pseudomonadales > Moraxellaceae > Psychrobacter > Psychrobacter piscatorii_C. Next base: position 89,852 of record NZ_JBHZRK010000002.1, on the reverse strand, counting down.
ACTATTACAGCTTCTTTATTACGATTTATTTAGGAGAATCAACGCACGTAAAGTTGAGGACGCTAAGGCGCATCGTAGTATCGTCAATATAATGACAAAGGCGCTGGTTGATGTTGCCTTCAGCATCTCTAATAAAACCGTATTTGATGAAGCAGGGCTACCTTTATATGAGTGCCTCACATCCAGTGGTCATTGGGCAGTGTCATTAGGGCAGAAGGTAAACCCAGTTCACTATGATTCTCAGGATTTGCTGATATTTGATAACGGTATACACGTGATATTGACTGCCAGTATGAGCCGTGAAAAATACGAGACCGACCAACAAAAGCAAATCAGAACTGCCGCTAGATTATATGACACTGATACTTTGCAAGCTCTTAAGACCGCGCATAAACAAGGTATGCTAGTAACACTTAATTTATTAGCTGATTATATAATTAAAGGCAATACGGATATGGGTTATGATTTAGAAGCCATACCCAAAAATTTAATGGATTATCATAGCGCAAGATATGAAGTGCTAAAGCTTATTAACCCATTTAATCCATCTGCCCACGCCAATAATTTACCACAGCAAAAAAGGTACGGTGGCAAAAATATATCTTTTACCTTTTATTTGACAGGGCTTATCAGAGAAAGTGCATTAAGCTTTTGGGTGGAAGATAGCCAGACAAGAGGCACTGAATGTCGTTTTTTAACCATTCAGCTTATCAGTATAGCTCGCAAACTCATAACACCACAATGTGAGCCCACTCTTTTAGTATGGTTGGAAGAAATAGAAAGCGCATTGATTGAGTTTTTTACGACCGTTCGCGTAAAACGTGTGACAAACAGTCTACCCCGAATGTATCTTCAAAAAGAGGCAGAGGTACTTGCTGCTTGTATAAAGCAAGAGCTATTACAACAAACTCTGAGTTTAAATGAATCTATGCCGATGCTAACAGCGTGCCCTATAGCGATATCTGATATCGTAACAAGGCTACCTAACCTAGAAAGTTCGGAAAATGAGTATATTGAGTTTTTATAATGAGCAATGATTTTGACTATATAACAGTAAATAAAGTGCTCATTCAAGGTGGTGGCATTATATGCTTGCAGTCTTACGAAAATGACGACATGCATATTATGCCCCCCGCCGCTATCAAAAAAGTCACTTTATATAGTGAGTATTCTCATAAAACTACCTTGCTTACCACAAACGTCACCTTAGCAGACATCACCGTATCCTCACTTGGCACAATTTGGGCAGTGGATATGATGGGACATCTATATAGCTCTCAATCTAAGTTAAGTGGTAGTGACTTGTATGAAAAGCTGGAAACCCAAGCGTACGCATTAAAATGGTCATATCAGAGAATAACAGAGCAAACGCCTGTTTGTATCATTGGTGAAGATAGTGACTTATGGATAGCAACTTTTGAGGGTACGTTGATTCATTATGATGGACGAGATTTTACTAGCTATACTGGTGTAAAGCGCCCCATCAGATTCAAAAAAGTAAATGGTGATTACTTCTTAATGGGGTATGGCTGCCAGCTGATGAAGTATGAAAATAAACAATGGCATGCTATGACATTTGACCCTTCAATCCCATCAGACATACCTATCAATGATATTACCTATGCTAATGGTCGACTGCTAGCGGTATCAAATTTAGGTTTGATATTACGCCAACAATCTAACAATACATTTGCAATCGCTATGAATATGCCACATATTCCTTGGTTTGGCTGTGACACCCTGAAGGACGAGGTATATTTGGCAGGAGGTAGCAAAGGTGCTTATGTATTGCCGGAACCAGAGAGTGATGATGTGTCCAAGGTTACCTTGATTAAACAAGGACACTTTGTGGCAGTTAAGGTCTTGGATAGAAAGGTGGTATTTTTGCAGGCAAACACCGCAAGCGCAAATTTTGTGTGCCATCTACCATCTGAACAGAGAGAATGGTTTCTAGTTAGCACTTAAATAAAGAAAATCACTAATCAAACAGGGTCAAGCTGAATGAAACTAAGGAGAGATAAGGTTGAAAGTGAGTTATGTCTAGTACATTGACACCTAGAGATAGTGCATTTTTTGAATGGTGCTATGATGCTGATGAATGTATTGAGCAGCTATCACTATTGACGCAAACGAAATATGCCGGTAATGATGCGGGGAATACTGACCTGTCTTATACTTCAGAAGATGTAGCTATACTTTCAGAATGGATCGCTTTATCGCTTGAAACTCAATCGGTTGCCTACTATCGAAATGAGTTCGAAGAAGTAAGCAAATTAATAAATGCTATATCATCTGCTGCTTTGTCACTTGCTGCTTCTTCAACCGCTCGTACTTACCTACAAGATTATCCTAAGCTGTTGAATACAGGAATGCGTGCGATATTAACGCAAACTCAACATAAAGTGGATCACAGTCGGTTGTTGGAATTATATCGTTTGCTACCCAAGATACCATGTGCCAAGACATTAGATATTTATATCATGTTCCAATGTTATTTTGGTTTTAGTCATACACTTAGCCGTTGGCAAAACGATTTTAATTATCATAAGCAGGAAAGTGGCTGGCACGATTACAATGCAGTGCAACTTGAAGTGGGTATAGTCTTTACCAGAGCACGTATTGATAAACAGCCTGCGCTGTTGACTAGATTAGATGAACAGTTTTCGGACTATATTTTAGCTTTAGAAGATACGCCATTAGCAGCTGAATGGTTTCCCTGGTTGTCCTGGTTTATCTCTCAAAACATGACAGCCTGATAGGTAGCACACTCAGGAAATCTTCTAATTATTTGACCTAAGAGTAAATTTTACTAACTAAAAGAGAAACGTTACTTTAATCAAAACCTCTTATCAGCTGTCCTAAATTAGTTGACTACTACAGTTAGAGCAACCTGTCATAGAAACTAGGCTACTCAAGGCAAATAAAGATAAAATTCGATTGGCTTGCATTAAAAACTTACCTAATATAATGAATAATAAGTAGTGAGACTCGATCTATTTTTGACATTATAATGGTTGATTTACTACTAAAATTAGCGCCCCGACTAACGGTAATTCTAGCCGAGTCTCTAAAACCGAGGTCTTCAGCTAAATCAGATAAAAATATGAAGTTTTTTTTGATAAGTTTTGATTATAGCAATAGAAAAAGACACTATTTTCTATTGCTCAGTTAGTTGTAGCTCTCTTCAAGTAAGTCTGATGAGTAATGATAATTCTTAAGTTCAAGCTCTTTACCTTTTTTATCAATAGTAATAGCCCTTACTTTTTCATTGTCAGCATTTTGATAGACTTCAATTATACCGTTTTCAAAGTAACCACTAATAATATCAGGTGAGTCGCCCATAGAGTCGATATAGACATGATCATATTTGGGTTCGATGACGCCATTGCTTGAGGTATTTATAAATTCCCACCTAGCGCTTTCGTAGTCCCCTTTAGCAACAGTAGCTTAGCTTTCACAGAAGTCCATAGCTTGATCCCAAACTGGCTCTACTCTTACTTTACATTTAGTATTAACACCGTTTCGTCTGAACTTACTGGGATAAACACCATCAAGCTTTCTTTACACTCACCTAGATGACTGTATTTGAGGATGATAGCGCTGTCACCATTGTGATTGATAGCGCGGTATTTATAATCTTTTAACACTGTAGCTAAACCGCCAGAGAAGTCCGAATCTGTCTCGTATCTAAAAGGAATCACTGTATTGCCTTCTTTATCCATATAACTCCATTCATCTTTTTTTGATACTGCCACCAATCTTTCAGAGAAGTCTCTAGCATCTAAGAACCAGCCATAACCTGCTGCGATATCTACTGGTATGACTGATTCGCCAAAGCTATTGACATAACCAATCATATAAGCGCCTTCAGAATTTGCATTTGAGTTGTTCTTAAGGTATGCCATTCCTTCATTAGAACAGCCGTAAAAGTCATATTTTGCTTTTACGGCTACGTTGCCTGCTTCATCCTTAAGGCCGTATTGTTCTGAGTACTCGCCATTGACTATAGTGTAGTGAACTAGATCAGCAGTAACTTCAGGCTTTGTCTCGTCTTCCAATATGGTTGCTGGCTCTACTAGTACTTTGGTTTATTCGATTACATTATTAGTGGTTACGATATTAGTTTCAGTAGCTGTAGCATCGTTGTTACTGCATCTACTGAGAGCAAAAGCTGTGATTATGAACAGCGTTAATAGTTTCGTTCGCAATATGCTAGTTATCCGCTCATTTCTCAAAAATAATTAAGAATATTAGCAATATTTTGTTTACTTTTATTCTAGAGGTTAGGCAAGTTGAGTTTTTTTAAAGTGTTTTGCATTAAATCATACAAGTGAGTATTTAAAAATTTGAATTAAACGAATGTCTTAATTTACATTTGCCACATACCACAAAAATGTCACTTCTGGAAAGCCATCCGACGAACGGTAGTTAAATAACTAAAATATTTAGCTACCGTTCGTCGGATGGCTAAAAAATAACACGTTTAGCTACTTATAATTTATAGACTAAAAACTATCCCAAGGATTGTTTGTGAACTTCCTACAAATTTTTTATCTAGCGCTGCCAATGACGGTATTGGCTAAAACTACTGTACAAGCCAAAAATGTTGGCCTTACGAATAACGTAGTATTGCTACCAATATATACAGAGCTGACTTTTGCCGTGTGTGTAGAGTAGCGTAGTAATCTCCTTTTAACTTATTAGAGAAACATTATTATGACCATCCAAACGGTATTTGCCCCTGACAATAACGTTCCTAAATTTGACTTAGGTAAACCAAGTGGGCTAACACAGCTGCTTACTAATAAAAAGTTTTGGATAGTCGTTGCTGTTTTATCTGCTCTATTTTTAATTATCGTAGGCAGCGTTGGGTGGCTGATCATTATATATATAATATTAGGCTTACTTGGCTTTATATATTCTACATTCAGCGCATTTTCTAAAGTTCTTACTATCGACCGTACAAAAAACAGTATTCCGCCTTATTTTCAGAATACTCATAACTATTTTAAGCGCCATTTAGTCCAAGAGCATAACTTCAATGTAGATTATGAGTCGGTAGGTATTTTAATTGACACGCAGGCTAGACGCATTGCCCTTACCCTTGACCCTAACACGAGTCCTCAAGTGCTTATCTGTAACTTTAATGACGTACAGCGTTGGCAAGCCTACTCTCAAGGGGTAGAAACTCAAAATCAATATGGCGCCACTCTAAGTTCCATGAGTAAGTACTACGTTAGCGTTTACATTAGAAATCCTGAGCAGCCTAGGTATGATTTCTTTACTATAGATAGTACAGATGCTGATCAATGGGTTGCAAGATTAGATGCATTATTAAATTAGTAGTGCATCTAATATAGAAATAAACTAAAATCGATTATTAAACAAATAATATAGGAATATGTACTATGAATAACAAAACATTTAGTCTAGGGATCATGCTAGGTTTATTGGTAAGTACGCCTGCTATGGCTGCTGATTATAATGGCTTCTTATCGCCAAGCTCTTTAGGTAAAGATGTTAAAGCTTTAAGTAGTCAATATAAGCTCGGTCTTAAAAAGCAGAGCTGGGGTGGCTATAGTAATAGCGAAGCCTATGACTGTATGTTAAACGTTGAAGTCAATAGTCAGGGTAAAATTAATAGTATTAGAGCCGAACCGAACAACGAAAAGTGTAGGTTTAAGACCGCGTCAAGTGGCGTAACTTACAACACCGAGTCTACGAAAATTATAGACATGCTCAATCAGGCTGATCTAGATAGCATTAAATTTCTACCTGGTTGTTTTAACTGTCCTTCCGGTCTTGAGCTTGCAGACAACCTTGTTATCAGTAGATCTCAGGACAATTACTATACTGAGTTTGAGATAGAAGGTTACAACAATGAGTACCTGAAGTTCATGGGTACCAAGCTCATTGGTGGTCTTAATCAAAATAACTACTACTCAATTATGGATAAGCTAGATGCTAAGCTTAATAGTGATTCCCCTGAATATAATCGTAAAGACCTTAAGCTAAAAGCTATAAAAAGTTATGATCTTCAGCAGCAGCCCTGGAGCTATTATAAGATTGGCTTAAAATAAATATTAATTGCCATACTATTTGAGAACTTATAAATAACAGCTAAAAGGATTTCTACTGATGATATTAAAAAAGATATCTAGTATACCCGTCAGAGCTATGACGTTGACACTTATAGTGAGCACGGCGTTAATAGGCTGCAGTGATATGAATACGTTTATGGATGATTTGCAGACGACGACTAGCTCGACAATGCCAAATCAAAATGCATCTAAAGTCAACAAAACATCGCCACCACCTACTGAAAAACTAGATCTAGTCGGATTGCTTAAATGGTTTGAAAATAGTTGCGGATTTAATGAGGTGGCTTATACTCCGGGTACTGAAGAGAATAAGAGACAGCAAGCTTTCAATACTTTTGAAGAGAGTTTTATGGGTAAGCGCTATCAGGAGAATGGTGATTATACGCCGTATGTTAAACCTGATTATCGTCAAAATTTACCTGCTTTACTGACTAATGTTATCAGAGACATATCAGTAGTCCAAGATGATGAGGGCATCCACTACTACGTGAATTTCAACAATGCAACTTATCGTGGGTATGATTTATCACGCTTAGAGCTATTTAATCGGCCAGAGTCTGACTATGTCTACAAATCATTATATTTCAAAAATAGTAACTTTATGGAACTAAAGCCAATTTTTAAAACCACTAGAGATGATCTAGACATCTCTCGAGGGGGTGAGTTTGATAGTAATAGTCGTTCGGTAATGTGTTACTTGGGGTTATAAGTTGATCTTATAGTTTTAAGAATAAAAAGGAGGTCGAAGAAATTACGTTTTCGTGCTCCTTTTTTAATAGATACGAAGAAAACAAGGAGGGTTTTATGTAGTGGCATAATTAAATCGTACCATGTTTAAGAGGTTATACTATCTTAGAGAGGATAATTAGTATGACTACCAAACGCAACCAACACACCCGAGAATTCAAATTAGAAGCTATCAGCTTAGTCGTTGATCATAAGCGCAAAGTTGTTGAGGTCGCAGAGTCGCTAGGAGTTGGCGTCTCGACCCTAGATAACTGGGTACGCAAGTATAAAAAAGAGAGACAAGATATTGGACCAACCGAAGGTCTAGCACTAACCGATGATCAGCGCTGCATTCAAGAGCTTGAACGAGAAGTTAGACAGCTTAAGATGGAGAAAGATATCCTAAAAAAGGCTTCCGCTCTGCTGGCATCGGACAGCCTGAACGTCTATCGCTAATAGAGCAAGATAAAAGCTTGAGCAAGCGCAAGCTATGCGACTTATTCGGTGTGGTTAGAAGCAGCTACTACTATGGCATACAAACTAAGCCGATAGATATAGAACACGTGAAATTAAAAGCCTTGATACGCCTGATATTCAACGACTCCAAGCAATCAGCTGGGACTCGTACTATTGTTGCCATCTTATGGAACGAGCACAGAATTAGGCTGACGCGCTACTTAGCAGGTAACCTTATGAAAAGCATGGGACTTAAAAGCTGTCAGGAAAAGACGCACAAGTACAAGCATGCTGATCAGATGCATAAAACACATGACAACCTCTTAGACCGAAACTTTAGACCAACGGCACCTAATCAAGTCTGGACGGGTGATGTGACCTATGTCCGTATCAAAAGCGGCTGGTGTTACCTAGCGGTAGTATTAGATTTGTTTGCACGGCGTGTGGTAGGCTTTAGTGTCTCAGACTCACCTGACAGTGTGCTGACTATTAAAGCACTACAGATGGCGTATCAGACGAGACTTAAACCCAGTGGCGTCTTGTTTCACTCAGATCAAGGAACGCATTACACTAGCAAGGCATACACTGAATCTGTGTCAAGTTGTGAGGGCATGAAGCAAAGTATGAGCCGAAAAGGTAATTGCTGGGACAACGCACCCACTGAGCGCTTCTTTAGAAGCTTTAAGACAGAATGGATGCCTAAGGGTGGCTATGAGGATATCTTTGAGGCTAAGAGTGCTATCACTGACTATATCTGGGGCTCCTATCAATCCGTAAGACCACATAGTTTTAATGATTATTTGCCACCAGCTGAAAAAGAAAGACGTTACTTTAATCAAATCCTCTTATCAGGTGTCTAAAATTAGTTGACCACTACACGGTAAACTCAGACAAGTTTTTTCTTACACCGTTGTAAGCTGGGTTTTCACCTGAGCAAGCATCTTCCATCCCGCCAAATAAGTAAACCATATCCTTGCTTGTAATAGTATTTGATGCTTTTGTGGCGGTGGTAGTCGTCTTGACATTGTTGGCAGAGCTTACTGCTTTATTTTTATTACCTAAGAAAGATTCATCAATACCTTTTTGTACACCTGTCGCAAAACTATCAACAAGACTTCAGGCTCCTTTCCCTACGGTTCTACCTATCGTTTTGCTTTCAGCACAGCCAGATAATGCTATAAAGCTGCTAATAACCAACACAGATAACGTATTTTTTGATTTCATCGTTCATTCCGTTAAGTTTAAAATTAAAAAGATATTAAAGATCAAAGGTGCAAGTAATATCATTATAGTCAGCATCTAAAGCCCTTAAGTCCATAAGGGCGCTACTATAATCGGACTCAAAGAACTTATCCAAGCTTTTGGCAATACCAACATCACTTGAGGTACCTGCATTGGCATGATCTATGATTGAGTAGATATAAAGCGGTTGATACCCTGGCTTTTGCCATTTATAAAATTGTTGTGAAAATAGCTCGTTTTCGCCTGTGTCGCAGTTCGATTTCACTCGGGTAAGCTCGCTGGCTCTAAATATGTCTTCGAGTTTATATACAGCGCTGCCAGTCTCATCTTCCATAACCGCTTGACCTGAACCAATAGTTATTATCTCTGGCTGCTTTTTGGTACCATAAACTACCATGCCACCATAATCGTCAAGACCTCCTCTAATAGAATAACTAGGATCCTCGGGTGAGTATTCGTTCTTGGTAGGCGTTTTGCTATACCACTCCTTAATATCAGGAGTATCTGCTAGCGAATCCCAACTCCAATCTGTATTAGATTTCAATGCTAAATAGTCAGTAACGTTAGCAAATCTAGGCGGGTTTTCGTCAATAGATTCGACAGTTTCTACTTCTTCAGTCTCTACTACAGGTTCAGCAATAGCCGTTGAATCAGTGGCGACTATTTCTGTAGGTGCTGTTTCTTCAGGAGTAGTGACCTCTGTCATTTCCTCTACTGAAGTGGTTTCAGAACATCCCGATATAGCCATTAAGCTACTTATTGCGAATATAGATAAAATATGATTGGCCTGCATGCAAAGTTCCTTAAAATTAAAAAGATGTTAAATAGTGATGCTAAAGACACAGATTGATAGAACTGGTTTGAGCTGCTAAAGCAGTATCAATCTATTGACAGGCTATCTTTTTATCTGATTTATTGATGCATATTTGTTTCTGATTGATGGTCGCAACTTGGGCTGTACCCTCATTAAAGATAAAATAAGTGGCCCCCATAAAGTTAGAACTATATCGTTCGACATTACTATCAGAGTATTTAAAAGGAATCACAGTTTTATTTGCACCATCAATAAACCCCCATTTACCATCTTTTAATACCCCGGCGAGACCTTCACTAAACGGACGTATTTCATCGTATACGAAAGGTACAGCGACTTTACCAGTTTTAGTAATATAGCCCCATTTCTTACCTTTTTTCATGCCAACTAAGCCTTGAGAAAAACCATAGACGCCGCCAAAATCACCATTTATACCGTCATACTGAGGCCTAATAACTTCCTTACCATCTTTGTCAATAAAGCCCCATTTATAAGACTTTGACATAACTGGTGCCATACCTTCACTAAATGACTCTATAGAAGGATATTTATTCGTGAAGGGCATGACAATTTTGTTTGATGTATCGATAATACCCAGTTTGCCGTTTTTAGAGACTAATATACGTCCGTCAGATACGGGCTCAGACCATGACTCATCGTATTTATCATTAGGGTCTTGCATAGTATCGTAGATGGTTGGTACCACAAGCTTACCTCGGGTATTCATATAGCCGACTTTGTCATTTTTCATCACTGCAAAGACGCCATTGCTAATACCGTAGTAGTCTACATCGTCATAGCCTTTTGAGCTTACTAGCGCTTTGCCTTGCTCATCTAATAAGGTTCTAACACTATAATCAGAGTTGTACCCGACAAAGTATTTGCTATCTGCGGTACAAGCAATTTCAGCATAATTTGTCTTAGGCGGTTTACAGTTATCTACGTAAGCCTGAGCGGGAAGAATATACGTAGCAAAGGTTAGTAGGGCAGCTAGGGGTAGCAAACGGGTAGGGGGTAAAGTCATGAATTGCATTCCTTGTAATTAAAGTTTTTGTTGGTCTCGATTTGTATTTGAAATTATATCGACTAATTTGGCGTCTAAATATCGATCCGACGAACGGTAGTTTCTAATAAAACCTTAGCAAATAAGGGCTTAAATCAGAAAAGGTTTAGATGGCTATTCCTATTGGATGAGAACAGAGCTCTAAACAACTAAATACTTTAGAGTTTTTCTTGTAGTCTAGTTATACATTGACTCTAGTACATCTAAGGTGCTCGCATAGTCTTTACGTTTCAGCTCTTTGCCATTCTTATCAATAGTAATAGCCGTTACTTGTCCATTTTCGCCCTCTTGATAAACATCTATAGTGCCATTCTCAAAATAGCCACCGATGACATCGGGAGAATCCCCACCTGGATCAACAAAGACGCCATCATATTTAGGTTCAATGATGACTTTGCCTAAGGTATCAACAAATCCCCACTTGGCATTTTCATAATCGCCTTTAGCAACAGCAGCTCGTCCTTCAGAGAAATACATTGTCTGATCCCAAATTGGGGCAACGACTTCTTTACCTTTCGTATTGATGAAACCTTGCTTATCTGAATTCATTGGACTGAAGGATGCTAGGCCTTCTTTAAAATCACCAAGGTGGCTGTATTTAAACTCAAGTACCGCTTTACCAGAACGATCAATCGCACCATATTTGTAGTCTTTGGATACTGTAGCAATACCATTAGCAAAGTCACTAGCGCTGTCAAATTCAAAGGGGATTACAGCTTTGCCTTCTTTATCCATATATCCCCATTGGTCTTTATTTAAAATAGCGACCAAGCCTTCGCTAAAGTTTCTAGTATCTAACATCCAGCCATAATCTGCTTCGATACTCACCGGAATCACAAGTTCACCTGAGCTATTAGTGTATCCAAGGTAATAGCCTCCGTCAGAGTCAGACTCTAGATTCTTTTTGAGTAGATAGGCCATGCCCTCATGAAACGTACCGCAGAAATCATATTCTGCTTTTACAACGATTTTACCTTCGTTGTTTTTGAACCCGCATTGTTCTGAGTACTCACCATTGGGGGCTACGTATTGAACCAGTTTAGAAACAGAGTCTGTGGTTGAAGTCTCTTCCGTTCCTGGTGTTACTTCTATATTTGGCTCTATATTTGATGCAGTTTCTACCTTGGTTGATTTGTTACTGATATCGTCGTTAGCATTTCTAGTACTTGGAACAGACTCGCTTTTACTACAACCAATAAATAAGAAACTTGTTATAACTGTTAAGGCAATCACCTTTTTTCGTAACATCCTAGTGGTCCTTTTTACTTTCTAATATTGTTTGTTCAAAACACAGTAATGATGTAGGAATATATATTTTAATAAACAAATTTTTAATGAAGATACGTCAGAAATTAGAATTTCTTGTTATATGTTTTAATGAGTACTGACCTAAAGTTCACAATTTAGACTTCTTTCTTCAGCGTTATAAGTAGCTCCACTATTGTACATACCTCCCATACCTTCGACTTTACGAGTTTTAAAGCTTGAGACAACTGCGGTAACGTTCGCAGATTGAGTAAAGACTAATTTCGCATGAGCGCCTTCAGTTTCCTCACGGTAGCCAATTTCTATAGCCTTTAAAGGTTGTTTTCTATAATAGGCATTCTTCAATGGCAGTGAGAAAGTTACATAGGATCCATCTGTACTTTTTATAACATTTTGAATCTGATCACGATATTCTGGTGACCATTGTGAATAAGGCTGGGCACGTGAGTTATCCATATCAACAACGGTATCTTTAAAAGCATAATAACGATCTGAAATTTTGTTATATGGTGCGACGCTACCTTGGCAAGCATCTTCCATCCAACCCATTAAAAAAATCATATCTGTCGGAGGAATTGAAGCAGCATTCTGATTTTGAGACTTTACTGAAGTAGATGTGTTTATACTGGTGTTAATATCTTTGACTATGGTAGAGACGCCTTGACCAACAGATGTACTAAAATCCTTTGTTAATGTGCTTACTTCAGCACAGCCAGATAAATTTGCTAAGGCTATTAAGCTGGCACTCAAAAGAAAAAATTTGTTCTGATACATAACATATATCCGATAAAATAAAAGGGTTACATATTAGCAACAATTTATTATATATACAAACATTAGTTCAATATGAAAATAAAGTTCATTTGAACGAAAACCTCAGCAAATGCAACCTAGAAAATAAATTTACAGGTAGTCAGATATACTAGCCTCTATGACAAACATATAGGTTTACCATCATGTCTTCTTCTCTTGACCATTGTCCTTTAAAAGAAACTCTTTCTATTGCACAGACCTGTGCAATTACCTTTCTAGGGAATGCTAGTAATAACCTGCAGCAAGACGCTTTTTTCTTTTTAAATAATTGGTATCAAGAAGACTTAGGGGTAATGGTAGTGACACCAGTTGCGGCGCCATTCTGTCTAGCAGTGTCTGATGGTGTCGCAAGCTCTAATCACTCGCAGTACTGCTCAAAGGCGGTGGTAAAAGTGATCAGACGGTTATGGAACGATCAGAAAAGTATTTCTTCAGACAGTATTCATCAGCTGATTAATCAAACCAAGCATTCATCTAAGCGTCATGGTGCGGCGGCAACCCTCGCGATGGTTACCTGTGAGTTAAAGGATGATGGAACCATAAAGGCAACGATAACCCATGTGGGCGACAGCCGCGTTTATCGGCTGTCCAAAGGCGCATCACAGTGGCAGTGCTTGACTCGCGACCATAATCTATTGAACGAACTCATTGATCAGCAAGCAAAAGAGCAGGGTCGCCAAGTGGAGTTTTCTGACTATAACCGAGAAGGTATGGCAGGGAGTTTATATAGCATTACTGAGTGCTTTGCCTTGACCACTGATGACAGTTATATCAGCAGTGAAGCACCAGAGAGCATCTCTCGAAGGATTAATGTTAATAGTGGCGACTGTCTCTTGGTTTGTACTGATGGTATTCATGACTTAGTACCGAGCCACGAATGGCAAACTGTTAGTGCGGAGACGGATTTAAGAGAATGGTTAATCACTCTTAAAAATCAGGTCTATGATTCCGATGGCAATGCTTATGACAATGGCACAGCGATTTTGGTTCGTTTTGATTGAGCCTGTATTTTAATAATGAGTTGATTATTTCATCAGTCTAATAGAGTAAATACTATGCCTACATATTCAATCGCCAGCTATAAAAAATCAGAACGCCTATTTGCTTTATATCAATGTTTGCCTCGTAGTGAAGCTGATGCTATGTCATTAACAGAGCTTATGGTTGGTTATGGTGATGATCCTGACAATTATATAAATGAGCGTAAAAAATTAGAGAACGATCTGATTGGCTTAAACCAAATCTTTAACGATATCTTCTATAGTGACGCCTTAGTCCGAGTGCCAGCATGGGGCAATAATATCAGTGGCAAGACAGCACGGTTTTATATTGAACCCAGCTTTAGCATCGATGTTATTAACGAGCAAACCGTGTTCTTTTGGGAGATGCTAGATAAATATACCGCAAACTACTTACCAGTATCTTTTAAACAAGAAATCACAGACAAGCTCACTCAATTACGTCGACAGGATAAAGACAAATTTCATCAAAGTCCGCTAGGACAATGGCAAGATCATCTCATCACCTTACCTAGTATCGTGCAAGCACCAAAGCTTGATAGTGAGGTGATTGGCAGTATTCATCAGGCTCTGCTACAGAATCGTCAATTACGAATAGGCTATCAAAATAAATGGGAAGAAAAACCAGTTCAAAGAGTGGTGTATCCCAAAGGACTGATCTTTATTGACAATATGATCTATCTCACAGGCTTTAATCCTGCTGATGATCATATCGATGATAATAAACTGCTAGAGGAGCATCGCAATTTTGCGTTCAATCGTATTACCGAGGCAGTAGCCATAGATAAGCCAATACCTGACTGGGTAGGGCGAGATGCTTTTTCGTTAAAGAGTTTGCATAAACTGGGTAGGTTAGAGCCGACCGACGATACCCAAATTAAATTGATTTTAAAGGTGCAAAGGTATGCCTGTCAGCATCTTTATGAACGACCATTATCGATAGATCAGCAAATTACTATTATCGATGACACTTGGAAACAAGTCAGCGCTACAGTTGCTAATACTACTCGTCTGCAGGATTGGCTGGTAAGTATGTCGCAATTGTCCGTCGTCATTGAACCATTAGAGCTAAAGGTAGTTATTCTTGAGCGCCTAGAAAGTGGGATGCAGCTTTATAACCGTAATTAATGATTTCACTTTAAAGAGGGGTTAGGTATGACAGTAGATAGTATTTTTAAAGATAAACAGACTATAAAAAACGATATCAACGAAGAACGTAGTAATGAGCTTCAGATAGAGCCCATACCTTTAACTGCTTTATATACGCCGCAGGCAGATAACTATCGTTTGTCTGAGGTTGGGTTTATTGTTATCGAAGATGGCTGGGATGAACAGTCATTGCTAAATCTACAACAACAAGTCGGTTGCACATTGTTTGCGCTACAAACCACCGATAAGCATATTGATAGATTCGAGGTTATAGACGGGATCATTATTTGCAAAGCGGATGAAGTCGAGCAGGTGATAAGCGTATTTGAATCGGTACTATCTGATCGGGATAAGGTTGGTATAGATGTCAATGATATCAAAAGATCCTGCGGGTCTGAAAAGACTGCTAAATTTATACAAGCTAGGGTAACGGGTGTGGCTGATTCAGGGCAAGTAAGGCATGCCGTTAATAAGCTACTCAATCAAATTCCTGAAGGTCTTAGTATAGAGTATATGATGCTTGATATTGAAAGCGATCATACACTATCTCTTGATGAGTTTTTTAGTATCACAACTGCTGTTGAAAGTCGGATTGCTGATGATTCAGAAGTGTTTTACAGCGATAGGATGATTGATAAACCTGACCATTGCTGGATGGGGGTGATATATGTGGCTGGTTAGCGTAGCAGGTAGGCAAACGCTCATTAATTAAATCGCAAGGAGTGCAGAAAATGACAACAATAGATAAAGGTTTGTTTGATGATTTTATCCAAGCTCAAGATACTATCTATTCACAAGTAATTGAAGAGCTGACCCGAGGTCGTAAGCGTACGCATTGGATGTGGTTTGTTTTTCCACAGGTGAAAGGGTTAGGGCACAGTAAAATGTCTCGACGCTTCGCAATAGGGAGTCTAGAACAAGCAAAAGCGTATTTGCAGCATGAGGTGCTTGGAGCACGGTTAATAGAGTGCGCTGAATTATTGCAACTGCATCCTGATAAAAGGGCTTTAGATATCTTTGGTTCACCGGACAATTTGAAGCTGCAATCTTCGCTAACGTTATTTGCTTTTGCTGCTGGTAATAAGTGTGTATTTGAGCAGCTTTTATATCAGTTCTTCGCTGGCAGTTACGATATAAACACTATCAAGATGCTAAAGCAAATCAATGACCAGCAATCTAAGTAAATAAAACCGAATGTGATTTAACTAGTGCCAAAATTTGATACTTCTAATCATACCAAAAAATATTAATTATAAGTGAGTATAACCATGAAGTACCAGCTTGACACTTCGTATATAGATGACACACCTAATGCATTTCTATACCAACGAATTATGGATCGTTACCCTAAGTCTGTTATTGGTTGTTTTATTATCAGCGAGGATTGGGATGAGCAGGCGCTACTAGAGCTAAAAGAGAAGTCAGAGGCTTGGTTTCTAGTGGGATTGCAAATAAGTGATATGAATTTTGATCGCTTAGATATTATAGAGGGTATTGTTAAATGTCAGCCTGAAGATGCAAATCAAGTAGTTAAGTTGTTAAATATCAGTCCACGTGGCTTAATAGGTATAGATGTTATCGATATTAAAAGCTTATTCGAAAGAGAAAAATCGTATAAATTTATTCAAACTTATATAACAGATGGATTTGACACAGATATGATGAAAAATGCAGCCAATGAGTTGGTTGGTCAGTTCCCTAAAAACCTTAATATCAAAGGGCTATTGTTAGGTATTGAGAGTAGTGAAAGCCCCTCACTAGATACTATTTCTTATATAGTGGCATGTATTGAAAAGAACGTTATGGCTGATGAATTATATACGTACTACTGCACAAGTATGAGCGATGAGCCTAACTCTTTTCGATTAAGGACAATACATGCTGAAGGGTAAATAGAAGTTTAAAACAGGCGGACTGAGTTTATTATATTGTGATATTTTTCAACAAATGATAAGAATTCTAGTTATATATAATAGCTAACAACAACTAAAATCAGATAGGTATAAGTTCATGTCGGAAGAAAGTAGCATTGATGAAGCTTACAATATTCTAAGGGTTTCGAGTTTTCTATCTACAAAAGAGTATTCAAATAAAAAACTAGTTATACCTATTTATCAGCGACCTTACCGCTGGACAGAAAACAACATTATCGATTTGCTAACAGATTTGTACTACCAATGCACAAAGCTTGGTCATAACTTAGGTGATGTTTACAATCCAGATAATGCGTACCGCTTAGGTACTGTAGTTTTACATCAACATAATGATGAAGCAGGTCAAATGCAAGTTGATTTAGTTGATGGACAGCAGCGCGCTTTGACACTGCTACTGCTTATTAAGGCTGCCGCGGATTCCAAAAGATTTAAGGAGCAGTTTAATGGCTTTACTCCAGTAGAAATAAACCTTCCTGATTGTAGTGAAACTCAAAAAAACCTAAGTAAGAATCTTGAGTTTATAGAACGTCATGTCAGCAACCCAGAGTTTACACCAGAGGTATTAGATTTTTTACTGCATCATTGCGAAGTGGTTCAAGTAACCTTGCATGATCTATCTGAAGCCTTCCAATTTTTCGATTCACAAAACTCACGCGGTCTTGAATTGAGTCCTCATGATTTGCTAAAAGCGTTTCACTTACGTGAATTTTCTGCGTCAGAGAATAGTTTAAAAGAAGCCGTTGTGAATAATTGGGAACAAAAAAACACAAAGGATCTGAAATTGTTGTTCTCTAATTATCTATACCCTATCCGTCAGTGGAGTCTTGGCAAGCCTAATCTATACTTTTCAAAATCTGATATTCATGTATTTAAAGGGATTAATTTGAATAGTGAGTACTATCCACACTCATATCCTTTTCAAAAAGGGCTAAAAATCATCCATAATACAGTTGATAATTATAACCAACACGCACATCGTGATTTTGACCAACAAATAATGGAATACCCGTTTCAGATTACCCAAACATTGATTAATGGACGTCGCTTTTTTGATTGGGTTGGTTACTATCAAAAACTTCTAGACCCCTTGTTAAATAAGGCTATTGAAGAAAAAGATGATTGGCTAAAAGCTGCTTTATACCAGCAAGAAAAATTACAAAAGTCAGAGCATGGCAAAGTGTCTAGACCCACTGCTTTAACTATTATGCAGACCATAGATAATAGAAAAGAGGGTTACGAATATAGCCACTGGTGGCGCCAGGGTGATAGATACGTTCGTCGCCTGTTTAACGCGCTTGTTCTCTGTTATTACGACCGCTTTGGTGAGCAAGATTTAGCACGAGCAATTGAGTATATATTTATTTGGGCTTATTCATTGCGCCTACAGAATGCAAGCGTTTACTTGGAAAGTGTAGAAAAACACATTAGGCATAATAATTTATTCATGCGTTTACAGCAATCATTGTCGCCCGTTGATTTTTTGAATAAGCCACTACGGCAGCTTAATCAAAAAAATCTAAAAATAAGAAATTTAGAAACAGTAGCAGGCATCAAAACTATTTTTGAGGAGCTTGGCTACTATATATCAAAGCAAGTAACGGAGACTACCAATGTCCAGTAGCACTCAAAAAAGCCTTAATTTTCAGCAACTACTTGGTAAAGATCATTACAAGATACCAGTGTATCAACGTAACTACGACTGGGGCGAGCCTCAAATACAGCAACTTATCGATGATGTTCAAGATTTTGCAGGAAAAGAAGGTAAAACAACTGACTATTATATTGGTAGTTTAGTAGTACATGAGAAAAAAAATTACTTTGAAATTCTGGATGGTCAGCAGCGCTTTACCACATTAAGCTTATTAGCTTGTTATTTGAAACATCATATACCACATAGTTTTGAATGGTATAAGAAGGTAAATCTTGGCTTTGAGAGCCGAAGTAAGTCAGAATCTACAATCAATAAACTGTTTGACGTTTTTTGTTCAAGTGAAACATCTAAATACGATTCGCCGGGCAAGCTGTCTGAATTAGTAAACATAGTCAGTACCAATAAAAGTAATACTTCGATATTAGAGGGTTTTAAAGTTGTAGATCGAGTCATCAGTAGCAATTTTGCTGAAAAAGGAGCTATTTCGCTAAATGAATTTGCTAATTATTTATTAGAAAAGGTAAAAATCCTACGCGTCTGCGTACCTAAAAATACTGATGTTACACACTATTTCGAGGTGATGAATAATAGAGGGGAACAGCTAGAGAAGCATGAAGTGGTCAAAGCAAGCTTGCTATCTGCCGTCCAAGAAGATATGCAAGCTAGTGTTGTTATTCAGAAAGTATGGCTTGCCTGTGCAGATATGAGCCGTTATATACAATTGGGATTCTCGGTAGATGAGCGCAAAGCTATATTCAGTGAAGATTCTACAGATTTTTTATTGGAAAGATTTGATGATTTGACTAATAAGATTATCGTACAAAGCGACAGTTCATGTTCAAAGAATAGACTGCTCTCTTTTGAGGGTGCACTCGAGGTCGGTAAAGAATTAAGAGAAGAAGGGGATAGAGGTACAAGCAGTAATGATGATATTGATGAAGGAAAAGCGGAGCGATTTACGAGCGTTATCGATTTTCCTAATTTTCTTATGCACGTATTGCGCATTTATATAAAGTCACAGTCTGATGAAGACCTTCCTGCTTTAGATGATAAAGATTTAATTGATGCCTTCAAAAAATTTATAGGAGGAGACATTGAGAAAGTGAAGGTTTTTATTTTTTCATTGCTAAAGCTACGTTATTTATTTGATCAATATATTGTTAAGCGTGAGCGCGCAAGTGGCAAAGAAGATTGGTCATTAAAAAGGTATAAATTCGATAAAAATGGCTCAAGCTATGTGAATAGTTTCGGTATAGACGAAGGTGATAAATCTGGTGAAAATTTGTCTTGTATGATGCTACTTTCAGCCTTTCATGTGTCTTATCCAACTAACTCTCGTAAAAACTGGTTGTCTGCAGTTTTGTACTGGTTAAACGATAAAGAAAAATCAACTCCAATTAGGGCAGAAGAGTATCTAAAGTTTTTAGAAAGTCTTGCTCGAGCTTTTATGGTAAATCGTTATCTCACAACAACGCGTAAAGAGTTTAGAGATTTTATGTATATCATAGACAAGAGCGCAAAATTTACAGCTTCTAATGAAGTTCTTAGTGAATGCTTAAGGTATGGCCAGGTTAGAATATTTGCGTTTAATTACCTAGATTATCTATTGTGGAAAGATACTGAGTTACTTCAAGAAACAAAATCTAAATTTAGGTTTAGTTTCAAAAGTTCTGTTGAGCACTTTTCACCTCAAACCTCTAGAGTTAATGAGATATTATCTGAAACTGATTTACATGGGTTCGGAAACTTATGTTTAATGAGTATTAGTGAGAACTCGTCTTTAAGTAATGACACTCCTAAGCAAAAGGCTGAGATATTAGAGAGTCAGCGCAACAAGATGGCTCCATTAAGCTTGAAATTAGAGCTGATGATTGCAACACTAGAAGATAAATTATGGAACGATGAAGCCATAAAAGCACATAAAAATAAAGTATTTGAGGTTTTGAAGGAAGATATTGAATCAGCACTATAAGTTCTGAAAGTGACATTATCTAATGGAAAGGTAACAAGACCCGTAGGTATAGTCAAGTCTATATAAATCCGCTACATCGTCATCCTCGCTAAGCATACTAATGTATCGCTTGCACTCGGTTTCCTTGTATCGAAATTATATTGAACTGACTATATGTCTGTGGTAATACACTAAATTTTTATAGTGTTTAAGAGATATAACCGTCAAAAAAGCCAGCTTTAAACTGACCCCCAAATCTTAAACGGTTTAAGTTTATTTCAAGGACTGAGTTCTTTATTGCACAGGACTCAGTCCTTTTAGTTTAAGCTGAATTCTTTCATGATTGTAGTAGTGGATATACTCATGAATCTGTTTCTCTAACGCCTCAATCGAGCCTGGCTTCTCAATATAAATAGTCTCACACTTTAGTGTACCGAAGAAGCCTTCCATCAGCGCATTATCGAGGCAATTTCCTTTCCTGCTCATACTTTGTTTAATCTGATGCTTTTTGAGCGTCTTTTTAAACGGCTTCATCTGATAATGCCATCCCTGATCTGAATGTAGCATTAGCTTCTTATGACGGCTGGCTTTAGTTTTTTCCAGTGCCTGACTTAGCATTCGACTTACTAAATCATAGGTCAGCCTTTTTGAGAGCGTATAACTAATAATCTCATTATTATAACAATCGAGTATCGGTGATAAGTATAATTTGTTATCACCGACCTTAAACTCGGTAATGTCAGTGAGCCAACGCTCAAAGGGTCTACTTGCCTTGAACCGACGCTTTAGATGATTGTTTGATATTTTGCCTTGTTGCCCCTTATATGAGCGCCATTTTTGCTGTCGAATCCGTGCACTGAGCTTCAGCTGCTTCATAAGCTTGGCGATAAGTTTATGATAGGGATACTACCTTTATGTTTGGATGTGAGTCCAGACATATCGTAGAGTCGATAAGCTTTATGCCAATGGCTGATGAGAGCAGGTGAGCTAATATGAAATTTAAGTGCCGTTTCAGATTGGCTCAAACCTTCTGTCAATATCACTGTTATCACTTTATACTTAAAATCAGCACTATATCTGGTTTTGCTAGTTTTAGGCTTGATAGCATCGATACCACCGATTTGATATTGCTGGACCCATCTAGATACTATCTCCTTATCAAGTCCAAAATTCTTAGCTGTGGAAACTCCAGTACGTCCTTTTTTATAGTATGCAATGACCTTGATCTTAAAGTCTAGATCGTAACGCATAAAATAACCCCCATAAATTATGTCCAATTTATGGAGGCCAGTTCACTTAAGCTGTCTGGCTTTTTGATGGTTAACACTCATTTATTTTCTTTATCTGTCCGCCATAAAGCATGCTCACATATTGCACATAACCAACTGTCTTTTGCACGCATATAACGAATATCAGCAGGTACTTCAACTGGACAAGCATAGCCGCAGTACTCACATACAACATCGTCCAAGCATGCATGACACTGAGCAACTGTCTCAAAGAGTACTTGAGGACTTACCTCATATTTCTTACAAAGCGTCTTCACATGGTTAATAAAGCCGCTCTGATTATCATATGCCCAGTAATCCTTACATATTTTGATATCATATGGGCTATGCGTCATATTAGGCTGAAGTTTTACACTCATAATATTCTCCTCAGTAGCTGCCATAATCAGAGTGTGGTAATAGCTCGTAAAGCTCGCTCTGAAGCTGACAACGCATATCCTCAACCATATAACCAAGACTCGAATCCAAGCGCTTCTGCACCCACACACGCATCGCCATATCATTATTAAAGCACCGCTTCACTCCTAAGAAGCGTGCTAGGTTATGACCAGATGAAATATACAACTCACGCATTAATGCATTAGCAATAAGGTTTGCATCTGCACTGATTGCACCGTCAGGTTTAAGTTCAGCAAACAGCTCTTCATAATTGATAATTGTCATAGTGACGTCTCCTTGTCATGTTGTGCATTAGAGCTATTTGATGTGCTAGTTAGCTTTTCCTTGCTCGCAAGTAGCAAGTTATCCATCGCTGAGCCATCCTGACGGGTGATATCAGGCACATAGCGGCTATACACCCGAAACAGCATCTCTGTACTACTGTGACCCATCTGTCGAGCAATCCACTCAGGATTCTCACCAGCAGCGAGCCAAAGCGTCGCTGCGGTATGCCGAGTCTGATAAGCACGCCGGTGTTTAAGACCGAGTAGGGCAAGGGTGGGCTTCCATACCCGTCTATTCACATTACGGTACTCCATCGGATTGCCCTGTGAGTTGCAGAATACGAACTCTGACTTACCAAAGGTGCGAGTCTTTTGCTCTAGTAAGGCGTCATAGACTAACTGTGATATCGCAATATCACGTTGTGAGCCCAATGTCTTGGTTGGACCCATTTCACCATTAACTAACGCTCCTCGAATACTGATCTCACGCCTGTCAAAGTTAATGCAGTCCCACTTAAGCCCATCAATCTCACTGGTACGCATCCCAGTAAAGAAGCGAGTAGTGTAGTAGGGCCTATAATCAGCACGGACATGCTTTAAAATCAGCCATACTTCGCTCAATGTAAACGGATTTACATCAGGACGAGCTTGCTTGAGATTCTTAATATTTTTATAAGGCATCTCAAACTCATGGCGATCTGACGCTTCTTCTAGTATCATACGAAGAAGTATCATGATCTGGTTGATCCGTGCTACTGACAGACTTGACTGACCATCTTTACCGTAACGAACTTTGGCGAGGGAGCTACGGAAAGTCAGCAAGTCTGATTTTTTTATGGCATGTACCGCTTTACCACCAAACTCAGGTAAGAGATACTTATCTAGAATAATCTGTATCTTTTGCCGATAGCTCGGTCGCCATTCAATCTTCTTCTCCTCATACCAAATATCGACAAACTGCCTAAAGGTCGGATTGCGACTGATACAAGCTTCGGCTCTATCAGCCAGTGCCATCATCTCCTGTGCTCGTTCACTCTTTGGAAAGTAAGCGGCATAGTCGAAAATACCTAGAGTGATTTCTGCTTCCATTTTTTTCATGACTTGCGCTAATTTTTTACGATTAGCTGGGTTGTCTTCTAAACTGGTCTTTTCTCGACAGCGCTTACCTAAGTAGCGGAAATCGACGACCAGCTTGCCAAACCGTCCTCGCATAGTAGCCATAGTAAATCTCCTTATTTTTATTGAAGTGCCATTCCATTGATAGCGCTCATGACAGGTTTACACATATCTTCTTCGATACGCTCCCATACATATAAAATCTTACGACCACCAAAAGGGCGTATGTAATGGATATTCTCAATCAAGACGGTGTCTTTCATTTGATTGCGGATAGTACGTGCGTCGTACTTGATGCGTTCGGCTAACTCATCAGTTGTTAAATAAGTATTACTCATAGTATTTACCTCTTTTCAGTTATTAAATCATTGCATTAAGTGATAGAATAAAAATTATTTTATCAGCCTGTAAAAATGCATCTTGAAGGAATCAGTTATATTTTACCCGCTTGAAGGTAATTAATAACCGATTTGTGTAATATATTACCTTTTTACTGCAATGTAAAGCATTTTTACCCGAAAAGAGGTAAATTTTATGATCGTGTCTAAACTTCCTGTTATTTTGGCGGAGAAAAAATTGCGTGTAGCAGACGTTGTAAGAGCAACAGGCATGAGTAAATCAACCCTTCATAAACTATATAATGAAGAGTCATCTAGAATTGATTTCAATACTATTGACCAGCTATGTGAGTTTTTAGACGTGCAGGTGGGTGACTTGTTTATCTATAAGCCAAATAAAGACGTAGGTGACCAGTCCTAAAGACCTATAAAACTAGAAATATATGCGTAGAAGAAAGCGGTATAGCTTTATATGTAAGGCGCTTCAAAGTATAAAATTAAGGTCGGGGTTATTTTTTAATTTGCTTTTCTCTGATTTAGTCACGTTTTGGTCACGCTATGAACTAATTGTAAAAAAGCAGTGGAAAGGGAAAAGCGATGCTAAGAAAATATTTTCAGCATCGCTTCTTATAAAGGTAGGAATAATAAGTTGGGGTCAATTACAAAATCAGTATTTATAGCGTGGGCACGAAATGGTCACGTTTTGGTCACGGTGCTGATTTTGAGACTTTTATCTCGTTAGATTAACTTAATAGTTTGATGGATTAATAGTATATAAAAACGCTATAGCCCCCGAAAATTGGACAAAAAAAAGCCTCACTGTTAAGTGAGGCTTTTTAAGTATTTGGAGCGGGAAAAGAGATTCGAACTCTCGACCCCAACCTTGGCAAGGTTATGCTCTACCACTGAGCTATTCCCGCTAATTATCAATTAACTATCGTCAGTTGATGAAGGCGTATTATACGCAGTTTTTTTTATGTGTCAACACCTATGATGAAAAAAGTTAAAGTTATTAAAATAGGCATGTCTTCTATCTACAAATGTATGTTATAACGGTTCATTATAATATGTATTCCAAAAGCTTTGCATACATAAATAAGCTGGGATGCACATTATGATTTAATCACATTCACAATTATCAACACTTACGAAGATAAGTCATAAGGATAAAAAATGAGTCAACAGTATACCATCGCTGATTATTTGTTTGATCGTGTCGCAGAAGCGGGTGCTTCTGAGATATTCGGCGTACCAGGCGATTTTAACTTAACTTTTTTGGACAATGTCTTGGCCTCCGATAAGCTGCGCTGGGTGGGTAACACCAATGAGCTAAATGCAGGTTATGCGGCCGACGGCTATGCACGCGAGCGTGGCTTTGCCGCCATGGTGACGACTTTTGGCGTAGGCGAGCTGTCAGCGATTAACGCGACCGCAGGTTCTTTTGCTGAGTACGCGCCTGTATTGCACATCGTAGGTGCACCAAGCACAGCTTTGCAAGATTCAAAACGCCGTATTCATCATTCGCTTGGCGATGGCGTATTTAATCATTTTATTAAGATGGTTGAGCCCGTGACGGTAGCACGAGCGCAGCTTACTCCTGAAAATGCTGCTTCAGAAATTGATAGAGTCATTCGCTTAATTCTCAAAAAGCATCGTCCAGGTTACCTATTGCTATCACCAGACGTCGCGCGTCAGCCTATTTATCCGCCAACCACCAAGCTGATCGATAGCCAAGAAGATATCACCAGTCAAGCGGCACTAGCAGATTTCAAGCAAGCACTCACCGAGTTCTTGCCAAACAAGACAACGACGCTGATGGCAGATTTGATGGTGCATCGTTTGGGGTTGCAGTCACAGCTCAAAGCACTGATTGCTGATACCGATATTCCTTATACCACGCTATCGTGGGGCAAGACACTGCTTGATGAAAACAGCGATCGCTGGGCCGGGACTTATGCAGGCGTTGCCTCGCGCCCCATTGTCAAAGATGCAGTAGAAAACTGTGAATGTCTGATCAAAGTAGGGGTGCAATATACGGACACCACTACCGCGGGATTTAGCCAAGATATTGACGAGAGTATAGTAGTAGACTTGCATTATGAGCGTGCTTCTATTAGTGGAAAGAACTTTGCACCGATTGCCTTGCAAGATGCGTTACAGGCCTTGCATGAAGTCATGACCTCTGGCATCAATATCGTACCAAAACCATTCTGTGAGCCAGTTAAGCCGCATGAACAAAAAGGCGGGGATAATGAGGCGATTCGCCAAGATGACCTATGGCATATCATTGCTGATTGCTTAGATCGTAATAACCTAGTGTTCTCTGAGCAAGGAACAGCATACTTTGGCATCAGTGATGTACGTTTGCCAGAAGGGGTGACGTCATATGGGCAGCCAATGTGGGGATCAATCGGCTATACATTACCAGCCAGCTTAGGTGCAGCAGTTGCATCGCCAGATAAGCGCAGTGTTTTATTGATTGGTGATGGTTCAGCACTGCTCACTATCCAAGAGCTGGCGGTCATGATTCAAGAGCGTATCAATCCAGTCATCGTCTTAATCAATAACGACGGCTATACGGTAGAGCGTGCCATTCATGGCGAAAACCAATACTACAACGATATTCCTAAATGCGATTGGCAGATCATGCCAAAAGCGTTTGGCGCAACCGAAGCGAATAGCTTACTACTCAAAGCAGAAACAGCAGGCGAGCTAAAAGCGGCTTTAAACAAAGCTGCCGCGACTACTGATAAGCTTGTAATGATAGAAGTCATCGCTGATAAGCACGATATCCCGCCATTGCTAGCCGATATTAGCGCAGCATTAAAACCAAAGAAGGATTAAGTAACTTGTAAAAGCTTACTGAGTAAAAGAAAAAACCCCATTTAGCAACGTAGCTAAATGGGTTTTTTTGCATTTTTTGATCACACTAGTCAATTAATCAGCGACGCCTCTTATGTCAATTTGTAGACTCTAGTATGATGGCTGATTGGGCTATGTTCAGCCCGTCATACTCAATAGGAGAGTGATCCATCATGATCTGGCTAAAAATGCTTATTGGCGCTTTGATGGTATTGGCAATTCAATTATTTGCACAAACGCGATTTTTTATCTGGCGGCACTTGCGCCTCTTTTCCCTACGTTTACGCTCATCAGTCACTTCATTGTTGGTACTGAGCGCAGTCCTACTGATTTAAGGGTTGCCCTGATATTTAGCATGCTGGGTGTGATACCGCATTTGATTTATACCTTGGTGGTGTTTTTTAGCATCAGTTATATGAGCTTATATAAAGCACTGTTGTTAGGCGTTGTCGCTTGGACAGTAGCCGCCGCCATTTTGGTACTGACATGGCAATATATTCAGGGCTAAATACTGTCAAAAGACAGGACAAAAAAATAGCTAAATAAAGGTTATAATTTCACAGATACGCGCTGGTGTATTCGATAAATTTTCTCGAAATATTGTCTATAAATTTAGTAGCAGGTGTTACTCTTAATACCGATATAGAATCGGTGTAAATGGCTTTTATTAATAGCTCTGACAATCGCCACTGATGAGAAACTCTCTGGCGTGATATCTAATAACAGTGCGATAACGGAAATATTTTCGCAATCAAGTACTATTATGCTTCATTCAATATTGATGCAATAACTATAAAAAACAGGGCTTTAAAAAATGGATACCTTAAATATCCTATACCTCGTAGGGGCAGTACTCATTTTCGCCAGTATCATGGCGAGCACGTTATCGGCGCGTTTGGGTGTGCCCTTGCTATTGCTGTTTTTGATCGTCGGTATGTTGGCAGGCGAGCAGGGCATCTTGGGTATTGAATTTTCTCAATATGGGCTGGCCAATTTTGTGGGTCAAGCAGCGCTGGCTTGTATCCTATTAGATGGTGGTTTACGCACGTCTTTTAAGTCGTTTCGGGTCGGTTTAAAACCTGCGATTACCTTGGCTACTTGGGGCGTACTGGTCACGGTTTTGGTGCTCGGGGTATTCGTTACTTGGCTACTTGATGTCGACTGGCGTTTTGGTCTATTGATGGCAGCGATTGTTGGCTCAACCGATGCGGCTGCTGTATTCTCTCTACTACGTAATGGCGGAGTCAAGCTCAACGACCGCGTCCAAGCCACGCTCGAGTTAGAGTCTGGTGCCAACGATCCCTTGGCCATTTTATTAGTAACGGGTTTGATTGCCCTAAACGTCGACCCTGCTGGTCAGACAGTATTTGGCTTTTTGGTCTTACTGTTGCAACAGTTGAGCTTTGGATTAGGGATGGGCTTGCTCTTTGGTTATTTGTTATCTCGACTATTGCCCAAGATACATCTGGCAGAGGGCATGTACGCCATTTTGATACTCTCCGCGGGCTTAGCCGTATTTGCTGCGACCAACTTGATCGGCGGTAGTGGGTTTTTGGCGGTGTATCTCACAGGGGTACTGATAGGCAACCATAAGGTACGCTCAACCGAGCATGTCATGCGCGTGATGGACAGCTTCGCTTGGCTATCGCAAGCGGTATTGTTTGTGGTATTGGGGCTGCTGGTTACTCCATCAAATGTTCTTAATGTCTGGCATTATTCGGTGGCGATAGCGGCCTTTATGATCTTTGTTGCCCGTCCTATCGCGGTCTATACCAGTGTGAAGCCGTTTAAGTTTAAAGATCGTGAGATTGGGTTTATCTCTTGGGTCGGATTGCGCGGTGCCGTTCCTATTACCCTTGCGATTTTGCCCGTCATGGCGGGGATAGATAACGCCTTTATGCTGTTTGATATTGCGTTTGGGGTTGTGGTGTTGTCACTGATTTTGCAAGGTACGACCATTCCTACTATGGCAAATCTATTTAAAGTACGTATTCCAACCAATAAAGATCCCAAAGAAGAACACGAGGTTTGGGTATCGGATAAAGCGAGTATTACCTTATACGAGTTTGAGGCGCAATCAGGCGCATTTGCTATTGGCCGTCATCCTATGGGTATCTCTAAAGGCATCAGCCCTGATGAGATCAGTATATTTGCGCTGGTGCGCGGTCAACAAATCGTCGTCGTCGATGAAAATACAAAAATAAAATTTGGTGATAGTGTTTGGTACGCCATGCGAGGCAATCACGCCAGTAAAATTGCCAAGATTTTTAATGACACAACGTTAGATCGTAAGGCTATCGATGACTTTTATGGTGATTGGTTGCTGTCACCCAGTGTCAAACTCGGAGATTTGCCATTTTTTACGGAAGTCATGGCATCCGAAACGTTAGTAAAAACCCTCAAGACGACAGACGAAGCTCATGCACAAAACATGTGGGAGCAGACGGTCGCTGAGTATGTGACATCACATTTAGGTACCGCACCCGTTTCAGGCGATACAGTTGTGGTGAACGATGAGTGGTCACTGGTCATCAAGGAAGTAGGCGAAAAAGGTAAGCTTAGAAGCATTGGTCTCAAGCATCAACAACCGTCTGTAGTAGTGCAGTGATAATAGTCCTCTTTTTATAATAAGTTCATCATCTTATTTAAAAAGTCAGCGGCTTGTTTGTGCTGATTTTCTCGATATGCCCAGTGGTGCTCGACATCGTAGCTTGCTTCATTGGGCAGGAGTATTTTCATCAGTCCCATGCCCTCATAACGTCTCGCCAAATCACGCGGTAAGTACCCTACATGGTGGCCTGCAAGGATAAGCTGCGCGGTTGCCTCCATGTGATATGTGGTGGCACTTAGGGTTTTTGGGCGGATATGATTGATATGATGCTCGACCACGTAGCCCCTTTTTATCCACGGATAATTCTGCTCTAAATCCTCAAAAGTCAATCCTTCTGAGTTATAAAATAGCTTATGCTCACGTCCGCAGCAGACCACTTGTTTTTCGACAAATGCTGGCTTAAAGGTAAGTAACGGCGGAAAGCTACCAAAATAACCCACACCAATGTCACTCTCGTTGCTAACGAGCTTTTCTAGCATGCTCTCAGGGCTTTGCACATCGATAGAAAAGTGTATCAGTGGGTTTTCTCGGTAGCTGCTAGCA
Organism: Psychrobacter piscatorii; assembly: GCF_043641605.1. Taxonomy (GTDB): domain Bacteria; phylum Pseudomonadota; class Gammaproteobacteria; order Pseudomonadales; family Moraxellaceae; genus Psychrobacter; species Psychrobacter piscatorii_C. The sequence continues at coordinate 60,246 of NZ_JBHZRK010000002.1, read as the reverse complement.
AGACGTTGTCTAAGCGCATCATAAAAAAACTTGGGCATCTGATCAATCAAGCAAAGCCTAATGTGCCCGCCGTGCACTGAGTCTAATTGCTTAATATAGTGCAGCTGATGTTGAAAACTCGCGACCGATTCGGTAAAGCCCAGACATGCCTCATAGACAGCCGCGCCATCCTCTGTCAGTTTAAATCCTGCTCGACCGCGATGGCAAAGTGTCATGCCCAAGCGGTCTTCTAAGTGAGTCAAATGTCCACTAATCACTGAGGTCGTGACATTCAAACGCGACTGAGCAGCAGTCACGCCTTGACACTCCACGATAGCCATAAAGCTACGTAGCGTTTTGATATCTATTTTTATCAGCTCATCTAATATCATACTCGACCCCTTACTTTCACAATAATGTGCTATCGCAACAAATTACTTTATCCATTAAACCTACTTTATCAAGTAATTGTATCCTTCTTAAACTTCTGGTAATAACCAATAAAACAAGTTTACTACGAAAAAGCAGAAGTTTACTTCTAAATTTTACCATGGTTCCTTCCCATATTTTTATGTATTGTCAATTGTATGTAGCAAATTGTGTATATAAATCAAACAAAATAGGGAAGTAACTGATGACATTCAATCAACCATTAAGTGGCAATGATATGCCAAGATTTGGCGGTTTCGCTTCTATGATGCGCTTGCCGACTCAGGCTGATGCCGAAGGGTTAGATGTGGCATTTGTTGGTGTGCCTTTAGATATTGGCGCATCAAACCGTAGTGGTGCCAGATTGGGGCCTAGACAGATTCGTGATGAGTCAAGAATGATTCGTCCTTACAACGTGGCCACGCGTGCCGCACCATTTGAGTCATTGCAAGTTGCTGACATCGGTGATGTGCCTATCAATACGTTTAACCTGCTAAAAAGCGTCGATATCATCGAAAAATTCTATACCGATAAAGTCGTTAAACATGGCGCAATTCCTTTAACGTTGGGCGGCGACCATACCATCGCACTGCCTATCCTGCGGGCACTTGCCAAAAAACATGGCCCTGTCGGTATGGTGCACATCGATGCTCACGCTGATATCAACGACGACATGTTTGGCGAAAAAATCGCTCATGGCACACCGTTCCGCCGCGCGGTCGAAGAGAACCTCATCGATGGTAATCGCGTGGTACAGATTGGTCTGCGCGGTACAGGCTATAGCGCCGAAGAGTTTGACTGGTCAACCCAGCAAGGATTTCGCGTGGTACCGGCAGAAGAGTGCTGGTATAAGTCGCTCGCGCCGCTCATGGCAGAAGTACGCGAAAAGCTAGGCGATGGCCCTGTTTATCTAAGTTTCGATATCGATGGGATTGACCCTGCGTTTGCGCCCGGTACGGGTACGGCTGAGATCGGTGGTTTGACTTCCACTCAAGGTATCGAAATCATTCGTGGCATGCGTGGTCTTGATGTGGTCGGTGGTGACTTGGTCGAAGTATCACCGCCGTATGATCCATTTGGCAACACCTCTGTACTGGCTGCGAACTTATTGTTTGAGATGCTATGTATCCTACCGGGTGTGCGCTATGACGATAAGGTCAAAGCGGTTTACTAAAAGCAGACTCTTATTGGCTAGAGTTGGCACATAGGACAGCTATCCGAATAGGGTATGTGAGTAGACAAGGACATGGTTATCAGCGTTTTTGAGCAGCTGGTATGAATATAATTCGGTTAAGGAAGACCCCAATGAGTAAATCCTCTTCATTTTTTGGTCAAGACACGCTCTCTCCAAATGAGGTTGGGCATAGTCTAGGTTCGATTGGTACATTTGCGCTATGGTTCGGTGCCAATATCGTGGTGACGACTATTTTAACGGGCATGTTACTCGTACCTGATTTACGGTTTACTACGGCTATCACCACCGTGCTTATTGGCTCATTAATCGGAGCAATACCGCTGCTATTGGTTGGTCTAATGGGGCAGCGCACAGGTTTGCCTTCGATGGCGTTGACGCGCCGCGCTTATGGCCCCGTTGGTAGTCAGCTCATCTCGTTAGTGAATATGGGAGTACTGATTGCATGGAGTTGTATTCAGGCGCTGCTGGCTGGCATGAGTCTTGATTACGCAATCGAAGCCACTACAGGTTATAGCAATCTGCCGCTGTTTGTTATTTTATGCGAGACAGTGGTAGTGCTTATCGTGTTGCGTGGTCACCTCGGTATTGAGCTTGTCGAACGTTGGGCCGCATTAGCCATGGCGGCGCTTACCGTCATAGTGCTCTATCAGCTAAACCAACATTATGATGTTTCAACACTGTTTGAGATGCCCGTTGAATCGCGTAATGGCATTACCTTAGGTATCGCCTTTGATATCGTCATTGCTACTGCCTTTTCGTGGATGTCTTCGGCTGCTGATTACAATCGCAATTGTAAATCGCCAAAAGTTGCCATATGGGGCACTTATTTTGGCTACATTGTGGCAGCCATCGTTGCCATGGGTTTAGGTGCGACTATCTCAGGTCTCTCTATCATGTATGGTATGGAGCAGACTTATGATCCGACGCGCTTGCTCGCTGACTTTGGTTTTGGTTTGCCAGCTGCACTGGTTATTTTCTTCTCGGTCATGACCACCAATGTCATGGCAGTCTATAGCGCAACGCTATCTTGTATGAACATCAAACCCAATATGAGCTTTTGGAAACCTGCTCTTATCATTGGTCTGGTCACTATTTTTGGTGCGCTCATTCCGGGTATCTTAGATCAGTTTCAAAACTTCCTATTGATCGTAGGCGCGCTATTCATCCCCGCATTTTCAGTCATGATTGTCGATTATTACCTTGTTAGTAAAGAAGGCTATACGGCAAAGCTACTTGACGCCACGCATCAATTGGGACGTCTGACGGCAAGGATTGCGATTGCAGCTTACGTGATTGGCGCGGCTCTAGCAGCTTACTGGACATTGATTGCGCCGCCGTCATTTGGTGCATCGTTACCTGTCTTTATCATCACAGGCGGTCTCTACTGGTTAGGCGCGACGTTGTTTACTCGCCCGAGTGATGCTGTCACTCCAGCTCAAGAGGAGGGCGCATTATGAAACTGATGATCGCTCAAACCAATCCTTTATGGGCTGAACCAGCTGCCAACCTAGAGGCGTTAGAATCGCTTTGCCGCCTAGCTATGGAGGCAAAAGTAGATCTGATCGCACTACCAGAGCTTGCATTTACAGGCTACAACATCTTTGAGCGCCTTGATGATTTAGCAGAAGAGATCGATGGCCCTATTGTCACTGAGGTAGCGAGACTTGCTAGTCAGTACAATTTACATGTGCTATTTGGTCTCGCTGAACGCCGATCCCATGGTGAGCTGAGTAACGTTGCCATATTAATAGATGACAACGGCAAGCATCTTGCGACTTATGATAAGCGTTACTTATGGGATCGCGAACATCAGTTTTTTACAGCAGGTAAAAAGTCCTGCATCGTCGATACGCGATTCGGTAAATTGGGTTTGATGATTTGTTATGACAATGAATTCCCAGAAGTGGCAAGAGAGCTGGCGCAAGCAGGGGCACAAATCATCCTATCACCGACAGCAAACATGCTGCCAAATGCAGAGCGTCAAGTGCTCCAAATACGTGCTCGAGCCATGGACAATCAATGCTTTGTCGCTTGTATCAATCGTTCGGGCGTAGAAGAGAATCTGCATTATTGTGGCAATAGCATCGTCGCTGGCCCCGACGGTGAGGTGCTGGGCAGACTTGGCTTAGCGGTTGGCACCATGATAGTAGATATCGATCTCTCCCGCATCGATGAAAGCCGCACACATCAAAACTATCTTAGTGACTTAAATCTCAGTGACTTAAATCTCAGTGACTTAAATCTCAGTGACTTAAATCTCAGTGACTTAAATCTCAGTGACTTAAATCTTAGCCGCTCGGATATATCTAATGGAGCTGACTTATGAGTGCACAATCATTAGCGCGTATCAAGCCAGAGAACTGGTATCGCACCACCGCGCATAGCGATGGTATTACGCTCATCGATGAACCGTGGATCAAGCCATTTTTTCGCTGCAATTTGTGGCACGTGCGTGGCAGCCGGCGTGATTTATTAGTAGATTTCGGATTGGGTGCGGTGCCGCTGCGTCGTCATGTCGCTTTGCTCAGTGATCGCGATATCGTGGGCGTTGCCAGTCATACGCATTTTGATCACATTGGTGCGGCGAGCGAGTTTGACTGCTGTCATGTGCATTCTGCTGAAGCGCATATTCTCGCTGAACCAGACAATGCCCGTACGTTGGCGGATATGTTCGTCAATGACGAGATGTTTGACGCGCTACCGCCCGAGCCTTATGCCCATTGTGGCTACAAAATTGCTGCACCTGCCAAAATTATGCCATTAGAAGATGGTGACATGATTGACTTGGGTAATCGTCAATTTGAGGTGATTCATACACCCGGTCACTCACCAGGTGGTATCGCCTTGTGGGAGGCGGCGAGCGAAACGCTCATTTCTGGCGATCTCATCTATGACGGTCCATTGATCGAAGATACATGGCACAGCGACATGGCTGACTATGCCAAAAGCATGCGCCGTCTTAATGCGTTGCCTGTGCGAGTCGTTCATGGCGGTCACTTTCCTAGTTTTTCAGGCAAGCATCTGCACGTAATGATTGATGACTGGTTAAGGCATCATGATTTGTGATTGATCGCACTTAGCTAGAATCTAAAACAAATGGCTATTCAATATAAGTAGCTACTAAAAAAATAATGACGCTATAAATAACAACGATAAGCAATAAGCAATTTTCAATACTTACTGACTCTTTTAGGATGATTACTCCATGACCCAATTGACCCAAACGCCTTCTATATCATTTGATGCTTCGCCTCTGACCTGCGGTGAGTTGCTCGTCCAGTGGCTAGAATACTATGGAGTAGAGACCGTCTTTGGCATACCGGGGGTACACACAGTAGAGCTATATCGCGGCCTACCCAATACCAATATTCGCCATGTGACCCCGCGTCACGAGCAAGGCGCTGGGTTCATGGCAGATGGCTATTATCGTGCTTCTGGCAAGATCGGTGTGTGCTTCATAATCACAGGTCCTGGCATGACCAACATCATGACGGCGATGGCGCAAGCACTGGCTGATTCTATACCGATGTTAGTTATTTCTAGCGTCAATAAAATCAAAGACACAGGGAGCGGGGAGGGGCACTTGCATGAGTTGCACGATCAGCAAGGCATGGTCAGTAAGGTGGCGCTCGCAAGCAAAACCATCTGGCAGCCTGAGTCATTACCCAAAGTCATCGCCGAAGCGTTTGCGTTATTTAACGGTGCGCGTCCAGGGCCAGTCCATATTCAGCTGCCGATTGATGTCATCACCGCTGATGCCAGCCATGTTGCCAAGCCGCCTAGTATAAAGGGTGTAGCTAATAGCCAAGCTGACAAGAACAGCTCAATCCCACCACAAGTGACAAGACCACTGCCAAATCCTGCGCAATTGGATCTGATTATCGAGTCATTAAAAACTGCAAAAAACCCAGTATTGCTTTATGGCGGTGGCTGTGTGGATGTCGATCAAGATGCGCAAAAACTGGCAGAGCTGATCGATGCACCCACGTTTTTGACCATCAATGCCAAAGGGCTATTGCCACCTGGTCATCCATTAAGTTTAGGTAGTAACCAGTCGTTAGACGCAGGTCGAGCCGTGATTACAGAGGCAGATTGGGTGCTCGCCATTGGTACGGAGCTTGGCGAGACCGATTACGATGTGTTCTTTAATGGCGAATTCAAAATCAATGGCACATTAGTGCGTATCGACTGCGATGCCGAGCAGCTGCAGCGTCCATTTATAGCAGATATCGCGGTATTGTCTGACGCGCAGATGGCTATCAGTGGACTATGCAGGCGTTTAGAAAATCAGGTATTAAACGGGCAGGCACTCGATCATCAGGCATTGTCACGAGTGAACGAGGCAAAACACGCACTTTTAAAAGATGTAACCCCAGACTTTGCGGGCCAAAATGCCTTGCTAAAACTGATTCGAGATGAAGTGCAAGACGTGATTTTTGTGGGCGATTCAACGCAGCCTGTCTATAGCGGTAATCTTGGCTTTGAAGCATTGGCGACGCGTAAATGGTTCAACTCCTCAACGGGCTTTGGCACGCTAGGTTATGGTTTGCCCGCGGCGATCGGTGCCATGATTGGCTCGAACTTGCCGGTTGTCAGCCTAATCGGCGATGGCGGTATTCAATTTACTATTGCAGAGCTTATTTGTGCGGCTGAGCTTGAGCTGCCATTGATTGTGCTGTTATGGAACAACCAAGGTTATGGCGAGATTCGCCGATATATGGAAGAGGGCGGTTTGCCACTGATTGGTGTCAATATTAAAACGCCAAACTTTGAGCCGCTAGCCGCAGGATTTGGCGCTGGCTATCGCAGAATTACAGATAAGCAGCAATTGCTAGAGGCGCTAAAAACAGACACGACAGGCAAGCAACCGATCATTTATGAGATTGATGAAGCGGATGACTTTCTCAAAGAGATGGGTGAGACGGTTACCTATTTTAGTTAACGGTACTCATAAACAATGCTCAAAGGACTATAAACGCGGGTCGCTCAAGGAAAAATCTTCATTAGAGCAAACCTCGTTATTAGGGCGTGTCCCTAATTCAAACGTGTATCACTAAATGGGCTAAAAATGGCTAAATCTTTGCCAAACGGCGTCAAATAGCTGGTCAATATCTCGATATTATCTGCACTATTTTCCTTGTTTGCCTACGATTTATCTCATTTTTATCACCATTCTTAAAATAGGGACACGCCCTAGCCAGATAGAAAAACTGGCGATCACCACCCATTAAGGAGAAGGTAAATGACGAATGCTATTGATAAATCGCAGCAACCGATTTTAGGAAACGATGTCGATCCAAACACACCGCAGGCAGGGCAGTGGCGGGCGTCAATGTGGAAGTTTCTGCTATTTTCAGCATTGGGTATTGCGTTATTTATCATACCGTTTCAGTGGGATGGTAAGGTCACCATTTTATTGGGGGTGCTCACAGATACATTACAAGCAATATTGGGCGGATTTGTGGTCTATATCACCATGGCGATCGTGACCATTTCCTGTCTTGGAGCATTAGCAGTAAAGGTATTAAAACCCAATCTGCCTGAAGGCTCACTGATAAAGAATCTCTTTGATGTTGATTGGTTTTGGCTCACCACGCGTTTGTTAGGTATGGTGTTTGTTTGGATGATTTATCTGCAAGTCGGCCCTGAGTTTATTATTAATCGCAATACGGGCGGCGTCATTTTTGAAGATTTGATCCCCATTCTAATTCCGTTGTTTTTCTTCGCCATTTTATCGCTGCCATTTTTGACTGACTTTGGCCTCATGGAATTCTTGGGCACATTGGCCAGCAAGATATTTGTCAAACTGTTTAAACTACCAGGTCGTTCTGCGGTTGATGCGATGTCTTCTTGGTTTGGGGCCGCATCTATCGGCTTGCTGGTCACCATGCAGCAGTATGATAAAAGTTTCTACAGCCAGCGCGAAGCAGCCATCATTGCCACCACCTTTTCAGTGACTTCCATTGCCTTTACCTACGTGGTTGCCAAAACCATTGGCGTGGACAATAACTTTGTTTATTTTTATCTGACCATTGCGCTGACTGGGTTTATCGCTGCGATCATCATGCCGCGTATACCGCCACTGTCAATGAAGCCTGATACCTATCACTCTGGCAAAAGCATGCTAGACGAAGGTATTCCTGCTGGGTATAGCACTTACCAATGGGCGGTTAATCGTGCCGTCACTCGCGCACACTCTATGCCAAGCTTGGGTTATGTGTTCAAACGCAGCGTGGGTAATTTGTTTGATATTTACTTTGGACTGATCCCAGTTGTCTTTGCCATCGGTACGATTGGCTTGGGCTTAGCAGAGTACACGCCTGTCTTTAATTGGCTCGCGACCCCACTTGTGCCATTGCTTGAATGGTTACAGATTCCAGAGGCGGCAAAGGCTGCACCTGCCATGATTATGGGCTTTGCGGATATGTATTTGCCAGCGTTGGTCGGTAAAAGCATCGAGAGTGAAATGACACGCTTCATCGTGGGTGCCGCCTCAATTACTCAGATTATCTATATGTCTGAAGTCGGTGCGCTGATTTTGAAATCAAACATCAAACTCAATATATTAGAGCTGTTTGGGATTTTTATCCTTCGTACGCTTATCAGTTTGGTGGTGATTACTTCGGTCGCGCATCTGCTTTATTAGTCGCACATTCGATATCAACAAAGCATATAACGTAAAAAATAATTGGTTTTTCTGTCGTCAGATAAACCGATTATTTCATCAATTACGTTGCACGTGCTATGCAAATAAATAAAATTTTATCAAAAAGTATAAGGCAATTAACCATGGTGGAATTGATGAACGCTACAAGCTTAACCAGAGAAGGCGCAACACAGACGGCTCAAAATGAAGTCGTGTTAAATGCCGCTTATATCAATGGGGAGTGGATTGAGATTGAAGCGCCTGAGACTGACTCTGATAATGCAAGCTTTGACAATAAAAATAACCATGCCCTATATGACCCCAGTTCAGGCGAGATAATCGCAACGACGCGCTTGTGTACCAGTGCTCATGTAGACATGGCGGTCAGAGCTGCCTCTAAGGCTTATAGCAGCTGGTCGCAGACTGATGTTAGCGAGCGCGCCCGTTATCTAAGCGCGATTGCAGCGTCTATGGAGCAGCAATTCGATAAGTTGGTTGGCCTGTCTGTGTTAAATAATGGTAAGCCAATTGAGGAAGCAAAGATAGACGTTGGTGATGCCATCGCTTGCTATCGTTATTATGCTAATTTGATCACCGATCAAGCAACGTGGTCTGAGGTGTCCACGCTTGAGTCAGGCATACGACTGCTAAAGACCTACGCGCCTGTGGGTATTTGCGCGCTGATTACGCCTTGGAATTTCCCTATGGTGACGACGGCTTGGAAGCTAGCACCTACGCTAGCGGCGGGCTGTACTGTATTATTAAAGCCATCTGAGATGACATTATTACCAGAGCTGATGCTCGGCAATATCCTATCCGAGATAGGACTGCCAAAAGGCGTGGTCAATATCTTACCGGGCGCAGCTGAAGTAGGCGCTGCCATGACCAGCCATCCGCTAATTGATAAAGTCTCTTTTACCGGCAGTAATGTGGTCGGCGAAAAGGTCATGAGTCAAGCGGCTAAGAGTGTCAAAGACATCAGCCTAGAGCTGGGCGGCAAGTCAGCCATTGTAGTATGCGCAGATGCCGATATCGACCACGCTTGTGATTTGATCGTTGGTGGTATATTTACCAATGCTGGTCAAATATGCTCGGCGACCTCACGACTGATTGTCCATCAAAGTATTGCTGAGTCGCTATTTGAGACACTAAAAGTAAAAACAGAAAGCTTGCAAATTGGCGATGGTTTTGCAGCCGATACGCAAATGGGACCACTAGTCAGCAAGCAACAATTAAACCAAGTCAAAAAATACTTTGATATTGCCACGACCGAGCAGCTTAAGTGCTTAACGGGGGGCAAAATAGTAGATGACGCAGGATATTTTGCGACGCCAACCATTTACACGGATGTACCAACGACCAGTCAGTTATGGATGGAAGAAGTGTTTGGACCCGTATTAGTCAGTACGACTTTTACCGAAAATTTAGAAGCTATTCGTTTAGCCAATGACAGCAAGTTTGCTTTGGCAGCGACCATCGTGAGCGCTGACGAAGCTGCCGCACTGGAGATGGTATTACAAATTCAAGCAGGTCACGTTTGGATTAACGAGCAACAAATCGTCCTACCAGAGTCGGGTTGGGGCGGTTTTAAGCAAAGCGGTATTGGCCGAGAGTTGGGCGGCGATGGCTTATCCGCTTATCAAAAGAGCAAGCATGTATTGCTGACTGATTGAGTCGCTCATAGTTTTATTAGCTGTTTTAGAACCTAGTACCTAGCTGTTAATATCGTTATTGATAGCTAGCGTCATGATCGTTCTCTATTTTATTACCCAGTCTATTTTCCCGTATTCACTTTACTGAAACATCTATTAAGGATAAAATTGAGCAATCATTCAAATTTTATCGCCGTGCTCATTTTTATATGAGGTCACGGCTTTTTACATGGGGCATAGTATGTCACGCAGCGCACTCTATAATCGTCAAGACGCTCTGGAGCGAGCATTACAGCTTTTTTGGCAAAAAGGCTTTCATGCCACCTCATTAAAAGACATCGAACAAGCGCTCGATATGCGTCCAGGGAGCATTTATGCCGCTTTCGGTAGTAAAGACGGCCTGTTCCAAGAAGCGCTAGAATACTATGCCCGTCTAGGGTTGACTGAGCTTGAGCGCGTATTAAGTCATCACCAAACGCCTTTATCAGGTTTAGCCGCTTACATCAGGCAGCTAGGCGGTATTCGTGATAAAGCATTGCCGAGCCGCGCCTGTATGCTGGTCAAAAGCTTATTGGAGCTGGGTGCTCGTGAGCAATCTGCATTAGAGAAAGTTGAGGTGTTACTGTCAGGGATGGAGACGCGATTTATAGAGTGCTTTCAAAAGGCTCAGCAGATAGGTGAGATAGACAGTCAGCTTGATGCGGTCAGACTAGGACGACGACTACAGGCGGAGGTCATGGGGCTGCGCGCCTTCGCACAGCGTGATGTCAAGAGCTCGACAGTACATGACCTTGCTGAAGATATGGCATCCTCTATAGAAGCGCTGCGACTCGATCATTCAGTAAAAGCATATTAGTTGATTGTAAAAGGCTATCGCTATGACATCTCTAATTGCTTAAGAGTATGATAGCCACCATGTATGCGGGTAAAAATAGTGATTGCGCAGGCAGTGGCAAAGATACCAGCGAGCAGCACAAAATGCTGCGGCCAAATGCAAACATTCAAGCGTCCGTTGTACTGATATATTTTAGTTAAGCTAGTAAAAAGTTATCAGCTCAACCAGATGATCTCAGGCTTGTTTTGTCTATTAGGTTATTTATCGGTAAATGCCTAATTAACCACGGCGCCATGTGTGATATTTCTCTAACCAGCTCAATACTGTTTCAGGTGCGTGATTGCGCTTCCATTCGCCAGCGACGTATTTGTTGCCCTCCGCCCATGTTGGGTAGGTATGAATCGTACCAAGTATTTTATTCAGTCCCAAACCATGTTTCATCGCCAGTACAAACTCGCTCATCAAATCGCCAGCATGCTCAGCCACTATCGTCACCCCTAGGATGTTGTCTTTGCCTTTCGGGGTGATGACTTTAATAAAACCCTTGGCGGCACTGTCAGTAATCGCACGATCTAGCTCTTTAAAGTCATAGCGCGTCACTTCAAAATCAATCCCTTTGTCGATTGCTTCTTGCTCGTTCAAACCCACGCGAGCGACTTCTGGATCAATGAAAGTCGTCCATGGAATCACTCGGTAATCGACTTTGAATTTTTTGAAATGACCAAACAAGCCATTGACAGCAGCGTACCACCCTTGATGCGACGCCACATGTGTAAACTGATAGGGCCCAACGATATCGCCGGCTGCATAAATGTTGGGATACAGCGTTTCTAGATATTCATTGGTGACCACTGTACGGTCTGTTTCGATACCTAGCGCTTCAAGTCCATAACCTTCAAGACGGGCGCTACGACCGACTGCACACAGCAGCTCATCGTATTCAAATGCCATCTCTTTTTGCTGACCGCTTTGTTCCTCATCAACCAACTGCTGAACGATAATGTACTTTTTGCCATCTCGCATCTCGCAGCGTAATGCTTGGTGCGATGTCAAAACCGTGACGCCACTGGCTTCTAGTGATTTTTGGGCAAACTTGGAGACTTCTGTATCTTCTTTTTTCATAAGACGCGTGCCGCGCTCAACTTGCGTGACGTTTGAGCCTAAACGCGCAAATGCTTGCGCCAGCTCAGAGCCAATAGGGCCACCCCCAAGCACGACGAGCTTTTTGGGCGTCTCATCAAGCGTTGCAAATTTATCCCACAAAGTATCGCTGGTGACATAACCTGTCTCCTCAAGACCTGGCAGTGGCGGGATAAAGGGACGAGCGCCAGTGGCCAGCACAATCGTGCGTGCCGTGAGCGTTTGAGTGCCGCCATCGTTGAGCGCAACCTCAACCGTCCAAGGATCAATCAGTTTGGCATACCCTTTTAGGACTTCGACCCCTAGATCGGTATAGCGCTCGACACTATCGTTCGGCGCAATCTCAGCGATAACATCGTGTACACGCGCTATGATTTTTTTAAACGAGAACTGCGGCGCGGTGTTCTCTAAACTGTAACGCTCAGCTGTGCGCATTTGCTCTGCGATTTTTGCGCTTTTGATAATGGCTTTACTCGGGACACAGCCATAGTTCAAGCAGTCGCCGCCCATCTCACCTGCTTCTATGAGTGTGACTTTTGCTCTGACAGTCGCCGCAATGTAACTGGTGACAAGGCCGCCAGCACCTGCGCCGATGACGATCATATTGCGGTCGAATTTTTTTGGCTTATTATAATTTTTGTAGACGCGACGCTTTTTAAACGCATTGAGTAGCGATTTTGCGATTAAGGGGAACAAGCCCAATAACGCAAACGAGACAATCAGATCGAACGATAATATGCCTGATAGACTCTCAACCTGTGCCAGTTGTGTCCCTGCATTGACGAAGACAAACGTACCAGCGAGCATACCGACTTGGCTGACCCAGTAGTAAGTCCATGACTTGATGGCAGTGACGCCCATCAACAGATTAATCAAAAAGAACGGGAATATCGGTACCAGTCGAAGGGTAAATAAGTAAAAGGCGCCTTCTTTTTTAACGCCTTTATCGATCGCTTCTAAACGCTCAGGGAAGCGCTGCTTGATGGTGTCGCGCAGCAGGTAACGTGACGTCAAAAAAGCAAGCGTTGCGCCGATACTGGACGCAAACGACGCAATAAGTAAGCCCTGCACCAAACCGAACAGTGCTCCTGCTGCCAACGTCAAAATAGTTGCGCCAGGTAAAGAGAGCGCGGTGACGACCACATAGAGTAAGAAGAAACCACCAATAACCAATAATGGAGACTGAGCTTTATACGCATCAAACTGCGCCATCGACCCTTTTAAGCCCTCAAGCGTCAGTAGTTGATTGAGGTCAAAATAAAAAAAACTTGCCGCCAGTATCAATATTAATAGTATTAAGGATATTCTTTTAATCATGATTTTTCCGGCTAAGTCAGAGAGCGGAGGAGAGCTTCGAGATTGTGTCGACATGGTTGAAGCACGAGGTTTTGCGTGATCGTAAATATTATATTGAGTCTAACGGTCATTTATTTCATTGAGTAGGATTATATTGTACTGAATGTTGAGTGACTGTTCAATTAAAAGCCCTATCTATTCGATAAAGTAGACAATCTGATAAAGTAGAATGAGAGGCACCACGCTTAAACGTTTTCTGTCATTAACTGGCTGATGACTGCCATAATAAACTGTCTATTAAACCGCAGATAGCAAAACCCCCTCATAGAATGGTCACTCTATGAAGGGGTTTTGACTGAATGTTTGTCTGAGTAATCAGACGAGTGATTACCACATCAAATCATCTGGAATCACATACGCGGCGTAAGGATCGTCTTCTTCTGGCGTGTCTTCAGCGGTATCATTGGACACCACCATGAACCCTTCCATTTTTGTATCGATACGATCTGCGAGTGGGCGCGGCAGTAACGCGTAGCTGTCCTCTAAGCGTGCAATTACGACGTGACCTGCTACGATTTGATCATATAGCTTCTGAGTGATTGATATTTTTTTCACTTTTGATGCATCGACGAATTGATAGCTGACTTCACCGGTAGTGTCGCTGATTTGATGCTGCTTAATCATTTGCACAATATTGGCTTTTAGTGCCTTTTCTTCCAAGGCTTGTTGTTTTTCTTGATTGAGCTTTTGATCTTTTTCAAGTTTTTTTGCTTGAGCGTCTGCCAGCGCTTTTTTGGTCTCCAAACTCTCAGAGTCGCCAGTACGCTTGGCATGCTGCGTTTGCTTGCTGATTTTTTTGGCTTTTTTACTATCGACCAATCCAGCCTTTAATAGTTGAGCCTGTAGGGCGTTCTTTGCCATAATTCAATCACCTAAATAACGATACGTAAGTCTTAAATACTGAACCATAAATACTAAAAGAGGTATTGTAGCAAACTTTACTAACGCTTGTGGTTAGACAATGACTAGAGTTCATCAGGGTGTTAAGGCAATACTCTTGTAAACCATATAAAATAATAGTACTGGTACGTTTGTGATTCTAGAAAAGCGTGTACATCGCTGGATGAAGCTGACCAAATTGGGTATCATCAAATTAAGGGAGCGGTTTTTAGAAACATCTCTCAAATGATGGGCATAGCTTGGTCATATATAACAAGCTGTATAGGATTAAATAACACATCTAAGGACAGATTATGACAATATCACAGCACATTCTAGCTTGTATTGACGGCTCAGCAGTGACTGAATCGGTTTGTGACTATGCAGCATGGTATGCCAGCAAACTGAACTTGCCTGTTGGGTTGCTGCATGTCAGCGACGTCCCCGCTTCAGTCAGACGTGATCTGTCAGGAGCGATAGGGATAAATAGCCGCCAGTTTTTGTTAGAAGAGTTGTCCCAGCTAGATGAGCAAAGGGCAAAGGTAGTCAATAGCTATAGCAACGCCTTAGTACAAGATGCAAAAAGCCATATCCAAGGCAGCTTTGCGGATGTCAATGTGCGCATTTATCAACGTCATGGCAAATTGCTTCCTAGCATCGAGCATTTCAAAGAAGAAAATCGCGCGATCGTCATGGGCCGCCGCGGCGAAGACCACAAAAATAGCCGCATCAATATCGGCAGCCAAATCGAAACGGTAGCTCGCGCATCGGATATTCCTATACTGATTTGCTCAGAGACTTTTACAGAGCCTAGCTCATATATGATTGCTTTTGATGGTAGTAAGACCTCTATAAAAGCGGCGTGGATGGTGTCAAAAAGCCCTTTGTTAAAAGGTTTAAAAGGTCATATCGTAATGGTCGGCAATCACAATGATGCTGCCAAGCAAAGCATGAGTGCCGCCGCTGCTAAATTAGAAGATGCAGGCTTTGTCGTTGAGGCGCATCATTTATCTGCTTCTGATGCCGTTGATGGACTGTTAACGTTTCAAGTCGACAACGATATTGACATAATGGTGGTCGGTGCTTATGGACACTCTAAATGGCAGCAGTTGTTCCTTGGTAGTACAACGACAGAGATCATCGCGAGCACATTGTCTCCCGTGATTCTAGTACGCTAATGGATGTATTAATAATTTTTCCTTGATCACTTGTTTTTCGATAAAGTGACACTAAATTAAGGTCGTGCGTTGTTCGCCACGTTAGTGAACAACACACCAATCTCAATAATTCAATATTCGCCATCATGATTGGTTATTGATATTTTAGATAACCAATCTATATCTCATAACGGCTCACTCGCTGACGCCACTCACTCTATCTTTGGAACCCCTTATGCGTATCAATGCAGATTTTTCACGTCGTGCCTCGCTAGCACCTGAAGACCACGGGTGGGTCAAATCACCACAGAATGGCGTGGAGCGAGTGATGCTTGACCGCATAGGAGAGGAGAAGGCGCGTGCGACCAGTCTTGTCCGTTATGCACCGAACTCTTATTTTCCGCACCATCTGCATCCGGGCGGTGAAGAGATTTTAGTATTGTCAGGGACTTTTTCTGCAGACGACACCCACTATCCGGCAGGTTGGTATTTACGTAACCCACCAGCATCCGGTCATAGGCCTTATAGTGATGAAGGCGCAGTTATTTTTGTCAAGCTGCGGCAGATGTTACCTGATGAAGCGCATCATGTTGCTATCGATACTCACGATGGTGCCAATTGGCAGCGACAAGGTGACCGTGACGTTTGTCCTTTGTTCTCAGATGGTGTCGAGCAGGTGAGCTTGCAACGTATAGAGGCAGGCGAGTTGTTATTCAATGATCCACTCCCTAATGGCGCAGAGCTATTAGTCATTGCAGGCGAGCTGGTAGATGATAACCGAGTCTATCAGCGTTGGGGATGGTTGCGTCTGCCTGCAGGTGAGTACGCGCAAATCACAGCAGGACGAGGGGGCGCGACGATATATCTGAAAACAGGGCATCTAAGCCAGATAATTGGTTTGGAAATAAATGAAGCCTAAATAAAACTTGTGGAAAGTGCTGTATCAACTATCTGAGTGACCCATAAACGTAATATCTGACACATTAGCCCTTTATATTTGATGTGTTAGATGCGCTGTGGGTAGTATCTTGAATATAGTCAAACTTCTATAAAAGAGTGACAGCGTTAACCTCACTTGAATTATCACATATACATCTGCGCTCGGTTGCCTTGTCTCTCTTTTAATCTGAATCAACTATAGCTACTTTAAGTATTGACAGTTTTATATCGATAGACCCTCTTAGACTCTTTCCTACGTGAGATTTCAAACCTTCCTTCAACAGCTCATAGATAGCCTTTCTTTAAGGCAGATCTTCTTCCATTTCATTCCAACATAGCCAGTGACTACTGAGCGAAAATATCTGAAACAAGATAGGTCTTCCTGTAGCTCATATAAGTGTCTCATTCATCCAGCACCCCATACTACTAAGCGCTATCAAGTAGTGCTGAGGACGTGTACCTGAACGCTTGTCACTACATTAAATTGGTAGTAGCGACAATATAGAGTCTATCAAACAAAATTTGGTTAAAAATGAAAATTATTGCCGATCTATAAAGCGTTTAAGGATGTGAAGCGGATAAGTATTGGCTGGTATCTAGAGTTTTAGTATAATTATGTTGGTCTAATAAAATGATATGAAATGTATATGAAAACGATATTTTTAAGAGAAAAGATTATATTTCACTATAGATCTACGATATGAGTGCATCTCGTAGATATTAATGATGCAAAATAAAATTTTCAATTGATAGTATGTATCAGATAATCCATTGTTTAATATAAATTGAAGCTGATTTTGAGTTTTAATGATCTCTAATTAATCTTAATATATTAATATTTAAGACATTAACCATTAAGAGAGGTAGTGATTGCATAGATGGTATCATAGTTTTCTGTTTGCCAGAATCTGTGCTGAATGCTGAAGTGATTAGACTTATATAATCATTATTGAATATAAAATAAACTGGTAATATTTGTAATAATTACAAGTAAGTATAGTTATATCTAGTTATTTTTATATCAATTTACACTGATGTACGTAATAACTTTATCTACATTTTGACTTAAGGATGATAAGGTTTATTGTAAATACATATACATGTTTTACATAAAGGAACATTTTTTACAAATCGATAAATGTATTAATGTTGACCTATAAAATCAGCATACTATTATTAGAATATACAATGCATAGAAAATAGTTAGTTGTAAAAAGATAAATTTTTTTATCAATCTATATTTTTATAAAAAATAATTAGGAATATAGGTTGGTAAAATAATTTTAATGAGTTAGATTTCTATCGATTGGAGGTCGATTATTATGATCAGCATGACTGCACTATTATCGGCTAGGATGGCCATTTTAGTAAGTAGCCGGACTATGGTGGCTGATCGAATATTGTCTGTCTATAATACTTATACCCTAACAAAACTAGTCATCAGAAAAGTGATTGGTAGTACTGTTTTTTACGTCAAAAATTACCCGCATATCCCTCAGATAAAAACAAAATTGCAAGCCCACCTATATCTATTAAAACCTCATCTATTAAAGCCTCTTGCTATTCAGCAAGTGATAGCTGCTCAGAAGATATCTTCAAGTTATTTGATTCATTACATTGTCCGTCCCCTCTGTCATATGGCTATTGTTTTGCAAAAGCAAACATATCGCCGAACAGCCAAAAATCACAAACTAAATTTTTTGTTAGTTTCATAAAAATATTGTTGAAGATATCTTCGAGATATAGAGATACGTGTAAAAAACAATTCAGTCACTGCGAACAAAAATGAAGGATACAAACAAATTCACTCATAATTCTAGATCGGAAACTATTTTAGAATTCATTAATCAAGGATGATGTTATGAAAACTATAACCGTTAAAGCCAATAATCAAGTCGGAACAGTTGCTGAACATACTGTGGTTACGCAGAATAATATCCCGACAGTGATACGAGCTACTGATAAAACAAATTACGAGCTTCTTGATACAGCGTCTGGGCGTGCACCAAAAAACATTGTTACCAAACGTGTAGATAAAGACCTTCACATTTCGTTTGAAAATAATAGTGAAAACGCTGACCTTATTATTGAAGGGTTTTATGATGATATCGATGGTGCACTTGTTGGTGTCGCTGAAGATGGAAGTTATTACTACTATCTTCCTGATACAGGTGATGTGACAGATTATGTTACCGAGCTACAGGTGGGCGAGGTGCAGGGCCAATCATTGGGCGGAGATGGATATGCAACTCCTTGGTGGATAGGGGCGACAGAATCTGAAGGTTTTGCAGCTCTACCATGGTTGTTAGGTCTAGCAGGCGTTGGTGTGGCGGCAGCAGCTTTAGGAGGAGGTAGTAATAATAACGATGATGATAATTCAGAAGCAGACACTACCGCCCCTGATGCCCCGAGTATTGATGCCTTCGATGGTACTACCGTCACAGGTAACGCTGAGCCCGGCAGTCGCGTAGACATCTTAGATACAGATGACAATGTCATTGGTACAGTAATAGCAGATGCTACCACAGGTGCCTACGAGGTAACTCTTAATACACCGCTTGCCAATGGTGAGGCGATTAACGCCGTTGCTACTGATGCAGCAGGTAATACCTCAGCAGAGTCTGATCCAATAAATGCCCCTGATACTACCGCTCCCGATGCTCCAAGCATTGTTATCGGTAATGGTGACGCCTTGATCACCGCTGATGAGATTAGTGATAATCAAGTCACTATCTCTATTGGTTTGCCAGATAATGCTTCTGTAGGTGACACTGTTACTGTCAATGGTGTTGATCAGCAACTAACTAATGATGACATCGCAAATAGTACGGCAACTGTAACTATTGATGCTCCATTAGAAGGTCAGTCTCTGCAAGTCACTGCCAGTATCACAGACTTAGCTGGAAACGAGTCTACGGCTGTTACAGCTAGTGCTACTAGAGATACAGATGATGCGCCTGAAGCACCAGATAGTGTAGCTATCGGGAACGGAGATGCTTTTATCACGGCTGATGAGATAGAGGGTAACCAGGTAGATGTCGTTGTTGACTTGCCAGAGAGTTCGAGTGTTGGTTATACCGTGATCGTCAACGGTGTCGAAAAGGTTTTGACTGATGACGATATTGAAGCTGGTAATGTTGAAGTTGAAATACCTGCACCAGAAGAAGGGGCCGTATTAGAGGTTTCTGTCAGAATCGAAGATACGGCTGGTAATGTTTCTCCTGCTGTAACAGCCAATGCTATTCGAGACACCACAGCGCCTGACACACCGCCTGCAGCACCTGTCATCACCGACAACGTAGATGGTAATGGCGATTTGCTTGACCCTGCAGAAACCATTCCTGATGACGGCATCACCAACGACAACACCCCAGGGGTTGTCATACCAGATGATGAATTGGCAAACGGCACACCGACATTGTTGGTCGATGGCGTGGCCGTACCAGCCACCTTAGTGGATAACACCCTAACGCCTGACACACCACTTGCTGATGACACCTACGATATCAGCTATACCATCACAGATGCTGCCGGTAACGTGAGTGAGCCATCTCCTGCGACCACCATAACGGTTGATACCGTTGCCCCTGGTGGCGAGGTAGGTGCCGCTATCGCAGCGCCAGTCGTGGTCATTGATGATGAAGCGGATGATGGGGTCAATGCCGCAGAATTTGCAGATGGCGTTCAAACCCAAGTAACCCTACCAACTGGCACCGTTGCAGGTGACACGGTCACCTTGACGGTGACCTTGCCTGACAGCAGTACCATTACCGTTGACTATATCGTGACCGCAGATGATCTTGATGCCAACGGTGGCAACGGTATTGCTGACGTGACCATTGCAAATGATGCAGATGACGGCATCACCGCGGATGGTGAGTACAGTGTGATTGCCACCGTAACCGATGCGGCTGGTAACGTGAGTGCGCCTAGTGCGGCTGTTGACTTTACCGTTGATACAGCGGCGCCTGACACACCGCCTGCAGCACCTGTCATCACCGACAACGTAGATGGTAATGGCGATTTGCTTGACCCTGCAGA
>NZ_JBHZRK010000002.1:0-39898 GCF_043641605.1 Psychrobacter piscatorii | reverse complement strand
AGTGTGATTGCCACCGTAACCGATGCGGCTGGTAACGTGAGTGCGCCTAGTGCGGCTGTTGACTTTACCGTTGATACCACAGCGCCAGGTCAACCAACTGTGATCATTGGTAATGGTGATGACTTAGTTAACGGCTTTGATTTAAACGACGATGGGTTGGTTGAAGTTACTGTGGTTTTACCAGATAACGCTGAGGTTGGCGATACTGTAACGGTCGATGGTATGGCGACTTTGATTACTCAAGATATGCTAGACAACGGGTATAACTTTGCGGTTGCAGTTCCATCACAAGGGGCAGTACTAACAGTTACCGCAAATGTGACTGATCAGGCGGGTAACACTGGTTCGACAGGTACCGACAGTGCTACAGTTGGTGATACTACGGCGCCTGCGGTATTAATTCCTGAAGCACTTGATGGTGTCAATGCAGAAGAGTTTGCAGATGGTATTCAAACTCAAGTAAACCTACCAACTGGTACCGTTGCAGGTGACACGGTCACCTTAACAGTGACTCCTGATGCTGGTAACCCTATTACCGTGGAATATGAAGTGACCGCAGCTGACCTTGATGTCAATGATGGAGATGGTATCGCTGAAATCACGATTCCAAATGGCGTTGACGGTATCAGTGATAATGGTACCTATACGGTGGTTGCTACGGTGACAGATGCAAACGAAAATGTCAGTGCTCCGAGTGCTGCTGTCGAATTTGATCTTAACACGACCTTTACTGCCCGTGATGATCTGGATGATCTTGATTTAGGAGCGTTGCAAGTTACGTACTATGATCCGATCAGTGAATCTGACTTAGATGTTCTGGGGGTTGCTGAAGGTACTGGTGGTGCCGATAGCAGTCTTGGCTTTACTGTGAGTGCAGGTACAAATGGTATAGTCAGTATCGAAGTTAGTCAGACGGCATTAGTGACAGTAGCGGATGCAATTAATATAGAGGTTTATAATAGCAACAATGAGCTTGTTTACGTTGGCACTACTGGTAGTGAGCCATTGGTAGGTAATGTTATTGGAATCGAGTTATTGGGATTAACTGGCAATGATACATTGACTGCGACAGTTTCTGGTTTAGAACCAGATAACTATACTATTGTGGTGAGAAATGATGAAAGTGCTTTAGGAGCTTTAGTCAATGGTCTTACCTTAGCAGAATTAGGTGAAGCAGGAGTTGTACTGGGTCCTGATAATCAAGAAGTTGTTTTTACCACAATCAATAATGCATTAGGTCCAGTTTTAGGAGGCACTGTTAATGGTCTTCTCAATATTGCATTAACTGCAGCTGGGGATGAAGGTTTAGGTCTCGATGCTGTAGTAGATATACTGGAAGATAATGTATTAGGATTAGGTGTTTTAGACCCATTACTTGATGACATTACTGCTGTGCTTCTTAACAATACCCTAACCCTACTCGAAACCACAGATATTACCGCCACAGTGACAGAGTTCGACTATGCTGATGATACTATCATTACTGGTAATGTGATTGATCCCGATGCATCGAACTCAGGTGAGTTGGGTGAAGATACGGTAACGGTGGATACAGTACTAACTGATATTGATAGCAATGATACTCAGTCACAACCTACCACCGAGGTCGTCAACGGTATCACGGTGTTCACGATACAAGGTCAGTATGGTGTCTTGGTTATTGATGAAACCGGTGATTATACATATACGGCGAATGGTGATTTTGCGTCAAATGGTCAATCAGAGACATTCACTTATACAGTTTCTGATGGAGTCATTAGTGATACAGCAGAGTTGGTGATTAGTCTTGACGCAGTCGTTGATACGACGCCACCAGATGCTCCAACGATTAATGAGCCTATTGCTGGCGACAATATCGTTAATGGTACCGAAGCCGCAGCAAGTTTTGCTGTAACAGGTACGGGGGTTTCAGGCGACACAATTACGTTGACTGACGGCTCAAATAATATCTTAGGTACGGCTATTGTCAACGCAGCTGGTGACTGGAGTATCAATGTCGATGAGGCAGAAGTAAGGGCAATGGGTGAGGGCGCTGAGCAATTGAGTGCTACCGCAACAGACCCTGCTGGAAATACGGGCACCGCCGCGACTGCTACTATTACTGTTGACACGATCCCACCAACCGCCATTGATGATCAGGGCTCTATTGATCTTACAGTGACAGCTACCGTAACAGAGTCTCAAGGCGGTCCTAGTGGTAATGTTGGTGGCTTAATTAGCCTTGGTCTAATCGGTGATACGGTTCAGGTTGATCTTCTTGCTGATAGTACGGCCTTCACAGTTGCCGTTGCGGCCGGAACTACACAGCAGATTACTGTGTCTGGTGACGGGAACGAGCTTGCGGGAGTAAACCTCGGGAATGACAAGAACCTTGATCTTCTTATTTATAAGCAGGAGCAGAATGATGCCACAGCTACATTGGTTGACGTACAAACAAACTGGTTAGAGTTTACACCGGGTATTACTATACCTATTGTTGGTACTCTGCTAGGGAGTTGGTCGTCGGTTAATGATCTACAACTTGAGCCTTTTGATGGCGGTGCTACGTATTATGTCGTTGTTGGTAATCAAGGAAATTTATTAGATCTTGGAGCGCTCACGCGAATAAACGTCCAAACAGAATCTAGTATTTTGACAAGTTATACTGTGGCTGGAGAGTCTATCATTGGTAATGTTATTGATAATGATGACGGTGTTGGACAATCGTTAACAGTGACGACTGTTAACGGTGATTTTATTGACGGTTCTATAAGTATTGCAGGTGATTACGGTACATTGGTCATTGATTCTAATGGTAATTATACTTATACATCATTCGAAAATATCGATGGTATTGGACAAACAGATGAGTTTGAATACACCGTCAATGATGGTAATGATAATACCGATACGGCTACGCTCAGTATCACTATTAATAGTGATGGGCAAGCGCCAGCCGCTGCACGTATGAGTGCTAATAGCTTCACACTTGCTGATGACACAGCTTCTATTGAATTACCTGATACGCTACTAACCACTTCGAGCGAAGGAGTTGACACTTTAAGCTTTGAGGGTTCAGGTCAAATCATTAGCCTCTCTGACATAATGCAGCCTGATATCATTGATATTGGTGGTAATGGCGCAAATACTTTAAATATAGCAACTGAAGATGTTGAAGCCACTATCTATGTCAATGGTGATAACGATGATACAGTTAATCTAGAAGGTGATAGTTGGATCAATATTGGACAGACTACCTCAGAAGGTGAGATGTATAACGTATGGCAGTCATCTAATGATACACAGGTTCATATTGATACTGATATCGTCAATATTATCTAAGACTGGCTGATCTTATTTTAACGCACAGAACGCTTCCAAAATGGAGGCGTTTTTTACGACGTTTTTATGGATATTTTTGAAATAATGAAGCGTGTTAGACAATAAATATAACGGCTTTATTTTTAAATGAGAAAGTAAAAGACCGTATGGCATAATTGAAATGTGGATGAATAGAAAGCTATTTGACTGATGAATGATTGTTTCCTGTCAGAAATGGCAATTTCTAACAAAGTGCCACGAATGATTTTGTACGGATTTTTTGTTCATCAGCATTCGCTTAGAGAGCCAATCGATGATGTAGAGCGTGATTTATCAGGGATTGTTTATTATCAACAAACATTGATAAATAAAGGAGGAATCTAGAGACGGCATTTTGGGTGTATTTTTATTATGAAATATTGACTTTATGATTGTAAACTTAGAATAGGGGGTACTTATTTCAAGTGAGCAAAGTGAACTCAACGGAGAAGGCAAATTTTAGTAAAAAAAAGCATATATGACTTAGCTTTACGCATGCATGAAATACTCAGAAATTCTCATTCGATATCGCATATAAATTGTTGCCTTATAGACTAAGGTCTAGTAATGTTTAGTGCATAGATGTTATATACTTATTCAAGAGCATATCAATAAGAGCGTTTATTGAAAACTAATATGAAAAAATCGCCAAATAGAAAACAATTAACCAGCCGTCATGCGATGCATCACCTTATGACGGTATTGGTAACGAGCATGTGTTTTACCATGACTGCCCAAGCAGCAGTAGAGGACTTTCAAATCAATAGTCTGGTCGCACAAGCGATTCAAACTCATCCGCTGGTAGGGTCGGCTCGGGCGAGCCAACAAGCAACTATTGAAGGTATTACTGCGGCGAAGTTAAATTTGTTGCCAACACCAAGCGTGAGCTCAGGTTACGACAGAGACAATGATTTTGTCTCACAAGTCACCCTTCGTCAGCCACTATGGACGGGTGGCAAGCTCACAGCAGATGTCAATCAAGCCATATTCGATGATAAAGCTGCTGTGGAATATATCTACGAGCAACAAAATCTAGTCGCCAAAACGACCATTGATGCTTGGCAGAGCTACATTCAAGCTGTCGCAAAACAAGCTGTCCATGTTGATAATCTAAAGGAGCTAGGTGATTTTGAAGCTATGATGCAGCGCCGTGTCGGTCAAGGGGTATCGGCTAGAATTGAGCTTGATCTTGTGACCAACCGCATCTTACAAGAGCAGACAGCTTATCAAGCTGCCGCTGAGCAGCAACGCATTGCCACCGCTCGGCTTGAGCAAATTATCGGTCAGCCGTTGTCTCAAATGAGTGTTATGAGCATACCGAATATCAAAGTACTGGTAAATCAAGCCAAGCAGCAATCTGTTGATTTTGAGAAAATGGCGTTTGATCGCGCAGGTTTTTATAACCCTACCGTTGTAAAAGAGCATTTCCAGATTGAATCTGCCAAGCAAGGTGTCGAATCGCAAAAAGCTGCTCAATATCCCACCGTTTATGCCCAGTACGAACATGCTTACTATCATGAAAATAACGAAAACGATGGCCAGTTTTCATTAGGGTTGAGTTATGCACCTGGTGCTGGGTTTTCCAATTTTGCATTAGCACGTGCCTCACAAGCACAGGTCAGCAGCCTGATACAGAATCAAGAAGCAGCCCGCCGTAATGTGATAGAGAACATTCAAGTACAGTACCAGCAGTTTGTTAGTGCAAAAGATAGAGAGACGTCATTGGTCGCTGCCGTCGCCGGTGCACAGCTAGTGGTCAGCTCGTATCGTCGACAGTTTATTGCTGGGCGTAAGTCATGGCTAGAAGTTCTCAATGCGGTTCGTGAACATAACGATTATCAAGTGCAGCTGGTGCAAACTCGGGCAGAAATGCTGGGCGCATTTTATCGATTACAAGTGGATTTTGGCCTTATGCAATGGCAGCAGTTCTCTCATAATCGCCAGCCTGTAACGTTGTTTAGCCCCACAAATTCGGTCAAACAGTGGCTGAATAAACAAGATGACAGCAGCAACATGAGTAACGAGTTTGGTTATGGAGCAAACACCGCAGAAGATGACTATATCGATATTCAGCTGCCCGCGACGGCAGAGCAAAGTTTGAACAATGGTGAGTATCTCATGCTAAATGATGATTACAGCATTACGCCGATATCTGAGCAAGAGAGTATGAAAAATAATTAAATAAGACAGTCATATAAAAGCGCCTAAAGTATCTTGTATACGTAACTATTTAAAATATTGAATAAGTGATTAATATGAGTGCACAACTACAAAAGACACCGTCTCAGTCTGTCGACCATCATGAGTTGCAGCACACAGAGCACGTTGATCTGACTGAAACGCTGACCGAGGCTATCAAGCACTTACTTGGTCAGCAAGGCTATCCAGTAGACAATATCCGTCTGCATGATGTCGTTAAGCGCCATAGTGAGCAATCGGACAGACAAGGTCAAAGCATTCATGAGCTGGGCGGTGTCATTGCTGTGTTACAAGGGATTGGTATTACTGACACCCCTGAGATATTAGAGCAGCCTGACGCGGCCTTTTTGCCTCTATTAACATATCGATCAGATTTGGGGTGGGGCGTCATCGATGGTCAAACACCACAAAAAAGCTGGAACTTTAGACAAGCGGACAAACAGGTACATACCCGTGTCGATGAGATAGCCTTGGTATTACGGATTCGCTTAAAAGACGATCATGTTAAGCAGCGCAAAGCGTCATTTTCTGACTTACTAAAGTCTGATTTAGGCAACTATAAAGGCATTTTAGCTGAAGCTGTTATTGCAACCTTTCTGATTAATATGCTGGCATTAGCCGTCTCTCTATTTTCGATGCAGGTGTATGATCGGGTCATACCGACTCGTAGCGAATACACCCTCATTATTTTGGCGAGCGGTGTGTTCTTGGTGATTGTCTTTGAAGCTTTCATGAAATTCTCACGATCGAGAATCATGGACAAAGTGGTGGTCGGTCTTGATCAGTACTTATCTAGAGAAGTATTCCAACGATTATTAAAAGTACGTATCGACCAGATGCCAGGGTCGGTTGGCTCTATGGCAGCACAGCTACGTGGCTATGAGCAAGTACGCAGCTTTTTTACAGCAAGCACGCTGTTTGGTTTGGTCGACTTGCCGATGACCATTATCTTTATCAGTTTGATCGCCTTTATCGGATCGCCGCTAGTGGCTGTTGTGCCAGTGGTGGCCGCAGTCATTGCGATTACGATGGGGTTGGTTGCGCGCAAACGCATTGATGCCATAGCATCAGAAGGTGCGACTGCCTCTTACTACAAAACAGGACTGTTAGTTGAAGCTGTGGAAGGCGTCGAGACAATAAAGGCGGGGGCGGGCAGCTGGAAGTTTCTCTCGCGTTGGCTTGATGTGATGAACGTTACTATCAAAAATGATTTGGACATGAAGCATGCCAACGACAATTTAACGTACTTCACGCAGATGCTGCAGCAAGTCAGCTATGTGGGTATCGTGATTGTGGGCTCGTTTGTAGTAACGCAAGGCGACATGACGATGGGTGGATTGATTGCTTGTTCGATCCTAGGTGGTAGAGTGCTAGCCCCTGTTATGTCGATACCTAACCTACTGGTGCAGTATGCTCATGCCAAAGCTGCCAAGTTGAATATTGAGAGTCTATTTGCCTTAGAGCAGGACAATCAAGGCGTTGCATATCCACTGTCACCCACACACATCAAAGGCGCTTATCAGTGTGATGATTTGGCATTCAACTATAAAGACAACGACCGTCCAGCCATTAGCATTCCGCAGCTCTCTATCAAGCCAGGAGAACGTATCGCGATACTTGGACCTATCGGTTCAGGTAAATCTACCTTGCTTAAAGTACTCGCAGGACTGTACGCGCCGACCCAAGGGCGCGTGCTACTAGACGGTCTTGATATTCATCAAATCAGTCGCGAGACACTTAGTGAACGTTTGGGATATTTGCAACAAGACCATCGACTGTTTCAGGGTACGCTACGCGAAAACCTGCTAATTGGTATGGCAGCACCTAATGACGATATTTTACAAGACACATTAAATAGGACAGGGCTCATCAACTTGGTATCGAGTCATTCAAGTGGTTTGGATTTGCCGATTAGTGAAGGCGGTAAAGGGCTATCAGGTGGCCAAAAGCAACTGGTCGCATTTACACGTTTGCTGCTAACTAAGCCGGATGTGTTTTTGCTAGATGAGCCGACAGCTTCCATGGACAACCGACAAGAGCAGCGCTGCCTACAAGTGCTACGTCAGGAGTTGACGAAAGGGCAGACATTCATTGTTTCGACCCATAAAACAGCATTGCTAGACTTGGTAGATCGGCTGATCATTATGGATAACCAGCGTATTATTATCGATGGTCCAAAACAAGCTGTACTTGATGAGCTTAGAAAAAACGATCAAGCAAAAAATAAAACTACCGTAAAGCAAAAAGATAGAATCGTTCACAAAACCAATCAACCATCAAAAGAAGGTGCTGACGAAAATAAGCCTGCTACCTCTAGAGTAAGAAACATCGGCGTCAAACCCATCAGTGCTAAACATTCAACAGACGATCAAGGGAAGTAGGCATGTCAGAGTATAAGTACACACCCACCAAGCCCAAGGTTAATCGTTCAAGATTGAGTATTTGGATAGCATTAATCGGAATTGTCACTTTGATTGTCTGGGCATCATTTGCCAAGATTGATCAGGTTACCCGTGCCACCGCAACCGTGATTGCAAGCGCACGAACGCAGGAGATTCAAGCATCAGAAGGTGGCGTGCTAACTGAGTTAGCTGTCACAGAGGGTGAAGATGTTAAGGCAGGCCAGTTATTGGTCGTTTTGGAAGAAGAGCGCGCTAAGGCAGCCTTGGACAATTCCGCGTCAAAAACAGCTGCTTTGACTGCTAAGCTGGCGAGGTTAAATGCTGAGATTTTTGAGAAGCCATTAGTATTTCCTGAAGGGGTGCAACAATATCCTGAATATGTACAAAACCAAAGAGAGCTATACAACAGACGTCGTCAAGCTATCAATGAAGAAGTCTCTTCTCTTGAAAAAATGCTGGTATTAGCTCGTCAAGAGCTACGCATGAATGAGCCATTACTCGAATATGGCGATGTTAGTCAGGCCGATGTTATCAAGCTGAGTCGGCAGGTCGCTGATATCGAAGCGCAAATCAACAACAAGCGCAATAAGTACTTTGAAGAAGCACAGGCGGAAATGACGAAAGCTCAAGAAGAGCTGGATACAGAACTTGAGCAGTTACGAGATCGGGCGCAAGTGCTAGAGGAGAAGCGTTTGATGGCTCCAACAGACGGTAAAGTCAAAAATATTAACGTGACCACTATTGGCGGTGTAGTCAAACCAGGGGAGATTATCATGCAGATCTTGCCGACGAGTAGTGACTTAGTCATCGATGCTAAGATCAGTCCTGCTGATATTGCCTATGTTAAAGAAGGTCAAGAGGCAACAGTTAAGCTCGACGCTTATGATTACTCTATCTTTGGAGCGATGAAAGGCACCGTTAACTATATCAGTCCAGATACCTTGATGGAACAGACACCTAAGGGAGAAGAGCCTTACTATCGCGTGCTAGTTGTCATTAATGGTGCTGAATTTAAAGGCCGTGGTGATGAGATTGTTATCAAGCCCGGTATGACAGCGTCTGTCGATATTAAAGCGATGGAGCGCACCGTATTATCTTATCTCACCAAGCCAATTACCAAAACCTTATCAGAAGGTCTGGGTGAGCGCTAACAGTTTAATATTGGCTATTTATTGAAGAGATTGAAAAACCCCAGTTAATTGCTGGGGTTTTTATGTATAAAGGTATTTGGCTTTATTGTGCTATTTCTCATAAACCTTTTAATCTTAGTTAGAGTTTTCAAGAAGGTTTCGATTACCTTCGGTGTTCACCTCATTTCTCAGCCGATGCTGGTCATCAATTTTCTGTTGATTACGTTTTTTAACTTCGTTAATAGCAGCGCTTAGTTGGTCGTTGATTTCCTCTACTTCAGATTTTGCTGAGAGGTAATCTTTATCTACTGTGACCATGCTTTTTTGTGTAGGCATGTCCATCTCTAGGAGACCTGCATTGTTTTTGAGGTTCTCTAGATTAGTATCAGCACTCGTGATAATTGGTTGAGAAGAATCGTCTGTTTGAAGCCTTGGAGGCTTGTTTTCTTGTGAGTAGTTTCTGATTTGTGCTGTGGTGGCTTTGGAGGTGGGTATTGTTTTTTCGGTATTGCCATCGATAGCGTTAGAGGTTTGCGAGGCTGCTTTTTTGGTGTTTTCTAAGCTGACGATTGGCGTATCATTGTTGGTGGTTGTATTCACTGTCTTATTTTTTTCAGTAGTAACAGCGGTACTAGCAGTATTGACGTTATCGATACTATCATTCTTATTATCCAACGTTTTAGTGCTTGTGATAGTAGTGGTATAGACCTTATCATTAGGCGGTGAGGTTATCGTACTGACAGTGGCTGGCAGCTCTGTATTGGTGCTATTGTCAGCCATTTCTGGCGTGTCAGAGAATTTTGCATTGAAATACAAAATAAAGAAAACCCCAGCATGTACCAGTATTGCAAGGCATAACGCCCAAAACCATTTTTCACGAAATTTCATCATTAGATGGCTTTACCTTTCTCATATTGGTACGTGCTGAACACCTCGAGATTATTAAATAATAAGCGTTATTGATACAGGGAGTCAATTGAAAGCTTCTGGACTAAGTATTTTGAACCGAACACTTTTATACTAGGCGTTTTTGGTCTCAAATTCAGCAAGCATGTCTGTGATTAGCTGGTCTTTTTTGTGCCATACTTGCTCAACCCAGTCAAACATCTGTGCTTTTACTGCGTCATCTGTTTCATAACCGCCATTTTTAATTGCCGTAAATAAGTCTTCAGGTATCTCGATATGACGCACATCGACGCCTAGACGTTTGATGTTGCCTTTCCACAGGTCACTATAAGTGGGTATACCATCAGGGTAGACAATCGTCATGTCCAAGATACCGTCGATCTCTGGGCCTAGGGCACTCAAAGCAAGTGATAATCCGCCAGCACGAGGCTTAAGCAAGTGCTTATAGGGTGAGTTTTGTTTGTCACGTTTGCTAGGGGTGAAGCGCGTTCCTTCCAAATAATTTAGCAAAGTGAAAGGCTTGTCTTTGAGTAGCGCACAGGCTCGTTTGGCCTCTTCGATGTCTTTGCCCTTTAAAGCAGGGTTTTTGGCAATGGCTTCTTTAGAATGTCGTCGCATCATAGGGAAGTCGAGAAAGTAAAAAGCCTGCCCAATAACCGGAATATAGATGAGCTCAAACTTGGTAAAAAAGCGCGTCAATGGTAGGCGCTTTTCACTGATATATTGCATGATGCTGGTATCGACCCACGATTGGTGGTTGCTCATCAACAGGTATTGACCGTCTGTGTGTACATCTTCAGGCAAGCTGATACGCCAGTCTTTACGTGGCAGGATATTGTCGATGATGGCATTATTACTGTTGATCCAGTAGTTGGTGACATCGATAACGGCTTTGTCAGCGATAGCAGCACCCGTGAAGGCTTTGGCAGCGCCCATTATCCATACAGGAGGTCCTGCCAAGATACTATTAAAGGTAATCACACCCGTGGCTGTGGTGAGTGATGCGGCTTTGCCCAGTTTTGGGGCGCGTTCATGTAGTTTTTGAACGATTGATTTCAATCGCATAGTAAGTCCTTTTTCTCATACCAGTAATGAGGTATTGATAATATTACTGGATGATTTTAGCAGAAATAAATCTCAGTGTATGAGTGTTAACAACAAATAATACACAGCACCTTTAGTGAAAAGTATTATTTTTGCCATAAAAAAGCGTACCAAGGCATGACCTTAATACGCTTTTTCCAAAACTATCGCCCATAAAAAGTAGGGCTGTTTAGACATGCATACCACGGATTGGATAGTTGTTCTCTGGTTTTCTAACAAACACCAAGCCATCTGCCAATGCTTCAAGGTCTGGTCTAGAGAATGGTGCATTTGAGAGATCAACGATTTGTATCTTTCCTTCACCGTTTATGACAAATACAGCAGGCTCTGCAAATGGATGATCCGTTTCTTTCGCTGAACGTGGATCAGAGATATAAAGCCCTAGCGTATTCATCTGCTCGATAGTCAGACCATAGGCAATAGGGAAGCTGATATCTAATTCTTCTAAATGATCTTCTAGCTGCTCTTTACTGTCGCCAGACACGGCAATGACATCGACACCATTGTCATAAAAAGACTTTTTCACAGTTTCTAACGTATTTAGATATTTTGTGCAGATTGGGCAGTGCTTGCCGCGATAGACAACCACCAGTTTCCAGTCATGACCGTTCTCAGGTTTGCCAAGTTCCGTCATCTCACCACCTAGTACCTGTACTTCCATTTTAGGAAAAGTAGCACCAGCTTTGATTTTTTGAGCGTAATTATTTGACATAGTTCTTATCCTTTTTAATGGTATTTTATGATTAGTATGTATTGAACAATCTTACTTTAGCAGCCTTAATTGTAAAAGTATGGGGTGTTTACAGTAGTCCAAAGTAGCAATGGAAAAAGTTAACACTACCTTGAAAACTGTCCAACGAAACTGTTTGAGTAAGCGAGTAAATAAAGATAAAGCGTCTATTTGTTTGATTTTTCAGCGGTCTGAGCATTTAGTTTGTCTTGAGTTTTTAGCTCAAAATCTGACGCATCATGACGTTCGTGTAATTGCTCAGAGGGTTCGCCCCAAGTGCGGTTTACCTTGCGACCACGTTGTACAGCAGGGCGCTCTAAAATCTCTTTTGCCCAGCGGCGTACGTTTTTATAGCTTTCAACTTGTAGGAACTCTCCTGCACCGTAAGCCTCGCCAAGTATCAAATTGCCGTACCAAGGCCACGTGGCGATATCGGCAATCGTATACTCATCGCCGCCCAAATAGCGATGTTCTGCCAGCTCTCGATCCAGTACATCTAACTGACGCTTTACTTCCATTGTGAATCGATTGATAGGATACTCAAACTTCTCTGGTGCATAAGAGTAAAAATGTCCAAAGCCGCCACCTAAGTAAGGGGCAGAGCCTTGCAGCCAGAAGAGCCAGTTCATCACTTCAGTGCGTGCTGCGGCATCTTTGGGGAGCAGTTTTCCAAATTTTTCAGCGAGATAAAATAAGATAGCACCACTTTCAAATACACGGCTACCAGTCTCTGTATCAAACAGCACTGGGATCTTTGAGTTGGGGTTAATTTCAACAAAACCTGATGAGAACTGTCCGCCTTCACCAATTTGAATAAGATGCGCGTCGTACTCAGCTTCTGTTACACCCAACGCCAATAACTCTTCGACCATAATGGTGACTTTTTGACCGTTAGGGGTACCCATTGAGTAGATTTGCAACGGATGTTTGCCGCGAGGTAGAGCTGCTTTGTGCGTGGCGCCTGCGATAGGGCGGTTGACGCTTGCCCACTTACCGCCGCTTTCTGCATCCCATGTCCAGACGCTAGGTGGCTCGTAATGATTAGAGTTTGACATAATGATGATACCTTTTTATAGACTGTGCTCAGTAGGGTGCGATTGATAAATTGAATCCGGTTTATGGTTTTTATTCTGACATCTCAGTCAATTGCTCGATAATATTTTTATAGTTCTCGACGCCTTGAGCACCGCTTACCAAATGGCGACCGTTAAAGATGACTGAAGGCACGCTTTGAATGCCCTGCTGTTTTGAATGCTGTATGGACTCACGTACCACATCAGCGAAGCGCTGGTCTTCGATGACTGCGAGAGCTTCACTACGATCGAGTCCAATACTGGCGGCGATATCTGCCAGTACGGTACTATCAGCCACGTTTTTATTATCAACGAAGTGCGCGACAAACAACGCTTGCTTTAAATCGTGCATATGCCCTTGCTGATCTGCCCAATGCAGCAACTGATGAGTATTAAACGTATTATAAGTACGAAACTCATCAGTAAACTGAAAGTTAAAACCAACTTCTGCACCCGCCGCTGTCATTCTAGCTCTGCTCTCTTTAACGTCCTCAGCAGTTGTACCGTACTTCTCCATAATATGCTCACGATAGTTGCGTCCTTCAGCTGGCGTGTTAGGATTCAGCTCAAATGGATGCCAATGAATCTCATGCGGCGTGTTGGTTTGCTTTAATGCCTCCGCTAGTTGACTGTAGCCGATCGCGCACCAAGGGCACACAACGTCTGACACGATATCTATTCGTAATGGTTTTTTGACCTGTTCCATAGGATCCCTCATTAGCTATCAATCAATATGAAAAACTGCTGCCCGACGATGTTTCGAACAACAGTATGAAAACATCAAATGGACGGTGTCAGCGCTTGCTGCAAGACTTACGAGTCCGCTTTATGCCATTCGAATTTCTGGAATGGTTTGTCGACTGGAGTATTAGCCAA
Organism: Psychrobacter piscatorii; assembly: GCF_043641605.1. GTDB lineage: Bacteria > Pseudomonadota > Gammaproteobacteria > Pseudomonadales > Moraxellaceae > Psychrobacter > Psychrobacter piscatorii_C. Next base: position 26,139 of record NZ_JBHZRK010000002.1, on the reverse strand, counting down.
GTGGTTGGTGTAGTTGCTCATGACTTTTTGAGTCGCACCAAGAATGACTTCTAAGATCTGTCGTTTGGTATAGCCTGCGTCCAAAAATGCTTGAACTTCTTTATCATCAACATTACCACGATTACGTACGACAGAAAGCGTGAAATCACGTAGCGCTTCTAGGCGGGCGGTTGGTAGTGGCGTCTCATCACGTAATGCATCAGTGATGGCGTCATCTACTTTCATGCTCTTGGCAATACCCGTATGCGCAGGCACACAGTAATGGCAGGCGTGTTCGACGTTAATCGTTTGCCATACCACAGTGGTCTCTTCATCATCGAAACTGCTGTTTAAAAACAACTCATGCAGACGTTGATAACCTTCTAGCAGGCCTGGCGCTTCAGCCATCACAGCATGTAGGTTTGGCACCATACCAAAAGCATTGATAGAGACATCAAGCAATGCTTGGCTTTCTTGTGGGGCGCTTTGTTTATCGTGTAAAGTAAAATCGGTCATAATATTATTCCTAATAGTATATTTGAAATTTGGTGTGCTTTAGATTTTTATGCTGGTTAAGCGTATCTGCTGATTTAGATCTAATGATTAAATTTGAGTGTTCACTCAAAATCAGACATATTGCTTTGTAACCGAGTCAATAAAACCACTATAAATGATATTGAGCAGTCGCTCAATAATTATTTGAGTAATCGTTCAATTAAATTGTAATGGTGAAGTTATATTTTTCTATCTTCTGCGCGGTTTATAGTAATAGTATCAGTGGTTTGAGAAAGTCGCACTTTGTAAGCGGAGATGTGGTAACGAATGTCGTCAAGCTAATGAAGCAAGTTAAATGATTACGATGCGATCTTATCAACCAAAAGCCACTCGCCAAAAAAAAGAGCACAGTAGCGCTCTTTTTAATATGAATATTCCTATGATCTAATTTTCATTGAGTGATTATAGAAATTAAGCAATCTCTGTCATCTCATTTAATATGAAGGACTCAATAGCGCCTTCTGTTGCAGCTGAAAAATCTTTTAAGTGTTGGTTTTCCATATGTATTTGCCACAGCTCGCGCGTGGCCCAGCTTTCATGAAACATGAAGTGAGCAGGGTTTTCGTTATCTTGGAACAGGTTATACCCAAGACAACCTTCTTCATCACGCGTAGGTGGTATGAGTTTTTCGAGCTCAGCCTTGACTAGGGCAATGCTGTCATCTTTGGCAATGATATTGGCAATAATCGTTAATGTAGACATGTTTAATCCCTTGTCATCGTTAGTTAGTAGGATGAATAGAGTAGCCTGTATGGGTATGCGATCCACCATATCAATGGACACCATTAGATAAGTTATTACTTGAACGACCGTTCATTTATAGTTATAGTATTTGTCAGACAATAAAAAAACGTTTCAGATCACGATGCCTATTTTTGTTATTCCTCATACCTTTTATAGTCATCAGATTTTCAGATCATCTACTATGTTGTAATAGGACAAGATTATGCTTAAGTTTTATTTTCACCAAACGCCAAACCCAATGAAAGTGGCACTGTTTCTTGAAGAAACTGGTTTGCCCTATGAGCTTGTTGCTGTCGATACGCTAAAAGGGGAACAGCACGCGCCTGAGTACCGTGCTATCAATCCAAATGGCAAAACGCCTGCCTTAGAAGATGATGGCAAGCGCGTATTCGACTCTACTGCTATCTTGATGTACTTGTCTGAAAAAACAGGATTGCTGGCAGGACAGCCAAAAGATCGTAGCGAGATGCTCTCATGGTTGATGTTTTTAGCAACTGGTCTGGGCCCTTATTCTGGTCAGTCTGTGCATTTTAGACACAAGGCGCCAGAAAAGATCCCGTATGCGATGAACCGCTATCTTCGTGAAGCTGAGCGTCATTACGAAGTGCTCGACACCCATTTGGAAGGCCATGAGTATTTGGTTGGAGACGAGTATTCAATCGCTGATATCTCCGCATGGGGCTGGATAGACAAGGCAACAGTGGTACTGGGCGACGCTGGATTAGATAATTATCCTAACCTAAAGCGTTGGTTTGCCACTATTGATGCCCGTCCTGCGGTGCAAAAAGCGCGTGAAATTCCTAAAAAAATCGACTTTAAAACTGAGTTGGATGAGGTTGCTGCACGAGCGCTTTACCCGCAAAATTTTGATAAAAACAGTTAATCGAAGCAAAGATGTGTAAAAAGCTTTATAATAAAAAGTGATTAAAAACAGCGACTAAGGTTGATTCTATAAACTTTGCCTTAAAATAGATTTTGAGGCAAAGCTATTAAGGTAAAAATTATGAGTGCTCCAATAAAGTTCAATCGCGAGGATGTGATCGAAAAAGCAAAAAATCTCTATTGGGAAAAAGGCTATCACGCAACTTCGATGCGCAATCTGCAAGACGTCATCAATATGCATCCTGGTAGTATTTATGCGGCTTTTGGCAGTAAAGATAAGCTCTTTATAGAGTCCTTAAACCGTTATGCGGCAGATGGTGCCAAGCGTTTGGCTGACTGTATCGAGCAACAAGACACCGTGCTTGCTGGATTAAAATATTTTATCCATACCGTCATCGTATCTAATAAAGCGACGGCACCAAGTGGTATGTGCATGATTGTAAAAACGATCGCTGAATTGACTGAGAGCGATAGCCCAGAGCTATTGGGACATGCCACAGGGATTTTGGAAGGGATAGAAGCCTCATTCGCCACGTTGTTTGCACAAGCTATTGATAGTGGCGAAATCAACGCAGAGAAAAACCCGATTGAATTGGCACGCTATCTTCAGATTCAGATCATAGGCCTTAGGACATATGCTCAGATTACCAGTGATGATGCTGCGGTAGAAAAGTACATCGATGATATTTTTAAAAACATTGTATAAAGACTGATACTTTTTAGCAAAAACACCCTGACTGTTTAAGTAGACAGTCAGGGTGTTTTTTATTGGCCATTTGATAAGAGTTGTTACGGCGTATTGGCAGAGTTGGTAGGGTTATCACGAATGAATTTAAGTAGCAGCTCAGCCAGCGTTTCGCCTTGATCTTCTTGAAGAAAATGGCCGCCATTAACGATGGTCGTATGCTGCTGGCCTTTGGTGCCGGGGATGAGTTTTTGTAGTATACGGTCGCCGCCACCCGTCACTGGGTCAGAGTCACTAAACAGCGTGATAAAAGGCTTTGTCCATTTGCTAAGCTTGACCCAAGCGGCGCGGTTTTTTTCTGACGCAGGGTCATCTGGTGTGGTGGGGACAAGCAGCGGAAACTGCCTCGCGCCTTCTTTGTACGACTCATCGGGAAAGGGTGCATCGTACGCAGCCATCACCGCTTGTGATAGCGTCGTTGTGGTACCACTTTTAATAGTCGCGCCTACATTGAACTGCGGTGTCTCTTGCGAGAACTGCTGCCATTTACGAAACCCTTCGCCAGGATCGTGATCACCAGTTGGCAGCATCGTATTGCCAGCGGCTACCCGAGCAAACTTATCTGGGTTTTCTGCCACTAAGCGCAGACCGATCAGACCACCCCAATCTTGACAGAACAACGTGATATTATTTAAATCTAGCTGATCAAGTACCGATTGCATCCAATCAACATGACGCTGGTAAGTGTAGTCAGTACGCGCTGCTGGCTTATCTGATTTGCCAAACCCAATGAGGTCTGGCGCAATGACACGGTGTCCTGCAGCCGTCAGTATCGGAATAACTTTGCGATAGAGATAACTCCAAGAAGGCTCGCCGTGTAGCAGTAATATGGGGTCAGCATCTTTTGGGCCTTCATCGAGATAATGTACACGCAGCTCACCGCCCTCGGTGTCGTCGACCATCAGATAGTTTGGGGCAAAGTCATAATCGGGTAAATTAGTAAAACGGTCATCAGGTGTTCTAAGGGTTTTCATATATCGTCCTTGAGTGGCGTTAATAACCGTGCGTACTTGCACAATGTTGAGGAATGTTGAGATTTGCTTTAGTAAAGTCCTAAATAAAGACTATAGCGTACAACTGTCTGCTGCTACAAACCTTAGTCATGAACATGGCAGTGTTGAATGCTATGCATGAGAATACTGAAAAACTGTCATCTTCAGCTCGATGGTTACAGTCAACAAGCCATATTTTATGGGTTTAATCCTGACGCCAATACACCTTTATTACAACCTCTGCACGGCTAAGATCAAGTCGCTCTCTGAGCATGGGACGCAGTGCCTTGACAGTGCTTGCCTCTAACGCACCCCACACCTGATCAATTTTTAAGGGCTGATCCGTTAAATAATTACCTACCGTACGATCGATTAGGGACGCTAAATTCTGTCCTGAGCATTGTTGATCGATGACGATGGGAAGTACAGTGAAGTTGTCTTTAACGGCATTCTTGGTAGTGCGCTCATTATTGCTATCAATACTATTATCAATGCTGCTATCAATACCAATACGCATTTTTACGTTATCAAAATAACGTTGATCCGCCGCGTTTTGTGTGACACAAACAACTAACGGCGGTGTCGGATTTCCCCAAAGCTCGAGTAATCTTGCGACAGTCGGCATAGACGTTTCGTCAGCGATCAGTAACGCTTGACCGTCACGCAAATGATCCACTTTTTCAGGGAATTCTCTTTTGGTGATTATGGTTTCACCTACCTGTAGCGACTGAGCCCAACTGCCGCCCAGCGTATCTCCATGAAGAAACACATCGACCCACGCTTGTATGCCAGTAGGCGTTTGCCATGCTTTTCTTAAGGTGTAATAACGATGAGAGCGTGCGTTGTCTTCTATACCAGTGGTTACGCTGTTATTAGCGGCGCTATTGTGCGCCAAGTCAAACAAGTAAGCATAGCCTGCGTCATTGATTGGCACTGAGGAGGACTGTTTGTTTAATGGGTCATTATTACTTAATTCGGGCATGCTTAGTTCAAGACGGAGCATGTTCTCGCTGACTTTATAGCGGTTTTCCACCGTAAAGGTTTGTTTGATTAATTTGATGGTTTTTTTACCCAGTTTTTTATCTGCCCTTTGTTTGAGCGCAATATATTGAACTTGTAGCTCATCAGGATGGGTAATGGCTGCGGGAAAGGCAATAAAAAAGGTTTGATTCTGCACAGTGTGGTTTTGAGCATTAACAGATTGAGACTCTACATTTTTTGGCTGTACTTGTAACTCGAGACCTTCAGCGTAAACCGTCGTCAATTGTACCTCTATATTATCCAATTCAGCAGTGGATATAGGGGTAAATGCGATTAAAAATCCTAGCAGCTCATCTATATGTTCTTCATTGATATGACTGATGATGTCTTTTAGTTCAGGGGTATTCAAGGGAGTATACGGTCTGTCTTGACCATAACGATTACGTTCAGAGGATAGGAGGATATTAGCCATATTGATACTCATAAGCAGAGGTAAATTAATAAATACAAACTTCGATTAGTTAATGATAATTGTTTTTATTATCGTTTACGAGTAAAATCATCTCTCATTACCGTTTTGTTTTCAAGTCAATGCTTTAAAACAGCGCTTCAATAAAGTGTTTCGAGACAAAAATGCTGCAAAAAAATAACTGTCATCGAGCCTTACTTTTCCAATTTTCTATCAATAATGAGTGCCTATATGCTACGTGCAAACCAACTGACCATCAGTCGTCAAGGGAATACTTTACTAGATAACGTGAGCTGCGAGATTGATACCAAGCAGTTGGTGGCGCTAGTTGGACATAACGGTTCAGGCAAGTCGACCCTGATCAAAGCATTGGCAGGCGAGATGGCGAGTAGTGGCGGTAGTATTACCTTAGATGATACTCGTATCAATGATTACGGTAGTAAAGAGCTGGCACGTCAAATGGCTTATCTACCGCAGCAACTGCCGGACGCCGCTGGATTTACCGTGCGTGAGCTGGTGATGCTCGGACGCTATCCGCATCAAAAGTGGCTACAAAAGCCAACCCAAATTGATAGAGATAAAGTCGAGCAAGCGCTAAAGGTGACCCAAACCGAAGCGTTTGCTGATCGTATCACGGCTACATTATCAGGCGGCGAGCGCGCCCGTGCTTGGCTTGCGATGTGCTTGGCGCAAGACACTAAGTATCTATTGCTTGATGAGCCGCTCGCTGCGCTGGATATGCATTATCAGATTGAGGTCATTCAGCTTATCCGCCGTTTGGTAGATGAGCAGGGCTTGAGTGTGGTGATTATTATTCATGATATTAATTTGGCCGCGCAATATGCGGATCGTATCATCGCGCTAAAAAACGGCCGAGTTTGTCACAATGGCAATATCAAAAGCACGATGCAGCCTGAGGTATTACACAATATTTTTAACGTTGACATGCAACTGCTTAATCATCCTATAACAGGGCAGCCCGTTGCAGTTGCTTGACATCAGATCGCTTCTCTTTCACCCAAACTCGCCTAAAAAGATATGCCGCTATGTTTTCTGTTGTATTTTCTGTTTTTTATCAATATCAATCGTCAAGGCACTCGGTAGCCACATCAGGGGGTGCGTCACCAATCATCGTATTTAAATGGCTCGCTCTTTTAACTTTTGTCCTACTGGCCTCGTTGACATTGAATGCTTGCAGCCATTCAGCATCCGACAAAGATATTACTCACTTTGATGAATCACCTCCTGACAATATCGCTGAAACAGAAAACAACCATAGTGATCGTATTAATAGTGACCGTATCAATATCATCTCTCCTGACTGGGGCAATGCTGCGACCTTGACTGCGATGGGACATGCGCCAATTGCGACTGGTGATATCAGGGTGTGGGATCGGTGGGTGGGTCGACCCAGTCTCCCAGCGTCGACCACAGATATTGGTATTCGTTATCAGCCGAATGCTGAGCTAATCGCACAGCTACCAGTCGATATGGTCATAGATAACTATTTTTATGAGCATGCCCGCAGCTTATATGGTGATGTGCCTGCCGAGTCAGTGATGTTTGCAGCAAAAGGGGAGATAGCAACGTGGGCTGACTATACCGAACCGACGCGCGCGCTTGGTGCGCTTATTGAAAACCCTAAATTGGCAGAAGACTATATTGTACAGAGTCAAAAAGAAATTAGTCGAGCTGGCGTGAAACTACAACAGCGCTATCCGAAAATAAAAAAGTTTGCGGTGGTACAGTTTATTGATGCCAATAATATGCGCATGTATGTCGATAACAGTCTATTCAAAGTGGCATTAGATCAGATGGATGAAGAGCTTATGGTCTTAGGTAAGGGAAATGCATGGGGGTTTTTTCCAATACGCATGAAAGATTTGGCGCAGTTAGATGATGAGACCTGCCTACTTATCATAGATCCCATGAGCCCAATCACTAAAGCTGAAATTGAGGACAGTTTAATATGGCAGCGTTTGAGCTATGGTGATAATCGCTGTATGGCCCAATTACCGCCAGTATGGATTTATGGCGGTATGTCGTCACTCGTCAGCTTGGCAAATAACCTATCGACGGCTGCGTTGAAAGGCGGTGCCACATTATGACTATCCACATCGATAATCCTACTAATACCAATAATAGTACCAATGCCATGACCTCAACGTCCCTTTCTCGTTCGGCAACCACCATGACATCATCCAAGCCGCCACCGAACCGACCAAAATCTCAGGCATCTGTATTGAGCGATACATCATGGCGACTGTGGGTAATCTTAATAGCATTGCTGGTGTTATCAGGATGGAGTGGTTGGACACTATTAGATCAAGAATGGACGCGTCCAATCAGTGAGCTATTTTTACCAAGCTTGCAACTGGACATTGTTAGTATGGCGACGCAGCTTCATTTGGTTGCGACCAGTGTAGTGGCATTATTAGCAGGCGGGTTATTGGGTGTGGTCAGTATTTTGCTACAGCAACTGGTCAAAAACCCATTGGCATCAGACACTACGTTGGGGGTGGGGGTAGGCGCACAGTTAGCTACGCTGATTGTGACGTTATTTTTACCAAGTTTGGCCATTTACGGTGGCACTTATGTGGCCTTTGTCGGTGCCATTATAAGTATGGGCTTGGTTTTTGCCTTATCTGCACCTAGCCGATTTAACCCGCTGATTTTGATACTGGCGGGTTTGGTCGTGAATATTTTGCTAGCAGCGGTCGCCAATGTATTAGTGCTATTTTTCGCTGAGCGCAGTAATGGCATGTTGTCATGGGCGGCTGGGTTTTTGGCCCAAAGTAGCTGGGACACCAGTCAAATACTGGTAGTAACGGCTATTTTAATGACCATAGTGAGCCTACCTTTATTAAAACCGCTGACGCTGATGAGCTTGGATGACTCGCAGGCAAGCCGTTTGGGCGTACCGATCAATGGTATTCGCGCATTGGTGGTGCTCATTGTGGCGCTGGTGACGGCATTGGTCATTAGTGAAGTTGGCTTGATTGGTTTTATTGGTCTTGGTGCGGCAAGCTTGGTCAATGCGCTGGGTATCTCTTCGGTTGGCAAGCGTTTGGTAGCCGCGTTTGGGCTAGGTGCATTGCTACTACTGTTGACCAGCAATGTTGCGTTATTGCTTGAGCCGATACTAGGTATGCAAATCCCCGCTGGTGCCATGACGGGTATCCTCGGAGCGCCACTGATTATTTGGCTAATTTTGCGCCAGCGTCGTGAGCACATAGAAACCGTCACCCCTATGATGAGCGGTCAAAACAAGACCGTTGTGTTTTGGCGATGGGGCGTTGGAGTTATCATCACGATAATGTTGGTTTGTTTTTTTGTACAGGATATTAATGGTTGGGGAATTAGTACCGATTGGGCATTGACGCAGCAGTATCGTCTGCCTCGTAGTTTGAGTGCGGCGGCAACGGGTTTAATGTTGGCTGTTGCAGGTGTGCTGCTACAAACTTTAACTCGCAACCCTATGGCCAGTCCCGAGGTTTTAGGTGTGAGCTCAGGGGCGGCGCTTGGGGTGATTTTAGGGTTTTTATTATTGCCAAGTTTGGGACTATCCGCTGGCGCAGGTACGTTACTGGTTTCAGGGCTGTCAGGCGCGATGGCAGTGTTGCTGTTGGTCATTTGGCTGGCACGTAGAGTCAGCTCAGGCTATCTATTATTGGTCGGTATTGGTATTGCCGCCATGATGGATGGAGTCATGCACATGGTCAAGTTATCAGGCGACCCACGTCTGGAGGCGATGCTCAGCTGGTTATCAGGTACGACCTATAGCGCCCAGCCCAATACGGTCTGGTATCTCATTGGCATTGCACTCATTTTGTTCGTACTTAGCTTATTGATTATCAAACCGTTGCGCGTCCTTGGATTGGGCACAGGGATCGCACGTAATTTGGGTGTGGCAATCACACCGGTTATTTTGTCACTATTAGTATTAGTAGCAGCACTGAGTACAGCCAGCACCTTAGCTGTCGGACCCTTGAGTTTTATTGGTCTAATGGTGCCGCATTTGGCAACGTCACTTGGGGCGGTTAAGCTTGAGCGGCAGTTACCATTAGCGGCATTGTTAGGGGCAGGTGTCATGGTGCTAGCGGATTGGATCGGACGTTATGTGATTTTCCCTTATGAGCTGCCTGCTGGTACAGTCGCCGCCATCATCGGCGGTAGCTATTTCTTATGGCTTATTCGCAAGGTGCCCACTACGACAAAAGGCTAGAACCGATTCGTAGTGGGAAGGTGATGGCAATCCTTACCAGTTGCCACAAAAACATAATAAATTATTTTATAGAAATAATAATCATTATCATTTATGATGTCTTTCACAAAGTTAGTACATACAGTATTATTTGCTAAATATAACGCATATCACTGTCCACCTATCCAACTAAGTGAAATAACCTAAGTGAAGTCATTATGAAAAGCCACCATCACGTCGCTCTATCCCTTCTTACCCTTTGTATCAGCCAGCAGTTATATGCGCAAACCAGTACCAATACAGCGAATGTCGTATTAGACATACAAACTACCGCAGAAATAGCATCAAGCTCATCATCTAAGGCAGTGCCTAGTGTGACCTTGGATACCATTAAAGTCGCTGCCAATGCTAGAACGGGCACGGCACTGGCACAAAAAATTAGTGAGATGCCCGCAGTCACTCAAGTGATTAGCGAAAATGAGATTCAGATGCAGGCAACGGGTGACCGTACCACTGGTGATATCTTGGCACAGCTGATTCCGAGTCTAGGTGCCAGTAGTGGCTCGACCAGTAACTATGGAACCACTATGCATGGTCGCCCTGTGCAGTTTTTGCTGAACGGTGTTCCCTTAAGCAGTTCGCGTAGTCTCTCACGCGAGCTCAACAGTATTGATCCTGCACAGCTTGAGCGAGTAGAGGTGCTCTCAGGTGCGACCAGTATCTACGGTGCTGGTGCAGCAGGTGGCATAATTAACCTTGTGACTAAATCTCTGGTGGGTTATGGCCCTATCAGACAAACTAGAGTGGGCGTGAGTAGCAGCCGAGACTTTGACTCAGAGTCATTCGGTTATCATGTGGGTCAGACACTAGGCTATGGTGGCGAGCAAGTGTATGGCCGTCTAGATGTCGATTATGATACCAAAGGCGGCAAGTTCGATAGTCATGGCGATCGCATCAGCCCTGATGTCAACCAAACAGACCAACAAGACACCAAGTCCTTGAGTGTGAATGGTAGTCTGGGTATGGCGTTGACGGACAGTCAGACGCTAGATCTTGCCGTGACGTATTATAATGATGAGCAAGATACCGACTACGGCCCAGATTATGGCGATGGTTTACAAGTATTGTTAAAACCTAAGGATGCACCACCGTCTTTAAAAGCAATCGATGGTGCCAATATAAAAAACGAGCCACTGACGACCAAAACCTCCGTCAACTTAAACTACAATAATGACAATGTTGCAGGTTCAAATCTAAGCGTCACAGGCTACTATAGAGACGAGACAGGTCGTTTTTACCCTTCTGGTAAAGATTTCCCTAAACAAGCGGGCAAAGTCTGGGTAGCTAATGGTCTTACCGATAAGAGTACGCTAGAAGAATTATTAGGCGGGGCAGTCGTCGTCACTCAATCAGAGGCTGATATCGAGGTCTTAGGTTTGCGTGCTGCTATGCAGACCGATAGTGAAATCGCAGGTAAAAAGACACTCTTTAGCTACGGCGCTGACTTTGAGCGTGAAAAAAGCAAGCAGACCTACTATGGACAAGACTTAAATGAGTTTATGGCAAGTAATGGTCTAAGCGCCCAGCCCAATGGTCTAACTTATAATGGTGGGCCAGATACGACCATCGATAAATGGGGCGCTTTTGTCAATGCAGACGTAGACATCACTGATAAATGGCATACCAGTGCAGGCGTTCGCTACCAAAAGCTCAAAGCAGAAACCGATGCTTTTACACCCATCTATGAGCAGCTGCTTGAAGAGTATTTTAATAGTTCTGCTATCAGTGGGACAAGCGCCGCTTATGGTATTGACTATCAGGCAGGCGACGTAGAAAAAGGTAGCACAGATCACGACAAAACCTTGTTTAATCTCGGTACTAGCTATCAATTAACCCCAAATGATCAAATCTTTGCTAACTTTTCACAGGGCTTTACCACCGCAGATATCCAGCGTGCGCTGCGTGATGTGCGGGCAGGTTTTGTGGTTAACTCAGACAACGTACAACCGATCGCCATCAATAACTACGAGTTTGGATGGCAAGGCAAGCATGGCGATACCGCAGCACGCTTAAGCGGTTTTTTATAATGAATCGGATAAAGTCGTGCGCTTTACTGATGATTATACTGTAGAAGTCATTGATACTGATGAGCGCGTCTACGGGGTAGAGGGATCGCTTAGCCATGATATCAGCGACAATTGGCAAGTGGGTGGTAGTGTGGCGTATACCCGTGGTCAGTACGATAAGGATGGCGATTGGCTAGAGCTTGATGCCGTGCGTCTGACTCCGCTCAAAGGTACCGCATTTGCCCAGTACCAATTTGATGAAGGCAGCAATATACGCCTGCAAGCACTGGCAATCGGCGGCGATGACAAAGCCTTTAAGGACCAGCAAAAAGACCCTGACTCTAGTGCCTTGCCAGTTACCGGTTACATGACTCTCGATGTATTGGGACAAGTAAAAATGCCAGTCGGTCGAGTAGACTATGGCGTTTATAACTTACTTAATAAAGACTATAAAACGGTTTATCATCAGACCACATTTGGCGATTTGAACCGCCTGCCTGCTTCGGGCACGACTTATGGGTTGAGCTACACTATCGACTATTAAAACTAACAGCATGTAAAAAATAAAAGTATCAAAAACCCTTCATGCCAGATTTTTATAGTGTGAAGGGTTTAGTATTTTATGGTTGACTTATGGCGTATCAATGCTAATCTAAGCACTCTTTGGGGAGTAGCCTGCTTTCGTACTGCGAAAGCGTTCGTATCAACATACTTGGCCACATGCCATGGTACGAACACCTCTCGGTTGGCGAGACCATCGATATATCTACACTGCAGGTCGGGGGTGTGGCTATGTCGTGGACTCTATACTCGACCAGAGAAAATCACATGAATCCTATCGCACTTCTACTACTTGCTTTTTCTATGTCTACGGATGCCTTTTCTGTGGCAATCAGTAAAGGAGCAATTTTTAAAAACCCTCGTTTTACCGAAGCTTTCAGAATGGGCGTTATTTTTGGCACCATTGAAGCGATCACACCTATTATTGGTTGGTTAATTGGTCACTCTGCCACATCCTTTGTAGATGCTTCTTTTATTGAGGCATGGGATCACTGGGTCGCATTTGTCATACTTTTTGCGCTCGGTCTGCACATGCTGTATGAGGGACTGAAGCCAAGTGATGAAACGGCAGAATCGCCGTCGAGACATTCTTTTTTCAAACTTGCTTTGACTGCATTTGGTACCAGCATTGATGCCATGGCTGTTGGTGTGAGCCTAGCATTTGTAAAGGTCAATATTTTACTGGCGGCAGGTCTGATTGGTCTAGCGACTACGATAATGGTCACGCTAGGGGTGATGTTAGGAAAGGCATTGGGCTCCATAATCGGTCACAGAGCTGAAATATTTGGTGGTGTGATGCTAATTGCCATCGGTGCATGGATTTTATTTAGTCATCTTTAGTCACTCGATAGGTATTAGCTACTTGATAAATAAAAGCCCATCTATATCAATAGATGGGCTTTTTTATGTCTATAATCAGCACATAACACCGTAACTCTTGCTAAATGACCGGAACATCTCAGCACTACAAAAATTGCTAATCATCAATAGGATAACCATGGTAAAGATAAAAATGCCAATGCCCCACATAGGCAAAGTGAGCATCCAATTCGTCAAATTTTGGTTACCACAATGGCTACAGTTCCAATCAGAACGTTTTAGGCTAGTATCACATTTCGGACATCTTTTATAATTAATAAACAATTTAGCCTCCCTTACAAATATATGCTTTTATAAGAGTATATATCCGCTATATCGATTGGGCAATTGTTTATCAGGATAATTATATATTGTCAGCGATTGGATACAAATCAGGATGAGATGCATGATGATAATTATCTCTAAAACCATACATATTTAAAATGATTTTGTTACATATTGTTAAATATCAGCCGATGCTATGTATAATGCAGCACTAGTACAGTTTTCATTCATATGCCCTTAAGAAGAAGATTTTATCATGTCAAATAAGCGTCCCTTATATATTCCCGTTGCTGGCCCCGCTCTTTTAGAGACCCCTTTACTCAATAAAGGCAGTGCCTTCTCAGCAGAAGAGCGCAATAGCTTTAATTTAACTGGGCTACTACCGCATAATATTGAGACGATTGAAGAGCAGTCATTGCGTGCTTATCATCAGCTGCGCTCATTCACGAGTGATATGGACAAGCATATCTATTTGCGTAATATTCAAGATACCAATGAAACCTTGTTTTATCATTTGGTTGAGCAGCACATCGAAGAAATCATGCCGCTCATTTATACCCCGACAGTTGGTCAGGCATGTGAAAAATTCTCACAAATCTATCGCCGTAAACGGGGGCTATTTGTTTCATATGCTGAGCGTCATCAAATCGATGATATATTGCAAAATGCCACCAAACAAAACGTCAAAGTAATCGTTGTCACTGACGGCGAACGTATATTGGGCCTTGGAGACCAAGGGATTGGCGGCATGGGTATTCCAATCGGTAAGTTGTCTTTGTATACGGCGTGCGGTGGTATTAGCCCAGCGTATTGCTTACCAATTTTGTTAGATGTTGGCACCAATAATCAACAGCTCCTTGACGATCCTATGTATATGGGCTGGAGAAACCCACGTATTTCTGGCGATGAGTATAATGAATTTGTGGATTTATTCATTCAAGCCGTTAAGCGCCGTTGGCCAGAATCGTTATTACAGTTCGAAGATTTTGCACAGGAAAATGCCACCCCATTATTGAATAAATATCGTGACCAGCTATGCTGTTTCAACGATGATATTCAAGGGACGGCTGCGGTATCGGTTGGTACCTTGATTGCTGCCTGCTTGAATAAAGGTCAAAAACTGAGTGAACAAAAAATCGCGTTTTTGGGAGCAGGATCGGCAGGTTGTGGTATCGCCGAACATATCGTTCGTCAAATGCAACGTGAAGGGTTGACTGAAGCGCAAGCACGCAGCCAAGTATTTATGGTTGATCGTTATGGCCTATTAACTGACAACATGACCGAGCTGCAAAAATTCCAAGTACCATTGGTACAAAAAGAATCTGCTATCGCACACTGGGATAAAAGTAATAAACTGGGCTTAGCGCAAGTAGTCAAACAAGCAGAAGTCACCGTATTGTTTGGTGTCAGTGGCCAAAAAGGTCTGTTTACCCAAGAAGTCATCGAAGCGTTATGCGCCAATACGGAACATCCAATTGTATTACCGTTGTCAAACCCAACATCTCGTGTTGAGGCAACACCGCAAGAAGTGATGAACTGGAGTCGTGGCAAAGCCATTATTGCAACAGGCAGTCCTTTTCCTCCTACGACCTTCAATGGCCAGACTTTTGAAGTGTCTCAGTGTAATAACAGCTATATATTCCCAGGTATCGGCCTTGGCGTTTTGGCGGCTCAGGCGACAAGTATTAGTGATAATATGCTAATGGCGGCAAGCCAGGCTCTTGCAGATATCTCTATGGAGTACGAAAAAGTACCAGGTGCCATACTACCGCCAATTAAAGTGATCAGAGAGATTAGTGAAAAAATAGCCTATGCTGTAGCAGTGCAAGCGGTTGAAGATAAGCTGGCACTACCTGATACCGCGGAGAACTTACAACGCCGAATAGAGGCAAACTTTTGGTTACCTGAATACCGTCACTATCGTCGTACTTCTTTCTAATATAAGAGAGATATAAAAAAAGCCAACACTACTTCTATCGCAGTGTTGGCTTTTTTTTGAGCAAGCAGATGAGGCTTATGCTCGCAGAGATGCAAGAAAATTAGAAGGATATCGATAGTATACTGGCAGATTATGAGTAGAGGAATTAAATAACCCAATCAAAACTGGCAGACAATAAAAAACCCTTACAAGTCAATGACTGTAAGGGTTTGAATATGGTGGGCCCAGTAGGACTTGAACCTACGACCAAAGGATTATGAGTCCTCTGCTCTAACCAACTGAGCTATGGGCCCTAACGTTAGACGCACAATGATACCTGATTTTTTGAATTTTTCAAGTAAAAGATAACAAGTAATCAATAAATTTTTTATCAGTTTTGATGGTGATCAAACGCTACCGCCAGCTAGGGTCAAACTACGGCCACCATCCACTGTGATAATCTCGCCTGTGACATAACTTGCTTGTACCAAGTACAGTACGCTATGAGCAATTTCTTCAGGTTTGCCAATTCTTTGCATAGGAACGGAGGCAATAATATCTTGCTGTTTTACATTATCAAGTGCTTGATCACTATCAGACTCAGGTAAGATATTGACGCCAGGAGCGACACCATTGACACGTATGTCTGGTGCCAGCTCTAACGCTAACGACTGCACCATCATTCGATGCGCAGCCTTTGCCATATTATAGACCGTATAATTACTGAACGGTCTATCCTGCGCATGTATGTCCAATAAGCTGATAATACAACCTTGCTGATGTTTCAGATAGGGCACTAGCGCTTGACTCAATAATAAAGGTGCCTTGGCATTGGTCAGAAGTAATTCATCCCACTGGGTATAATCAATGTTACCAAGCGGGCTTGGGTAGAACCGTGACGCATTATGTACCAGTACATCTAGCTGCCCAAACGCTTCTATGATATTTTTAACAAAATCCTCTAACGCTGCACCATGATTGACTACTGCCAAGTCCGCAACAATAACCACTGCGCTGTTAGCACGGCTTTTATTAAGTTGGTCAGCTAAGCTATTAGCTTCTTTTTCGCTACGATGACAGTGAATAATGACGCGGTAGCCTTGACTGTGTGCTGCTCTGATAATGGCCGCACCGATGCGCTTAGCGCTACCGGTTACCAGCATCACCGGAGGTTGGGTGTCAGTATTCTTTGATGGCAGAGTGTTAGGTTCTTGGTTCATAGTGACAATGCTTTTTAAAATGCTGTTCAATAGGCGTCATGCGCTTGTAAGTGATCAATCCTGCTTTGACGTAATGCTGCACCAATAGCGGGGCCTTTAAGGTCTGGCGCAATGTCAGTCATGCCGACAGCGTGAAAGCTATTCAGTGCCAGCATCATCTGACGGTGCTGTGTTGCCAGCTGTAAGACGTGATTGCATACAAGGAGCTGTGACAGCTTATCTGGCTCTTTATGAGCACTACAAGCTTGTATAAGGTCAATCTTTTTGGCAGCGCTCAGACTGTTTATCATGCTCAGAGTTTCGGCTTGCTGAGCGAATAGGGTAGCGAACTGCGTATGCGCTTTGGGGACTTTAGCTTTATTACCGATATCATTGATATCTCTTAGCGCTTTTGATTGGTCATGCGTATGTTCATTATTAAATAGTGACGGGGTCAGGCTGACCATTAACAGTGCCCAACGCTGTGACAAGTTTAGGCGCATTTGGCCTGCAAAATATAACGCTGTCTGAACCGTCTCTCGTATATGAGTGTCCTCCCAAGCATCATGCAATGGGTCAAAATACTCTGTGAGCGCACCAATCTCAAACAATTGCTGCCAGTATACTTGCGGTGATAGCTGCATCGTTGCACGGCTTGATTCTTGCCAGATACGTTCCGCACTCAAATGAGCAAGCTCTCCTGAGTTGACCAGTTGACGCATTAGGGTCAAGGTGTCTTCCGCAATGGTAAAGCCCAAATCATAATAACGCCCATAAAATCGAGCTGTCCTCAGCACCCGTAAAGGGTCCTCGCTAAAAGCGTCAGATACATGACGTAGCGTTTTGCTCTCTAAATCTTGTAGCCCACCGTAATAGTCAATGACTTCACCACTGATGGGAGTGTCATCAGCGAGACTAGTGACTTCGATAGCCATCGCATTGATAGTCAAATCACGACGTTGTAAATCGTCCTTCAAGCTCACATCAGGGCTGGCATGTACGCTAAAGCCTTTATATCCTGAGCCTTGCTTGCGCTCTGTACGTGCAAGGGCATATTCTTCGTGAGTGGCGGGATGCAAAAACACAGGAAAGTCGGCACCTACCTGCTGAAACCCTGCATCAAGCATCTCTGCGACGGTGGCACCAACCACAACGAAGTCTTTATCTTTGATGGGTTGCTTTAGCAGTCGATCACGGACAGCGCCGCCCACAAGGTAAATTTGCATAGTAGCCTCTTTTTATTGAACTATACGTCACCAGCTCAATTTTCACTTATCGAAAAACCAGCCAATGCTTTATAAGTTGCATTGACTGGTTTTAGTATAGCAGAAGGGCTCTGTCAATGGATGACAGAGCCCTTTTGAACCACATATTCATACAGCGTACGACGTGTGATTACTTCTCGTTTTCTAGGTCTTGAGCTTCCGTGACCGTAAGCGCAGTCATATTGACAATACCACGCGCGGTCGCTGATGGCGTCAAGATATGTACTGGCTTATTAGTACCTAATAAGATAGGCCCAATAGAAGCGCTACCAGTCGCTGTTTTAAGTAGGTTAAAGGCAATGTTTGATGCATCAAGGGTTGGCAAGATTAGCAAGTTTGCGGCACCTTTCAATGGGCTTGATGGCATATCATTTAGGCGGATATGTTCATTGAGTGCTGCATCCCCTTGCATTTCGCCTTCAAACTCAAAGTCTACATTCATATTGGTAAGAAGTTCATGAACCTTACGCATTTTGACAGCGCTAGCACGATTTGAAGCACCAAAGTTAGAATGAGAGACCAACGCAACGCGTGGCGTGATACCAAAACGGCGTATTTGATCAGCAGCCAAAACAGTCATTTCTGCCAACTGTTCAGCGGTTGGATCTTCATGCACATAAGTATCAGCGATAAAGATATTACGATCTTGCATCAGTACAGCATTCATCGCATAAAAATCATTGACGCCTTCTTTTTTGCCAATGACGTTTTCAACATATTTTAGGTGCATCTGATAGTCACTAAACGTACCACAAACCATACCATCAGCATCACCGTTGTCGACCAGTAAAGAACCAATCAAAGTGGTTTTGCGACGAACATCACGACGAGCAAGCTCAATACTGACACCGCGACGTTTGTTTTTCTCGTAATAACCCTGCCAGTAGTCTTTGTAGCGAGGATCGTCATCAACGTTGACGATGGTAATATTCTCGCCAGCTTTTAGACGTAGGCCTAGCTTTTGGATATTGGCTTCGATAACTGAAGGGCGGCCAACCAAGATAGGTTGCGCTAGCTTCTCATCAACGACAACTTGCACAGCGAGCAAGATATTATTGTCTTCACCTTCACAGTAAACGATACGTTTTGGCTCGGCTTTGGCACGAGCAAAGATTGGCTTCATCACAAACGCTGAGTTATAAACAAACTCCGACAGACGCTGACGATAGGCTTGCATGTCATCGATCGGTAGCGTGGCAACGCCTGAATCCATCGCTGCTTTAGCAACAGCAGACGCAATCTCAATGATTAGATTTGGCTCTAGAGGGCCAGGAATCAGGTAATCACGACCAAAACTCTGCATCTTTTCGATGTTTCTAGCGCTGGTAGTTGGCGTAGCTTCGACATGTGCCATCGCAGCGATTGCTTTTACGCAAGCCACTTTCATCTCTTCGTTGACGGTTGTCGCACCAACATCCAATGCACCGCGGAAGATATATGGGAAGCATAGCGCGTTGTTTACTTGGTTTGGATAGTCTGAACGACCGGTTGCCATGATGACGTCTGGACGTACCGCATGTGCCAATTCTGGCATGATTTCAGGTGTTGGGTTGGCAAGTGCAAAGACGATAGGGTCTTTTGCCATACGGCGAACCATATCTTCTGATAATGTACCGGGCATTGATAGGCCTAGGAACATATCGACATCGTCCATGACTTCTTCAATAGAAGTGGCCGTGGTATCACGAGCATAACGCTGTTTGGTTTCGTCAAGGTTTTCACGGCTAGTGCTGATGATACCGCGTGAATCTGAAACAATAATGTTGTTTTTATTAACACCAAGTGCGCAAATGATATCTAAGCAAGAAATGGCTGCTGCGCCCGCGCCTGAACAAACAATTTTGATCTCTTCGATTTTTTTGCCAGTAATCAACAAAGCGTTTAGCATCGCTGCGGCAACAATGATTGAGGTACCATGTTGATCATCATGGAACACAGGAATGTTCATACGCTCACGTAATACGCGCTCAATTTTGAAACATTCTGGTGCTTTGATATCTTCTAAGTTGATACCACCAAAGGTAGGCTCAAGAGAAGCAACGGCTTCGATGAACTTATCTGGATCATTTTGATCGATTTCAATATCAAAAACATCGATACCTGCGAACTTTTTGAATAGAACGCCTTTACCTTCCATCACTGGTTTTGATGCCAGTGGACCGATATTACCCAGACCTAGTACGGCAGTACCGTTAGTAATGACACCAACTAAGTTGTTACGTGCCGTATATTTAGAAGCGAGCTTTGGATCTTTTTGGATCTCAAGACACGGTACAGCCACACCCGGAGAATAGGCAAGTGCTAGATCGCGTTGGTTGGCCAGCTGCTTAGTTGGAGTTACCGAAATTTTACCTGGGCGTGGAAACTCATGGTAATGTAAGGCAGCTTGTTCAAACTGCTCTTTTTCTGTACTGAGGTTATCCGTATTCGAAGTGGTATCGTCATTCATAATAATTGCCATGGTTGGAATAAATTGGAATAAATTAAACGGTGATAAAAAAACGTCTAACCCTCAGAAATAATTGAATGATTGTAATCATCAGCAAAGGGCTTTGAACGTTAAATGACTAACGACCATCAGAATCACGGTCGTTGATCAAAAATCAGGTCAAAAAAGCAATCTAGCAAAAACAGTCATTCTACCATTATTGGCAATTCACTGCCTAGTCAACCGTATGGAAGCGTGCGAATAATATAATAAAATGATATTCGTTATTTATCTGGTTGATAATGCCAAAAAACACAGACAAATATCAACCTTAATTTGATAATATTTCAAAATATTACAGTATACATCCATATTAAGATGAGCAGCTAATAGGCATTTGCGGTACGTTCGGCGCCGGTGCACTCGTATCGAGATCAGTCGCGATCTCTTGGATGTGATAAGGGTTAGCCAGCAAGCGATAGACACGATCGACTTCTTCAAACTGACCTTGCTCTGCGGCAGTAATGGCACGCTGCGCCATGCTATTACGCAAAACGTACACAGGGTTATTGGTCCGCATATCGTTGATTGCTTGTTCAATTGGTAATTGCTCAACCTGCGCCAGATAACGTATAGACCAATCTTGCCATACTTGCTGTGCCTCAAGGCTTAATTCAGTAGTCATGGTAGTCAGTAATTTTTGCTCATATGGGTGATCGTTTGGCGCGACCAAACCGAGGAGCGCGCGGAAACTATTGGTATAATCGAGCAAGTTGTCTTCTAACAGCGTTAACCATTCAAAAGCCAAGCTCAGGCTGTCGCTTTGATGTGGTAGTCCAAGCTTGCGACATAGACCTTGCTGGTAATGCTGCATAAAGGTCGATTCGTAAGGTGCCAAGCACTCAGAGAGTGTCTCACGGCTGATACCTTGCAAGCGCATAAAATGCGGCAGCCAAACGTTTAGATTCCAATGACCGATAGCGGGTTGGTTTTGGTAGGCGTAGCGACCAGTATGGTCAGAGTGATTGTTAATCCATGCAGGATTGAAGCGCTCCATAAAGCCAAACGGCCCGAAATCCAAAGTGCTACCTGTAATAGATAAGTTATCCGTGTTCATCACGCCATGTGCAAAGCCAATCAGTTGCCAGTCAGCAATCATGCGTGCAGTGCGCTCAACGACCGAGGTCAAAAAAGCTGCTATGGGCGCATCGCTATCGCGGCACTCTGGATAATAAGTATCAATCATATAGTCGGTAAACTCACCGAGTAAGTCAGGTGCAAAGCTGGCAATCCATTCGACATGACCGAGGCGAATATGGCTATCAGCGACACGCATCAATGCAGCACCCGCTTCGATACGCTCACGGCGCACTCTCGTATCAGAGGCCACAAAACCTAAGGCATTAGAAGAGGAGATGCCAAGCTGCGTCAATGCGTGACCGCATAAGTACTCTCGAATCGTACTACGTAAGACCGCACGTCCGTCACCCATGCGTGAGTAAGGCGTCAGGCCAGCTCCTTTGAGGTGCAAGTCTTGTGGTTGTCCTTCGCTATCGAGCACTTGCGCCATCAGCAAACCGCGTCCGTCACCCAGTTGCCCAGCCCATTGTCCGAACTGATGACCTGCATAGGCCATTGCCAATGGTTTAAAGTCAGATGGCACATATTGGCCACCCAATATCTCAACCCAATTGGTCATTAGGTCTTCATTGTCTGTCCAACCTAACTGCTGTGCGACTTGAGCATTGAAGTGTCCAGCACGGGGAGCGTCCAGTGGCGTGGGCGGCTGCTCATGATAAAGGCGCGTGTCGAGGTTGACATAAGTATTTTGATAACGCATACAGGCCGTTTCCATTAAAATATAAAAGTGAGAATGTCACTATAACATAGCACTCATATGGCATCGTTGCACTCTGTCCATCTCTTGTAATATCTAGCCAAAAAATAAAACTATCTACTTTGGGTGAGCTGAATTTAGTGGGCTAGTTGATTATTATCTCTAGGTTGGAGATCGCAACGATTGAGTCTATATATTTCACCATTTACTACGATGATAAGATTATTAAAAGTAGAGACAGTGACATAAACCATAAATTATAAACAAAAAAATCCCCCTATCTAGGACGGATAGGGGGAAGGAGAAACGTTACGATTACAGTAGCTGATTATGCTATTTAAGCGGCTTTTTGGCTGACACCAATAGAACGAAAAGCATTTTTCAAGTTATTGTTATGCTCAAGAATTTTTTGCTCAATCTTGGCATAATCATGCTTCAATTTATCATCAGCTTCATGCAAGCGATCAGCGAACTCTGTCTTTTTGAGTTCAATCGTTTTTGCTTTTAGCGCCTGCCATTCTGCAACAGTCTGTGTAAAGGCATCATATTCAAACTTAATACGATCTTGGAAGCTCTTCATCGCGTGAGGAAGATCAATGCCACTGTTTGTAGCCGTATCAATTTGCTGCTGTGCGGTTTTGAACTGCATTTGAACTTCAGCATGTTTGATCGTCGTATCATCCACGGTACGCAGATCAGAAGCCAAACCAATCTTTGATAAACCAGCGATTAACCATTTGGTTGGATCATACTGCCACCATTTTACGCCATTACGATAGTCGTATTGGAAGAAGTGATGGTAGTTGTGATAACCCTCACCCCACGTAAAGATAGCTAAGAAGAAATTATCACGCGCGGTGTTGGTATCCGTATAAGGACGATTACCAAGCATATGGCATAAAGAGTTGATAAAGAACGTAAAATGATGCGTCAGTACTAAGCGTAGTAGCCCTGCAATAACCAATGTACCCCAGACATCACCAAGCAACCAGCCAATAGCGGCAACCATACCAACGTTCATGGCAACGACCCACAGACCATAATACTTATGTTGTATCTGTAGTACTCTGTCTTTGGTCAAGTCCGGAATGTTTTTGTAGTCGAACTTGCCACTAGGATAATTACGCAGCATCCAGCCGATATGACTGAACCAGAACCCGCGTTTTGCTGAATACGGATCTTCTAAACGATCATCGACATGACGATGATGGACACGGTGACCAGAGACCCAGTCAAACGCAGAGCCCTGTACCGCTAGGGTAGAACCAAGCAATAAAAAGTTTTTAACGACTGGGTGCGCTTTATAAGCACGGTGCGCCAATAGACGATGGTAACCAGCTGTAATGCTCATACCTGTCCATACCATGAAGGCACCAAATACGCCCCAAACAGGTGCGCTCACTTCATGAGTAAATAAGTACCATGGTGTAATGATAGCAGCAGCGATTGGCGTCGCTACCAAAATAGTCGCTGGAATCCAGTTGATCGGCGCTTTTGTAAATTCAAACTCGCGCATATCAATGCTTTGCTCTTTTGTCAGAACATCAGTTTGCTCAGAAGCGTTAGCGTAGTTGCGTTTTGCGGTAGGCTGCTCGTCAAGCGCCATTTGCGCTTTCTTTTCATCAAAACGAGTCTTGAAACGCGTGACTTGAGTGCTGGCGTTCTTTACAAACGTATCGCCAGATTTGATAGCGAAACGTAAGCCTTTAAGCGGTAAGCCAAGTGCTTTTTTTGCAATCATATAATATCCCTAACGGTATTAATTTAAGTCCCCATAGTACCTGAAAAAACGTATAAAGTGAACACTTATACACTATAAAAATATTGCTAAATAACAATAACTTGTATGAATTATAGACTGTATGAGACAAAAATGCCGGTGACTTGTCAGGCATTAAGGGAAAGTGTAAGTAACGCTATAGATATGTAGGGACTGTGAGGGTGAAAAAAGAGATTTATTCAAAAGCGGGAAAATATGGATAGACAGTTCAAGGTAACAATAAATGACGTGGAAAGTCAGTAATAATCACGTCGGTATTCCAGTTTATAAGCTGTTCAATCGTATGGATATCATTGACCGTCCAAGCGCTCACAGGCAACCCATAACGGTGACTATGTTTGATAACGGCTTGGGTCAAAAGCGGATAATGAATACCTAACTGAATACAACCAAGCTGCAAAGCGGTGTTTGTCGCTCCTGCCAAGGCGTCTGGCGTGCGAATCAATAATCCTCGCGGTATGCGAGATAATAGTTTGTGGCGTTGCAACCGATTATGCAGCTCCACATCAAAGCTGGTCAGCACCACTGGCAAGCTGGCAAGCGGTGTATCGATAAGCTCTTGCGCCAGTGCGTTAACCAATACTGCATAATTGGTTCTATTGTGAGTTTTAATCTCAAGCTCAATCACCCTAAATCCGCTCAATACAGGTGCTATATTGGCTAAAGTCATGATTGGCTGCCCAAATTGTAAGCGGCACTGAATCTCTGTGAGCCCGAGCTGATCAACACGTGACTGTTGACCGCACATGCGCTCCAAATCATCGTCATGGAACACAATCAAGTGACCATCCGCATTCAGTTGAATATCAAATTCAACCCCAGCCAAGCCTTGTGAGGTTAGATTTTGAGAATATTTAAAGCCTGAAAAGGTATTCTCTAAACTTTCTCCGCGAGCGCCACGATGACCTAATAAACGCGTGTTTTTAAAATTTACCATATCACATGACTACTGACTGATTTTACAACTCATCATATATTGTCATGACATCAACGTCTAATAGAATTTGTGGCGTGATCAATACACTTTGTGTCTGATGTTTCAGAAGATGTTTCTCTAGTATTTGTTATGTTTTTGCAACCAAACGCAGGTTTTACCCATAATGAGGGGCGCTATTTGTGTATCCATGGGCTACACTAATGACCATTTCAACCAAACACCGTATAATGATGTGGTTTTCAAATCTATTGCAGACCGTTAATGACACCATTGTTTTATAAGTCTGCAATGCAGTTTGAGTGTTAAATACTGTCCATCAGTGGCGGTAAGAACCAGTAAATTGGGAGTAAAGTAAATATGAGCGTAGCAAATATAAGTTTGAGCAAGTGGCATAAAGTGGCTGGAATCGGAATAGTATGTAGTTTGGCGCTTGCAGGCTGTGATCGCTCAGAGAAAGAAAATGCTGCCGATACGGCAGAGATGACGGAACAAGAGCCAGTAGCGACCGAAAGTACCGTCGCTCCTGCTATCAATTGTGATGACCCGATGGTACAAGACCGTCTAAAGTCTGCTTTAAAAAATACACTCAACCAACAAGCACAAGCACTGGCTGCTAATTATGCAAATGATGCTGAGATTAGCCTAGAAAGCGGCGTTGTCACTGAAAAAATCAATGGCGTGGTTATCGATGTGCAAAACGCTGCCATACTACAAAAAGCCAATGACAATGGTATGACAACGTGCCAAGCAAGTGTCAGCATGACACTGCCAAGCGAAGACTTGTACCAAGCCAGTCAAGTGCAAGCGGCTAACAATCAGCCAAGCCTGCAATCTCGTTTGGCGCAAGACAATATCCGTATCAATAACAACATGCTCGTTGATGACGCCTTTACTTATGTTGTCGGTACTCAAGGCGGGCAAGTGCGCACGCGTATTGCTGGACAGCCAGCATTGATTACTGTGGTTTCAGATGTGATGGCAGGCTCTGTGTTGAAATCTGCGATGGATGAGGAGCGCGCTGAGCGCCGTGCAGCAGCCCAAAGCAGTAACAATAATACTCAAGCAGCACCCGCTCGTCAGCAGCCTAGAATCATTACGCCAGTTGAGCCAATTCGTCCTACTGAACCTGCGACGCCGCCAACCATCAATAAACCGACCAGCAGCCAAAACAGCTCGACAGAAAACAACCAAGCAGCGGCTACTACTACTGAGACCAAAAAACCAGTAACGCCAGCGACGCCAAAAGCAGTGCCGAAAGATGAAACCATCGATATGGTCATCATTGAAGATGACAGTGCTACTTATTAATTTTGCAGTTTTATGAATAATTAGCAACTGGTAGTTAATAAATACTGCTAGGTTAAAAAACCCCGCAACTGAACTGACCCCCATAAGTTGGACACAACTTATGGGGTATTTTTATGCGTTACGATCTGGACTTTAAGATGCAAGTC
>NZ_JBHZRK010000028.1:0-1048 GCF_043641605.1 Psychrobacter piscatorii | reverse complement strand
CCAGTTACGTCAGTGGTACGGAAGTAGAACTGTGGACGATAGCCGTTTAGGAATGGTGTGTGACGACCACCCTCTTCTTTTGACAGTACGTATACTTCTGCGTCAAACTTGGTGTGAGGCGTGATTGAACCTGGCTTCGCTAGTACTTGGCCACGTTGTACGTCTTCACGCTTAGTACCACGTAGTAGTACGCCACAGTTTTCGCCTGCACGACCTTCGTCAAGCAGTTTACGGAACATCTCTACACCAGTACAGGTGGTTTTTTGAGTGTCACGGATACCAACGATTTCGATTTCGTCACCAACTTTTACGATACCAGATTCAACACGGCCAGTTACTACGGTACCACGACCTGAGATTGAGAATACGTCTTCGATTGGCATTAGGAATGCTTTGTCAACGTCACGCTCTGGCTCTGGGATGTAGGTGTCTAGTACGCCTAGTAGTTCTACAACGGCTGGTTGGCCGTATTTTTCTTGTGAGCCTTTTAGGGCTTCAGTAGCAGAACCGTGGATGATTGGGGTGTCATCACCTGGGAAGTCATAGTCGTTCAATAGTTCGCGAACTTCCATTTCTACTAGTTCTAGTAGTTCTTCGTCATCTACCATGTCACATTTGTTCATGAATACGATGATGTATGGTACGCCAACCTGACGTGACAACAAGATGTGCTCACGAGTCTGTGGCATAGGGCCGTCAGTTGCTGATACAACTAGGATTGCGCCGTCCATCTGAGCGGCACCGGTGATCATGTTTTTAACATAATCGGCGTGACCTGGGCAATCTACGTGTGCGTAGTGACGGCTGTCTGTGTCATATTCTACGTGTGAGGTGTTGATGGTGATACCACGTGCTTTTTCTTCTGGTGCTGAGTCAATAGACGCGTAGTCTTTGGCTTCGCCACCAGAGGTGATTGCAGCTACGGTTGCGATTGCAGCGGTAAGGGTGGTTTTACCATGGTCAACGTGTCCGATGGTACCGACGTTGACGTGTGGCTTGCTACGTTCAAACTTGGCCTTTGCCATGGGTATTTCCTCTTTTTTTTGGT
>NZ_JBHZRK010000027.1:0-1311 GCF_043641605.1 Psychrobacter piscatorii | reverse complement strand
TGAATGTACTCATGGATTTGTTGCTCTAACTGCTCAATGGTTTGAGGTTTTTCAATGTAAATGGTCTCGCACTTTAATGTACCGAAGAACCCCTCCATGAGCGCATTATCCAAGCAATTGCCTTTTCTGCTCATGCTTTGCTTAATGCCATTCTGTTTAAGCGTCGTGCTAAACGGTTTCATTTGATAATGCCATCCTTGATCCGAGTGCAGCATTAACCTCTTACCACGGCACGCCTTTGTCTTATTTAAAGCACAATCTAGCATTTGACTCACCAAATCATAAGTTGGCCTTCTTGAGAGCGTATAACTGACAATCTCATTGTTATAACAATCAAGTATGGGCGATAAATACAACTTATGATCACCGACCTTAAACTCAGTAATATCTGTAAGCCAGCGCTTATGTGGCCCATCTGCATGAAACTGACGCTGTAAATGATTCTTCGCGATCTTGCCTTGTACCCCTTTATAGGAGTGGTACTTCTTGCGCCTTATTTTGGCAGTTAAGTTTAACTGACACATAAGCCTAGCAATGAGCTTATGATTGTGATGAAAACCTAACTGTTTTAATGCGGCCGTTATTCTACGATAGCCATACCTACCTTTGTGCTGATGATACATCTTAGCAATACGTGGCCTCAACTCAGCGTATTTGTCGTCACTCTCAAGCTTTGCTCTATGATAATAAAAGACGCTTTTAGGCATACCTGAGACTTTAAGTAAGTCAGATAAACAGCAGTCATCTCTTAGCGCTTCGATGAGCCTTGCTTTCTGTCTGCTTGTTCCTCCGCTTTGAGCAAGGCATCGAGCTTTTTTAGGTAGGCATTCTCTGCACGTAGGTATGCATTCTCGCGCTTTAATTCAGCAAGACTCTTTTCATCATCTGGTTTGTTTGTGATCACGGGCTTGGTCATGGCGCCTCTACCTTTACGTTTGGAAGTGAGTCCAGACATACCGTGTAGTCGATACGCTTTGTGCCAGTGGCTGATGAGCGCAGGTGAGCTGATATTAAACGTTAAAGCGACCTCAGACTGGCTTAACCCTTGTTCTAGCATGACTGTGAGTACGTTACGTTTAAACTCGCTACTGTATTTAGTTTTACTCGCCTTTGGCTTGATAGCCTCTACACCGCCGCTTTGATATTGCTTAACCCATCTAGAGATTATCTTTTTATCAAGTCCAAACTTCTTTGCTGTAGCGATTCCGGTATGCCCTTGCCGATAGTATGCGATGACTTGCATCTTAAAGTCCAGATCGTAACGCATAAAAATACCCCATAAGTTGTGTCCAACTTATGGGGGTCAGTTCA
>NZ_JBHZRK010000026.1:0-1365 GCF_043641605.1 Psychrobacter piscatorii | reverse complement strand
GACTTGCATCTTAAAGTCCAGATCGTAACGCATAAAAATACCCCATAAGTTGTGTCCAACTTATGGGGGTCAGTTCAAAGTTGGGGCTTTTTCAATTTAGTCAGTTCAGCTATATTTTAGCTAAAATTTTTATCAGATTACACTTTACAGACTACACTAGCTTCTTTAGCCTTATCATAGACCCCGTAAGCATCTAGTCCTAAAGACTCCACATCATCAAGATATTTCTTTGTACCTTTTTCAAGTGGGCCTTTCCAATCTGGGTCATTGAGTGGGTCTAGGATATCGACAACTTCGTCTCCTTGATCGATAGCTGCTTGTAGCTGCGTTGAATAAGTCTTATCCCACATGGCCCCTACTTTCTTGCTAAGTGCCATACCTGAATTGTCATCAATAACTTGTTTCAAGTCCTCTGGCAGACCTTCATACTTAGCTTTATTCATAGTTACCATTAAAGCAGAACTATAAAATGGCATATTAGTATGATACTTCGTCAACTCATTTAGTTTGAAAGTCTCCATAGCTTCCCACGGAAAGCTTAATCCATCAACTACACCACGCTGTAAAGAAGTATATATATCATTGGCAGGTAGCCCCACAGGAGAAGCTCCCATACTTTCGATGATATCACCTGCAACTGCTGAAGGCCTACGAATACGCATACCTCTCATATCCTCAGGAGTTCTGATCAATTTATTAGTACTGTGCAAGGTTCCAGGTCCTGTGGCAAACATAAAGAGCAAGTGAGAATCTTTATACTCGTCAGCAATCGTATCATTGTCATACAAGGTTTGCAGCATACAGCCTGTTTGTGTTGATGAGTTAGATAATCCTGGAAGCTCTGCAATCTGAGATAATGGGAATCGACCACTTGTATAACCTTGTACTTGTGAGCCAATATCAATGGTTCCTTTTACAGCAGACTCATAAGCTGTATCCGCTTTACTAATAGTGGCCGAAGGATATACCTCAACTTTAAGACGCCCGCCCGAATCAGCTTCGATTTTTTTTGCCCAAGGTTCAAAAATCTCTTTATTAATATCAGATGTTGCAGGATAGAAATGTGAGAAACGTAAAACAGTGATCTCTTCTGAAGAAGTCGTACCATTACTAGATTGGTTTGAACAACCTAAAAGGCTCATCGCGGCTAGCACACTTATCGGAAAAATGGGTGCTAATTTCATTATCAATTCCTTTTGATAGTAGTCATAAGTTCATTAATTTAACTTATGTTTTTATAGTATTTGACAGGTAAGTTAAATACACCATTAGTAGTGGTTATAAATAATGGTGGTGTGTCAGAAAGTATGCTGAAGAAATAAAGGAGGGTGACAGCCAAAGCAAGATGATATATTTGAGGTTATG
>NZ_JBHZRK010000025.1:0-4885 GCF_043641605.1 Psychrobacter piscatorii | reverse complement strand
TTAAAGTGCGAGACCATTTACATTGAAAAACCTCAAACCATTGAGCAGTTAGAGCAACAAATCCATGAGTACATTCACTATTACAACAATGAGCGCATTCAATTGAAACTAAAAGGACTGAGTCCTGTGCAATACAGAACTCAGTCCCTGAGGTAAACTTAGACCGTCCAAGATTTGGGGGTCAGTTCATCGTACTGATACGAAAGGGGCTTTTTATTGGGAGCATCTTAAGAGAAACACCTTCTTGAGCAGCTTAATTCTTAATAATAATTAATACTGTACACTCAATTAAATAAAGCCAACTCTAATTTGGGGTTGGCTTTATTTTGAAGTTAATACTACAGCTAGAATTATTTCCTAGCTATTATCAATCAGCTATTTGCAGCACCTAATACACTCTCTAAGCTTTCAAGCACATGCTTAGATGAGACATTTTTTTGTAAATCTATCAACTGCTCATGTGCCATTTGACGACGTGGTTCAGCCAACGTATTCCAGCGTGCCAGCACTTGTAGCAGTCGCGACGCCAATACAGGGTTAGCATCATCTAGCTTTTTAATGACGTCTGTATACATCTTCAGACCCTCTGCTGTCCATAGTACCGTTGGTTGCGAGCTAAAGGCGCTGACAACTGAACGGACACGATTAGGGGTATTCCAATCAAAATCGGTGTGCGCAATTAACGACTTGATAACGTCAGGTGTCACATCATCAGCGGCAGCTTGCACACTGAACCATAAATCAATCACCAGATCGTTTGCTTGGAAACGCTCGTAGAAGTCCGATAAGTACTTATCTGCCTCTACTAATTGATGGTTAACCATAGCCTTCAACGCACCAAAACGCTCTGTCATACAGCTAGCATTATCATATTGCTGTTGTGCCCAGTCGGCTGCGCCTTCAACGTTAGCAGTCAGTGCCATATCAAGCACCACATTACGTAGCGCACGGATGCCTCGAGCTTCAGCACTATCTTCATAAGACTGCATTGGCAAATTTTTATACAATGCTGCCCATTGGTCTTTTAATCTATCTGCTACTTGCTGATATAGCCCATCGCGTTGCTCTTTCACTAATACCGGATCATAGTCTTGAGGAATGGCAGAAGCAAGCTCTTGCGCTGATGGAATATCAAGTAATCTTGCGGCCAGCATTGCATCATCAGCTGCTAAAACGGGCAATGTCTGTGCCAATGCCTCTAAATATACATCAGGACTGCTCTTCGTGCCTTGGCTTTGCAGTAAAATACGGTTTACCAGCATTTGGGTGACTTGCCAGCGGTTAAACCCATTGGTTTCATGCTTGAGCAAAAATGCTAAGTCTGCATCTTGGTAGTCATAGTTAAGCTGTACTGGCGCACTAAAATCACGCAGTAAAGACACAACAGGCTCACTTGCGATATTTTCAAACACAAACGTTTGCGTCGCCTCGTCAAGCAATAACATACGCTCAGCGACGATAGCGCCTGAATCTTTATCAAACAGTGCGGTTGCTACAGGTATCGGCAACGGTTTTGGTGCATCAAAGCCTTTCACATGACGTGTTTGCTGATTCAAAGTAATCGTTAATGTCTGCGCTGCACTATCATAAGTTTGAGAGCCCGATACCACTGGCGTACCTGGCTGACGATACCAGTCGATAAAGTCCTCGATTTTGTCATCAGTAATACTAAGGGCTGATAAAAAGTCTTCAACCGTTACCGCTTGTCCATCGTAACGACGGAAATACTCGTCTGTTCCTTTGCGAAAATCATCCGGCCCTAATGTGTTCGCAATCATTCGTACGATTTCAGCGCCTTTCTCATAGACGGTTGTCGTATAAAAGTTATTAATCTCAACAAAGCTCTCTGGGCGTACTGGATGTGCTAATGGGCCTGCATCCTCTGCAAACTGATGCGCGCGTAGTGTCGCCACATCATCAATACGCTGTACCGCACTTGATTGCTGATCTGCTGAAAACGACTGATCACGGTAAACCGTAAAACCTTCTTTCAAACACAGCTGAAACCAATCACGGCAAGTAATACGGTTGCCCGTCCAGTTGTGAAAATATTCGTGAGCAATAATGGCTTTTACGCTAAAACTGCGCGCATCAGTAGTGGTCTCAGGGCTAGATAACACACAAGCGGTGTTAAAGATATTAAGACCCTTATTCTCCATTGCGCCCATATTGAACTGACTGACTGCCACAATCATATAGCGATCTAAATCATAGGCTCGGCCGTAATTGACCTCATCCCATCTCATGGCGTCTTTTAAGGCTTGCATACCAACATCACATTTATCGATATCGGCAGATTTTGCATACACCTCAAGTAATACGTCCCGACCTTCGCTGGTCGTATAAGAGTCTGTCAACACATCCAAATCAGCAATAACACAGGCAAATAAATAACTGGGCTTGTTGGTTGGATCCTGCCAAATCGCATAATGACGCTCTGGCGCATCAGCAACCTCGCCTGCTTCGACTAAATTACCGTTGGCCAATAACGTCGGATAGCGCTTATCGGCTTCCAGTCGAGTGGTAAATATCGCGAGTACATCAGGGCGATCAGGATAAAAAGTAATCTTACGGAAACCTTCTGGTTCGCACTGAGTCACAAACATCGTGTCGTCACCACTACCTGCCATGTATAGACCTTCAAGCGCGGTGTTAGTTTGCGGGCAGATACGTACCTGAATGTCTAAGGTAACCTCATCAGGTGCTTCATAAATCGTTAGCTTGCCATCTTCTTGCTGGTAGTGCTCAGATGTTAACGCTTTATTATTCATGATAATAGACAGCAGCTCTAACGATTCGCCAAATAAGACAATATCTCCTGCTGTTTGGCGTACCATCTTAAGCGTGCTGTCTACCTGAGCATAATCCTCAAATAGCTTAATGTCCAAATGGACTGTTTCAACATCAAAACTTGGCTTCTGATAGTCTTTTAGATTGATTTTGCTAGGTGCATGTGGTGGTACATCTGGCATTTCAGGGTTGATGATCTGAGCATCGGTTTCAGCAGTAGACATGTGATTTCCTATTATTATTGATAATATATTATGAGTGTTATTGTTTTGCTACTCGCATTATAGCTTTCATCTATATAGCAACGTTTATGGCGCTCAAAGTCACAATGAAAGTCACAACGGGCGCATGTTATATATGACTTTTTACTTATAGGTAGATTGACCTAAATCCTTATATTTCAAGTATGGGCATCGAGATAACTGAGTTTATCCTTCACATACATTTCCTCGTATACACTCATGCGGGTTAATAAGCATCTACATAAATGATTAAATCAACAATTGGCTCACGTTATCAATTGGATAATGCCGATGAAAATGATTTAATAGGCACACTAATAACTCACCTTTCATAAACGGCTTATTATATGACAACACACACTGCCAAATACTCAAAGATTACGTTACCTTTACTAATAGAGTATGTTGATGCTCTCATGCCTTCGCTTGATAGCTCGCTTGATAAACAAGCACAAACGATGGCTGGACAGACTGATGAAACTATTGATCTGTTATGGGTAGCACACGACAAAACAGAATTATCAACCTTGCAAACACAGCTAAAGAAAAGTACACATATTAAAGATACGAATGTTAAAGATGATAACAACGTATCAGCTGAAGCATGGCACGTCTCCACCTTACCAGAGCTTGCTAAACAGCAGGTGCTTGAACGATACGAACTTGCTTGCTTTTGGCTACCCACCCTCTCACAAGAGCTGTTACATCAATACATCCCTACCCTCATGCGTTATCGTGATCTCTATGCAGCACACTTGCTGGTTGCGCTTGATAGTTCAATCGATTTGAAACCTTATGGATTTACACCATTTGATATCTTAAGTGAGCCCTCTTTAGATATTAGTGATATTGAATCCATAACGTCGTCCACTGTATCAGCGACGCTTTGGCAATTCAATTTATATGATTATAAACAGCTACCGAATTGGCTCAATGCTGATTACTGGGCCAATCCTGAAAACTGGGGTAAACACCGCTGGTGATACGTTACATATCTATCTATCGTTATTTACAGTAAAAATACTTACATAAATTAACAGTTAGTATATGATGGATAAAGATTGCCTGAGTTTTATCGTAAGCAGTTTAAAAAATAAATTTAATTAAAATTTTAGGAGCTCGTCATGTCAATCAGTTTTTCTAAGATCGCTGTTTTAGCTGTACTATCAAGCGCCGTTGCAATCACTACAGGTTGTGCGACTAAACGTGCTACCTCAGAAGTTGTGGTCGCGCCGCTAGGCATTCCAGGTGGTCAGGTTGGCTACAATGGTGCCGTCATCGTTGATAACTCAGCCGCTGTCATTACTGGTGCTGAAAACTTACAAGCGGTTGTCTATTTTGCTTTTGATAGCAGCGAAATCACTGCGCAAGCGGCGAGTGTCCTTAACCAACATGTGAGCCTATTAAACTCAAATCCAGCAGCTGGTGTGGTTATCGCAGGTCATACTGATGAACGTGGTAGCCGTGAATACAATATGGCACTCGGTGAGCGCCGTGCCCAAGCAGCACGCAATTACCTCGCTGCTCAGGGTGTCGCTGCCAACAACATCCGTGTCATTAGCTATGGTGAAGAACGTCCTGCAGCGGCTGGCAACACCGAAGACGCCTATGCCCAAAACCGCCGTGCTGAGCTGTCTTACTAAGAGTCATTAAAAAATCATTTGCTTTAAAAAAGCCCAGTAATGTTATATTACTGGGCTTTTTATATTCTATTGAGCTGAGTAAGATATAAATATTTCAGACTCAAATGTAAGATACCTGATTTCAAGTATATTATTTGGTGGTGTGTCAGAAAGTATGCTGAAGAAATAAAGGAGGGTGACAGCCAAAGCAAGATGATATATTTGAGGTTA
>NZ_JBHZRK010000024.1:0-5319 GCF_043641605.1 Psychrobacter piscatorii | reverse complement strand
CATCGCTGCGCTTCCACACCCTGCCTATCAACGTCCTAGTCTTGAACGGCTCTTTAGGGAAATCTAATCTTGAGGTGGGCTTCCCGCTTAGATGCTTTCAGCGGTTATCCCATCCGAACGTAGCTACCGGGCAATGCCATTGGCATGACAACCCGAACACCAGAGGTTCGTCCACTCTGGTCCTCTCGTACTAGGAGCAGATCCTCTCAAATTTCCAACGCCCACGGTAGATAGGGACCGAACTGTCTCACGACGTTCTAAACCCAGCTCGCGTACCTCTTTAAATGGCGAACAGCCATACCCTTAGGACCTGCTTCAGCCCTAGGATGAGATGAGCCGACATCGAGGTGCCAAACACCGCCGTCGATATGAACTCTTGGGCGGTATCAGCCTGTTATCCCCAGAGTACCTTTTATCCGTTGAGCGATGGCCCTTCCATACAGAACCACCGGATCACTAAGACCTACTTTCGTACCTGCTCGACTTGTGGGTCTCGCAGTTAAGCGCGCTTTTGCCTTTATACTCTACGACCGATTTCCGACCGGTCTGAGCGCACCTTCGTACTCCTCCGTTACTCTTTAGGAGGAGACCGCCCCAGTCAAACTACCCACCATACATTGTCCTCGGTATTGTTATACCTGAGTTAGAACCCCAACATGACCAGGGTGGTATTTCAAGATTGGCTCCACCAAGACTAGCGTCTCGGTTTCAAAGCCTCCCACCTATCCTGCACAAGTCAGGTCAAAGTTCAATGTAAAGCTGTAGTAAAGGTTCACGGGGTCTTTCCGTCTAGCCGCGGGTACACAGCATCTTCACTGCGATTTCGATTTCACTGAGTCTCTGCTGGAGACAGCGCTGCCATCATTATGTCATTCGTGCAGGTCGGAACTTACCCGACAAGGAATTTCGCTACCTTAGGACCGTTATAGTTACGGCCGCCGTTTACTGGGGCTTCGATCAAGAGCTTCGCTTACGCTAACCCCATCAATTAACCTTCCAGCACCGGGCAGACATCACACCCTATACGTCCACTTTCGTGTTTGCAGAGTGCTGTGTTTTTAATAAACAGTTGCAGCAGCCTGGTATCTGCGACTGCCAGCAGCTCAAGGAGCAAGTCCTATCACCACCAACAGCGTACCTTCTCCCGAAGTTACGGTACCATTTTGCCTAGTTCCTTCAGCAGAGTTCTCTCAAGCGCCTTGGTATTCTCTACCTGATCACCTGTGTCGGTTTAGGGTACGATTCGTTTATAACTATTGCTTAGAAGCTTTTCCTGGAAGCATGGTATTTGCCACTTCGTCTTACAAGTAAGACTTGCTATCAGATCTCGGTATAGAATAGCCCGGATTTACCTAAGCTATAAACCTACATCCTTTCACCTGGACAACCAACGCCAGGCTGACATAACCTTCTCCGTCCCTCCATCGCATTATAAACAAGTATCGGAATATTAACCGATTTCCCATCGACTACGCCTTTCGGCCTCGCCTTAGGGGTCGACTCACCCAGCCCCGATTAACGTTGGACTGGAACCCTTGATCTTCCGGCGTGCGAGCTTTTCACTCGCATTATCGTTACTCACGTCAGCATTCGCTCTTGTGATACCTCCAGCATGCTTTACAACACACCTTCACAGGCTTACACAACGCTCCCCTACCACTTGAAAACAAATTCAAATCCGCAGCTTCGGCTCCTAGTTTGAGCCCCGTTACATCTTCCGCGCGGGCCGACTCGACTAGTGAGCTATTACGCTTTCTTTAAAGGATGGCTGCTTCTAAGCCAACCTCCTAGCTGTCTATGCCTTCCCACCTCGTTTCCCACTTAACTAGGAATTTGGGGCCTTAGCTGGCGGTCTGGGTTGTTTCCCTCTCCACGATGGACGTTAGCACCCACCGTGTGTCTCCCGGATATCACTCATCGGTATTCGGAGTTTGCATCGGTTTGGTAAGTCGGTATGACCCCCTAGCCGAAACAGTGCTCTACCCCCAATGGTGTTCGTCCGAGGCGCTACCTAAATAGCTTTCGGGGAGAACCAGCTATCACCGAGTTTGATTAGCCTTTCACCCCTATCCACAAGTCATCCCCTGGCTTTTCAACGACAGTGGGTTCGGTCCTCCGGTGCCTGTTACGGCACTTTCAACCTGCTCATGGATAGATCACTCGGTTTCGGGTCTATACCCTGCAACTATTCGCCCTATTAAGACTCGGTTTCCCTACGGCTCCCCTAAACGGTTAACCTTGCTACAGAATATAAGTCGCTGACCCATTATACAAAAGGTACGCGGTCACCCAACAAGTGGGCTCCCACTGCTTGTACGCACACGGTTTCAGGTTCTATTTCACTCCCCTCACAGGGGTTCTTTTCGCCTTTCCCTCACGGTACTGGTTCACTATCGGTCAGTCAGGAGTATTTAGCCTTGGAGGATGGTCCCCCCATCTTCAAACAGGATTTCTCGTGCCCCGCTCTACTTAATATGTTAACGCTAATGTTTCGAATACAGGACTATCACCTACTACGGTCAGCTTTCCCACGCTGTTCTTCTACATTAGCACTAATCGGCTTCTCCCCGTTCGCTCGCCGCTACTAGGGGAATCTCAATTGATGTCTATTCCTAAGGGTACTGAGATGTTTCACTTCCCCTCGTTCGCTTCCTAATAAATTAGGATACCTACCTTATGGTAAGTGGGTTTCCCCATTCAGAAATCTCCGGATCACAGGATATTGCCGCCTCCCCGAAGCTTATCGCAGGCTGTCACGTCTTTCATCGCCTCTGACTGCCAAGGCATCCACCATGTGCGCTTCATTACTTGACCATACAACCCCAAGTAGTCTTTCGACTTCTAAGTGTCATACAATCTAATTATGATAACGATATCACCTATGTTTATACGCTTGATTCAGTTCTCTTTACTTTTTTAATAACTCACCCCTGGGATAACAACTGATGTCGTTAAGAGGTGAGTTATTAAGGTTAATGACGACACGTGAACATGTCATCACTAACCCAGACTCATATCTATGTTTTTAAATAGTTCCTGTATTCTCGTCGAATAACAGGTTCTGTATAAAACAGAAAGAAGTAATCTTGTGCAAATCACTTGTTTCTATTTGATACCTATTTTATTTAGCACTCTAAGCTTAACCGTATGTAGTGGTGGAGCCAAACGGAGTCGAACCGTTGACCTCCTGCGTGCAAGGCAGGCGCTCTACCAACTGAGCTATGGCCCCATTATAAAATGGTGGGTCTAAGTGGACTCGAACCACTGACCCCCGCGTTATCAACACGGTGCTCTAACCAGCTGAGCTACAGACCCTAATACGTTTGTTAAAACGTAAGCTTAAACTAAAGAACAACTTGTTGTGAATTCTTGCTGACCGAATGCGTCTATAAGGAGGTGATCCAGCCGCAGGTTCCCCTACGGCTACCTTGTTACGACTTCACCCCAGTCATCAACCACACCGTGGTGAACGCTCCCCTTACGGTTAAGCTATCCACTTCTGGTGCAATCAACTCCCATGGTGTGACGGGCGGTGTGTACAAGGCCCGGGAACGTATTCACCGCGGCATTCTGATCCGCGATTACTAGCGATTCCTACTTCATGGAGTCGAGTTGCAGACTCCAATCTGGACTACGATAGGCTTTTTGAGATTCGCATCACATCGCTGTGTAGCTGCCCTCTGTACCTACCATTGTAGCACGTGTGTAGCCCTGGTCGTAAGGGCCATGATGACTTGACGTCGTCCCCGCCTTCCTCCAGTTTGTCACTGGCAGTATCCTTAGAGTTCCCGGCTTAACCCGCTGGTAACTAAGGACAAGGGTTGCGCTCGTTGCGGGACTTAACCCAACATCTCACGACACGAGCTGACGACAGCCATGCAGCACCTGTATTCTAATTCCCGAAGGCACTCCCGCATCTCTGCAGGATTCTAGATATGTCAAGACCAGGTAAGGTTCTTCGCGTTGCATCGAATTAAACCACATGCTCCACCGCTTGTGCGGGCCCCCGTCAATTCATTTGAGTTTTAACCTTGCGGCCGTACTCCCCAGGCGGTCTACTTATTGCGTTAGCTGCGTCACTAAGTCCTCAAGGGACCCAACGACTAGTAGACATCGTTTACGGCGTGGACTACCAGGGTATCTAATCCTGTTTGCTACCCACGCTTTCGAGCCTCAGTGTCAGTATGATGCCAGGAAGCTGCCTTCGCCATCGGTATTCCTTCAGATCTCTACGCATTTCACCGCTACACCTGAAATTCTACTTCCCTCTCACCTACTCTAGCCTAACAGTTTCAGATGCAGTTCCCAGGTTAAGCCCGGGGATTTCACATCTGACTTATCAAGCCACCTACGCTCGCTTTACGCCCAGTAATTCCGATTAACGCTTGCACCCTCTGTATTACCGCGGCTGCTGGCACAGAGTTAGCCGGTGCTTATTCTGCAGCTAATGTCATCGTCTCCGGGTATTAACCGAAGAGTCTTCTTCACTGCTTAAAGTGCTTTACAACCAAAAGGCCTTCTTCACACACGCGGCATGGCTGGATCAGGGTTTCCCCCATTGTCC
Organism: Psychrobacter piscatorii; assembly: GCF_043641605.1. GTDB lineage: Bacteria > Pseudomonadota > Gammaproteobacteria > Pseudomonadales > Moraxellaceae > Psychrobacter > Psychrobacter piscatorii_C. The sequence goes on along the minus strand of NZ_JBHZRK010000024.1, from coordinate 755 downwards.
AATATTCCCCACTGCTGCCTCCCGTAGGAGTCCGGGCCGTGTCTCAGTCCCGGTGTGGCTGATCATCCTCTCAGACCAGCTACAGATCGTCGCCATGGTAGGCCTTTACCCCACCATCTAGCTAATCCGACTTAGGCTCATCTAATAGCGAGAGCAACAAGTTGCCCCCTTTCTCCCGTAGGACGTATGCGGTATTAATACGAGTTTCCCCGTGCTATCCCCCACTACTAGGTAGATTCCTAAGTATTACTCACCCGTCCGCCGCTCGACGCCTGATAGCAAGCTATCATCGTTTCCGCTCGACTTGCATGTGTTAAGCCTGCCGCCAGCGTTCAATCTGAGCCATGATCAAACTCTTCAGTTTAATCTTGCTATGAAGCTCTTTAAAGAAGCTTCTAAACTTGGCTCATCTAATCTGGCAAAATCGCTAAAAATTATGTTCGTAATGAATTAACTTTGAGTTTTTCTGCTGTCTTAAATGATAATTTTTATAGTTAATAATCTTCCCGAAAAGAAAAGATAGTCAACTTTATTTTTTAGCATTCTGAATCAGCAAAAATCCACACAAGTTGTTCTTTAGTTATGCTTTTAAATAGTCTCAATCACTGTCGTCCAGTCATCGATATATAGGGTAAATCTTTCGCTTTTCGCCTTTTCCGTTGCCGGTTAAGCTATCTAGCGAGCCGACTATCTTATCATAATGATTTGAATTGTCAAGCTTTATTTTAATTTGTTTCAACAGGTTAACTGGGTTA
>NZ_JBHZRK010000023.1:0-20295 GCF_043641605.1 Psychrobacter piscatorii | reverse complement strand
ATAACCTCAAATATATCATCTTGCTTTGGCTGTCACCCTCCTTTATTTCTTCAGCATACTTTCTGACACACCACCAATATTTTTAATATCACGCCTTGTATATCCTGATCGTTTAGCCACTGTTCCCCCTGAGCGTCATACATTGCAAAATACTGGCAATGTTCATATAATTAAGATGCTTAGCTACTCAGAACAAACTATGTATTCAAAAGCGTCAATGCTTCCAACATTGGCGCTTTTTATTGTCTAATTCTCATCAAGCTTTTTTACATGGACCTTAATTGCAAGGTTAGTATCAACCTCCTCACAATCTACCTTCCTTTAGATGGGTCTGATCAGTTTCGTATATTTCGATACCGTATTTTTCTTTCATGTGCTTACTTTTATTGATGTAATCCTGCGTACGCGTGCCCTTAAAATCTTCTACCACTTCACAGCCGGTCCTGGTATCGATATAAACAAAGTCGGCTTTATAAGTCACCGCTCTAATTGCCTTGCCAGCCTCGTTTCTGCTTTTGGGAATGAGCTCATAAGGCACTTGTAAGCGTAAGTCTCTAATCCTACCGGCGCGCTCTTTGAGCTTTAAAAAGATATAACGCTCACTTTCACCTTTGCTGTGAAACTTAATACCATCAACGATCGTCTTCACGTTACCGTACTTACTTTTTTTGGTCGCTTGCTTGGTTGTCCATAATTCAGATACTTTGTGCGCGTTGATCTTACCAACACTGGTGGAAGCTATATCTGTCCAGCTGATACCGCGTTTTTTAGCCAAAACCACATTCTCCTCTAATTGGTTTGTCGTTAGTTTTTATGCCCTTTCATTCCTCTATTACCGCCCAGCCAGCCTCATCACCAACAAACGCAGCAAAGTCACTGGCATTCATTTCATAAAAGTTGGTCAGCTCAATCCTATCTGCAAGAATCCATGCTTTATTAGCCACACGCATAATGTCTTCAAAAGTTAGCGGCTCTGGCTGCTCAAACAACAATGTGTCGTTAATTACTGTTGGCCATAAGTGTTCTGGCAATGTTGCGCGTGGCAAGCTTACTTTCACAAAAGCGACAAAGTAACGGTTTGGATGATTCTTTTTATATTCAATATCAGCCAGCTCTTTCTCTGTCTTTTGCTTGTTTAGCCAGCGCTCAAACTTCCAAGCGCCACGCCCTACTTCTATTTTTTCTGCCTGTTTTGTAGATAGCTTTTGGTCCGATGTGCTCATACTGCCTCTTTCATTTCTACCAATAACCTGTCATAAGCTACTACTCGAGCTTCGCCAGGTTGAACATATCTATCTACATAAGCCTCAGTCTCAGGATTGGTCATACCAGGTAAAGGCATGCGCTTACAGCCATTCAAAAACAGTGGCATGTTGTCATCGGCCTTAGCAGTTTGATGGCTTGGATGGTAAATAGGAGGCAGATCACTATCAAAATCTGAAGCGTTTTTGGCAGTGGTACCGGTCCAGTCTTCGTTATCTGTGGTAAAGCGTCCTTTCGCCTTTTCCTGACGTGCTTGAGTGATTTTTTGTTTATCTATCTCGCCTGCTAACCACTTACGAAGCTTAGCTTTACGATTTGATTCAGTGATTATTGGATTACCACGTAGAGCCTGCTCAGCGTAATGTGCTTTGAATTCTTCAATGTGCAACTCGTACTGGTCATCAGTCAGCTGCATCATCTTGCCGGCACGGAATAGTTCGCCGCGCATCGTATCTATTGATGGCGCTATCCAGTTCTCGATATCATCTGCATGCTGGCTACGTATTTGTTCGGCTTGGACTGGTACCTGAGCATTTAGGCTCTTTTGCTCTGCCAGCCTAATGTCTTCCTCTGTTTGCTGAGTCAGCTCAAAACTGTCCTCAAAAGAACCACCAACAGTCACCAGGCTTGTGTGTGTGCCCTCACTCACTTGGTTATTGGTTGATGGTTTATGGTTAGTGGTTTCTGGTTCTTGGTTATGTGATGAATTTTGCGCGTTCGCTTTGTTCGTGATTTGGTTCGCTTGTTCGCTTTGCTGTTCACCCATTCGTTCGTCATTATTTATATTGGCGTTCGCTTTCGCGTTCGTCCGTTCGTCTTCTTGCATATCTGTTAATGCGTCACCGTTAAAATGTTTACCGTATAAAGCTCTAAGCATTGCTATAGCTGTCTTTAGCGTGACAGACTCCCCAGCAGCTTTAAGCTTTTCAACCATATATTTGCGTTCGCGTTTACTGCGTTCCCGTGCACTTAGCTGTTCGCTTTCGCGTTCATCCTGATTTTCGTCATCGTTCGCTTTCGCGTTCGTGCGTTCGTGATGGCGTTCGCCCTCGTTCGCTTTGTTAGTCTTGGCGTTCGCTCTGTTCGTGATTCGTGTGTGTTCGTCATGGCCAAACTTTTCAATATAGGCAACACGTATATTAAGTACGCCCGCATTGGCGGCGACAGTCTCGCCAGCATCTGACAACCGCTTGATCATTTCTTTGGTCGCACTTGATATGGCTTGGTAGTGATAGCCACTAATTATTTTGTCCCATTCTGGACGCTTATATAATTTTCCAGTCTTCTTGAACTTATCTTTGAGGACAAAAGTTAGCGCTGCTTTTTCTTCATCATTGGTGGCACGTACACGACGCTGCAGCAGTGCCATATCGCCACCATCAATGGGCTTTTCTTGTAGTAGATACAGTGATCGCAAGTCAAAATAGATACTGCGCTCAGTGCGCGTCATATGAAGCGTGCTGCTATCCCAGTCGCTAAAGTTGTGTGCGATATAATGCATTACACTGCCTCCTTTCCGCTTACCAGCTTCATTTGCTCTGATATCAAGTCGATGATGTAAATCTGGCCTGCTTGGGTGATCAGATTACGATCACGGCCTTGTTTCGTAAGTTTCATCTGTCCATAGCTTTTTTGAAGAAACCAGTGGTTAAATACTTTCTTTGGCAACCGCCGCTTGTCATATACACCAAGTTCAATCAACTTCACATTCAGTGCTTGAGCCGACATGTTTAGTTTTTTGGCCACATCAGATATCGTGACAAGGACACTGCTTGCGGCAACAGTGTCATGAAAATCAATTTTTGGCTGGCTGATCTGTAGTTGATGCTCTAATGCTGTTTTCTCTTTTACAGCTTGCAAGTGAGCTTCTAATGCTTCGATATAGTTCTGAGGCAATGCGACTGCCGGCTGCTGTGTGATTGAAGGTGACATGCGGCGCTCACACTCTAAAAAGTAGTTTCTAACTCGCTCGCCCATTTCAGTCTTAACTTGCATGGCCAGCTTTTTTGCAAATTCGATAGAAAGTAGATAATTTTGCGTTTTGTTGCCGTTCACCCATTGGGTGAACCCTTGGTAATCGGTCCCTTTGATGGCAAACTCATTACTGTCTATATTGCGTGCATGCCATTTGGCCCAATGAGCTGTATTGAGCCCCAATGACCGATAAAGCTCTTTAGCATCTACTGCATGCTTCAGCTCTTTGTGTTGTTGTAGCTTTGGTAGTTTCATGGCATAATCTCCTTTGTATTGAGTTTTATGTAAGATGCAAAACCCCGATCAGGTGCAACTGATTGGGGTTTTTTATTGCCCGAATCTGAAGATAATGATCAAGAGGATGCAAGCAACAAAGCCTGAAAGGAATGTGGCGTAAACAACCGCATCGGCAATCTTTTTGGCGAAGCTTTCTTTTTGACTTATCAACGTGATTTGGTCTCGATGTTTTTGTTCGTTTTCTCGCTTTTGTTGCAATGCTTTGATATATGCCTGCATGGGTAAAAAATCGTCGTCTTCGAGACCCATCTGAGAAAGAGGCTTCACTGGTTACCATCCTGAGCTTTTTCAGCTCCCCAGCGTGCAACGATGTGCGGGTTGTCGCTGGCGTGCTTTTCGTCAACGTGCTGACCAAGGGCTTGCAGCTCAGACAATGCTGTTTGAATCTTCGCCTTTAGTGCGACGCGTTGATCACAGCTTATCTGGCCGTCTTCAAGTGCTTGGTGCAGCTCAGTCATAACATCGCCTTGGCAGGCAGACGCGGACAGTGCAGTCATGATGAGATCATCTTTTTTAGTAGCGCTACTAACTTCGCAGTACACGCCACCTAGACGATGCGCCATGGCTTGTATGATGCTGTGATCACCAGTGAATTCCATAATAGCGAGTGCCTCATCTAGTCTCAGATGATGCGCTTTTGCATGCGGATTGACTTTGTTATTCAAGATAGTCACTGACATGCCTAAGCGTGTTGCCAGTGCAGCTGAACCGCCATGTGCAGCGTTGTGAACCGTTTTGTGCGCGGTGTCGATTACGTCCATCGTATTTTTCCTATTCATTTGCACGTTTTGTTAAAGGCTATCCTTCTGTATCTTTTGATTTAGGGTTAGGCTGGTTCGAGCTGCTTAGCTAGGTCTCTCTGCTTGCGCTCGTAATCCCAATTAATATCTGGACGTAGTTGCTCAGCTGTTACTTGATTGTTTGTCAAATCCTGAATGTCTAAACACCGATCTTTGGGTGCACGGTTAATATTCCATTTGTAGACAGCCCAAGGTGTTATATCTAGTGCATATGCAAGTTGAGCGGGATTACCCAAAATATCAAAAGCTTGCTCTAATGGGGTTTTTGAAATCATTTCTTCCTCCTCAATACTACTTTTAGTAGTAATAATACTACTTTTAATAGTGGTGACGCAAGAGCTCTTATGACTTAGAATGTAATTTACTACTGGAGGTAGAAAGAAATGAGTGAGCTAGAAGTTAAGCATCCGGACTTTGCTAAAAGACTTAATGAGTTGATGAGTGAAAGAAACTTAGATAGAAATGCGTTAAGCAATAAAACTGGTATTAGTTATGAGATGATTAGACGTTACAGCGAGGGGTTCGCTAAACCTAGAAGTAAAGGCCTAAAAAGTATAAGTGACGCTCTAGGAACATCGTCTGGATATCTTGATTACGGTGAAGCAACAGTAGAAATACCCACCGTGAGTGACCTAAAATCTAAAATCAATACTATGCAAAGTAGCACTTCTCCAAATGGTGCAGAGCTCAATGATCCTGAAGGCACGCAAAGGGTTCCAGTTGATTATGGAATGGATGGATACATACCTGTAATAAGCTGGGTAGCGGCTGGTAGTTTTTCGGATGTAATGCCAGTGACAATAGATGACGTGATTGAGTGGATACCAAGACCACAGAGTCTATCTAAGCGTGCATTTGGATTGATAATTCAAGGACGTAGCATGTGGCCTGAATTTAAACCTGATGACATCATCTACGTTGAACCTGAGATAACACCATGGGATTTGAAAGATGGCGACTTAGTGGTTATACACTGCAATGATGATAAGCAAGCCACTTTTAAGCAGTTAATTATTGGTGACGGTCCTGAAGATATGTACTTAAAACCGCTGAATCCAGAATGGCCTGATCAAAAGATAATACCTATGGGTGAATGTACGCTTGTTGGGATCGTTGACAGTAAAGTAACTAAATATAGATAAGGTCACTGTGAAACCATTCGAATATCACTGGGTACGCCACTTTCTCAATTTTTCTAAGCCAGTCGACACACTACCATTAGGATGGTGTACCTATCGTGAAGCAGCAGATTTTGAATAACATAAGGATAGGATTATGCTTTTAGATAGAGATATGCAATTAGAGATTCTAACAGAACTGAGTGAGGTCTATCCTTCTCCCATAGATTTGAGCGAAAAATATGAGTATGGAACTGACATTTATCGTAAATTTGTTGCCAATTTAGCTTACCTCCAAGACCACTGTTTAATTTCTGAGAAAAGCATATTAATGCCTAACACAGTTGGAGATTACAACGCTCAACCCAATTTATCTTCTATTACTCATATTGGTATGGACTTTCTTGCAGATGACGGTGGCTTGTCTGCCATTTTGGGAGTGGTAACCATAAAGTTTGAAGCTGAGCAATTTAGATCACTTTTGGAATCCCTGATTCTCTCGTCTACCTTACCTAATGAACAGAAAGGCTCAATGATTGATGCGCTTCGAGAGCTACCTGCCGAGAGTATAAAACATCTAACAACGAAAATTGTAGATTTAGGTTGGGATAATCTAGACTCTTTAATGACGATCATGCAAAACAATATTTTTTAGATTGTAAAATTCCAAAAAAAATATATATAAAATGAATTTTATAGAAAAGGATTTCACCCATGAAAAAATTCATACTAGTCGCGACAGTATCTTTGTTCGCTTTATCGTCCAATGCCAGCGTTACTACGATAGACAACCCATTTCAGAGCAATGCGGTTTTAAAAGAATCTGTTGAGGTTGACCATCCGCTATTTGTCAAAGATGCTGGAGGCGCTCAATGTAAAAGTTTGCCTAGTACCTGCGGCCAAATGGCTAACTGTGAGCAAGCTAAGCAGGCATTGGAGTGTGGTAATAAACGACTAGATAGAGACAAAGACGGAGTACCATGCGAGTCAATATGCCCAGGTGGTTAATTAGTATAGCTGCCTTATCGTTAGCTGCATGCTCTCCTATTCAAGATGATAGTTACGCTAGTCAATTTGTTTCTGGTGGTGTCACGGTGCACGAAGCGTTCTGGCCCGTTGATCATGATACGCCCTATCCGTTCACTGCAGATGGCGAGATCTCATGTGTCTATTATCCAGATTTTGGCATTGAAGTGTATTTTCAACCTTTCGGCTATATCGAAGACTCTTCTATTGGTACGCCGCTTAATAAGGCTGCTGAAGCGTCTCTGAAGAAAGACGGCCTGACCCCAAACGTGCCTTATAGCATTAAGAAGGGGGCTGACTTGAGTGAGGCTGTGGAGGCTGGGTTGAAGCTTTGCATATCATGAAACACTATAAATACTAAAACCAAGCAGTCTGCCAATTTTTTACAAGACATATGTTAAAAAGTTATATGTGTATATTACTAAAGTGAAATTAAAATAAGAGATGATTACTATGACAGAGCAAGAGATAGAAATACTACAAAGCAGTATTTGTGATATTTTAACAGAGTTAGAGGATCGTGCTTTAGTGCTATACGAAGTGCGCACAGCGTGCAAAAAAGCTAGCGAAAGCTTTACTGGTAGAAATATTGATGGCATTAAAGCCAATGTTCTGAAAAATAAGTCGGAAACAGACTTAACTAAGTTACATAAGATAGTAATAGAGCTTCTGTCTGAACACGTCTCCTTTGATGATAAGATGATCTCGATTTATCCAGAGCAAGATAACATTAGACAGATAGAAACAGCATTAGAAACAAGCTTTTCAGCTGCTTCAAAAGACAAGACAAAGTATGCATGTATGAAGAAGACAACACTATCAGGTAAAAGAACTCTATACCAGTTCAGTACAGGTCGCAAAGTCAAGGTTAGAAAAAATCTTACCTCAGCTGAAATAAAAAAAGCGTTTAAAAAAGGAATGTTTGAGGAATATGATCAAATTATAGCCGTCGTATCAAAGTACTTAAAATGCTATGATTTTTTGATACTGGACAAGACTAAAAACCGCATTATATTAGGAGTTGATCAAGCAAGTATTCTTGGTCATCTACAAGCCATGTCTTCAAAAAGTCAACTACTACAATTCTTGAAGAAGGATTTACGGATTAGTTTAGATAAAGATACGGCTATCGATTTTTTCCCTAAGATACGTACCTTCTATAAATTACCAGAAGATGGAACTAACGGTGTCATTCGAATTACTTTTGAAACTCCATCAGGTACAACACATGAAGAGGGTGCAAGAAAATCATGCATAGACCTACGTAGCGCACCTTATCATAAAGAAGGAGCAAAAGGTGTTCGTCAAGAGAAAGATAAAGATCAAAAAATACCTTTAAATAATGATATTACTCCCTACAAAATCACCAGTAAATTTTATAGGAATAACAGAAATCATCTAGAGATTTCACTGAAAAGTAGCTATATTAATATTACTTCCTCTAATAACAAACATCTATTCGATGCTTTTATCAAAGAATCTCGCAATGAAAACGATTTAGATTTTGCAATAGACAAACTCATTTCATGACGGCGATACTATGAAATCCTCAGAAATAAAAGAAATCAAAATTCTGATTTCCAATAATCCTACTGTTAACAAAGATATGCAGGCTGTCTGCTTTGCAATTATCGATTATGTATCTGTGGGTCCAGAAACAAAAAGCCATTTAAACTTTGATGACTTATATCGTGTTAGTCCAGTAGTAGATGAAGACACATTTTATGATGCTGTCTTCTACCTTACTAGACCACCTATTAGTATACTAAATCAGGAGTTTGAGGCTTTAGAACCTACTGAAGGTATATATATAGAGGTACCTGACAAACAAGAAATTATCGAAGATATGAGAAAAAAAGAGTACTACAACCCTCATACAGGTGAAAAATTAACACTAGAGGATTTTGGCATACAGGTTGTGACTTTCTTTAAGCCTTCTGAAAGATATATGGGGACAACAAGTGCCTAGACAACTCTCAAATGCAACACTTTCTTCAACGAAAATCAACGAAGAATCAATAAGGCCTCATATTACTGACTATAATGATTTTGTAGATAAGGTAAATCGAGATATAGATCGTATTATCGATCAATTTAGTAGAGCTAAAAACATATACTATGACTCTATGGTTGAAGACAACCCCAAGAACGGAGAAAATTTAATCAATGTTTCGATTTGCAATGGTTTGGAATTGATGGGTTGGGAAGCAGCTCATGACCCTAACGTTAATGGGCATTGCGATATAGTTGTAACTTACCCTTACACGAATTATATGTGGTTAGGTGAAGGTAAGATACGACAAGACAAGGGTTACCATTATAAAGGGCTCAAACAACTACTTCATAGATATTCTACGGGGTTAGACAATCAAACTGAAGGTGGATTGCTTATATATATCACCAAAACGAACATAAACCAAAAAAAGATAACAGATGGATGGCAAAATGATATAAAAGATCTAGATAGCCAGCAGCTAGAGATAGAGGATCTTGATAAAGATGAAATACCTATCTCGAAAGCAAAAGGTTTTACAAATTGCCCGATATCAAGCTTTGCTTTCTATAGCCATCACCAACATCCTACGTCAGGGCTTGATTATCGTGTGCGACACAGAACCATCGATTTCAGACATCAACCAAAAGATCAGCCTAAGAAATAAAAAAACCGCCCCATTTTAGGGCGGTTTTCTATTGCTTGTTAACTAATCATAACCTACTCACTACAAACCTTCTTAGACTGGCTAATTTTGCCATTATTACAAACAAACTTACCATCCTTACAATGCGATACACCGCCCATACTTTTAGAACAAGGGTAGTTCTGAGCATTCGCCTGCATTACTGGCGCCATCATTAACATAGATACGAAAAACGCTGATAATAGCTTCATAAAAATAGCCTTAATAGGTAGATGACGTGAGCTTAGAATGTATCACCACCCCATACTATTAGCAACGATTATCTTACTTATGTTTATTTATATAAAGGATTGATTAAATCATAATTCTATAGCCCGCCTTGCGCGGGTTTTTTTGTTCCTTCAAATAATTAAACGATAAATAAACACTACTTTTAGTAGGTTATTGAGCTATTTTAAGTTGCATAATACTACTTTTGGTAGTAATATTAATTTATCATCTAGCAACGACCTGATCAAAATCATCTAGCAGCACCAAATTTTAGACAATAAAAAGCCCTGACATCCGACCAAGAACACAGGGCTTTACTCAACAAGGAGTGAAAGGATTATGGCACAACACTTAGCACTACTCAACCAAATAAAGTCAGGCGGTGCGCATATCGCTGCAGGACTGGCAGTAGGTATGTCGCTCGTAGTAGTCGGCAACATCACTGGCTGCAATAGCTACCTGCTCAGCCAAGCCGAGCAAGACGTAGCGACATCAACGCTTGAGCCGCGCATGAGCTCAATCGATAGCCCTGAGCTCATAGAGTTCAGAAAGCAGAACGCTTACGCCAATCAAAAACTCGCTGAAATGCGCTTATACGCTGCTGGAGGCAACCAATGAACTTACACATCAAACTAAACCTGAACTCAGTACGCAAGTTTCCTGATGGTACGTTTGGCGCTCAAGTGATCACATCGGATGCCGACGACAACCAAGCATTCTATGCCTGCAAAGTTAAACGCACTGCTCCATTTGAGGTAGAGCTTGATCGCAGTAATGTTCATGAGTTCATCGCTGGCCGCTGGCAGACTGCTACCGTTAATGATGCATTGGCCAAAAAGCTGGCAGGTTCAATGCGCAACTTCGTATCGTCATATGCTCACCTATTCACTAAAGACGTCTCTGAAGGCAGAGACGGTAAACAGTTTGGTATGTGGACTGATGCAGTTGTCGCTGTCGCTGATAGCGGTGGCAAACACAAATTGAAAGTAGACGACAAAATCTTTGAATCCAAAGATGCTATCTCTCTTTTGGGTAACGGTCAGAGTGTCGTTGAATATCGCCTAATCGGAGACCCACTACGTATCCTGAGTCTTAATTTAGCTGACGAACCATACATAGCCAAGCGTCTACAAAAACAGTTTGATGTTGCTAAGAAAAAATACATGGCTGGTAGAAACAGTAGACCAATCGGCGGTATGTCCTGGGCAGCAAATCAAAATGATCGTAAAGCATTTGGCAGGTCTCGTTACAACCATCGCGAACTTCAACGTGATAGAGCTTAGAGAGTTAGTAAACACCTATCTCAATCTCTTTCATCGAAGGTGCATCTCTGCTCTCAATGTAAAGAAAAAATAATCCAATAACTGATGATACAAACCGCTTAGTAGCGATAAAGACTGAAAATAGGTATTAGGAGTTGATCATGAATCATAGTAGAAAAAAATTAATAGATGAAACTTACACCGCGAATGTGCGCTGTGAAAAAATGATACCTATTTATATGTGCTTAGCCGACACGCTTAGCGAAGACTTAACAGACGCTATATTCGGTTGTAATGACGTTTGTAGTTTACTTCAACTACCTAATGATATAGAAGGTGATGATTGTATTGCTGAAGAGCTGCAGCGTAACGGTAAAGTTGGTTACCTCGCACAATTTGCCACCCCTACCCCTCATGACTTTTCATCGGATGGTAGTATTTGCTTTAGCGATTGGGGATGGTGTCAAACTAAATGGTTCTATGCTGATGATATTGGGAATCTTGAGAGCGCAGCGATCAGTTGGGCCCATACACATTTTGAAGAATGTAAGGCTAGAGCAACCAGTTACGTATAGAGAAAGATCTGATTGTTATACCGCATGACTTGAAGAAGCGATATAAGCCCTTCTTCAGTTGGAATAATTGATTGCAAGAGTATTGAAGACAAAGGAGATTGAAATGATAGGTAGGTATTACACCACAGGCGACATCAAAGAAATATTTGGTTGGGAATCTAATACTACAATTCATCGCAAGCGTGATGCCGGCTTTTTACCGCCACCTGATCTTGAGGGACGGCCTAATAAATGGTTAAAGGTTAAGATCGATGCGTTAGTAAACGATACCAATAAAGACAAAAATGACGCTTAATTGCGTCATTTAAACGAACAACTTATATACTTACTTGAATTGGTACTACATTGCCTACGTGAGTATTTATTTTATTTTCAACTTCAGAATAAATATCAATATCATTATCATCTACCTCAAGTGTCACTAATAACGAATAATTTACTGATTTGGAGCATCTTTCTTTGTCTTTATTAAGTTTCCACCATCCTGTTACAGGCTTGACTACGATAGTAGAAGTCTCTGCAAGATCGGCTGCAGTTCCTTCCCAGTAATCTTTGTGTATGCACCCATTGCCCTGTAATGAGTTACCAAAGAACCAACCATGATCAAATTTATGCTCGGTATAGTTTTCACTTCTTCGATCACTTCTGTTATTACTTTCAATGAAATCTTGTCTTGGTTGCCCAGGTTTACACAGATTAAAAGAAAGTCCATGAGATCTATAAACATATTTGCTTTTTATATTTGATACTCGCGGATTGGGTTCAATAAAATAAGACAAAGTAATTGTCATTTTTACTGTAGAGTCTAAAGGCAATTGGCTGAGAACTTGCTTTGGCCATGGCAGGTCATGAATATTGAATTCGTTAAGATTAAAATTATTATCATCGACTGGCTTGATAGAGGACTCAATAATCAGACTCAACCTATTATTTTTACTATTAATCGCTTTTTCTAAATTGGGTATCCCATACCCACATACGCTAAGTATATTTTTTTTATATTCCTTAAGTACGGTCTTCTGAGGATGACTCTGAGCCAATCTATTTAGCTCATCAAGAATAGGCTGAGACCATTCAGCTGAATGAATTATCAGACCTCGAATAGTTTCAGCAGTCGCCATAGGGTAAGCAGCCATTATTTTTGCTGCCATGTACGAAGCTTCAGCAGTAGCTGCGCTCGTATCAGTATGTGAACCAAATACGTTGCCTTGAGTTTTACCAGAAGCTGTCAACAGGGCTAAATCTTCGTGAAAATCAATAACACCATTATCAATAATTCTATTCCCCCCTTCGCACAGTATTTCTGGTTTAAAAGGGGAGCCATCCCATTCCCAACCATGAGAACTTGATGTTGTAGGATTGATATCCCCTAATGCTGAACAGATTGTTGGGTTAACAAGATTGGTGACATTGTAAAGCTTAGTACAACTTCCTACAGTGATAGCATTCCACGCTTGAGCAGGGTTCTGAATTTTAGCGGCTCTTGCATTTGTCCAATAGTCCTTTTGAACATTAGAAGCATTTCCTGCTGAGATAACAAAGACATCAGTAGATAGCTCTGAATTCTGATAGCAAAAAGTATCTATAGCTGCAGACCATGATGTGGGATACCCATCACACTCACATTCATTATCTGTAACTGCTAGGCTATATACTCTTTTACTGTTAGGTCTCTCAATTACCAAGTTGCTTATTGTACCTAGCATTACGTCACCATAAAGCCTTTTAGGGTTAACTCCTCGAGGCGGCAAGATTCTTCCCGACTCAATTTCATGAGTAACTTCTATTGCATGTGTACCAACTAAATCATCTAGAATATTTGCACCAAAAGCAGCTACACCAGCCTGAAAAGAGCCATGATAATGCTGTAGTGGGGAAATTGAACTATCACTATAATCATCCCAGTTTGGATCCCATGATGTACTATAGCTTGCATTGCATACCTTATTAAGCAGACGGTTATTATAGTTAACACCAGTATCAAGTATGCTGACAAATATTTGGTCTTCACTACAGTTCATATTTATACGTTGATTAAAATCCTCTGTAAATAAATGTTGGGACGGCATATCCATGTCAATAAAGACATTAGGAGACTCTGACGATCTTCTTAATTCAACTACGTTTGGGAAATTAGCTATTAAACTTTCAAGTCTTTCCCTTGTAGCCTCAACTTTGAATACTGTAACGGTAGGCAAAGAAAGTGAGGAGATATTAAGCGTACTTTCGTATAGGTAGTCATTGAGTACTGATTGAAACTCTTCTTTTGCACTTTCATTACGAAAGGTCATCCATAATTCACAGCAGACAATATCATTTGATCCAGATGGCAATAAAGATAAATCGTCAGTCCAGAGATCTTCTAAAGTTGATGCTCTAATCAAGGAAATATTATTCAGCATTGGGTGATTTTTAGGGTTCCCAGCTTTAGTATCCTCATCAATAAATTGTTTAATACTTTTACTGAATTTCTCTTGGTTTTTTTGAGTCGTGTAAAATGTTAGAACTTGGCTATCACCTTCTAACTTTAATGTTTTGAGTTCAAAATACCTGTTGTCGAACTTATCGACACTAAGCTCTTCATTCTTATCACTTACAATACTTAAAAAGACACCTTTATCACTACTCAAAGGAAGAACCTGAGTCTGGGTATCACTTCTATTAATTGCTGTCTTTCTTTCGATTACTGTTAGGGATTCCGTCAATCGAGTCAATAATTCATTGCCATGCATAGTCCTATTTTTAATAGGAAAACGGTATCTAGGACCCCCTCCATGGGGATGATATGAATATGTTTCTTTTGCATTATAAAATAGATGAGCTTTATTAATCATTCAGATACTCTTTAGAATCTTGTTTTATTACTTAAAGATTTTAGCAGAAACTTCTCATCTACAACTTTGTTATTATTCAATACAGCTTCTTTAGCAGCATCATCACAGGCTTTAGAAATTTCAGCATAACTTAAACCTCTTGCTTTATCATAGACCTCCGACCAGTCCTTTAACTTGAAGTTGAAAAGTGTAAACTTATTTTTAATAACACACCTTATTTCCTCCTGATCTGGTAAACCAAACTCTATAATATCGTCAAAACGGCGAAAAAGTGCTTTATCTAAAGAATCAATATTATTTGTAGCTGCAATAACTATACTATCTGACTGCTCTTCTTCAAAGAAGACTAAAAAGGAATTTAAAACCCTTTTTATTTCACCTATATCGTTTCCCTGCTCTCTAGAAGAGCCAATTGAATCAAATTCATCGAAAAGATAAACTGCTGTATTGCTAGAAATAAAATTGAAGATAGATCTTAATTTTGCTGCTGTTTCACCCATATATTTACTCATCAAACCATCGAGTAAAATTGCATAAAAAGGTATATTCAATTCAGTAGCCAGCATAGCTGCAGACATAGTCTTCCCAGTTCCTGGAAGACCATGGAAGAGTAATTTTCTACGCGGGGTCAGACCAAACTCTCTGAGACTAGAAATATTACTATGTTCAGTGATCACCCTATCCAACTGTACCTGAACTGTTGGAGAAAAAACTATCTCGTTCTTTCTGACCGAAGTAAACTTCAGCTGAAGACTTCCATCCAACTCATCTTTAACAGAAAGGTTCAACCCATTCTTATCAAAATTTTTTTGAATTGGTGAGCCTTTATCAATGATAGACTTTAGTTCTTTAGCGAGCTTGTGGTGACCAGATCTGGCCTCATTAGCAGCAATTTGTAGAGAAATTGACTGGAATCGGCCAGTATCATTTTGGTAATGAGCCCTCACTAGGTTTTTGATTTGCTCAGCGGTTGCCATTTTAAAATCTCAAAAGTGCTAGTAATTTAGATATAAAATTATATCAAAATACTATGTGAATGGCTTGTAAATTATAGGTAGTAAAAAAAATCTTATAGATGAAAACGAAATTTCATGTTGAGTAGTCATTGATTCAGGTATGACACTAATATTACTAGCTCAATCAGATACCAGTTATCTGATCTTGAAGGACGGCCTAATAAATGGTTAAAGGTTAAGATCGATGCGCTAGTAAACGATACGAACAAAGACAAAAATGACGCCTAATTGCGTCATTTTTTGTTTATACAGTATAATACACAGTATCCACAAAAATATATTTTATTAAAAAAAATTAAATCATATACTTATATTATTATTTCGAGTCTTGGTGGGCGCACCACTAACCTATACTTTAGTCACCCAAATTACCCCACAAGCCACGCGCTGTGGGGTTTTTTAATGCCTGAACTCTACCATGCTCTACCACACCCTACCTTAAAATACCTTTTCATACCCTAAAAATAAAGGTATTCTACGAGGTATCCACTAATACCTCAAAATAGGATACCTTTAAAATGGCTAAAATAATAAAACCATTGACCGACTCGCAAGTTAAACAAGCCAAGCCTGCTGATAAACCATACAAATTGACTGACGGTGGTGTATTGGTCAGCTAATTTAGGACACCTGATAAGAGGTTTTGATTAAAGTAACGTCTTTCTTTTTCAGCCGGCGATAAATAATGATTGAAGCTGTGCGGTCTTACCGTTTGGTAGTAACCCCAGATATAATCGCTAATAGCACTTGACGCTTCAGCTGTATCCTCGTAGCCACCCTTAGGCATCCATTCTGTCTTAAAGCTTCTAAAGAAGCGCTCAGTGGGTGCGTTGTCCCATGAGCGAGGATTAGCAAAGCACTGCTTTGCCCGAGTGCAAGACGGAGGGCCATGCCCGTAGTGGATTACCACGACGGCTCATACTTTGTGTCATGCCCTCACAACTAGACACAGATTCAGCGTATGCCTTGCTAGTGCAATGCGTTCCTTGATCTGAGTGAAACAAGACACCACTGGGTTTAAGTCTCGTCTGATACGCCATCTGTAGGGCTTTAGTAGTCAGCACACTGTCAGGTGAGTCTGAGACACTAAAGCACACCACACGTCGTGCAAACAAATCTAATACTACCGCTAAGTAACACCAGCCGATTTTGATATGAACATAAGTCGCATCACCTGTCCAAACTTGTTGAATTATTTAATACTTCTGGGTTCAAGATTGAATCAAACGAAGATTTTGAGGCTATTCCAGACGAAAAATGGGAGAGCTTTATCCAAGAAAATACTACTTACGAAAGCTGGCAAGAAATGCAAGAGGCTGCTGGCGTAGAATACGCAAGAAATATGCTACTTAAAGGATTGAAATGAAATGTTTGTATTTTTTACCATTAATAAAAAGCCCTGCAAATGCGAGACTTTTTATTAGAACACTAATATCAATGTACAAAAAAATTCTTTTCTGCCAATAATGCAATAAAATTACTTCTACTCTTATAACGTTCTTTATTGCTTGCAACTTCCTCATCAATCATATGAATCAGACGACTTGGTAAAGTTACATTGATTTTTTCAGTTTTTCCGAGATAACGATTTACATCGACTGGCGCTAAAGCCCAAGTTACACCTTCGTACTCTGGATTATCCATATAAGTACCGATATCAGAAGGAAGTGGGATTTGTTCTCCGTCTTCTACCAAGCCTTCTAAATGCAGCTCGATAGCTTCAATCGCCATATCAACAGCATCTTGATAGTTATCAGCAGCAGAAAAGCATCCTGGTAGATCAGGTACACGAATACCATGCGCTGTATGACTATCTCTTCTCTCGATTGCGATAGGATAAAACATGGCTAGACTCCTTTATATGGGTTTTATTAATTCAACGGTATAGATTATTTCAAAACAGATTTTTTATTAGCATTTACAAGTTAGCTGTAGTCAAACGTTAGCTTCGTTTGCAAACAAAGCTAACTATTGCTAAAGCCACTGGATCATTTCAATCCAGCTTGTTTGAAAATACTATTAACAGTACCTTTCGGTAGGTCTTTTTTAGGGTGTGGGATAGTAACCCTGCCCTTTTTTGTTTTATGTTTGTACTGAAAATAACTACCCTTAGTGGCGACCCAATACCATCCATCTGCTATGAGCATATCTATAAGCTCGGATGAATTAATAAAAACCCCCTATAATCAAAATTCATTTCTATTGTAATAACCATAACCCTAGGGGTATGAATCATTAATTATAATATAACCCTAGGGTTATATTATGTCAAATTTATTCTTAAATATTTCAAAAAGGGGAAAAATCAGTTACTGCGATAACTTCGCTAGCCACCGCAACCTTGACGTCCATATTTTCAGCTGATGGTAGGTTAACCGCAATCTCTGGCACAACTTGCCACGGCACAAGCCGTGATAATGTAGGAGCAAGCTCTGACAGCTCGCGGACATTTACCACTGCATCAAGTTTAATACGAATATGACTAGTCAAAAACCTATCTGTACGCGCGGTATCGGTCAGATATGAGGGATATTTGTGCGCTAAGGATTTAGAGTGCCAAAGCCTCATAATTTCATTTTGTTTGGGGTATAGCGTATCAAGAACAAACTGCAAAAACCCCAGCCCGCGCTCACTTGCCAGCGCGTGCCAATTAGCATAGATAATCCGCATCAGCCTGTCTGACAAGCCCTCATCATCACGTCTAAGCACTACCAAACCATTTAGCTTGGTAAAACGTTCGACAACAGATTGACTACCCTGCCACGGTACGCTATAGCTAAAAATATCGTTCAGCGCGTCAAGACAGTATTCATCTATCACTGATGCAAATACAAAACCGTGGAGTACAAGGTATCCTCATTGCCTGTGTCGATGGTTTAAAAGGTTTTCCTGATGCTATCAATACGGCTTACCCCAACGCTCAGGTTCAGCTGTGTATCGTACACATGGTGCGTTATTCCATGAAATTTGTGCCATGGACGGATCAGAAGACCATAGCGGCTGATTTAAAGGCCATCTATGGCGCTGATACGCTTGAGATAGCAGAGGCCAATCTTGAGCACTTTGATGAGATTTGGGGTGATAAGTATCCGCACGTGGTTAAGTCTTGGCGCAATAACTGGGAGGGCTTAACGATGTTCTTCGAGTATTCTATAGACATCAGAAAAGCGATTTATACCACCAATGCTATCGAATCTTTAAACAGCGTGATTCGAACGGCGGAGAATAAGCGTAAGGTGTTTCCGTCTGATCAGGCCGCATTCAAAGTGATGTACTTAGCAACCCAGCAGGCATCCAAAAGGTGGTCGATGCCGATTCGTAACTGGACGGCTGCTCTTAATCGTTTTATGATTATGTTTGATGACCGTATTAGTAAGCATTTAATCTAAAGGGCAGTTACACAGAATCTGGGATGGGCTCTCTTATGTAGGGTACGAAATAACTAAAAATATTAATATTCATTCGTTAAGTTTTCGATAATCCCAGGACGGTTCAGAGCGTGTATTACTCTTCTAGATTTTAGTATATTTGGTAACTGCTGCCATATATTTACCGTGTAGAAGTCATCGAAAACCTTTACCTACGGCACTGATATTTACGCAAAGTTTGGGAAAATCTCAGTTTGGTGGGAATTTGATCACGGCTATATTTTATTCTATTCAATGACTTTTAAAATCTTGTGAGCTTTCTATGTATATCCAACGTTTAAGTACCATTTGCACGCTATCACACTAAATGACGCAGAAATCGAGAGCCCAAAAAACAGTGAGAAATAGTTAATGGGCAACTATCGCAAATTTTGCGACAGTTACACCATGTTCTAAAATGCAGTTATCGCAAAAATTGCGACAACTCCCTCAACTTATGAAATGGAAAGAAAAATGTCTGATGATCGTCCTATCCTTGTGAGTCAAGCGGAAATAGAAGAGCGGCGGCGTATTAGTGCGTGGATTCGTGGTAGTCATGCTGTAGATAATCTTCACGCAAACCCTGACACTCAGCACATTTTTGACGATTTCGTCGAAGGTCGAATTGCTACTACTGAGGAAGTGAACCAACTTTTACATGCTCACTACTCCAAAATAGCGAATCTATCTAAGCCTTGATGGTTTAGATACATACCCTTTTAGCCTCCATTAGTTATGCTTTTACTTTACTAATGGAGGCTAAAATCGAGGATTTACAGTCGGAGTCAGCAGGCGTAAAAGAGTTAAAAACACTAAATGAAGCAGGAACGCACGCTGTTTTTAGAGCGTTTATTGCTCGTATGAATTTTATTGAATATACTTATTGCGAACCAATAAGGTGCTCTCAATAGTTCGGTTCCCTAGTGAGGACTCGAACATCTGGCTATAGGCTAATGGTAGCAAGGTTTTGAATTATTGCGGTAGTAGAAGGATACTTCTCAGTGTACTTAAAGGGTTTTTTGAGAATAGAGTTAATTTTCTTTGTATTCAGGACTTCCCCATGAATTTGGTGCAAATGGATATGAAACAAATCCACTATCGACTCTCTCACGATATAATTCTAAGTTGGCTGGTTCAAATGGTTCATCAAACCATTCGTCCCAAAGCAACATTAAAAAATTATGGTGTCGATCTTCCCAGTTTTTTATTTGTTGTGCACTCCATTCGTCATAATTATCTACCGTATCTTTTATATTAAAATCAATTCCTGGTAACTCAGCACTTGAAACTAATAGATTCTTAGTTAATATATATCTAAGATCTTCTTTAAAAAGTTTTTTGTTCTGTTTCGAATCCCATAGCCCATCGTGATAGCCAATTCCAAAACTATCCTCAGATGTTTCTGGCAAATCTTTTGAAACGTGACCTATCCATCGTCTTATAGCGTAGCGAGCATCTGGTTCACAACTAAAATCCAAACTCTCAAATTCCTCTTTTTCACGATAATATTCGATTGAATCTTGAGAAAAAACTAAGTTAAGTAATCTTCCAATATGATATGGACAAACTTCAATCATGTACACCTCTTAAGGTTTAGAATGTTTAGACATAAGATACATGTTATTTGGCAATTTGGCTGATGTCAGTATTTTTGGCAAAACACGTAAGATGCTTTAGTGAAAATAGACATTAAGTATTAAGGACCAGAAAAACCTTAATAATACTAATAAATCGTGATCGGTGCGCTATACAGGCATCGAACTGCTAGAGCATAAAATCTCCTAAGTTAAGTTTTATAGCAACACTTACGACGT
>NZ_JBHZRK010000022.1:0-32968 GCF_043641605.1 Psychrobacter piscatorii | reverse complement strand
ACTTGCATCTTAAAGTCCAGATCGTAACGCATAAAAATACCCCATAAGTTGTGTCCAACTTATGGGGGTCAGTTCACGAAAGGGGCTTTTTATTTTTTGCTTGACGATATACTATCGTTAATGGCTATTAACGATTCGGCAATACATCTTTTACCATATCACGTAAGCCGCGCAATGCGGTGACAGTGCTGTCCCAATCTAGACAGCCATCAGTGATAGATTTACCATATTCAAGCTGACTTAAATCAGCGGTTAGTTTTTGATTACCGCCTTTTAGGTGACTTTCAATCATCATGCCGATGATTGATTTATTACCATTTTGAATTTGTTCAGCAACGTTTTGGATGACCATCGGCTGTAGGTAAGGATCTTTACCTGAGTTGGCATGGCTTGAGTCAATCATGATTTTGCCATTGGTTTTGCCTTTTGCCAGCTCGTTCTCGACTTGAGCAACTGCCGTTTCATCATAATTAGGCTTGCCATTACCACCGCGAAGTACCACGTGTGCATAAGGATTGCCTTTCGATTTGATGATAGAAACCTTGCCATCTGAGGATAGACCTAGGAAACTATGGCCTTCTTTAACGGCTTGCATCGCATTGACAGCAACGGTCATGCCACCGTCAGTACCGTTTTTGAAGCCAACTGGGCAAGATAAGCCTGAGCTCATCTCACGGTGTGTTTGGCTTTCGGTAGTACGTGCGCCAATCGCTGACCAGCTGATTAAATCCTGCATGTACTGCGGCGTGTTTGGATCGAGTGCTTCGGTCGCGCAAGGCAAGCCTTTTTCATTCAAATCAAGCAATAACTTGCGAGCAGTACGTAAGCCTTTTTCGATATCAAAGCTGTCATTCATATCAGGGTCATTAATCATACCCTTCCAACCGACCGTGGTACGAGGTTTTTCAAAATAAACACGCATAACGACAAATACGCTGTCTTCGATCTCTTTTGCCAATACGGCTAAGCGATCGGCATATTCATGGGCCGCTTTTATATCGTGGATAGAGCAGGGTCCAATGACCACAAACAGACGCTTGTCTTTACCATCCAAGATATTTTGGATAGTGTTTCGACCGTTTAGTACGGTTTTATATGCGTCGTCTGATAGAGGCAGCTCAGTTTTTAGCTCAGCGGGAGTAATCAAAGGAATAAATTTTTCAATATTCACGTCGTCAATATCTGCATTATGGGTAACTGATGTTGTCATGGTTATATATCGTCTAGCTGATTTATAGGAATATTCATTATGCGGACAAAAGTGTTGGTTGACAAGGGTAGTCCGGTAGTTAATTGACTGATAACTGGAATGAGGAAACTAAAACTTAGTTATACTTGCACATGATTAAGGTTATATTTGAATTCGCAAATGCACGTTTGGTATTTCGTTTTTCTGTCTATTAATAAGGATGAATTAAATACTGGGTGCTTAACGCTCAGATTTTATGCGTGAATTTAGCTATTTGTATCATCGTCACGTATGATAGCGACCGCGATGATTTTATGATGACACACTAAAATGATTGCACACTAACACGTGAATGCCAAAAAATAAGCAAAGATAAAATGTGTATGTCATCAATCTCTATCATTGACTGACTGTGTTATATTTTACAACAACGATTTATCTTATTTGTATATCTTCAATATTGAGAGCTTGTCATGACAGATTCTGCTACGTCTCATCCACATACTGATTGTATCAGCCAAACAGAGACGGATTTCAATAAACCTAAAACGACTACCACGCTGCTAGTGATAGCCATTGTCGCGGGTGAAGTGTCAGGTGACAGTTTGGGCGCAGATTTTATGCAGCAGATGAACAATCTGCGTGATGACATCGTCTGGGTAGGCGTTGGTGGCACCAAAATGCAAGCGCAAGGATTGCAAAGTATTTTTCCATTAGAGCGTTTGGCAGTGATGGGACTGGTCGAAGTCATGGCGCAGCTACCAGATTTGCTCAAAGCACGCCGCGAGCTACTGAGTGCGTTCAAGACGGCCAATATCGATTGGTTTATCGGTATCGATGCACCTGATTTTAACCTGCGGGTCGCTAAGAAACTCAAGCCACAAGGCGTGTTCTGTGTGCAATATGTCAGTCCTTCTATTTGGGCATGGCGTGAGTCGCGTATCCATAATATCAAAGCGGCGACCCATTTGGTATTGTGCCTATTCCCATTTGAGCTGCCAGTCTACGAGCGTCATAATCATCCGGCGATCTGTGTGGGGCATCCGTTGCTACGAACCATTGATCAAGCATTGATAGACACACCAATCAATCAGCGCCGTAGCGAGCTGGTCTGGCACAATGATGGTTTACAGCAGTTTTTTATTGAACGGTTTGATGATGTCAGCCAGCTTATCTGCGTGATGCCAGGCTCTCGGCGTGGCGAGATTACTGCTATCTTGCCATTGATGCTCGATGGCATTCAAAAGCTCATACTACTAGATCCAAAGCTGTGCTTTATCATTCCAACGGTTGATCAAAATCACCAATATATTGTGCAAGAAGTCATTGATCAGTGTTCAGAGCAACTGCGGGCGGCTATTGTCGTCGTTTATGATGATACTCAGCCAGAGTTTAGTCAGCATGCGATGGCAGCATCAGATATCGTGATGCTAGCCTCTGGGACAGCAACATTGGAGGCGATGCTGCTTGAGCGTCCGATGGTAGTGGTTTATCAATTGAATCAGATCACTTATCAAATTGCCAAACGTCTGGTAAAAGTGCCTTATGTGGCACTGCCTAACATATTGGCTAATGCGCCGATTGTGCCTGAGCTTATTCAAGAGCAGGCAAGCGGGGATAATATTTGCCGTACAGTAATGCGTTTATTACAGCCACGTGCTTATGCTGAGCAATTAAAAGACCTGTTGGCGACAAAACACACGTTGCAGCAGCAAAGTAATCATGAGCCGGCAAATAGCGTAATTGAGCAATATTTTATGAGCGATAGTAATGCTTCCAATATTACCTAACCTAGAAAGACTTTCTAATATTATGCAAATTCAACCTAGCACAAAAAACCTAGCCCAGATAATTGACGTCAATATTAATCATATCGATGTCAAAGGGCAGTATATTCAATTGGTGGCGCCTATACGTTTATATGGACAGTTGAATATTTCCGAGCTGCTTACTCAATATGAGCGCGATGAGGCGCAATGCTTAGAACAATCAATATTAAAAATTGGCGTTGATGAAGCAGGGCGTGGACCTTTACTAGGTAGTGTCAATGTGGCCGCCGCGATATTGCCTGCGTCTTGGTCAGGATTGATTGAAGAACAACCACTCAAAGACACGCCATTGTCGATACTGACAGACTCCAAAAAACTGAGTGAAAAAAAACGCGATCTTCTTTATCCATTGGTACAGCAGCATGCAGTCGGTTATATCATCGCTGATATACCAGCAGCCGTTATCGACCAAGTCAATATTTTGCAGGCTACCATGCTCGGTATGCGGTTGTGTGCTGAAGCCTTATTAGAAGCAGTTTTTAGACATCTCTCTAAAACTAAAAGTCTTGGCACATCACTTGATAAATTGCAGGTAGAGGCGTTGTTTGATGGTAATCGTTGTCCTGAGCTGAATACGGCTAAGATTGAAGCGATGGGTATCTTACCATCGGACATTAACTGTCAAGCATGGGTGAAGGGTGATGCACGTCATACCAGTATCGCAGCGGCTAGTATATTGGCAAAAGTGAGCCGTGATGAGACCATGTATGCCCTTGATATGCAGCATCCAGAATATGGTATTGCCAAACATAAAGGCTATCCAACTCGCGCACATATGGAAGCCATTGGAAGACATGGTGTCTTATCAGCACATAGGCGCAGCTTTGCACCAGTGCGAAAGGCATTAGAGAGCTAATCTTAAATGATAGTATCTCGTCTAATGATAAAAATTCAATGTATTAGCAGAAAGAAGCTATCTACCTGTGTTAACAAATAAGTAAATTTCCAGAAAAATAATGAGCGAAAATTTATAAAATGTAATATAGTATGTTACTCTTGGTATAAAATGCTGTTAAATCAATGACTAAGATTTCATTTTGAGTTTTATTCTCACTATGAATTATATATATTACTATTTTATAGGATAAAAAATGATGGCTCATACCCCTCAAAAGAACCTTGCTGTAGTGCTTTTCTTAGCGGTATTTTTAACGGCCTGCGGTGGCGGCGGTGGCGACTCTGATAATGGTTCTGCATCTAACGAAACACCGAGCCAGCCACAAGAAGTAGTTGTTTCAGAACCAATGACTTCAGCACCAGTAACAGAGACACCCGATGAGCAGAGTAGTAAGCCAAGCGATAGTAATCCCATTAATGAAAGCAACGCGCCAACTGAGAATAATCCGCAAGCAGCCTTAAGTGCTAATAATCAATTCAGTCTTGCAAGAACCAGTTGTGGCTTAGGTGGTTTATCTGTTGATACAGCGCTTGATGATATTGCGATTAAGCACGCAAACTATATCAAATACGTATTTGCTAATAGCACGCCGACCAGTTTTAATGCGCATGTCGAAAATAAAATCAGCGATATTGCCAGTGTGACAGGTAGCAATAACCCATTCTTCGGTGGCTTAGATTTCTCAGATCGCTTATTAAACGCAAAATACAGCAACGCACAATATGGCGCCACAGAAAATATTGCTCAATCTGTTTACTATAGTTCAGCAGGAAGCTTTCTGAAAACAGATGTGGTAGCCACCGCAATGGCAAAGTCGTTGTTGGCAGCACCCTATCATTTGCGCTCTTTGATGTTACCGCCTTCGAGTTTGATAGGCACAGGAATGGTCACCTATAAACCTGATGCCAAAAATCCAGCTCTTAATCAAGGTTATGTATTGGTTAGCCATGCCTCAGCGACCAGAGCAACTAAAGATAAGACAGCAGCAGGTGTTTTTACTTATCCCTGTCAAGGTGTGACTGATACAGTAACTGCTCTGTATAATGAGTCGCCAAACCCTGTTAAAGGAACGGGCCGCGATTTGCGTACCAATCCTATTGGACAACCCGTTTATATCAGTATGCCGTCAGCTCAGAAGATTAAGGTCAGCAACATCAAGTTCCGAGATACTCAGCGAAATACTAATGTACCGATTCAATTGATCGACTTTGATAAGGATCCGTATGTAAACACCAACTACGCATTACCAGCGAATGAAGCATTTATTTTGCCATTAACAGATGAACTCAAAAGCTGTGAAGTTAAACGTAGTTCAGATCAAAGCAAGCAATGTGGTCTGTATGGCAATACAAAGTATCAAGTGAGCTTTGATATTTTGGTTGATGATAAAAACTTGGAAAGTAAGTCGTTCACTTTTACGACCGGTAAGGTAAATTACTAGTTAAGTCGTTTAATCAATCGTACAAGCAAAAGGGCTGAACCAAATAACTGGTTCAGCCCTTGTTTTATGCAAAGACACTATAAGAATGTGACAAAGTAAGCAGACTGACTAAAATCTACTTTAAAACGATGAGTTTGGCTGTTGCAAAAAGGCTTTTTCATCCTCAGTTGATTTGCGTCCTAGTACCTCATTACGATGTGGGTAACGCCCAAATTGATCAATAATCTCTTTATGACGATATTCAAAATCTAACGTGGTTGCATCGTCTAATTGCTTAAATAATGGCAGATAACGGTCGTGAATCAGCGCTGACTCAGAGTGCATAAACGGTATGATCATAAATCGACGCCACTGCATCGGTAAGGTATCAAAGTATGGCTGCTGAATGGCTTCTTGTGCTAAGACTAATGCCATGCCGTCTTGGACAAAAGCACAGGCTTGTTCGCGACATAGGTTGCGTGAAAACTGATCTAAGACAATGATCTCTGCCAGTCGCCCTGCTAGCGCTGTTATTGAACTATTGCCATCTAGAGAAGATTCTGCGAGGCGCCATTTAACGCACTCACCTTGCTTTGCTGCCTGCCAAATGTCACCAAACTTGTCCTTTATCTGCTTATCAAAACGATCGTTTTGTTCAAACCAACACGCTTCATTATCTTTATCAAACCAAAAATCCAATACTGCACGCGCATCCGGATCTAGATAGGTCAAATCTATACTTTTTGGATCGAGTTGAGAGGCATGGGATTGACTGGCAGAGGTGGAATAATCAGTTGAGAGTGCCATAAGATATTCTAATTATGATGGATTTAGTCTACTATAGCGCAAATATTTATATCTGTCTGTCAAGATACCAACAGCAGAGTGTCTATTAGGTAATCTATTATGAATGCAAAAAATCTAGAAAATTCTATCAACGTATCGTTGCCACCAACGCCTTACTACGTGCTTGATGAAGCGGCCATCGTTGCCAATATGAAAATCATTGCTAGGCTATGTGAGCTGTCTGGTGCAAAAGCATTATTAGCACTAAAATGCTTTGCCACATGGGGTGTTTTTGATGTGATGCGGCCATATCTACATGGTACAACTTCATCTTCGCTTAACGAAGTTAGATTGGGCTATGAGACTTTTGGCAATAACAATGATGCCAGTAGCAGCGATAAAAAAGAAACGCACGCTTATAGCGTCGCCTATAGCGCAGATGAAATTCCTGAAGTACTGAGTTATGCTGATAAAATTATCTTTAACTCAATCTCGCAGCTAACTGCTTTTAAAGATCAAGCGGCAGCACAAGGTGTTCCAGTAGGCTTACGACTCAATCCAAAAACCAGTAACTCATCATTTTTGATCGCTGATCCTGCACGTCCATTTAGCCGTCTTGGTGAGCACGATAAAGATAAAATCGCAGCGGTACTTGGCGATATCACTGGCGTCATGATTCATAACAACTGCGAAAATGACAGTTTTGAAGCCTTTAGTGAAAGCTTGGCCGATATCGAAGCCAGATTTGGTGATATCTTAGCGCAGCTTGAGTGGGTCAGCTTAGGCGGTGGTATCCATTTTATCGCGCCTGATTATCCACTAGAGAAACTGGCTGCACGTTTAAAAAAATTTAGTGAAACTTATGGCGTGCAAGTCTATCTTGAGCCAGGCGAAGCAAGTATTCATGGCGCGGGTACGTTGGTGACGACGGTGTTAGACACCATGCACAATCAAAAAAATCTCGCCGTCGTCGACGCTTCGATTGAAGCACACATGCTTGATCTGCTGATTTACCGTGAGTCAGCACCAATTGCTGCGATCAATAATACTGCTGCCAATATTGCACCTACTGGTAATCCAGCAGAAGCTGCGCCGTCTAAAGATAATGTAGAGTCAGCAGAACATACCATTATCTATGGTCGTTCTTGCTTAGCAGGCGATATCTTTGGTGAATATGCGTTACCGAATAATCTTCAGATAGGCGATAAGATTGCCTTTGGTAATGCTGCTGGTTATACGATGGTCAAGAAAAACTGGTTTAATGGGGTCAATATGCCAGCGATAGTCATCCGCCGTTTGGATGGCAGTATCGATATCCAGCGTGAGTTTGACTATGAGGAATATAAAACCAGCCTATCTTAAGCCTTAGTAGCCTTAGCTTTTAAGGCTGTGCTATTGTCGGGTTTTTTTATTTTAATGTTTAAAAAACAAAGGCTTAACCTATATTGGTAAATATTTTAGTCTCTCTGTTTTTTATACATATTTTTTACCGATAAGGGAATAAAAATTGTTATAATCGCGTCGGGTAAATACTAGAGTGGTATCTGCCCGACGGGTGCGTGGGTTTTCCTCGGTCTTCCTTTTTAATTCACGCATATCATTCACTCGTTTCTGTTTTGCATAGCCGCAATCAATGGTATCGACAGGGACACAAAGGAGGATTGTTCATTGAACACTAACCAACAAGCTAAGCCCAATAAAAAAGACGTACTCATCATCGGAGCAGGCGGTGTCGCTCAAGTGGTCGCGCATAAATGTGCGATGCACAATGATGTGCTTGGCGAGATCCATATCGCCTCACGTACCAAAGACAAATGCGATGCCATCGCCCAAAGTGTAAAAGAAAAAGACAGCTTTAAGCAGGCTGCGGTCTTGCATACGCATCAAGTCGATGCGATGGACAGCCAAGCACTCGTGCAGCTGATACAAGACACAAAAATACAAATACTCATCAATGTTGGCTCGGCATTTATCAATATGACCGTACTAGAAGCCTGCATTGAGACAGGTACTGCCTACATAGATACGGCTATTCACGAAGATCCGCGTAAGATTTGTGAGACACCGCCGTGGTACAACAACTACGAGTGGCAACGCAAAGAGCGCTGCGCAGACAACAACGTCACTGCCATTTTAGGTGCAGGCTTTGATCCCGGTATGGTCAACGCTTATGCGCGTCTTGGCTACGACATGATGGATGCAGGTTCAGTGACTGATATTGATATCATCGATATCAATGCGGGCAGTCATGGCAAATACTTTGCAACCAACTTTGACCCAGAGATCAACTTCCGTGAGTTCACAGGGACAGTTTACTCTTGGCAAGACAGCAAGTGGCAGTCTAACAAAATGTTTGAAGTCAAACGTACGGATGACTTGCCAGTTGTAGGTGTACAGAACAGCTATCTGAGCGGTCATGACGAAGTGCATTCATTGTCAGCCAACCTAGATGTACCAAACATTCGTTTTTGGATGGGCTTTGGTGAGCACTATATCAATGTATTCACTGTCCTACAGAGCTTAGGACTATTGTCTGAGCAGCCAGTGATGACGGCTGAAGGCCAAGAAGTTGTGCCGCTAAAAGTCGTGAAGGCAGTACTACCAGATCCAAGCTCGCTGGCACCAGAATATACAGGCAAGACCTGTATCGGTGACAAAGTCAAAGGAAAAATCAATGGCGTTGAGACGGAAGTATTTATCTACAATGTCTCAGATCACAAAGATGCGTACAACGAAGTGGGTAGCCAAGGTATCTCGTATACCGCAGGCGTGCCACCTGTTGCTGCTGCAATACTAGTCGCGACTGGCGAATGGGATGCAGGTAAGATGGTTAACGTCGAAGAGTTAGATGCTAAGCCATTTATCAATCTGCTCAACAAGATTGGTCTGCCAACGCGTATTAAAGATGCTGATGGTGATAGAGCGCTTGAGTTTGCCATTTAGTTATCAGACTTTATTAATCAAAAAGCCTATCTGTTATAGATAGGCTTTTTTTATGTCTGGGTTTTTACTGTAATTCACTAGGATCATACTCTCTCAACGCTGCAATACGGTCATCTAGCGTTGGATGTGAGCGGAATAGGTTGGCAATACTAAAACCTTGCGTTTGTCCTGATGAGATTGCAAACGCTTTCATACTCTCAGGCATTTGGTCAGGACGCTGTGCAGAGGGACGCAACGCATCAAGTGCACTGATCATTTTTTCGCGGCTGGCAAGTTTTGCGCCCATTTGATCCGCACGGAATTCACGTAAGCGTGAGAACCACATCACGATGGCAGACGCCAAAAACCCAAGCAAAATATCCATTATAATACTAGTGATAAAGTAACCGATACCGGGGCGATCACTGGTGTTTTTGAACACAGTACGGTCCACAAAGCTACCGATAATGCGCGCAAAGAACATCACAAACGCATTGACCACTCCTTGAATAAGGGCAAGGGTTACCATATCACCGTTCGCCACATGACCAATCTCATGCGCCAGTACCGCTTCGACTTCATCTTGATTCATATTTTGCAGTAGACCAGACGACACTGCCACCAGCGCTTTATTTTTATTCCAGCCAGTCGCAAAGGCGTTTGGCTGCGAATTGTTAAAAATACCAACCTCAGGCATACCGATGTTTACCGCTTGCGCTTGTTTTGCCACTGTATCGACTAGCCATTGTTCAGTTGGGTTACGTGCGGATTCTATCACCACCGTACCAGTGGATTTTTTGGCCATCCATTTTGACAGAAATAGCGAAATCATTGAGCCGACCATACCGTAGATACCGCACATAACTGCAAGACTGACATAATTTAGCCCACCTGCCGTGTATACACCGCCAATCCCAAAAAATCTAGATAGTATTCCAAACACAATGCTAAAGACCACGATCACGGCCAAGTTGGTCAATAAAAATAATCCAATACGCATCATGACGCTAATTTCCTATTTAAAGTGTTGGTATGGCCTAGATAGACGGTTATCTAAGAGGTTTGTTTGTTATGATAGATTTTACTGTGGTTTTATCTGTCATACCATTTTAATAATGTCAAAGTACTAAAATAATTATGTTGTCCCAACAATAGCGAGATTTTTTGAGATAATTAGCGAACTAGGTATATTAGCTCGTTGCCAAGACTGGTTAGCTACAGTACAACATCACCGAAACTATTGCCTATTGATCTAAGTATTAAGTTTTGGTCAACTATTTCTTATTTTGATTTCTCCGAAGATAATGATGACCAAGGTTAATCTTTAAAAATTAAAAAAATGAGAACATCCCATGCAACTAGAAATAAATATTATAGACGCCTTCACTGACACTTTGTTTAAAGGCAATTCCGCTGCGGTTATTGTGACAGATGAATGGTTAGATGATGCTTTGATGCAGTCTATTGCGTCTGAAAATAACTTGTCTGAAACGGCTTTTATCGTTGTTGATGACAAAGGTTTTTATCATATTCGTTGGTTTTCACCATTGACCGAAATTGACTTCTGTGGTCATGCAACCTTAGCGTCTGCCTTTGTGCTTTTTAACAAAAACCCAAACGTACAGTCGATTAACTTTTCAGCCAAAGCGGTTGGTGTTTTGACAGTCGCAAAAACGGATTCTGGCAAAATGCAAATGGATTTTCCCAATAGAATGCCTGAAAAAATTGTTGATATTCCTGATAGTTTATTAGCAGGTCTATCCATTGCGTCTGCTGAAGTCTATCGCAATACTCAAGCGTATTTTGTCATCTATGACTCTGAAACTGATGTATTGAATGTCGCGCGTGATAATGAGAAGTTGAAGCAGCTAGCGCCTTATGATGTAGTGGTAACTTGTCAGGCAACCTCAGAAAAGTATCATGATTATGATTTTGTCTCTAGATACTTTTGGCCAGCAAATGGTGGTGATGAAGACCCAGTAACAGGTTCGATTCATACTGGACTTGCACCTTTATGGGCCAAGCGTTTAGCTAAAAATGAATTAGTCGCTTATCAAGCATCTAGTCGCGGCGGTGTGCTTGACTGTACCGTGGCAGACGATAGAGTGCTTATTTCTGGCAATGCCGTACAATACCTGACTGGATTTATCACCGTCGAGGAGTAGATACGTTTGACAGAACTGAAGACCGTTGGACTGTTTGCGCTTACCGCATTGGCTGAGATTGCAGGGTGTTATCTACCTTATCTATGGCTGCGAGAAGGCAAGTCAATCTGGCTGCTGATACCTGGCGCGCTGAGTTTGGTGGCTTTTGTCTGGCTGCTGTCATTACATCCTACTGCTGCGGGTAGGGTCTATGCGGCGTATGGTGGCGTTTATATATGTATGGCGATTTTATGGTTGTGGACCGTTAATGGGATACGACCAACCATGTGGGACATAGTGGGCTCAGTAGTTGCACTATTAGGAATGGCGATTATTATGTTTGCGCCGCGCAGTGCCTAACGAAAAACGAGTGGCCAACTCAAAAAAATACCAATCAAACCATTAGGTCAGATCGGTATATTGATACGAAAAATATTAATGTTTGCCTAAAATACTACCATTGTCGTCTTTCTTCGCTTGTTTCGCCGCTTTCTTTTCTTTTGCTGTCAGAAGCGGCTTCTTTTTGACATTATTTTTACTGTCTTGACCTTTACTCATGGTAATTCCTTTGTAGATAACGCATACAACCCACTAAGCCAATTGAGCTGACTTAAGGTAAGTATGGTGACGACTAACATAGTCGCTTACTAAATCGAGTATAGGCTTAAGCATTAGTAATAGATAGCACTCACACAATTCGCCTACGATTCAGTTCTCTTACTTCTTTACTTTAGCGAGATCATTGCTTTAGCCAAGTTGTGCGCTAACTGATTCGTTCAATCAATCATGGTATTCATAAGTGCTTACTTACGGATACATGGCGATTTGCTATAATGAGCCATAAACCGATTAATCAATGCGGCAAACTCTTATTTATTAACATTTGGCACCATCGTGCTCACTGTTTTGGTCACCTTATTATGCGTATACGTAAACTGTTCAAATTTGAAAACGCTCATATCGTTCGCAACTGTAGCTCTGAGCGTTGCAAGCACTCCATCCATGGTCACAGCTACCAGATTGAGCTGATTTTAGAAGCCACCCGTTTAGATCATGGACAAATGGTTTATGATTTTGGGCTGCTAAAATCTTCGATCAAAGATATTATCGATAGCTTTGATCATGCTATCTGTTTTTGGAACAAAGATGATCCTGAATATGTCGCAGCGTGTAAGAAGTTTAGCGCACGTTGGATCAGTCTACCAGTGTCACCATCAGCAGAGCAGTTTTCGCGAGTGATATTCTTTTGGGCGCAAGAAATACTGCGACAGACGCAAATGCAAAATGGTGAGACGGATGTCAGTGTGTATTCAGTGATTGCCCATGAGACCGCGACGGGTTACGCGCAGTGTTTCGCCGATGATGTGGCAAACGAGCAAATGGGTAAGCTGGTTTTAGAGGATTTTGAATTTAGTGAACAAGTTCGTGCTGAGTGGACGGACTCTGAGCTATACGCCAAGCTGATTCGCGGTGAAAGCTTCACCAACCCAACGGTGACTATGCAGGTTCAGACTGATGCATAATGATCAATCAATAGAAAACAGTGACACTGTGCAAACTTTGATACTGAACTCTGAGCAAGATACACAGTTACTGGCCAAGCAACTGGCAGCATTGCCGCTGACAGGTAGTGTGTGGTTAGCAGGGGATTTGGGCGCTGGCAAGACCACTTTAACGCGTTACTGGTTGCATGCTCTCGGTCATACTGGTGCGGTAAAAAGCCCAACGTATACCTTGGTTGAGCCTTATAGCATTGAACAAAACAATGGCACGACTAAGCCTGTTTATCATGCAGACCTATATCGTCTCCAAGATCCAGAAGAGCTGTCTTTTATAGGATTTGATGAATATCTAGATGAGACTGACGCATTAGTTATCATTGAATGGGCGAGCCGTGCTGATGGTTATCTACCGATGCCAACTTTGTTTATCGATATTACGCAAGTTGAAAACGATGATAAAGGTAATGAAGCACGCCAAGTGCACTTAAAAGTATCAAAAGCAGGCCAAGCGCAAGGTCTGGATTTATCAAAACTTAATATCTAAATCACACCACTTGCCATTCTTTTAAAATATGACATCTATCAATGCCAGATAACCACCACAACACCCGTATCAAAAAACTATCGCCGCTGCTGATTAATCAACTAGCAGCAGGTGAGGTCGTGACACGTCCAGCAGCGGTCGTCAAAGAGCTGCTCGAAAATGCCATTGATGCAGGTGCCACCGATATTGAGATACGTATTACTCAAGGTGGTATGGGCATGATTGAAGTGGTGGATAACGGTGTGGGTATTCATCCTGATGATATGGTGATGGCGATTACTCGTCATGCGACTAGCAAAGTCGCCGATGTTGCGAACTTGCACGGCATTACGACGTTGGGTTTTCGTGGTGAAGCGTTAGCGGCGATGGCTGCTGTGTCTCGTTTGAGCTTAACTAGCAGTCATGATGATAGTGGTATTGGTCGCCAATTGCAGGTGGCTGGAGTATTAGATGATACACCGAAGCTCACACCAGTCGTTCATAATCGCGGCACAACAATCATAGTCAAAGACTTATATTTCAATGTGCCTGCCCGCCGGGGTAATTTAAAATCTATTGCCACTGAATTTGGCCACATCGAGACCATCGTCCGTGAAGTCGCACTGGCGCGAGCTGATGTCGCCCTGACACTTTTTCATGACAATAAAAAGCGGTTATCATTGTCTGCAAATGCTACAAACGTTAACGATAATGATGCTAACCGTCTACCGTTGCCGCGTTTAGAACAAGCGACTGGTATGCCATTAACGGACAATGCGCTAGCAGTATCGATAGATCTATCGAGTCTTGTGCAGTCGTCTGTAGCGTACGGCGATAGCACGGTTAATCAGGCAGCAATCAGGGGCTGGTTATGGCCGATGACTGATGAGCAGATAGCATTGCCAAAGCTAATTTATGTGAATGGCAGGCTGGTAAAAGAAGCATTGATTAGCAATCAAATGCGTCAACTGGCTCAGAGTGCTCAGCTAGCAGGTATGGGGTATGCGCTTTATTTTGAGTTGCCAACCCAATGGCTCAATGTCAATGTACATCCATCAAAGCAGCGTATCAAAATCAGTCCGCTAAACAATATCATGGCTCACTTAAGCCATACGATTCGTTCACAGCTAAAAATAGTCAATGCTACGCCAAAGGTTGCTAGCCCCGATAATCCAGAAGTGTCAAAAAAAGACGTCTCTGTAGATAATTTGTCTGACACACATTTGCCCAATGATATGCCTATAGATCACACAAGACAGAGCAGGCAAGTACAAGAACCTAGACAATCATATCAATCTGCCTCAAGCAAATCATTTCCAGATAAATCACTAGCTCAAGAACCAGCACCATCTTATGTCGATGAGCCGTTACAGCAAAGTCGCCATACTTCGTATCGTTCATCCGAAGCGCCTACAGTTTCATCCTTACCAATCTGCTTGGATATTATTAATGATGCAGAGGCTCTTGTTATCGATTCAACCGCAACTGATAAAAACCTACCTTGGCTCTTATTTTATCATCAAGGGCAATGTCTATTAATAAGTACTAAAGACTGGCAGTCAAAGGTAAGCCAGTTGTTTGAATCATCTATATTTAGCAATAAGGTATTTAAAAAAGATAAAATGTCAAACAGTGCTATGGAGATCAATCATCAGCTTACAACAGTAAGCTCGCAAATGACTGCACAAGACTCAGCAGTTTTTGTCGCAGATCTCGCTGATATACTGACAAGAAATGCGATCAAAATCTTAGACAGTCATCGTTTAGTCACACTAATGTTATCTTCTACATCCGAATAAATATCAAGCTGACTACTATTTTAGCCAACTACATATTGAGAAAGGCAATTCTATGCAATATTCGTCTGATAGCGTATCTAAAAATCTGTTGGATAATAGTGTCGTGTGTCTGATGGCACCAACTGCTAGCGGAAAAACAGCATTGGCATATGAATTATACGATACAGGCCGTTTTGAACTGATTTCTGTGGATTCAGCACTGATATACCGCGATATGAATATTGGTACCGCAAAACCAACAGCAGATGAGTTAACGCGTTATCCGCATCATTTGGTTGATATTATTGATCCCATGCAAAGCTATAGCGTCGCTGAGTTTGTTGGTGATGTAGCACGTCTTATTGATGAGTGTCATGAGCGCAAAAAGATACCGCTGTTAGTAGGCGGCACTATGATGTACTACATGGCGCTACTCGATGGCCTGTCTTCAGTGCCTGATAGCGATGACAGCGTACGTGCACGCGTAGAACAATGGCGTCAAGAGGAAGGTATCAGTGCTTTATATGATTATCTTGGCAATGTTGACTCAGTTAGCCATCAGCGTTTGAATGCGACGGATACTCAGCGCATTACTCGGGCAATTGAGGTTTATTTGCAGACAGATAGGCCCATAAGCGACTGGCAGCGTGAGCCAAAACAAGCTTTGGCCCATCATCCAGAACAGCAGTGGCATGCATTGTCAGTGATACCAGACCGCCCGTGGTTACATGCGCGTATCGAACAGCGCCTTGATATCATGTGGCAAGAAGGGTTAGTGACAGAGGTTGTTGGCTTACTTGAGAAGTACCCGCTGACCCCTAATATGCCGTCGATGCGCTGTGTGGGTTATCGCCAAGTATTGGAATATCTCGTTCGTACGCAGCATCC
Source organism: Psychrobacter piscatorii (assembly GCF_043641605.1). GTDB lineage: Bacteria > Pseudomonadota > Gammaproteobacteria > Pseudomonadales > Moraxellaceae > Psychrobacter > Psychrobacter piscatorii_C. The sequence goes on along the minus strand of NZ_JBHZRK010000022.1, from coordinate 17,089 downwards.
AGTATTGGATAAAACCCATTTGGACAAAGCCCAATTTTATGAAGCCTTCGCAGACTCTAAAAGCCTAATGGCCATAAATAAGATACAAGGCGAGGGCGTTTACACAAATGCTCAGCCAGATGTATCCTATGCTGAGACCGAAGCGCTTGCTTGTCAGGAAATGCAAAATAAGGCATTATATGCCACAAGGCAGCTGGCAAAGCGTCAGTACACATGGTTGCGAAAAGTAATACAGCTCCCTAATGCTTCTTCAGCATTGTCAATGGGATCTGATAGTACTGCTACTAATAACACCATAGTACTAAAAACATTTGCGAAGATGGAGCAGGCAAGAAATTATCTGTATTAAAGAGATGTTTCTTGCTTTTTATTTTGTAAGAATCAAACTCAATGTGGATTATTTCTGTGGCAAGCTCTTTTTAGAGATGAAAGCGTAATCACAATTAGTTTCAAAAATTAGCATAGATAGCTGTTATAATTCAAGTTCACTGAAAATGCAGTAGGAAAAAAATACAACTGCTTCGATAATAAGCATTGGTTGACATTTGTAGTTAAAAATAATTAATGAAACAAGTAGTTACTTAATTGTTTACAACAATAACGTATTCACGATAAAGTGGAATCACTTAAGAGCAATGAATATTTATTTAGATACGTTTTATAAAGAAAACACATTATTGTATCTACCTTTTAGCCATTATAATTAAATTGACACTTAGAATAATTGGCACTCAAAACATAACTATATAATATTTAGGAGAGATTTCATGTCAAAAGGACAAACTTTACAAGATCCATTCTTGAATTCGCTGCGCAAAGATCGCATTCCTGTCTCTATTTTTTTGGTTAACGGTATTAAGCTGCAAGGCCAAATTGAATCGTTCGATCAATATGTTGTCCTCCTCAAAAATACAGTCAGTCAGATGGTATATAAACATGCCATCTCAACCGTAGTGCCAGCTCGTAACCCGCGTAGTAGTACAACCACTACAGGTACTGGCGCTCAACCTCAAGGCTTAGCGCAAACTGGCTATCAAGGTGGTGGCTTTGAGCGTGGCAGCAATCCTGTTGCGGGCGGTTTTGAAGAGCGTGGTTTTGCCTCTAGCCGTAGTGGGTTTAATCGCGGAGGGTTCAGTCAAGGTCAAGAACGTGGCTTTGAGCGTGGTAGCTTTGGACAAGGTCAGGAACGCGGTTTTGAGCGCGGCGGCTTTGGACAGGATCGTGGTTTTGATGCACCGACAGACGGTACGGGCTTTGAAGAAAAGCCGGACAACGGATCGAATGATACCAATAGTTAATTAGTTGTACGAATTGAGTGTATTATCCAACTATACATCAAGAGATATGATTTATACGATTAAGACCTGCTGCTATAGTGGGTTTTTTTTATATAAATAAGCAGATAGTTACTGTAAAAAATAATGGCTGTCTCCATTATATAAATGGTAGGCCATTATTAATATGAAACAGAGTATAGTAAAATACTAGGTTGATTCATTATAAAAATAGAGCAGATTCATGAGCGATACTAAAACTGATTTGACCCATGAGCAGTTTATCACAACGGCTATTGAAGCGATTAATACTGAGATATCTGCATTAGCATTGTTGACAGAGCAGATAGATGACAGGTTTGCACAAGCATGTGACGTTATTTTGGCTTGTCAGGGTCGAGTGGTAGTAACGGGTATGGGTAAATCAGGATTGATTGGACGTAAAATAGCAGCGACTTTTGCCTCGACGGGTACGCCTGCTTTTTTTATGCATCCTGGTGAGGCAGGTCATGGCGATTTGGGCATGCTTGTCAAAGGTGATGTACTGCTTGCTATCTCGAACTCTGGTGAATCCGATGAGATTAAGATGCTACTGCCAGTGGTCAAACGCTTACACATCCCTCTAATCAGTATCAGCCGAGATAAACGCGGTATGCTGCCACGCGCGGCTGATATTGTTTTGACTCTTGGCCATTCACAAGAGGCTTGTCCGCTCAATCTTGCCCCTACATCGAGTACAACGGCCACCTTAGCGTTAGGGGATGCTCTAGCGGTCGCCTTGGTACATGCACGTAACTTCACTTCTGAGGACTTTGCATTATCGCATCCAGCGGGCGCATTAGGTCGTCAACTATTGACGCGTGTCGAAGATTTAATGCATACCAAGTCAGAGGACTTACCCTTGATTCACCAGCAAGCACCGCTACAGCAAGCACTGTTCACGATGTCTGCTGGACGCTTAGGGATGACCGTGGTGACTGACGATAATGATAAAGTCGTTGGGGTCTTCACAGATGGTGACTTACGCCGTGGTCTTGAACAAGGTATCGATCTACAAACGCCGATGAATGAGGTAATGGTCAGTAACCCACGCCATATCAGTAAAACAATGCGCGCATCGGATGCCTTGAGTGTCATGAATGAAAATGGTATCAGTCAATTACTAATTATTGATAATGAAGATCGTTTAGAAGCAGTCATTACTGTTCATGATCTATTACAAGCTGGTGTAAAGTAATTCATTAATAGTTGATAGAACGATTGGTTTTTCATATAAAATAGTTAGAAAAATATTCGTCAAAAAGAGACAAATAATGCAAGATTTAATAAAAAAAGCCGGACAAGTAAAGCTATTGGTCATGGATGTCGATGGGATTTTATCTAATGGTCAAATTATCTACGACGCAAATAGTATCGAAACCAAAGCGTTTTCAGTACAGGATGGCGTGGGTGTTAAGTCTCTAGCGCGTTATGGCATTTTAACTGCTATTATTACTGGGCGTAGCAGTGCTATGGTTAATAAACGTGCAACAGAAATGGGTGTCAATCATGTGGTGCAAGGACGGGATGATAAGCTCATTGCACTAAAAGAGTTATTGTCGTCTCTTGATCCTGTGCTCAATATTACTGCTGCCGACTGCGCTTATATGGGTGATGACTTGCCAGATATCAAAGCAATGCAAACGGTAGGGTTTGCAGCAACCGTGCCAAATGCACACGCGGAAGTCATAAAACGTAGTGATATGGTCACCACGCGAGCAGGTGGCACTGGCGCAGTACGTGAGGTATGTGATCTCATTCTAAAGGGTCATGGACATTATCAAGACTTTATCGCACATTATACGCTTGATGACACTCAAGCTCAGGATGAACTGTCGTGAATACACGTGTTCTCATTATATTAGCGTTGATTATTGCCGGTATTGCGGGCTGGTTTTTCCAGCAGCAAGGGGATGTGTCGCCACCAGTCAATATCGAGACGACAGATGTCGATTATGAAGCCACTGACATCAAAGCAGTTCAGACAAATGAGCAAGGTGAAACTGAGTATGAACTTACTGCTGAGTCTTTGACGCATAACCCTGAAACCAATCAGGATGAGATGTCAGGCATCACGATGAATTGGGAGCCGTCAACAGAGCAGCGCTACCGTATTCAAGCGGGTAGTGCAGCCATCAGTCAGCAAACAGGGGAGTTGAGCTTATCAGGTGGTTTTACACTGGTTAGCGAAGGTAATAAAGAGGCGTCTGATATTGAGCCAATAAAAGTGACTGGTAGTACCCTAAAAGGCAATACAAAGTCTGGTCAAGTGTATAGCGACGAGCCTGTCAAAATTGAACAAGGGATGAATCGTTTTGAAGCATCCAGCATGACCGCCAATCTGGAAACGGGTGAATATGAGTTTGGGCAAGTTGCTGTCGCTTTTACGCCCGCTGATCGTCAAGACAAAGCATTATTTTAAACTAGCGCTTTTTACGATATTAAAACAGCAGCTAGCATGAAGTTTGCAAATCCTATCACCAATTATGAAACGAGTTATTATATGAAATCTAAATTTTTGCCTACTTTATGCGCATCAATCTGCTCACATAAGCTACGTGTTGTTCCAACGTTTATGTTGTTAGCCCTACCATTGTATAGCCATGCACTGCCATCAGATGCCAATCAGCAAATCAAACTGCTAGCGGACAAGGCCACTTATAGTGAGCGTACTGGCGTCACTAGTTACTCAGGTAATGTCATTATTACTCAAGGCACTTTTAAAATGACTGCGGACAATATCACAGTCAATCTCTCGCAGCAGCGCAGCATTAATTCAGCGGTAGCGACGGGTCGTCCAGCCACTATGCAGCAGGTTGTGACGCAAGAAAAAGGCTTAGCAAAAGGTCAGGCAAATAAGATTGATTATAACGCAGTATCTGGCATTATCACCTTAACAGGAAATGCCAAGCTGGTTCAGAATGGGGCAAGTTTTGCTGGTAATGTCATTCGTTATAGTCTAAAAGCAGGTGATGTAGAAGCGACCGCTGGTGGTAATCAGCGAGTAGAGTTGGTATTTCCACCAAACAATAATACCAACCAAAGTGGCGTTCGCTAACCTAGCCAACCAAAGCATAAATAGGTTTTTGGTAGTATACGAATATCGTGAAAGCAAGAGTAAGCTATGAGTGACAATAAAAATATAGATTCTTCAGTATCGAATAGCAACACGGCGCCTGTCGCTCGCTTGACTATGCAAAATTTGGGTAAACGTTACGGCAAGCGCTGGGTAGTCAAAGATGTCTCGTTTTCTGTCGAGCAAGGCCAAGTTGTTGGGCTGCTAGGCCCGAATGGCGCTGGTAAAACGACCAGTTTTTACATGGTGGTGGGACTGGTCAATATGGATAAGGGCCGTGTCACTCTAGGAAAAATGGATCTGTCTAAATACGCTATGCATGAGCGTGCTCGTGCTGGTATTGGTTATTTGCCGCAAGAAGCGTCGATTTTCCGTAAATTATCGATCGAAGACAATATCTTAGCCATTTTGCAGACTCGTACAGAGTTAAGTAAAGCTGAGCAGCAGCAAGAGCTTGAAAAACTGATTGGCGAATTCCATTTAGAACATGTACGTACCTCACTGGGAATGAGTGTGTCAGGCGGCGAGCGTCGTCGCTGTGAAATTGCTCGTGCGCTAGCAGCGAATCCTAAATTTATCTTACTGGATGAGCCATTTGCCGGTGTAGATCCTATTTCTGTTGGCGATATCAAGGATGTTATTTTGACACTGAAAAATCGTGGTATTGGTGTCTTAATCACTGATCACAATGTTCGTGATACGTTAGCTATCTGTGAAAAGGCTTATATCGTTTCAGAAGGGGCTATCATTGCTGAAGGTACTTCATCTGAAGTCTTAGAAAATGATCTGGTGAAATCTGTTTACTTAGGTAAAGACTTTCAAGTATAGCCCGCCGCGCTAAATCATTTTTTACTCATATTTTTATCTACACGAACTGCTGGTTTTAGCATTGCGACTAACTTATCAAGCCAGCAGTCAACCTCTTCATTATATTTAGAATAACCTACGCTTAGCGTTTTCCCTTCTATCAAATACAGCTTTCGATACTCACAACTGGCTGATCACGACAAATGCTCTTACATTCGCACTCATCAAAGAGCGTACGATATTCTATTCATTATTCTCGACTAATCATCTGAATAAGGTTCATCATTTATGGCAAAAAATAAAAGCAGTTATGTCTGTCAGCACTGCGGTGCGCATTTTGGTAAATGGGCAGGGCAGTGTACAGATTGCGGCGAATGGAATAGCTTGGTAGAAGCGCCAAATGTCAGTATGCCGCATCACAATAAAGGTAGCGCCAAGCCTAATGCCAGCCGATCCACTTCTCGTAGTAATGCTGCACCAGCTGGTAACTACTCTGGCACTCACAGCGCAGTTATGCCACTTAACGCAGTCAGTGTGACGTTAGACACACGCTTGCCAACAGGCATTAGTGAGTTTGATCGTGTGCTGGGTGGTGGATTGGTAGCTGGTTCTGTCGTACTAATTGGTGGTGACCCGGGTATTGGTAAGTCAACCATATTGTTGCAGACAGCGACCAATATGGCACGTGCCGATTCTTTGGCAGGTAGCGCGCTTTATGTGACTGGCGAAGAGTCACTTGCACAAGTAGCTATGCGTGCCAAACGCTTAGATTTACCTGCTGATAGACTTCGCGTACTCGCAGAAACCAATGTAGAAACTATTTGTGCGGCCTTGACCCAAGAGCAGCCCGCCATTGCTATTATTGACTCTATCCAGACTATTTATACTGACGCCATCAATTCTGCACCAGGCGGCGTCAGTCAAATCAGAGAGTCTGCCGCGATTTTAACACGCTATGCAAAGCAAACAGGCACAGCGCTATTTTTAGTGGGCCATGTGACTAAAGAAGGCACCTTAGCAGGCCCACGTGTACTTGAGCATATGGTCGATACGGTATTGTATTTTGAAGGTCAGTCTGACTCACGTTTTCGAATGATTCGTGCAGTCAAAAACCGTTTTGGTGCGGTCAATGAGCTGGGTATTTTTGGCATGACTGACATGGGGCTCAAAGAAGTTGCCAACCCATCAGCGATATTTTTGAGCCGTTATGATAAGCCCGTTGCTGGATCTGTCGTTATGGTTAGCCGTGAAGGGACTAGGCCGTTACTGGTTGAGGTGCAAGCGTTGGTGGATGACTCCCAAGGACAGCCCAGACGCATGGCATTGGGTTTGGACTTCCAGCGTTTGTCCATGCTATTAGCAGTGATGCATCGTCATGGTGGCATTCATACCAGTGGGCAAGACGTGTATGTCAACGTTGTTGGTGGCGTCAAAGTCATAGAGACTGGATCTGATTTGGCAGTTTTGTTGGCATGCGCCTCAAGCATCAAAGAAAAGCCATTACCATCGTCATTAGCAGTGTTTGGTGAGGTCGGTTTATCTGGCGAAATCCGTCCAGTACCCAACGGTCAGGAGCGTTTAAAAGAAGCGATGAAGCATGGGTTCAAACATGCGATTATTCCAAAGGCCAATGCACCTGCTAAAGACGCACCTCAATTTAAAGCAATCAATGTAATTGCTGTTGAACGTCTTGACGATGCTATCGAAAGTGCGTTTGAGCTATAGGTAGTCTCGGAGAAATATAAAGGATGTTATCAAAAAAGCGCCTAACTCATGATAAGTTAGGCGCTTTTAGTATTTACTTTATATGGATTATCTAAACTTAAGGCCCTGAAACACGCTCAATAGAAACGTTACCAACACCTTTGTTTGTGATACCTAAACGTTTAGCAGCGCCATAAGATAAGTCCATAACACGGTTGCCATGGAATGGGCCACGATCGTTGACTTTTACCACAACGCTTTTGCCATTAGTTTTATTGGTAACTTTAACATAGCAGTTTAATGGTAGTGAGCGATGCGCCGCAGTCAAACCATTCATATCAAAGGTTTCACCACTGGCTGTTTTGCGACCATGAAACTTACGACCGTACCAAGAGGCAAGACCAGTTTGCTTAAATTTACTAACAGAGTTAGAAGCTACTGCAGTTAGGCGCTCTAGTACATCTTCATCATTGGTGACTTGAGTGGTATCACTCGCTAATAGTGAACTACTAAGTGCTAATGAAGTGGGCTGACGTGCTGATTTGACCAAACTTGATGCACCATCATGCTGACGGCTAAGCTCACCAAGTACACGATCGATATGGGAGGCGTTATCTTGCGAGATCATTGCAAGGGAGGTTTTTGCTTCTACAGCATTTACGTTTGTAGCAACTGCAGAGCCAGCGAATAAAACTGCCGACATAGTAAGTAAACCAGATAAACGCTTATTCATAAATACCTCTATAACTTATATACCAAAACCTAACTCTAAATTTTTTAGATTGAGTATGACAGCGTTAGACCAATCTAACAGTGAATCAAACTCTAGAATCTTCATATTAATCTATTGTTTTTATAGCGATTAATATTTAGGGCGAGACTCTTATAGGTTTCAATATATGGTAATTTTTCATTTTATGATCATAAGTAGCGGTAGTAATGACCGTAGTTACTTAGGACATGCTTAAATGATAGTCAGCGATATTCATTGAGTACTTATTTTTAACTTAGAGAGTAAGTACCAATGTCACTATATGTCGTATCTATAAAACTTCCGATATACAAACTTTCTGATATTGCTAAAGTAATGAAGGGTTTAAGCGTTTTTGCGTGATGCTTTGTTATCAAACCGTTAATTAAGTAGTGTATTTGAAAGTCTGAAATCTACAAGATGCTAACTATACGACCAATCTACAACCAAAGTATAATTAAATGCAAAGTTTGTTAGTGGCTATGTACGGGTTATGTATCAAAGTATAGCAAAACGAGGTTAACGCAATTTTTTGTAAAAAACAAGGAATAAAATATTTCAGCCCTGATTTACAATTCATTTTTGTTAAAAAAATCACTATTAATGACAGTACGATACAAGTAATTAAATAACAATGATTTATGTCTTATGACAGCCTTTCGATAGGCTGATCATGACTGGAGATTATGTAGTATCTATTAAAAGTAACAAAATATTAATAGTAGAAAAATCGCTGATACTTTGATTTAATCTAAACTTTTTTGTCATTAGTCATGCGAGAGTGCTTTATTTTATGCTCAGCGTTTTTGAGTGATATAAATGATGTGTGTTTGTCATATTTCAATGATAATTTACTAATATTTTATACATAAGGTATTGATTTTAAGTGTTTTTAACCAGACTTGTGAGTGTGAATTGACATCAATAAGCCAAAACCTGCCATCAAAGTCACGATAGCGGTACCACCATAGCTGATGAAAGGTAGGGGTACGCCAACAACAGGTAAAATACCGCCAACCATACCGACATTGACGAATATATAAACGAAGAAAGACATGGCAATAGCGCCCGCAAGCAGTCTGCTATAAACGTCAGGATGGGTGAAAGCGATATATAGGGCACGCGACAAAAGGCAAAAGTAAATAAACATCAGTAGCATGACGCCTAGTAAACCAAATTCTTCAGAGAAAGCTGCAATAATAAAGTCAGTATGACCTTCTGGTAAAAAATGCAGATGCGACTGTGTGCCTTCTAAATACCCTTTGCCAGTGAGACCACCTGAACCAATAGCGGTCTTTGATTGGATAATATTCCACCCAGCACCTTGTACATCGGCTTCAGGATTAAGTAGGGTTAGGACGCGCGTACGCTGATAATCATGCAACAAAAAGTTCCAAGCAAAAGCAATGAAAGGTATTGCTAAAATCACAGCGGCAGAAATCAAGCGCCAAGACAATCCAGCTAAGAACAGCACAAAAATGCCACTAGCAGCGACTAAAAGCGAAGTGCCAAGATCAGGCTCTTTTGCAATCAATAACACGGGTACGATAATCAATGCCAGAGTAATGGCAATACTGGAGGGTGATGGCGGAAGATCACGCTTGGACAAAAACCAAGCACACATCATCGGCATACCAAGCTTCATAAATTCAGACGGCTGCACACTACCAAACCCAGGCAAGTTGATCCAACGCTGAGCACCCATACGCACTTCACCGATGATATCAACCAATACCAACAATATAAGCCCTAACACATAAAATATAGGCGTAAAGGTACGGTAAAGGCTTGGCGGTATTTGTGCCATTGCAAACATCACGGTGAATGCCACACCGTAACTCACCATCTGACGTATGACCATGCCAACGTCTTGACTGGCAGCACTATATAAAATCGTCAGGCCAATGCAGCAAACCGTTAACAAAAGTAAGGTCAACCATGGATCGATGTGAATGCGTTGCCAGATCGTCGGTACATGACTTTGGCCTAAGTGATGGCTCTGACGTGAAAAACGGTATTGCGGGTTAGAAGACATAGGCAAAGTTTGGCTAGCAGTTGAAGTAAAAGGGAGAAGTTATCTGAGCTGTCTCATATAAAATATGTGATGAGTATTTGACGGTCTCTATTCTAATAGAAGCTCACGGACAAAAAAACAAGCAGATATTTAACATCTAGGCAATAAAGTCACTGAATTATAAAAGTGATAAGGATAAGTGTTAATTACGAATATCCTGCCTCAGATTAGAGGCGATAGTTTAGCCTGCCTGCTGAAAATTTGATAGTATCGATAAAACGTTTTTAGCGGTAGATTCCTGCAATGATAAAATCAAAAAATCATAACTATGGACAAATCCAGAAGCCTATTCTTGCACTGGTTGTTTGTATGAGTAGCATCAGTGTTCATGCCGCTATCATCAGTGATAATAGTGAACGCCGTATCGAAGTGCGTCAAGGCAGTGGCGACACTAGCAATGCTTATATATCGCCTTCTAACAATATCTCTAGTCAGCGCCCTGGTGTCACTATGTTAAGTGGGGCAAATGCATCAAATGGCGATAGTATGCAAAGCTTGATTGCACAAAAGCAGCGTGATTTTGAAATTGATGCCAGTCTGTCTATCGAGGAAAACAAACGCGTCAATGTGAATCAACGAAGACCGACTTATAATACAACTTACCGTAATAACAGCTACAGCACAACGAATAACACCTATAATAGTGCTAATAACGATCTTACGAGCATGGACTTTAATGCATGGCTCAACAGCAATAGTTACCGTGCTAGGCAAGTAGCCGAATATCAGCGCTATTTGAGTGCACGTGTGGGTGCACAAAATGTACCACCATTGTCTCAGCTACTTACCACCGCGCGCAGCTGGGATAAATGCGGTTATGAGCCTTATCAGCTGCCACCGCAAGAGCTATGGGCCAATATTGTACCGACCCTACGTCTCTATAGCGAACTAAAAAACCAAGGAGTTTTACCTTTGAGCACTGAGATACGCTCGGTATACCGTAGCCCTGGGCTCAACGACTGTGCTGGCGGTGCTGGCAGTAGCAAGCATATGAATGCAAGTGCCATGGATATTTGGGTGCCAGAGTACGAAGACAACCTGTGGCGGCTTAGTACGATGCAGGATGGCCTGTGTCAGTTTTGGCAATATCAAGGACAGTCTTACAACTTCGGCCTGGGTTTATATGCCACAGGTGCGATTCATCTCGATACCGATGGTTATCGTAAATGGGGTTTCAACCATGCCAGTAGTAGCTCTTCTTGTCGCTATTAGATAGATAAGGGTTAACGCGTCATAAGCAAGCGCACCCTTAAATTAGTGATAAGCCTTCAAATTAGTGACAATAAAAAAACTAGAAACAGTATAATATCGCTTATAAATTTTAAAGCTAAATGATTAATAGGATGAGCTGGCTAGACGCGCAAGTTCACCAAAAAATTGTTTGGAATTAGGATTTCATGTTCTAATAATGACATGTTTATCAATTATCTTTATATCCTTATCGCTCTTCAAGGAAGAAGATCACGGTTATTATAAGCGGGATTTATGACAAAGCAGCATTCAGCAGTCGCAAGATGCAGTAAATCGAATGAAAGGAAACAACGTTTTTTTCGCTCAAAATATATTTACACTACGTTAATAGGCACGGCATCATTTTCCATATTACTGGTGAGTGCCTGCAGTCCTGAGCCCTATTCTGAAAACAGCTCATTGGTGACAGATAAAGCTGCGCCAACACGTGATAGCATCGCACAAAATTCTGAAAATATTGAAGACGGTATTAGAAACTCTTATGCTCGTTTGGCCTCAGAGCGCGCTGATGTATGCCCAAAATTGATAGAAGAAGCGCAGGGTAGTCAGGTCATCGAGCGTGTTGCAGAAGTGATGGTAAACGATTACTGTGACTATTTCCTATATCCTCGAGAGGGTCAGCATATTTCAGTCGCCACCAACAATCGCCAAATCGAAGCATTACTTATAGTTCCCGCGCTACATAACTTTGCCAATGGTGGTTATGAGGTCATGTCTTATGACAAGCATGTCATTCGACTGAGCTATAGTGGTGCCACCTATAAGCCTCAAAACCTCAATTACGACATCGTAATGACCATTTCTGATAACTCTGATAAAGAGTATTCGTAGCCTTTTTTGATATCACAAGTCAGTCACAAGATAATAAGCACATGAGTGATGAGCCGGGCATACTGAACTGCTCATCACTCACGCTATTCACTATCTAATTGAGTGAATTTACCCCAACTGATTTTCCTCTTTTTATTTGGTCGCTTTTGTCGTCGCTTCGGTTTTCTTCCAAGGATCGTCTTGCCCAACTGTTACGATTAAAAAGTCATCAGGAGTTAAGGTATCGCGCAGCGTTTTATTGACCCCTGAAAGCGTGACTTGATCAATACGATTGACATAATCGGCCAAGTAAGTGTTTGGCAATTGATAGAAATTCATCATTCCTAACAACCCATTGATCCCTGCGTTACTTGCAAAACCCATCGGGAAGCTATTTTTGAGATTGTCTTTGGTCAGGCGTATCTCATCCTGAGTGACTCCTTTTTCTAACGTGTCATCGATAACCTCTAAGCTTGCATCGATTGCCGCACGTGCTTTGTCATTGCGCGTTGAAAAACCAATCTGATAAGGCCCGCGGGCTAGCATCGGATTCATTGAGCCTGAAATACCGTAGGTGTACCCCAGATTTTGTCTAATCTCAGTCATCAAACGGGCATTAAAGTCACCACCTGCCATTACCTCATTACCAACCGCAAAATTGGTTTGCTGCTGCTGGGCTGTTGGATTGGTTGCACGTTTACTACCCAATTGCCCCATCAATACGGTGGTTTGGGTACTTGGGAAGGGAATATGAATGTGCTGCGCTTTAGTGAGAGGTTTAGGCTCAGGTAAATCAGCAGCCGCTTGACCGGCAGGCAGTTTCGTCGTGATATCCTCAGCCAATTTTTTCGCTTGTACCAAGGTCAGATTGCCTGTCATGGCGATAGAGGCATTTGCCGCTACTAAATATCGATTTTTAAAGTCTATCAGCTGTTGCTTCTCGATAGTTGGCACGCTCTCTAGCGTACCGACTGAGGGATGAGCGTAAGGATGACTACCATATAAAGCCTTATCAAAGGCAATACTGGCAAGACTGCCAGGGTCTTGTTTTTGCTGCTGTAAGCCAACGAGTAATCGTGACTTATTACGTGCCAATACCTCGTCATTAAACGTAGGCTCACTTACCATTTGCGTCATCAAATCAACAGCTGGCAGAAGGTGTTTATCGTCTGATAAGCTACGTAGCGAAACAATAAACATATCCTTATAGGCACTACTGCCCAGATTGATGCCTAGCGTTTCAACAGCACGCGTGAACGCATCTTCATCTAAGCTTTTGGAGCCCTGCTCAAGCATCGTTGCGGTCATGTTGGCGATGCCAAAACCGTCCTTGTTGATACTGCCATCACGGGCACTACCAGCGTTAAAACGTAAATCCACATCGACGATCGGTAAGGCTGTGGTCTGAACGAACATGACAGGAACGCCAGCTTTGGTCTTAAACTCTTGAATCGTTGGTACTGTGACTTTTAAAGATTTGGCATCATCAATACTGGTAAGTTTAGATAAGGCTGCAATAGGCGCACTTGCATCAACAGCAGTAGGGGCTCGGTAATCTTCAGCGCCTGTGGTGTCTGCCTGAGCAGTATTAGCCAATATACTCAACGCAAAAACTACGCTGGTACTAAGGCATGATAGCTTTTTTAATGAGAGACTAGATGATGTAGAGGGCAAAGCATTACTCAAAGATTTTTGTCTTGCTTGAGAGTCATATTTATTCTGAATCATGATGTTCTTCTTATTAAGAATACGGTGGTATCGTCGCTTTTATGAGACGTTCTGATAGCAGGCAGTATTTATTTTGCTTTGGTAGTGTTCTCTTTTGGGGGCACAATATGCATCACCGTCAAGTTGTCCTTAACCAAATACTTCTTACTGGCAGCCTGAATGTCAGCGACACTGATACCATCTAGCTTGGTTGGTAACTTAGCAAGTAATCTGTCATCTAGCCCGATAGACTGTAGTGAGCCGATCATACGTGCTTGTCCTTCCATGCTATCTTGTGCATACACTAGGCCAGTGACGGCATTGGTCTTGGCGCGACTGATTTCATCAGCGGCAATGGGATCGGTTTTGAGTTTTTCTATCTCTGATATTATGGCCTGTTGCGCTTGTTCTAAACTGACACCTTCACGTGGTGTCGCTTGAATCATAAATAGCCCATCGCCGCGATCTAACAAATCATAAGAAGTACCAACCGTGGTCAGTAGACCTTGCTCACGTATCAGTCGACTCTCTAAGCGTGCAGATAGACCGCCATCGAGTACGTCTTGAGCAAGCGAGAGGGCGTAAGCCTGTTTTTCATTGTTTGCGCCTGCTGTTACTAAGCTAGGTACGTTGTAACCCATTAGCAAAACAGGCACTTGCACTGCTTGCTCAGAGTCTACTTTTTGATAACCACGAAAGCCTTTTTGAGTGACAGCGTTACGTTTGGGTACGTTGCTTGGCGCCAGCTTACCAAAATAGCGTTTGACTTGAGTGAGTACTTCTTGTGGTTTCACGTCGCCGACGATGACCAAAGTAGCATTGTTGGGTGCATACCATGTCTTGTACCAGTCTTTTAGATCCGAGAGCTTGATGGATTCTAGCTCATTCATAGGCCCAATGACAGATTCTCCTTTTGGACTGTTAGGCAATGCTAGCAAACGAAAGGATTCGTAAGCTTTGGCAAGGGGATTGTCATCAGTACGCTGACGTCGCTCTTCCATGACGACTTGATGCTCTTTGGCAAACTCTTTGTCATTGAAGGTGAGGTTTTTCATTCGATCTGCTTCAAGCTCTAACGCCAATGGCATACGGTTAGCAGGAAATAGCTCGTAGTAGCCCGTATAGTCATAGCTGGTAAAGGCATTGTTAACCCCGCCAAACTTGGCAATCAATCGCTCATAATCATCACTCGATACATCGGCAGTACCTTTAAACATCATATGCTCAAGTAAGTGAGAGATGCCGCCTTTATCCAGAGGCTCATCTGCCGAGCCCACCCGATACCAAATCTGTGTCATGGCGACGGGTGCACGGTGGTCTTCTTTTATGACCACTTTTAGGCCATTTTCTAACTGATACTCATGCCGACCCGACATGTCCATTGCTAATGCAGAGGATGGCGATTCTTTACTCGTTGTATTTTTATCCAACGTGTTTTTATTTACAGTACTGTGAGACAAGTCTTTTGTAGCAATTGAGCTTGTAGAGGTCGCTACAGAATTAGAGGTCATCGTACTGGTTTGGCAAGCAGCAAGTGATGTCGCCATCGCTAAAGCACATGCAATGCGTAATGGCGTAATAGGTAGTGGTAAAGACAATGGCATGGTATGGTCTACTTATATAGAATAATGACTGGAGTGATGGACGTAATCATAGCAATACAATGCATCACAGTGATGTCTGTGCGCCAACCATGACACTAGCGGTCGGTCTGAACTCTTGCGTGGTATTGCAACCTGCCACAGATAATACAGTTGTCGTTAGCAAAATCGCTACACTGATATTGGCAATGCTTTTATAGTGTTTAGAGAGTGATGACATGGCCGTTTCCTAATAAGGATTTTTGAATGAGTCTTGGTAGAGTAGGCGAAGTCTGACAAGGAACAAGTCAGAATTTTGTGTCCAAACCTTAAGCAAAACTTTCTCAAATCATTATGTTATTTTTTAGGTAGATAATTTTTGACGACAGTCTGCTATGGTAAGGGCTGAGCGCGACTTGAATTATGCTAAAATAGGCTAAAATCCATGGTCATGTCGCTGGCAAGCTTATGACAATCTAAAAATCCATTTACAATAAACAAATAATTAATAGCGATAACTTTTAGGGCAAACTTATGAATAACCCAAACAATAGCAACCGTGTGGTCATCAACCTTGATGATGGTCTTGATGACTTAGATGACGATGATATTACCTTACCCAGTTTACCGGCGCAATCTGTACCCATTATTGATGAAACAGAGAGTGCTGCGCCACAAAAAGATAATACGGCAAAAAGAGACGTCTCAAACAATGAGGCAGCAGAAAATATTGCTTTAGCCACACCAATTGTTATGACAGAAGAGCATAACGTCCCTAAAGGTACCTCTGAGAGCTTTTCAAGCGCTAAAGAAACAGGCACTACGAGCAAACCTAACACTGCGACAACCATTCCTGCCATGCCACTACAAGAGCAATTAGGCGATACACCAAGCGTGAGTCCAGTCGCTAGCAGTAATGTACAAGCGACTACGCCGCAAGAAATTGCTGAAGAGTCACAAGAAAATAAGAAAAAAGGCAGCTGGTTTAACCGTATGAAGACGGGGCTGAGTAAGTCACGTAAAAACTTGGCCGAAGGCATGGTCAGTATTCTTATCGGTGGTAAAGAGATCGATGACGAGCTGTTAGAAGAGGTTGAAGATCAGTTACTGGTTGCTGATATCGGCGTTAACGCGACCAACCGTATCATCAAGAGCCTGACCGAGCAGACTGCTCGTGGCGACTTGATTTATGCACACTCGTTATATAAAGCTTTGCAAAGTGAGCTGGTCGATATCTTAACGCCAAAAGTTGAGCCGCTGGTGATTGATACTAGCAAAAAACCATTTGTTATCTTAGTTGTGGGCGTCAATGGGGTGGGCAAAACCACAACCATCGGTAAGCTTGCCAAGCGCTTACAAGGCGAAGGTAAATCAGTCATGCTAGCGGCAGGCGATACGTTCCGCGCGGCGGCCACCGAGCAGCTACAAATTTGGGGCGAGCGCAATCATATCCCAGTGGTAGCACAAGGTCATGGCTCTGATAGTGCTTCGGTGATTTTTGATGCGATGCAATCCGCTAAAGCAAAAAACATCGACGTACTCATCGCCGATACTGCTGGCCGTCTGCAAAACAAGACACATTTGATGGCAGAGCTAGAAAAAGTCGTACGCGTGATGCGTAAAGCCGATCCAAGCGCTCCGCATGAAGGCATGATCGTACTCGATGCTGGCACGGGTCAAAATGCCATCAACCAAGTTGAGCTATTTAACAAGATTGTACCGCTGACAGGTATCACCATTACGAAGTTAGACGGTACTGCTAAAGGTGGCGTAGTGTTTAACATTGCCGAAACGACAGATGTGCCTATTCGCTATATTGGTGTGGGTGAGTCGATTGATGACTTGCGTGCCTTTAGTCCGAAGCAGTTTGTCGCCGCTTTGTTCGAAACAGATGACAAAGAATAAAATAGCCAGTTTTATTTGGTAAATCATTTTTAAGATAGGTGGTGTTCTAAAAAGTATGCTGGCATCAGACGTAGCCATAATTGACATAAAAGAACACCAGATCGAATACTT
>NZ_JBHZRK010000021.1:0-38818 GCF_043641605.1 Psychrobacter piscatorii | reverse complement strand
AAAGGACTGAGTCCTGTGCAATACAGAACTCAGTCCTTGGGGTAAACTAAACCGTCCAAGTTTTGGGGGGCAGTTCAAACATGAGTGCTGCGGGGTTTTTTATAATCGAAAAATTAACCTGGTTTAAAGGGTGCTAGCAAGATTAGGTTTGATTCACTAGCGATTGTCAGCGAAGTTTTGCAAGACTTGACTGTCCCATAGTACTTCAGAGACTTGTTCGGGATCCGTACAAAAGCGCGCGGCGACAAATAACCAATCAGATAGGCGATTGATAAAGCTGATGGCAGTGCGGCGTATGGCTGCTGGGCGTTGCTCCTGCAATAATACAGCTTGGCGCTCAGCTCGGCGACACACACTACGTGCGACATGCAACTGGCTCACCAGTACAGAACCTGTGGGTAAAATAAAGTCTTTTAGTGGTGGCAGCGTGGTATTCATCATATCGATTTGTTGCTCTAGCCACTCGATATGAGTGGCATTGACGCCCTCATATTCTGGCATGGCAAGCTCACCGCCGATATTGAACAATAGATGCTGAATAATAACTAAGGCTTGAGAAAAATCCTTACTAATCGATTGGCCTTTGTTTCTTTGTAGTTGAGCACGCACCAGTCCAATGTGTGAGTTGAGCTCGTCGATATCACCCATGACACCGAACAGATTGTCAGCTTTACTGAGTCGGCTGCCATCAGCCATACCAGTGCTGCCATCATCTCCAGTACGCGTGTATATTTTGCTTAATCGATTGCCCATCTTTATATCCTTAACGGTTTTTATGATTGAATGGTGGTAGTTGCCTGCTCATTGTAGTATTTTACGCCTGTTTTCGCTAAGATAATGGGTTACGTTAAAATTATAATCATATCATCGGTACGACTTGCTTACTTGCTGCGGCTGATATTTTCAATCTATTTATTTTATTTATGCTAAAAGGCTCTTTTATTATGACCACACCACTTGCAGATGCGATGTCTCAACTTGCTATTTATGACTCACTGACTGGCGGCAAACGTCCGTTTGAACCACTCAAAGCAGGGAAAGTGGGTATGTACGTGTGTGGCATGACTGTCTATGATTACTGTCATATCGGGCACGCTCGAATGATGATTGGGTTTGATATGGTGGTACGTTGGCTCACGCAATTGGGTTATGACGTCAATTACGTGCGTAATATCACTGATATTGATGACAAAATTATTGCGCGCGCTGCCGAGAATGGCGAAGAGATTGGGGCGTTGACCCAGCGCTTTATTACAGCGATGCATGAGGATTTTGCAGCCCTTGGCTGTTTGGCGCCTGATGCTGAGCCGCGCGCGACCGACCATATTGATGATATGCAAACCATGATCGAGACGCTGGTCACAGGTGACTATGCCTATGCAGGCGACAATGGCGATGTTTACTATGCTGTCGATAGTTTTGCGGATTATGGCAAACTGTCGAAGCGCAATCTTGATGAGATGCAGGCAGGTTCACGTGTTGATGTCGAAAATGATAAGCGTAATCCATTTGACTTTGTGCTCTGGAAAGCGGCGAAACCTGATGAGCCGCAGTGGGCCTCACCTTGGGGGCAGGGGCGTCCGGGTTGGCATATTGAATGCTCGGCCATGTCTACCAAGTGCTTGGGCAATACCTTTGATATTCATGGCGGCGGTCACGACTTGCAGTTCCCGCATCATGAGAACGAAATTGCCCAGTCCGAAGCGGCGACGGGTTGTGAGTACGCGCGTAATTGGATGCATGTTGGGTTTATCAATGTTGATGGCGAAAAAATGTCCAAGTCGTTGGCTAACTTTTCAACCATTCGCGATGTCATAGCAAAATATCTGCCCGAAACCGTGCGCTTTTTCTTATTGTCCAGCCATTACCGTAGCCAAGTCAATTTCTCTGATAGTGCCTTGAATGAAGCGCATAATAGCCTAAGCAGATTGTACAATGCATTAAAAGTGGCTGAGCAGCAAAAAGGGCAAACACTCACAATCGATGATCGCATCATGACAGACGCCTATAGCACGGCTGTTGGACAAGACTTTATCAAAGCCATGAATGATGACTTCAATAGCTCAACGGCGATTAGTGTCCTATTTGGTCTGGCGCGCGATATCAATAAAGCCATCAAAGCGGAAGAAGTCGATACAGCATGGCAGCTTGCACAGCAATTAAAAGCACTGGCACAGGTATTGAACATCTTACAGCAACCCGTGCAGCAGTTTTTGCAAGCGGTGATCGGTGAGGACGCTGAAGATGGTTTGACTGATGCGGCTATTGATGGATTAATCATCGAGCGTGCAGATGCTAAAACCAACAAAAACTTTGCGCGTGCTGATGAAATACGTGAACAGCTAAAAGAGGCTGGTATTGAGCTTGAAGACAGTCGCGCTGGTACAACATGGCGCCGTGCATAGATATACAGACGCTGTGCATCAGATTACATACGCATGCTAATAAATTAAGTCAGCTCACGCTGGCTTTTTTTTGCAGAGTGCTTTAGGTTAAAGCATACCGAATGCACTTTTTATATCCGTTCCTTTTGTAGACCAGTGGCTTTGAAAATATGAATACTCTTAAAAATAATAATGCTGATGATCGTGGCATAGCAATGGATATTGACGGTGGTCACCGCCGCGATGTAGAGCGTAATAATTTCCGCTACAATGCACTGCAGGTGGTTTTAGGGTTTCTTATTATAGCCATTAGCGCTATCTATGTACCCGCCAGTGCGGCAAATGAGCAAGTCTCAAATGAGGAAGGCCGCTCACAAGTCGCTAGCAAACCTGAAAATTTGGCTGAGTACGCTATCCAACAAATAAATACAATCAAAGACGAAAATATTAGCGTCTCTGGTATTACTGAAGAGATATTTGATCCCACTGAGCGTAGCGCGGTACAGCAAGCAGGGACGTTGCAAGGTGATGTGGGACTGACAGGGGAGTATAGCGAGAATTATTACTTACTCAATAAACTCAATGTCGGGTTACCACCATTAGCTGAGCCACCAAATTTGGCGACGCCGCTTGCGACTTTGGAGTTTTTTCAATCTGCGGTGATGAAGCAGCAGTATGATTTGGCCGCTTATGCACTCAATATGAATCTGATTGATGAGCAAAACCAGCGTACCCGTTCGCTTGATTTGACCAAGCAGCTTGATTTTTTACTATCTGAAAAAGAGCTGTACGTATTTGATGATATGCCCGATCGTCCTGATGGTCTGATCGAACCACCACTGGGTAACGATAGTAGTGTTATGGGTATTCCTAGACGCTCTATCCAGCTGGGTTATATCGAGTACCGAGAACGCCGTGTTCCTATTTATTTGGAGCGGGTAAGGGTAGGTGATCAGGCGCCAGTTTGGATGTTCTCTGCGCAGACAGTGGGTAATATTGAAAACTTATATAAACAATATCATCCATCAGAGTTTGAGCGTTATTTACCTACTTGGTTGAAATTCCAGTTTTTTGGTATTGCCTTATGGGAGTTTTCAGCGCTCATCCTGTTTTTCTTATTTACCATGGGCGTCGGTTGGATATTAAGTAAAAGCACGGAAAAACTCATCAGCCGTTATGTTGATAATGAAAAATACAACATCTCTGCTAGCAGTGCCAATGGTGTGGCAGATTTGGTCAGCAAACTGACCGTGCCACTAACCTTTACTATCAGTTTTTCGCTCGTTTTTACCTTAGTCTCTGGTGGTTTTCCTTATCTAGATGCAGTGGCTTCATCAACACGCCCGCTGATTTGGACGGGGTTGGTATTCAGTGCGATGTGGCTAGGCATTCGTGCCATCAATTTCTTTGCCAACCGTTACCAAGACATGCAGATTGAAAACCTAGGAGAGGAGCATTTTGATAAAGTGCGCCGTCGTCGCACTTATGTGTCGATATTCCGCCGCGTTTTCATTTTTGTCATGATATTGGGTAGTATCTGGATAGGACTGAGTGAGTTTGCCAACATGGAAGGTCTTGGCAAAACCTTACTGACTTCAGCTGGTATTGCTGGCGTGGTCATTGGTATCGCCGCTCAGCCCATATTGGGTAACATCATTGCTGGGGTGCAGGTGGCAGTGACGCAGCCTGTACGGATTGGCGATAGCGTGATAATGGATGGCAATTTCAGTACTGTGGAAGATTTGCGTTACACTTATGCCGTACTCAAAACATGGGATGAACGCCGACTAATCGTGCCGATGCGTGAGTTGATTACCGAAAAAGTTGAGAACTGGTCTCATACCGAAGTGCACCAGACCTGTCCTGTGTTTTTATACATCGACTATGGTGCAGATATTGATGCCATTCGCCAGCAGTTTATATCAGTAACTAAAAATAATGAGCTTTGGGACAATGAAACTGAACCCGAAATATTTGTCGTTGAAGTGACAGAAAACACCATTCAGCTGCGCGGTGCTGTTTCAGCAGTAGGTCCAATAGAAGCATGGACACTTGCTTGCGAAGTGCGTGAGCAGATGCTTGGCTACTTGCATCAGCAGCAAAACAAGTACTTGCCGACAGAGCGTTTTACGTTAACAGAAAACCCTTAACCCTCAGAGAGAGCTATTCGCTGTAAAAAAGCGTCATTAAACATATAGTGTATGTTTATTATCGATAAAGACGTATTTGTGTAAAATAATCTGACAAATATAGTATGTCAGAGAGGCGCTTATTTGTTATAATGTGGCGTTATTTTTATAGGATAACTGAGTGATTAGCCATGAGTCAGCACTGTGTATGCAGTTGCAATGATTGATATGCCTAACTCTGAGCTCCTACCCATCAAAATAACCACCACTAGGGGTCTGTATGTTGCGAATTGTCGATGAAGCCTTAACCTTTGATGACGTTTTATTATTGCCAGCCTATTCTGAAGTTCTGCCAAAAACTGCCGATCTGTCTACCCGTTTGACCAAAAACATCACGCTAAACCTTCCGCTGATTTCTGCGGCTATGGATACAGTAACCGAGTCTGAGATGGCCATTACTATGGCACAGCTTGGCGGCATGGGTATCTTGCACAAGAGTATGGATATCGAAAAGCAAGCAACACAAGTACGACGCGTCAAAAAATTTGAAGCGGGTACGGTTGTTGACCCAATTACTGTACACCCAGAGATGACGATTGGTGAATTGCTACGCTTGACGCAAGATAATAATATCTCAGGCGTACCTGTGGTCGAAAAGGGCACAGATAACGTAGTAGGTATCGTTACGCACAGAGATTGGCGTTTTGAGACCAACTTGTCATTGCCAGTTAGTCAGATCATGACACCAAAAGAGCAGTTGGTCACCGTACATGAAGGTGAGAGCAACGAGAATATCAAAAGATTGCTGCATGAGCATCGCATCGAAAAAGTCATCGTTATTGACGACAACTTCCGCTTACGTGGCTTAATTACGGTCAATGATTTTGCCAAAGCCGAAAACAATCCAAATGCGTGTAAAGACGAGAAAGGTCGTCTGCGTGTCGGTGCAGCGGTTGGTACAGGTGCAGACACGCAAGCACGCGTCGAAGCATTAATCGCTGCTGATGTTGATGTGATCGTAGTGGATACGGCGCATGGTCACTCAAAAGGCGTGATTGATAAAGTTTCTTGGATCAAGAAAAACTATCCACATGTTCAAGTTATCGGTGGCAACATCGCCACAGGTGAAGCGGCACTTGCACTACGTGATGCTGGCGCTGATGCGGTAAAAGTTGGTATCGGCCCTGGATCTATCTGTACCACACGTATCATTGCCGGTATCGGTGTACCACAAATATCAGCTATTGATAATGTTGCTAGTGCATTAAAAGACAGTATCCCATTGATCGCTGACGGCGGTATCCGCTACTCAGGTGATATGGCAAAAGCGATTGCGGCAGGTGCATCGTGCATCATGGTAGGCTCACTAATGGCTGGTACGGAAGAGGCACCAGGTGAAGTTGAGCTGTTCCAAGGTCGTTATTACAAAGCTTACCGCGGTATGGGTAGTCTGGGTGCGATGTCAGGTTCAAACGGCTCATCGGATCGTTATTTCCAAGATGCCAAAGATGGCGTAGAGAAGCTCGTACCAGAAGGTATTGAAGGCCGCGTTCCTTATAAAGGACCTGTCGCTGGTATTGTCAACCAATTGGTTGGTGGCTTACGCTCATCAATGGGCTATACAGGCTCTGCGACTATCGAAGATATGCGCACCAACCCACAGTTTATCAAAGTCACATCAGCAGGCATGAAAGAGTCGCATGTTCATGATGTACAGATCACGAAAGAAGCGCCGAACTACCGTGTAAACTAATCGGTATTTTATAGCTTTGCACTGTTTGAGAACTGGCTCAGTTGCAGAGCTGTAGTGACGTTAAGATACAAACAGCCAACAATGCTCTGTTATTGTTGGCTGTTTTTTTTGTAGAATATAAAAGCATATTATTACAATAGCAGTATTGCCTGCGTATACGCTTGGCCTTTTATTTTTAGACTTGAGGAACATACATAATGAGTTACTTTGGCACTGATGGTATCCGTGGAAAATTTGGTGAATTGCCTATTACCCCTGACTTTATTTTAAAACTGGGTTACGTAACTGGACAGGTGCTCATAGAAGCCAACGAAAACTCTACGCGCAAACCAAGTGTGGTCATCGGTAAAGATACGCGTCTCTCAGGTTATGTCATTGAAGGTGCTCTGCAAGCAGGTTTTAACGCGGCTGGCGTTGATGTTTATATGCTTGGTCCATTGCCAACACCAGCGATTGCACATTTGACTCGCAGTTTTAATGCCGATGCGGGCGTGGTTATTTCAGCGTCACATAACCCTTACTAT
Source organism: Psychrobacter piscatorii (assembly GCF_043641605.1). GTDB lineage: Bacteria > Pseudomonadota > Gammaproteobacteria > Pseudomonadales > Moraxellaceae > Psychrobacter > Psychrobacter piscatorii_C. Next base: position 32,028 of record NZ_JBHZRK010000021.1, on the reverse strand, counting down.
GATAACGGCATCAAGTTCTTTTCAGGTAGTGGCAAAAAAATCAGTGATGAGATGCAGGTAGCTATCAATGATAGATTAACGGCAATCATGAGTGACGCTAATAACAACAATGCCACGATGCCTATCCTTGACCCTGCAAACCTAGGCAAAAACCGCCGGATTGACGATGCAAAAGGTCGATACATTGAGTTTTGCAAAGGCAGCTTCCCATATCAGTATGATCTTAGTCATCTGACCGTCGTGGTTGATTGTGCCAATGGTGCAGGCTATAGCGTCGCACCTAGAGTCATGCGTGAGCTTGGTGCTAACGTTATCGCTATCAATAACACTCCAGACGGCATCAATATCAATGCTGAATGTGGCTCTACTCATCCTGAAGGTCTGCAAAAAGCGGTGCTTGAGCATGAAGCAGATGTTGGTATCGCATTAGATGGTGATGGCGATCGCATTGTGATGGTTGATGAGACAGGTAAGCTGGTTGATGGCGACGGTATCTTATATGTGCTCGCGACCCAAGGACTTACCAAAGCGAAAGGCGTCGTTGGTACGCTCATGAGTAATATGGGATTAGAGTTGGCACTAAAGGCGGCAGAGATTGATTTTACTCGTGCAAAAGTAGGCGACCGCTATGTCATGCAAGACCTCGAAGCCAATGGTTGGATACTAGGCGGTGAGCCGTCTGGGCATATTCTGTGCCTAGACAAAAGCCGTACAGGCGATGCGATCATAGCAGGATTGCAAGTATTGGCTGTGATGCAAGCGCAAGGACGTGCACTGAGTGAGCTGATCGAAGGGTTTGACGTACTACCACAGAAGCTGGTCAATGTACGCTTGTCTCAAATGCAAGACCCATACAAGCATGAAGAACTGGTCGCCGCTTTTGACAAAGCAGAGACGACTTTAGAAGGTCGTGGTCGTCTTCTTATTCGCCAGTCAGGTACAGAGCCTATGATTCGAGTCATGGTTGAATCTGATGATGAGATAGAGTGTGATGTAATGGCAAATGATTTGGCTGACCTTATCAAGTCAGTATTAGGCTAATAGTATTCAAAACTTAACATTCGAAACTTAGTATTCAAAGCTTAGCACTCAAGATAACAATGTTGAAATGTCATAATTTTATAATAAGGAATGACCATGAGCATGGACTTTACCGACCAACGCCTTTCATATGAAAAAGGCGAGCTTGATCAACAGTCAATACCAGCATCACCATTCAAGCTATTTAAGGCTTGGATGGATGAGGCAATAGCGCAAAAAGTGCAAGAACCTTATGCTATGAGTTTGGCGACCTGCGGTGTAGACAACAAACCTAGCGTCCGTATTGTGTTACTACGTGAAATTACGGATACAGGTATTGTTTTTTATACCAACTATGACAGCGCAAAAGGACAGGATGTTGTAGAAAATCCTAATGCTGAAGCGCTGTTTTTTTGGCATGAGCTTGAGCGCCAAGTTCGTATCAGCGGACCTATTGCTAAAATTGATGCTGAAAAATCCGCTGCCTATTTTCAAAAACGTCCACATGATAGCCAGATAGGTGCTTGGGTCAGTCAACCGCAAAGTGGTGAAGTCGCCAATCGTGAGGTGATGGAGCAAACATTCGAGCAACTACAAGCAGAATATGCAGATGGTACTAGCGTACCAACACCAGCGTTTTGGGGTGGGTATGAGATTACGGTTGAAAAAATTGAGTTTTGGCAAGGTCGCGCCAATCGTATGCATGACCGCATTGTATATACGCAAGATAATGATGATAGTCAAAGCGCTGAAAGCTGGACGACCAAGCGTTTACTACCATAGTGTTTAAATAAGTCTAAAATCCATAGTATTGGAAAATATAAAAAAGCCACTCTACATGCTCAAATAAGGGTATGTAGAGTGGCTTTTTTATATCAGTGATTTGCACTATTTAGCATTGGTATCGACATCCACAGAGACGGACATGCCAGGACGCAAGCGTGCAAGCTCAGGTTGATTCGGATCTAAGTCGATACGTACTGGGATGCGCTGAGCAATTTTTATATAGTTACCTGTCGCAGGATTGGCGGCACCTGCACTAAACTCACTGCCAGTTGCTGGTGAGATGTTGCTCACATGACCAGTAAATTTGGCACCGCCAAGCGCATCCACATGAATAGTAGCTGGTTCCCCAATTGCCATACTGGCTATTTGGGTTTCCTTAAAGTTTGCAATAATCCAAATACCTTTTGGTACGATATACATGAGCTGGGTGCCCGCGCTAACGTACTGGCCTTCTTTGACACTGACTTGGCTCAGCTGACCGGACTCAGGTGCTGTGATGATCGTATTATCGAGATTAATTTGTGCTTGCTTTACACCTGCCTCAGCACTTTTGATATTTGCATCTAGCGAGGGTTGGGTGCCACTGGTTTTGGCGCGGTTTTGTTGCGCGGCTTGTAAATTGGCTTCAGCCTGTTGCACACTTGCCTGTGCTTGAGCAAGTTGCGCCTTGATATGAGCCACTTCTGCTTTTGATACCGCACCGATAGCATCTAAGCCTTGATAGCGATTGACGTCTTCACGAGCGCTCTCGACATTGATTTTGGCACTATATAAGTCTGCTTTTCGTGCTTCGATTTGTGCTTGACTGGATTGCGTATCTTGATCATTGGTAGAGCGACTGGTGATCGCCACTTCAGTATTGGCTTCTGCTTGTTCAAGTTGCTGCTGAAACGTTCGATCATCTATTTTTATCAGTAGATCGCCCGCTTTTACATCAGCAAAATCCTGCACCGCCACTTCGGTGACATAGCCGGAGACTTGCGGGCTGATAATAGTGGTTTGACCTTTGACAAAGGCGTTATTGGTTTGTTGCACTGTAGGAGTGAATGGTGGGAGCTTCCAAGCATATAAAATCAAAGCCACACCAATGACAATCAACACAATCAATAATCCTAAATTTAGGTAGGATTTCTTCTTGGGAGACCAGCCAGCCGTGTTTGAGATCGGCTCTTTTGGCGGCATAGGTGTTTCATTATTATCGTCTTGATTTTCCATAGAGTCTTCTACGGAGTTATCCTCACGCAAGGTATCAGGCGTATCAGCAGCTGCTTGTATCTCGGATGTATCCGTTTTCTTTTGCGTAGCGCTTGCAGCGGTCTCTGCTGGAGCCGTAGCAGACTCTGTACGTGTGTCTGTTGCTGGAGCATCAGTTGACGTCTGAGGTATTTTATTAAGCTCATTTGGTTTTTCTTGGCTCATGACATGCTCCTAAATGTTAATAAGCAAATATCTGAATATTCTGACTATAAATGAATATGATAAAAAATCACTAATATAATAAGTTGAATTATTTTGTTTCGCGCATCTTGGCGATGACAGCGAGCTCTTTGGCCAGTGGATTGCGCTTGTGGTAACGGTTATAAAGATAATTGAGCAGCAAAATAATCGTAACGGCAGTAGCAAGACAAGCCATCAGAAAAAACAGATCGCTGTACGCTGCGACCGTTGCTTGGCGCTGAATGCCTTGCAGTACTTGGCTAACTGCACCGATATTTGCTTGGGCCGCGTCAGTGGTCTGATTCGACAGCATGTTACGAGTACCTGCCACCTGAGCGCTAAATGCAGGATCGCCCAAATTCAATGAGCTGACCATATCTGCATAATGCATTTGTGTACGAATGGTTGTAAATGCCTGAATGGCGGCCGCACCTGCCAGTCCGCCAACCGTTTGGGAGATACCAAAAATCACTGAAAAACTGATAATATACGCAGGACCACTGCCAATAGCCCGCAAAAACCCTTCAAAAACCAAAGGCCCCATGAAATACACCGCGGCAAAGGCAATCAAAAACTGGCTAAGATAAAACATATAGGGTGCTGAATTAATAGACACACCAACATCCATCCAAGACCCTAAGGCAATCAATGCCACTGCAAAAATAACAGGTCGGCGCAAATCCATCGCGTTGGTACTAAAAATACTAATAATCAAAGCCAGTGCACTGGCGGCTATAATAACAGCATAAAAAGTAACCAGCTGATCGTTACCGTAGCCAAGGTTGGCGAGCAAGCCTGCCGCGCCGACGTTTTGCTCAGATAGCAAAATCCGCATGACAGCGCCCGTCACCATAAAGGCAATAATATTGCGGCTACGCATCCAGCGCACTTGTAGCATCGGATTTTTGCGATGTGTCTCAATCCATAACGCGATGCTAATCCCGACGATAGCAATCATCAGTGGATAGACGAGCCAAGGTGTCGTCCACCATAAAATCCTACCTTGTACTAAAACGACAGCCAATGCAGCCAGACCACTAGCAAAAAAACCAAAGCTTACAAAATCCAATTTCTCAAATACTTTTTCTGTATTCCCTGGTGGTAGCTCTAATATATTGATCAGCCCAAAACAAATCAGCGCCAGACCAAATTGAAATAAAAATAAGTTTTCAAGCTGACCGTCGATGGCGAGGTAGGGCGAGATGACACGTGATAATGGAATACCAAACTGTACCAGACCAAAACCCAATATGAGGCCACTAGTACGTTTGACGGTTGGCATACCTTGCAGACAATAAAATAAGCCCAATACGGTCATACCACTTGCCACCATACCACTAAGACCCCTAGCGACAATCTCTAAATAATAGGGCTCAATGCTAATATTAGGTGTGTCTAACAAGTGACTACTGATCAGCCACTGTAGACTGGTGGCGGCTAACAAAAATGACAGAGTGATTTTGCTAAAAAGCGACATGCCAAATTGCTGACGAATTTTGTACAGTAAAACGGTGATACAGGCATTGGTCATATTATAACTGACCGATATCCAACCACCTTCAGCTGGCGTTAAACCCAGTTGACCCTGAATTTGCGTCAGGTTAGCGACAAGTAGACCATTTTGGAAGCTGGCTGTGAGACCCACAAAAATCCCAATAAGCAAATAAAATACTTTACGGCGTGCCGGATGGTCAGGATTGGCTGGAGAGCCCACCATTATTGGCTGTTCGTGGGGCTTAAACTGGTATTCGTTACTCATGGGCGTACCACAATCTGTATAAGGAAATAGAGTGACATAGGACAGATGCCAGACGGAGAGTCAGGTCAGTGCAGTTGGTATTTATAGCGTGAAAAGCCAGTCAACTCACTGATGGTATCTGAAAGATAACCCAAAAAATTCAGAAAGGATTTTATCATAACTTTTATCGTGCTTTTGTCATCGACGCGTAATTCACGGATGGTGCTCAGCAATTTGTTTGGTTGCTCTATAGCTTAATGCTCTCACATGACATTGATGACTATAATGCGATGGCTATTCATGCAAGCATAAAATAAAGCACGCATAAAAAACAGCTCTATACAGAGCTGTTTTTGTGTATCAGAAAATGAGTCTGTCAGTTATGATGAAATGCTAAACAGATTGATCGTACTTAGCCTCTAGCTGCATAGCGCGCTGATAGCTATCGAGACTGGCAAGTGCTTCAGCATATTGTCTAATATTCGGGTAAGCATCGAGTTTTTGACGCTTAGCAAGAACGATTAAGTCAAATGACAACATAAAGTCAGCACCACTTAGCTTATCACCGACAATAAACGACTTACCTTCAACCGAAGCATCCAGATATTCAAACAATCTGGTTTTTTCTGTATCGATATAGCCGTTCAAAAACTCATTATCATCAATGCCTGCTTTTTTGGTAAATAGCTCAAGCATTAATGGCAACATCAGCGAACTTTCTGCAAAGTCAATCCACTGTAGATAGTATCCATAGTCCGAGCTATCTGTAGCAGGACGTAGACGCTCTGGCGCAAATCGTTCAATCAATAACTCGGTAATCGCACCGGACTCAGCGTAAATCTGTCTATCCATCTCGATAACCGGAGATTTACCGAGCGGGTGAACTGCCTTCAATGAATTTGGTGCCAAATGAGTCTTGGCATCACGCTGATGACTGACCACTTCATAAGGCACGCCTAGCTCTTCTAAGAGCCACAGCGTACGCAACGAGCGAGATTGATTAAGATGATGTAAGCGAATCATGATATTAACCTTTGAGCTTGCTAATCAAACGCTTAGCCGCTTCTTCTGATGACGCTGGGTTTTGACCTGTGATTAATAAACCATCTTCAACCACAAACTCTTCCCAATCAGCGGCTTTTTCATAATTCCCGCCATTGGCTTTCAAGGCATCTTCTACTAAGAAAGGCACCACGTCTGTTAAGCCAGCAGCTTCTTCTTCTGAGTTAGTAAAGCCAGTAACGGTTTTACCTTTTACTAAGTACTCGCCATCCACTTTGACGTTTTTAAGCGCAGCAGGTGCATGACAAACAAAAGCAACAGGCTTATCTTGCTTAACGAAATTCTCGATCAATTCGATAGAGTTCTTATCTACTGCCAAGTCCCACAATGGACCATGACCACCAGGGTAGAAGACTGAATCAAAATCTTCTACTTTCATATCAGCAAGTTTTTTGGTATTAGCCAAGTGCTCTTGCGCATCTTTGTCGTCTTTAAAACGCTTGGTATCTTTGGTTTGCGTGTCTTCAGTATCACTACTAGGGTCTAGTGGTGGCTGACCACCAGCAGGAGAGGCTAAAGTGACATTGGCACCTGCATCAAGAAACGCATAGTAAGGAGCTGCAAATTCTTCTAGCCAAAATCCTGTCTTCTTACCAGTATCGCCTAGGCGGTCGTGTGAGGTTAGTACCATTAAAATATTCATAATTATCCTTATTTATTGTTTATATGTGAGTAAAGTAAATCATTAACAGCCACGTTTTTATTGATAGAGGATTCATTCAAATGGCGAGCCAAATAACTAAAAAATTATCAATATAAGTCGTGACCGCTAATATTATTCCTGCTTCGGACGTAACTTTCAGTAGTGATCTTAGCGAGTTGTGTTGTTAAGTGGTTATTAATAAAAAATCGTTACCTATCGCTTATTGCTTAACAAAACTTACCTAACATCAGTTATTGAACGTCAGAGACCTTAACCACTGTTTTACCAAAGTTATCACCGTTTAACATACCGACAAAGGCTTTTGGTGCATTGTCTAAACCATCAGCGATGTATTCTTTGGTTTTGACATCACCTGATTCTACCCATTTGCTCATGGTTTCTAAGAACTCTGGGAAATGGTCGCCATACTCTTCAAAGATAATGAAGCCTTTAATGGTGAGGCGGCGGCTTAAGATAAGGCCGGTCAATACACTCAAACGATCTTTACCTTCAGGAAGTTCGGTCGCATTGTACTGGGCAACAAGGCCACAGACAGGAATGCGAGCATGAGCATTCAGTAAAGGCATGACCGCATCAAACACATGCCCACCGACGTTTTCGTAATAGATATCGATACCATCTGGGCACGCTGCTTTTAATTGCTCAGCGAAATCATCAGCTCTGTGGTCGATACAGACATCAAAGCCAAGCTCGTTGACCGCGAAGTCGCATTTTTCTTTACCGCCTGCTACACCAACGGTGCGCAGACCATATTGATTACCCACTTGACCAACCGTAGCGCCAACAGGTCCAGTGGCTGCGGCGACAACTAAGGTTTCGCCTTTTTGTGGTTTGCCGATATCGGTTAGACCCATGTAACCGGTGAAGCCGGGCATACCTAATACGCCTAAACCGTAAGAAGGGTTCGCCATGTTTTTATCAAGCTTAAGCACACCCTCGCCATCACTGACGCTGTAGTCCTGCCAGCCGGAATTTGATACCACCAAATCACCAACAGCAAATTTATCGATATTAGACTCAACGACTTGAGCAACTGTGCCGCCCATGATGACGTCACCGACTGCTAACGGGTCAGCGTAGCTTTTGGCATCGCTCATACGTCCACGCATGTATGGGTCTAATGACAGATATACCGTGCGTAATAACATCTCGTTATCGTTTGGTGTAGGAATGTCGCTAGTTGCCATATCAAAGTTGTCAGCGGTTGGTTCACCGTTCGGGCGGCTGGCAAGTTTGATTTGACGGTTGGTTTGTTGATTCTGTTGTTTGTCGAAGCTCATGGTAGGACTCCTTTATATTTATTCATTGTCATTATTATAGAGGTATTAGATGTAGTAACTACTCAGCATTGAACTGAATAGCTACTATAAATAGCATAACGATATGTAGTTATTGTTACTGTCGCGATTTTTCTTATAATTCTTCTGACAGTTCTTGCTATATCGCTTATTAAGACGCTTTGCTAGTCACAGCACGCTGTAAGATACGACGTGAGACGTCTAAGTCGTTTTTGCCGTGCTCACCAAGTTTGACCATGTTATGTGCATCAAGTTGCTTGATGATTGGATCAATCGCTGACTCAGTCAAATCGACGTCTTCTAGACTCACTGGCAAGCCAAGCTCGCGGAAGAAGTTTTCAGTATAGACAATGGCCGTTTCGATGATGGCATCGTCGTCTTGGTCAGTATCAGTGATGTTCCATACGTTATGTGCATACTGCAGCAGTTTTTCTTTTTTGCTTTCTTTTAGCTCACGCATGACTGATGGCAACACGATGGTCAACGTACGGGCATGATCGATGGCGTGTAGTGATGTGAGCTCATGACCAACCATGTGAGTTGTCCAGTCTTGCGGTACACCAGTACCGATCAGACCATTCAATGCCATCGTCGCTGTCCACATAATATTCTTACGTGTTTCTAGATTGTCTGGATCTTGCTTAACGACTAGACCTTCATCAATAAGGATTTTAAGCAAGCTTTCAGCAAAGGCATCTTGAACTTTAGCATTGACTGGATAAGTAAGATACTGTTCCATTACATGGACAAATGCATCAGCAACACCATTCATAACCTGACGTTCAGGTAGTGTAAGCGTTTTGACTGGATCTAGGATTGAGAATTTAGGGAAAGCCAGTGGGTTACCAAACGGTAGTTTTGCTTGACGTTCGCTATAGTTAATCACGCCGCCTGAGTTCATCTCAGAACCCGTTGCTGGGATGGTCAATACCGCACCTAGGTCGATAGCAGAATCGATGTTTTTGCAATAGCCAGTTAGCGCGTCCCAAGCTTGGTCACGTGAGACAGTACCGTCTTCTTCAGTTAATGAAGAAACTAGTGCGACAAATTTGCTGCCGTCAATCACAGAACCACCGCCAACTGCTAACAAGAAGTCGATGTTGTGCTCATTCACCATGTCGGCTGCTTTTAATAGTGTAGTGAACTCTGGGTTAGCCTCGATACCACCAAATTCAAATACAGTACGGTTACCGCTTGCCGCTAATGCAGTTTTTACTTCATCCAAAGTACCGGTACGCTGTGCTGAACCACCACCGTAAGTAATAAGAACGCGTGCATCAGTAGGGACTAGGTCTGATAATTGCTCGATTTGACCTTCACCAAAAACGATGCGAACTGGATTGTAGTATTGAAAGTTATTCATAAAATTCCTAATATTGGTAAAAATGGTTCCGTCAAATATGTTGACGTTAAACAATGAGTGGTAAGCAATGCTTATTTTGCATTTGCTTTAAAACTTGATGCGCATTGTACACCAATTAGACCAGTCGTCTAGCAATTATTTATAAATGATTACAAAACTCTCATATAACGTTTTTATCAAGCATTGGGTTTCTAAATAACAATATGAGGTGTGAACGCAAACATAAGCCCCCAATTTAGGGGGCTGCAATATCAAGAACATTACTGTTTGTTATCAACGTCCCATTTGAGTCGTCGTCATTTGCCAGATCTCAGCTAGAGGCGTATTTGTTTGACTGATCTTAGCCATTAGGCTGGCACCAAGCCACGCGAAATACCAGCGTTTGGCCATACTCTCAGCTGATATATTATCGTGACGAGGTACAGACCCGTCCATCCATCCTGCCTTGATCTGCTCGGCGAGCCACATGGTTGTCTGCTGATAGCCCCTATCAAGCGCTTTACGCATAGTTTCTGACATATCAGCCACTTCTGCGCTTAGTTTAACCACTAAGCATCTCTCGTGATCACAACCGTTCTGCTGGGTGTCGTACCAGTTTTGGAAGTAATCATATAGCTTTTGTTGGGCGCTCACGTTTTGTGCGTCGATGATATCAAGACGAGCTTTATATAAGCTGAAGTAATGATTGATAATGGCCTCGCCAAACGCTTCTTTTGAGGCAAAGTAATGATAAAAAGAGCCTTTAGGCACGCCAGCTGTGTCTAAGATTTGTTTGAGGCCGACAGCGGTAAAGCCTTTTTTGGCTATTAATTGGTAACCAGTGGCAAGTAAATGAGCTTTAGTATCGGGTGTGGTGCTAGTGTCTGTGATATTAGACATAAATAGAATTCTCTCCCTTGATAGTCATAGTAATAGGGTTGTCAGGTTTCATTTAAGCGTCATGTTGATGGCATATTCTAATGATATATATTTATATGTGTTACGTTTTATCAACAATATTGGCTGAAAAAATAGTCTTGTTTTATTAATAGCTATGGTAGCATTAGACCAGTCGTCTATCAAGGTAGGTTTTGTTCTTATCAGTTACCATAAAGTTTTCGCTTCAATTCATGATTAACTATAACTATGAATCTCCCACCTACAGGACAGCTCCAACTATTTTGTTCAGAGTACTGAAAATAAATTTTTATACAATAAAGCAAACATGAGGATAATTATGTCAACCAACGATAATAACAGTAACGCCTATAGCGATTTTCATTTGCAATTCATCGGCGGTGAATGGCAAAAAGGTAAAGATGATAGCATTAATACCAACACTAATCCCTACAATGGCGATACGCTTGTAGAGATTCAGCAAGCGACTAAAGATCAACTAAATGAAGCATACGACGCTGCTAGCCAAGCTCAAGCCGAATGGGCGAAAACGACCCCAGCTGAGCGTGCAGCTATTATGTACAAAGTGGTCAGTATCTTAGATCAGCGCCAGGACGAAATCGTTGACTGGCTGATTAAAGAATCAGGCAGTACACGTATCAAAGCGATGGTTGAATTTAGTGCGACACGTGCGATTACCCTTGAAGCAGCGACATTCCCTAACCGTGTCCATGGTGAAATTCGCCCATCGAACACTCCTGGCAAAGAAAACTTCATTTATCGCGAGCCAATCGGGGTGGTAGCAGTCATTAGCCCATGGAACTTTCCGCTACATTTAACCCAGCGCTCTATTGCACCAGCATTAGCACTTGGTAATGCTGTTGTGCTCAAGCCTGCGAGCGACACACCAGTAACGGGCGGTTTACTGTTAGCTAAAGTATTTGAAGAAGCGGGTTTGCCAAAAGGTTTGCTAAATGTTGTGGTCGGCTCAGGTAGTGAGATAGGCGACGCCATCGTCGAGCACAAGGCGCCAAGTTTAGTATCATTTACAGGCTCAACCTCAGTGGGTAAACACATCGGCGAGCTTGCGAACGGCGGTGAGTATATCAAGCAAGTGGCGCTTGAGCTGGGTGGTAATAGTCCATTTGTGGTATTAAAAGATGCTGATATCGAGCAAGCGGTGAAAGCGGCTGCCTTTGGTAAATTCTTGCATCAAGGCCAAATCTGTATCGCGATTAACAGAGTTATCGTAGAAGATGAGATATATGATGATTTCGTAGAGCGTTTCTTGGCACACGTCAGAACATTAAATGTCGGTGACCCAAGCAAGCAAGATACTGCTGTTGGTCCAATCATCAATGAAAAACAGGTCAAATCGCTTAAAGATAAAATCGCTAAAGCGCAGGAAGAAGGCGCAAAAATGATACTCAGCGGTGAGATTGAAGGCCAAGTCGTACCGCCTCATGTCTTTACTGAAGTCACTCGCGAGATGGATCTATCATGTAATGAAGTGTTTGGACCATTGGTTGGTATCATTCGTGCCAAAGACGAAGACGATGCATTATCAATCGCCAATGACTCTATGTATGGCCTATCTAGTGCCGTATTCACTGCTGATATGCAAAAAGGTCTGCGTTTTGCTCGTGGTATCAGAGCAGGTATGACCCATATCAATGATATCTCAGTGAACGACGAAAGTAATACGCCGTTCGGTGGTGAGAAAAACTCAGGTATCGGTCGTTTCAACGGTGAGTGGGTACTAGAAGAGTTTACCAGAACGCATTGGATATCAATGCAAAACGAACCACGTCAATATCCGTTCTAATAGCATTGCATTACGATAAATAATAAAAAAGACCGCTTCGATAGCGGTCTTTTTTTTGTGATGTTCGATAGTTATGCTTGAACCTACTTAGAGGACAATTGGCTTATAGTTTAGTCATCTATCTAGCATGGAAGCCTAATAACCCTTCAATTTCTTCGATAGTCATACGTCTGACCAGTGCTTGCTCTTCTACTGACAAGCGATTGATATGTTCTTTTATCATGGTATGGATGCTCCGAGATATCTCAGAGGTCGTGGCGTAATACATTTGTGGCTGCTCTTTCGTCAATCTCATCAAAAAACGATTGATAAGTTTACGTTTCTCGTCTGATTTATTTTCTTCAGTCGTAGTATTATTTTGAGTCATGGTATTCTCCTAGAGGTAAGCCATTTAAGCAGTCGAGCTTATGAGAGTCAATGGTTATAAGTAATTTTTGGGGCTAAGCGCATCACCTTACAAGTACTACGCTCGTCTCATGGTTGAATGCTCAGTGTGTTTTACATCGTATATGATATTTCAGATTTCAAGACTAAAAATAAATGAGCGCTAAATGGCCAAAAGGATAGGGTATGTCAAATGAATCAGCGAATAATTCAGAGAACAACTCAAAGAATAATAACCTCACATTGGTACTATTCCACAACGATCTGCGAGTAGCGGACAATGCTACATTGTCAAAAGCCGCTGAGCTAAGCGGTAATGGACAACTGCTGCTTGTTTATGGAGCATCATTGGCGGATGGGTTGAGTGATAAAAATAATCATCCTGCTTATCATTATGACACTATGGGTGTCGCCCGCCAGCAGTTTTTACAAGAGAGCTTGATTGACCTAAATGCATCGCTAGAGCAGCTTGGTAATAGATTACTGTATTTGCAACAAGCTTCCGCAGTGTCAGATACCTTTGCGCAGTTGAATGAGCTCATTAAGGCGCAGCAGGTTACCGATATCTGTGTCAGTAAAACAGACGACTATTATCAAAACCAAGTCTATGCGCTACTACAGAATAAACATCCACAGATATGTTGGCATATCGAGACAACGGCTACTTTGTTTGACGAGTTACCGCTAGAGAGCTTACCCAAAAGCTTTACGCAATTTCGCAAAAAAATTGAAGCAGATTATGATTTATTGCATGCAGAACAAGACATCGCCACGTGTTCAACGCCAAAAAAACTCTCGCCAATGCCAGAGGGTATGTTGAATAGAAATGAATACTTTTTTGAAGCACAATCGTCTGATGAGATAGGGCTTGATGAACAAACGCAGCAATCCTCTAATTTCAAAGGTGGTGAGACAAACGGGCTAAAGCATTTAGATGAGTATTTTGATTCTGATGCGCCGAGCACTTATAAGGCCACACGAAACGCGCTTGATGAGTGGACACATTCCACTAAGTTCTCCGCTTGGCTGGCGAACGGCTCGTTGTCTGTCAATACCGTATTGAATCGACTGCGCCGTTATGAGCGTGATGTCATCGCAAATGACTCAACTTATTGGATATGGTTCGAGCTACTTTGGCGCGAGTATTTTTATTGGTACGCTGTCACCCATCAGCAAAAGTTGTTTTGGTTCAAAGGTATTGGTGAGCACACGCCATCAACTCAATTTGATCAAAAGCCTTTGGAGAAATGGAAAAGTGGAAAAACGGCGTATCCTATCGTCAACGCCTGTATGCATCAACTTAAGGCAACAGGATATATGTCAAACCGCGGACGACAGCTAGTGGCAAGCTGCTTTATCCATGAGTTAGGTCTTGATTGGCGTTATGGTGCGGCTTACTTTGAGCAGCATCTTATCGATTATGACGTCGCCAGTAACTGGGGGAATTGGCAATATCTAGCAGGCGTGGGGGCGGATCCAAGAGGGTGTCGGCAGTTCAATCTTGATAAACAAACCCAGCAATACGATCCAAACGGTGAGTTTATCCGTCAATGGCAAGGTGAGTTAGAATAAGATGTCTCATTCATATATGCTAGAAATATCGATAGACTAAATACGAGGTAGATTCATATCATGAAAAAACCCAGTCCTTATCTCACCTTTGCAGGTGCTATTCCGTTTATTGCTTGTGCGCTCTTGCTTGTTATAGGCATTAGTGACATACCTATATTGGGCGCAACGGCTGATATATTAAGCGCTTATGGTTTGGTAATTGTGTCGTTTATGGCCGGATCGCAGTGGGGTAATCATTTAAGCTTGGCGGATGATGATAAATGGGCTATCCGATTGCCTTTAGCCAGTAATGTGATTGCAATTGTTCTGTGGCTCGGGTTTTTGATGTTACCAGTGATCGGTTTTATCTGGTTACTGGTCATTGGATTTACCAGCATGTGGATGATTGATTATGGGCTCAATCGCGCGCACATTATCACGCCAGATTATTTCAAAGTGAGAACCTATGTGACGGCGATAGTGATTGTGTCTCTGATAGTGGCTGCTCTGCAATGATAAATAATGTAATCAGTTATATTCAATGAAAAGGGTCGCTATATTAGCGACCCTTTTATATTAGTAAAGTATATCTGTTAATGTAAAAACTATGCTTTTTCTAGCTTAGGACGGGCTTTCTCAATGGCTTTAACTAATGCTGTTTCAAACTCGCCATCTTTGAACCTCACAAGATAAGAGTGTGCTGCGCAAAAATTGCGAACGTCGCGCCATTCATGTGCTAGATGGGTCGCCCAGTCGCAATATTGTGCGCCCGCATTTGGCTCATTTTTGAGTGCTTTTTTGGTGGTAGGATGCAATATCAGCTCAGGTAAGACGGCCTCTAGTAATTTCATTGGCGGACTCATAAACGTATCATCAACGTGTAAGCTTTGGCTGGCAGGATGATAGGCCAATAGGGAGCCTGCATGAATCATCTCATTGGGTGCGATATAATGGATACCTTCTGACATTGAAAACTTGAGCTCAGGATAGCGTTCAGCAACCGCATCACTTTCTACCAAATCATCTGCCCAATTGACTTCTGGTACTTTCTTTGGATGACGTTTGCTGCCATAAAATGTGGCTTGCGGAAAGTCTTTTGCCATCTGGTCACAGTGTACGGTATGGAATGGATGAACGTTTAGGACAGCTTCGACATCTCTACCATTATTGGTGAGCGCCATTACCTCGTCTCGAACGTCACCTGTTAAGGCGTAGCTGTCCAAAAATATAAAGCGTCCTGAGGATAGCTTGACCAGCGAGCACTGGGTGCCAATATTTATCACACCGCCGATACGGAATGACCCGCGTATGTTCCAAAATCCTGCCCCTAAATCATGAATTTCATCTGACATTTATCGTTTTCCTTATTTAATGTATTAAACCAACAAGTGATTATTTTTCTTGTCGCAATTTTTATGTTTTAAGTTTTTCTTAGAGTCGTTATTTTGCCTCAAGCTCACTACGAGCATTATCAATGGTAGACAAAAGCGCCGCTTCAAACTGACCTTCTTCAAACACCACTAATCCTGAATGCGCGCCGCAAAAATGACGGACATTACGCCACTGGTGCGCCAGCTCTACCGCCCAATCACAATAGTGCTTGCCAGCGTCTGTCTCATCTTTGAGGGCTTTTTTAGTAGTTGGATGTAAGCCTAGGTTGGGCTGTACCGCATCAAATAGCTTAGAAGGTGGTATCTCAAACGTATCATCGACATATATACTTTGGCTAGCAGGATGATAGACCAATATTGAGCTTGCATGGACTGATTCATCAGGTGCGATGTAGTAAATGCCCTGAGGTAGGGAGAACTTCAGCTCAGGATAACGCTCAGCGACCGCATCGCTTTCGACCAAATCATCTGCCCAGCTTACTTCTGGCACTTGTTTTGGATGTCGACTACTACCGTAAAATGTGGCTTGCGGAAAGTCTTTAGCCATTTGCGCACAATGTATCGTATGAAATGGATGAACATTTAGCACTGCTTCGACATCTTGGCCGTCATTGGTCAGTGCCATCACTTGCTGACGAACCTCGTCTTTTAAAGTATAGCTGTCTAAAAAAATAAATCGCCCTGATGATAGCTTTATAAGCGCACATTGGACGCCGATATCTATGATGCCATTTTTTATAAATGACCCTCGAATGCTCCAAAATCCTGCACCTAAATCGTAAATCTCATCATTCATTGAAATGACTCCTTAATGGTTTAGTTGTTCAATTATTTTACTTATTGATACGTAGCACCCTATGATTATTGATTTTTGAGCGCGTAAAGTCTGTAATAGAAAAGATATAAGCAATGTAGATGTGTAAAAATAAAAAAGAGTTGTTAGGTAAATGTCATTATTGAGGGTATAGATCCGATTTTTTTATTCTAAATGGAGGGTCTAATCAAGCGCCAATAACACATTTAAACCTGAGCATATCGGTTGGTGTGCTAACATGATTTCTTATCACTATGATAAGTCTTTATCATTTATGGTCATGATCTTCCTTTATAAATTTGCGTTATATTCCTCTATCACCTAAGCCAATGACGCCTCCTTGTCATAGCATAATCAATATAGTCAGCTCCCTTGTGAATAATTCTACAGATAAAAATCAAAATTTAGCACCAAAGATAGCAGCCGCATCCAGTCACTCTACGTCGTGGATATTAAAGCTCACGATAGGCCTGATTGGTATGTTTGCCTTTTTGCAAGTGTACTCTATCCAAGCCGTGCTGCCAGTCATGATGGTGGATTTTTCTGCGACGGAAGTGCAAGCGGGTATGATCGTTGGCGCTACTGTATTGGCCATTGCCATCATGTCACCATTTTTGGGCATGCTCTCAGATGCAGTCGGGCGTAAGTCGTTTATCGTCGGTGCTTTGTTATTTTTGGCCATACCAACAGCGCTGGTTGCCCAAAGCTCTAGCATTGAATGGGTCGGTATTTGGCGTTTCATGCAAGGATTGTCTGTACCCGGTATTACGGTGGTAACGATTGCTTATATCGGTGAGGAGTTTGAGGGCCGGGCAATGACTGAGCTGATGTCCTTTTATGTGTCAGGATGCGTGCTTGGCGGCTTTATGGGTCGGTTCTTGTTAGGGCATTTGCATGAGTTGATTGGCTGGCGTAATGGCTATTATGTGATGACAGCGATGACGCTACTGGGGGCAATATGGGTCGGCAAGATGCTACCATCGTCTCGTCACTTTGAGGCCAATCCCAATTTTCGCTCAGCGATACAGACGCTGGGTGAGCATGTCACCAATCGTTATGTGGTGACCGCTTGCCTGCTTGGCGCTTGTGTGTTGTTCTCCCTTGTAGGCTGCTTCACCTTTATCAATTTACATTTGGCGGATAAGCCTTATGAGCTTGGCACGGGTGCGCTCGCCAATATTTTTGCTGTATATTTGCTTGGTGTTATTATCACGCCACTATCGACGACATTGCTGCGCCGGTTTGGTTCAGCACGTACGGTTCGGGTAGCCATTATTATCTCCATGATTGGGGTACTGTTGACCTTGGTGACTCCACTATGGGGGGTAATCATAGGACTTGCTGTTATGTCATCTGGTGTGTTTATTACGCAGTCAGCGACCATCAGCTATATCGCTGTCAATGTCAAAAAAGGTCGATCATTGGCATCAGGCTTATATTACATGGGTTATTACACAGGCGGTACGCTTGGAGCGTGGCTGGGTGGTATAGCTTATGCACGAGGGCAGTGGTCTCTTACCGTATGGTTGTTATTGTTTGTGCAGGTACTGGCGTTATTGATAGCCAGTTTTGGGATGATTAAAACGACCAGACGCGCCACTTAACGGTATATCAGGCATTATCTATGTTTGGTTACTCGTCTTATGATACGTAATGTAAGGTTGCTTTACATGATACTGCTTTTTTCTTACTATTAAAGAGGTCTTTAATCTTATTGCGGTCAGTGAAGCTATTGTTTTTACTGCGCCAAAACCGATTGGCATTTAGCAGGATGCTATTGAGAGTAATCAGAATGACTCTACATTATAAAAATAGTGTGGTTATAGCGGTTCATTCTGTATTAGTATGTCTTATTGCTACTTATTTATTACTATCTATAACTTATAAGCGCGACAAACAAGGAAGTTAGGTCTATGTCAAATATGTACCATGGTGCTCCCTCTGCCTATGATTATCCACTACTGGTCAAGCAGCTCTTAAACCGTGCAAAAACAGTGTCACAAGACCAAGAGATTGTCTATGCGAACAAAAAGCGACTCACTTACAAGGACTTGTTTGAGCGTATCAATCGCTTGGCTAACGTACTCGCAGACCTGAACCTTGATGCAGGCGACATCGTTGCCGTTATGGACTGGGACAGCAATCGCTATCTTGAGTCTTATTTTGCGGTACCGATGTCAGAGTACGTTCTACAAACTGTCAATATCCGTCTATCACCAGAAAAAGTTCTTTACACCATCAACCATGCCAAGCCTAAAGTGCTGATGCTCAACTCTGAGTTTGCGCCATTGGTCAAAGATTATCAGTTTGAAAACTCTAGTATTGAGCACATCATTTGGCTCGATGACAATGGTGTGACGGCGGAAGGCGTTTTTGGCAGTAATCAAAGCCGCGTGACAGGCGAGTACGAAGCATTGCTAGAAGCTGCTGATAGTCATTTTGATTTCCCAGACTTTGATGAAAATACCATCGCGACAACCTTTTACACCTCAGGTACGACAGGTAATCCAAAAGGCGTCTTCTTTAGTCACCGTCAGTTGGTACTGCACAGTCTGGCAGAAGCTGCAACATTGGGTATGTTGCCGAACAAGCAAGGTGTTAGCTACGGTGATGTTTATATGCCAATGACGCCGATGTTCCACGTACATGCATGGGGCTTCCCATTTACGGCGACGATGGTGGGGCTAAAGCAAGTCTATCCGGGACGTTATGCACCTGATAGCTTGCTGGATTTGATTATCAATGAAAAGGTGAGTATCACACATTGTGTGCCAACGATTTTGCAAATGGTACTCAAAGAAGCACAAGATCGCGATGCCAGTTTTAATGGACTAAAAATGATCATTGGTGGTTCAAGACTGACCGAAGGGCTAGCAAAAACAGCAATGGCCCAAGGTATCGAAGTTTATACTGGCTACGGTATGTCAGAAACGGCACCGCTTATCAGCCTGACTGAATTTAGTCTCAATGAGCCTGAAATGACTGAGGATGAAGACATTGCCCGTCGCTGTATGACAGGTAAGCCGGTGCTTATGGTCGATGCGCAAGTATGGGGGGAGGGCAACAAACCTGTCGGCAAGGGTCAAGAGAATACGGGTGAGCTGGTGCTACGGGCACCTTGGTTGACCCAAAGCTATCTCAAAAATGACGACGCTGGTAAGGATCTGTGGGAGAGTGGCTATATGCACACTCAAGACATCGCTTACATACGCCCAGATGGTTATATTAAAATCACGGATCGCCTAAAAGATGTGATCAAATCAGGTGGTGAGTGGATCTCATCGCTAGAGATTGAGACTATTTTATCATTGCATCCATCCGTAGCGGATGTTTCAGTGATTGGCGTTCGGGATAAGCAATGGGGCGAGCGTCCGCTGGCTTTGGTGGTATTAAAACCAAATGCTCAAGAAACCAGTGCTGACGACATCAAAGCTATTGCAGAAAAAGCGGTAGAGCGCGGTATCATTCCTAAATATGGCGTACCAAGTCAGTTTAAGTTCGTTGATGAACTGCCAAAAACCTCTGTTGGCAAGCATGACAAAAAAGTCATGCGTGAGATGTATGCCAATCAAACTCAAGTATAATATTATCTATCGATTGAATGTCGAAACGCTTGTGCTCATCAAAATGTCATGCGTGTTGCACGCTTAATAGTTGACCTTTGTGATGGGGTCTGCTACATTTTAAACCGATACATAACGTATCGGTTTTTTAATTCTGGCAAGGATGACCAGTATTTATCAGGACATTGTCTACCACAGTCAAAACAGTGTAGTGTTGATAAAGCCAATCGCGTACAAAGATCATATCAGGCGATGCAAGTGCGATAACAACTTACCAATGCGCCGATTATAAAACAATATTATTCCATTTCTCGTTTATGCTAAGGACAGCTATTATGAGCGACCACGCCCAACACCCAGTCTCTACTCAAGCGGCAGACATGCCCATGTTCGCTGACATCTATCACGACTCCATTATGGATCGAGAGAATTTTTGGGCTGAGCAAGCAAAGCGTATCTACTGGCATAAAGAGCCTGAGCAGATTCTCGATGATGGCAATCTGCCTTTTGCAAAATGGTTTGTTGGCGGTGAAACCAATCTTTGCTATAACTGTGTCGATCGGCATCTAGCAGACCGTGCAGAGCAAGATGCCTTTGTGTGGGTGTCATCAGAGATCAATCAAGAGTTAATAGAAACTTTTCCAGCGGTCGTTGATTCGTTTAAAGATCTGGGCAATAACGTTGAGTTTTATACAGATTATGCCAAGCGCCGCCTGACTTATAATGATTTATACAAAGAAGTCAATTACTTCGCAGACGTGCTACAGCGTCATGGTATTAGCAAGGGCGACCGTGTCATTATTTATATGCCAATGATTCTAGAAGCGGCATATGCCATGCTGGCTTGTGCTCGTATTGGTGCTATACACTCAGTTGTATTTGGCGGATTTGCCGCGCATAACTTGGCGATCCGTATGGATGATGCTGAGGCAAAAATGGTCATCACGGTAGATGCAGGTCTGCGTGATGGTAAGGTTATTAATTATAAGAACCTTGTCAACCAAGGCGTTGAGCAAGCAACGACCAAGCCTGAGCATGTTTTAGTTGTCAATCGTGGTATTTTACCGTTTGAGCCGAGAAATGTTGACGTCGATTATGCCACTGAACGACGCCACAGCTGCGAGGCCCATGCAGTCGTGGAACCAGTTTGGCTTGAATCCAATACACCGTCCTATCTGCTTTATACTTCTGGTACGACTGGCACACCGAAAGGGGTGCAACGTGATACTGGTGGTCATGCCGTCGCGCTGACGACATCGATGGATTATGTCTACGACGGTAAGGCAGGCGAGACGTTTTGGGCGATATCAGATATTGGCTGGGCGGTCGGACATTCCTATACGATTTATGCGCCATTACTGGCAGGTATGACCAGTGTTATGTACGAAGGCTTACCACACTTACCGAACCCAGGTATCTGGTGGCGTATTGTTGAAGCCAATAAAGTTAATATCCTATTCACGGCGCCTACAGGCGTACGCATGCTCAAAAAGCAAGATGAAAGCTGGATGACGCGCTATGATGTGTCTAGTGTCAAGTCGTTCTTTTTGGCAGGTGAGCCGCTTGACGAGTCAACAGCTAATTGGTTGTCTCAGCATTTAGGCGTACCGATTTTAGATCACTATTGGCAGACAGAGTCTGGCTGGCCGATCTTGAGCCATACACCAAAATTCAATCATAAACTGCACAAGCAGGGCTCGCCCGGTTATCCTATGTATGGCTATGAAGCACAGGTCCTCAATGAGGAAACAGGTGAACCTTGTAAGGCGGGTGAAAAAGGGTTGCTTGCGATTAAAGCGCCGCTGCCACCTGGCTGTCTCACCACGGTATGGCGTAACGATGAGCGCTTTGTCAGCAGTTACTTTGGTCTGTTTGATGGCCAGCAGTATTCTACTTCAGACTATGCAGTGACAGATGAAGACGGTTACTTTTACATCTTGGGGCGTACCGATGACGTGATAAACGTCGCAGGTCATCGAATAGGCACGCAAGAGATTGAAGAAGCAATCAGTACCCATCCAGAGATGGCAGAATGCGCTGTGGTAGGCATTCAAGATGAGCTAAAAGGCGAGCTACCGATTGCGTTCTGCGTCCTAAAAGATCAATCGCAAGTCGAAACGACCGAAAACCGCTTCCGCATTGAGCAGCAAGTGATAGGTGCGGTGGTCAAATCTTTGGGCGGTATCGCAAGGCCAGCAGCTATCTATTTTCCGCAAGCACTGCCAAAGACGCGCTCTGGCAAAATCCTACGCCGATCTATTCGTGCATTGGCTGAAGATAAGCCTACAGGAGATATGTCGACCCTCGATAACCCAGCCGCTATCGATGCGATTAAGCAGTCAATGAAAGACTATTGATCAGCACAGGTTAATAAGTTCCCTACTGCCTATCAAAATTAGACTAACCATTTAAAAGCTCATGAATCATCATGGGCTTTTTTGTTTCTGCTGTTTTCTTATAGCAGCCCGTTCACTTATCGCATTTTGGTAGAACAAACTTAATGAAAATTTTGATAAAGCGCTTGACCCTAAAATTGATTTATTGCTATAGTCAATAACGATACAAAATAAATCATTTTAAAATTTGGTTTTTTGATCATGTTTTATAGATAAACGCTCACAGCTTTTTATTTTCCAATGAATACTTAGGTGCCGTCACACGGTAGTCTCGCAAAAAAGATAAGGATATCTTATGCACCACGTTCAACAGCTCATCAACGGTCAGTTCGCACAGTCAAATACCGACGAATGGATTGATATTACCGATCCTGCGACTCAGGAAGTTATCGCAAAGGTCCCGCAAACCACCAATGATGAGATCAATCAAGCCGTTGCAGCCGCCCAGACCGCGTTTGAGACATGGCGTAAAACACCAATCACCACGCGTGCTCGAATATTCTTGACCTATCAAGCACTTATTCGCGAGCATATGGATGAGTTGGCAGAAATCTTGACCGCAGAGCAAGGCAAAACGATTGCTGATGCGCGTGGCGATGTGTTCCGTGGCCTAGAAGTGGTCGAGCATGCAGCTGGTATCGCCAATTTGCAAATCGGCGACTTTGTAGAAAACGTCGCATCAGGTGTTGATACTTATAGTATTTGGCAACCACTCGGTGTTTGTGCTGGTATTACGCCATTTAACTTCCCTGCGATGATTCCTCTATGGATGTTCCCAATGGCGATTGCTACGGGCAATACATTCATTTTAAAACCATCTGAACAAGATCCAATGGTGACTATGCGCCTCGTGGAGCTAGCGATTGAAGCGGGCGTACCAGAAGGTGTGCTGAACGTGGTGCACGGTGGCAAAGCGACCGTCGACGCTATCTGTGACCATCCAGATATCAAAGCGGTTTCTTTTGTGGGTTCTACCAACGTTGGTAAACATGTTTATGAGCGTGCCAGCCAGTCAGGTAAGCGTGCCCAATGCATGATGGGTGCAAAAAACCACGGTGTTATCTTGCCTGATGCCAATAAAGAGCAAACGCTCAATCAGCTAGCGGGCGCGGCATTTGGCGCAGCGGGTCAACGCTGTATGGCGCTGTCAGTGGTCGTGCTAGTAGGCGCAGCTGGTGAGTGGATTGATGAAATCAAAGCCAAAGCAGAAAGTTTAGTTGTCTCAGCAGGTAAAAATGATAAAGATTTGGGACCACTGATTTCTCCTGCTGCAAAAGCCCGTGTCGAGCATTTGATTGGAACTGGGGTAGAAGAGGGCGCAAGCTTAATACTTGACGGTCGCGGAATTACCGTTGAAGGGTTTGAGAACGGTAACTTTGTTGGGCCGACTATTTTTGATAATGTCACAAGCGACATGCAAATTTATAAAGAAGAAATATTCGGACCAGTACTGTGCATTATGCGCGCTGATAGTTTGGACGAAGCAATTGCACTGCTCAATGCCAATCCACACGGTAATGGTACCGCGATATTCACCCAGTCAGGAGCGGCAGCCCACAAATTCCAACAAGACATTCAAGTCGGTCAAATTGGTATCAACTTGCCGATTCCAGTGCCACTTCCAATGTTCTCTTTCTCAGGGTCACGTGCCAGTAAACTTGGCGACCTAGGTCCTTATGGCAAGCAAGCCGTACAGTTCTATACTCAGACGAAGACAGTGACGGCACGTTGGTTCGATGATGAAGCGAGCCGCGGTGTTAATACGACAATTTCGATTTAATCGTCGGATTACTATATTTTCGGTATAACGTTAATACGACTTGCGGTACTATTGAACGCAATTTTATTATCGTTATGCCGTTATCATATAGCGCTGATGTCTTATAAAATCTCTGACCAACACTTTTACTGAAGCTTTTATCAAATCTAAGCCTTTATATCTGATCTATAAGAACAAGGATGACCCTATGGATTTTTCATTGACCGATGACCAAGTTGCCTTTCGCCAAACGGCTCGTCAGTTTGCGCAAAAAGAGCTCAAGCCGAACGCTGCTGAATGGGATCGCACCTCGCATTTCCCAGTGGACATCATCAAAAAATCTGGTGAGCTTGGCTTTTTGGGGCTATACACCAATCCAGAATATAATGGCTTGGGCCTGCCAAGGCTCGACTCAGCAATGGTATTCGAAGAGCTGGCATGGGGTGATACATCCGTGGCGGCTTATATGAGCATCCATAATATGGCCGCATGGATGATCGGTGAATATGGTAGCGACAGCTTATGCAAAAAATATTTGCCCAATATGGTCAGCGGTGAGTGGCTTGGCAGCTATTGCCTAACAGAGCCAAATGCAGGGTCGGATGCAGCTTCACTCCGTACCAAAGCGGATAAACAAGGCGACCATTACGTACTGAATGGTGAAAAAACCTTTATCTCTGGCGCAGGCTCGACCGATGTATTGGTAGTAATGGCGCGTACTGGTGGTGCTGGGCCAAAAGGTGTATCTGCGTTTGTTGTAGATGCCAATAGTGCTGGTATCGAATATGGCAAAAACGAGCATAAAATGGGCTGGAAAGCACAGCCGACACGGACGATTAGCTTTAAAGATGTCAAAGTCCCAGCAGAAAACCTGATAGGTG
The DNA here is from genome assembly GCF_043641605.1 of Psychrobacter piscatorii. Classification (GTDB taxonomy): domain Bacteria; phylum Pseudomonadota; class Gammaproteobacteria; order Pseudomonadales; family Moraxellaceae; genus Psychrobacter; species Psychrobacter piscatorii_C. The sequence goes on along the minus strand of NZ_JBHZRK010000021.1, from coordinate 7,220 downwards.
AGGAAGGCCAAGGTTTTCGTATCGCGATGAAAGGTCTAGACGGTGGTCGTATTAATATCGGTATTTGCGCAGTAGGAACGGCACAATCTGCATTAGAGACGGCAACCAGTTACGTGCAAGAGCGAAGCCAATTTGGCAGTCCAATTGCTAGCTTACAATCCGTACAGTTTAAACTTGCTGATATGTTGACTCAGACCATCGCCGCGCGTCAAATGCTCTATCTTGCGGCAAGTAAAGTTGATAACAACGATGGGCAAGCGTCTACCTACTGTGCAATGGCCAAACGTCTCTCCACCGATCTTTGTTTCGATGTTGCTAATGAAGCTCTGCAATTGCACGGCGGCTATGGTTATCTAAACGAATATCCACTTGAGCGCCACGTACGCGATTTGCGTGTCCATCAAATCCTAGAAGGCACCAATGAGATCATGCGCGTGATTATTTCGCGTCAAGTCTTGCAAGATGAAGGGTTAAGCCAACTGCGCTAATTTATCTCGCTTTACTAAAACAAGGATGTTTTATGACAGAGTATACCAATCTACAGCTATCTATTGATGGTCATACCGCAACATTGACGTTGAATAACCCACCTGCACATACGTGGACGATGGACAGTCTGCATGCACTTAAGCAGCTCATCACAGACCTCAATGCCAATGACGATGTCTACGCATTGATTGTGCATGGAGATGGCGAAAAATTCTTTTCAGCTGGTGCAGATTTAAACAACTTCTCAGACGGCGATAAAGGCCGCGCAATAAGTATGGCGATTGCATTTGGTGAGGCGTTCGAAGCCCTGTCTGCCTATCGCGGTGTCAGTATTGCTGTCATCAACGGCTATGCGATGGGCGGCGGACTTGAGTGTGCGCTTGCATGTGATATCCGTATCGCAGAAGCGCACGCCCAGATGGCACTGCCAGAGACAGGTGTGGGATTACTGCCCTGTGCAGGCGGTACCCAAAACCTACCTTGGCTAGTAGGTGAAGGTTGGGCCAAGCGCATGATACTGTGCGGCGAGCGCGTCGATGCAGATACGGCACTGCGTATCGGTCTGGTTGAAGAGGTCACTGCAAAAGGCGCGGGACTACAAGCCGCTCAAGATTTGGCAAAGAAAGTAGCAAAGCAATCACCCGTCGCCGTCAGTTATTCCAAAGCACTTATTCAGGCGGCTAGAGACACACCGCCTGCACAAAATCTTATCCATGAGCGTGAAGCTTTCGTTAAGCTATTTGACACAATAGATCAGCGTGAAGGGGTACAAGCCTTTTTAGAAAAGCGTCAACCCAGTTGGCAAAACAAATAAGCATTGCTTAAAATGCTTGGGTCATAACACTCATGACATTATTTAACTTTTTTATTTTGTAGGTCACTTTTATGACAGCAGCTACGACATCGACTAACGACACCAACAGCACTAACGCGCAAACATCAGCCAATAATACAGCACAAGAAGCGTCTGTACTGTTCAATACTGAACCGACAGATTGCGGGCACTTGATTGGAGTCATGACACTCAATACACCAAAATCGCTTAATGCGCTCAGTGTTGATATGTGCCAACTGCTAGCAGCGCAGTTAGAGGAGTGGCAAACGGATGACCAAGTAGTGGCGATAGTGTTAAAAGGTGCAGGCGATAAGGCATTTTGTGCGGGCGGTGATATCCGTAAGCTCTATGACAGTATGTCTACTAGTGCGCCGATGCCAAACCCTTATGCCACTGAGTTTTTCAGTCACGAGTATCGTCTATATCGACAAATGCACTTTTACTCAAAACCTCTAATATTATGGGGTGATGGCATCATTATGGGCGGCGGTATGGGGCTGATGGCAGGATGCAGTCACCGTGTCGTCACTGAGCGTACGCGTTTTGCTATGCCTGAGATTACTATTGGCCTATTTCCTGATGCCTCAGGCAGTTGGTTTTTGCAGCGAATGCCCGCCAAAACAGGTTTGTTCTTAGGCTTGACTGGAGCAATGTGTAATGGCAATGACGCGCTGTTGGCCAACCTAGCAGAGTATGCTGTTGCCAGCCATGATTATGATGCTGTCATACAACGTCTTAAGCAGAGCGACTGGCAAACGCTAGATAGTGCCAGTAGTTCAAACAAGTTCCATCATAATAGTGCTCATAGTATCGTCAGTCGCGCACTTGCTGAGCTGCCAGTAGCCGAGTTGCCTGATAGCAAGCTCGCGACCTACTGGAAGCCTATCCAAAAATTGATGAACAGTGGCGGTTTGGCAGATATCGATGCGCTGCTACAAAGTGATGAAGCGCTAGCACAGTTAAATAAAGACTTTGCAGAGGACAGTTGGACGCAGCGAGCAGTCGCAACGTATCGGCATGGTTGCCCAGTAACGGCAGCGTTAACCTACGCGCTGTATCAAAAAGTCTCTGATTTATCGATCGAACAAGTACTTTATTTAGAAACCAACGTCGCAGTACACTGTGCAGCCAATCCTGATTTCAAAGAAGGCGTGCGGGCATTATTGATTGATAAGGATAAAGATCCGCAGTGGTCGCGCTCATTGGCAGACTGTCTAAGTGTAGAAGGCCAAGCGTATATCGATAAGCACTTTGCCAATCCTTATCCAAAAGGTGAGCACCCTCTAGAAGGTTGGTTGGGTGAGGAAGCTTTGGGCAGTCGATACGTCGGCTAACTACTTAAAAGAAATTTATAACGTAAGACAATCAGCGATTTCATAAAGTTTTAAAGAAGGGTGCTAAGACATAAGATAGCAGCATTCATTAATAAGCAATATTCACTGATAAACACTGTTAAATAGTATGTAGCAGTAGTTACATCATAAATCATCAAGGAGTGATGAGATGGGTACAAAGGATACAAGTATAATGAATAATAGCTCTAAACCAAATATTGCCTTTATTGGGCTTGGTAATATGGGTGCGCCTATGGCAGAAAACTTATTAAAGGCAGGCTATACACTTTCTGTCTTCGATCTGTCTGACGCAGCAACCCAGCGCTTAGAAAAAGCAGGTGCTCGTGTGGCACAGAGTCCTAAAGATGCGGCGAGCAACGCCCAAGTTGTCATTAGTATGTTGCCGGCGGGTCAGCATGTGCATTCTGTGTATCTGGGTGATAGTGGCGCTAATGGGTTATTGGCAGAATTACCAAAAGGCACGCTTGTGATTGACAGTAGTACGATAGCGGCTGCTGATGCTAGAACAGTGGCAGACGCTGCAAGCCAGCTTGGCATCGACTTTTTGGACGCCCCAGTATCTGGCGGGACAGGCGGGGCGATTGCTGGTAGCTTGACCTTTATTGTTGGTGGTGATGACGACGCTTTTGCCAAAGCTGAGCCGATACTCGCTGTAATGGGGAAAAATATTTTTCATGCAGGCGATCATGGCGCAGGACAAGTTGCGAAGATTTGCAACAACATGCTGTTAGGTATCCTAATGGCAGGCACGGCAGAGGCGATTAATTTAGGGGTTAAGAACGGTCTAGATCCCAAAGTGTTATCAGACATTATGCTACAAAGCTCAGGTCGTAACTGGACGTTAGAAGTCTATAACCCTTATCCGCAAGTTATGGAAAACGTCCCATCTAGTAATGGCTACCAAGGTGGTTTTATGAGTAAGCTGATGCAAAAAGATCTAAATCTTGCTATGCAAACAGCTCAAGATACTCATGTAGACACGCCAATGGGTGCCAAGGCAACAGAGTTATATGCCATGCATGCGCTCGAGAACGGTGATAAAGATTTTTCTAGTATTATGGGCCGTCATGATGCCTCGGTACTGTTTTAGAATTATCTTAGAAATAAAGACTCGTATACTCAATCACTCTTACTATCGTGAATAGTGAGGACTGATTAGAGATAGCGTATTCGATGAAAAAAGGTTCAAGCTATGTTTATAGCTTGAACCTTTTTTTATTTGATCATAGTGATGAATGAGCAATGACTCTATTAGCTTTGTAAGTCATACACGAGAGCTTGGATATCTTGCGCTGCTTGCTGTAGTCGAGGCACATGAGTCAGTAGCTCGTCGAGCGATACGCGTATCGTCGGTGCATGCAGGTACAATGAGGCCAGATAGCGCGACTTCTTATCTAATATAGGCACGGCCACCGCCACCATCTCAGAGATAAACTCCTCGTTATCAATACCGATGCCAGTGGTAGCGATACGATCGAGCTCGGCATTCAAGGCATCAATATCAGTGATGGTGTTTTTGGTAAATTTATCTAATGGTAGACCTTGCAGTATCTTATTGCGACTGGTAGTAGATAATTGGCTCAAATACAATTTACCAGTTGCCGTACACCACATAGGCGACTTTGCTCCTACAGGGAGGTATATCTGCAATGGCAAGGTCGTTTGTGCGCGATTGGTGTAGATCATGTTCATATGATAAGGAACGCCGATACCGCAAGTTTCTTTGAGGTCATCAACCAGTTTTTGCAAAATCATCTGGCGCTCATTAAAGAATAACCGCTGCTGCCAAAGCTCAACGCTCAGATTGCGTACCCGTTTACCAGGAACAATACCGCCACCGATATCAACGGTCAAAAAACCATCGTCGACCAAATTCTGAATCAAACGGTGTATGGTTGGCTTAGGAATATCCAACTCTTGCGATAGTTCAAGTGGAGAGAGAGGTTTAGAAGCATATGACACGGCTTCTATGATCTCTAACACACGGGTAATCGAGGATACTTTAGGCATATAAAAGGCTCAGTAGTGGTAAAAGGGATGAGGCTGACGAGACTATAACGTTTTCATAACGAAGACAAATAGTAATAAATCTGCATTCCCACAGTAGATCTATCGCTATGTCTAATTTAGCACAATATCAAGCTGAGACAAGGATTAGTGACACTATATAAGAACATTTGTACTGTTAGCTTCAATATTTACAATTTTTTCTAAGCGAAACAGTAGATACCTCAACTCACATACTGCAACATTCTGTAGTAATAAGCTATATAACTGGTGTTGAGTTGAGCCGTTGACTCAGACATTATGATGAAACATTTTGTAATACCCTCACATGAACATTAAGCTAGTCAATATTCATGTCTACACTGATTAATTGCTTTGAGAGGGTTTTGTAACAGGAATTCAAAGTTTTGCAGGTTGGTGTAGCAATTATTACAGTAACTATGCAATCTTTACATAACGGCAAATAAAAAGCGCATCCTTGGGGGTGACTTTTTGAGTCAAAATTGTTTTAATCTCTTCAACAAAATGGTGGTTTAAAAAAGAGCAAAATTACCATTTTTTACGGGCGAGTTACTTTATACTTTAGGAGAATAATTATGAAACTTATTAAACTTACAGCTATCTCTGCTGCTGTTCTAGCATCAACTGCTGCATTAGCAGCTGATCCAGTTATCGTTGTTGATGACAACGATGCGGTAGTATACGAAGCTGAGCCAGTGGCTGTTGCCTATCAAGCAGAACCTTCTTACGCATATAACTCTGATGCTGGTATCGTACGCAACACTACTGGTGCTGTAGTTGGTGGTACTAAAACTTTCTTCCAAACAGCTGTTAACCCAGCATCTGTTAGTGCTGAAGTTGGTACACTAGGTTATGGTGCTAACATTGCTTGGGCAATGAATGACAAAACTGAATTACAAGCTGGTTGGGCAGGTGGCGATGTTGCTGACCTTTTCGGCGGTGATTTCGATGCAAATGATGTAAACTATGATGTGGATTCTGATTTTAGTAACCCGTATCTAGGCGTGCAGGTTCGCCCGATGGCTAATTGGTTCACAATGGGTGCCGGTATTATCGTACCTGATAACGATTTTGATGTGACTGCTAATTCAAAAGGCGGCACTTATAAAATTGATGATGTGTCATATAATGCAGATGATGTAGGTACTTTAAAGGGTACTATGGAACATCGTAATAAGCTAGCGCCTTATGCTACTATTGGTTTCCGTCCTAACATCACTAGTAATTTCGGCCTGTTCGGTGAAGTTGGTGCGGCCTATATGGGCAAAACAGATGCTACAGTTAATGCAACTGATTCAACCAATCCTGTACGTATCTCTAACGGTGTGACTGATGTACCTTCTGGTTTGAATGCTGGTCAAGTTGCTAAACTTGCTGAGCAAGAGTTAGAAGATAAAGATTATCTTGAGTGGATGCCAATCGTTAAAGTTGGTGCTACTTACCGTTTCTAATCTAATCACAGTGTAAATACTGTCATTAGAAGAATCGAAGTGTGAAAAAACGGCCCTTTTTAGGGTCGTTTTTTTATGTCTAGAAGAAAGCGGAGATAAACGCTGCGATAGCATTGCTAAGTATGATCAAAAAACGACTACTGTTTGATCTGCTTGCAATACTGCGATTTGGTGATTGGATTGATTGTCAGTATGACTGATAGTAATAAAGTCTCTATTTATATCATCAGTCAAGGCAGGGATGACATCAGAGTAATCTATACCTAAACCTTGTGCCAAAGTATACTGGTGAATCTTAATAAAGCTTTCTTTGATTTGCCATAGTAACTTTGCAATATAATCACGCTGATTTTTTGGTAATGTCTGTAAGATAGTAATTTCATTATCTGAGTAAAAACGCTTGATGATATGCCAAGCAACATTATTGTGCTCGATGTCGATACCAGCAGGGCGACGACGACTGATGACCGCTGCTATTTTGCTGTATGAAATAGGACCGATATTTTGATTAGATTTTTTATTAAATTCATCTTTGTTATGAGCGGCTGTATGGCTAAAACATACGTAATACTTGCTTTGGCTAAGACGATAGGGAAAGTTCGACTCATCTAGGATATCGTTGATTTCTAGCTTATTAAGTAGCGTTTGTAGTAACTGTCTCACACCTTGGCGCTGCTGTTGGCGTTGCCTATGAGCAATACTACGTTTTGATATTGGTTTTTGTACTGCATGATAATGCCATTCGAAATGACGAAGCTCAGCAAGGACTATATGTGATGATGGATATGCTGATAACCAGTATGAGTCGTTCCACAAATTGCTCATTCCTACAGGACTGGATAGGTCGCTTACTTGAGCAGTCACGCACCATGCTTCGCGGTCGAGCTGAATGTATTGGATTTGAGTTAGATTCATGGTTGGTATTATCATGATTGGTCATTAATATTTTTAATTGAAAACGAAGTTTTTTTAGGAATATAAATAATAGGTGGTGTTCTAAAAAGTATGCTGGCATCAGACGTAGCCATAATTGACATAAAAGAACACCAGATCGAATACTTT
>NZ_JBHZRK010000020.1:0-44466 GCF_043641605.1 Psychrobacter piscatorii | reverse complement strand
ATAACCTCAAATATATCATCTTGCTTTGGCTGTCACCCTCCTTTATTTCTTCAGCATACTTTCTGACACACCACCTTTTTTGTTTGTCATGTAGATTGGGTTTTTATTATCTACTTTTTCATTAGATTGCTTAGGCTTTTTTTGTCGTCATTTAGCGTAGGTATTTCAACCATTTTGAAGTTAGCACTTAGTACATCCTCACAAGACGTTAAGTTTCTGACAATACTGGGATAGTTTACTATGAAGACCGGCTTAGTCGTCAGATGCAAGGTTTTACACGCGCTGTTAAGAAGCGGTAAATCATCTTTCTGAGAGAATACGATAATGAAAAGACAAACCTACACTCCTGAGATTAAAGAACGCGCCGTTCGTATGCTGATTGAAGCATTAAACGATTACACCTTTATGTGGTCATGTCATAAAAAGCACACTAATGAAACTATACTAACCAACATTCAAGACTAAGCTACACATACTAAAGAGCTTGAACATGAGAACAAGAAGCTTACGTAAGCCAGTTAGATTACAGTAAAATCCGCTTTTTTCGCCCAAGGAGAGATAGGACACACAATCAAGTTGTGGCTCAGTTTATTGATAAAAATAAGTGGGTCTACGGTATTAGAGCAATATTGACTGTGCAATATAGAAAATATGCAATAAACTTATTTTCTACCTTTAATAAAATGCAGCAACCTAAACAAGGGTAAATTATGAGTAATTCAGATAACCACAGTCATCAAGCTCCAGACCCTAAAAATATGAATAAAGCTTTTTATATTGGGATTGGTCTAAATTCTGCATTTACGCTCATCGAGTTTATAGTGGGCTATTCAACTAATTCATTAGCTTTAATCGCAGACGCTAGCCACAACTTAAGTGATGTTGCCAGTTTAATAATCTCGTTAATTGGAATGAAATTAGCACAGAAAGCATCTACTACGCTTTATACCTATGGCTACAAAAAAGCTTCTATAATGGCGTCTCTTATTAACGCCATATTGTTAGTTACAATCGTTATAGGTATTGCGTATGAGGCCTTGGGTCGATTTGATACGATACCGGAAGTTGCAGGAAAAGTTATTATTATTACAGCTCTAATAGGTGTATTTATAAATACTGTTTCTGCTTTTGCATTCTACAAAGGTCAAAAAGACGATATTAATATCAAAGGTGCTTTCTTGCATCTAATGGTAGATGCATTGGTCTCTGTAGGTGTCGTTATCTCGGGCATTATTATTTACTATACAAGTTGGAATATCGTTGATCCTCTAGTTAGCTTGATTATTTCAGTCGTTATACTGTTATCGACTTGGGGTCTACTAAAAGAGAGTATCAAGCTTGCTATCGACGGAGTACCTCAAAATGTTGATCTCAGTAAAATCACTGCTATCTTAGAGAGCTATAATTTTATTCAAAACTTTCATCATTTACATATCTGGGCTTTGAGTACCACTGAGAATGCTCTTACAGTTCATATTGTACCGAAGACCGATATAACGTTTGAAGAGACTATTACTATGAAAGAAAACATCAAGGAAGATTTGGCGCATCAGAATATACAACATGCAACTATTGAATTTGGTACTAAGGCAGATGACAATCAAAAATCGCGTGCATTAAATGAAAGTATCAACTAAAAGATGATAGACCGTATATAGCTATCTCTTTTTAAGTATGAGGCGCGTGCCTTATGTCAACATAATTTTTTCAATCAGTTCTTATGTGATCAATAGTTTAAAACTTTTATATTTACGTGCGTTAGGACGTTACCTAGAAAAAATAAAAAACTTACGCTGATTAAATTATTATGATTAAGTTTACTATTACCCTCGTCTTCTAAGTGTGGTTAGACCTTTGCCAAAATAGCTTATTAGTAATAACAGGGTTATTATTATCAAGATAGGATAATTTCCCATAAGCATAAAGGGCGTGTTACCAACCCGTGCCTGTATCTCACCACGTAGTACAGTACGCTCAAACTGCGGTGCGCGTTTTACAATACGACCTTTATGGTTAATGATAGCGGTAACACCAGTATTGGTCGCTCGAATAAACCAGCGCCCGTTCTCAAGCGCGCGCATTTGTACCATTTGCAAATGTTGCAATGGTCCTGCTGAAGTGCCAAACCAGGCATCGTTAGAGACGGTCAACAAAAAGTCAGTATCGATGGCATTTTTACGCGTGGTATCTGGATAAGCTACCTCATAACAGATAGCCGTCCCTATATTGTGTTCACGCACCTTTAGCGGTGACTGCTGATCACTACCACGACTATAGCTCTTAATATCCTGACTACCGGCCAAACTTGGGAAAATATCGAGCACGCCTTCAAATGGAATATACTCTCCAAAAGGCACTAGACGCTGCTTCTTGTATAGGCCTTCCGCTTCTACACCTCGAGCAATCACGCTATTGTAAAATGGGGGATACTTATCCGTACTGGCATTGAATGCCGCTTTATCCTTATAAGGGATACCAGTTATCCATGTCGTATTGGTCGCATTGGCCATTTCTATCATTTCACTAATAAAGCCCGCAGCCTCATCCTGAAACATCGGAATAGATGATTCAGGCCACACCACCACATCACGTCCCCACTCAGTGCGCGTTAACTTCGCATAAATCTTTAGCGTTTCTACTTGATATTGCGTCAGCCACTTTATATCTTGTGAAATATTACCTTGAATCAATGACACTGACAGATCAGGTGTGCCCTTAGGTTTTGTCCATTGCGGATTGACCAGCCATAATGATGTGCTAATGGCTAATAACAGTACAGAAACGACGGCATAACTACTGCGTCGAAGCAGTAGCTCTACTAAACTTGCAGCCAATAGTATGGCAACAAAAGAGACGGCAAAAACACCAGCAACGGGTGCTAAGGACGATAACCAATACTCTTCAGTAAATGCATAACCAACAAATAGCCACGGAAAGCCTGTGAATAACCAAGTTTTTAACCATTCTTGTAGCACCCAAAGAGCAGCAAATGAAAAGGGTTGTTTGCCTACCATACGGTTAAAGACTAGTGCTAAAAATCCATGAAACAGTCCCATACCGAGACCCATCAATCCAATCATAATCAATGCGAGCCACGTTGGAGTATCGCTATAATCATGGATGGCAGTATAGAGCCAAAAGCCGCCGACGCACCATAGCCCCATACCGTAAGCTTCACCGATAATAAAAGCGCGACGACCACTCATATTTGGTACCAACAGCGCATATAAAATCGCTGGTGACACTATTGCTAGCGGCCAGAACCCATGAGGCGCTAGCGCAAATAAAAAAATAGCCCCTGCAAGCCATGCTGCTACTAGCGTAAACCATAGCGGTAATTGATTTGAGTGAGTACTCAAACGCTTTTGTAGATTAATAGTAGACAGGCGCATCGCAAATTATCCAAAATTATGAGTTTTGAATTTTTAGTCAAAATCCAAAACTCGGATAGACCTGTTAATACTACAGGCAGCATTTCAAAATGAAAACTGCTTATGATACCAGTCCGCACTGCTCAATGGATAAATTTACGTACTCCGTTTGATGGGTTATTATGCTACATTACCAAACGATATGAAGTGTTACTTGACCTTCTATAGCTCACAATATCTACAGTACATGAGAGAGCACTATGACCCCCTTAAAAATAAAATCCAGTCTTATATTCAATCGTTATCTGTCTAAGGGGTTGCGTAGTACGTTAGTATTACTTGCCGCCTCATCACTATTTGCTTGTAGCCAACCGAGTAGTGGCGTATCTGATGCAAGCACAACATCGGCATCAACTGAAGATGTTTTGGCTGTTCCAAAGACAGCTGAACCAAACGTTATAAATAATTCTATGATGACATCAGTAAGTAAACCAGACTTACTAAAAAACGTATCAGCCACTGTCTATAAAGATGCCAATTGCGGCTGCTGTAAAGAATGGATAAGTCATGCAGAAGATAATGGTCTAAGTGCAACCGCGCAAGATGTTGCGGACTTAGCCGTATTTAAAGAGCGCTACAGCGTTCCAAATGAAATGCGTTCTTGCCATACTGTAGTCACTACGGATGGTTACGTCTTTGAAGGTCATGTACCCGCTAAATATATGGCGCAGTTTTTAGAAAATCCGCCAGTACAAGCTATGGGTCTTGCCGTACCTGGCATGCCTATTGGTAGCCCAGGTATGGAGTATCAAAATAAATTCATGCCCTATCAGGTTATGCAGCTCAATAAAGACGGGACAACCCAAGTTTATGCTGATATTGAATCGGTAGAGCAGCAATTATAGTGTGTTAGCAGTTAAGAATACTTTGATTATAGTGTTAGCGTTAAAAGTAAATGAGGTAGGTATAAGACTGTTCTATTGCTTATAAAATGATTCTTCATCAAAAAATTCATTAGCTATTGCGACTTTAAAATTAAAAATAACTTTGAATTTGTAACTTTTGATGACAATGTAAGCGAATTTATCGGTTATTAACCCTTAAAATAGATAAATGACTAAGGGTTAATACAAGAATATACAGGATGTATCGAAACAATTACGTAATATTACATAAGCTAGTAGGGAATTAGCATCTATATTAATATTATAAATTATTATATTATCTTAATAATTAGTTAGACCCTATATAGGGTAATTACTTCATCCAATAGAAAAACGTCTGAGGGTTAAATCTAAATTATAGATTTAACCCTCAGACGTTTTTTTGCTTATAAAACAGTAGAAATTGTGGTCAATCTAGTCAGCTATATTCTGTACATGTTACACAAACTTACATTGTAAAATGTGGGATATTAGCAATTTTTTCAACATCAAAAAAGTATTTTTGGGGTTTTTAAGGGTGATGACAGGCTAAACAGCCTATGCTAAAGTCGGCTTTGTGTTTTGGTCAGCAGCTTGATTTGTAACAGCTTCGTAAGACTTCAATGAGCTGTGATCGCCAATAATTATTTTTTATATGAATAATATGCAGCAGAAGTATCAGTCACTATGACGTATATATACTTGTGTTGTTGAGATTTAATTGACTGCGCTGTTGTTGATAACAGACGATTTTGAATTAACCGTAGGTATTAGATTTATGAAACAGGCTTTATTGATTTTGTCAGTACTGGGTATGGGCATAGCACAAACGAGTGGTGCTGCTATCACAATCTCTCAAACAAATAATACCATCACCAATACTTCTGTGGCATCAAACTACGGTTCATCAAAAAACATCTATAGCACCAAAAGTGGTGCTTATGTTTCTAATAATGATGAAATTAGTCAAGCAATTAGCAACCTAAGTGCGCAGGCCAAGCAAAAAGAGAATCAGCTTTCATCATTAAACAGCCGCTTATACGCTGAAAAACAACAGCAGCAAGTCAATAAGGTTCCTGACAGCAATTCAGCCCCCGCTATCGCTGCTGCTCGCGCCTCAAAAGTGGCTTTATCTGGCAGCTCTGGATATTGTGCCCGTTACGTACGTAAAGCACTACAATCAGCTGGTTATGAATTTACACCCAATCCTTCAGCCTATCAGTACGCCACTCGTGGCACGCTTGATAAAGCAGGTTTTAGCAAAATCAGTAATGATATGCCAACCCAAGTAGGTGATGTTATTGTCTATGATCGCTCATCAAAGCGCCCGCATGGCCATATCCAAATATTTGATGGCGAAAATTGGATTTCTGATTTCCGTCAGAACAGCATCAGCCCATACAGTGGTGTCTATGCTTATACGACATGGCGCGATTCAAAATACGTGGATGACGCATCCGCATCAGATCGTAATATCTACCTTGCTATGAATGATAAATAAGACTTTCTAAGTCAGCACAACATAGTTGTTATTTCCTCCAACCCAGTAGTGATCTTAATATCATTGCTGGGTTTTTTTGTGCTTAACATCAGGGCGTATTTAACCTTTCATGATTTGATCCGTCAGAAATGAACACTACTGATATCATTACTCATGACAGGAGTTATCGACAAGCGCGTTTAAAATGCCACATGATGACGCTGGTGCACTACTTGCACATTTCTGGCGCAAAACGGTCAAGTGATGCTTTAAGTGCATCAGTTCTTCCATTCGTATTTCCACAGCATGAATGTGCTCATCTAGCAAGTTATTCACATCGCCGCAGTCCTTGTCAGGCGACTCCCAGTATTCAAGTAAGATTCGCACATCATCTAAAGCCATATCGAGCGTACGGCAATGTAGGATAAATTGTAGACGCTCAATGTGCTCTTCATTATATAAACGATAATTCCCTTCGCTACGAAAAGGCTCGGGTAATAAACGCTCTTTTTCATAATAGCGAATGGTTTCTACTGTGGCACCTGTGCGTTTAGCGAGCTCACCAATTTTGATTGTCATAACAACCTCTATGATTTAAATAATTAAAGTGGCTGTAAAGACTAGCGCTAGAGAAATTAAAATTACGAAACTGTAGATAAATAACCTTGACTCTAAAGCCACTATAGGGTTCATAATATCATTATTCAAAGGGTAAATTATTATGAAATATCATATTGAAGGTATGGACTGTGCCAGTTGCATCGGCAAGATTGAAACAGCTTTGAAACGTATGCCTGGGGTTTCTGATGTTCAGCTGAATTTCGCTACAGAAACGCTAGAGCTAAATTTAGCCCCTGGTGCGCCGACTCAGGCTAGTGATATCGAAAAAACAATCAAAAGCCTAGGGTTCGGCATCTCTGCCAATACTGGTCAACAAACTGTATCGGCTATTGATATTGACAGCGACAATCAGATGGCTCCGCAGGATAAGCAATGGTGGCAAACTCAAAAAGGCAAACAGGTTGTTGGCCTCGGTATTTTGATGGGCAGCGCTTATGCACTGTCACTACTGTTGCCCGCTTATGGGATATGGGTGTTTGCCATCGCTGTGATTGTAGGCGTTTTTCCATTTGCGCGCAAAGCCTTAGCACTGGCTAAAACAGGTTCATTCTTTTCAATTGAAACGCTGATGTCCGTCGCCGTGCTTGGCGCACTTATCATTGGTGAAGCTGAAGAGGCCGCAGCAGTTGTCTTTTTGTTCTCAATCGGTGAACTGTTTGAGAGTATCGCTGCTGATCGCGCTCGCGCTGGCATCAGAGCCTTATCATCGCTGGTTCCGAAAAGTGCAATTTTACTTGATGCTCAAGGTGGGCAGCGTAACGTTCCAGCGACTTCATTACAAGTGAATGACCTTGTGCTGGTGCGTCCTGGAGATAGGGTATCTGCTGATGGTTCCATTGTTCAAGGTGCGTCCAGCCTTGATGATTCGCCCGTGACGGGAGAGTCTGTTCCTGTTGCCAAGACGATGGGTGACAATGTATTTGCAGGGTCAATTAACATCGATGGTGTGCTCCAAGTGCGCGTAGAAAAGACAGCCGCCGATAACACCATTTCGCGCATTATTGAGCTGGTAGAGCAAGCCCAAGCCTCCAAAGCACCCACTGCCCGTTTTATTGAGAAATTCAGTCGCTATTACACACCGGCAGTGATGGCTATTGCCGCACTAATTATTATCATTCCACCGTTAGCCATGGGTGGAGATTGGTCGACTTGGTTGTATCGCGGTCTAGCACTGTTGCTGATTGCCTGTCCCTGTGCTCTTGTACTATCAACACCCGCTGCCATCGCCTCTGGTCTTGCTGTTGGTGCGCGCCGTGGCTTGCTGATCAAAGGCGGTAGTGCTTTAGAAACTATCGGCCAAGTGAAGACGGTCGCTTTTGACAAGACAGGCACTTTAACTGAAGGCAAACCACGCGTGACCGATGTTGTTGCCTTTACACAAGAGGACTCAAGTATTCAAGGTCAGAATTCTCAAGGTCAAGATGAGATATTGGCACTTTTTGCCAGTGTGGAGACTGGTTCTAGTCACCCACTTGCTGAAGCCATTGTCAGCCATGCTGAAGCCGCTAAAGTTGTTATACCTGTGGCTTCCAAAGCTTCTGCTACTGCGGGTAAAGCGGTACACGCAACTGTCGCGGAGCGCGCGCTAGCTATCGGTTCGCCTGTTTACGCAGCCGATGAGGCATTGATTTCATCCACACAACAGGCGCAAATTGAGGCGCTGCAAAATGAGGGTAAGACCGTCTCTGTTCTTTTCGATGAGCAAAACCGTGAAGTGCTTGGATTAATCGCGCTAAGAGACGAATTACGAGACGACGCTCATGAAGGTGTGGCTCAGCTCAAAGCGATGGGTGTGCGCTCCGTCATGCTAACAGGCGACAACCGCTTAACCGCTCAAGCACTTGCCAGTAATTTAGACGTGGAATGGGAAGCTGAGCTGTTGCCTGAGGACAAACTGCGCCTGCTTAACGAGATGAAGAACAACCGCAAAATAGCGATGGTTGGTGATGGTATTAACGATGCGCCAGCGCTAGCAACTGCCGATGTTGGCATCGCGATGGGTGGTGGTACCGATGTGGCCATTGAGACGGCCGATATCGCATTATTAAAAAGTCGTGTTACGGATATGGCTCATCTCATCGCACTTTCACGTGCCACCATGCGCAACATTCATCAGAACGTCATTTTCGCTTTGGGTCTCAAAGGCGTCTTTCTGATCACGACCGTATTCGGCATTACTGGACTATGGATTGCGGTTCTAGCTGATGCTGGAGCAACAGTGCTCGTTACTCTTAATGCGTTACGTTTACTGCGCTTTAAGGGAGCGCCTCCACTGGTAAATCCGCCTAAAGTAGTTAAATAAAACCCTTCGAAATCAATTAAAAACTAGAGATAGCAGCAGATTTCGGGGGTGGGTTCTAATAATAAAAATTCCACCGCCACAGTAAACTGCAACCGCATTAGAGTAAATAAGGTTAGACCGTATGTTGATTACAGAATTGGGCTATTTTGCCTTGCTTACCGCTTTTGTATTGGCGTTATTGCAGGTAATTCTGCCAACTATTGGTGTTATTCATAACCAAGTTGCTTGGCAACGACTAGCCCCTAGCTTAGCTTGGGCACAGTTTGCCGCCATGATAACGTCATTTGGCGCTTTGATAGCAGGTTTTTATTATAATGATTTTAGCCTCAGTTACGTCGCGCAGCATTCCAATACGCTGTTGCCTTGGTACTATAAGTTATCGGCGACATGGGGCGGACACGAGGGCTCTTTGCTGCTATGGATGACCATCATGGCCACATGGTGTGCACTGGTATCATACTTTAGTCGCGGCTTGCCGTTATCAATGCGTGCGCGGGTATTAGTTATTTTGGCCGGTGTACAGTTAATGATGCTAACGATGCTGATATTTACCTCGTCACCGTTTGAGCGTACCTTACCCAATCTAGCGGTCGATGGCGCTGATTTAAATCCTGTCCTACAAGATTTCGGTCTGATTATTCATCCGCCCATGTTATATATGGGCTATGTGGGTATGGTAGTACCTTTTGCATTTTGTATGGCGGCATTGTGGGAAGGGCGTTTAGATGCTGCTTGGACACGCTGGTCACGTCCATGGGCGCTCGCGGCTTGGGGGTTTTTGACCATTGGTATTGCACTGGGCTCGTGGTGGGCCTACTACGAGCTTGGCTGGGGCGGTTGGTGGTTTTGGGATCCGGTAGAGAATGCCTCGTTTATGCCTTGGCTTGTCGGCTTAGCATTGCTGCATTCATTAGCAGTCACTGAAAAGCGCGGGGTGTTTAAAGCATGGACCATTATGCTGGCTATTTTCGCCTTTGCCTTAAGCTTGCTTGGCACGTTCCTGGTACGCTCTGGAGTCCTTACCTCAGTGCATTCGTTTGCCGCTGATCCGACGCGTGGTTTGGTTATCTTAGCTATTCTTGGCATTATCATCGGTAGTGGTCTATTAATGTTTGCCGTTCGAGGTTGGCGTTTAACCGTTGAAAGTCAATATCAGCTGATTTCACGTGAGTCCTTTTTAGTGATCAACAACGCCATCATTTTGATTGCAACCTTAGTGGTGCTGCTCGGCACCCTTTACCCTATTATCGCTGATGCCTTTGGTTTAGGACAAGTGTCCGTTGGCCCTCCTTATTTTAATGCATTATTTGTACCTTTAACGTGGCTGTTATTAATAGCTATGGGTATGGGCTCAAATATTCGCTGGAAAAAAGACACCCGTCCACTACTGGGTATAGGCATGGTCATCGCCGTTAGTAGCTTAGTATTAGCTGCCATTATTACTTACTTTGTTAATCCATCGTCTATGCTTAATATTGGTGTGACTTTAGCCGTTAGCTTTTGGGCACTGCTATGGATGGCAGTTGATTTTAAAGATAAAACTAAGAATGCGCCTAATCTTTTTAACGGTTTGCGGCAGTTGCGTCTGAGCTATTGGGGTCAACAGACTGCTCATATTGGCGTATTGGTTGCTGTCATTGGCATAGCCTTTACTAGTAGCCTGAGTATTGAGCGTGACGTAGCAATGGGTATTGGCGATACAGTCAATGTTCAAGGTTACGATTTTGAAGTAACTGAATTTTTTGAAATAAAGGGTAGTAACTTTGATGCAACGCAAGCGCAAGTCGTGGTATCCAAAGACGGTCGTGAAGTGGCGAAACTGACTCCAGAAAAGCGTACTTATATTATCAGCACGATGCCAACGACTGAAGCCGCTATTGACCCCAGTCTTATGCGCGATGTTTATGTCGCACTGGGCGAACCTATTGCCGATGGTAGTAACCAATGGGCATTAAGGATTTATGTAAAACCATTAATTCGCTGGATTTGGTTAGGGGCAATTATCATGGCTCTAGGTGGATTAATTAGTATGCTTGATAAACGATACCGCATCAAAAAAGTTAAAGCTCCGTTGCTAGTTACTGGTAGTTTGGCTACTGATGGAGTCAATGAGGTAGCTATTGAGCAGGCAATCTCAGCATCGACGATGTCGACACTAAAGGAGAAATAAATGACTATGTCGAATAACACTCCTGAGCAAAAAGATAGCCAAAACAGTAAGCAGCGTAACCCAAAGGCAATGAAAAAAAAGCAGATGAAGCTATGGTTCTTAATTCCGCTTATCCTCTTTTTTGGTTTGGTAGTTATATTGTACATGCGCTTAGGTAAACCAACAGACATTGTGACCAATACCGCTCTTGAGCGTCCGGTTCCTGCCTTTGAGCTGCCGTTATTAGCAGATACTACCCGTACTATCACCAATAATAATTTGCCAGATAAGCCGTTTTTACTTAATGTTTGGGGCTCGTGGTGCCCAACTTGCATTATTGAGCATCCGTTTTTAATGCAACTAGAAGAGCGCGGCATTGATATCGTTGGTGTGAATTATAAGGATGAGATTGGTAATGCGCTCAGTTACTTAAACCAAGGCGGTGATCCATTTTCTATGTCTATTCAGGATTCATTGGGTCAGTTTGCTCTAGACTTAGGCATAACTGGTGCGCCCGAAACCTTTGTTGTGGATGGAGATGGCATCATTCGTCAGCATATTGTTGGTGAGATTAATGAAGCCAATTGGCAACAGCGTGTTAAGCCGTGCCTGACCGTACTTAATGAGGCTAATAAGAACAACGATAGTCCTGATCTCATTCAGGTTGAGGAGATGTGCAAATGAACGTTACTCGAATAAGAGCTCCTCAAATAAAACTCAATATAATTTTAAAACTAGCAAGCTTAATACTAGCGTGTCTGCTTAACATGACGGCAAACGCAGCTATTGACGTATACGATTTTGATTCACCACAGCAAGAAGCTCAGTATCGTGGATTAATAGAAGAGTTTCGCTGCCCAAAATGCCAAAATCAAAACCTTGCAGCCTCTGATGCACCGATTGCACAGGATCTAAAGCAAAAAGTCTATGATTTAATTAAAGATAGACGTAGTGATGCTGAAATACGCGCCTATATGCAAGAGCGCTACGGTGACTTTATTAGCTACAAGCCGCCTATGCGACCATCGACATGGATCCTATGGTTTTTTCCACCACTATTATTGCTCGTCTTAATTGTTGGTTGGTTTTGGCAAAGTAAACGCCGCCAAGTTGTCGCCCGTGGCCAAAACGGCGTTACAGTGAACAGTACTGCTGCCTTGACCTCTGCGGAAAAGGCTGAGCTTGATCGTCTATTATCGCAAGCTGAGAATGTCGACCACGATATTACTAGCATAGAGGACAAAAAATGACTCTATTTTCTACTTTTGGCTTATTTGTAGCTCTAAGCTTGCTGATTGCTCTTATATTTGCGCTAATTGCTATTATGCCATGGCTACGAGCACCGCGTTTGCAGTCCAAACCAATAGACAATCAACTGCTAGATATTAATGTTGCAGTATTTCGCGAACGTTTAGCTGAGCTACAAACAGATAAAGACAGCGGTACTATTAATAATAGCCATTATCAAAATCAAAAGCTGGAACTGGAGCGTCAGCTATTAGATGCGCAGCGTCAGATAACACCTATGGTCACCCCTGATGTCAAAAGCCGTTTAATTGTCGCAGCTTGGATCCCAATATTGGCTGCAATGGCGTACTTACTAATAGGCAATCGTACGCCCGTGTTTGATTTGTGGACAAGCGAGGACAAAGTAGGACAAGTGGCTGATGACCTATTGACGGCTAAGATTGATAAGCCACCAAAGTGGGCGACTGAAAACGGTCGTCAGTTGATTAGCGCTATGCAGACCAACGTCCATCGTAACGCTGATGATCCTAATCGCTGGATGCGCCTATCTGAACTTTTCTTATCGATGGAGGCGACTGACTCTGCGTTAGAAGCCTTATCGCGTGCCTATCGTTTAGCACCTGATAACGAGGAGATTGCTACTACTTATGCTCAGACTAGTTTTTTTGTTAATGAAGGTCAGTTAGACGCCAATATTCGCCGTCTATTACAAGCTATATTAGCTAAGAATCCGCAGCATGAACGGGCTCAAATGCTCATGGCAATGGGTGAGACTCGTAGTAGTAACTTTGCCCAAGCGCAAGGTTGGATTAAACGCTTACAAGGCAGCATTGTGGCCAAACCAGGTGATCATACTAAAGCTTTAGCAAGCTTAGATGAGTTAAGCAACTACGTTAGCACGCAAGAAAAGCAAGCGCTAGAAGGTATTGACGTGACAGTGAAAATTAACGCTAATTTATTACCGTTAGTGAAAGCTGATGATGTGTTGTTTGTTGCGATACGTGACGTTAAAGGAGGTCCACCGTTTGCCGCCAAACGTTTACCCATTAGTATTATCAAGCAAGGTGAGGCTAGTATCCGCTTAAGTAATCTTGATGCGATGATGCCAGATCGCACGTTAAATTCAGCTCGTAGTGACAAAACTCAGTTAGCAGTCGTTGCTCGTATTAGTCATAGCGGTAATGCCATAGCAGAATCAGGCGACTTATCGGGTAATCCTATAATGATTAGCGTTGAACAGACTCAGGTTAATGTTGAAATCAATCAACAGATTCCCTAATAAAAAATTATTACCGTAAGTTTCATAAAACCAGAGCGGTAAGTGGAGCCGTTTATGAAAGTGGCGCGATTAATAATTGTATACCAAAAACATATACGTTTAACATTGTTCATTGTATAAACATAGATAAAGAAAACAACTATGACTGAATCTACCGACAGATTAGATAGTACTAAATTGAATAGCGTTGAATCGGCTAGTACTAATATTGCTGACAATAAAGTACCTATAGCTGTGAGTAGTACTCATCAATCGATTGACTCTAAAACCATGAATCATACGCCTAAAGCTATGTACGTGACTTCAGGCAACTCAATAACACCTAAAGGTAAGTTGGACAAAATGCCAAAAATGGTTGCCAATGGCAGTCGCGCTTTTATCTGGTATTTGTTGGCGATAATGGTATTAATACTTGATCAATGGACTAAGTGGTTGGCCCAAACCACATTAGCGTTCAATGACCCCGTACCGGTCATTGAACCATTTCTCAACTGGACACTCGCTTATAACTATGGGGCAGCATTTAGCTTTTTAGCCGACGCTGGCGGTTGGCAGAAATGGTTTTTCTCAGGCTTAGCTTTTGTAATGGCTATCTTTTTAACGGTTTATTTAATCAAAGCGCCACGTGCAGCCAAGCTATTATCTATGGGGTTGGCCTTAATGCTTGGTGGTGCGATTGGCAACTTAATCGATCGTTTAAGAATTGGTAAAGTGGTTGACTTTATCCATGTGCATTATGCTGATGTATGGAATTATCCTATTTTCAATGTTGCAGATATAGGTGTCTGTGTCGGTGTCGCATTGATTATAATTGACATGATATTTTTAGAAAGTAAGCGTAATAAATAAGCACATTGATGCCGATTATCACAAACAAAATGAACTAGCGTCGTAGTCACTCTATACGGAAACATACTTTTTATACTTGAGTATGTTTATAAAATGTGAACTGGAAGATAATGTATGACTGGTATAGGTACTCACTCATTTTAGGTCTTAAAACTCAATACTTAAAAGCTCTGCGTAGAGCCATTATTATAGAGACATTGAATAATCCATAAATTCTTTATTGATCATAACAAAAGGAAAATACAGTGTCACAGGCTCAGCCAACTATTGAAAAAATTCACAGCCTTAGAAAAAAACAAGAGACAGCGTTAAAAAGTCTTACCCTTATAGGCTATCTAGAAGGCACCTCTTTCTTATTATTGCTCTTCATCGCCATGCCACTAAAATATATGATGGACATTCCAGAAGGTGTGAAATACATCGGTATGGCACACGGTATGTTGTTTATTACCTATATCATAATACTTATAGGCTCAGCTATCAAAATGAAAATGCCTCTTTGGGCAATACCTGCGGGCGTACTCGGCTCACTCTTACCTTTTGGCCCATTTATATTCGATCATTTACTAAAAAAGAACTTGCAGGAAAATGTAAGTAAAGAAGCCTAGAACAAGCTCTGCTACAAATGCCACAAACGTATCTTATTACTCAAGATTATTTTTCCTAACTAAATCACAAGCCGCCATCACTCATCATGGCGACAAATGAATAAC
Organism: Psychrobacter piscatorii; assembly: GCF_043641605.1. Lineage (GTDB taxonomy): Bacteria > Pseudomonadota > Gammaproteobacteria > Pseudomonadales > Moraxellaceae > Psychrobacter > Psychrobacter piscatorii_C. Next base: position 29,531 of record NZ_JBHZRK010000020.1, on the reverse strand, counting down.
ATTGAGCAGAAATTAATCACAATAAAACTTTAATTCAGACCAAGTATGAATAGCCTCACACTCCAGTTACTTTTCGAACTTATCTTACATACTATCGACAAACCCGTCTTGTTTAAAAGCTAAACAGGTTTTGTCATTCGCGATGGCTTTCCTGTTATCGTAGGGTATACCCCAAGGGAACCATCTAAAAGGCATCAAAAACCGATTAATAGACGACTTAAAATAGACTGCTGTAATGGAACTACTTATAACAGACTATTGTACGTGTTTATGTTTATCAGAGCGTGTCTACGAGCGTCTACCAAAGAATAAGATGCCAAGCGTACCAAAAACGAGCTTATACAGTTTGCTACTGATCATGATCACAAAATTGCCGCCTTCTATGTCGAAAACGAATCAGGCGCAACTTTAATACGTCCACAGTTAATGTAAGTGATCGATGATGCCTATGAAGGCGATATAATTTTGGTAGAGCAGATTGACCGCTTAGCACGTTTAAACCAAGCTGATTGGGATACTCTCAAAAGAATGCTATTAGAAAAGAATCTGGGGTAGTATCAAAAGAGCTACCGACCTCATATATGACGCCTCAATCTGAGAGCAGCACTGAATTTATGAGCAGCGTATTACAGTCCATTAATTCGATGATGCTTGATATGCTCGCTGCTATTGCTAGAAAGGACTATAAAGATCGACATAACCGTCAGGTGCAAGGTATTGCTCATGCTAAGACAGAAGGTAAATATTTAGGGCGTAGGAAAGATACCGAAAAGCGTAAGATTATTGCTAGCCTCCTAAAATCTGGGCATAGCTATTCTGAAATACAAGCTACAGCTAAGTGTTCGCGTCAGCTGATAGCTGTTATAGCTAAACAAATACTCAAATACTCAAATACTCAAATACTCAAATACTCAAATACTCAAATTTTAGGAGCTGTAATAATTCTTGTCAAACAAAAGTAATCTGTTATCAAAGTTCCTTTAACATATTCTATTTTTAGTAGTTTATTAGCTTGAATAGGGTCAAGAAAAATATTGATTACTTTTCAGGCTACGGTATTTTCGCCGAATCGTTTTACAAACGAATCATCATTGGAACGATAATATTGAGACTAGCTTGAGCTTGATTATCAAGGCAGACTTTCCTGCGTATAGCAGGGTTCGTCTAACTATTCAAACCATCTGCTTCATCTTTAAAGGTCTCTACAACGATAGAGAAAATATCGTCCCAAACCTCATCATTTGCCAAAAACGGATAATCCTTCAGTAGCTTATTACTTTTAGCACCCTTATTTTGTAGCATGCTGCGAATGATTCTATCGGCATAGCTGTTGGGCATCTCAACAATCTCTTTTATCGCCAGTCGTGCATGGTCATGCTTTCTTAGGTACTGTGACTCGTTATGCATCTCTTTTTCAATAACATGAGCAATCAGTCCTGATAAGTACTGAACGTGAGGCGTTAGATCCATGAAGCGCCATGCAGGTTGAATCAGGTGAGTATTTCCAAAATTTAAGTTTGAGCGAATACCATCAGGGTAGGTAACTGCCTGTTTATCAAAGCTGTAATGATCACGGATTTGCTTCATGAGCGGCACAGAGACACGGTCTAAAATCTTATCATAGGCATGCCGGTCTGAGGGATGCTCGGCAATGGCTTGTGATATAGGTAGGATAATCGGCTCATGAATGACCTGGTCTCGCCTGAGGACGTCATTAATTAAAAAGCGATGTACACGGCCATTGCCATCCGCCAGCGGATGAATATATACAAAGGCAAAGGAGGCAACCGCACTACGCATCAGTGCTGATTGTCCCTCAGTCTTTTCCATAAATACCTGTAATCCTTCTAACTTATCAGCAATGTCATCAGCTGGTGGAGCAATATAATGCACAATTTCTTTAAAGCCATTGACCTGAGTATGCGACACAAAAACTGGTGATTGACGGACACCATACTGCTGGATAACCGTTTTGCTACCGAGTATCTCTTGTTGCAACTCTGCTAGTGATTCAGGATCAAGCGGAATGTCACCGGTGCCGGTACGCCGTGCCATCACATCGGCAAAACGTTCAATGCGTTTTAACTCTTTTCCCTCACCTTCTATAGTAAAGCTGGCTTTACTCTCTCGTAGGGTCATCCATACGGAGGCGCGCATCAGTAAGTCTTGCCCAAATTCATCGTTAAGTTTGTCAACCATTGTGGCAATATCGAGTGCAGCTGCTTGCGTAAAGGCCTCTGTTTTTACCAGCATCGGACAGAAATGACGGGTTCCTGCTAGATTGTCATTGATACGCCAGCGAGCGTTCTTGATGACCTGCGAAGGACTTGAAGTAACCAACTTCTTGGTATCCAAAGCATCCACATAGTTACCGCCTATATTACTCGGTACCTCTAAATGCTTATCCATGAGCCACTCATACAAGAAAGCCATTCTACGGGCATAGCTGCCTGTCGGCTCAGCGTTTACCCATGCTTGCACGTCATTTGCCCCTATCTGCTCAAATAGACGAACCAGTAACTCTAAATTCAGTACTTCATGACGCATGTGAAACTGTAAGTGCGCAATGATAGTGTCCAGTGGACGTGCGGTTTCCTGATAAGCGTTATGAATGACGTCACCGTCTTTATAGGTTTGTCTGCGCCCACCGATACTACTGCTGACATATAAAGGCGAAACCAGCTCTATGCTGGCATAACGGACAAGCCATGCTGCGCCAATAGGATCTGAGATAGGGGTATTCATCATGAGTGGCTCAAGCGATTATAGATAAGCCATTTTGCGCAAAAACAATTATGAATGCAATATAATGATTATTATAAAGCCTTATTGCATTAAAACGATTTTCTTATGACGTTGCGATGCCTTTAAATCAAGACCAAAGGTCACGTTGAGTCGATATTTAAAATACCTCAGCTATTGACCTGCTTTAAGACACGATAAACGGTAGCTACGCCAACACCAACCGCCTTAGCGATCTCTTCTTTTGTCATATTGTTTTGACTAGCCAATGCTTTAATACGATTGTGTTTTGCGGTATTGGCTTTCTTACCAGTGGGTTTATAGCCACTGTTGGCCAATCCTTGTTTAATGCGCTCTCTACGCTTGTCATTATCAAGCTTTGCCATGGTCGCTAATAAATCGATCAGCATATCGTTAATCACTTTTAGGATCTCACCTGTCATACCGTCACTCATCGTATGTGTGGTTGGTAGATCAGCCACCACCAATCGTAAGCCCTTATCTTTAATACGCTGCTTTAGAATCGAAAAATCATCTTGAGATAGTCTGCTTAATCTATCCACGCTTTCAACCAATAAAATATCGCCTTGCTCGGCGTCCTTTAGCAACTTAGCTAAGATTGGTCTATCGAGCTTTGTACCACTGAAGTGCTCAACGTAATCAACATAGCTATCACCATAGCGGCTACTGAAGGCAACCAAATCTATTAATGCTCTAGTAGCGTCTTGATCCTTAGTGCTGGCTCTCACATAAATACGAACGGTCATAATACCTCTTTGTATCAGTTAGACTTAATAATTGATGTTCATTGATAATAGCAAGATATTACTATCATTTAATATCAAATAAAAGTCAAATGATAGATAGGTTATCGTTTAGAAGTTTTATGTTTTGGGTATAGGCTAATGATAGGAAAAAAGCACAGCAACCAGTCCTATAATTCTAAAGTCTGTTATAGATGGTTCCATATTAACAGTCTATTTTGAGTAGTCTGTTAATATGTTTGAAGGGTGAGATAGCTGGTTCCGCTAAGGTATGCTCTAAATGACACACCAAATAAGCACCCAATCAAACCTTAGTATTGAAAAACTTACCTAAGAAAAACACTGAATATAAAAAAGGTTGCTAACACTACATATAAATGGCGTTAGCAACTTCTACTACTATGACAACTGAGTTACTAGAGGTATTGTTGCAGCTGACTGCTTGAAACCTTTAAAAAAATCTTTGTGAACTAAGATTTGATATTCTTAGATAGCGAACCCATCGCAGCTTTGTATGGCTCTAAGAGATTATTAAAAGCCTTCTCAAGAAATAGGAAATAAAGACGTCGAACCCATCGCTGATGCCTGATGTTGACCAGCGTGTTGAATTTTGACTTATTTCTTGCTTTAATGACACTTTTCGATAAGATAGTAATCAATTACTATCTTATTAGGAGTACTCATGAGTTTCCACTCAAAAAATCTACCGGCTGATGAACGTCGTACCGTTACTATCAAGTCCGTCGTGGAGCTCGCCGGTACGCAAAACCCAAGTAAGATTACTACTGCAGCAATCGCTAAACACATGAACTTGACCCAAGGTGCACTGTTTCGGCATTTTCCGAATAAGGAAGCAATTTGGCAGGCGGTCATGGAGTGGGTGGCAGAGCGTCTACTGGCTAAAATTGATACATCCACACAAGGAATCGAGTCACCCTTGATAGCTATGGAAGCAATGTTCATGAGTCATATTGATTTCGTGGTCGAGCATCCAGGTGTACCGAGAATGATTTTTGGAGAGCTTCAGCGTGCCGAATCGACACCAGCCAAGTGTATGGTGCAAACTTTGATTCAGCGCTACGGCGAACGCTTGCATTTACTCATTAATAAAGGTAAGACCAGCGGCGAGTTGCCGTCATCCCTTGATAACGAGGCAGCGGCAATGCTGTTCATTGGCACCATTCAAGGTTTGGTTATGCAATCGATGCTGGTAGGTGACGTGGGACGCATGCAGCACGATGCGCCACGGGTTTTTGCGATTTATATGCGCGGCATAAGGGGTATTCAATGAAGAAGTTACCCATACAAGGACGCACTTTAGCGCTGCTTGCCATCATCATTCCATTGCTGGCCCTTTTTATCTATGTCGGCCTACGATCAGGCCCACTCGCCCCCGTCGCTGTGACGGTGGCAAGTGTGGAGTCGGGATCTATCACCCCAGCGCTGTTCGGTATCGGCACGGTAGAATCACGTTATACCTACAAAATCGGACCAATATTTGCAGGTCGCGTCAAAAGCTTGGATGTGCATGTGGGCGATCAGGTCAAAGCTGGACAGGTACTTGGTGGGATGGAGCCGGTTGATCTCGATGATCGGGTTCGTTCCCAAGAATCAGTACTCAAGCGTGCGGAAGCCGTATTACAAGAGTCGAAAGCTAGGCAAGTCTATGCGCAAATACAGGCGAAACGCTATGAGCAATTATTGTCAGTGCAAGCGGTCAGTGAGGAGAGCGTCGCCACGAAAAAACAGGAACTACAGGTCGCTAATGCTGAACTATCCGTCGCTCAGGCAGACCTTGCTCGAGCACACTCCGACCGAGAAGGATTCATTGCGCAGAGAAGTAATCTACGCTTAATCGCGCCGGTCGATGGGGTCGTTGCCGTGCGTGATGCTGATCCCGGCACCACGGTCGTCGCAGGGCAAGCGGTGGTAGAGGTAATAGACCCCAAAAGTTTATGGATCAATGTGCGTTTTGACCAAATCAATGCATCGGGGCTAGCTGCAGGCTTACCGACTCGTATCATCCTGCGTTCGCGTAGCGGCCAAACCTTGAAAGGTAGCGTGCTGCGTGTGGAGCTCAAAGCCGACGCGGTAACCGAGGAGATGCTCGCCAAGGTGACCTTCGATAATCAACCAGACTCTTTGCCATCAATAGGCGAACTGGCAGAAGTCACCGTTGACTTACCGGCGCTCCCGACCGTTCCTTTGATCTCCAACGCTGCCGTTCAGCGTGAGGGGGACAAGGTCGGTGTCTGGCAAATAGTGGATGGTGATCTGCATTTTTCCCCGATCAAGCTCGGTGCATCCGATCTCAATGGCTATGTGCAGGTGCTCGAAGGGCTTAACAAAGGTGATCAAGTCGTAACCTATAGCGAAAAGGCATTGAAAGTGGGCAGTCGTATCCATATAGTCGATCGCATTTCAGGAGTGTCACCATGATCAGCTTAGCTGGTCGCGATATTCTTCATGCTTGGGGAAAGTTCATCTTTACCGGTATTGGTCTGGGTCTGCTGATCGGCGTCACTCTCGTTATGGCCGGAGTTTACCGGGGTATGGTGGACGATGGCAAAGCCTTACTCGATAATAGTGGCGCTGATCTTTGGGTGGTGCAGAAGGATACACTGGGTCCCTACGCGGAGTCGTCTAGCATCAACGATGACGTCTATCGCACCATCCTTGCCATGCCGGGCGTCGCCGAAGCAGCGAACGTGACCTACCTAACCACACAAGTACATAAAGGCGAAAGTGATGTACGTGCCATGGTAGTTGGTATTGCGCCTGGTGAGTTGGGAGCCACACCTGGATGGCCTCCTTATCTCGTTGCTGGCCGCCAAATCACGCGCAGTCACTACGAGGCGGTGGCCGATATCGCTACCGGCTTTAAATTGGGAGATTCTCTAGCTATTCGTCGCAATCATTACACTGTTGTGGGGCTAACACGGCGCATGGTATCGTCTAGTGGTGACCCAATGGTGTTTGTTCCGCTCAAGGATGCCCAAGAAGCCCAGTTTCTCAAAAACAACGACGCCATTTGGCAAAGCCGACAGCGCACTGAAGCCAATCCCGCTTTTAATCGTCCCGGTGTGCCAGGTTTGTTAGATGCTGTGATTGCTTCACAGAATACCAACTTGTCCGTCAATGCCGTACTGGTCACACTGAAACCCGGCTATGCGCAGAATGAAGTGGCCGAATCCATCCAGCGCTGGAAGCGTTTGACAGTCTACACGCGGGCACAGATGGAAGACATCCTCGTCGGCAAGTTAATCGCTACCTCAGCCAAGCAGATCGGCATGTTTCTAGTAATTTTAGCCATTGTTAGCGCGGCTATCGTTGCTTTCATCATCTATTCGCTGACCATGGACAAAATCCGCGAAATCGCGGTATTGAAGCTCATTGGCACCCGTAACCGAACTATCGCGGCGATGATCATGCAACAGGCGCTTGCACTAGGTGTGATTGGCTTCGTGGTTGGCAAGATTACGGCCACTTTCGCCGCACCTGTGTTTCCCAAGTATGTGCTGCTTACGCCAATGGATTCGGTGATCGGTTTTCTTGCCGTGCTCATGATTTGCATACTTGCAAGCATTATCGCCATTCGTATGGCACTCAAGGTCGATCCGGCCGAAGCGATAGGATAACTCAATGACTAAAAAAGGAATACACATCGAAGGCCTAAGCAAACGCTTTGGCAAAGGTGACACGGCTGTCTACGCGTTGAAGGACGTGAATATGCAGGTTGCACCAGGTGAGGTTGTTGGCTTGATCGGTCCTTCCGGATCAGGCAAGAGCACACTGCTAAAATGCCTAGGCGCGGTGATTGATCCGAGCGCCGGTCGCATGACGCTGGGCGATGAGGTAATCTACGACGATGGTTGGAAAGTTCGTGATTTGCGTGCCTTGCGCCGCGACAAAATTGGTTTTGTCTTCCAATCACCATATTTGATTCCGTTTCTGGATGTCACTGACAATGTAGCTCTGCTGCCAATGCTAGCAGGCATCTCGAATGCAAAGTCACGGGCGAAGGCATTGGCGTTGCTCACGGCACTTGATGTGCAACACCGAGCTCAAGCCATGCCTTCGCAACTTTCCGGTGGCGAGCAGCAACGGGTTGCTATTGCTCGTGGATTGGTCAATCAGCCACCGGTGATTCTGACGGATGAACCGACCGCCGCTCTCGATAGCGTGCGTGCCATGGCAGTGATTCGCATCCTTAACGACATGGCTCAGAAATTCGAAACTGCCATCATCGTTGTCACTCATGACGAAAAAATTATTCCTACTTTTAAGCGTATCTACCACATCCGAGACGGCGTAACCCATGAAGAAGTTGGCGAAGGCAGAGCGTTCGAATGAGGGAAATATTGAATGATAGAAAGGTCTTATGACCTACCACAAACATGGCCCCACAAGGCAACTTGCCTAGTGGTTGCCAGTCTGACTAGTTGTGTTGCCGGCCCTTATTTTCAATAACCCATCGCACCTAATAGGTGGACTTTTCGATGTCTTTATAGTGCACCGATCACGAACAGAATATATATGATAAGTACACCATGAAGTACACCGTAACTATTTCAGCGAGTTAAAACGTTGATACCATTAGCCCACAGCTTAGGGTTCAAGTCCTCACTAGGGAACCGAACCAGTGAAAGCACTTGACTGGTTCGCTATAGGCGTACAGTAAAATATGCGCTATGAAATTTCTCGCATATCGATACGTTTGTTTTTATAGCGCCCGTGGAATCTATTAACATCAAAATTAATCTCATTAATTGCGGCACGGATACCTATTTGTGGAATTGGTTTGCTATAAAGGTAACCTTCTCCAACATTTGAATTTTGAAAGAAGCGCCCTATAGGGTCAATCATCAAATAAGAGTCTGTCATCTCATCATTATTTTCAGAAGATATAACGTCACTAAAGCTTTGATGACGCTCTAAAAACCTAGCAAAGTCATCTTGAGAAATATTATTGTCGTGAGTTAAAACTGGTAATACTTTGAAAACCTTCCATTTATCAGGAGCGACTTGCTCAATGAACCGAGACAAGTCTTCTGATTTATTTAAACTGCTAACTACTGTATTTATTTTTATATCAATTCTTGGATTGATCTTCTTTATAGCCTTAATATCTAATAATACCTTATGAGTATCCATGACTTTACTTTTTTCTATCCTACCAATTTTTGTATTAGTATCACTATCCAATGAGTCAACACTAAAACCAATGCTGCTAAAGCTATCTGCGATAAGCTCTATTAGCTCACTATTCAACCGACTACCATTTGTTATTGCTGAAAGTACAAAGCCTCTTTGTCGAGCGTGATGAATGATTCTTATAACTTTTCTTGTATTGAGGAACGTTTCGCCACCAACAAGGTTTAGTCGCACGCTCTTAAATTCGGTCATATATTTATCGTTTAGAATCGACGGTAACCCTTGTATTTCATCCATGAGCTTACTGACAGACTCATTATCATTGAGTAACTCATTTTTTTGTTTATCCCACTTAGCAAAGCAGTAATGACAATGATAATTGCAAGCTTCCGTGATATGCCAGTTCACTACCAATTCTGTTTTATATTTTTCTTTATAATCCATGGCTATTACCTATTATGTTAAGACCGCTAAGCATATTCAGCTACTTAGCGGCTTTATAGTTGCTATATCATTTAATCAAAAAAACCGCCTAAAATACCACCTATTACCGCTCCAGCACCTACTACTGCTAGTGCTGGTAGAGCAATCGGTGCAGCTGCGGCTGTCGCAGCTCCAGTTGCCATGAAGCCTAATGCAGTCGTCCCAGACACTGCTCCTGTTGCGCCTACTAAAGCAGTGGTTCCCACAGCACCAGAAGTACCCAATGCAGCACCACCTATAGCACCCGTAGCACAACCGGCCAATCTACCTACAGCAATACCTGATGTGGTAGTTCCTGATAAGGCTTTTGCCGAACTCGCGACCAATCCAGTCACTTGTGCAGCAGTAGATGCTGTTCTTGTTGCGTGATAACCCGCCGCAGCGGCTGTTGTTGTGTATGTTAGAGCTGATCGTACTTGCTTACTTTCACCTCTTCCTGTGACACACCAAGTTGCAAAATGCTCACAGTTGTTAAATGCAAGATTATAGCTATCTTCGCCTACACGGCTAAGAGCCCTCTCTACAATCTCACTGCTCGAGTACTTTAATTTATGAGAAGGATGTTGGACTATATAATAGTCTATCTCGCCACCTAGAAACCTCTCAAGCGTAGTGACTTCCAGTGCGCCTTTTTTAAAGGCTTGTGCAAAGCCACTATAATGGACCACCCTACCATCTCCACAATAAATTCCGTGATGAGAGTAACCCAAGCGATATGTCTTGATATGTGAACCAGCTGTTAGTTTTTTCACGATAATTCCTTAAGTTTGATTAGTATTTTTTGTAACTGTCTACATCATAAGCTGTGATTAGGGCAGCGTTATCCACCACCACCACTACCCCGCCCTTTGCTAAAATTTTCAAAGCTATCTTTTTCTGCACCAATAATCTGTTACGCGCCTTATCAATAAGCCTAGCGACATTAAAGTGCTTAAACTTAGTCTTAAGGCGATCTAGTTTAGTGATACGAGCGTTCATCTTGCTGATGATGCTTCGAATAATTTTTCTTGTGGTAATGAATTTATCCCCCTTTATTTCCCCGTTATCTATAGTCCACTTAACCATGGCGCGGCTAATACCTCTTTGGGCGATGCGTTTTTCAAAATGGTAGGTTGGCTTTAGCATAGCGATCTCCGTATTAACATTAAATTCTACGTTCTAGATGAGTACATAGTACACTAGATAAAAAATTTTTCTATTGTATAATGACATTGTTACTTAGTAAATAATCATGTAATAAGCCAACCTAATAATTTAAATTAGTAAATTATAATATATAATTATTATTTTGGTTACCAATATACGTAATTTTTTATGATATTAATGGAAAATTTACTTTTTTTTCTGATTTCAAGATAAACTATATTTTTAAGCAGTCTATGTGACAACTTATCTTAGTTTACAAAATATTAACCATTAGGATTCTTTATGCATTCAAATCAACTGTTCACTGCTACCAGCTTTAACCGTCAATCGGCAAAACCATCTGACAGCACTATAAAAAGCAATCTTGAGTACTTAAAAATCAGACCCAAGGACATAGAAGACATAGTTAGAGACGCACAAAATACTTATAAGATGGTTTTTGAGCAGGTTTTCTTAGTGATGCGTTATGTTAGATACCTGATAGAAGACGAGCAGAATGCTCTAGCTGTGCGAGGAAGGATGAATTTTTTAATGACAGTTTTTAAACGTCAAGAAAATGCAGATGATGAAATACTTGATAATATTCGCAAGAACATTCTAAAAAAGTTAGAGAAAGACATAGGGAGTAATGACATCATTGCCTATCTGCAGACATTAGAGTCTAATGAGAGCAGTGCCATATTGAGAGGTATGCAAGAAAATGGTGTAGCGTTTGCACCCATTGAATGTGCTCGTGGTCAAGACGTATCAAGATCATACCCTTACTACGATATGTATATGTGCCTTCAGCACCCTTTGGATATTTTCAAGATGCTTCTGAAAAAGAATAACCATGAGGCGTCTGATATTGAAAGATCAATATATTACAAGATTAAATCTCATGCTGACCATGTCAACCCTAAAGGAATTAGGCTACAAAGCATATCAGAAGAGCAATATCAGCATATGCTTAAGCTTGATAAGGAAGGTAGCCTTGCAAAAATTGTAGACGAATATACTCCACACAATAAAGACAGTATTTTAAGCGAAGTAAGGAGTGATATAGCTATTGAGCTTGGACGGTGGGCTACAGAGGTTTTTGATAAAATCTCGAACCCTTCTTATGGTAAGACAAAAAATAAACTGGGGCAAAAACAGATAACCTTTGATAACTCATTTAAGATAAATATTGGTTCAGACCGCACGGTTATTGATATACAGTCTGGGCTAGTAGGCAATTTAAACAAAATTAATCAGCTAGATGACCTTTTTGATAGTATTAAACTCGCTGTAAAGGCTAAGCTTAAGTCCCCGAAATTTTCTGGCCGTCCACATCGAGCTGAAGAGCGCTTCAATAATGAAAATGCATTAGCTGATATTAGTGCTTGGTATGATAGGTATTCAACTGAGATGTTTAGACGGATTGATCAGATCCCCAAAGCCATTGTTTCTATCATCTATTTTGATTTAGAAAGGGGGATACCAAGTTTGAACCATGTATTTCGAGATGCGCAAGAACTTAAAAACGCTTATGAGAGTGTACAGGAAAAGCCAGCTGCGAAAAAAGCGAGCCCAGTTAAGGAGCGTAATTTACTGATTACATGTATCAACTCGTTAAATTTATACTTAAATAATGATAAAAGCCAAGACAATCTCAACAACCTAATTCAAAGAGTTCAAGATAAAGACACTCTTGGTATCAATAATTTATATCGGCTAAATAATCCAATAATGTCGTTATGGACTGTTTTTAGTGAGAATAAAGACGAAGATGATAATTTAACAGGCAGTCTAGATGCTAGTTTTGGTGAGACAGAGCAAGAGAAGATGATGTATCGCTTTAAGACCGTACCCTTCTTCTTTAAAAGAAAAGCAAACATAGAACTTCGTGAGCTAATCTATAGTATTTCAAGTCAATCTAGTACTGAGAACCCAGTACCATATCCTTACAACTCGGCATTTCCTCTACCTCTATGGATACGAAAGCCATCAATAACGCTAACTGATAGTGCTGATAGCAGTATTGATGCTGAACCTAAATCACCAGAAATAAATGATTAATATATTCAGCTGTCTCTTTCATAAGCCCAGCTATGAATTGATAGCTGGGCTTATCAACTCATAGCTCTACTTGCTCATAACTTCTCATCAAACCAATAAACGCCGCCTCAAGCACACCAATCGCCTCATCATCAACGATTAACCCCTCATCTATCTGACGCTGCACCCATACATGAAGCGCCTCATCATTATAGAAAATCGGATTCACGTCCAATATTTTGGCCAGCTGTGAGCCTTGCTGTATTTGTAAGTTTTCAATAAGTTGCTTGGTTAAAACCTTCACTTTGTGATCAAACCAAGATGACGTTGTTGGTTGCTGCGCTGACGTATACATAATAACCTCCTGTAGGTTAATTAGATTTCTTAATTAACTAAATGTTCTGCTACAGGTAAAATTATACACGCATTTTGACTCATTGCAAGATAAAATAACCTACTGTAGGTTATTTTATGTGTTTAGAGATTATATGTCTGAATCGTCAGTAAGTTCATATAGATCGCCTACCTCAATTTTAAAATAGCGGCATAGCTTTTCAATCACTTCTAAATCTACTCGAGTGGCTTCTTCATGATACATACGCGTGATTGTGCCTCTGTTGATAGAAGTTTCTCTTGCAACATCTGCAATTTTAAGGCGCTTTTCACCCATTATCGTTGATAAATGACACTTAACCATTACCCTCTCCTATTTCAAATATAGTGCTATTAGCATACAAATTATTCGCTAAACACGCATAGCGCTATTAAGCAGTGCATTTTACTACGTGTCATATCGGTTTAATAGCAAGACCTGTCCAATACTAATAAGCTCAATACTTTCAGTTGTGCTTACTAGCCCTTTGCGATAATATACTTATATGAGTACTTACTCATTTGAGTGTATAAATATATAATCATCATAAGGCCTTTACCATGAAAGTAATCGCAGTACTGAACCAAAAAGGCGGCAGCGGCAAGACCACGATAGCCACGCATTTGGCACGTGGGCTACAACTTCAGGGTCATAGTGTGCTACTCGTTGATAGTGATCAGCAAGGCAGTGCTCGCGATTGGAGAGCTGTTAATGAAGACAATCCTGTTCCTGTTATCGGCCTTGATAGGCCAACGCTTGATAAGGATTTAAAAAATGTTTCTGATAAAGAGTTCGTCGTAATTGATGGCTCACCGCAAGCGACCAATTTGGCACTATCTGCCATAAAAGCCGCTGACTTTGTGTTGATACCCGTACAGCCAAGCCCCTATGATGTATGGGCGACCAGTGATTTGGTTGATTTGGTGCAGCAGCGCATCGAGATGACCGATGGTAAGCTCAAAGCCGCCTTTGTGGTCTCTCGCGCGATCCAAAACACTAACATCGGCAAAGAAGTTGCCGCAGTGCTACAAGATTATAATCTGCCCGTTCTTGATGCCAGAATCGTGCAGCGGGTCAGCTATCCAAATAGCGCTTCAGTTGGCAAAACGGTATTTGAGACAGAATCTGCTAAGAGCAGTGCCGTGACTGAGATCACGCAACTGGTCAACGAGGTTAAAACGTTTTTTGATAAGGAAGTAGAGTTATGAAAGCTGGCCGCCCAAGTAAAGATAAAAAAGACGCGCTTGAGTTGTCTGACGTCACTGATAAGCCTAAAAAGAGCACACGAGTCAATTTCAATCTTGATGAAGATACCTACTTTGAGCTTAAACAATACGTCCTTGATAATCGCACAACCGTCACTAAGCTACTCACTGAGATGATTGAGTCACGGCTGAATGAGCGTTAATGTCCATCCATAGCGTTGATTTTTAATAATTTATTGTAGGTATATATATACACCTATACACCTATACACCTATACACCTATACACCTATACACCTATACACCTAACGATGTTAATTTAGGATAATCATGAGTCAATCACAACAGCTTCAACAGCTAAAAAAGCAGCTTTGGAATATTGCCAACGACCTACGCGGTAAAATGGGTGCAGATGAGTTTCGGGACTACATATTAGGGTTTATTTTTTATAAATACTTATCTGATAAATTCATCCGCTTTGCCAATAATATCTTGGCTGAAGAAGGCGAAGGCTTCGATAACTTTGCAAATTTTGACACCAGTAATCCTGAGCATCTTGAATATATCGAGGAAGTCAAAGAAAACGCCATTGATGAGATTGGCTACGCGCTTGCACCCAATCAGCTGTTTCATCAACTGGCCAAACGCGGCAAACAAGACCAGGCATTCATCCTTGATGATTTGGCTGATACGCTAAAGGCCATCGAGCAGGGCACATTAGGCACAGACTCAGAAGAAGATTTTGCTAACCTATTTGAAGACATAGATCTTACCTCAACCAAGCTTGGCAACAGCCCTGATGACCGCAATGAGCTGATCATCAAAGTGCTAAGCCACCTAGATGCCATTGATTTTGATCTCAGCAACACCGAAAGCGATGTGCTAGGTGATGCTTATGAATATCTGATTGGTGAGTTTGCCAGTGGCGCAGGCAAAAAAGCGGGAGAGTTTTACACGCCGCAGATGGTATCCACGTTACTTGCCAAAATCGTCACCAGCGGCAAGGACACCATAAGCTCAGTCTATGACCCAACGTGTGGCTCGGGTTCTTTGCTGCTGCGCGTCAAGCGTGAGGCGAATGACGTAGATAGAATCTACGGTCAAGAGATGAACCGCACCACCTATAACCTAGCACGCATGAACATGATTTTGCATGACGTGAACTTTACCAAGTTTGATATCAAGCAAGAAGACACGCTCAAGCGTCCGCAGCACGTCGGAATGCGCTTTGATGCCATTGTGGCCAATCCGCCTTTCTCTGCGAAGTGGTCAGCTGATCCCTTGCTGCTTCAAGATGAGCGCTTCTCAGACTATGGCAAACTTGCGCCCAAGACCAAAGCCGACATGGCCTTTGTCCAGCATATGCTACATCACTTAGATGATAATGGCACAATGGCAGTGGTATTGCCGCATGGCGTCCTGTTTCGCGGTTCCAGCGAGGGCGATATTCGTAAATACATCATCAAAAACCTCAATGCCTTAGACGCAGTTATTGGACTGCCTGCCAATATCTTCTATGGCACCAGTATTCCGACCTCTGTTTTAGTCTTCAAAAAGAACCGTAAGCATGATAAAGACGTCTTCTTTATCGATGCCAGTGACTGCTTTGATAAACAAAAAAATCAAAATATGCTACTACCTGAGCATATCGATACCATCATCAAGACCTATCAAGCCCGTGAAAACGTCGATAAATTTGCCCATGTCGCCTCTTTAAAGGACATTCATGATAATGACTATAATCTCAACATTCCGCGCTATGTAGACACGTTTGAGGCTGAGCCTGAAGTGGATCTCGCAGCCGTTGCCAAAGCGCTGCAAGATTTAGAAAAAAAGAGCCAAGAAACGGACGCTGTCATTAATGGCTTTTGTGAAGAGCTGGGCATTGATTCGCCCTTTAAGGTAGGGTCATGAGCACCGTAGACAGTCAAATCCAGCTATATCAAGTAGACAACCAAGTCAGCCTTGAAGTGAATGTTGAGCAAGACACGGTATGGCTAAGCCAAGCCCAAATGAGTGATCTGTTTGGCCGTGATGTTTCAGTGATTTCACGCCATATCAATAACGCGATTGGTGATGAAGAGGTGGATCCAAAAAGCAATTTGCAAAAAGTGCAAATTGCTTTTTCTGACAAACCCGTAACCTTATATGATTTGGACGTCATTATCAGCGTGGGTTATCGCATCAAATCCAAGCAAGGCGTGATGTTTCGCAAATGGGCGACGCGCATCTTAAAAGAGCATCTCATCCAAGGCTTTAGCATCAATCAACAGCGTTTGCAGCAAAACACCGCTGAGCTTGAGCAAGCCATCGCCTTAATCAAAAAAACGGCTCAATCTGAGCAGCATAGCAAAGACAGCGCGCTGGGGTTGGTCGAGATCATCAGCCGCTACACCCAAACTTTTTTATGGTTGCAGCGCTACGATGAGGGTTTGTTGCATGAGCCTGTGGGGCAACCAGGCGGCGAGGTTTTAGACGCACCAAGTGCCATGCAGGCACTGAATCAGCTCAAATCAAACCTGATGGATAAAAAAGAGGCCACAGACCTATTTGCTAAGCCTCGCGGTGATGGATTGGCTGCCATATTGGGTAATATTCAACAAACGGCGTTTGGTGAGGAAGTTTACCCCAGTATCGAATCCAAGGCGGCGCATCTGTTATATTTTGTCGTCAAAAACCATCCTTTTGCTGATGGTAACAAGCGCAGTGCAGCATTTTTGTTCGTTGATTTTTTATATCGTAACAACCGCTTATTCAATGATGAGGGTACTGCCATCATCAATGATACGGGGCTTGCAGCGCTCACACTGCTGATCGCTGAATCAGACCCCACTCAAAAAGAAGTGCTCATCCGTCTGGTGATGAATCTACTGGTGATACAAGATAAGGATGTAATGTGATGGCAACGCCAAAATTGCGGTTTAAAGAGTTTGATGGGTATTTAGAAAAAAACAACCTGATTAATTTAACTCTATGGGCTTCTGGTGGTACTCCCTCAAAAAAAAACAAAGATTACTGGATGGGTGATATACCACTTATTAGTGGCGCGTCTATGCATACAAGGAAAATATGCGAATCAGAATTTAATATTACTGATTTAGGACTCAAAAAAGGGTCAAAGTTAGCCCCAAAAAACTCAATACTTATTCTAGTTCGTGGGAGCATGCTGTTTAAAAAAATACCGATGGGGATGGCTTTAAAAGACGTAGCCTTCAATCAAGATGTTAAATCTATTATTACTAAAGAAGATTTGAACGAATATTATTTTTTTCAATGGTTGCTATCTCAAGAAAACATTATCCAAAATAAAGTTACATCAACAGGTATTGGGGCAGGTAAGCTAGATACTTCTGAACTACAGAATTTAGAAATCTATTATCCTGCTAAAGAAGAACAAACCAAAATCGCCACATTTCTATCCGCTGTCGATACTAAGATCGACGAGCTGACCCAAAAGCATGAACTGCTTACCGAGTACAAAAAAGGCATGATGCAGCAGCTTTTTAGCCAAAAACTGCGCTTTAAAGCCGACGATGGTAGTGATTTTGAGGATTGGGAAGAAAGTTTGATTGGCAACGTTTTCACGAACAAATCAGAAAGCTTTAATCCTAAAGTAGAAAATAATCTACCTTGCATTGAACTTGAACACTTATCGCAAGGTACAGGGACAATACTAGGCACTACTGACAGTAAAAATCAAAAAAGCACGAAAAACGTATTTGAAAGATCTAATGTTTTGTATGGAAAATTACGTCCATATTTAAATAAATTTGCCCAGCCTGACTTTAAGGGTGTCTGCTCTACTGAGATTTGGGTTCTTACAGGTATAGAGATATCTAATAATTACCTATATCAATATATACAAAGCGAAGGTTTTTCAGAGCTTACGAGTATTCAGTCTGGTTCAAAGATGCCACGCGCTGATTGGAAAACCGTAGCAAGCGCTGTTATGTCATATCCTTGCTGCGAAGAACAAACTAAAATTGCCAACTTCCTAACCGCTATTGACCAAAAAATTGATAACGTTGCCGAGCAAATCGACCACGCCAAAACGTGGAAAAAAGGCTTATTACAGCAGATGTTTGTATAAGGTATAACATGACTGAGCAAAGTGAGTACCAACTCGAAGACAGCCTAATGACGCAAATGCAGGATTTGGGTTATGAGCGCGTTACCATTACCACCGAGGCGGCACTCCTTGCCAACCTAAAGACGCAAATCGTCCGCGCCAATCAGCTGGATCAGCCATTATCTGATGATGAGTGGAAGCAAGTTATCAGTCATCTTGGCAGTGGCAGCGCCTTTGAGCGTGCCAAAAAGCTGCGCGATAAGTTCAACGTCAAATTCGATGATGGCAGCTCACGCCATATTCAGTTTTTTTGGCCAAACGCTGATGACAACATTTGGCAGCTGAGCAATCAGATTATGGTTGACCACAGCAGCCAAAACGGGCGCACCAGTCGCTTTGACGTCACCATCTTGGTTAACGGCTTGCCCCTAGTGCAAATCGAGCTTAAGCGCCGTGGCGGCATCGAGATTGCCGAGGCATTCCATCAGACCATGCGTTACTCAAAAGCCGCCTACAAGGCAGGACATGGCTTATTTGAGTTCGTTCAGCTGTTCGTCATCAGTAATGGCGCAAACACGCGCTACTATGCCAAAGGCACTCAGCACTTTAATTTTACCTTTCCCTGGGCGGACAGCGACAACAAACCGATCAATGAAATCGTTGATTTTGCTGAGGTGTTTTTAACCCCTACGCATTTAACCGAGATGATCGCTCAGTTTGTCGTGCTCTATGAGTACTCCAAGACCATGATGGTGCTCAGACCCTATCAAGTCCATGCCACCAAGCGCTTAATTGAGCGCGCCACCGCCTCAGACAAAAACGGTTATATTTGGCATACCACAGGATCAGGCAAAACGCTGACCTCATTTAAAGCCAGTCAAATCATCATGGGGCTACCCGATGTCGAAAAGGTGGTGTTTGTTGTCGATAGAAATGATTTGGACACCCAAACCGCCAATGAGTTCAACGCCTTTAAAGACGGCAGCGTAGACAGTACCACCAACACCAAAAACTTAGTCAAGCAGCTCGGCGAGACCCACGACAAGCTGATCGTCACCACCATTCAAAAGCTCAACCGCGCTATCAAATCAGAGCGCCATCAAGAAAAAATCCGCTACTTACAAGACAAAAAAGTCGTCTTTATCTTTGATGAATGTCACCGCAGCCAATTTGGTGAAACGCACCGAAACATCAAACGCTTTTTTCAACAATCGCAGATGTTCGGTTTTACAGGCACACCCATATTGATTGACAACGCTCACAACAAAGCTGGGCTTAAGCTCACTACCGCCTACCTATTTGATGAGTGCTTGCACCGCTACACCATCGTGGATGCCATTCGTGACAGAAACGTGCTGCCCTTTCAGATTGACTATGTGGGTAAATTCACCAAAAACGACAGTGCTGCCGATGAAAAAGTCACCGCCATTGACACTCAAGAGGTCTATAACGACCCTAAACGCATTGATGATATCGCTCGCTATATCATCGAAAAGCATGACACCAAGACCAAACGCCGCGAGTTTAACGCCATATTTTGCGTCAGCTCCGTTGATATACTCACGCAGTACTACGACGCTTTTGAGCGTATTCAAGCGCAAAAGCAAGCCGATGACCCTACATTCAAGCCACTCACCATTGCTACGATATTTTCTTATGCGGCCAACGAAGCGACCGATGCCAGTTTCGAAGACAATGGGCTCATTGCAGAGTCCAGCTTTGAAACCCCTGCCCAAATTGATGAGAGCAGCCGCGACAAGTTAGATCGCTACATTGGCCAATACAATCATACATTCGCTACAAACTTTGATTCAGGCAAGAACTACTATCCTTACTATCGTGATATCGCCACCAAAGTAAAACAGCGCAAGATCGATATTCTGATCGTCGTGAACATGTTTCTGACAGGATTCGACGCCAAAACCTTAAATACGCTATACGTGGATAAGAACCTAAAGTACCATGGTCTGGTACAAGCCTTCTCACGCACCAACCGTATCTATAACGATAAAAAGCCCTTTGGTAATATCGTCTGCTTTCGTAACCTAAAGCAAAACACCGACGACGCTCTAGCCCTGTTTGCCAACAAGCAAGCGAAAGATATCGCCGTCATTCCTGAAATGCATGAGCTACGAAAGCACTACGATCAAGCCGCTAAGACCCTTTTAGACATCTGCGCTGATTATAAGGCCGTTGATACACTAGAGACTGAAGATGAGCAGTTAGCATTTATCAAAGCCTTTCGTGAAGTGATGCGCTATAACGAGCAGTTAGGTACCTTCGTAGACTACGACCAGGCTGATACAGATCTGAATAAAGAAGACTTCGCCAATTTTGCCAGTAAATATATAGACCTATACCGCAACATTCGCACCCAGAACAAGAATAGCCAGGATAAAACCTCAATACTCGATGACATCAACTTTCAGATTGAAATGCTACATAGCGATCGTATCAATGTCGGCTACATACTAGAGCTACTCAAGCAAGCCAATAAGCAGCAAGACGATGGCAACGAAGAGAAGGCAGCCCAGTACCAAGCCCAGGTGAACGATTTAATCATGAATGAGCCGACCTTCCGCGACAAGCAAGAGCTTATCCAAAAGTTCATCAAGGAGCAGATGCCTAAAATGCCAGATGGTCAGACAGTAGAGGAGGCTTTTGCACACTTTTGGGACGTAGAGAAGGAGGCTGCGTACCAAGAGCTATGTAAAGATAACAATCTGAAAGCCGATGTCATGCAAGAGATCCTCAGAAAGTATAAGACTAGCAAGCGGCTACCTGACCGTAACGAAGTGAAAGCGCTACCTAACTATAAAGTTAAGCTATTTGAGCGCAAACCCCTTCACGAGCGACTCATGAGCAAGACTCGTGACTTTATCCAGAAGTTTTATGCTGATATGTAAAAGACTATCCATGATCCTGTGCAACTGCACTTTAACCTAAACCCATCACCAGGGCATCATGGTCGAGCCTTTCCCAAACTCTGTGTAACTGCTTATAATCCACTAACAGGAGAATAAGCAATGACTACTCAATCTGACATTAAAAAGCTGGCTGAGCAAATGGCTGGTAGCATGAAAAGCTTTGATGACATCAAAGACTTTCAGAAGCAGCTCATGCAGTCGTTTATCGACACCGCACTTGAAGCCGAGATGGAAGACCACCTCGGCTACCCCAAACATGAAAAGGCGGATAAACCTAATAAGCGTAATGGGCACACTAAAAAGACCGTCCGAAGTGGCACAGGTGATCTTGAGATCTCCACCCCAAGAGACCGTGATGGCGCTTTTGAACCTGCACTAGTGCGTAAGCATCAAACCCGTATCTCAGGCCTTGATGACAAGATCATATTCCTTTACGCCAAGGGTCAAACCACCACTGAGATCGTAGAGAGCATTAAAGAGCTCTACGACGTTGATATATCAAGCTCTCTTGTCTCAAGAGTCACTGACAACATCTTAGAGGACATCACCGCTTGGCAGAACCGGCCGCTGAGCAGTGTTTATCCTATCGTCTGTCTAGACTGCATCGTCGTGAAGATACGTCAAGACAAGCAGATCATCAACAAAGCCATTTACTTAGCGCTAGGTGTTGCTCTTGATGGTAAAAAAGAGCTGCTTGGTATGTGGCTGTCAGAGAATGAAGGCGCTAAGTTCTGGCTAGGCGTTCTCACTGAATTACAAAACCGCGGGGTGCAAGATATCCTCATTGCCTGTGTCGACGGCTTAAAGGGCTTCCCTGATGCTATCAACACGGTTTACCCCAACGCTCAGGTTCAGCTGTGTATCGTGCATATGGTTCGCTATTCGATGAAGTTCGTACCGTGGACGGATAAAAAGAAAGTATCGGCTGATTTAAAGGCCATCTACGGCGCTGATACGCTTGAAATAGCAGAGGCCAATCTTGAGCACTTTGATGAGGTATGGGGCAAGGAATATCCGCATGTCATCAAGTCTTGGCGCAATAACTGGGAGGGCTTAACGGTGTTCTTTAATTACCCTAAAGACATCAGAAAAGCCATCTATACCACCAATGCGATAGAGTCGCTAAACAGTGTGATTCGGACAGCGGTGAATAAGCGTAAGGTGTTCCCATCTGATCACGCAGCTTTCAAGGTAGTCTATCTAGCAACTCAGCAGGCATCCAAAAAGTGGTCGATGCCAATCCGTAACTGGACGTCTGCTTTAAATCGCTTTATGATTATGTTTGATGACCGTATCAGTAAGCATTTAATCTAAAGGGCAGTTACACAGAATCTGGGATGGTCTCTCATGGTCAATACACGTTGGCCATTTATGTAATAGCTCATCAGCATCAAAACCTTCTCAGGGGGCAGAGTCAGCTCTTTAGTTGTTCCATTGAGATGAGTTATGCAAGTGATATCATCTGTATAAACCTTAGTCTCTTTATCATAAAACCCAAAAATTCCACCAATCAGCCGAACATCACTCAAAAGCTTTGCATGTTTTTTATCCACTGCCTTACTTATGGCAAGGGTTCCTAATGGCTTATCAGCTATTAGCATCAGAGTAACGAACTGCATCACACGATCATATAATTTTGGATTTTCCATCATCTCATTGTAAAAAGCGTATGCTTGATCGCTTGTGCAGAAGTTTTCAAACAAAGTAAATGCACGAGCTACCATTTCCGCAACGCTATGATCATCTTCTGCAAATTTAATGGCTATCGTATTTCTTGCAAGTGGCAGCATCACAGATAAAGCGCCTTCACTATCTGCCACTACACCATCGACCATATACGGCTCTATATTTGCATCAAAGCTTGATAGCGCAGCTTTGTGGCTTTCAATAAACATAACCTATTACCCATGATAGTTTGGATTACTTCCACCAGTAGCATGACTATTGTCATCTAGTAGCGAATCCTGTTCTCTATAATTAGCCAGAGAGTCAGATTGCGTTTGGTTATTGCTATCAGTATTTCTGCCTTCAACGCCTGTATTTTGATCAGTAGCTTCTTTATTATTTTCTTTTACGTTGGCTAAAAATGGATCCTCTTCCTCACCCAATCCTATATCACCACCTAAACTCTCGATCATACTTTTGAATAAAAACTTATCTGATTTCCTTGTTAAAAAATCTGGAAAGTGAATGGCGAAGTAATCTCGAATCATTTGCTCAGTTTCACCTTCAGTTGCCAATACTTGACCCAAAAATGCCCCCATTAGAATCTTCTGCTTGTTTAATCGTTTATCCAGCTTCACCTGCTGAACCTTAGCTTGGCGTTTTAACTCTTCTAACCGTTGACGCTCTTTTAGCTCATTAGAGTCTTGACTATCAAAAATAGACATAGGTGCTTTATTATTAGATACTGACATCAGATTTACCCTTATCGATTAAATTTTACTCAGCATAGCAAGCACCTCACTATCATTCAATCGCTTGTGGTAAGCTTTAACACAACCGCATCAGACACCTCAGATATATTATTTTAGTATTTGATGGTGGCGTCTCCCTGACTAAGGGCGAAGTAACGACTCAAAATTTAATCTATCCACTTCGTTACTATCTTAATTTTGAATCCTTCTTCGTTGGGGAAACCCCAAACCCCGCACACCACAAAAAGCGGTGGTGTGCAAAAAGCAAAAATAGCAGGTGACTCTTTATGACGATGGTACACATTGCAACAAAGGCAATTTCTCGAAAAGCAGGGCAGTCGGCTGTGGCGTCGGCGGCCTATCGTGCTGGCGATGTGCTTGATGATGCCAAATATGGCAAGACCCATGACTATAGTAAAAAGTCTGGGGTGATGAGTAGCGATATTGTTTTACCATTTTCATTAAAGGCGCTGGGTGTGAGTGTGGATCGGGAGACGCTTTGGAATACCGCTGAAGCGGCAGAGACCCGTTCGGACAGTCGGGTGGCGCGTGAGTGGCTGATTAATTTGCCTCATGAGTTGTCTGAGGAAGAGCGCCATTCACTGGCCATAAACTTTGCCCAAAAGCTTTGTGACGATATGGATGTGATTGCGGATGTGTGTATCCATCGTCCGGTGATGAAGTTGCCATTCGATCCTAATGTACCGCCAAGTTCTAAGTATTTGCGTGAGGGTGAGGAAAACCCTGATCCCCGTAATTTTCACGCGCATATTTTAGTCACTACTCGAGCGCCTACCATTGGACCAAATAAAACCTTGGCATTTGATCCAAAGCTTAAGACCCCGTTTGAGTGGTCCAACAAAAAACGTAAGGCGCATGATCTGCCGTCATCGATGCAGGAGATTAAGCGTGTTCGGGAGATGTGGGTAGATACCGCCAATAAGGTATTGGCCGAATATCATCTACCGCTGATGGATGCGCGCAGTTACAAGGATCAGGGGCTTGATCAGCAGCCCACCATTAAAATGGGGGTAGAGGCGACAGCAATGGAGCGCCGAGGCATCACAACCGAAAAAGGTAATACCAACCGCGCCATCAAAGCACGTAATAACTTGGTGGCTGACAACCATATCAAACAGGAAGCAGACAATGAGCGACGAATTAGCGCACTTAGAAAAGGACTTGCTTGGGCAACTGAGAAAAATGCAAGACTACCTGGCAGCATTGGAGGCACAAAACAGCGAGCTGATTTTGCAAAACACCTCTCTGGAAGCTCAGAACCTCACATTACGTACTGCACAGAACAAAATAATAGAACGGCAATTCGAGTTGACGACACAAAACGATGCGTTGAAGAGGCAAAATCAGGCATTGCTTGGGCAGCTAAACGATGCGAAAACCTACCAAAGCGATGTGATGACACAAAACAAAGAATTAATGGCACAGCACAAGCAAATAACAAGCTCACACAAAGAATTGACGACACAAAACAAGCAATTGAGGGAATCACTGAAGCTATCGGAAAGTCAAATATTGAAATTAACAAAGCAACTGAGCGAAGTGCAAGACCAGCCCCCAACCCCTTCGATGACGCAGCACGACGAGCAAGAGCTGCTCGACTTGATCGACAGCAAAGACAAGTTGATCGAGACACTCGAGCAAACCGTCACAAAGATGAGAGAATCTTTGAGTATGCTGAACGTATGAAGCTGCACTTAGCCATGCGTTTAATTCAACGCCATCACAATTCAATGGCAATCAGCTGGGCACAAGGAGAAACGATAGAGGATGCCCCTGATAAATTTGATAAGCGTCAAGTTGCGATACTTAGCGAGTTTGCAAAGCGCCTTGGTATTGAAGATAAAGATAAAGCGCTAGGGTTTAGAGATCACTTACAGCAAGTGGGCAAACGTTTTGATTACACGCTAGTTGAAAATAACAAATCCATTATCAAGCTTTTGCGTGATCCTAAAGCTGAACGAGAGCGGTATCTGGCGCTTATTAAGCATTTTGAGGACTTTAGGGACGATATTGATCAAAAGCGTGCGACATTTAAAACTAGTATCATCAATAAGCTAGGCGGTAGCGCAGGAGACGTTGGTAGACTGACTCGAGACGTTGTCTCCTCATTCAACTATACAGAATGGTTAACTGATTATATTGATAATGATAATCACCCAGCTGAGGCGAGGAAATGTGCTAAAGAACATCTTGCAGATACCTTAGATAAAACGTGTCAGCAGTTTAAATTTGCGTTTCGTGATATGAGCTCATTACCAACTACCCAGCGTAAAGCTTACTCAGAGACTCTTAAAGCCGCTTTAGAGACGTTTACCGAGCAATACGACGGAAAGCTTTCTGAAAGCCAACACAGAGCACTACAGGACGGTTTAGAGTCCTATCAGCATCAAGTGAGTAGAACTAATGCACCCAGTCGAGGATTTAGCCCTTAATCTAATCCTTAAAAAAACATTACACAGGGTTAAATTGCTTAGGCAAGCTGCGTGGTTTAAGTGATGATTTTTCACTTATCCACAAAAAAATTTATCACCCGTTTCTTTGAGGGTTTTTATTTGATCCTGTTTACTCCTGTTTATTCCTGTTTGAGAGCTATTTTTCCCTGTTAAAATCAATACCTTACAAGAAAGAAAAAGAGTAAATGAGCAGAAAACAGAGTAAATGAGCAGAAAACAGAGTAAATGAGCAGAAAACAGAGTAAATGAGCAGAAAACAGAGATAAATAAAAAACACTCTTTTTATAACTCTATTTTATGATAAGATCTTGTTAAATGTAACTATGGGCGCAGAGTTGAAATGGAAAATAACTTAGTTGTTCAGTCAAATGATTTAATCCTAGCAACGTACACAATGCAAAAGACGGATAAAGAGCTCATGCTTGCTTGTATCAGTCAAATTGACAGTAGGCCTGATGCACCAAATGTCACGCAAGACACAGAATATAAAGTAACAGTTGATGATATTAAATCATTGTTTTTTGGTAAGAAGTCTAAGAACGAACAGAATGTTTATCGTGACATAGAGAACGCAAGCAAACGTTTATATGACGTCGATATTGTTATGAGCTTGCCCGAGAATAAAACGCTTCAAACAAGGCTTGTTAGTAGTATTGTTTATGATCCGGATAACGGAGAAGTCGTATTATCATTCGCAAATAAAATACTGCCATATTTGACGCAACTTAAAGCTAATTTCACTAAATACAAGCTATTAGAAATAGGTGAGTTATCGAGTATTCATTCAATAAAAATGTATGAATTGGTGGTAATGTGGGTTAATCAATACCAGTACAGCAAAGAGTTTACGATAGAAGAGTTTAAACACGTAATGTGTGTTAAAGATAAGTATAAGCAATTTAGTGAGTTGCGAAGATATGTTATTGAAACAGCTATCAACGATATAAATGAAAATACGAATTATAAAGTCAGTGTAGAGTATCAAAAAAAAGCAAGAGGGAAGGGCTATAAAGGCTTAAAGCTCAAATTTCACAAAAAGTTATTAGATAAAATTGCTGGTAAAGACGGTAAATTGTCAGAAGATAAGATCAAATCAATTGTTGATAATGTGCAGTTTATGAACGACTATAACGATCACCCAGGTTTAAGCTATGACGGTAAAATGAGTACTGATAGTTTTAAGCGTGAAATGATTAACATCATACAGCGGGAGCCTGAAAGCTTTAACAAGCCAAACAAAGCGCTTGAGAGCTACTTACCAAAAGTCAGTCAAGGTAAGTAATTACTATGTTTACTACCAATTATGATATATGGCTTACTTAAGAGTCAAAGGCCAATGCTTTTGCAGTGTTTGAAATCTATGGCCTGAGGTTATACGCATTATCTCTGCCAGGCGTGCCACAAAGATTGAAAGGAGACAATATGAACAAGGTTAGTTATCACATAGATAAGTTGCCGCCATTAACGGCTAAGCAGCAAGCGGACTTAGAGTACTTAGCAACGCTTAGCGATGACGACATTGATCTATCGGACATTCCAGAAATCACCGACTGGTCAGGCGCGATCCGTGGCAGTATCAAACCACAAACGCTTACTACAGAAGCCAGTGTTATCAGCCCAAGCATTCTTGCTAAGTTTAAGGACAGAGCCAAGCAGACAGGCGGTAACTATCAGGACATGATCAATGATGCCCTAGAAGAATACCTAACTGATCATTAAGTCTTAGCCAACAAGTTATAACCTCAAGACGACTTGGGGTTTTTTTACACCTTGCATTGTAGTATGTTGTATATTGTATTATACTATATACAACATACTACAATGCACTATCAAGGAATACAAAATCATGGCACTCACCACACAAGATATTCATGCAGCAGCTGACCGATTACAGGAGCAAGGGATAAAGCCGACACTGGCAGAGGTGCGTAAGGCGCTAGGCGGTGGCTCATTCACTACCATTAGTGATGCGATGCAGAGTTGGAAGCGAGAACAGCAGGAAGAGCAAGAGCTGCAACAAGTGGATTTACCTAGCGGTATCACTGAACGCTTGCACACGCTTGGCGCTGATATGTGGCAGACAGCTATTGATATGGCGAACGATAGGCTGTCTAAGGAGCGTGAAGCTCTAGAGGTGGTTAAGGTTAAGGCACAAGCAGAGACGGACGAAGCGCAAGAAGCAGTTAAAACCTTAGAGGGTGAACAAGCAGATCTACTACAGCAGCTGGACGAAGTGGCCACTACTGCGGAGACAGCAACTAAAGCGGCTCAGCAAGCCACAGCTGACCATGATGCTACCAAACAGACGCTATCAGATACTAAGCATCAATTAGAGCTTGAACGAACTAAAGCAGAAACAGCACAATCACAGCTTGTAGAGACACGTAGCGCATTAGATAAGCAATCTGTAGAGCTTACTAGTAGTCTTGGTGAGGTAGCCACGCTTAAAGCTACAGCTGATAGCGATAAAGCAGAGATTGCACGTTTAAAGGCGGAGCTTAAAGCCACTAAGTCAGAGCTAAAGACGGTCACAGCTGAACGCAATGAGATACAAACTGCTACCGCAGAGATCAAAGGAGAGCTAAAGGCGGTAACCTTTGAACGTGATAAGCTATCAGGACTTTATGAGCAGCTGACTCAAATACAGGCTAAACTTGAAGCTGAACATAGTATATTGAATAAGCAATATGGCGAGCTATCGAGCCGTCACCTATCAGAACAAGAACAAGTGACTGTGTTACAAAATAAACTCAAGAAAGCTCAAGATAATCTAATACTTATTCAAAACAAAGATAACGCCTTGGATGTTGATTAAATAAAAGTATTCAAGGTTCCAAGATAAAGAATAGTTATGAGCTAGGAAGAGACTTTACCTAAAGCGTAGATCTCGTTCTATTCACACTAAGCTTATGAATCAACTATGACAATATCGACTCACTGAATAAATGACTGTTGTATAAGAACTATTCTAAATTTTTCTCTGAAGTCTAATAGTATATAGCCTAGTGGGCTATATACTATTTAAATTAGCCTAAGTAAGTTCCGATGCTGATTTTGGAGCCTTGAGCAGATTTCAAGGAACACTCACCCTAAAGCATCTATGAGTATTTTCTAGCATACTCACAAACACTTTAGTGCATTCCTTGGATTTGATGTGATTAGTCATGCCGACTTCATCGCCCATCGCGTCATCAAGACCGTATCACTGTATCAAGCTACGGTTGTTAAGATTACGGCTGATAGCACCGCCTAGACACGCTCTTAACCGCTACTGTGCTGTCATACGCTAGCAAGGGCAATACACCCAATATACCGCTACGATATGCACAAATAACCACTCATTGCGTTGCTCAATATGTCTAGAACCCCCTGTCGAGAGCTTTACCCTTCTGTCAAACGCAGTCGTCGCCTTAGCCTGCCACCCATTTGACGGGTAACGGTTATAAAGAGAGCAGCACGAGGATGTAACGAGCGAACAAGCGGTTTTTAAAATGTATAGTGAATAAAGTTGATATGAAAGCAAATTTTGGATAAAATGCACCTACACGGGCATTTAATGCTGTTCAAATAACGCAGTTCAGGTGCTTATTTGTTCGTTACAGTGTGCGTCAACACGCTGTAACCGTTAGCTATATTTAAAACTAAATGCCTCTGGGAGTCAACTCCCAGAGGCATTTTTTTGTGGTGGTGTTCTAAAAAGTATGCTGGCATCAGACGTAGCCATAATTGACATAAAAGAACACCAGATCGAATACTTTA
>NZ_JBHZRK010000001.1:0-569043 GCF_043641605.1 Psychrobacter piscatorii | reverse complement strand
GATGGTACCGACGTTGACGTGTGGCTTGCTACGTTCAAACTTGGCCTTTGCCATGGGTATTTCCTCTTTTTTTTGGTGAATGATCAATAAAAAGCTGTTTAATGGCTCATAATAAAACTAACTCATCATAAACCTAGCTATCAACCGCACGAACCACTGCTTCTTATCAAACAGCACTTCGAACTAATTTTTGTATCCGTTATTATACGCCGACTTATCTTCAATAGTCATACATCTCTTGCTCGAAACCTATTTTTCTATTGTCTAAAGAGGTCTCAAACATGCTACTACTTATAACCGTTTAACGGCTCGATGTACAAAGCTATTATATCAGCTAGACGACATCATCAAACAATCCGTAAAATCCGTTAACATATGAAAAAGCAATCCAATTCCAATAATGTTAAAAGGCTTACGAAAAAAGAGTAAAGCAACATATACCAGCATTGCATAATACGTATGTAGCGGATGGAAATTAATGCTACATCTATTAGCCTGAAAGATCGGGTCTGCTACTAAGTGATCCAAATCAACTAACATAGTCGCGAGCAATATCAGATATGCTTTTTTCCACTCTTTCTTAAAAAACACAACTGCGATAACGAGAGGGAAACCAAAATGCAAAAAGTAATGTATAAACGTTTGCATACTCGTCTACCAGTTTTAATTCTGTTGATATCGAATCATTAAAAACAATATTTATTAATATGCTGACAGCACTAAAAGGCAACACCTCAGTGTCACCTTTAAATCATTACCTGTCGTACTAATTTTATATGTTTCAATATTTTATATTTTCGATATCGACGCAAAGCTATATATAAATAGCAAAACAAGCATAGAGGGTTTACATAATAAATGGAGCTCATATCGAGAATTGAACTCGAGACCTCTCCCTTACCAAGGGAGTGCTCTACCGCTGAGCTATATGAGCGTATAGTGTAAACCTTTGAGCTGCACTAAAAAAAATATCACGATACAGTAATAATAACTGATGTCGTGATGAATAATTAATAGGCTTTGCGATGGTGTATATATGGAGCGGGTGGCGGGAATCGAACCCGCGTCATTAGCTTGGAAGGCTAAGGTGTTACCATTATACCACACCCGCATTTACTCTAATCTTAATAACTCTAGTTGAGAGTTAGAAACTATATAGAGCATGCTTGGCGCTATAACAAACTTTTAAAAAATATGGTGGTGGGAGAAGGATTCGAACCTTCGAAGCTTTCGCGACAGATTTACAGTCTGTTGGGTTTGACCGCTCCCCAATCCCACCTAAGGGTGCTTTGAACAAAAATGACTTTCATTTAAGACAAATTCATAAAAAGCTACTTTAAAAGAGATGGTGCCGACTGCCGGGATCGAACTGGCGACCTACTGATTACAAGTCAGTTGCTCTACCAACTGAGCTAAGTCGGCTTGTTCTCTCTAAAGTGGTGGCTATTCTATCAAATATTTTGAGATGCGCAAGCCCTTTTTTATCTTTTTTTCAATTATTTTAATAATAATATTTAAGCTACTGATTACGTTATTATTTTTTTGATAGAAAAATAACAACGTAATTGCTTTTCTGATCTATTGTGATTATATGCGCTGCATAGCTGGCTATATAACTAGCGAATGCGTAGTCCATTACAGGCCATTTTTACCGCTTTGACCAATGCCAATGCTTTTTTATTGGTTTCATCCCACTCCGCTTCCGGTACAGAATCAGCAACAACACCTGCGCCTGCTTGGATATGGATTTCACCGCGGCGCATCACTGCTGTACGAATAGCAATGGCGGTATCCATATTGCCATTCCAACCTAGATAGCCCACTGAACCACCAAATACCGTTCGACGTACTGGCTCTATCTCGTCAATGATTTGCATCGCACGAATCTTGGGCGCGCCTGATAGTGTACCCGCTGGAAACGTAGCACAAAATACATCTAGCGCATCTTTATCAGACCTTATCGTACCTTCCACATTGGACGCAATGTGCATCACTTGTGAGTAGCGCTCAATAAACATCTTTTCTGTGACTTTGACACTGCCATATTCACAAACACGGCCGATATCATTGCGACCCAAATCAATAAGCATCAAGTGCTCGGCAGTCTCTTTTTCATCATTGAGCAGCTCTTGTTCAAGTGCCAGATCCTCCGCTTCGTCCTGACCTCGCTTACGTGTCCCTGCCAGTGGCCTTACAGTGACTTTGCCGTTTTCGATACGAGACAGGATTTCAGGAGAAGCGCCAATGATATCAAAGCGTTTGTGATCATCAAGCGTATAACCATGCACCAGAAACAGATACGGCGATGGATTTAGATAGCGTAGTGCACGATAAACAGCTAGAGAGTCGCCTGTGTAATCTGCTGTCAACCGCTGTGCTGGAACCACCTGCATGACGTCGCCTGCTGCGATATAGTCTTTTATTTTCTTAACGTCGCTACAGTACTTTTCCATACCGGTTTGCGAGATGAATTTTGGTGTGGGCATCACTGGTGCGGACAAATTAGACGGTTCTGCCAACTTCTCTTCGATTTTTTCTAACTCACGGATAGCTAAGCTGTAGCCCTCCTCGGTTTGACAGTCAGCATAGACGATGATCGATAAGGTATTTTCTAAATTATCAAAAACAATGACACTCATCGAAAGCATCAGCCACATATCTGGCATCGACATCGGATTGGGTGCATCAGATAGGCCCACACTAGGCTCAATGACACGTACCATGTCGTAACCAAAGTAACCGACTAGGCCGCCGCTAAAGCTTGGCATGGTGGGCACATCTTCAGCGGTCGGCATCTGATACTGTGCCATCAGCTGACGGATATAATCAAAAGGATTCTCTACTGCTTCTGTATCGATATGATCGTTCCGCTTGGTGGTCATATTGCCATCAGCGTACTGTAAAATAAGGTCACTACCCAGACCGATCATCGAGTATCTTGCCCAGCGCTCACCGCCTACCACAGACTCAAACAAATATGCAGAGCCGTTTAAATCACGTACTTTGGAAAATACAGACACTGGCGTCTGTGCATCCATCAAACGTTTTTTTACTAAGGGTGCATGACTAAACCCCCGATCTTTAAACGCTTGATATTCTTGGAAAGTCATCATAGTAACGCTCTCTTAGTAGCAGAATGGCAAAAAGTAAAACAGTGGACTGAACCATAAAATATAGCGCCAACACCGTATTCGAATGTTGGCGCTATAAAAAGCAGTTTGCTTGAATGACGACTTATACAGCAGTTAAGTTCAGCCCTCAACCCCCATAAATTAACTGAGGTAACGGACTGCTTACCAAGCAGGATAGCTATGGATAAACGATCGTATTCAAACTACGGATAGATGTCATGTAACTACATAACGCCCATGTTAAATAGCCATAATGCCAAACCAATAATCAAAATGGCAGCAAATACCCATATAAACCAACCACCGCTAGATTTTTTCTCTACTTGTCCTGTATGAGCTGGATTACTGATTTCTTGATCCATGGCATTATTGCCTTCAGTACCAAGATCATGAGCCTGCCCTAAATTGGCCGTACCCGAAAATTGCGCGGTCGCTGCTTGCTTGGCTTTTAAGACCTCAGGATCGGCTTCTTCTTGTAATTCAGTTTTTGTCGTTTTGTCGTGCTCTTCACTTACTACAGGCTCTTCATTTGCTACTGGTTTTTCACTTATTGTTGGCTGCGATACTGATGGTGCATCATCAGTAGATACTGTTGGGGTCAACGGCTCTGTAGTGGTCACAGCTTCTGACTCCGTTACAGTTGACTCAGTTGCTGCTGATACAGATGTCTCAGATACAGGCGTTTCAGATACAGGCTCTGACTCTTCTGATGCTGCTTCAATCGATGCAGGCATAGCACTTTCTGCGGCCGACAAGACATCGTCGATACCTGTCTCTTTGACTACTGGCTCTTGAGACTCTTGAGGCGCTGATTCAGCCACTTCCGCTCTGTCAACTACAGGCGAACTTGCTGAATCTATTACGGTGTCTGAAGTAGTATCGACAGGTGACGTTTCTGTATCTTCTGCAGCGGGTAAAATCTCTTCAATATTCGTTTGCTTTACGATTGGCTCGCTGACGATATGTTCTTCGATGATATATTCGTCGTGCAAATTCTCAGTGGCTTCTACTGGGGCAGTCTCATCACTGACATTACTTACTGCAGCTGCTGTTGTGACTGGCTCTAGTGTCTCATCTGCTTTAGCAGCGACAGGCGCTTGTACCTGAAAGCTAAAGCTTGCAAATCCAAGCGTATCCTCAGCCTGTAGAAGGCTTGATTCGTTGCCCGCGATACGTTGATCGTTGATAAAGGTACCGTTAGAAGAGTCCAAATCTTTTACGTATAACTGACCATCAAGTATGCTTAGAATGGCATGATTGCGAGATACTTGCTTACTGCCTAGTACCACGTCATTATCACTGCCACGACCAATAGACAAGCTGTCATTGACTGTCAGCGTCAGATCACCCAGCGCCTCTGTTAACGCATTTAGTTGCCAAGTATTCATCTCTGCTGTCGTGCTCACGCTATCTGTATTGTTCGTCATGCTATCATTCCTTATTTTTTCTATTAATTTTCAAACGATTTTAAGCAAATTACTGTCAATTTTTATTCACTGACCACTCTATGATAGAGAGCATAATCAGTGGTCATGTGTTTGATCTATTTTGGTATAAAGTGAGGCTTGATGACTTTATCAAGCTGACTATACGGGATGCTCAATACAGGCATACCGTAGGCATATGGGCCGATAGAATAGTGCTGATAACGAATGTTGATCCCTGTCTCTGTTAAGGTCACATTGTCGCTCAGCATAAACGGCCAGCTCTGCTCATAGCTACTGACATCATCGGCGACCGTTTTAACCCATGCTTTGTACGCCTCATTCGCGAGTGCTTCAAAACGAGGCTTTTTGCCTTTGATCAGCATGTCATCAAGGGTAACTTGTTTTTTGGTCGTCAAATCAAACGTTAGATACTCGCTATAAGGCATGCCGTGTGCACCACCAGTAAAGACGTAGGAGTTGATTTCGAACAGCTCAAAGTTATTAACATGACCCAAGTAATCAGGCGTCACCATCAAACTATAAGCCCAAGAAACCTCTTCAGGCATATCTTGAAACTGTGATGCCGCAAAATCATTGATCGCAGCGGTAACCTCTGCTTGAGTGCTTGGCGTTTTAATTGGCGCTGCTTCTGTTGGCTTGCTATTCACCACCAAATTATCGATACGTGCATTGACTGTTTTATTTATCCAGCCATGATTAGTTTTAAGATATTTAACCTCAATTTCTGGGCAATTATCGCGCTCAGTGCACATCTTTTGAATTTTTTCTGGTAACTGATAATTGAGATACTCTGTTGAGCTGATCAGGCTACCTGCATTTGCGGACAGACTAGCGGCACCCATCAGTAAACCGCTTGCTAAGAGACCAATTCGCCGTATACGCCCTACTCTGCCTGAATAAATATGCGTCAGTGTGAACCTATTAAGATGAGATTGAATCATAGCTTTCATACATCCCTTTTTATAAATATAAATTATTGTTTAACATTCTACCGTAACAATGACGCTGTATTGTAGGAACACTGTTTGTGTTTATGAAGTGTTGCTAATCACTCAAAACCTCTTTTGACTCATTTGCCGCATAAATAACAGACAATAAAAAAGACACGGCTAGCGTGTCTTAATCAATGAACAATACAGTGATACGGCTGATTTGATAACAGTCGTTTTAATGCTCACGCGTGCTGCTAAAGGTGATTTCTGGATAACGATCTTGCATCAACTGTAAGTTGACACGTGATGGCGCAAGGTAAGTCAAATAACCACCACCATCTAATGATAATTGGTCATGGGCTTTTTTCTTGAACTTCGCCAAGGCTACTTCATCATCACAGTGAATCCAGCGCACGGTGGCAATCGATACCGGCTCAAAGGTACATTGTACTTTGTACTCTTCTTTTAGACGATGCGCGACCACTTCAAACTGTAAAACACCAACCGCACCCAAGACCAAGTCATTGTTAATCTGCGGCATAAACACCTGTGTGGCACCCTCTTCGCTTAACTGCTGCAGTCCTTTTTGTAGGGCTTTTGATTTAAGCGGATCTTTTAGCACCACACGGCGGAACAATTCTGGGGCAAAATGAGGAATACCGGTAAAGCTCAATTCCTCGCCTTCAGTGAAGCTATCGCCGATAGAGATCGTTCCGTGGTTGTGCAAACCAATGATATCGCCCGGATAAGCTTCTTCTAGCGCCTCGCGGTCGCCTGCCAAAAAGGTCAGCGCATCAGCAATACGGACGTCTTTACCCAGACGCACGTGCTTCATTTTCATGCCCTTCTCGTACTTGCCAGAGCACACGCGCAAGAAGGCGATGCGGTCACGGTGACGCGGATCCATATTTGCCTGAATCTTAAAAACAAAACCTGTGAAATCGGTCTCGGTTGCTGATACTTTACGCTCAGTCGTTGGATGGGCCTTTGGTGGCGGCGCGTATTTGACTAAGGTATCGAGTACCATGTTGACACCAAAGTTACCCAATGCCGTGCCAAACAATACTGGCGTCATCTCGCCCGCTAAAAACGCGTCAACGCTGAACTCTTCTAGCGCCATCTGTACCAGCTCGAGCGACTCCTCAAAAGCATCAAACATCAACTGCCCGAGACGCTCACGAATATCAGGGTAATCATAACCCTCACGAGTTTCAGAGACGGTCATCTTACCGCCATTGCCTTTCTCGTATAAGTAGGTTTTGTTTTCTGCAAGGTGATACACCCCAACAAAATCCTGTCCCATACCAATCGGCCACGTGACTGGCACGCATTTAATCTTTAGTACTGCTTCGATTTCACTCAGTAGCTCAAGTGGCTCACGAATCTGGCGATCGAGCTTGTTGACGAACGAAATGATTGGCGTATCGCGCATGCGACAAACTTCCATCAGCTTGATGGTTCGTTCTTCGACACCTTTTGCGCCATCCACCATCATCAATGCACTATCCACTGCGGTCAAGGTACGATAAGTATCTTCACTAAAGTCAGCGTGACCTGGGGTATCTAGTAGGTTGACCATGTGGTCTTTGTACGGGAACTGCATGACAGACGTGGTGATTGAGATACCACGCTCTTGCTCCATACTCATCCAGTCCGAAGTGGCATGACGATCGGTCTTACGGCCTTTGACTTCGCCCACTACCTGAATCGCTTGTCCCCATAACAGCAGCTTTTCGGTCATGGTGGTCTTACCGGCATCGGGATGCGAGATAATGGCAAAGGTGCGGCGCTTGGCCACTTCTTTGGTTAGTTTTTTTGGATCTACGCTCATAATTTTCAGCTTCAATAGTTGTGTCATTTAGAAGTTAATCTAAATAAATAGAATCAATAATGAGCGTATTGTAGCCGATTTAGCGTTAGGGTGCAGAGTTAGCGTATAAAAAAACACGCTCTATCAATCAGACAAAGCGTGTTAACAAAATTTTTAACCGTCAGCGTAGGGCTTGCTTGATTCTAATAATAGCGCTTGATTTGCTCAGCTAAGAAGTCTCCTGCGACCTCATTAACAAGCGTACAATCTACCACGCCAAAGCGGCTATCTATATTCGGGTCGGTGCTACCTTTGGCAACATAATTTGCCTCATAGATATCCTTTCCATACTCAACGCCACTATATTCATAGGCAGGTTGATTTTTGTATTCAAAGAACATCACTTGCGCCGCTTTTTGCTTATTTGCTATACCAACACCAAATTGAGAGGTTCTATGATCTCTGTCGTCACTAAAGCGTTGTTTGGCAGCGTCGATCCATTTCTCCAATGACGAATAGCCTGTCTTGTTTTTGTCGTTGAAAGCCAAAAACGAGCGCTCACTTGTTACGACTGGAATATAACAAACGGAGCCTTCTGGAAACGCAACATTAGAGGGGATATTAGAGTAATTACTCAAATCGGTGAGAATACCTCGGCGGTCTTCGATATTCGTGCCAGCACTGTAACTGCGGGTCGTTAAACCGGACAAGTTGAGTGTTTGATAGGTGGTTTCGTAGCCTAGTTTGTTATTACTGTTTTTTTCGTAAATAGGACGTTTGACTGTGCGACCATTGACTTCGATGTCTTTGTTTTCGAGTCGACCTTCGAAATCATCTGCTAGCACAGTTCTGTCTAAATCATTTAGGCTCTGGTTGCTATAACTGTTAATGAGATTGGTGGTTTTGATGTTGCGTGCGCCTGTGCGATAGGTCTCATCGATGCGCGCAATGGCGGTATCGTTGGCCTTACTATCGTAACTATTAGCAAAGCTCGTCAGCGTAATATTGTCGCTATCAGAACCGTAACTGCCGTCATCTACTTCGCAGCCTATCAAAGCAAGCATTGACCAGAAGAAAACACCAGATATCGCAACCACTCTATTCATCGAACAATGTCCTTATGATTTAGATTTTTTATCACCCAATTTGATGATGTTAGTATGACCCACCACATGGCTGGCTTCGGTCATTCTGTTTATGAGTACCAGCATTTACTGTTATTGTAGATGGCTCTGAAAGTCATATTTACAAACTTGTCGTAAATATTTACTACCGACTTACTGAGCTGGGCTGATGATTTGTTATCCTAAGTTGCATATTTAGATTCACTATTCAAACCTAAAAACCACAACAAAGGATGTGTTATGAAAACTTTATATTCTACTAAATCTACTGTTACTGGCGGTCGTATGGGTACGGCAACCTTGAGCGATAGCGACCTTGAGATCAACATGACCCCACCAGGTGGCAATCAAAAAGGCAATAATCCTGAGCAATTGCTAGCTATGGGCTACGGTGCTTGCTTTGATGGAGCGCTTGGCGTGGTCAAAAAGATGGAAAACGCACGCTTTGGTTCCACAACTGAAACGTCTGTTGATCTGTTACAAGGTGACAACCACGAGTACAAACTCTCAGTAAAAATCCATGTAATCGCCGATAATACTGACCTGTCAGCTGATGAGATCCAAAAACTGGTTGAAAAGGCGCATGACGTCTGCCCATATTCTAAAGCCACACGCGGCAATATCGATGTTGAAGTCTCTTCAGAAGTAAAATAACGCATTATGAGACTCATTATCAATGATTAATTAAGAATATATTAATTATAGAAGAACTCAGCTGGTCTGGGTTCTTTTTTTGTTTGAAATTTTGGTGAAAAAATAAAACTGCTAGAACATCTCGTAACGGTTAAGCAGTTCGGCACGCACTGTTTTTATCGTTATAATAAGGGCATATTTTTATCTAATAGCTGATAAGTGACCTTTATGACTGATAATATAGCTGACAATACTGCCGATAACGACCACAACTCCCATCAAGCACTCGATCCTAAAACCTTACCAAATTTTGACGACATGCCTAACGTCGCGCTGATGGATACCAGTCACGTAGACAAAGATCAGCCGCCATTTATCTTGGTTGACGGCTCTTATTATTTGTTTCGCACCTATCATGCTCTCCCAAAAACCATGCAAAACTCGCAGGGCCTAATTACCAATGCAATACGCGGCACATTGAACGCATTACTCAAACTCATGCGTCGTTATCACCCTACTCATATGGCCGTCTGCTTCGATACCAAATCACCGACTTTTCGCCATCATATGTCGTCTGACTATAAAGCAGCTCGTCCGCCTATCGATGTAGAGTTGGTAGAGCAAATTCCTTATATTCATCGTTTGGTTAGCGCCTTAGGTATTCCGCTGTTACGTATTGAGGGCGCAGAGGCCGATGATATCATCGGTACACTTGCCCATCGTGCCGTCGAGCAAGGTCACCATGTCGTCATCTCAACCGGCGATAAAGACATGATGCAGCTGGTTAATGATTGCGTCATCTTAGAAGACAGCTTTACTGGTAAAGTCACGGATACACCAGCGGTGATCGATAAGTTCGGCATCAATCCAAACCAAATGATTGATTTTTTGACGCTCATGGGCGATGCCTCTGACGGTATCAAAGGTGTACCGGGCATTGGTAAAAAAACCGCCAAAGACTTGCTGGTTGAGTACGGTGATATCGAAAACATGCTCAAGCATATTGGCTTTATCAAAGGTCGCGGGGCTAAGGGCTTGATCGAGCATGCCGATGATATTCCTTTTAATAGAAAGCTCGCTACCATCGTCACCAATTTAGAAATCGGCCAAGACTGGAACGACTTAAAAATTAATACCGATCCTTGTGCGCATATAGATGAGCTGCGCGAATTGTATAATGAGCTTGAGTTTAGAAACGAGCTGGCATCTCTTGATCACCCAAACCATCCGGCTAACGGCTCGCAAAGTGTCGCTGATAGCCAAGCAAACGCGGAGTCACAAGCGCAAGTTGCCAAATCGCTGCAATCAAGCAAAGACGGTGATATGACAGGCAATAACCATCAGGATAAAGCGTGGCATACTGTGCTCGATGAGCCTGCGTTTGATAGCTTGGTCGAACTATTAGAAGCAGCTCCGCACTTTGTCATTGATACCGAAACCACCAGTGTTCATTGGCGCGACGCGCAAATCGTCGGCTTGTCTTTTGCCCTGCAAGCGCACGAGGCCTATTATATCCCGCTCACCCACAGCTTAGAAGGTGATGAGCTAACAGCAAAACAACTTGACCGTGATACGGTATTAGCGCGCTTAAAACCTGTACTAGAGAATCCTAATATTGGCAAAATTGGTCAGCATCTAAAGTATGACGCGCATATCCTTGCGCATTATGATATCGATCTAGTCGGTGCCATACATGAGCAGCCAAATAACTGGGCGATGGATACCATGCTTGCCAGCTACGTCATCAATGCGGCAGCCACTCGCCACGGTATGGATGATTTGGCACGCCATTATCTACAAACGCAGACCATTAGCTTTGAGGAAGTCGCGGGCAAAGGGGCTAAGCAAGTCACCTTTGACCAAGTGGCTATCGATATTGCGAGCGACTACGCGTGTGAAGATGCCGATATCACCTATCAATTGTTTGATGTATTCAGCGTTGAGCTGGCTAACGATGCCAATAATGCCAAATTGCTCCACGAACTAGAGATTCCAACGGCAGAGATCCTTTGCCAAATGGAAGCACATGGTATTCTCATCAAACGCTCCTTCTTAAACGAGCTATCAAAACGCTTTGATGAAGAAATCATTGCGCTAGAAAAACGTGCTTATGAAGTAGCAGGCGAAGAATTTAACTTAGGCTCACCTAAACAGCTCGGCGAGATGCTGTTTGAAAAACTTGGCGTGCCGGGCGGTAAAAAAACCAAGTCTGGTCAATACTCGACTGGTGAAGCCGTCCTATCGAAAATCGATCACCCGCTAGTCGATATTACCTTAGAGTATCGCGGGTTATCTAAGCTCAAAAGCACTTATACCGATGCCCTGGATAATGTTGCAGATGCTGAGACGGATCGCGTGCATACCAGTTACCATCAGGCACTCACCAGTACTGGCCGTCTGTCATCAACTGATCCCAACTTACAAAATATTCCGATTCGTACGGCCACTGGTCGTCTGATTCGCCAAGCCTTTATCGCCCCAGAAGGTCGCGTGATCTTAGCAGCGGATTACTCACAAATTGAATTGCGACTGATGGCGCATTTCTCAGGCGATAAGAACTTGACGCATGCCTTTAACGAAGGGTTAGATATTCATGCTGCGACTGCCGCTGAAGTGCTTGGCAAGGATGTTGTGGACGTTACCCCAACTGAACGTCGTAATGCCAAAGCCATTAACTTTGGTCTGCTATACGGGATGAGTGCCTTTGGACTTGCCAAGCAGCTACAAATGAGTCGCGGTGAAGCGCAAGACTATATCGATATGTACTTTGAGCGCTATCCAGGTGTCAAAAACTATATGATCAATACGCGTGCTAGCGCGTACGAGCAAGGCTATGTCGAGACGATATTAGGCCGTAAACTCTATACACCGGATATTAATCATAGCAATCGTATGGTCAAGCAAGGTGCTGAGCGCGCGGCAATTAACGCGCCGCTACAGGGTTCCGCTGCTGATTTGATTAAGCTTGCCATGATTGCCGTTGACAAGGTATTGCCAAAAGATCAAGCCAAAATGCTGCTGCAAGTCCATGATGAACTGGTATTTGAAGTGGATGCCGATAAGGTAGACGCGGTTAGCCAATTGATTACCGATGCCATGCAAGATGTCTTGACGACTACGGCCGTAGATAAAGGTTGGCATGTCGACTTTGCAGTGCCACTACTGGTCGAGACTGATAGCGGTCAAAACTGGGATGAAGCGCATTAATTATTGCTTTGGTCAACTCAGGGCTCTAGCGAGCTTAAGGACAAGATAAGTTTTGAGACCCACTGTATCATCTATATAAACAACCACTTATGACTATCTGGTTATATTCTATGACGTTGTTATTACCATATTGGGTTATAATAGCGTCATAGTAAATTATTCATATTTCGTTAGATATTTTTCGGTTTAGAGTGAGCCTGCGGGCTCACTTTTTTGTTTTTGACACATTCTTTTTGATACGCAGGAGCCAGTTATTTTGAGTTCAGATGGCATCATTGAAGCCCCCGGTATTATCCTATTATTCATCTGCTTGCTACGCTGCACGCAATATTTTATAAAAAGTCACATCAAACAAGTTCAGGCCTTTTGGTTAGCTTCTGTGCTTATATTTGTCGCTGTCATTCGTCGCGAGCTAAACTATCTACCAGATTTGTTGGTTCCGAGCGATTTCTCGTTTTTAAATCAATCTTATGACTGGTGGGAAGACAGTGTGCTGACCGTTATCTATCTCGTTGCACTCGGTCTATTGGCCTATTCGAGACATTATCTTTGGGCAGTATTAAAGAATGTGCCGGTCTCGCTCTACCTCATCGTTACCGCGCTGGCAATCATTCAATATATGGGCGAGAACGCCATTATATTCCCGCATACATTTGGTGAAGTTGTCGAAGAATTGGCTGAGACTGTCATCTATGGTATTGCTTTGACGTATTTATGGCGATTCAAACTGGCTGATTATGAATCATGTCTGGCGAAGAAATTAAACTATGAGCTCAAACACGCTGATAATTAAAATTATAATTACGATATTTTCAATGACATAGTAACAAAGATCTTTTAAGCAATTTTATAAAAACTCACGGCTGCTCAGTATGAGTAGCCGTTTTGCATTTTGGCAATCGCCTTACATTTTTTGAACATCCTGTCACACCTTACTACTAGTGAAAATCCCAATAATCGTACAAACTTATGGACAGATTATCAATGTCGCTATGAGCAACGCTTATATAGCTCTTGCAATAAATTTACTGCTAATAATTACAATAAGGAATGACTTATGGAAAACACAAAGAACCCACTACCAGAAGAGATGGATCATATCGATGGCAATCGCCGCGACAATAATGACAGCACTGACAATCAATACAACCAGTTGGTCGATTTAGACAATCCGATGTTGCACACTATCGACAACGATGATGTGATTGACAACAGTGCAGGGTTTGATAATTCAGAAGTCGGTAGTGATGCCACCCAAGGACTAACTCCTATGCATCGTCAAAACCTTGATGAGTCGCGTGTGGATGAAGTTTTGGTTCAGGATAATCTTGATGACAATGATTATCCAGATACCATGGATATTGCTGATAGAGATGCCGCAGAACGTAGTAATGACGATGATTTTTAGAAATTAGCACCGCGGTTGATATAACTCTTTAGAGCAAAAAAGCACGCTTAATACCGTTAAGCGTGCTTTTTTATGACATTTCATTTAACTGACAAAGATATGAGTTTTAGCTGATTAAACCCAACCATCAAGCGTGCCAGCCCAACCTTTTACAAGAGGCAAACTCAATGCTTCAAGCAACTCAATATGCGTCTCATCAAGATTGAGCGCAGGAATATAGTGATACTCTTGCCCGCCCGCGTTAAGGAAATTATCACGGTTCTCAATGGCTAACTCTTCTAGCGTCTCAAGACAATCCGCTGAGAATGCAGGACTAATCACTTGTACCGAGCGCACACCAGATTTACCCCAATCTTCCAATACCACATCAGTATACGGCTTTACCCACTCTTGCTTACCAAAGCGCGACTGGAAGCTGATGATCCATTCGTCGTCTTTTAGGCCGAGTGCATGTGCCACTTGCGCAGCGGTACATTTACAACGCTTAGGATAAGGATCGCCTTTATCCGCATAGGGCTGCGGGATACCGTGAAAGCTAAACATTAATTTCTCAGGCTTGCCATGCTTCTCTTGGAAACGGCGAATAGAATTGGCTAGCGCCTGAATATATAGTGGATGCGCAAAGTAATCTTTGACAATAGTATAGTTTGGCAAGTTACGTTGCTTAAGTGTCCACTTCGTCAGCGCATCATATACCGCGCCGCCTGAAGAGGCCGAGTACTGAGGAAACAAAGGTAAGATAACAAAGTGATCCACCCCTTCTCCGCGCAACGCATCCATGACATCAGGCAGTCCAGGATTACCATAGCTCATCGCAGGATGTACAGAGACGCGAAATGGCGCTACGCTATTGGCCAGACGCGGCTCTAGTAGCTCAACTTGGCTTTTTAATATCTTACGAATCGGCGAATCACCTTCCCAGATACTGGCGTAAGCCTTTGCCACACGCTTAGGACGACTCGGCAGGACAAACAAATTCAAGATAATTGCCCACAAAAACTTGGGAATCTCAATCACTCGCGGATCTGACAAAAACTGTTTGAGATAGCGACGTACGGCGGGTGCCGTTGGCTCATCTGGCGTACCAAGGTTGACTAACAGGACAGCAATACGTGGAGGCAATTCAGGTTTCATAGCAGCACTATTTATCAGCAGTAAGTTATTATAAGCGATGTCACAACATGAGGTGCAATGTAAGATGCAGGATTGTTAAGACATCATTGAATAAACACCGCATTAGTGTAGCATTTTATCCATGAATCACGCATGGCAAAAGCGTACTTGTACAATTTGATACGCAGTCGCCAATCTTCTATTATTTACCCTTTACTATTTAGCGCGATAAAAACGGCGTTTAAAAGACCTG
Organism: Psychrobacter piscatorii; assembly: GCF_043641605.1. Lineage (GTDB taxonomy): Bacteria > Pseudomonadota > Gammaproteobacteria > Pseudomonadales > Moraxellaceae > Psychrobacter > Psychrobacter piscatorii_C. Next base: position 553,984 of record NZ_JBHZRK010000001.1, on the reverse strand, counting down.
CTCGGCGGTTGTACTCCTACGCGCATCACCATACAATAGGCAAGCCCAGTTTATAAAAACGGTGTAGGCAAAGTAGTCTGTCAACACCTTCCTATTTTGCTCTTATTTTATTGATGATTGTTGTCTTGCGAGGTAGCTTTGAACGCACGCTCTGATAATACCAGTGACCAGTCCCCTAATTCTCAAACTCACGTAAACAGCTCAGCCAATACTGCTGCTGGATCTGTGGGTGTAGTTACGCCACAAAAATTCCATTTTGCTGAGCCATTGACCTTAGAATGTAACCGTACCCTGCCCTCGTTTGACTTGATGGTAGAGACTTACGGCACGCTCAATAGTGATAAATCAAATGCCATTTTGATCTGTCATGCGTTATCGGGCAACCATCACGCGGCTGGCTTTCATAGCGTTGATGACAAAAAAGCGGGCTGGTGGGACAATATGATTGGTCCCAACAAAGCCATCGATACCAATCGCTTTTACGTGGTGTGCGTCAACAATATCGGTAGCTGTTTTGGCTCAACAGGGCCTACAACCATTAATCCCGATAGCATTAGTTCAGATGACAGTATCGATTCAAGCGATAGCAGTGCAAATCATAACAGTGAGCCACAAGTCTATGGCCCTGACTTTCCGCTTATCACGATTAAAGACTGGGTAAAAACCCAAGCCATGCTCTCAGATCGTCTTGGCATCGATGTTTGGCATGCCATCGTTGGCGGCTCAATGGGTGGCATGCAAGCGCTGCAATGGTCTGTAGATTATCCAGACAGGCTAAAACGCTGTGTGGTGATTGCCAGTACGCCGAAGCTATCTGCGCAAAATATTGCTTTTAACGAAGTCGCACGTCAATCGATATTGTCCGATCCTGATTTTAAGGATGGACGATATATACAAGCTGGTACCTACCCTCGTCGCGGCCTCATCTTGGCACGGATGGTCGGTCATATTACGTATCTGACTGATGATGCGATGAAAGCCAAGTTTGGCCGTGATTTAAAATCTGGCAAGTTCATGTATGGCTATGATGTCGAGTTTCAGGTTGAGAGCTATCTGCGTTATCAAGGTGAGCGCTTCAGCGAAAATTTCGATGCCAATACTTATCTACTCATGACCAAGGCGCTAGATTATTTCGACCCGACGCGTGACTACTCATCAGCGGTAGCCAAAGATACTACAGAGTCAGCCGTGCCATTAGAAAATTCTATCGCAGCGTCAGTCGAGTCTAGCAAAGCCAATGCGCAGAATGAATTAGAAGATGCGGTAGCGACGATTGAAGACATTGAGTCTGATCGTCAACAAGAGCTTTCTGCGCTCAAAGCAGCCTTTGCCCATACACAATGCCAATATTTGGTCGTGTCATTCACCACCGATTGGCGCTTTGCACCAGAACGCTCGCAAGAAATCGTCGATGCACTGATGGCAACGGGCAAACCTGTTAGCTATATCAATATTGATGCGCCACATGGACATGACTCTTTCTTATTTGATATTCCTCGTTACATGGGTGCAGTTGAAGGATTTTTGACAGCGCCATTTATTACCCATCATCGCCCAGCTATAGGAGAGCGCTCATGAGAATGGATCACCAACTGGCAGAGCGCTGGATCGCGCCGCAAGCACATGTACTGGATTTGGGCTGCGGTAATGGCGAGCTACTTGCGCACTTACAGCAGAAGCTAGGCGTCACTGGATACGGACTTGAGATTGATGAAGATAAAATCAACGAAGCCATTGGTAACGGCTTGTCGATTGTTGAGCAAGACCTGAATGATGGCTTGGCACGCTTTGCCGATAACAGCTTTGATACCGTGGTCATGGCACGCGCGCTACAAGCGGTAAAATCCCCTGATGTGCTGCTACTTGATATGCTGCGCGTCGCTCGAGAGGCGATCATCACCTTCCCTAACTTTGCCCATTGGCAAAACCGTCTTCATTTAGGACTTAAAGGGATGATGCCTGTATCTGAGGCACTGCCTTATGAATGGTACAACACCCCCAATATTCATCTATGCACCTTTAAAGACTTTGAGCAATTGTGTGCGCAGCATGATATTCATATCGTCAATCGCTTTGCGGTAAGCGACTCTGATAAAGGTCATTCCCCACTGATGACGGCACTGATTAGACAGGCACCCAATTTACTCGCAGATGTCGCTATCTATCGAGTGACAAAGAAAAAAACGAAGTAATGTCAGATATTTGATTTTTGCTTAAAAGGACAAAATGACCGTTATTGCTGAACCTTTTATCTTAGCAAATTGTTAACTAATGATTGTCTTATAGTAACTCTATGATTTTACTGGGGACAATCAGGTATAAGCAGCTATTAAATCTTGTAATTAGTATTTGAGTTTCGTAAGTTTGGGTGTTAAGCTAGCAAAATGTTGTCAATTACCCCACTATTACGACCGTTTGTCTAATCAGTTAGGGCCAAATCGATAATACAAAATTAAAAACTCTATTGCTGATGATTAGGTAAGTTCATATCCCAAGATGTCACCTAATTGTTATCGCCGTCTAACTGTCTTTAGCGAGACAATGCTTAGCGGTACAATTTTTGCTTATTAACTGCCTAATTTTGGAGCTGCTATGAAATTATTAAAAGCTGCGTTGTTTACTGCATTATTTTCTTGTGCTGGTTTGGCCAATGCTGAGTTAATATCAAACGTACCGCTTGATACCTCACGTTTTGAACTGATGCCTGTGAGCGAGCTGTCTAGCCGTGCTGCCCAAGGTAACGATCATGCTCAATTTTATCTAGCCAAGCGCTTGCAAAAAGGCGAAGGTATTGCTCAAAATACTCAACAAGCAATCCAGTGGTACACCAAAGCCGCTCAACAAGGGGTTGCTCCTGCTCAGTTAAACCTTGCTATCATGTATTTACGCGGTGAAGGTGTACAACCTAACTTGCAACAAGCGCGTCTTTGGCTAGAAAAAGCCGCGATGCGTGGCGACAACCGTGCCAGTTACACACTTGCATTGTTAGATGAAAAACAAAAAAATCTGGTTGATGCCTATAAATGGTATGACTTAGCTGCCCGTGATGGCATGCTCGATGAAAAAGTTCGTAACAAGGCACGTGGTAAAATCGGCCAATTGGCATTGAACTTATCCAGTGCAGATATCGCTAGTGCCCGCAATAAAGCAGATACTTGGTTCCAGAGTAAGTAAACCAAACGCTTACGCAGTGAATAACGCTTACGCAGTGAATATAGAAAGGCTCAGTATTTTACTGGGCTTTTTTGTTTTTTATCGTGTAAACAAATCACTGATTTTTTCTTTAGTCTCAAGCGACATCTTTTAAGCTATTCAAAACCCTGCCAAAATTTGCTACACTACGCGCACATTAGCCAATTCCACAATTATGTTAATGTTATTAAATTATCAAATACTTTAAACCCAACGCACTAGGTTTGCGACCTAGCCAGCAGGAGAAAGACATGAGCACAACTCAAGATAGTAATATCAAAGAAACAGTGATAACTGACAATCAATCAGCCCCCGCCTACGATAGCGTCACTAACAATATCGTTGTTGCCGCACTTTATAAATTCACGCGCTTCACTGACTTTGAGCAGTATCGTGAGCCAATTTTGAATGCGATGTTAGATAACGATGTCAAAGGCACATTGTTGCTTGCAAGCGAAGGCATTAACGGTACGATTTCTGGCACGCGTCAAGGCATCGACACTATCCTTGACTACCTACGCAGTATTGAAGCCATTGGTACGTTTACGTTTAAAGAATCTTATACCGACGCCCAGCCGTTCTATCGCACCAAAGTAAAGCTAAAAAAAGAAATCGTTACCATGGGCGTAGAAAACATCGACCCACTACAATCGGTCGGTCGCTATGTGAAGCCTAGCGAATGGAACGCATTGATCTCAGATCCTGAAGTGACCCTGATCGATACACGTAATGATTACGAAGTGCAAATCGGTACGTTCCAAAATGCCGTCAATCCAAACACTGAGACCTTCCGCGAGTTTCCAGAATACGTCTCAAAAGAGCTGGATCCAACCAAGCATAAAAAAGTCGCCATGTTCTGTACGGGTGGTATCCGCTGCGAGAAGTCGACTGCCTATCTACGCGAGCAAGGGTTTGAAGAAGTTTATCATTTAGAAGGTGGCATCCTAAAATACCTAGAAGAAGTCCCAGCCAGTGACTCTATGTGGCAAGGTGATTGCTTTGTGTTTGATAACCGCGTATCGGTCAATCACAACTTAGAAAAAGGCAACTACGAGCAGTGTTTTGCTTGCCGTATGCCGATCACTAGCGATGACATGCAAAGCCCAGCCTATATCAAAGGCGAATCCTGCCCACACTGTATCGACAAAGCAACCGATGAGCAAAAAGCAAGATTCCGTGAGCGTGAGCATCAAATGCAGCTAGCGAAAAAGCGCGGTGAAGCTCATATTGGTAGTGACGTGATGGATGTCATAGAAAAACGCAAAGCCGCTAAGACGGAAGCTCGTCTACAAGCAGAAGCTGCAAACAACGCTAAAGCCAATTAAACTTAGCATTAGTACAATAAAAAAGAAGTAAAAAAAGAGAGGCTCTAATGAATAGAGCCTCTCTTTTTTATATCAGCTATTCGTACCAATTAAAATAAGATACGTACGCGGATAGTCTCTTCTACATCTTTTAATTGATCGAGTGCAGCGGTCGAATCATTGTAGTCGACATCCATCACGAGATAACCAACATCCCCTTCTGTCATCAGGCTCTGAGCTAGGATGTTAATCCCTGCTTCAGCAAACAGACGGTTGATCTGAGACAGTACGCCTGGCACGTTTTTGTGGATATGTAGCAGACGATGCGAGTTTTCTTTGAACGGGATAGAGACTTCTGGGAAGTTTACCGCCGTCGCCGTATCACCTTGGTCAGAGTATCTGACGAACTTATCTGCGACTTCAAGGCCAATATTCGCTTGCGCTTCTTGCGTTGATCCACCGATATGCGGCGTCAAAATCACATTATCAAACTTACGTAGTGGTGATTCAAACTCTTCGTCAGCTGATTTTGGCTCTTTCGGGAATACATCAACCGCCGCGCCCAAGATTTTACCAGACTCAATTGCTGCCGCTAGATCATCAATCTCGACACACGTACCGCGAGCCGCATTGATAAAGTAGCTGCCTTCTTTCATCTGAGCGAACTGCTCCGCTTTCATCATATAGCGGGTGCTTGGCACATCAGGCACATGCAACGTCACGATGTCAGCCGTTGATAGTAGCTCTTCTAAGCTACCAACTTGTACCGCGTTACCTAGTGGCAATTTGGTCACAGCATCATGATAGATGACTTTCATACCAAAGCTTTCTGCTAGCACAGACAACTGCGAGCCGATAGAACCATAACCGACGATACCGATGGTTTTGCCGCGCACTTCGTGTGAGTTAGTCGCAGACTTACCCCAGCCGCCGCGATGTACAGTTGCGTTCTTTTCAGGGATACCGCGGTATAGCATGATCGCTTCGGCTAATACCAGCTCAGCCACCGAACGGGTATTCGAGAATGGCGCATTAAAGACAGGAATACCTAAGTCACGAGCGGCATCTAGATCGACTTGGTTGGTACCAATACAAAAGCAACCAATGCCGATAAGTTTGTTTGCATGCTCAAGTACATCGCGCGTCAATTGAGTACGCGAACGAATACCAATAAAGTGAGCATCTTTGATCTTTTCGATCAGCTCTTCTTTGTCTAACGCATGACTGATATTCTCGATGTTGTGATAACCAGCGCCTTCCAATACTTTTAGGGCATTGTCATGTAGACCTTCAAGCAATAAAAACCGGATTTTGTCTTTTTGTAGTGATAACGCCATATGAGAACTGTCCTATAATTTTTTATAAGATTACCTGTTGGATAATCTGTGATGGATGAAACGAAAACAGTCCCGATATCTTACACAAAATTTGACGCCGATGTTAGCAGATTAGATGAATTATTGATTATCAAGCCTGAAAAATTTTTATGCTATAGTGAATCATTCGGTTTGAAATCAAACAAACCACTTTTTATTATTTGTCTCATTTTTTATTTAGAAACTATCACCCACTTATTGCCATCACGAGCCGACTCCTCACTGAATTTATAGTCATTTCGCTATATAATAAACAGTCCCAACATCGTGCTTACGCTAATATTGAGATTTGACCATGACGCTAACTACCGAACAGTCCACCTCCCAAGCCCATACCAACGCTGTGCAAACGATCCTAAGCACGCTGACTGATAACCATCAATTTGATCTCGCCCAAATCAAAACCGACGCAGAGAGCTTAGAGCACTGGGGTAAAGACTGGACCAAACATTTCGCACCCGCAGCCTCAGCCATCGTCTTTCCAAAGACCACCGAACAAGTTCAATCGATTGTCCTGCTTGCTAATGAGCATAACGTCGTCCTAACGCCTAGTGGTGGTCGTACCGGACTCTCTGCAGGCGCGGTTGCTGCCAATGGTGAGATTGTCGTTAGCATGGATAAAATGAACCAGATTGGCCAGTTCTATCCAGCTGACCGCATCGTCGAGATTGAAGCGGGTGTCATTACCGAACAGCTGCAACAGTTCGCTGAAACCAAAGACCTCTACTATCCTGTCGACTTTGCCTCAGCAGGCTCTAGTCAAATGGGCGGTAACATCGGCACCAATGCTGGCGGCATCAAAGTCATCCGTTATGGCATGACCCGTCAATGGATCATGGGACTAACGGTCGTTACGGGTAAAGGTGACATCTTGCATCTCAACCGCGGTATGGTTAAAAACGCCACCGGCTACGACTTGCGTCAACTCTTTATCGGTGCTGAAGGTACCCTTGGTCTTGTCACTCATGCGCAAATCAAACTTGAGCGTCAGCCACAAGACTTAAACGTCATGGTGCTGGGTATGGACAACTTTAGTGACGTCATGAACGTCTTATCAGCCTTTCAAGCGCAGATTGATTTGACTGCCTTTGAGTTTTTTGATGACGTGGCGATTGATAAACTGATGGCACATGGTCAAGTACAAGAGCCATTTGAGTCACGTACCAAGTTTTATACCTTACTAGAGTTTGAAGCGCCCTATGAGCCAATCATGGACAAAGCCATGACCATCTTTGAGCAGTGTATGGAAGAAGGCTGGGTCGTTGATGGAGTGATGAGTCAAAGCCTTAGTCAAGCGGCTGAGCTGTGGAAACTGCGCGAGTATATCTCAGAGACCATTTCTGTGTTCACTCCTTATAAGAACGACGTGTCCGTGCTGATCAGTCATGTACCAGACTTTATCGCAGAGATTGATGCGATTGTCAGCAGTAACTATCCTGACTTTGAGGTGTGCTGGTTCGGTCATATCGGTGACGGTAATCTACATCTGAATATCTTAAAGCCTGAGAACATGAGTAAGGATGATTTCTTTGCCGAGTGTCAGGTAGTGAATAAGCATGTGTTTGAGACGGTACAAAAATATGGCGGGTCGGTGTCTGCTGAGCATGGGGTGGGTATGACGAAGAAGCCGTATCTGCAATATAGCCGTAGTGAGGCTGAGATCGATTACTTGCGAGAGGTCAAGAAGGTGTTTGATCCAAACAACATTATGAATCGTGGCAAGATTTTTGATATGTGATTGGTAGGCTAACGATTTATCTCAAAAAAAAGACGCTAAACTCAAAGTTTAGCGTCTTTTTTATGTTTGCAACTTTATATTTGGAAAACCAAAATTTACGTTTAAAAGAACATGATTTATATATATAACAGTACCAGCGCCACAACTAGCAAGACACTCAAAAATCCTTGAATAATCAAAAATGCTTGATGCGGTGCCGCGATATGACGGAACATATTGCCTAACGCATTGTAAGTAATGCCCGCTGCTTTGATATGTGGTGGGGTATCGAAATTTTTGATAATTTGCAAAAACTGCTCAGTACGATCAGGTGACCAGCCGTGCGGCGCAAATGGCAAAAACGGTGAAAGCTGCGCTGCTTGCTCTTTGGTTGCAGGCGACCATAGCCAGCGCTCCAAAAACAGCAGACGCATGCGCCAATCAGTAAAACTACGATGATCAATCTCTTGTAATAATAATATTTCAACGTTTTTGTGACGGCTATCAGCGAAAATACGTTCTTGTAGCGCAAATACATGTCTCTGTTCGCCTTCGATGCACTGCAAAAACTGACCATTGCCATAACATAATGTACCGGTAATGCCGTGCTGCTCATTATAATCGCGAGCATGAGCCTCTACATCCTCAAATATAGAGGTGTTTAGACGTGACGCAATGGTCAACGTACTGACATAGACCAGCTGAACCAATGATGACTCTTCTATTTCATCCCATTGCTTGATTCTATTGCTACGAGTTAAGGGCATAATAAAACGATCCTACAGCCGAACAAATACGGCTAAATATGACAAGCAAAACGATACTATGCCTGAAGTAAATGAAGATATTGACTCACAAAAACGTAGCAAATATTTACTACCTGAGACTGTTATTACTCATACAGCTTGCTATGATGATGAACAAACTAAAGGGCGCTGACAGTATATAAGGTCGATACAAGAAAATATAAGGTTAATCCAACTTAATATATGAGAAACCGCTTATCCAGCTCTTCCAAGTAACTTAATAAGTGTTAGCATTATATCGACCACGATGATGATCCTTAATACATCGATTTTTCGTCAATTGAGCACTGCTTCGACCAAGGTAAACATCAAAACTCGTGTTCGAAATGAGATAGAATCTCACCATAACCTATTGTAAACACGACAATATTTATTGTAACGGCAATATTCTCATATTGGAATATTTTTATTGCTTTTTTGTGCAAAAACTTGCGTCACTTACCCCTTTAATACTGTCGTATCAAATATCATCACATTTAGTAGAGATTTAACACAGGAATATTATGAGCAAAATTGAAAAATTAGATGACCTTCACCTCACAATCGCTGAGATCAAGAAAAAAGACTACCCCCAATTAAAAGCACTGATGGACCGTGTCTATGCAAACTTAGGTGGTGCTTGGTCTAAAACAACCATTCATACCTTGATTGATGCGTTTCCTGAAGGTCAGATTGCGATGTTTGACCATGATCAATTGATTGGTATTGTACTGTCCATGCGTGTTGATTATGCCAAATTTTCTAATCCGCATACCTATGATGATTTGATTGGGCAAAAAGAAATCATTAGGGACAACCCTGAAGGCGACGCTATCTATGGTCTAGACGCATTAATTGATCCTGAATATCGTGGCTATCGTCTCGGTCGTCGTCTTTATGACGCCCGCAAAGAGCTGTGCCGTCAGTTAAACTACCGCGCTATTTTGGCTGGTGGCCGCATTCCTAACTACCACAACCACCAAGACTTGAGCCCAGGCGAATATATTGACGCTGTTGAGAGCCGCGAAATTCACGACTCTGCATTGTCTTTTCAGTTGTCAAACGGGTTTATCGTCAAGCGTATCTTGACCGCTTACCTACCAGATGACAAACAATCTAAAGGGTTTGCCACTTTGCTTGAGTGGTCAAATATCTACTATGAGCCAAAAGACTATAAGCCCAATACGCGCAAATCTGAGGTACGTATTGGTGGTATCCAGTGGCAAATGCGCGAAGTTGAGTCTCCTGAAGAGCTACTACAGCAGGTCGAGTTTTTCGTTGATATCATGGCTGATTACAACTCAGACTTTGCCTGTTTGCCAGAGTTCTTTAATGCACCATTGATGGGTCTATGCGAAGAAACCGATCAAAATATCGCTATCCGCTTTTTGGCAGGTTATACCGAATGGTTCAAAAATGAGATTTCGCATTTGGCCGTCAGTTATAACGTCAACGTCATTACAGGCTCTATGCCTTTATTAGACGAAGACGATACCTTATACAATGTCAGCTACTTATGTCGCCGTGATGGTACGGTTGATGAGCAACGTAAAATCCACATCACGCCGCATGAGCGTAGCGCTTGGGTCATCGAAGGTGGTGACGAGGTCAAAGTATTTGATACTGATGCTGGTCGTATCGGTATCTTGGTCTGTTATGACGTTGAGTTCCCTGAACTTGCGCGCCTGTTAGCACTTGATGATATGGATATTTTGTTCGTGCCTTTCTGGACAGATACCAAAAACGGCTATTTGCGTGTGCGTCACTGTGCTCAAGCACGTGCGATTGAAAACGAGTGCTATGTGATGATCTGCGGCTCGGTAGGTAACTTGCCACAAGTCGAAAGTTTAGATATTCAGTACGCACAGTCGTCGATTTTTTCACCGTCAGACTTTGCCTTCCCGCATGATGCCATCATGGCAGAAACCACCGCCAATACCGAGATGGTGTTTTTCTCAGATGTGAACTTAGACAAGCTGACTCACGTTCGTCACGAAGGCTCAGTACATAACTTGATTGACCGCCGTGATGACTTATTTAGCTTAAAATGGAAACGTAAATCCAAAATTCCTGCAAGCAAATTAAGTGACGAAGAACGCCGTGAAAACTCAGGCAGTGTGCTTATCGGTGATCCATTACAGAATCGTGCGCAAAAGCCATAGTTAGTTGTGCGCGCTTGATATAATGACTTAAGAGTAAACTTTATAAATGAAACGGCTGAATCTCAGCCGTTTATTTTTATCTGATACCTGTCAAATTTTTGCTCAATGAAAATATCTCAAATAAAAAGCCAACGCAATGACGACTGATCTGGATCAAAAAAACATAAAGTCAAAAAAACAGCCAAAGCAGAAGATAATTTCGCTACTTAAAACGGTTGCGCTATACGCTCTAATGTTTGTCGTAATCTATAGCGCAGTCAATTGGTGGCGACAACCTGTCATGCCTGCCAACCCTCAGTTGCAACTGACCGATTACCAAGGGCAAACTATCAACTTGGCGGCAATGAGTCATGAGCGGCCGATGCTGGTATACTTCTGGGGTACGTGGTGTTCCGTCTGTAGTTTTACCTCACCCACCATCAATAAACTAGCTGCAGATAACTATCCCGTTGTCACTATTGCCGTACAATCAGGCTCAAACCAAGAGTTACTCAGCTACCTCGATCAACATCAGTTTGACTTCACCACGATAAATGACCAAGAAGGTGATATCTTTACAGATTGGCAAGGACAAGTCACACCATCCTATGTGGTATTAGAGAATGGCGAGATGACACAAGGGCTAACAGGGATTCAGCCATTATGGTCATTGAAGCTGCGCTTATGGTTAGCATCTGTTTTTTAGCACTTGAGTCGTACTTTATGTTTCAATAAATCATTGTGTAAAGAGATTATAGCTATGTCTTCACCAATGATATATGACGTAGATAAACGATTGATATTGGACAAAATTGGGCTGACCTCGTACAGCTCTTTTTACCCTACCCTTTTTGTCATATAATAGCTGCCGATCTAAATATTTTTTTGAATTATTTTACTAGCATATTTTCTGTTGCAATCGTCTCGTTACCATTTATTATTGACGTAACTATTTGCGGACCAATGAGCGAAAATGAGTATTTATTGACATGATGGTTGATAAACCGATTATCATGAGCAATATACCTACTATTAGTAATTAAGCATTATCAATACCGCGTGACACTCAGTACTATATTGAACTACATTGAACATCGAGCCTTGTATCCGGTTTTAACCGACACACAAACCTACCTTTTAAAAAGATACCTTCTATGACTGATAAAAGCACTGACACACCAAGCCAAGATTACAAAGACACGCTGAACCTTGCGGATACACCATTTGCAATGCGCGCAAACCTTGCCAAACGCGAGCCAGATTGGTTGGCTGCTTGGGAAGCGGATGACGTGTACGGTAAAATTCGTCAGGCGCGTACTGGTGCGACTAAGTATATTTTGCACGATGGCCCTCCATACGCCAACGGTCAGATTCACTTGGGTCACGCGGTCAATAAAGTACTAAAAGACATTATTGTAAAATCAAAAACCTTGTCAGGATTTGATGCACCTTATGTCCCTGGTTGGGACTGTCATGGTCTACCAATCGAACAAAAAGTCGAAGCCAAGGTCGGTAAAGTGGGTCAAAAAGTGTCTGCTACCGAATTCCGTGGTCTATGCCGCGAATATGCCAGCACGCAGATTGAACTGCAAAAAGCAGACTTTAAGCGTCTAGGCGTATTCGGTGATTGGGACAACCCTTATCTGACCATGAACTTCCATCAAGAAGCTAACATCGTACGCGCGCTTGCCAAGATCTATGACAATGGTCATGTGACTCGCGGCATGAAGCCAGTCAACTGGTGCTTGGACTGTAGCTCAGCTCTCGCAGAAGCTGAAGTCGAGTACCAAGACAAAGTCTCTGACGCGATCTATGTCAGCTTTGATGTGCTCGGTACGGACAAAGTAGCCGCATTGGCTGAAATCGCAGACAACATCGCTGCCGTTATCTGGACGACTACGCCATGGACACTGCCTGCTAACCAAGCAATCTCAGTCCATCCTGAGCATAACTATAGCGTGGTTGCGACCGAAAAAGGCAACTTGCTACTAGCAGCTGATCTTGTAGAGACGGCCTTGAACGAACTCAAACTAGAAAATAATGGCATATTAGCGACTATATCAGGCAGTGAGCTTGAAGGTTTGAGCGCGCAGCATCCACTGATTGAAGACCGTCAAGTGCCGCTCATCTTGGGCGATCACGTCACCACCGATAGTGGTACTGGTTTGGTGCATACCGCACCCGGTCACGGTCTAGACGATTATATCGTGGGTCTAAAATACAACTTACCTGTGGAAAACCCAGTAAGCGGTACAGGCGTTTATTTAGACAGTGCGGCCGTATTTGCCGGTGAGCATATCTATAAAGCCAACCCGAAAATCATTGCTGAGCTTAATGACAATGGTCATTTGGTCAGCCATACCAAGATTGAGCACAGCTATCCGCATTGCTGGCGTCATAAGTCGCCGATTATTTTCCGTGCTACGCCTCAGTGGTTTATCAATATGGAAACCAAAGGCTTACGTGCTCGCGCGCTTGCGGATATTCCAAAAGTGAATTGGACGCCAGCGTGGGGACAAAACCGCATCGAAGCGATGATGACGGGTCGCCCTGACTGGTGTATCTCACGTCAACGTACGTGGGGCGTGCCAATTACATTCTTTACCCACAAAGAAACAGGTGAGCTGCATCCAAACACGCTTGAGCTGATGGAAACTGCCGCGCAGAAAATTGCTAAAGGCGGTGTTGAGGCATGGTTTGATGCCAGCTGTGAAGACTTCTTAGGTAGTGAAGCAGCTTACTATGACAAAGCAACCGATACGTTAGACGTGTGGTTCGACTCAGGCACGACGCATTTCGCCGTACTTGAGCAGCGCGATGAATTGACCAATCCAGCTGACATGTATTTAGAAGGTTCTGACCAGCATCGCGGCTGGTTCCAGACGTCATTACTGACGTCAGAAGCCATGTATGAGCGCCCACCGTTTAAGCAAGTATTGACCCATGGCTTTGTGGTCGATGAAAACGGTCGCAAGATGAGTAAGTCACTGGGTAATATCATCACGCCGCAAGAAGAGATCAATAAAACAGGCGCTGATATGCTACGCCTATGGATTGCGTCTAGCGATTATCGTTATGAGATGAGCGCCGGTAAAGCGTCATTCAAAGGTGCAATAGATCAATATCGCCGTATCCGTAATACACTACGCTTTTTACTTGCCAATACTGACGACTTTGATCCAGCGACTGACAGCATTGATATCAATGAATTGGTCAGCCTTGATAAATTCATCATCGAGCGCGCGCAAACCGTACAAGCGCAAATCATGAGCGCTTATGATGCGATGGACTTTCACCAAGTCACTCAGCATGTGACGGCGTTTTGCTCACAAGACTTGGGTAGCTTCTATTTAGATATCATTAAAGATCGTCAGTACACCACGCAGGCGGATGGCCAGCCGCGTCGTTCTGCACAGACGGCCATCTACCATATCACTCATGCACTGATTCGCTGGATCACACCAATCCTATCGTTCACGGCGCAAGAGGCTTGGGAAGTGCTGAACCAACGTGAGGCTGATAAAGGCGGCTACGTGTTTACTCAAGAGTGGTACGAGTTCCCAGCATTTGAACTAAGCGCCATCAGCAATGATGACTGGCAGCGTATTATGTTTGCCAAAGATATGGTAAACAAGCATATCGAAACTGCACGTGGCGAAAAAATCATCAATGCCAACTTATCTGCTGATGTAAGCCTATACGCTGACGGTGCCATGTATGAAAGTCTAGCCAAGCTTGATGAAGAACTGCGCTTTGTACTCATCACTAGTAACGCAGAACTAAAGCCAATGAGTGAAGCACCTGCTGATAGCATCAAACAGACAGACGATGCAAACGCAGAGAGTGCAGAAGAAGTCGTCGACTTAGTCGTTGATGTGAGCGCTGCCACTGGTACTAAATGCGTACGCTGCTGGCATATCCGTGATGACATCGGCACAGATAGCGCGCACCCTGAAATTTGCGGGCGCTGCGTGACCAACGTCAGTGGCGACGGCGAGGTGCGCCATTATGCCTAACCCAACGGATACACCTGACAGCCAGCATAATAAACCGTCGCAAGCTGAGGTTGATCATTCGCCTCAGCCTGCTCATGCGACTACAGGTAGCTCGACCACACCCAGAAGTCGCCTGACTAAGACACCAAAAATGGTAGCTAACGGTAGTCGTGCTTTTATGTGGTATGCGCTGGCGCTGATTATCATTGTCATAGATCAGTGGACCAAGTGGCTGGCAGAAACCAAGCTGACCTTTCATGATCCAGTGCCAGTGATCGAGCCATTTCTTAATTGGACACTCGCTTATAATTATGGCGCAGCATTTAGCTTTTTGGCAGATGCTGGCGGTTGGCAAAAGTGGTTTTTTTCAGGACTGGCATTACTCATGTCGCTGTTTTTGATTATCTATTTGCTCAAAGCGCCTCGCAAAGCTACTCTATTATCACTTGGTCTTGCCATGGTATTGGGCGGTGCGCTTGGTAACTTAATCGATCGCTTGCTACATGGTCATGTGATTGACTTTATCCATGTGCATTATGCCGATGTTTGGCATTATCCGATTTTTAATATCGCAGATATTGGGATTTCTCTCGGGGTTGTACTGATTGTCATCGATATGCTTTTTTTGGAAAAAAAGCGTGAAATGCCACGGTCATAACCGTCTATAGATAGAGATGTTAATTGAATTTATAAATAAAAAAGGTGGGTTACTCAGTCGTAACTCACCTTTTTTTGTCTTCTATTTTATTTATTGCTATATATGTCGATGCTACTAATCATTGCGGTATCTGTATCGTTTTTATAGAAAACATCATAATAAGTTTGTCAAAGTCTCTAGCCCACCACCTGCCAATAAAAACAATAACCCTGCCATATTAATGACAACGGTCAAATAATAGGTGACACGAAACTCAGGCTTTTGTGATTTGTGCCGCAGATACGTCTGAGCCAATAGCGCCCCTACCCAACCGCCAAGCGCGCTTAGTATATGCAATGTAGACTCAGGTGTACGCCAGTCGCCACTTTGGGCAGCAGCTTTGTCTTTAGCATACATCCCATAAGTGATAATTCCTAATACTATATACCAACCGATCACTAGCCAACTCAGTTTATCTGTTGCTGCTAATAAAATTAAGACACCATAAAAAGCCAGTCCAAGAAACGAGCGTTTTTTTTGTCCTGCTTCAAACTCTGCCTGATGGCTGCGTTTCTGGTTGCGCTGACGGATTTGCTGGTTCTTTCGTGCCATTTTTTGCTGCACAAAACCAAGTTCTTGTACTTGTTTGGCCTGCCTGCGCCCTTCTGCATCTTGCCCAATACTAAAGACGACTTGCTCGCCAACATCAGGACGGCGCTGCGCTCTAAACTCACTCACATGAAAGAAAACAGACTCACCTGTCTCAGTTTCAATGAAGCCAAACCCTTTATCGTCCTGCCATTTTTTGACAGTGCCTTGTTGCCGATTATCCATACCTACCTTCTCATAATCATTTTGAAATAAAACAAATATAGTCATAACATAATCGTACTCAGGTGAGTAGCTGATTTAATAGTATCGATTATAAAGGATTACTTTTACCATAAAAAAAGCTGAGAAAATATTCTCAGCTTTTTTATCCTACTACTTGTTATATTTTTGACATAACATTAGCTACATTTTTTCTGCTCATAAAGTTTATTTAAGTTCTCACGGCGTTCTTTAGCTGCTTCGATCGCCTCTTCCGTATTAGAGTAAGTGCCGATCAATGCAGGCCAGAATAATACGGCAGCAGCTACATTTTTGCCAGTCACTTTACGTTCAGCACGTGCTTCTTTTTCAAACTGTTCAGCTTCTTCAATTTCGCCAAGAATTTGTTGGCATGATAAATTAACATCACTTACTTTCTTAGTCTGTACGACATGTGGAGTCGCACAACCTTGTGCTAATAATGCAAATACACCAATTACCAAAATAGCTTTTTTCATAGTCATCTCAAAGTTGTTAAATTAAATACAATTAGATATAAATGGCTTGTTAACGAAGCGTAAACATTTATATACATTTTAGAAACTTAAGTCAACTTAAATTTACCTTTTGACAGAAAAAATTGAATTTTAGTCGGTTTTTAAGATTTTCCTATCTACGTTTTTATACTACTCTCTGATATAACAGCATGTAATATAGTGACTATGCTAGACTATTTGTCTACTAAAAATACAGCTGAAAATACTAACGTATCAACTATAATTTATAAAAGAAATAGCCATTATGACCCAATCTCAATTTATTAATCCAAACGAAGACACGCGTATCGCTTACGGTAGCCTTGTTAAGCTACACTTCGAAGTATCACTAGAAAACGGTACTGTCATTGACTCAACGTTTAGTCGTGATGCGCCCGTATCTTTGACTATCGGTGATGAGAGCTTGTTACCTGGTTTTGAGCAAGTATTGATGAACCTACGCGCCGGTGACACTCGTACCGCTCACCTTGAGCCAGAGCAAGCTTTTGGCGAATGGAATCCTGAAAACATCCAACACTTTAGCCGCCCTCAGTTTGCGCTCGTCGCTGATAATCCAGAAGTCGGTATGATGGTTGAATTCGAAGACAAAGGTAAAAACACCTTGCCTGGTACGATCAGTGCCATCGATGACAACCAAGTCGAAGTGGACTTCAATCATCCGCTTGCTGGGCAAGACGTGCTATTCAAAGTAAAAATCTTTAAGGTCACACCACCTGGCGTCACTGGTATACAACTTATGTAGTTGCCCAAACGCACAATCCACAATAAAAAAACTAAAAAGGACAATCGAATGCAATATACAACGCTACCGCAGCTCGATGAAAAAGTATCTAAGATCTGTCTAGGTACGATGACATGGGGCCAGCAAAATACCGAAGCTCAAGCACATGAGCAAATGGACATGGCTCTCTCCGAGGGCGTGAACTTTTGGGATACTGCCGAGATGTACCCATCACCGCCAGACAAAGACAAACAAGGGGATACCGAGCGGTTTATGGGCACTTGGTTTGATAAAACCAAACAACGTGACAAAGTCATTCTTGCCAGCAAAATATCACCGATGGATTTTTTGCGTGATGGGCAAACACGATTTAATGCTGAACACATCAGTAGCGCTATTGATGGCAACCTTGAGCGCTTACAAACCGATTATATCGATATTTACCAGTTACATTGGCCTGAGCGTCAAGCGAATTTTTTTGGTCAGCGCGGTTATACGGAAGAGATGGCAGCACAGTCAGTAGATGACTTAACGCCATTTTTAGAGACCATTCAAACATTAAATGATGAAATCAAAAAAGGTCGTATTCGTGCTTATGGTTTATCAAACGATACGGCATGGGGACTCATGCACTACCTATGGGAAGCGGACAAAAACGGCTTGATCGCCCCTATCACGGTGCAAAACCCATATAGTCTGCTGAACCGTTTATACGAAGTTGGCATGGCTGAGATAGCACATCGCGAAAACGTCGGGCTACTTGCTTACTCGCCACTTGGTTTTGGCGTGTTGTCTGGTAAATACCTCGATGGCAAGCGTCCAGATGGCGCACGCTTGACGATGTATGATCGCTTTGCCCGTTACACCAATGAGCAAGCGGTATCAGCGACCGAGCAATATGCCAAGATCGCCGCTGATGCTGGGTTGGACATGGCGCAAATGTCATTGGCTTTTGTCAATTCACGTCACTTTGTCACCAGTAATATCATTGGCGCGACGACGACCGAACAGCTCAAATCGAACATCGATAGTGTCAATGTGGAGCTAACGGCAGATGTATTGGAAGCGATTGAAGCGGTACACGCGCAGCATCCCAACCCATCCCCTTAGTTAGTTCTAGATCAGCTATCTATAAATTGATGCACTCGCATTTATTATAGACACAAAAAAAAGGCGCAAATCGCAGTCATATAACTCACGATTTGCGCCTTTTTATTCACTAAGCTAGTTTAACTATAGATAATCAATCTTCAACGGGTACACGAAGTACTCGTGAATGTAACTCTGCTAACCCTTCTTGCATACGTGCTTGCAACAAATTAGTCAGCTCGCTTTTGGTACAGCCTTTTGGATCTAGCGGCGCCAGTGGCAATACATACGCGGTGACGTCTTTGCTATCGAGCACTTTTTTCATGCTGTCCTTCATTGTCATCTTGCCATAATATGGTAGCGCGTCACTGAGCGTGCCATCTTTATCGACATAGGCAATAACAATAGGTCTAACAGGCACATCAGCATCTATCGCTGACTGGAGCAATGTCCCATGAATACGCTTGATTTTTTTGCCACTAGTGGTGGTCGCCTCAGGGAAGAAAATCACCGAAAAACCTTTGGCTAAGAAATCAGCAATTTGTGAGGATACGGAACCTGCATCACCGGAGCCGCGCTCAATGAAAAGCGTGCCTGCCGCATGCGCGAGCTTACCGAATACAGGCCACTCACCAATCTCAGCTTTGGATAAAAAGAACGCTGGACTTACAGTACCAACGACAGGAATATCCATCCATGATACATGGTTTGACACCCACAAGCCGTGATGTTGCTCTACGGGTTCGACTTCAACGACCTTTACCCCAAATGAGCCTGCCATCTTGCGACAAAACGTCTGAATATAGCGTGGCAGTTTTTCGCGTGGTGGCTGTTTGAATGCACCGATACGCTTTGCCGCACGTATACCGCCGACCATGGTCGTGGTCATACCAGCGATTTGCTTGCCGCGTCCTAGCTGCTGTCTGAGTGAAAAGCTTGATTTAGCTTGGCTCATCTTCGCCCTCATGATTAAATAACGGGTGTTTAATAGTCAAAAAACGAGCCCAGTATAACAAAGTTCACACGTTCAGTGATAGGGTGTTCACTCAGTGAATGCTGACTTTTATACAAACGGGCAATAAAGCAGATTTATAAAAAATTAATCTCAGTCATCGCTGTAACATAAAACCATCGCTAATTGTGCTCATACCCTTTAATATCAAGTGATAAGACCACATATAAACAATCATATGAACGCTATATCAAAGTATACTGAACTGATAATAGCGATATATTTACTTTATTAAATAGGTGATACTCTTTGGATTATTTTGAAAGACATGAAGGTGGCGAGCGCGCCATTATTGTACATTTAGACATTCGCCAGATTCAAGATCCTGACGATCTAGGCGAGTTTGAACTACTAGCAGATTCAGCAGGTGCTGATCGCTTGGCACTGGTCACAGGCTCACGTGCACGCCCTGATGCCAGATATTTCGTTGGTAGCGGCAAAGCAGAAGAAATTGCAGAACTGGTGCGCGAGCATGATGCAGATATCGTACTGTTCAATCATAATTTATCGCCATCACAAGAGCGTAACATCGAAGCGCTGGTGAAGTGCCGTGTACTGGATCGTACTGGTTTGATTTTAGACATTTTCGCGCAGCGTGCTCGTACTTACGAAGGTAAGCTACAAGTAGAGCTGGCTCAGCTGAACCATTTATCGACACGTTTGGTCCGTGGTTGGACGCATTTGGAGCGTCAAAAAGGGGGTATTGGTCTACGTGGACCCGGCGAAACCCAGCTTGAGACCGATCGTCGTTTGCTACAAGTGCGCGTCATGCAGCTCAAAAGTAGAATTGAGAAAGTCAGACAGACTCGTGCGCAAGGTCGAGCCCGTCGCCAAAAATCAGACGTACCGACTATCTCACTGGTTGGTTATACCAATGCGGGCAAATCCACTTTATTCAATCGCTTGGTGGATGAAAACATCTACGCAGCTGATAAGCTATTTGCGACACTCGATCCAACGCTACGCCGCTTAGACTGGCAAGGTGTGGGACGTGTAGTCTTGGTTGATACCGTAGGTTTTGTCCGTCATTTGCCGCATGAATTGGTTGAATCCTTTCATGCAACGCTAGAAGAGACGTTAGAGGCGGACTTATTATTACACGTCATCGATTCTTCTAGTGAAGATATGCACGAGCAAATCCAGGCGGTCAAAGAGGTACTTGCTGAAATTGATAACGATGTGCCAGTGCTCAATGTCTATAATAAGATTGATTTGACTGATGAGCCTGCACGTGTTGGTTATGCTAGCGAAGGTCAACCTAACCGCGTCTATGTGTCTTCTAGAGAGAACTTAGGTATAGAAGAGTTGTCATTAGCCGTGCAGCAGTTATTGACTGGCACATTGACCACTTTTGATCTGACGCTACCCTACCATGCAGGACAGTTAAAAAATACCTTGTACGAGCTCGGTGTTATTGAAGAAGAAAGCTATGATGATAGCGGTCATGAGTGCTTAACCATTCGCTTGCCAAGCGATAGACTAAGACAACTACTTGGACAAGCCAATCTCAAGCCTACCGATGTATTACCGCTTGCACAAGCAACATTACTGATGCCAGTACTTGAGGAATTTGAGCAGCCTGACGAACATGAGGTTGAAGAGCCGACGATGACGGCAGAAGAAGAAAGAGCGTTTGACGAATTCAATGCGCTCAATTCACAAACCGCTGATTCTGAAAAATAGTCGCTGTTGAAAAACGATTGTTTGCGTCAATAGATAAGTAAACGTTTGATTCATATTGTTAGACAGCAATCTTTTATACAGTAGGTTAAAATAGCATAGACGGTATCAATCGATATCGTCTATTTTTTTGGATGTGTCTACAAGCTTTATTAGTAAGCTTACTCTCTATATAATCAACGGTTATACATTCAACAAATATTGATAGGTGATACTCGCCACTCAAAAGTTGAAATGTCTCTACTGTCTATTATCAGCGTTCATAATATTATTTTTCACGTCATATTATTGATGCTATCGCCCACTCGTTTTTATAAACTCATTACCTATATCTGACTTGGCCACACTGCTTATGAAGCCTACTCACTCCTCCCATCTCCCGCTATGGATTTCGTTAATTTTAACGTTGACCATGGTTATCGTTGTCCGAGAGACGGCTGTGGTTCTTTGTCAGTTGGCAGGTATCGAAAAAGCCGCCAATATTGTTGGTTTGGTGGCGATGTTTGTTATCTTGATGATATGGCGATTGCTCAAAGGGTTGCCTAACTGGCTCACTCAAGCCAGTAATACCCTGCTCGTCGATAGTGGTTTTGCATTTCTGCCCGTCTCAGCGGGTGCAGGTTTACTGCTATTTGCGCTAGGAGATGAGCTGTTGGGCGTGATGGTCACAATGATAGTAAGTACGCTCATACCGATGTGGGGACTCGCGCTACTGGCCAATCGCTGGTTGAATCAAGATGCCAATGCCGACAGCGGCACGACCAATCAGCAAAAGGAACAGCCGTGAGCTGCGGAGAGATATTATGACTTTTGACAGCGTATTTATGGCGACCTTAGCAGCCGTACTCCTAACCTTAGCAGCACACGTCATTGCACGTGTGTTGGCGCGTAAGCTGTCATGGTTGCCGATGGTAATTACCGCGCTCGTTTTGGTACTGGTCTTCTTATTTTTATTGCAATGGGATTACGACAACTACTACAGCGCAGCCAAGCCTGTATTCGATCATCTATTAGGATATGTCACAGTGCTTTTGGCGGTACCACTAGCAGCAATGAACTTCAAAGGACTGCCTGTCAAAAAGCTCTCTTTGATTGTTGCTATTGCTAGTGTCATTGGTGCCCTACTACCCATGTCCTTGGCTTATCTATTTTCATTGAGTCACGATACCATACTCGCCTTTGCCACTCGTTCTGTGACTACCCCCATTGGCCTCAGTGTCGCAGACCTAATCAAAGCGCCATTAGCGATGGCTAACCTGATTATTATCGTTTCAGGTCTCATCGGTGGCACTTTAGCGCGCTTTTTGTTTCGTGGTATCGATGATGATCGGGCTAAAGGTCTCGCGCTAGGGCTGGCGGCTCACGCATTTGGTACAGTAGAAGCGTGGCAAATCAGCCATACAGCAGGACGATATGCGGCATTTGGACTGGCAGTCAATGGTTTAGTCACTGCCGTTTGGGTACCTGTATTTATCGGTGCGTTAGGCATCTAGACCGATTTCACTTACTACTCCGATCGATGATTGAGCACTGATTCCTTATTCCAATCATTATTTTTATTGTTATTGCTTACTCAGTAACGAGACTAATAGACATGACATTTGGCTCATCCGAGCGTTGTCACCACTTTTGCATTTTAGAGAATTAAAATAAGGTATGCATTAAAAGAGTGCTTGCCTATCATCCGATATAAACAGGCAGTTAATAGTCTCCAAAAACATAGCACTTTGATTTATCTGAGTTTGTTTAACGATAAAAATTTGATTTTACAACTTATTTTGTCAATCTGATGCGGCAAAAAGTTATTATATGTTATAGTAAGCAACTATTATTTTTTGTATCTATTGCAAGTGGTTCTTGTTAAACGTGGTATTTGCTAGGTCGCTATATCGATGACGAGCTATAAAATCCTGCAACCCCGATGACCGCTTAAGTGCGTAAAATGACGCGTCTATAGGCAAAACAATTTGCTATTATTCGATAAAAAGTGATAACACTATGATAAATACTGCTACTTTGATTACTCGCTGTTTGTCTCCTATTTTATTAAGTGCGATTGCCCTCTCTACTTTTTCTATTGCTGCCAACGCTGGCAATATGTATATCTATAAAGACAAAGGTGGACAAGTACTACTGACCAACGTCAATCCTAGTGGCAATTTTGATAAATTCACTAAAAAAGTTAAAGTCACTTATTACAAAGACTCTAAAATGTATGACGGCAGTAATAGTAGCAATGACTATGGTAGCAGTGCCGCTAGCAATAGTGGTAGCCGCAACGCTTACGACAGCTACATTCGTGCCTCTGCTGAACGTAATGGCGTAGATCCTGCTCTTATGAAAGCAATGATGCATACCGAATCCGCTTTCAATCCCAATGCTCGCTCACCAGTCGGTGCGCAAGGCCTCATGCAGTTAATGCCAGCGACGGCTCGTCGCTTTAACGTGAGTAACCCTTGGAACCCTGCAGACAATATTGAAGGCTCAGCCAAATATATCGCTTGGCTCATGCGCCGTTTTAACAACAATGTAGAACATGCCGTAGCTGGCTACAATGCGGGTGAAGGCAACGTCGATAAATACGGCGGTATCCCTCCTTTTAAAGAAACCCGTAATTATGTACAAAGAGTCATGAGCCGTTATCATAGCTTGTATAAGAATGATGCTGGGCTATCTGGCGCTAGTATGAGTGCCAGCAATCAAACGAGTAGCACCATTAACAGTGGGTTACGCAATGTCAGTTACGGTACTAGTAATAATGTGAATAGTGCCAGCTATGCTAACTCAGCTTATGATGCTTTACGCTAAGCCAGAGCTAAGCTAGAAATGAAATAGACCGGCGACCTAAAAAGCCAGACATAAAAAAGCCCGTTAATTTCTTAACGGGCTTTTTCATACTTGGACGCTTTATATCGTGATAGGTCATCAGTAATAAAGACAAACTGTGAGTACTAAATTAGCACTCACAGTATTTTCCAATATGACTTAATTCTTACTTGTTAGCAGCCTGAGTTGCAGCAACTTCAGCAGCGAAATCTTCTTGCTTCTTCTCGATGCCTTCACCAACTTCTAGACGTTTGAAACCAAGTACTTTTACGCCTTCAGCTTTTAGGACATCACCAACTTTTTTGTCGTTGTCCATAACATATGGCTGACGTAACAAGGTTACTTCGTCTAGGTACTTACGTAGGCCACCTTCGATCATTTTTTCAACGATGTTGTCAGGCTTGCCAGATTCTTTTGCTTTGGCTTCGATGATGTCTTTTTCGCGTGCCAATACGTCAGCAGCAACATCTTCGTCATCTACAGCAACAGGGTTGAATGCTGCAATGTGCATTGCAAGGTTTTTACCAGTGTCAGCGTCGCCGCCTTCATAAGAAACCACTACACCGATACGTAGACCATGACGGTATGCAGCGATATTAGCGCCTTCAAGTACTTCAACACGGCGAACCTGAATGTTCTCACCGATTTTTTGTACTAGAGATACACGTGCTTCTTCAACAGTCTGACCATCGCCATAAGGCAATTCAGAGATAGCAGCCACATCAGTGACGTTGTTTTCTAGTGCAATGTTAGCCACTTTTTCTGCAAATGCAGTGAAGCTATCGTCTTTTGCAACGAAGTCAGTTTGGCAGTTAACTTCTAACAAGAATGCTTTATTTTCGCCTTGAGCGATGATGATAGCGCCATCAGCTGCGATGTTACCCGCTTTTTTAGCTGCTTTTGCTTGACCAGATTTGCGTAGGTTATCAATGGCAACTTCAACATTACCGTTTGATTCTTCTAACGCTTTTTTACATTCCATCATGCCAAGACCAGTACGGTCACGCAATTCTTTTACCATTTTGGCAGATACTTTTACTTCTGTCATAAGAGTCACCTTAGTATAGTTATGTATAAGAGGAATTAATGTCTATTCGATATCTTAATATTGCTTTAAATCTAGCAAGACAGCTCATTTTGAGTTATTACTAATATAGCCATCAATGATGTCAAAAAGATAACATCTTGAAAACATAGCGCTATAGCCAGTACGAACGATAATACTCGCCCATTAGCTACTCGGTTATGTGTAACGGCCTCATTAATAATGCTCTATTCAATAACAAGGCATGACGAGTAAAACTACATCATGCCTATTATGAGCTCATACGCTGTTCACAACATTATATGGATGCTGATAGTCACACTATCAAGACATCCTTACAAAGTTAAACTTTTTAACTCAGCTATTTATTCAGCTGGAGTTGCAGCTTCTTCTGCAGCTGGTGCTTCTTCAGTAGCAGGTGCTTGCTCAGCTTTGCCGCCAGCTTG
Organism: Psychrobacter piscatorii; assembly: GCF_043641605.1. Classification (GTDB taxonomy): domain Bacteria; phylum Pseudomonadota; class Gammaproteobacteria; order Pseudomonadales; family Moraxellaceae; genus Psychrobacter; species Psychrobacter piscatorii_C. The sequence continues at coordinate 528,651 of NZ_JBHZRK010000001.1, read as the reverse complement.
AGTTTGTGCGTATTCTTTACCAGCGATGATAGCATCAGCCATAGAAGTTACGTACAAAGTCACAGCACGGATAGCATCATCGTTAGCTGGGATGATGTAGTCAACGTTGTCTGGGCTAGAGTTAGTATCAACGATACCGATAACTGGGATACCTAGGTTTTTAGCTTCTTTAATAGCGATAGCTTCGTGATCTACGTCTACAACGAAGATAGCATCAGGTAGGCCGCCCATGTCTTTGATACCGCCTAGTGAACGCTCAAGTTTTTCCATATCACGAGTACGCTCTAGCGCTTCACGCTTAGTTAACTTCGCGAAAGTACCGTCTTCTGATTGCTTTTCAAGCTCTTTTAGACGGTTGATTGACTGGCGTAGTGTTTTCCAGTTAGTCAACATACCACCTAACCAGCGATGGTCAACGTATGGCATACCAGCGCGAGCCGCTTGCTCACGAACGATACCGCTTGCAGCGCGTTTAGTACCTACGAACAATACTTTGTTTTTCTTAGCAGCTAAGCCGTTTACATAAGTCAACGCTTCGTTGAATGCTTTTACGGTGTGCTCTAAGTTGATGATATGGATCTTGTTACGTGCACCAAAGATGTAAGGACCCATTTTTGGGTTCCAAAAGCGTGTTTGGTGACCAAAGTGAGCGCCAGCTTGTAGCAAGTCGCGCATTTCGATTTTGGTTGGATTCTTTGTAGCCATGAGAATATATCCTATTGGTTGGGTTATGCCTCCACATCACAAAAACAGCCTATTTAGCGACACGCATTTGCTATCGGTTAGTTTTCATTAGTACAGCACTAACGGATCACAAATTAATCAAGTCGCCAAACACCCAGCAATTTTTTGCCATGATGTGTGTGTCATTGGTTGGTTTAAAAAAGAAGCTATGGTCAGATTCAAAAAAAATTTCAAATCTAAACTATAAAAATAGCTGCGCTGTATTTTATCACATAACGCCTTTGAATCTCCAGCAGTTTGTTGGTAGAGTATCAATAAGATATAAAGCAAAAGTTATGGATAGAAAGATAAAAAAAAGCGACACATTCGTATCGCTTTTTTATTTCTGGCTTTAGACTTTATATGAATGGTTTCATATTAGATTATGCAATACAGATACCAATCACAGCCTTGTAACCGCGCCATGTGAATGGCGTGATATAGCTTTGGCGATCTCTAGGTAAGTAAGATACACTTGGTGCGCTTTCAACGATCTGCGGCGGAGAGATAATGAATTCAGAACCAAATTCTGTACGCGCATTACCAGAGATGGTATTGGCCATTTCACCCAGTAAGTCTTTCATCATCGTGATCGAAGAGTCAGGCTCACCCATCACTTTTATCACTTCTCGCAACATTACGCTTGGTGCACTGACATAGACGCAACCTTCAAGAGGCCCTGATATCTTAATGACACCACTATAATCAAAACCAATTGCCGTTTTATTGTTGTTCAAATAAGGGGTATCGATAGATACTTCTGAGCCGTCGATCTGCGCAAAAAATGCATTGATCGAGCTTAGAAACACACCCAACTTTTCTACTTTAAACATAATATATTAATATCCATCTGTATTACGTGGCAGCAGCATTAGTCCTGCAAACAAACCACAATCTCGCCAACTTGTGAGTGCCAAGTGATAGGAATGATAAAAGAACGCTCATCGTTTGGCAATACAATACTTTGCGGTGCGCCTTTGAATACGAAGGGTACAGAGATATGAAACTCTGCACCAAACTCTTTGCGCGCATTACCCGCGATTGTATTGGCAACTTCACCAGCCAAATCGATGTAGTTTTCCTCACTCTTATCGGTTTCACCCATGCTGTCCAATATTGAAGACAGTAACTCACGGGTTGCCGAAAAATACACAACGCCTTTCTGCGCGCCTGATATACCGATAACACCGGTATAGTCATGGACTTTTGGCTGCTTGTTTTCTAACAAATAAGGCGTATCAGCAATTAGCTCTTCTCCGCCAAACTGATTAAAATAGTTACTAATAATGCTCAAAAAAATCTGTAGCTTTTGTTCTTTCATAATGACATCTGCTTTAGTCGATGAATGGTATTAGTCTTGCATCAGCTCATATAAAGACTCTACGAGCTCCTCTTCTGAGAAGGGCTTGCATAAGAAACCGCTAGCACCCAATGATAAGGCTTCGATGCCAGTGGCTTTATCAGACAATGCTGACACTACCAAAATACGTACATCAGGATCAATCGCAATGATTTTTTCGATACATTCAAGACCATCCATTTGTGGCATGGTCAAGTCCATCGTGATCACGTCAGGACGATGAATGTTGAACTTTTCAATGGCTTGAACGCCACTGGTTGCGGTAGCAACCAGCATAAACTTTCCTGAATCATATGCGCGCTGAATACGGTTTCTGATAATATTCGAATCATCAACAATCATTAATTTATGCATAACTTATCTATTACCTTTAATGAAGTGCTTGTCGTCCCTGACAATATGTTTACTGTTTTTAATTAAGCTTTCGGTAAAGTAATGACAAACCGCGTCATCTGACCCAGCTCACTATTTACATTCAGCTTGCCATTGTAGTCTTTTACTTGCGCTTTGATAATATCAAGTCCAACGCCGCGTCCACCATCTTCATCTGCGTTTTCTTTGGTTGAGAACCCAGAAGAAAATAATTGCTTGAGTAAATCGCCTTGACTGAGTTGACTTGCTTCTTCCTCACTAAAGCGACCTTCTGTGCTCAGTTTATTACGGATGCTGTCATAGTCGATACCTTGACCATCATCTTGTACGACCAGTGTGACATCTGAACCGTTGTCTTGTACTTCTAAGTCAATTGTTCCAACTTCAGTCTTACCCGCAGAATGACGAACACTTGGTGCTTCGATACCATGCACAACAGCATTTCGTAGTAACTGGATACTAATTTCTTTGATTGGCTTTGCAAGATGCGCCGGTATCTCCGTTTGCGTCAGCGTATTGCTTTTTAGCTGTACTTGTTTACCTTGTCTAGCGGCAATCTCTTTTGCAAACTCATTGTAAAAAGACAGTCGATCATCGTTTTCATTATCTAGATCAATCTCTAGACCACCATCAGTATCGATACTGTTCACTGGCTGATGGTTTGCAACCGCCACTTTTGACACGCTACTGTTTAAGATATCATCACTAGACGCTATGGTTGTTTTTGCTGTCGCCGCTTTAGGTGGTGCTGAGCGGTTGATGCGTTCACCCAAGGTCGCAATGGTATTTGATAGACTCAACAAGTCATCTAAGTGTACTGCCAACTGTAAGAAATCATTACCCGATAGCTGACCTTGATTTTGCAATGCATGCAGCTTATCTTCTGCCTCTGAGGCGATTTTGGTAAAGCTATGCAATTTTAACGCAGAAGCCTCACCTTTCAAGCTATGCATTTCACGATAGATAGCTTTTAGCTTCCCTTCTAGCTCGTATTGTGAGCTACCAGGGTTTTTCAAGATGTTGTTCATACGCTCAATATGCGCTTGGGTGTTGCCAATGAACTCATTAATGATTTTTGGATTTACATTCAAGATAGTGGTTAGCATCTCAATCTGCATATCATTCTGCGAACGCTCTTTTTCTAAACGCTGTTCTAAGTAAACAGCATCTGACACATCGTTGACGTTAACCAAAATACGCGCAATGTCTTTATTTTCATAAACACGTGAGAACTTAAAATCTAAGAAGCGATTGTTAAGTCCTTTATCATCAGAGCTGTTATGTAGCATCACTTTGTGCAAAGGATTTAGAGAATCTACCAATTTTTCTTTAACTCGAGGATTATAGAGCTGCTCGATGAACTGCTGAGTGGTCTTAAGATCTTTGTCAGAAATACGACCACGCAAGACGTTGGTAAAGTTCTCTCCTGCTAGCCTATCAGAACCGACAATACCGTTAAGCGCGCGCGAGTGCTGCTGACCAATATTTAGGTCTTTGTCCAGTAGGAATAGGCCCGTATTTACCGTTTCCATAATTTCTTGCGTTTCACGACGAGCAGCAAATGCCTCAGCATCCGTCTCACGTAAGCGGCGTACAAAGAAGAATACGAAGATCAAGAAGTAAGCAAAAATCGCAACAACCCCAAGTGCCTGAATCAAACGAATGGTATTGGCTTGGCGCTCTGCATCATCAAACACTTCGTTGGTCAAATCATCTAATGATTCGTTCATTAGCAAACTTGAGGTTTTCGCCTGCTCTACCGCTTGGGTCAAGTCATCTGATGAATCGACCAGTACGTTATCAGCATCTTTTAAGTAAGTTTCAATTCTAGGCTCAAGTAGCTGCCATTGCTGGTTTGCCGCTTGTACACTTTCTTGTGCACTACCACTAACGCTCGGTAGTTTATACGTTTTACCATCAGCATCGTCGGTAATCGTGCCGCCTTGTCCGATAGCGGTCAACGTATTGTTAATCAGTGCTGTATTCTGTTCCAAACGCTCTAATACGCGCTGAATGTGCGGCGATTTGGTATCTTCACCGTAACTGCTATCCAAATCGAACAAATCTTTAATTACTGACTGTGCACTGTTTGCTACTTGGTTGGTCTGATCAATCAATACAGTGTTTCTTTCAAGCAAACTTGAGGTATAGAAAGTAAATGCAAGCAAAGCACCGATCAAAGACAAAAACAGTGCAATCGAAATAATCAAGCCGCGATAACGTTTGTTATCTACATTATTTATTGTAGCCATATCAATCGTCCCTTAGTTTGCTTGTTCAGTGGTGGCAGAAGTACTAGCCGTTGGACTTTCTGTCTCACCAAGCCAGCGAGTTTCGATCTCTTTAAAGGTCCCATTCGCTTTTAGCTTGGCAATACCGTCATTTACTTGATTGATAAGCTTACTATTACCTTTTGCCATCAAGATTACTTGCTGAGCGGCTGGATTATCCTGACCTTCATAAGGAACAATTTTAACGTCATATTCTGGATAGTTTTTTGCCGTATATTGCAAAATAGGCAAATCATGCAATATAGCATCTACCTTGCCTTGTACGAGATCCTCATACATCAAAAAAGGAGTAGTTTTAGTCGTTAAACTACTATAACTACCCATTGCTTTTAGCTGATCTTCTTGCTTTGTGCCTTCCACAACCTCTACATTCATACCTTGTAAATCTTCTAAACTGTTGACATTCAAACCGTCTTTAATATACATGATGGCTGCTGGATTAAAAAAGTAAGGTGTCGATAGACCGTATTTAACCGCTCGATCTTCTTTATAAGAAATACCTGCAATGCCCAAATCTCGACTGCCTGACTCAACACTGTCAAACAGGTTTTGCCAAGTTTCTTTATAGAATTCGACCTTAAATCCCTGTTCTTCGCCAATAGCGCGAATGGAATCAATATCAATACCTTGCATATTGCCATAATCATCTTGGAACGAAAACGGCGGCGTTGTACCTGTAGTGGCTACCTTAACAACGGGCGCTGAATCTGGAAGGCTACTGACAAACTCTTCCTGCCCTTCTGCAGGCGTGTTCTCAGCAGCAGTACTTTCTGGTGTACTAGAGTTGCTGCATCCAAAGATACCTACGCTTAAAACGACTGGTAATATTCGGTATAGCTGCTTCATAATCTATCCTTGAAAATTAACGTGGTTATACAATTTAATGAATGACAATCTAGAGAGGTTAGGCAATATTCCTATAATATTTACTTACATAACGTTACGTCAGATAATACTTACCTAACTTTACATTTGCAATAATAAAGTTTGACAATTATGTACGATAAGTTATATGTAAAATAAGACATATTTGAATATACAAAACATATGTTTTCTATTTAGCATAAAGAAAAATTACTTTTAAAATGAAAACCTTATGTAAAAGATAAAAATACCCAAAAAAAAGCACCCATATATCTAGAATATATGGGTGCTTTTTATAAGTACTCGGTTTACGATAAGACCTTGTATTTATTCTGCATCGTCAAGATTTAAGTTACGATCTATCTGCCAAATCAAAAAGGTACCAATACTCATCAGCGCAAACATCGCAATACCAATTTTAAGCACTGGGTTGACGGGGAATAAATTCAATAAAAGTCCACCAAAAATACCGACTGAAAACATAAGAGATCCTTGCAATGCACTTGCCATGCCCGCGCGGCGTTTCTGAAAGGCCAGTGCAATTGCCGATGCATTAGGCTGACTCAGACCCAAACCTGCAATACAGAAGAAAATACAAGCCAGTACCAGTGGTAACCAAGCATCGGTACCCAAGAACAGACCTATCACAAACAGCACGCCTGCAGAAATCACCTGCATCATCGCACCAAATCGCAGAATGCTTAAAATACGAAAGCGATTGGTGAGCCATTGGTTCAACTGAGTCAAACCTACAAAGCCTGCTGCATTCATCCCAAATAACCAGCCAAAATGTGTCGCCGATACACCATAGGTATCCATGATAAGCTCAGAGGCTGAGCTGATGTAGACGAACATCGCACCCATCAACAACCCACCACCAATCGCTGGATAGTTGAATGTTGGATCTTTTAGTAAATCCCAATACTGACTGAGCACCTCTTTTGCAGGACGCACATTACGATTTTCTTCAGTCAATGTCTCAAAAAAGAAAAACTTGGTAAGCAATAAATTTAGGGCACCAAAAGCGGCCAAAAACCAAAAAATGGAATGCCAATCAAAAAACTGTAAAAACAGTGCGCCAAGCGACGGCGCTAATATGGGTGCTAAGCCCATGACCAAAATCATAATCGAAAACGCTTTTGCGGTTTGCTTGGCTGTTAGGCGATCTCGAATAGCAGCTCGGGTCACCACTGCTCCCACACAAGCGCCCAATGCCTGCATCGTTCGCCCTACAAATAATACATACTCATTGTCAGTGGTCGCACAAAGAATGGACGCAATCACATACAGTGTCATACCTATATATAAAGGCTTAACACGGCCGACACGATCACTAAAAGGGCCATAAAATAACTGCCCGAATACCAAACCCAAAAAATACGCTGGCACAGAGTTGGCCATAAATGCCGTAGACACGCCAAAATCATCTGCCATTGATGGTAACGCAGGCAGGTACATATCAATGGATAACGGTCCTACCGCAACCATTAATCCCAGCATCATAATCCATGCAACAGGCAGATCAGCAGAGCGTACTCGTTCGGAGGCGATAGGTTTATTTGGGAGAGAGGATTTTGGGGCAGACATAGTTAGACCATTTATATAGTGATGATTACTTAAGCGCTTGTAAAATGCATAGAATAGATATTTTTAAAGACAATAGTGCATCTTTATCTAAATCTGTGCAAGCGGACAGTGTTATATCGTGCTGTCCACTCGTATTTCAATAGCCATAAGGAACTAATGAAACAAGCCTTAACAACTAAAAACAATCAACGTAATCTGTCAAAATATGTTTGGCTTACTTTTGTTCTAAGTACTGAGGCCAAAATTGTCTCAGATAAAATCCTTTAGACCATATCTACCAAAACTGAGAAAGTTTTAGCGGAACTGACGTTTGCTAAATACGGTGCTAGCTTGCTTTGCTTTTCTCAGAGCAAGTTTACGATTGCGCCCAAGCATCATCTTAATCTGCCAGATTTTTTCTTTATATAAGGTAGTCGCAGGCTGCTCATACATCGCATTAATTACGCGTTTGCTCGCTAGCACAGCGTCAGGAGAGCGCTCAGCAAACTCAGCCGCCAGCTGTTGTGCTTGCTCAAGCGGCGTCTCATTACAATGACTGATTAATCCTAATTCTTTGCCGTCATTGGCATTAATGATACGCGCAGTCATGGCAAGCTCTTTGAGAACGTCTTCTCGTACCACCCCAAATGCTGACTGTGTCAATCCCATGTCCGGTACCAAACCCCATTTGGCCTCCATAATAGACAGCTGGCAATCTGGATGGCTAATACGCACATCACAGGCCAATGCCAGTTGTAGTCCAGCGCCAATACAGTAGCCTTCTAGTACAGCAATAACGGGTACTGGTAGATCACGCCACACCAAGCAGACACGTTGGAATGAGCTTTGCCAAGGCTTAATCAGCTCCCAAATGGCAAAAGCTTGGTTTTTTGGATGGTTCAAATCTCCTAAATCAATACCTGCACAGAATGTGCCTTCTGCACCATTTAAAATAACCGCGCGTATCGTTTTGTCTTTGCCAATGCGCTCTGCCACGGTAATCAGTTCATTTATAACTTGAAAGCTCATGGCATTTTTTTTGTTTGGACGATTTAAGGTGACCGTTAGTATATTGTCTACGACACGCACTTGTAATGTTTCATACTGGTAACTGGCGACCACGTTCATAATAATCCTTATTAATGAATAAAATAACTATAGTAATGATGGTCACAATATTAGCAGGCTTAACCCTACTCTACCGTAGCAATAACTGACTGCCACGGTACTGTATCAAGCGTCTGCCTTTTAATATTCGCACATTATCTGGCTGCTAGTGATCGGTAACGTATGAAACTCAATTACTCCATCGCATAATAACGGTCCGATTACATGCTCTAAATCATTTTCCACGTCATGTCATTTTCGCTCAAACGATGATAGTTGAGCTGAGGGTAAGCCGATAAATCCACGTTTTGTAAATTATTCAGCGCGGTAAGTAGTGCCTCATAGTACGGCTCAATCATCGCGAATTGTACCGGTGTTGTATGCTGTACATTCAATAAGCATTTGTCCTCTAAGTCTTGGCTGGCCTGACGTAGCTGTGGCACTCCTGTATAACGACTGCCGCCCAATATGCGATGGGCGATTTGTGCCAACAAGTTACGATCACGAGCTTCCCATGCTTGAGTCAGTGCTTGCTTTTCCTCGTTGATCGTATCGAGCATCATAATGATGAGCTTGGCTGCCAAATCAGGTTTGTTTGCTGAGCGAGTAAGCGCATCTTGCCAGTCTAAAATATCAGACGTATCCGTTGTACTGAGGTTTTTTTGATGAAGGTTGTGATCCGCTTGCTCATATAGCCTTTTATCCATATTCGCTGTTATGTCTTCAGCAGAATTATCTATCGGTTCTTTTGGTGGATGCAATAATGATTCTTGCCCTTGCTTGTGTAAACGTAGGCTCTCATAGCGAGGCTGGTTCTCACGGGTAGTCTCTCGTCTATAATCGTCACGGGGCTGACTGTCACGCAAGTAGTCATCCCGGATTTTTTTCAGTGATAATGGTCGAGTGACTTTTGGCGGTTCTGTGATTTCAGTCCTATTACGAACGTTTTCATTGTCTTTGACCATCGGATAGATGGCGGTCTTTTGATCTGAAAGCGGCTTGGATTGTTCTGTGAGGTTTAGACTTTCAGAGTCAGTATTTTGTGAAGCAGTATTTTGTGAATCGAAGCTTTGCAAATTAGAAGCTTGTAAGTTAGAAGCTTGCAAATCAGTATCAGGCAATGCCGTTAGTTGTGGCGTGGTACTTTTTCGGCCTAGCCACTTTTGTAGTACTTGCAATAACTGAGGTTGGCTGATTGGTTTACCAACGTAGTCGTTGATACCACTAGCGATAAGTTTATCACGCTCATCAGCTAGGCCATGGGCTGTCAAGGCGATAATAGGAATACGACTGTCCGTAGCCTCAATGTTGCGAATTTGCTTGGCTGCTTCATGACCTGACATACGCGGCATTTGGATATCCATAAATATCAAATCGATATGATTTTTGTCTTGGGCAGCGATTTTATCGTCGATACCCATATCTTCAGCATAGAATGTATTGCTTGATTTTTTATTGACCTCATCACGTGTTTCGGCTTTTGAGAGTTGCGTTTTATTCGACAGACTCTGCTTATCGTTTTTAGCAGATTTGATGTTTTTGGTTTGTTGTTTGCTGATAATCTCTATCGCATCAAAGCCACTACTTGCAGTCATTACCTGAATGCCAAGCTCGCTCAGTAATGCATCGAGAACCAATAAATTTGGCAGGTGATCATCGACGGCTAATACAGTCACGCCTTTCCAGCGCGGTTCTTGTAAGCTCTTTGGCATACTACGGTTTTGTGTATCAAGCATCGCATATAGCTGTCTTTTGTCCAACGGCTCATACAAGATATTGGCTTGATAACGGTTCAGTAGCGCTTGGTCAGCCGCCACTTGATAGCCAAATACGGCAAGTTTGCCTTGATAATGGAGACGGATTTGCTTAAGTAAGGCCATCATATCGTCTTGCGTGTCATCATCAACAATAACCCAATCCCAAAAGTTGCCATGCTCTTTGAGTGACTCAAGTACCCCTGGTAATGAATTGGCTTGGGTAAGTTTAATCGGTAAGTACTGCAAGCTGGCCTTCAGCACTTGTATTGAGGCGGTATGGCTAATCCAAACCAAGACGTTAAATTCATCAGTCTCGCTCGCAAGCGGTGCCAATACTGGCAGCTCAATAGTCTGACCAGTTGGCGCTTCTAGCACGTCGACATGGGCTGGCATGCGGAACCAAAACGTCGCGCCTTGATTGGCGATGTTCTCTTGAGCATTGTCATGAAAACCAATATCACCGCCCATTAGACGCGTTAATTGCTTGGAGATAACCAGCCCCAATCCCGTACCACCATATTGGCGCGTGATTGACGGATCACCTTGGCTAAAGCTCTGAAACAGCATTTTTTGATCAGCAAGTGAAATGCCTTTACCACTGTCTTGCACACTGATCATCAAATAGTTATCACGGTGATCATCCAAGCTGACTCGTACGACCACATCGCCACTATCTGTGAACTTGATGGCATTCCCCACTATATTGGTCAATACTTGCTTGAGGCGTAGCGCATCGCCATTGATACGCATTGGCACATCGTTATAGAACAAAACAGCCATACGCAGACCTTTCTCCGCAGAGACAGGAGAGAGCATATCAACCACATCATAAATGGTGTCATACAAATCAAATTCATGACGATCAAGCACCAGCTTGCCCGCCTCAATCTTAGAAAAATCTAGAACGTCATTGACCAAAGCAAGCAGGTGAGCTGAGGATTTGCGGATAGTCTGCACATATAAATCCTGTTCAGGATTGAGCTCACCGTGACGCGCTAATAAGTTAATAAAACCATCGATACTGTTCAACGGCGTGCGCAGCTCATGACTGATATTCGCTAAAAACGCTGACTTGGCTTGGCTGGTCGAGATGGCAGCATCACGCGCATTTCGAATAGAGATGTTTTGCATTTCCATCTCATCAAATGCCAAACGCAGATCGTCTTCGGTTTGCTCGGCATGGTCTTTAAGCTCTTGAAAACTTCTATGGAGTCGACGGAATGTCTTGACCAAATCTTGCTGTAATAAATTAAGCTCACCATCCGACTCTACTGGTACAGGCTGATATAAGTTATCAACATGGGTACGTTGCAATTGCAAACGCAGCTCGTAGATAGGTGCAATCCAACGTTTTGAGTAAATATTTAAGCTGAGTAATAATATTAAAATAGTGAACAAGCCGGTAATTACCAGCGCCATCGCAATCCGATAACGAGCGATATAAAGAGGTTCGTTATCCATATCGACCAGTAGCCACAACGTCTGCCCTTCAAACTCACCCAACACGCTGCCATATGCCGTGCCTACAGGCGTTGGTTTTTGCGATAAAAACTTTGCTGAATCACTGATTAGCGGCCATTTCTCGTTCAGACCATAGCCTACCGTAGCCAATACTTGATTGCCTTCATTGATAATAGCAATACGCTGTACGTGCTGCTCAGACTGCATACGCCCGAGTTTATCTTGTATGCTTTCGAGCGTCGTCATCGCCGTTTGCGACGCATCCGCAGCGCCGCTGCCTATCTGCTGACGCTCTTGCTCTAATAAATCAGGAATCAGCTCTGCAATGGCGGGTGTATAACGAATCAGCACCGCTTCAGCCAACACTTCTTGCTCAGAATCGCTCGCACGCATGGTTTCGTGAAATACCAAAATACCGCCCACCGCAGCCAACACGCAGATGGGTAAAAACACCAGTATAATCAGCTGCCCATAGGCACTGCTGGTATTGAAACGTTTTTTATATGCCATGCTCGCTCTACTCTCTACGAAAATGCTGTCTGTGAATTTTGTTACGGTCTCTACGCTACCATAAAAAATGCTTAAGCTTGCTAGCTTGTTTTTTAATGATACGCCTTTTATGGCTCAAGATTATCTTAACAGGATTCTATAAATGGCGGTTAAACATTAGAGGTTGGTCAAATAGTCACTTTGACTAACAGACTCTTGATAAGACGTGCTAAATGTTGACTTGCTCTATCACAAACTGACTTTATCAAAAAACAGCGTGGCCACACTGCCAAACACATTGATGCCTCACTCAAAACATGACCAGTCATAGGCTAACCCAGTGACCATTATTCTTTTATGCAATAAGCGCAGCTAGCAACAAAATGATATAATGACGCAACTTTTTATTTGCCACAATAGACCGCTCACCCTCATGATGAATGAGAGCGTGCTCTAATGCCGCCAAGTTTTGGTTTGCTTATCACCATAAACCAATATACAAAACGGCTGTCTCAAATTATGATCAAACAATAAAAAACAGTGATCCAATCAAAGCGATCACCCAAGTACATATTTTAAAAAATAAATAAGGATACCTTATGTCCGCGACGGCCATGTCAAATGCCAACTTTATCACTCAAGTGACCACGCTTGCCGATTGTGTCGGTCAAACGCCACTGGTTAAACTGCAGCGTCTACCTGAACAAGAGCATATCGAAAATGGCGCGATGTTATTGGCCAAATTAGAAGGCAATAACCCTGCTGGCTCTGTAAAAGATCGCCCTGCTTTTAATATGATTTATCAAGCGGAACAGCGCGGTGATATCAAACCCGGCGACACGTTGATTGAAGCCACTAGCGGCAATACTGGCATTGCATTAGCCATGGTCGCGGCGATGCGCGGCTATCCGATGACATTACTGATGCCAACCAACTCTACTCAAGAGCGCAAAGATGCCATGATTGCTTACGGCGCGACGTTGATCGAAGTCGATGAAGGCATGGAAGCGGCGCGTGATTTGGCATTGCAGATGCAAGCCGATGGTAAAGGCATCGTCTTGGATCAGTTTAATAATCCTGACAATAGCCACGCGCATTACCTGACTACAGGGCCTGAGCTGTGGGCGCAAACTGACGGTAAAATCACCCATTTTATTAGCTCCATGGGCACCACTGGTACCATCACTGGTGTCTCACGTTATTTGAAAGAACAAAATCCAGACGTCAAAATCATTGGTTTGCAACCTGATGAGGAAGCTTCTATTGCTGGCATCCGCCGTTGGCCTGCCGCATATATGCCGGGTATTTTTGACGCAGATTTGGTCGATGAGATTATGGATGTCGATCAGCGTATCGCTGAAGTCTACATGCGCAAACTGGCAAAAACTGAAGGTATTTTTGCTGGAGTGTCCTCAGGTGCAGCGGCATGGGCAGCAACGCAAGTAGCCAAAAATAATCCTGATGCCGTTATCGCCTTTATCGTCTGTGATCGTGGAGACCGTTATTTATCGACAGGTTTATACAATGTTGATGACAGTCATATCGATAATGGTGCAGATAACGCAGCACAGTAAGCTTATAACAATGCAGGATTCTTTATGTCACAAGCTCTACCGTCCGACCCTATACTAGTTTTTGATATTGAGACGGTCGCCGATATCGATGCGGCTCGCCGTATCTATCCGCAATTGGCCGATCTTAATGATGCAGATACGTTGAGCGCGCTGACGGCGATACGCACGCAAGAGGCAGGACACGATTTTATGCGCTTGCCATTGCAGCGCATTGTCTGTATTTCCGCTTTATATATCAAAGATGGCAAGTTATCGCTATTTTCGTTGACCGCAGATAAGTTTAGCGAAAAAGACATTCTTGCCAAGTTTTTTCGGGCATTCAGTGATCTTGAAACCTTGCCACAGCTCATCAGCTGGAATGGTTCAGGCTTTGACATACCTGTACTGATATATCGCGCTATGCAATATGATTTGTCAGCGCCATGGCTGTTTGAAGAAGGCGAACGTATCAAAAATATGCGCTTTGATAACTACGTCAATCGTTTCCATACGCGTCACCTTGATTTGATGGATCGGTTTAGTCAGTACGGTGCCAGTCGCCGCGAAGCCATGGATATCGTCGCCAGTTTATATGGATTACCGGGCAAAACTGACGTTGATGGTAGCATGGTGGGCGCGCTCGTCAGTAGTGGTGATTGGCAGACACTCTCCATCTATTGTGAGTCTGATGTGATGAACACTTGGCTCATCTATCTTCGTTGGCTACGTCTGACAGGAAAGCTGTCCTCACCAGACTTCGATGCTTGGCAACAGCAGAGCTACGACTATCTAGCCAAATATACCCAAGCCGATGGTAGCCCGCGACATCAAGAGTTCATCGCTGATTGGTCATCGGCACCCAAATTATAGAAACCGTATTATTAGCAGTTTGTTATTCTCCTCTTATAGTTATTTATTATTAAGGCAGGTTTATGCAACCCACCGATTCCAAAACGTCGACAGCAACTGATGCAACATCGCAGAACAATGTTACTCAAACCAGTGATACCCAAACGATTGCTATTCCGCCTAGCAAGAAAAAATCTAAGCCCTCATCAAAAACGCGTCGTCGTCTAAAAGATGCAGAGCCGATTCCTTTTACCGTTGATAGATTGTCGCATGACGGTCGCGGTGTTGCCATCTATGGCAATGGTTTTGGGGTTGATGATGGTCACGCTGAAGACAAGCATGGCAAAACAGTCTTTGTGAGTTTTGCGCTGCCAGGTGAAAGCGCATTGGTCAAAATAACCAATAGCCGTGCCAGTTTTGAGGAAGGCGATGCAATCAGCATCACTGCCAATCCAAATCCTGAACGTGCTGTGCCGCCTTGTCCACATTTTGGCGTCTGCGGTGGCTGCAACTTGCAGCACTGGGAGCCAGAGGCACAGATAAACTTTAAGCAGTCCGTACTTGCCGAGATGCTGATGCATCAAGCCAATGCAGAGCCTGATAATTGGCTCGCGCCTGTCGTCGGCGATCGCCTCGGCTATCGTACCAAAGCACGATTGGGCGTGCGCTATGTCGTCAAAAAAGAAACCGCGCTTGTTGGCTTTCGTGAACGCTCAAGTAACTTTTTGGCAGAGCTAAATGAGTGTCATATCTTAGACCCACGTATTGGTTTTGAGATCGAAAATCTAAAAACGCTCATCAGCACGCTAGAGAGCCGTGACAAGATTGCCCAGCTTGAGCTTGCGATGGGTGAGGAATTGCCAGAACTCCCTGATGGCAACCAACCCGTTGCACTTATCGTGCGTCACTTAGAACCATTGTCAGATGCTGATATAGACAAATTAAAAAGTTTTTTTGCGGTGCGCAATTGGCAGCTATATCTACAGTCGAAAGGCGCTGATAGCATCCAGCGTATTGCACTAACAGATACTGATGATTTGAGCGAACAATTTGGTCGTTTGTATTATCAACTGCCAGAGTATGATTTGACGTTTGAGTTTATTCCTACTGATTTTACCCAAGTCAATCTGTCTGTCAACCGCCAAATGACCAAGCTGGCTTGTGACTTGTTAGACTTAAAAACAGGTGAGCGAGTATTGGATTTATTCAGCGGTCTGGGCAACTTTAGCTTGCCACTCGCGCGCCTCGTTGGTGAGACCGGCTCAGTAGTTGGGGTCGAAGGTAGCGAAGCCATGACTGAGCGTGCTGCTGACAATGCGCGTCGCAACGGTATCAACAATACTGAGTTTTATAGCCAAGATTTGACGAAAGACTGTACGGACAAGCCATGGGCCAATCAAGGCTTTGACGCGTTATTAATCGATCCACCACGCTCTGGCGCTTGGGAGATCATGCAGTATTTGCCAAAATTCAATGCTGAGCGCATTGTTTATGTCTCCTGTAACCCAGCAACCCTCGCTCGTGATACAAAAGCATTGTTAGAGCAAGGCTATCGTCTGACTCATGCTGGCGTCATGGATATGTTCTGTCATACGGGTCATGTTGAATCTATCGCTCGCTTCGAAAAAGTCGCGATTTAATTTTGACCCTTATGATGCGATTAATGAGAGCATCCAAAATAGCCGTTTCATAGCAGCATAGCCCAACCCAAAATGTGGATGAGTTTTTGCCAATAAGTCGCGGCTATTTCACGCAATTAACCATAGTCATTACAGAGCCTCGCTTGATTTGTCACTTCAAAGTGAGATAATACTAAACAATCTTCTTATGTTTTAAATAAGGGTATAAGAAGTACTTGCACTCATAGCTTTATATATTTTACGCGCATTTTATAGCTGCTAAAAATCAGATTTTTAGCAGTTGTATTGGTTTATAGCTGGCACTTTATGAATCGTTCATTCAGAGTGTGTGCATAGTAGATGAGGTTATAATCAATTCAAAATAGCTAAGAGGAGTCGGCTATGGTAAAAATTCGTGAAGGATTACCGCTGGTGGATGGACAAACCACGCAGGCCGATAGTGCAGCACTTGCGGCGCAATTGGTGGCGAGCCAACGCTCCCACCAGTCTGCCAATAGTTACGCCCAAATTCCCCTCGATATCAAATACCAGCTGTCAACTCACAAGCTACATACGACTTTCGATCGATCAGCGGCACATACTTATGATGGCCTCGACCCGACGCTTGAAAACGAGTATCTGGACAACACCTATACGCTCTCAGACGAAGAGCTCGAATCCATTGATTTAGATCAAGCCAATATTGATGTACCCACTTGGCTCGACAATGTGGCGAAGCGTATCGGACAAGAGTCTGTACCTCATCTGAGTGCTGCTTGTGAGTTTATCCGTAGCCACATGAATACTAGCGAGTCTGAGCGCTCAGGTGCTTACGTCACTGGTATTGGCATGACAGACATATTGACCTATCTCTATCAAGATGAAGACGCGCTTGTTGCTGCCATGCTATATCGCAGTGCACGCAAATCGATCATTAGTCTCGCTGAAGTCGAGAAAAATTTTGGTCCGGATATCCTAACCCTTGTCAAAGATACTTTAGCAATGGGAAAACTCTCAGAGATTATTGAGAGCAATAAACGCTTAGAAGATCATTTCGTCAATAATCAGCGTGACCAGCTATCAAATATTTATAGCATGCTCATCTCTGTCACTAACGACGTGCGTGTGGTACTCATCAAATTGGCAGAGCGTACCTTTGCCATGCGTGAGTTGACGTTTTCTAGGCCCGAGCGTCAAACTCGTGTCGCGCGTGAGGTCATGACTATTTATGCCCCATTAGCGCATCGCCTAGGTATCGCGCAGCTTAAATGGGAGCTTGAGGATCTAGCGTTTCGATACCTTGCACCCGATAGGTATAAAGAGATTGCCAAACTACTCTCCGAAAAGCGAAGCGAACGTGAGTCTTACATTCAGCGTGTAGAAGATAAGCTTAATGAGGCATTATCGAATGCTGGCATTGAGGGCGAAGTATCCGGACGTGTTAAGCACATCTATTCTATTTACCGCAAAATGAAGCTCAAAGGTTTATCCTTTGACCAGCTTTATGATATTCGTGCATTACGAGTATTGGTCAATAATCCTTCAGACTGTTATCACGTCTTAGGCTTGGTACATGGTTTGTGGCGTTATATTCCTGAGCAATTTGACGATTATATTACCAACCCAAAGTCAAACGGCTACCGCTCACTACATACCGCCGTCATTGCCGAAAACAAATCGCTTGAAGTACAGATTCGTACTCAAGAAATGCACTTTGAGGCAGAGCTTGGCATGTGCGCACATGTCAATTACAAAGAAGGCCTGAAGAATAAAAAAGACAACTACTTAAATCAAAGAATCAGCTCGCTACGTCAGCTACTTTCTATTAACAACGAGACCCGTAATCAGCCACGCTCATCTGTCATGACAGGCGAAGAGCTAGATGACATGGAGTTTGACGAAGAAGAGCAACTCGTTGATTTTGATGAGCTCGAGCGTATCTATATTTTCAGCCGTGACGGCGACATCACCGAGCTACCAAAAGGTGCAACCGTTCTCGATTTTGCCTATTATGTGCATACCCAAGTTGGTAACCGTGCGCAGGCAGCCCGAGTCAATCAGCGTTATGTGCCATTGACTTATCAGCTAAAAACAGGGGAGCAAGTTGAGATCATCACTAAGGCATCGCGTGAGCCCAATCGTGATTGGTTAGTTGCCTCACTGGGCTATATTCATACCAACCGCGCACGCTCAAAACTGCGTCAATGGTTCAACAAACAAGACCGTGATAAGAATATTGAAATAGGTCGTCAGATGCTTAGCAAAGAGCTTGAGCGCCTATCCGTGCATCCCAATAGCATTGACTTAAATGACTATATCCAGCATTTCCACGTCAATACGACTGATGATATTATCGTGGGGCTTGTCACAGGTGATATTGGTCTCAATCAGCTGACCAGCCATATTTCTCGGCAGCTACATCTGGAGCCTGAGATACCACCAGAGAACTTTGCACCGCACGTCGATACTAGAGATGCAAGCAAGCTCGATGCCTACAAAATCCGTATCGATGGTCTGGATAATATTGAAATCAATTTAGCAGGCTGCTGCCACCCTGTACATGGTGAGCCAATTGCTGGATACATTACCTTATCGCGAGGTGTCAGCGTTCATAACCGCGGTTGCCCTGAGTATCTGCGCTTGGTCGAGCGTGATCCTGAGCGCAAAATAAAGGCAGCTTGGCAAGTACAATCTGGTCGCTATCAGCCGGTTGATATCCACGTAGAGGCGTATGACAGACGCGGCCTGTTGCGTGATTTGACACAGATCATTGATAAAGAGAATGTCAATATCCGCAAAGTTGAAACGCTTAGTAACGATGACAATATCGCCTTTTTGAAATTTCATATTGAAGTTTCAGGGCTGGCGCATCTATCTAAGCTACTCGCCAAACTAGAACAACAGCACGGTATCTTGCATGCTCGTCGCGCTGTGGCTTAATTGAAATGCTAAGCTACCAATCATTCACTCAAAAATAGAGTTGTCATAAAACATCATGCCCGAATTGCCAGAAGTAGAAACCACCAAGACTAGCCTTGCACCATTGTTAGGACAACAGGTGATTGACATAAAAGTCTTTCAACCAAAGCTACGTTGGGTGATGCCAGATGACTTGAGCAGTCTGGTTGACTACACGTTAGATAGCGTTGAACGCCGAGCAAAATATCTTGTTCTTAACTTTTTGCCCATAGCGATGAACGATAATGATGCCACAGTAGCACCACTTAAGCTTTTGATCCATTTGGGCATGTCAGGTAGTTTACAGCAGCACAGTTATGGCACTGACAAACGTAAACATGATCATCTGATAGTAGTATTTAGGGATGCTGAAAACGCAAAATCTCAGCTACATTATTACGATCCAAGGCGATTTGGCTCAGTATTATGGTATAGAGATTACGGTAGCAAATTACTGGACCACTTAGGCCCTGAGCCACTCTCAGAAGATTTTACCGCAGAGTATCTGTATAACGTTATTCAACGTAATAACTTATCCGAGAAAGGTCATAATGATACAAGTTCGAATAAAAGCCCCACGACCAAACGAGCACAGTCCATCGTACGAGCTATCAAATCTGTTATTATGGAACAAAAAGTCGTGGTAGGTGTCGGTAATATTTATGCGACGGAAAGCCTCTATCTATCAGGTATTCACCCTGCTACCCCAGCCAATCAACTATCACTTGAGCAGCTGATAGTTTTAGTTGATCATATTAAAGATACATTAAAAAAGGCTATCAAGCTTGGTGGCTCAACGCTACGAGATTTCACAGTAGCTAGTGGTCAAACTGGTTATTTTCAGCAAACTTTGAATGTCTATGGTAGACAAGGAGAACGTTGTCCACACTGCGATACCGTACTAGAGAATATCAAGCTCAACGGTAGAGCCAGTGTTTACTGTCCAAATTGTCAGCCGCTAGCTTAAGCTTAATTATTTATCATATGCAATTTTGTCTTAAATAAAGAGAAGTCCGCCACTATCTAAAAATAAATACAATCTACTTTGATATATTTTTTACTCACATAAGAATATCCCATGTATTCTTGTTGCTTATTGGTCTACATCTTGCTTTAATAGTGCTAGCACTTACACAAATAGTGCGCACTATTTATTCTTCTGTAATACTTACCTTACCTGTCGTTGCCGCGATATTCCTATGTGGAAACAGCAGCAGCCATTAATCATACTAATTGTGAATTTTAGGATATCGTTATGACGGTTAAAGCCAAAAACAAACGCGCAGTTAAGCAGAAGTTGTTGCCTGTCTTTACTTCCTTAGCGTTAATGGCTGCTAGTATGCAACCTACTTTTGCAGCTATAGAAATAGACGAAACTGACTTTGGCCCTTCATATGAGACGATGGTAGTAGACACGATTGTTGGTAAACCATTACAACTGGTCAATGCTGTGGCTGGTACTGCCGCCTATATCGTGAGCCTGCCCTTCTCTCTTATCGGTGGAAATGCCGATCAAGCGCAGCAAAAATTATTTGTTGAGCCTTGGGATGCTATGGGAAGATGTTTAGGCTGTACAGTTGCAGAAGACAACTATTATAAATCACAAGTTATTAACAATAATACTGTGCGTATCGTCGTTGACCAACCATCAGAGATTTTGATTAATACTAACGACTACGTAGTTGTCACACCATAAGTCATTGTTTTTAGCATAAATCAAAAACTATAACTTTATGAATAAACAATAAAAAAGGCTAACTTTATGTTAGCCTTTTTTATTACTTCATTTTAGTTGAACTAAAATATTATGCATTTTTCTTACTACGGCCGTGACGCTTACGCTCACTTTCAGTCAGATAGCGTTTACGAATACGTACTGCTTTTGGTGTTACTTCAACTAGCTCGTCATCTTGAATGAATTCAAGCGCTTGCTCAAGCGTAAACTTAACTGCTGGTGTCAAAGTCAACGCTTCATCAGTACCACTAGCACGTACGTTAGTAAGCTGCTTACCGGTTGTTGGGTTAACCGTCATATCATCGTTACGAGAGTTAAGACCAATAATCATACCTTCATAAACTTCAAGCTGTGGCTCAGCAAATAACTTACCACGTTTTTGCAGGTTAAACAGTGCGAAGCCTAGGCAAGTACCGTTTGCCATAGAGACCAATACGCCGTTTGAACGACCACCCACATCACCGATCTTTTGCGGACCATAATGTGAGAAGCTTGACGTCATGATACCACTACCTGAGGTCAGTGTTAAAAACTCAGAACGGAAACCGATCAAACCACGAGCTGGTACTGTTGCTTCAATACGCATGCGACCTTTACCATCAAGCTCCATATTGGTCATTTCGCCTTTGCGTAGACCAACCTGCTCCATGATAGAACCCTGATGCTCTTCTTCGATATCGAAGACAACATTTTCATACGGCTCTTGTAGCTTGCCATCAACTTCTTTTACGATAACTTCTGGGCCTGAAACACCCATCTCGAAGCCTTCACGGCGCATGTTTTCAATAAGCACAGATAGATGAAGCTCACCACGACCTGATACTTTGAACTTATCTGGAGACTCAGTGTCTTCTACACGTAGTGCAACGTTGTGAATCAATTCACGCTCAAGACGCTCACGAATATTACGTGACGTGACAAACTTACCATCACGACCAGCAAATGGTGAGTTATTTACTTGGAAGTTCATTGATACGGTAGGCTGATCAACTGTTAATGCTGGTAATGCTTCAACATTATTAGGATCACAAATCGTATCTGAGATATTAAGTGCATCGATACCCGTGATACAAACGATATCACCAGCCTGTGCATCTTCAACATCAATACGATCAAGGCCATGGTAGCCCATAATTTTTAAGATACGACCGTTACGTGTCTTACCATGCTTATCAATGACAGTAACTGGTGTATTAACTTTCACCTTACCGCGCTGGATACGACCAATACCGATAACACCAACGAAGCTGTTGTAATCAAGGCTTGAGATTTGCATACGGAATGGTGCGTCTGCATCAACCTGTGGTGCTTGTACAACATCAACAATAGTTTTAAATAGTGGCGTCATGTCATCAGCTAAATCGTCTGCTTCCAAACCTGCAATACCATTTAACGCTGATGCATAAACCACTGGAAAATCAAGCTGTTCATCAGTTGCACCTAGATTATCGAACAAATCAAAAATTTGATCCATTACCCAATCAGGGCGTGAGCCAGGACGGTCAATTTTATTGATAACAACAATCGGCTTTAGACCTTGTTCAAATGCTTTTTGCGTTACAAAACGAGTCTGAGGCATCGGGCCATCGACAGCATCAACAACCAAAAGTACGCAATCAACCATTGACATTACACGCTCAACTTCACCACCGAAATCGGCGTGACCTGGGGTATCAACGATATTAATACGGTATTCAGTTTCTGAAGTCTGATCTGTCCAACGAATGGCTGTATTTTTAGCCAAAATAGTAATACCACGTTCTTGCTCAATATCACCTGAATCCATTGCACGTTCAGCAATGTTTGCACGATCGCCAAAAGTACCAGATTGATGTAATAATTTATCAACCAAAGTTGTTTTACCGTGGTCAACGTGGGCAATAATTGCAATGTTACGCAGGTGTTTGATATCGTTCGCCATATAAAATGCTCGTGTCGTCTTAAAAAAATGCAGTAGCAATAAGCGCCGCTGGATAAACTCTTATCATCAATCAGATAGATATTGAATTCTAGATGATACACAATAAATGCTATCGCTCAGAAAATCTCAATATAATCAAATATCTATGCCGATAAATTCATCGTACAGATAGCTATGCTAATGTACATTCTGTCAATTTACAGAATGTTTGGGTGGCTAGTATAACATTATTGATTCATAAATTTATGAAATAACTTACTTTTCTCAATACATAAATAAAAAAAGCCACCCAATTGGGTGGCTTTTTTTGTAACCATATATCTAACTATACGATTAATTGTCCAATATTTACTGAACAACCATATCCTTAGTTTGTTCAACAGTCATAGTTTTGTCACCAGTGATGATGGCATAAACACGACGGTTCATAGCACGACCTTCTTCAGTATCGTTTGATGCGATTGGTTGGTCATAACCATAACCAACAGTTGATAGACGGTTTGGAGCAATACCGAATTCGTTAGTTAGCATAGATTTAACAGCAACAGCACGAGCTTCAGATAGACGTTGGTTGTAACGTGCTGAAGGACCAGTTTTAGATGCATGACCTTCTACACGAGCTGTAGAGTTAGGATACTCACGCATTTTTTCTGCTACTTTAGCGATTTCTGGCTTGTATTGGTTTTTGATAGCTGATTTGTCGTTATCAAAGAATACACGTAGTTCCATTTTCAGCTCGTCAGTAATATCTACTGGTACTGGGCAACCGCGCTCATCAACCACTACATTCATTGGAGTGCCTGGGCATGCATCCATGCTATCAGGTACGCCATCACCGTCAGAATCAAGGTCAGCTTCAACAACAACTACTGGAGTGTTGTCAACCATTGGCTCTTCCATTGGCGGTACAGCTACTGTAGGCGCTAGATGGCCACCAAGTACAACTTCTAGACCGGCCAAAGCCATGCCTTCCCACCAGTTGTTATCAAAGTTATGAATTGCACGAGCTTCACCACGTAGGCTTAGTGCATCGTTGATACGATACATAGCACCTAGACCTAGGTTACCGATAGTGTCTTTAGAGTTTGATACTTCAGTACCAGCCTCAACTACTTCATTATTAGAGTTAGTGTACTGCTCTTGGTTTTCTACTTCGATTTTAGATTGACCAGCACCAATTAGTACATATGGCTTAAGTGCATTATCAGTATAACCAGTAAACTCTTCAGTACCGATCAAGAAGTTACCAGAGATCATGGTTTGTTCGATATCGAAACGGTTAGCACCAGATTTAGCTGAGTCTTCGGAAGCTTCGCCATTTGCATCAGACACACCATATTCTACTTGGAACTGAGTAGAAGGAGTCAGCTCAATACCTAAAGCTGCGCCAGTATATAGGCTGCTTTCTTTAGCTACGCCGCCGTTAGGATTTCCAAGACGATCTGTATTAGTCTGTAAATTCTTACCAGTGGTCAACACTTCACGCTGTTTATCAGACGTATCACTGAACTCTTCAGTCATGTGATAACCTAATAGTAACGGGCTGATAGTAACACCAGCGTTAGCTGCCATAGGCGCTGCTGTTACAGCTACTAGAGCTAGAGCTATTTTATTCAATTTCATGGACTTCCTCCAAAGGATAATTTTAGTGATGCGTTAAGCAAAACCGATTCTCAAGACGCTCTAAATTAGACATCTTTTACACATTTTGAGTTACAAAGCGAAACTAATTAAGACGTAGCTTAGCGATTATTAATTCAGTTTACAACTTTTTTCGTTAGCGAGCTACACATTATTACACGATAATGTTGTAACTAAAACACAATAGCCATTCTAAGTTACCTAGAACTAACACACCTTACGCTTCTTATCTTTTGTATGTCAGTTCACGATAGACAGTGGAACAAAAACTGCCCATCACTTGCACATATTTTATTACAATTAATTATTTTTCTCTATTGCTAATATGAATTATTCACTAATTGAAACATTTTTTGACACTAGACATATATTCTGTTTATATTACAATAGTCAACATTATTTCATATTAGAAATAATTTATAGATAAGTAATAATTTTGTATATGGCCAACAAGCCAAAATACTAGTCTTTATTAAGCATTGCTCTTTGCATAATAGACTAGCTACCTATTGCAAATAAGCGCGATTATTTTATTTAGAAAATCTGAAGCTATAGGATGTAGCAACCTATGAAATCGCTTTATAAGACATCATCAAATTATCACAGATTACTAATAGTGTTTTTACCTGTATCTACTTCGGTGAAAGGAATACTTAATCATGGTAAGCTGATATTTCGAATAAATAAGTTGTACGCTCCACCGCATCAGTTAACTATACGTAACAAACACTCTGCGACAAATTTGCACGTTTTAGGAGCCAAAGGTAGGAATGGCTTCACTCTCGTTGAACTTATTGTTACTGTAACGGTATTGGCTATCATAGTAGCGATTGCAATGCCTAGCATATTGACACAATTAACGCGTATGGAAGCCAGACGTGTCAAAACCCAATTACAAAATACCCTCGCTTTGGCAAAAGCTGAAAGCTACATCACCAGACAGGATGTATTGGTTTGCTTGTCAAATAATGGAAGACGCTGCAATAGAAATGCTGACAAAACCCTTTTGGCATTCGTAGATACAAATGATAATAAACGTTTTGATGCTCGAGTAGATACTCTATTAACTCAAGAGCAGCTGAACTTGAAATATAGCACCTTGAAGTTAAGAGTCGGGAGCAGACGTCACTATACAAAGTTTTGGGGTGATAGTGGCAAGCCTCGAGGTCACTTCGGCCATATCAAGTACTGCCCTACATCTTCTTATAATGAATCGATGTATCAAATCTCGTTTAATCAAGCAGGTATTGTTAAATATAAGCTTAATTCAGATCATCCTACTGACTGCTAGCTGTGCTAAACAGTAAAGAGATTTAAAAATAACAATCTCTTTATTGATAACGTTGCTGCTGTTGCCATAGTAGCCGACTTTGTAATGGTTGATAATCAAGTAGATGATCTATCAGATGCCGATGTAGCTTTGACCAATTATTCAGCGTTGCTTTAGTAATACCTAGGTAGGCCATTTCGAGAATATCGATACCCTTAAATATAGTTTGTCCGGTAGTACTATTTAAATGCTCAGACTCTATAACTTCCTGCATGATTGGCAGTAACCCCACATCAGGTAAAAAGCGATACACACAATCAGGTTCGATAGTATCTTCGATGTTGTCATGCGTTAGCGTTAAGGTGAAACCTAACTCATTGAATAGGTGCTGCTCAAATTGGCGCAAACATAAACGAAGCTCATTATTATCTAAAGGTTGCTTCAGCTGCTGTAGACTGTCCTGATAATGTTGCCACAATACTGGCATTGGATCTTCGGTCGGTAACAACCGCCACAGTATCTCATTAAGGTACAACGCCGCATATTGGTGCTGTCCATTGATATTACTGTAAGGCACAGTAGAAAGTATGGCAGAGATACCCTCTTTTTGCTCGTTATTTGTTTGACGAGTGGTTTGCGAAGTAATCTGGATTTGAGTGAATGTTTTTAGGTCGCGTTTGCCAGTGGCAAATAGCTGTAAAGGCATAAATAGCGGTGCGCCTTTTTTCCCAATACCATGTATCACACCATGCTGCTGAGAAAAAAGATAATACAACGCACGCTTTTCTTGATAAGGACGCTGATGTAATAAATAACCAATTAACGCTTCGTTACGCATCGTTTATTACCTCAGCATTTAACATATGGATAGTAGCACTACCGCAATATCCTTGATTGCTATCAATATCCCAAACTGGTTAATGCACGTTCGTCATCAGACCAGCCACGTTTAACTTTGACCCATAGCGTTAGCATGATTTTTTTGTCAAACAGCTGCTCCATGTCTTTACGAGCATCCATACCGACTTGCTTGATGCGTTGACCCTTATCACCAATGACAATGGCTTTTTGACCACTGCGCTCAACATAGATAGTTGCATCAATAAAAGTACATGCTTTACGTGGACGCCCTGTCTTTGGATCTGTATGCGCAGGCTCATCTTTAAACGCATCGATCTGTACGGTCAAGTCGTACGGCACTTCATCTCCCGCACTACGCATGATTTTTTCACGAATGATTTCACTGGCTAGGAATCGCTCTGAACGGTCAGTGATTTGCTCTGTATCATAAATAGGTGCAGCAACTGGTAAATGTGAGGCAATCACTTCTTGCAAACGATCTAAATTTTGGTTTTTAAGCGCCGATACTGGAACGATATCAGCAAAGTCAAAACTTTCATTAAAGGTTTCAATAAGCGGCAATACGCTGCCTTTATCTTTTAAAGTATCTGATTTATTAATGACCAATACAACAGTCAAATTGGTATCACCAAGCTTTTGCAACGTCAATAGATCATCATCACGCCATTGATCTGAGTCAACAACAAACAATACTAGGTCAACATCTACTAGAGCAGATACTGCCGCTTTGTTCATACGCTCATTAATAGCCCGTACTTCATTGCGATGAATACCTGGCGTATCTACAAACACTGCCTGCATCTCATGATTGGACAAAATGCCATGAATACGGTGGCGCGTCGTTTGCGGCTTACGCGAAGTAATAGACAGCTTTTGACCCAATAAGTGGTTCATCAACGTTGATTTACCCACGTTTGGACGTCCAACAATGGCAACATAACCAGCTCTGAAGTCATCAGCCATACGAGCATTCATATTTGGCGCAAAAAACTCTTCAATCGCCATATCGTTGTCGATTGTGATATTTTCTACGCTATCGGCATTCGTATCGACATCTGTATTTTCAATCATATTTTGAGTACTATCTTCATTATTCGATGGCACATCAGGGTGATTGCTCATAAGTTAATCCTATAGGGTTTATATCCAGCCAAAGATGACTTAATAGTTTGTCGGTGTAGTTACTATTGGATATCGGCTGGTAATATTTGAAATAAATAGTATGTAAGGTAAATTAGGTCTATAACGCTTCAGGTCTCATCACTTAAAAGCGGCATTGTTGACTCAGAAATATGCTTGTAATCGCCTGCAAATATTCGCTAAGAGCGTTTCTTAGCGGATCCTGGAAGTTTGTGCAGCTGATTAATCATAAGTTCTGCTGCTTTTTGCTCAGCGATACGGCGACTTTCACCAGATTCAGTGATATCAGGGCAGTTTTGAATATTCACGTGACAGCGTACTACGAAAATTTGATGAGGAGCGTTGCCACGTGTTTCCATAAGCTCATAGTTTGGCAAATCAAATTGCTTGGACTGTAACCACTCTTGCAAACGGCTCTTCGCATCTTTTAGTGCTTTTTGGTCATTAACGTTGTCAATCAAGTCTCCGTACCAAGAGAGTACGCAATGACGAGTGATATCCATATCTTGACTGTCCAAATAGATGGCACCAATCAAAGACTCTACCGCATCCGCCAATATAGAAGCACGATTACGGCCACCACCCTTACGTTCACCCACGCCTAATATGAGATGGTTAGACAGCTCTAGATTTTGCGCGATAATAACCAGTGATTCTTGGCGAACCAAAGTTGCACGCATACGGGTTAGACGCCCTTCGTTTTGATTAGGATAACGATGGTATAAAGCCTCACCCACAATCATACCCAAAAGCGCATCACCTAAAAACTCTAGACGCTCGTAGTTTTTTTTGCTATCAAATGAGCGGTGCGTCAATGCAAGCTTTGGCAGGCTCAAATCATTAAACACATAGCCTAACTTGCGCGTTAAGACTGCTAAGCGCTGAGTAAATTCTGAGCTAACAACAAGCGTGTCGACAGACGTGCTATTTTTTTTAGGAGTAAGAACCGCTTGGGAATGTTGCGAAGTTGGTTTCATGCGTGGCTTGTGGTTATCCCTTCTGTTTTACAGATTTAGTTTAATAAAAGTATATATTTGATTTTGTTGAGGACACTAAAGCGCTGTCCCATATTATGATTATTTATTCTGCTGTAGCCATATCGATGTCTCCTTCGAAACGATTCACGATATCGACATTGCTAAAAAACGTATTGGTTACTGCATATTCTTTATGAATGGCCAATTGGCCCGTTTTTTTATTGGTAAAAGTGAATACATCTTCTGCATTGGTGTCATAGTCAGCATTGATGGATAGCTGTTTGTTAACACGCTCAACGAACTGCTTGGCTGTCTCGTTATTGTCATTGGCTACTTTAAGCTCTGCACTCAAGAGCTTAGTCAGCTGATAGTCACCAATTTGAGCAGGTACAATGGCCACCAGCAGTTTAACTGCGATACCCAACATCATAATAATGAGAACGATGTTTGTCACACTAGCACCGCGCTGCGTGGCAAGACCAGATAACTGCTGCATGATGGAAACCCTCGATTGATAGATGACTATTTTTAATAGCGTTCTATACCTATAAATTAGATAGTAGAACGCTATTTATTGAATAGTAACGATATTAGCATAAAACTATTATCGATAAATCAACCAATAGAGTACTCACGATACTAATCAATAGTACCATTGCGTTCAAAGGTTGGTAGATTTAATCCAGGTGGCTTATGCATCCATATATAGACAGCTTTACCCGCTAAGTTTTCATCAGGGACAAAACCCCAAAAGCGACCATCTGCACTGCGATCGCGATTATCACCCATGACAAAATATTGACCTTCTGGCACTTTGATACGCCACTCTGTACCTTCTGAGCTCACAACTTCTGGTGATTGTTGCTGCAGGAAGGGAGCATACTGTGAGCTGTTCATGCCATCTAAGTAGCGAACAAGGTGTGTGTTTTCACCCTGTGTCTCTTGAAAATACTGTGCGGCGTCCTCTTCTTCCTGACCCATCGCAGCAGCACTCTCTTCTGTGAGCACCTGACCTGGACCAACTTGTCCTGGTAAATAAAGTTGTGATGTCAACTCTGCACTTGCCGAAAAATCGACAGGCGTCGTCTCCACTGGTACATCATTAATAGAGATTGTACCTTGATTGTAGCTGACGGTATCACCAGGCAACCCAATCAAGCGTTTGATATAGTAAATGCTTGGGTTTTCAGGATAACGGAATACCACTACATCGCCATACTCAGGCTCGCCAGTATCCAAAACTTTATTATACGTTAGCGGTAGACGAACGCCATACGCATACTTGTTGACCGCAATAAAATCACCCGTATATAACGTTGGCACCATAGAAGACGATGGAATATTAAAAGGCTCAATTAAAAATGAGCGTACTATTAATACCACTGCCAATACAGGAAAGAAGTCATAAGCCCAGCGTACCAGCAGGCTCTCTTTGCCTCGCCCGCGAGTTTTGCGCTGCTTAAACGCAAGCTTATCTAACAGCCAGACAATCCCTAAGCCTATAGTCAACGGCACTAAAATTAAATTGAAATCAAAATCCATACCAAATTGCCTATTAACATGCTGCTTGTCTAGCTGCTTTGACGATAAAATTAACGATATTCAACTGCTGCTATGTACAAAAACTATCTGAGATAGAACTGTCTATTAACTATCAACTTGCAAGACAGCCAAGAAGGCTTCTTGTGGAATCTCCACGTTACCTACTTGCTTCATGCGTTTTTTACCCGCTTTTTGCTTAGACAATAGCTTTTTCTTACGTGACACATCACCGCCATAACATTTGGCCAATACGTCTTTACGCATGGCTTTTACCGTACTACGACCGATAATTTGACTACCAATTGCTGCTTGAATCGCCACATCAAACATCTGACGTGGAATCAGCTCTTTCATCTTGGTCACTAGCTGATTACCGCGGAAACGTGCTTGATCTTGGTGCACAATCATCGCCAAGGCATCAACTTTATCACCGTTGATTAGCACGTCAACTTTGACCAATTTATCAACTTGATAACGATCAAAATTATAGTCCAGTGATGCAAAACCACGCGAGACTGATTTTAAACGGTCAAAGAAATCCATGACCACTTCACC
Organism: Psychrobacter piscatorii; assembly: GCF_043641605.1. GTDB lineage: Bacteria > Pseudomonadota > Gammaproteobacteria > Pseudomonadales > Moraxellaceae > Psychrobacter > Psychrobacter piscatorii_C. The sequence continues at coordinate 498,040 of NZ_JBHZRK010000001.1, read as the reverse complement.
CATCGGAATATCAAAGATAACCTGAACTTGCTTACCCATAAAGCGCATATCAACCTGCACACCGCGGCGCTCGATACATAGCGTCATGACGTTACCTAGGTAGTCTTGCGGTACCAGAATCTGACAGCGCGCAATTGGCTCACGGAACTCTTCGATGTTATTGGGCTCAGGCAGTCTTGATGGGTTATCAACATAGATGACGTCGCCGCCTTTCTTTTCAATTTCATAGATCACTGACGGGGCGGTGGTGATCAAATCCAAGTCATACTCACGCTCTAAGCGCTCTTGGATAATCTCCATGTGTAGCATGCCTAAGAAGCCACAACGAAAGCCAAAGCCTAATGCGTCTGAGGTATCAGGCTCAAAGAATAACGAGGCATCATTGATTTGTAGTTTTTGCAACGCTTCACGGAATTTTTCAAAATCACTAGAGTCTACTGGGAACATACCAGCATATACTTGTGGCGTGATTTGTTTAAAACCTGGAATACGGTCGACGTCAGGGGTCTTTGCATGGGTAATCGTATCACCAACTGGCGCACCAGCAATGTCTTTAATACCCGCGATAATAAAGCCTACTTCACCCGCTTCTAAGATACCAGTATCGACAGGTTTTGGTGTGAATACACCGATAGAACTTACTGGATGAGCATCGCCCGTTGATTTGATATAAATCTTATCGCCTTTTTTCACGGTTCCTTGGCGTACACGAACGAGCGAGACCACGCCCAAATAGCTATCAAACCATGAATCAATAATCAACGCTTGTAGGGGTGCTTCGCGGTCGCCAGTCGGTGCTGGAATAAACTCGACTAAGGCTTCCAATAACTTATCGACACCAAGACCGGATTTCGCTGATACACGCGGCGCATCTACTGCATCAATACCGATAATATCCTCAATTTCTTGAATAACACGCTCAGGCTCGACTTGTGGCAAATCAATTTTATTAAGAACTGCCATCACTTCTAAACCTTGGTCCACTGCCGTATAGCAATTGGCAACCGACTGAGCCTCTACGCCTTGGGCGGCATCAACGACCAATAGCGCGCCTTCACAAGCGGCTAACGAACGTGATACTTCGTATGAGAAATCGACGTGACCCGGTGTATCAATAAAGTTCAGCTGATAACGCTCACCATTTGGGTGATCATAAAATAATGTTACCGATTGTGCTTTAATAGTGATACCGCGCTCACGCTCAATGTCCATCGAGTCGAGCACCTGCGCCTGCATCTCGCGATCTTGCAAGGCACCGCACATCTGAATAAAACGATCGGCAAGGGTCGACTTACCATGATCAATGTGGGCAATGATTGAAAAGTTACGAATATTGGCTAATGCAGTCACAAAGCGCCTACTAAATTAAAGGTGATAGAATAATTAAACGAAAGAACAGATATTGTCATGTGCAATCAATAAGATACTTTTGCTTCGTTGAGAGTAGACCAGTTAAAACGAGCCGATTTTACTAATATCGTCGCCTAGAATATATAGCCAAGCATATTAACTCTTATGCGCACGCATGAAAGAGTATTCTAGCAGTTTTCGACCACAAAGTAAGGCGATTTTAGTAGCAGAGGTATGATTTGCAGGTCAAGGAAGGTATTTAGAAACAATAAATTTAGAAAACCAGACACTTATTGAAAGCTGATCAACATATAGATTCTGAATAAAGTGCCCATGAACAGAATTAAATGAACTATTTAGGCAAACTATTTTTGGAAAAACCTTCCTCTATATTATAGTTTTTAGCTTGATGTAGATATTTATACATCCATGGTGATCTACCATAGAAAGCACCATTTATCTGGGTCTGCTCTATCAGATATTCACGAAACCTTAGATAGAACTCATTGTCTGGACTCTTAGGCTGTTGCCAAAAACCTTTGAGTGGCTGCTGATCTGTTAGTTTTGGAGTATCGTAGATTGCTCGGCCCATAACTTTGGTAGGCTTTTTATGATAAACCGATTGTAGCCCAGTAGTGCTATTGATAGTAACCATACCGATACTATATTTCATAAGCGTTGGTAGGTGCATATCACAGCCATAGAACACTCGGTGTGCCACTTGATAACGCTCAGCCAAACTAGCTACCAGCTCACGGTAGTCACGATGACCACGATCTAGTGGGTGATGCTTAAACACAAGCAATTGCTTTTTATTAGCATAGTCTGCAAAGCTTGCAATAGACTCATCAATGAACTGTACCACATCACGATAATCACTGTGATGAGTAATCTGTGAATCATTATGAACTTGCAAACTGATCAGAAAATAATTGTTACTTTCATATTTAGTAAGCCTATTTTGCAACTGTTTGTCGGGTATATAATCTCGCAACTTGCGCCATGGTGCTTTGAGCCAAGCGATTGCTTCTTGCCATGCGGTCATACCACGATAATGTGAATAGTGAGGATAGCGTCTCTTATAGAGCCAAGCCACAATATAGTAAACGATAGCAGCGATACTCAGACGATAAAAACGATTGTGTGTATATAGCGGCTTATCATTGGCTTTTTTGAGCGCTTTAATATCATCTATACTTAGGCGTGAATAACCATTAATGCCATGTTCTTGTAAAGTAATATAATCAGGACGCAAATAGCCCTCTTCAAATACGAAAAATGAAATGCCTAGTCGTTCACTTAAACATGCCGCCTGTGTATGATGCGGACGACAATCGCCAAAACAAACAATTGCATCAATATCATGCTCTTTGATAAAAGACTTTAGCCAAGAAGTGAACTGGGCTAAAGTATCAGTATATTCATAAGTGTTGTCATGGTGATAAAAAAAAGCATCGCCAGCATTGAAATTAACTTTACTAACTTTAATACCTTGCGTTTGCAAAAATGATGAAAAGCGATTAAAAAACCCACCCATTTTCCCTTGTAGTAGCAAGACATGTCGATGAGTGAGCAAGTGAGACATCGAAGCTGCCATAGTATGAGGCTACCATTAAATGAAAGAGGATATACAGAGGTAAAAAGAGTTAGTTAATAATATAAAAATACATAGTGTAATAATTATTATACCGAAAAATTACATCGTTGTCGCAATGGAATTACATAGTGCTTTTGATGTTAATTAATGAGATATTTTACGCAGTCGCTGTTGCCATCGGTGCCGCTGCTGCATAAAACCTATGGCAGCTTGGCGCTTGATCTGTTCAGGTAGTGCCGATATAAGTGATATTGAATCTTTAACTGAATTATTTACGCTATTAGATACTTTATTTTGAACTTCTTCATTGCCCTCAAGTAGACACAAACTTTTGGGAGGGTATAGATAGTCAATCACCTGCTCTACTTGTGCAAGACCATAACCATCAGGCAAACGGTATAATGGATAACGTATTAGCGAACAATATATTAACTGCTCAAGAGACAATGGTATGTCTCGTTGACGCCTTTCTAGATATTCAGCTTTTGGCGATAATTTTGCGTCGATATCTTTAGTTAAACCCCAGCCTGCATAAAATGGTAAACCATAGCAGGTAACATCCAAACCGCGGAGCAATGCCTCGAAACCAGTTAGTGAGCTAATCGTATGTACTGCATCGACCCACTCTAAGCAATCAGGCATCGCGGTATCATAAGCAACAGCCTCCACCTGACCTAAGCATGCTTCTGTGACCTTACCCGCTCGCAGTCCTGCTTCTACATCTGGGTGCGGCTTATAAATCAAGTAAGCATCTGGATTATCTTGTCTTACACGTTCAATCAAACCACTATTTGTCTTTATTGTTGAGCCACAGTACTGTACTGATAAATCATCTTCTACCTGACCGATAATAAGAATGCGCCGTTTTCCAGATACTTTGGCATCCTGCATCCAAGAGTTATGTCGGATACTAGAAATACCTATACCCGCGCCAACATTATATTTGCTCACTCGCTGAGTCAGCAGTTTTTCTTGAAGCATTTGTACGCGTGCATTTTGCTGTGAACTCAGCGTCTGACATTCACGTAGTGATATCTCTAAGTCTGAAGGCTGTGTCGCATCATAATAAATACCTTGTTTATCTACCACAACAGACAATGGTGCCAATAGTGTGGCACCTAAACCATTCGAGCGAATAAACCCATCTTCCATACAATAAATAGATGTTATACCTGAGGGCTGCTCGGTAGCTTTTTTCTGTAGTTTCTTATATATCTGTTGACGTTTCGCTAGTCCCCATACCAACAAAGGCTGATGATAGTTGACACGAAAATGATCTGGATGTAATAAGTTTTTTAGACGCGGTTTTGGCTTAATAAATAAAGTCGTGCGCGGAAGATTTGTAAATGCTTTCACAAACGGCAGTTTCCAGCGACTAAATTCATATATCGTCAAGTTACCATCCAGACGCGCTTGCCAGTATCGGTTCGTAATTAGCCAATTAATAGCCGTATCAATATCACAAGCTTGTTTCGTCGCTGGATCTACATATCGGCTGTAATCAATATAAGCACTATAGAATAACGTTTCCAATGTAGTATTTCGCATCCTGTATGATACTGTAGGAAGCAATGCTAGACGACGTTGCCTTACTATTTTTAGTAAGCGTTTGGGTGCCCCACTATCATCAGTTAAACCCCAACCACTGTACCAATTAATTCCAAAGCAATGGACCGTTTTACCTAGCATTAAGGCTTCAAACCCCATATGGGAGCTGACTGTATAAACATGGTCCACTTGTGATAGCAATGCTATTGGATTGAGCGCTTGAGTCAGTATTTTGACATTTTTGGGCAATTTTAAACTGGTTAAGTAGCCTGATTTTGACGCAGGATGAGCTTTTATCCAAATATGAGCATGAGGGTGCTGACGACAAGCTGACTTTAACATTTGCTTAAACTGGCGTTTGTTAGCACCAGCACCTTTGATAGATGCGTCACCAGCTACTTGGTCAATTAATAAAACATGCGCCTTCAACGAGCCTTCTTTTACATGAGTAGCTGCTTCATTGACTAAATCATCCAATAACGGACAGTCGATCGTTGAGTTATATTTACTAAGCTTTTCGTCACAGAGACGTGCCATCAATTGCCGAGCACGCGCTTCATCTAATTCGTAATTATTGGTATCAGCGTTTTTAGCACGCTCAATAATCAACTGCTCGAGGCGCGAGGGATGCGTCATATCAAAGTAAATGCCAATATCATCGACAACCACACTCAAGCTATGGCGGCTACTAACACCTGAATCTAATGAGCGCAAAAAACCATCTTCAATACTTAACGCGCTCAAACTCTGACGCGTAGCGGCTTTGCTGGCTCTTTGAAAGCTTTTTTTATGGCCCCATCCAATAAACGCATCAGGTTGTAATGTTCTTTTACGACTCGCTAGGCTTCGGTGCAATTTTGACCATGGATACCAGCGATGGATGTCCGCTTGCAAAACTTGTGATAACAATAAGTTGTTCTGACGCATCCCCTTACCGATCACTGCAAGTTTCTTTGGTGATTCTTGATTGCTTGATATCAAAGGTAGCGCATTATTAGAGGTAGATACACTTGATACCTTGTCTTTATCCGCTACGCTTTTTGCCATCTCTGATACCTTTGTACATCACTTTTTAATTCAATTGATAAAGTCGCTGCTTAACAAATAATGACTAAACAACCATTATAGATCTAAAATCACTTTGGCAGCGATTGCTAATTGATAAACAATCTGCGACAAACCACGAGCAATCTCTACGCGCTTGGTTTTGACTTTTGGTAATACCATAATCTCGTCGCCTTGCTGAATACGATAAGCAGTGTTCACAACTTCACTGGCACCATTTTGATGAATAATTAGGATATCTTTGCTATCAGCATTATCAGAGAAACCACCAGAATTGGCCACATAATCACCAACGGTATAGTCCGGGTTGAAGGTAAGTGCCCCTTGTGCTCGTACTTGGCCGTTGACTGTAATTACCGACGTTTGTGCTGGTATCTCAATGATGTCACCTTGTTGCAAGATAATATCTTGCCACGAGTTTGGCACCACGACAATTTGACCATCAGTTTGTACATTGCGAGCTTTAGCAACAAACTGCTTGACCAGTGCAGCATCATCTTGACGTAGTGCTGCCTCCTCACGAGTCGTAGACTGTGTCGCTAACGTTAGCTCTTCTAAACGATCAAGCGACTCGTTAATCATACGTTTTTGTTGTTCAGCAACAGATTGACGGTATATCGTTAAGTGTGTCAGCTTGGCCAGTGGGCTTGGCTGCAATTGTGGCACGATATCTTTTAAACGTGCACCATATGGCACGACCATTGCACCATTACCAGTATGTGCACCTTTTACCTGCACAGCGATAGTACCTGCATAGCGATCGGACGTTACTACCATTTGATCGCCATTATAAACGGGCACGTTTTGAGCTTCGCTTAATGAATAGTACTCTGCCGTTTGTGCCCGTCCTGCACTGCGAGTAATACTGACATTAGTAGCGTTGGCTGCTGGATTGGAAACTTGCAATACATCTCCAATAGTCAAATCGTTCACATCAAACTCAAAAGTATATTCGTTTTGAACTTGGCCGCTTACGACAAACGTTTTTTTCTGTGGAGCGACAGTGATCACATCACCATCACGAAATGAAAATGCCTGCAATTTACCCGCTAGCAGGAAATCATAAAGATTGACTTGCTGTAGCATTTGACCGTTACGTTTGATTTGAATGTCGATATAACTGCCGCGTGTTGGATCAACACCGCCTGCTCTATCTAAATAAGACAGTACTGAATCTGCAGCAAGACCGCCATAGTAACCTGGCTGTTTGACAAAACCTGTGACAAATACTTTGACTGGTTGTGCTTGTTCTAGGGAGGCATAAACGCCCACGTTTGAACGATAGATACGACTGACTGCACTCTTAACAACGTTTTGTAGGTTGCCATTTTGTACACCAGAAATACGAACTGGACCAACATTTGGTAAGAAAATATTACCCTGTGGATCAACTGTCATAGTAGCTGCATACTGATAGGCACCCCACATTCTTACTTGAACATTATCGCCAGGGTTTATCACATAGCTATCATTAAAAGTAGAGCCAGAAGTGGTCGAGAATGCGCCGCGAAACAGCTGCTCACCAAACATCATATCTTGCGTATTGATATCTTGGTAAGGGCGCGTGGTATTGATTACCGACTGACTTGGTAAACTTGCGGCATTGACCGCCTCTTGAGTGGTGGCCTGCCCCGGAACACCACCTGCAAATGCCTGCGTTGACACATTGATATTATTACGGTTTTGGTCTTGAGCCATACTATTGTTGCTTGTACCAAAACCTGACCCTGATATTTGATCGGCATAACTGCTTGCAGCGGTTGCTGACATACTAGTCGCTGCCATTGCCAGACTTGTTGCTATCACGATAGAACGTGGTTTCATATTCATGCGTTATATTCCTTTCCTGATCTATCGATCATTACTGGTATCTGGTTTGTCAAAGCTAGCTACGATGATCACGGACAACCGCCATCACCAAACGTACAAACCCATAGAGCATTAAAAGTAAAGCCAACGATGTCCATATCAGATAGGCTTGACGAGGATATGACGCCTCTTCAGCTTCATACGGCGTTGAAATCACAATCAAGTTTTTCATTTTCTTGAAAGCCTCCAATCTCGACTTTTCAAGCGATGATAATGATAGCTTATATAGCTCTGTTGCAAAGTCGACATCCGCTTTAATGGTCTCAAACTGTACAGCCTGTCTGTTCAATTTAGTCGTGTTAGGTGAGGTTAGTTTGGTTTGCTCTTGGGCAATTTGTTCCTCAACTGCTTTTATCTGACTTCTTAATGAAACTACTTGAGGCGCATCTGGATTTAGGTAGCTCAGCAATTGACGCTCTTCAGTGCGTAAAGAGCTCAATTGCGCCTGTAGGCTACCAATCAGCTGATTAACGATCTGTGCATTAGCCTGCGGATCATAAATCTCATTTTTATTTTGATAGTTTAATAATTGCTCTTTGGCATTATTCAGACGATCTTCTGATTCATCTAACTGAGTTTCTGCGAATGCCAATTGATCACGAGCCACCTCTTGTGAGATACGATTTACGAAACGCTCAGACTCACCTAAGATAGCTTTGTTCAGCTCAAAAGCATATTTTGAGTCAAAACCTTCTGTCGATACCGAAAGCACATAACTTTGCTCATCAAGATCAATGTGTACACGTTTTTTAAAGTACTCGAGCAAATCCTCTTGAGTTGCATCAGGATCAATTTCATAGATAGGGTCTGAGCCATCAACATAATAAGCTTCACGGAATTTGAACTTACTATCGAGGCGCTTTACCATATCATTCGACAGAATGTATTCTGTCAAATACGTTGCATCTTCTTTACTGGTACTATTTACACCCAATAAAGCTGATAATCCGCCACCAGACGGCACACTTGAGTCACTGACTTGTTTGACCACCACATCGGCAGTCGAAACGAAGCGTGGATGAGCCAATGTCATCACATAATATATAACGAGCAACCAAGGCAGAATGACCAAGCCAATAAATAGCGAGAAGTTAATTACCTTACTTTTTTGCTTTGTGGATATGCTTTTCATAAACCTCAATCGCTTCTGTTGTATCGTCAAACACGTGTGCTGTTTGATCCATTAGTACAATACCAATATCACAGTTTCGTTTGATATCACCAATATTGTGCGACACTATTAAAAATCCGGCCTGTGCGCGGCGGGTCGCTAAAATCTCTTCACTACGCTTGCGAAATGCTGCATCACCAACCGCTCCTGCCTCATCGAGCATATAGTAATCAAAATCAAAGGCTAAGCTCAGCCCAAATGTTAGACGAGCTTTCATTCCTGATGAGTAGCTTTTTACTGGCATATCGAAATAACTGCCAATATCAGCAAACTCTTCAACGAAACGAATTTTTTCATCGATATAAGGACCGCTTGAGTATAATCGACAGACGAAACGTACGTTTTGGCGGCCTGTGAGACTACCTTGGAAACCACCTGCCACACCCACTGGCCAAGAAATAGTCGAGTCGGTAATGATTTCACCGCTATCCGGTTCGTCCAGTCCACAGATAATACGTAGCAATGTTGATTTACCAGCGCCATTCCGACCGAGCAGGCCCACACTTTGTTTATCACCAATAGTCAGGTTTAAATCTTTGAACAAGTAATGACGGCCTTTCTTTGTCATAAATGACTTAGAAATATTTTTTATCTCAATCATTTACTCACCTTTCCTAATATTAGCGCTCATAGTTATTGATATTACCTTAACGAGAACGGATCATGTCACGTTCAGCATACTTATAGAGTAAAAGTCCCAAAAAGTTCACAACGAACATCCATTCTAAAAAGTACCAAATATCAATATGATCGGCTGGATAATTGGGTGCAAAGGCATGTCTAATCAGCTCAATATTATGAATAAAAGGATTATAAAGTAAATAACTAAAATATGGTTCAGGGACAATATGAATTGGGTAAATGATACCGGATGTGAAATACAGTATAGTAAACAATATAGTAATTACTTTACTGATTTCGCCACCATAATATCCAACAACCATCATAATCAGGGCAACACCAAAGCTAAATATAAATAGTGTTATCCAGCAAAATAATACAATGTGCAGGTTTTCTAAATTGGCATAGATATCAAAAAAAGCCAGTCCTAAAAGCAGTAGAATAGATGTAAAGAAGTAAATCACCAGCTCTAAAAATGAGCGGGCGATAATAACATCAATGTGCTTAATCGACCGATACATTAATAAGCCTTTATTAGCGTCGACGGCTCCTAGAGCTCTCGTTGCTATCTTTTGAAACATCCGAAAAGGTACCATTCCAGCAACTAGAAATAAGGAGAAATCCATACCTGGAACTAGACGCTCTCTGATAGCCCCGAATATAACTAAGAAAATTAGAACCTGAAATAAGACTTCAAGCGGTGCCCAAAGATAGCCCAAACGATAACCACCAAAACGAGTCTGTAGCTCACGCATCAGCAACGCATGAAATGCTGCACCCATGACTTTTAAGCCACTACGATGCTTGATAGGACGATAAGGGGGTAATTGGACAGACATGGCGTTACAGGACTTTACCGAAAACAGCCCCTATGATAAGTAAGCGCGACATAAGTTACAAGAATTAATCTGTACATAGACAGATAAACCTATGATTTGGTAAGAAATCTGTAAGTTATTAGAAGTTGGATTCTAATATGCTTGATTATGGAAAATTTATTTCAGGCAAAAAAAAGCCAATCCCAGAGAGATTGGCTTTTTTAATATTGCTGTATATGGTGGCGATGAAGAGACTTGAACTCTTGACCTCACGATTATGAGTCATGCGCTCTAACCAGCTGAGCTACATCGCCGTTTTAGGCTGCACATTATGCCCAAGCTGTTGACTGCCGTCAACCCCTAATAAGCATTTTTTGCAAAAAAATGAATGTAATTCAAATTAACTGCAAATATTACTACAACAAACGATAAAAAAGGTTTGGTAAACCGATAAGCCGGGTTCTGTCGTGGACGATCATTCCTCTAGGCGTATCATCGCTAATACGCTCAAGCAACCTACCCGCATCGAACGCGGGCCGCGCCATGCCGATGCCTATTTGGTCTTGCTACGCGTGGAGTTTACCATGCCGTGAAATGTTGCCATCCACGCGGTGCGCTCTTACCGCACCCTTTCACCCTTACCGATGATATCTAAGATATTAAAGGCGGTCTACTCTCTGCTGCACTGGTCGTCAGATTACTCTGCCCAGCCGTTAGCTGGCACGCTGCCCTATGTAGCCCGGACTTTCCTCCCCTGCTCATCTGTTGCCAGTGTGCAGCGGCGATCGCCTAGTCTACCAAGCGCGCTAGTATAGCAAAACTAACGCCTGTATGGGAATGTCTTTTCGGCTTATTTTTAGAATGACTGTGACTGCCTCAAAAACACCTTAAAAACCTAGATAAACGCTGTTGGCAACGCTATCTCAGCATTATCTAAATGTTCATTTGATTGTTTGGCTAAGACCAGCCAATGCGCTTTGGGGTAATGGCGAGCCAAATACGCTTGCAAAAAATCAATAGTACTGTTGGCGATCTCAGTATCCGTTTGCTCAGCATCATCATGAATATGATTGTAAATAACACTATGTACCGTTAAGCCGCGCGATTTTATCGCCTCCAAACTAAGCAACGTATGGTTAATGCTGCCTAATCGACCAGAGGTGACCAAGACAATAGGATAGCCTTGCTCAGCGATATAATCTAAGGTCAATAATTCAGTGGTAATGGGAACTAGCAACCCGCCTGCTCCTTCGAGCAATACCATCTCGTAATCAGCTTGCAATGCTTCGGTGGCTTCAGTAATCGCTTCAATATTGAGAGGCTGGTTGGCCAGTGCTGCGGATAGGTGCGGTGATGCAGGCTTTTCGTAGCGATAAAGACAGGTGGTAAAATCAAGATCGCACGGCTGTAATGGAATCTCCATCAACTTGCGGTGACTTAAAATATCATCTGCAATGCCTAGCTCGCCATTTGCTTGTTTACTGATTCCTGTTTGCACAAGTTTCTGCGTCATGACATTCACGCCTTGCTGCATCAACGCTTTGGCAAGCATCCCAGTAGCATAGGTTTTACCGATATCAGTATCGATACCAGAGATAAATAAAACACTCATGGTTGACCTCGGTTTTTTAAATACGTATGCACTACTTTTAGTAGCGCTTGGCATAAGGTGGTGAGCTCATCATCAGTAATCACGTAAGGTGGCATGATATACACCAGCTTCCCAAATGGTCTGACCCAGATACCGTTATCAATCAATAAAGACTGAAAAATGCGCATATCAACGGCGTCATCTAACTCAATCACGGCGACTGCACCCAAGCAACGTACCTCGGCAACACCTGCTAGCTGCGCAGCTGGGGACAGTTGTTGCTCCATCGTACGCTGCATCTTGGTGGTACGCGTTTCGATATCATAAGACAGTATCAGGTCAATCGACGCACAGGCGACCGCACAGGCCAATGGATTGCCCATAAAAGTCGGACCATGCATAAGGGCTGGATAGTCACTATTATGAATGGTATCGGCGATATTGCGAGTACATAGCGTTGCGGCAAAAGTCATGTAGCCGCCTGTCAGCGCCTTGCCAATGGTCATGATATCAGGGCTAATAGCTGCATGTTCACATGCAAATAATTTACCACTACGCCCAAACCCAGTAGCAATCTCATCGGCAATCAAGAGTACATCGTACTTATCACAAAGTGCGCGTAATAGCTGCAAATACTCAGGACTATAAAAACGCATCCCACCTGCGCCCTGAATAATCGGCTCGATAATAAATCCTGCCAGCTGCGCGCCATGCTCTACAAAAAACTGAGTTAATGATTCACGCTCATCTACTGTCAATGCGCGATTAAAGCCAATGGGCGGCGCAGGAACAAAATGCTGCATCGGTAATTGCTTACCATACAGGCTGTGCATACCATTAATAGGATCACAGACACTCATGGCGTGCCACGTATCACCGTAATACCCTGAATGGGTTGACGCAAACTGCCGCTTGGTTGGACGCTCGGCGGCTACTTGATATTGCAGCGCCATTTTCAAAGCCACTTCTACGGCGATACTGCCACTGTCCGCATAAAAAATAGCATCAAGGCCAGTAGGGACGATATCAAGCAGTTTTTTGCCCAAGTCTATCGCTGGCTGATGGGTCAAGCCGCCAAACATCACATGCGCCATTTTACCCAATTGCTGAGTCAGTGCATCATTCAATTTCGGATGGTTATAACCATGGACGCTCGCCCACCATGACGACATACCATCAATTAAGCGCGTACCATCTTCAGCAATGATATAAATACCTTCAGCGCGATCGATAACGATATTGGAATAGGTAGGTGGTAGGCTGGTATATGGGTGCCAAAGATGTTGCTGATCGAACTCATTGGCTACTTGCATAGATTTGGTTGTCATTGTTTTTGTGGTCATTATATTGTCCCTAAAACGTTGTAAACCCAAACGTCATCAATCGCTTATCAAGATTTTATTGACCAGTAATACGCTTGTATTTGGCTAATAAATCATTTTTTGTCTCGACATGATTAGGATCATGAGGAATACAGTCGACTGGACAAATCACCACGCATTGCGGCTCGTCAAAATGCCCGACACATTCTGTGCATAAATCTGGGTCAATGACGTAGATATCATCGCCTTCTGAGATGGCCTCATTTGGGCAGGCAGGCTCGCACACATCACAGTTAATGCACTCATCAGTGATTAATAGCGCCATAAACTGCTCCTTATATTTTTGCTCGTATTAGCCCTATCTGGCTGCGCTTTACTGTTTTAGCAAGTGCTAGCAGAGTATTTTTGATGCAGCATCTTTTAGTTACTATTTAGTTTTGTGTCAAAGGCCTGCAAGACACAAGGCGGGACAAATTTGCTGACATCACCGCCAAGTTTGGCAATTTCACGAATCATCGTAGATGAGATAAAGGAATAGTTCTGGGAGGGGGTCAAAAATACTGCTTCAAAGTTTTCATCAAGCTCGCGGTTCATATTGGCCAGTTGAAACTCGTACTCAAAGTCTGACATCGCACGCAGCCCGCGCAGCACTGCCGTGGCGTGTTTTTCGCGCATAAAATCAACGAGCAGCCCTTCAAAGCCAATCACCGAGACTTGCGGCAAATCAGCAAATACGGTCTCGACCAAAGCGACCCGCTCTTCAAAATTGAACAAGGGTTTTTTATGATGCCCCGAGGCAACCGCGATCACGACCTCATCAAAGAGCTTGGTTGCGCGTGTCACCAAATCCACATGACCATTGGTAATGGGATCAAACGTACCAGGATATAGAATTTTGGTGTGTAGCTTTGAGGAATTAGGGGAAATAGAGTGGCTCATAGCATGGCTAATATAATCGGTAATATTAGGCCATATGCTAGCAAATTTTGCTCAAACTTAATACTTATCTGCTACATTTGTCCTAACAGCCGATTTACCTTTTCACCAGAGGCTTTGATACAATAGGCGGTTCGACTCATCTGACTTACAATCCATATAAAATTCAATACCATTGAATGGGTTAAGATGAGGAATTAGTAGGACTGGTCAAATAAGGCGCCTGTGTTTTTAGGCAAACCTTATGGAGAAATTATGTCAAAAAAATCGAAAAAACCTGATAATCAGATTTGCGCCAATAAAAAGGCGCGTCATGAATATTTTATCGAAGAAACCTTTGAAGCCGGATTGGCGCTACAAGGCTGGGAAGTGAAAGCTATCCGTGCAGGAAAAATGACCATCACTGAAGCGTACGTTATATTTCGCAATAACGAAGCTTTCTTATTTGGTGCGCACATTCAGCCATTACTGTCGAGCTCAACGCACGTTAGTCCAGACAGTATTCGTACCCGTAAACTGCTGCTCAATCGCCGTGAAATTGAGAAATTGTCTGGAGCAATCAATCAAAAAGGTTACGCTTGTGTACCACTGTCTTGCTACTGGAAAAACTCGCTAGTGAAATGCCAAATTGGCCTAGCACTGGGTAAAAAGCAGCATGACAAACGCAAGACGTTAAAAGATCGTGACTGGGAACGTGATAAGCAGCGCGGCTTTAAACAGCATTTAGATTAAGCGTTATTTAATCTAAATAAAAAAGGACGACTCAATATTTACTGAGCCGTCCTTTTTTGTTATTCGTGACGTTTAATAAAATAGTAACCTTTATAATATCTAGCCAGTGTCTTTCTATGCTATTTGCTCTTCTAGAGACAATGCTGTCTTCCTACTAGCCTGACGTAACTGCCTAACACCATGAGCAATCAAACAAGCAATACCTAACCAGATCAACCCATAGCTATAAATCATCGCTGATTCAAGCGGATTGCCGAGCACCGTCACCGCCAATATAAATAGCAATGCAGGTTCTATATAACTCATCATGCCATAGACATTGACTGGTAGCATTTGGCTGGCATCAATGTTGGTTTTCATCGCTAGGATGCTCAAAACGCCAAGACCGACTAACATCATGATCAAAAACCCTGAGCCTGCGACCATCGCCAAATTACTAGGCGCAAAAAAGTATAAATAACCGAGCGCAAACGGAGCAAACAAGGTCAGATCGACCAGCATGCCTGTGATGGCATCAATGCCTTGGAGCCTACGTAAAATATAATAGATGGGATAAGTACCGCACACCCACAATGTCGCCCAAGAGACACTTTGTGTACGGATGATCTCACTAAACACCCCTACCCCCGCAAATGCAACCGCCAACCACTGTAGACGGCTGAGCTTTTCGCCAAATAACAAGCAACCGAATACCACCATCATCAATGGAAACAAAAAATAGCCCATCGCGGTTTGTACGCCTTGTCCATTGACTGGTGCCCACATAAATAGCCACAGCTGACTCAAAAATATCGGCGTAGGTAGTAGTAACCATGCCCACTGTTTGAACGAGCGCAGCGCACGCAATTTGTCGATGTGCATACTCAGCCTACCGCTCACCAATAAATAGCCGACCAGCACCGCCCACATTGCTAGCATCCGCCAAATAAATACTTGCGTACCCGACAAAGGCGTCAGAAAGCTGCTATACGCATAGAGTACACCAAACAAGATATTGGATAAGATGGCAAATGATACTCCCAACATCAACGTCCGTTGTTGCGCGTTACCAGTCGTCCAAATCGCAGGCAATGGCAAACGTGAAGCAGTGGTTGCTAGCGCATTAGCGAATACATTGGAGAGCATTGAGATAGACATGATAAGCACCGTAGCCATTAATAGATGATAAAAAAACAATTGCTAGCTCTTTTTTTTAAAGCAGCTCTGATTGGTATGGTCTATTTTACTAAGGTGCTTTGATATATTATCTCTATAAAAATGTATTTATGAATAAATTTATCAAAATAATGTCATATAAATAACTATTTTCTTAAATTTAAATTATTAGTGATAATATTTATAATCAATAATCTAACAATAATGATTGATGAGGGTACATTATCATGAGCCATATTCTAGACAGCACTGATAAAGCCATTTTGAATCTGTTACAAGACGATGCGACATTACCGCTTAAAACTGTCGCAGAACGAGTGCACGTATCTATTGCGACGGCTCAGCGTCGCATTCAAGCATTGATAGACAGCGGCGTGATTACCAAGCAAGTCGCCATCGTTAATCCCAATAAAGTGGGTTACGGTCTGACCGCAGTGGTGATGATAGAAATGGAGCGCTCCAATACGTCGATGCAACATCGATTTGAGCGTTTGATGGATGCGCAGTCGCAAGTGATGAGCTGTTATGAAGTATCTGGCGATTTTGATTTTATGCTGATGGTCAATGCCAAAAATATGAGCGACTACCACCAATTCACTCGCAACTTGCTGACTTACGAAAATAATGTACGCAATTTCAAGAGCCAGTTTGTGATGAACTTTACCAAGAGTGGAACCAAGATTACCTTAGACTAAATATATCTATCTGTATTAGTTGGTATCAGCTTTTTTATTAATAATTGGTGTTTAAACTGCATTCAAAACTTGTAAAAAACTAACATAAGTTGGATAATATTAGCAATTTTTATTCACTGTAGTAGACAAGGAAGCCTGAGCATGACCTCTCAACCAGACTACCCTCATAAAACAAACAGCAGGTACAGCACTCTAAATCAAATAAGCCCAAAAGCATTGATAACAGGAACCATGCTGGCTTCAATGCTTGCAATATCAGGCTGTGCGACCAGCTCATTGCTAGAAAGTAATAACCATGTCCTCACTACTAAACAAACATTATCAGAAGACCAAATTATTGCCTTTGGCCGTCCTGCGCAGGCATTACCAAAAACGCCAAATGCGACAATGGTTATCGTTGGTGAAAAAAACAGCTACGTACTCACCCAAGGTGGGACTGAGATGATCAGTTTGCTCAGCAATTTGACGCAAAAAAACATCCACGTTGACAATGACATGAATTTTTATGTACCCAATAACGATGGATATTTCCAAGGAGAAATGAGGCTGTCTTATGCCAAACTAAAAGACGAGTTTGGGCGCACGGATTATCAGTTCTTTTTACAAAATAATGGCCGGGAATGCACATCAGCCAGTGACCAACGTATTGGTGCCCAGCGCTTTTGTTTTAATGTCCCCGTTAAAGGTGCCATATATCCGCAAGTGAGTAACTTGAGCTTGATTCAGTCAAATTATCGTGCTTTAACCAAGCCTTATACAGTAAGCTTTTATACTCAAACGCAGCAAAAAAACACAAACCGTCATGGACCAAATAGTGCGCAAAAACTGGTGCTGCTTCCCTTTGCCCTTGCTTTTGACGTGGTGACTTTCCCGCTTCAGCTATTAGATAATTAAAATCTATCAGCCAACGCACTGGCTCAACTGAAACCATAAGGCACGTTACGAGTCGATATCCGTACTTGCTCGTAACGTGCTCACTTGATCGGTTAAAATAATTTTTCGACGACGGCTTTTGGATAACTTTGCTTGGCCGTTTGTGCTGCTTGAAACAGTATCTCATCAGCCTCCACGGGGCCAGCAATATCGCACAAGCATACGTAGGCAAGCTGCATTAGATTATTTAAAAGATGCTCATTGTCCGGTACAGGTGGGCGATTATCTTCCAAAAACTGATTGATATTGATGTGATGCCCTTTGAAGGTGCGTTCTTGCGAAACAGTTTGGTGCATACTATGAAAAAAGCTGCGACTGTCTGCTGCCGTTAGCTGACTGCGAAGCGCTTCTATCACGGTATAAAATGCAAGAACGGACTCAGAGAAAGGTACGGGTACATTGATTGTCTCGTTATAGCCATTATGACTGTCAGACTCCACTGTCTGCTGGCTATCCGCTTGCAGCGTAGCCCAAAAGCCTTTACGAATTTCAGACTTGTGATCTTGTAGTTCAGGATAGCGCCTTGTCGCATCCAAGATGCACTGCTGCATCATTTTGACAGAGACAGTTGAGTACTGTTGCCACTGCCTTTTAAGCAGGCGCACCTCTTCAGGATGTAAATACTCTGACAGTACCTCTGCCATTGCGGACACGGTTTGATCGACGGATTGAGTATCAATATTCATCAGCTCTCTCCTATAAATGCCGCTCTGTTAAACTTTTAGTATCAAACATTTGCTTTTGAAACTCAGGATAGCCAAGCTCTGCATGCTCGGTATAATCAAGGCCACGCTGCTCATGTAAGCGGCTGGCCTTTAACCCAAAGCTCATATCAATCAGCTTATACATCACCAGACCCAACCCTAGCCCCCAAGCTAACGCCACGCCCACGCCTAGCGCTTGTACGCCCAGCCGTGATAAGTCAAATAAGTCCCCTGTATAAAACAATCCAGCCGCGAGTGTGCCCCATGCACCGCCAAAACCATGCACTGCCAAAACCATGCACTGCCACTGCTGATACTACGTCATCTATTTTGAGCTTCAATAGTGCCTGTGTGGATAAAATATAGACCACGGAGGCGATGGCACCGATGACAACGGCAAAAACAGGCGTCGTGGTGGCACAGCCTGCCGTGATAGACACCAAACCAATCAAGCTGGCATTGACACTATCACTGAGCAAAATGGCTTTATTCATTGCCCGAGCAATCAGCATATAGCTTACGACCGCACTGACCGCGGCGATAAAAGTGTTGGCGGCGATTAGGCCGATATTACCCGTGATAGATAACGTCGATCCAGCATTGAAGCCAAACCAACCAAACCATAAGATAAACCCGCCAAGCGCCAATAGCGTCATGTTGTGACCTGCGATTAGTCTTGGCGTACCATCAGGGGCAAAACGTCCCAGCCTTGGCCCAATGACCAAAATACCCGCCAGCGCCAACCACCCCCCGATAGAATGCACCACCGTCGACCCAGCAAAATCTATAAAACCAAGCTCAGCTAGCCAACCTGACCCGCCGAAATAACCGCCCCACACCCAACTGGCAAACACAGGATAAATAAATAAACAAATCAAACAGGCGGCAACTGCATAGCCGATAAATGAGACACGCTCTGCCATGGCACCACTCGCGATGGTCACCGCTGTCGCCGCAAACATCATCTGAAAGAACATCAGCGCCCAGTCCATATTGGACAGATTGACTGGCATAAAATGATCGGTACCGACAAACCCCGAGTGGTTAGTACCCATCATCAGACCAAAACCCACCAAGTAGAACGCCAGACCACCGATACACATGTCGGTATAGTTTTTCATCATCACGTTTACCGCATTCTTTGCGCGAACAGAGCCGCTCTCTAGTAGCGCAAAACCTGCCTGCATAAAGAACACTAATACCCCGCCCCAAATAATCCAAGCAATGTTTTGATATTCGAGTAGCTGCGCCACCGTCAATGTCTCTGCCTCCGCAGCTTGTGCACTAGCTATCGTGCCAAACAGTAGCGTACTGAGCGCTAATATCTTACCTAGTGATGACTTGAGTAACTTCTCCAATACATCCAGCCCAACAGATGATGTTCTCATTTTATCTCCAAACACTTATCTATCCGTTCAATTTTTATCGGTGCACCATTTTCACTCATTAATGCACACAAATAAGCCCTAACGGGGTTGGAGCAAAAGCTATGCCAAAAGCTATGGATGAAAATTAGAACGGCTAACAAACATGAGAAAACGTGTGAGAAATAGGTTTGCAGCGCTCATAACATTGCTGTTCAACTTACGTTATTTTTATCATTGCCCTGCTGAGCTAGCAGCTTACTTTGTCACTGCAGTTTATCTCGCGCTATCAATAACTTATCGTTAATCACCCATCATAGAATAGGTCGCATAGTGAGGTTGATTCATGTTAAAATGAGCGCTTTTACATTCGCCTTTATTATCATTGAGTAGTAAGGGACGTATTTTTAGTGCCATTTTCTAATTAACAGGTCCGCTCATGTCTGCCGATACCATCGCCCGCACTGCCTTTAAACAAGGCACCAAGCCACTTTATGATTATGACAAACACTGGGCGAGCTGCTACGAGCCGGCGCCTTACCTGCCCATGAGCCGTAAGGAAATGGACGATCTGGGCTGGGATGCTTGTGACGTCATCATTATCTCAGGCGATGCTTATGTCGATCACCCAAGTTTTGGTATGGCGATTATCGGTCGCCTGCTTGAGTCACAAGGCTTTCGTGTGGGTATCATCGCTCAGCCAGATTGGAAGAGCAAAGACGCCTTTATGGAGCTTGGCAAGCCGGTCTATGCTTACGGCGTGACCGCAGGCAACATGGACAGCATGATCAACCGCTATACCGCCGATCGCAAAATCCGTAGCGATGATGCTTACTCTCCGGGCAATGTGGCGAATAAGCGCCCTGACCGCGCGGCCATTGTCTATAGCCAGCGCTGCCGTGAGGCCTATCCTGATGTGCCGATTATCTTAGGCGGTATCGAGGGCAGCTTGCGCCGTATCGCACATTATGATTATTGGTCAGACAAAGTCCGCCGTAGTATCTTGCTGGATGCGCGTGCGGATGTCTTACTGTATGGTAATGCTGAGCGTGCCATCGTCGATGTGGTACATGGTCTGTCGAAAGGCTATAGCTTTGAGCAAATGAGCAAGTTACGCGGCACCTCTTATCTATTGACGCCGACTCGCCGTCATTGGCAAGCGGATATGACTGAGGTCGCGAGTAACGATGTCGATACCGTTGGCCGTGTCGATCCAATCATCAACCCTTATGTCATGACCGAAGACGTTGATAGCTGCTCAATTGAGCAGAACAAACCATCGGACTCGCCTGTTGGGCAAGCCATGCCGTCATCTATGTCATCACAGTATCAGGGTTTTGTCGCTGAACCAGTTACCGATAAAGTCATCAACGCCGACCAAGTGGACACTGATACCCAAGTGGTACAGATGCGCGGCTTTGACAATGCGTTTAATAAGCCAAAAACTGCCCGTAAGCACAAAATTAAAATGCCGCCACGTGAGCAAACGGTGATTCGTCTACCTGACTATGAGCATGTCAAATCTGACCCAGTCCTCTACGCCCATGCCAACCGTATCTTGCATCTAGAAACCAATCCGGGTAATGCGCGTGCGCTGGTGCAGCGTCATAGTAGCGGTGCAGGTAACTCGCATACCTCTATCGACGTCTGGCTGAACCCACCACCGATACCACTCTCGACAGAAGAGATGGACTATGTGTTTGACTTGCCATATGCGCGCCTGCCACACCCAAGCTATGGCGATGCGCGCATCCCTGCTTATGACATGATCAAGTTTTCGGTCAATATCATGCGCGGCTGTTTTGGCGGTTGCACCTTCTGCTCGATCACTGAACATGAAGGCCGTATTATCCAAAACCGTTCAGAAGAGTCGATCTTGCGCGAAGTAGAAGCGATTCGTGATACTGCACCCAACTACACTGGCGTGATATCTGATCTTGGTGGGCCAACGGCCAATATGTATCGTCTGAGCTGTAAAGACGAGACCATTGAAAAGAACTGTCGTAAGCCTTCTTGTGTCTATCCTGATGTCTGCGAAAACCTATTGACTGATCACAGCAATTTAACCAAATTATATCGCAAAGCCCGTGATATTAAAGGCGTGAAAAAGATTCTGATTGCTTCAGGTTTGCGTTATGATTTGGCGGTTAAAGATCCTGAATACGTCAAAGAACTGGTCAGCCATCATGTCGGCGGTTATCTCAAGATTGCCCCTGAGCACTCTGAAGAAGGCGTGCTATCGAAGATGATGAAGCCGGGCATGGGTAGCTACGATCAATTCAAAGCCATGTTTGAGCAGTTCAGTCAGGAAGCGGGCAAAGAGCAATATCTGATTCCTTACTTCATCGCGGCCCACCCGGGTACGAAAGATGAAGACATGATGAACCTTGCGCTGTGGCTAAAAAGTCATGGCTATCGCGCTGACCAAGTACAGGCGTTTTATCCAAGCCCGATGGCGACTGCGACCACCATGTATCACACGCACAAAGACCCACTACATAAGATCAGCCGTAGTGAAGGTGACATGGATATCGTCAAATCTGGCAAACAGCGCAAACTACACAAAGCGTTCCTGCGTTATCATGATCCAAAAAACTGGGTACTATTGCGTAAAGCGTTACAAGACATGGGCCGTAGCGATCTGATTGGTAAAAACCGTGGCTGCTTGATTCCACCATTTAATGCCAGTTTGGAAGGGCGTGACGCGGCGCAAGACAGCTATCAGTCAGCGCGCAAAAAGAACAGCCGCCTAGGCAATGACTCAGTGAAACGTAGCAACAACTCGTCAAACTCTAATGCAGCAACCAAGGGCGCAGCGGGCAAAAATGCTATCGGTAAAAACAGTAAGAAAAAAGTCAGCAAAGGCAACTTCCAAACGCAGCATACGGGTCTACCACCGCGCAAAACCAAATAGCTTTATAAGAAGTAGTTTTAATAATATAAATAGTATAGAAATATGAACTAGACGCAGACCGTATTAAACCCACAAAAAAAGCACCTATCAGCGCTCAGTTGATAGGTGCTTTTTTATCTGACTTATTAACGAATAAAATTCAAATGATTATCGTTTATCTTTCAATGCGTTGGCGATGGTAAGTTACATTAGTCAGCGATTGGGTAACGAAGCTAATAGGTAATGAACAATTTCTAACACGGCAATACTTCGTTTTCGCTACTATAAGCCTCATATGCTAAACGCATTATTAAGAACAAGTAAATGACACCAGTAATACTTTTGGAGAGAACGATGAATACCATCACTAAAATTGCAACTACCCTACCAGTCCTTGCCCTACTTAGCGCTTGTGCGACTACCGCCCCTGCTACGCCAGATACGACTGATACCCCTGCGCCAGAAAAAGTCACTGCCGCTTATGATCGCATGGCAGCAGCCCCATATACCTGTACTGATGGCAGCAAAATCATGGCAAAGCAGTCTATTAACAAAAAGCAAGTCATGCTCAATGCTACCTTGCCCAAAGTTAAATGGACAGAGCAAAAGCTCGTACTAAACGGTGGCGTCAAAGGCGACGTCGCAAGCTATGTCAACGATTCAAATCCAGAAGCCATCTATGCATGGCATATGAAAGATGACAAAGGTATCTTTGCGATCAAATGGGCGAGCGGCACAGAATATAAAGTAAACTGCCAAATCTAATCCGCCAATCATACATAGAAAATGATAGCGAAATGAAACAGTCGTCCTAGGGTGGCTGTTTTTTTATGCGCTTTTTATGAGGCTTGCCTATCTGGCTTATATTCTTGTAACCATTGCTCGTTGGTTTTTGCTAGAGAAGCACACAGAAAGCTGTCAAAATAGCCGTTAGCACACATTAATAATAAGCAATGATAAAAAGGATAACTCGATGGCGAAGCGTCTGATCAGTATGATGGTAATGGCAACGGCGAGTATGTGGGCACTGACAGCCTGCGATAATAATACCGACTCTTCTGTTGATACCACCGACCAAGCAGCGAACACAGTGGCGACAGCAGATACCGCAGCCGAGCCATCGACAGCAGAAGGAAAGCCGACTGCCGACACGATAGATTGGTCATTAGTCGATAGTGGAACAAAGC
This sequence comes from Psychrobacter piscatorii, assembly GCF_043641605.1. Classification (GTDB taxonomy): domain Bacteria; phylum Pseudomonadota; class Gammaproteobacteria; order Pseudomonadales; family Moraxellaceae; genus Psychrobacter; species Psychrobacter piscatorii_C. Next base: position 474,489 of record NZ_JBHZRK010000001.1, on the reverse strand, counting down.
CTGCTGACCCCACCAACTACAAGTATCCGTTTGCGATTGATAGTCAAAACGTCCGAGACTATGCGGATTTCTTCGATGTGGACGCGGCGACCGCACAGCACAACCTCACTATCAGTATGGCAAGCAACGAAGCCCTATCCAAAGTCTTGGATCAGTTGAGCGAAACCTATGTCTCACATGAGCTGACCGATGGCAACGAGATGACGCTGGTCATTCATACTACGCCCGATGTCGCTGCCAGTCGCTATGATTATGTATTATCAGACGACTTTGCTAAAGGGTTGGTATTACCTATTGTGATCAAACCAGATGGCAAAAAAGGTGACGCTAAGGCGCATGGGGAAATGGCGGAGTAGCTCGGTATATTTGTCCCGCATCCTCAAATCATTTGATTATAATAAAGCGCGAATCAGCATATAACTGCCCATGCCGAACATCATGACGTTTTCGGTTAAAGAAATCGCGCCCAGTGGCACATTACTATCGCCGCCGACGCAGGCGCATTTTAGCTCGCGCTTATCGATATAGACGGCTTTAATAACCGATACCCCGCCGATCATACCGATGATAAAGGCAACCAGACCCGCAATTGGATTGAGCCACGGCTGATCGGCAAGCATAGCGATACCGGCAAACGCTTCTAAAAACGGATACACATAGGCATAGCGTACCACGCGGCGTGCGAGTAAATCATAGCCCAAAAACCCCGTCGTAAACCCTTCTAAATCCTCAAGCTTTTTAATCGCCAATACACACATGGACAGCGCGACAAACCACATAAGCGCTTGGATCGATAAGACGCTGACGGCAAATGCCCAGCATAATGCCAACGTCATCAGCGCGGTAACAGCAAATATCGCAATAATGGGCGCGTACGTGGTGTCGTCGTCTGTCTCGGGTTCTTGATTACCCAAAAATACTTGCAGATCATCATTGCCGCCAATGCGCTTGCCATCGATAAAGGTCTGCGGCGTGGTCTTGACCCCAAGCGTCTCTTTGACCAGTGTATTCTCATCTTGGGTCGTGATATGGCGATCAATGATGTCATAGCCTGCGTGCTTGAGCGCATCGATTGATTTGAGGCCAAACGGGCATAGATGGTCTGGCATCACCATACGAAAGATAATGGCAGACTGACCGCCCTTCTTTTGGATATGCTCGCCTTGCAGAGTATCAATAAGATGCTGTACTTGCGGACTTTGGCTACTATCTATAGTGTCGGTATCAGATTGATGATTGATATGGTCTGCCATAACGCGCTCCTTACGCTTTGCTTATTCACTGCTTGATAATAGTTTTTCTGATGACTATTATCTTATAAGCATCGGTAAGGGCAATCTGAATCAGTCTTGTTAACTTTGTTAGGTTTAATGATAAGTGGTAGCGTGTGTTTTGGTTCGTATCACACGCTACTATTTTATTACGAAGTCTGGCGGTAGGGATTGTTCGATAGTTCGATTTTTACGTTTGTATCACAAAGCAGCTTAGCTAAATAAGGCTGATATTGTGTGGCAGCAGGAGCTATATAAATTTTATCAAGATGTTGTTTTACGTCCGGCTCATACTCAACATATAGAAACCTACCAAACTCCATTTTTACTTCAGGTTTATCAAGTGAAGTGATATATATCATTCGACACTCTTGCTCCTCTTGAAACGCAGAGTGTTTGATTAGGTATTTCAATGGTAGAAGAATTTCATCTAATAACACTTCAAGTTCGTTAAATTTATCTAATGAACTTTCTCGAATTTTTGTGTTTTCACTAACTATTTTTTCATAATCACTTTTCAGAATATTAAAAGACTCTATAAAATCATTAGTTTTTTTAGCCATTTCATCAGAGTAATTTTCCCACATCTCCTCTGCGAGACTTTTTTCTGCATAATCCTTACCTTTATCTACTATAATATTATTACAGTCAAATTCGCGATAAAAAGTAAGCCTATTACGCTGTGCTAACTGGATATATCCACTTTCTGGATCTAAGTAAATACAACGCATTACTTGTTTTTTACTTATTAAATCACTATTAGACTTGTCTTGATTCTCGATATCATCATAACCAAAATCAGGAGAAATACTTTTTCCTGTCAATTTTTGAGAAAACGAATCAATTGATAGGAACGAAAGACCTCCAGAATTATTATCTTGAAAGAATTTTTGAGTGAAAACTAAACTAACACCAGAAGCTTCTAGGTAATCTTTCTTACCATAAAGTCGAAATTGATTTAGACTATCGTGATTGAAAGTGAAACAACTAAAAAAGGCATGAAACCTTTCATCAAAATCTGCAGAGTTATAAACTGTATCTTTTTCCTTATTCAGAAAAAATTTAAGTAGCTGACCTTCACTAGGGTCGTTCATGTTACTAATAGTATTCAAACGTAGTTTTTTAGTAGGCTCTTTATTACCAACTTCATCTAATAAAATATTAGCCACATCAGTACTGGTGTAATGAGCAAGCTTTCTTTCAGCACATTGACTTTTACTGTTTGAGTCTATAAATTTTATCTTTAGAATATCAACAGTTTTCAAAATTCTTTCAAAAAATCTTAAGTACTTTATTCTTGATACTTTATCATTATCTCTTCTTAATAAATCACATATTTTTATATAGCAATGTGATTCGTAAGAAAATAACTGTTTTGCAATTAAAAAGTACTTCTTGGCTTCAAGAGCACTTTTCTCAACATTTTTATCAAGAAGGGTTTTTCCTATTTCAAATTGAGCGCTATAGAATATATTTAAGCTATCAGAACGTTTTATTTCACCCCATTCGTCCATTGCTCCTTCAAGTTCAACTCTATATTTCAATAAAAACCCAGTATTAAATTTCGCTCTGGCATACAACTCTGTATTATCAAAACGCTTAATATTACTCCATGTTGATAAAGCTTCTTCTACGTTGTTTTGCTTTATCAGGACTAATCCGATATTAAATTGTGCAGCAGCATATAAATTCTCATCATCAGAATACTCAATTTTGCGCCATGCATATAACGATTTTCTATTATCATCCATCTCTTGAAATAGTATTGCAGTGTTAAATTGCGCTCTAGCATACGCTACTAAATCATCAGAGCGCTTAACTTTTCCCCATATTGACAAAGCACCTTTTAAGTCTTTCTTTTGTTTCAAAACTAAACCAATACCGACTTGTGCCTTAGCATATGCAGGTGGATAGTCTTTATGCTGAATCGCTTCCCACACTAGTAAAGCCTTTTCAAAATTCCTTGCTCGCTCCAAAAGAAATCCAATGTTGCACTGCGCTTTAGCATATGTTTTTACATCATCATAACGTTCTACAGTACGCCATTTAGCAATCGCCTCTTCGTCACTAGCATTTTCTTGAAATATTTTTCCTATGTTGAATTGAGCATCTGCGAAAGCCTCTCCTCCATCTCTCTCACGCGTCACCTTCTGCAACTCTTCAATTTTTTTACGAGTCTCTTCGTCTAGACCTTCCATGTCATCAATATTCATACCCTACTCCCCAACCATCGCCAAAAACGCTTCCTCAGCTACAATTTTGACGCCGAGTTTTTCCGCTTTTGCCATTTTCGAGCCAGCCTTGTCCCCTGCCAGTAGCGCAGTGGTTTTTGCCGAGATGCTGCCTGAGACTTTTGCGCCTAGTGCTTGCAGTTTGGCTTTGGCTTCATCACGCGCCATGCTATCGAGCGCGCCGGTGATGACCCACGTTTGCCCATCGAGTGGTAGCCCTTCTGAGGCGACCTGCTCGACTTTACCCCAATGCACGCCAGCCTCGCGTAGTGCGGTGATGACTTCGATATTGTGCGGGGCACGAAAGAATTTATAGGTTAGCTCGGCAGTGATTTCGCCGACATCTGGCGTTTTTATCAAGGTCTCAATATCGGCAGTCATTAATGCGTCAAGATCACCAAATTGCTGCGCAAAGTTCTGTGCTGTGCCTTCACCCACACCGCGAATACCTAGCGCATAGATAAAGCGAGCCAATGTCGTGTGCTTGCTCGCTTCAATGGCGCTGATGATGTTCTGTACCGATTTTTCACCCAGTTTTTCAAAGGTGACCATCTCATCTGCATGGTTGTGCAACTGATAGATATCAGCGACGGTTTTGATCAGACCATGTTCAAAGAAGCTAATCAGCCAACTTGCACCAAGTCCATCAATATCCATCGCACGGCGTGAAACAAAGTGAATGAGCGCCTCGGTCTGCTGCGCTGGGCAAAACAGACCGCCCGTACAGCGCGCCAATGCTTCATCTTCTGGCAGGACAACAGGCGAGTCGCAGACAGGGCAAGTCGAAGGTAGCGTGACTGGCTCGCTGTCCGCTGGGCGCTGCTCATGCCACACGCGGGTGACTTTGGGGATCACATCGCCCGCCCGGTGGACGCTGACCATATCGCCTGCGCGCACATCCAAGCGTTGAATCTCACCAAAGTTATGCAAGGTGACATTGCTGACGGTGACGCCGCCGACTTTGACAGGTTCGAGCTTGCCGACTGGGGTTATCTGCCCTGTCCGTCCGACTTGCCATTCGATATCGTTGAGGCGCGTCATCACCGTTTCGGCAGGAAATTTATAGGCCGTTGCCCAGCGCGGCTCACGAGATAAGAAGCCAAGCTGCTGCTGTAATGCAAGGCTGTTGACCTTAATCACCATACCATCAATCTCAAATGGCAAATCGGCACGACTTTCTATCACAGACTCATAATAGGTCTGTGCGGCGCGTGGATTGGCGACCACTTCTACGGCACTGACGGTAAAGCCAAGCTCGGTGAGCCACGCCAGCGCCCCTGATTGGGTGTCTACACTCTCAGGCAAACCCTGATTGACCGAATAGCCGTAAAATGCCAATGGACGACTGGCTGCTATCGCTGGATCGAGCTGACGTAAGCTACCAGCAGCGGCATTGCGTGGATTGGCAAAGGTTTTGCCTTCGTTCTCTTCCGCCAATCGATTGAGACGTTCAAACCCTGCTTTTGGCATCAGTACTTCACCGCGCACTTCTAACAGCTCGATATCAGCGGCATCGGCGATCCATAATGGTAGATTACGAATGGTTTTGGCATTTTGGGTAATATCTTCGCCTGTCTGCCCATCACCGCGCGTGACCGCTTGGACAAATTTGCCATGCTCATATTTTAATGAAACGGCTAATCCATCAAGCTTTAGCTCCATCTCATACTCAGGGTTTTGCTGTGAGACGCTAAGGCGGTCGTTAACACGGCGCATAAAGTCACGCAAATCATCGTATTCAAAGACATTGCCCAGCGATAACATCGGGATATCATGCGTGACTTGGGTAAAGGCTGAGAGCGGCATATCGCCGACTTGATTGATCGGACTGTCAGGTTGTATCAGGTCTGGATATGCTTCTTCAATCTCAAGCAACGAGCGGCGCAATTGATCGTACTCACTGTCTTCTAAGATTGGATTATCAAGCACATAGTAAGCATAATTGTGCGTTTTTATCGACTCGATAAGCGTGCGCATTTGCGAGATAATCTCTGCGCTGTTTTTGGCACTATCATCGGTCAAACTGGCTATGTTAGATGTCGCACTTTGTACTTGAGGAGATGGATTTTTAGAATTATTTGGTGAGGTAGCGTCAGTCATAGTCGGTGTCTTTTTTGTCATTCAAGATGCCGATATGATAACAAGTTTACAGGAAGCTCGGTATAGTCAATCCTATATAAATCAGCTACTGTGTTAGGCTCGATCAGTCTACTACGTGTAGCACTTCACTCACCTTCCTTGTATCTAAATTATCTTGGACCGACTCTAGATTTTTGCAGAAACTATAGCCCATTAAAAAAGGCAAATAACGTGAATCGCTATTTGCCTTTTTAACACTCTATAACTGTTTTTAGCAGTTGATCTACTTAGCCACTGAACGATAAGCCTTTGAGCACTTAGCCTTCATAATCACGAACTTGGTTACGCAGCTGCTGCTTGTATTCAGGCGTGATTGGCTGGTTCTCTTCATCGAGCATAATCGCATCAAGATCGCTTGCCATCATATAAGCAATGCTCATCATGCTATCGAAGCTGCGCACGGCTTGTGGATGTGGCAATGATAAAAACATGACTACACCATTGTAAGTGTTGGTCGCGACACTATGCGGATCGAATGGCGCGATACCACTGTCGGTGATACCCATCATGCTAAACCACAGCATACCCGTGCCGTCTTTTTGCTCATAACGATGGAACATATTCATCGCGCCATAGCGTAAACCATACTTATCAATCAATGCTAGCAGGTCACGACCACGGATAATCGCAGTTGGACGATCGCGATATTGGTGCGGCAAGATAGTGATGTTGATGTTGTCTTTGGCATTGATCAAAGGGCCGTTTTGCGCATCATCGCCTGACTCTGATAAATGCTGATCCAGTATCGGGCTGTTGTTGTCGAAGCTTGGCTCTTCTGCGGTATCAATCGATGGCATCAAGCTATCTGTTGCTGACATGAGGCTAGAGAATGCATCAGGCTCTTGCTCGATATGCATCTGATCAGCCGCTTCTACAAACTCAGCATTATCAGCACGACGTTGCTCTTCTTGCCAGCGCGCATAGTCTTCATTGTCGATGACGTCATGATCTTCATCTGCCATAGTGTCGCGTTCAGCGGTCAGCTGGGCATCGACGTTGGTATGAGGCTGCGTCAATGGCTCTTCTTCAACGACAGCATTCAGATAAGTGCGGTCAGGGCCAATGCTCGTCTCGCCAGCAACTGTATCATCAAAGTCCGGCTGATCAACGATATTGCGCTCATGACGCGGTATGATGGGAATACCGTTTTTATCATAATTGACCGCAGCAGCTTCAGCACCATTACGGCGCTTAAAACTGCGAATGACCATAAACAGCCCTGCGAGCACGATAAACGCGGCAATGGCAATCAATACAAACTGAATAGCGGTCATGATAAATACATCCTAGTATATATAACAAAAGGGAATACACAAACGAGCATAAATGGCAATATTCTAGCATGGCTGACCCATGTCGTCACCACATTGTGTACTTTATAACCAGTATGCTGGACTGAGGTCAAGCATATTTGTATTTATGCCGATGGATTGATTATATTTGCATCGCTTTGATTCTCATAGCGCTTTTAGTTTTGGCTTTTTTGGTCTTAGCTCTCTACATAACGCGCGGCTTCATCGAGCGACACACTGACTAGGGTAGAAATACCGGCGCTTGGCATGGTGATACCTTTTAGCTCATCAGCGATCTGCATCGTCAGTTTGTTATGACTGATAAAGATAAACTGCAAATCATCTGCCAGCTCATGAATGAGGCTAGTAAAGCGCGCAACATTGGCATCATCGAGCGGTGCATCGACCTCATCAAGTACACAAAACGGCGCAGGATGCTGCTTAAATATCGCAAAGATAAGACTAAGCGCGGTCAGCGTTTTTTCACCGCCAGAGAGTACGGCTAAGCGACTATTGCGCTTACCCTTTGGCTGCGCCATCAAGGTCAGCCCTGCCCGCCATTGTTCTGACTTTGGCGTATTGGCTGGCATCTCGTCTGTGTTTAATGTCAGACTGGCTTGCCCACCGCCAAACACTTTAGCAAACAAATTAGCCAGCTCATTGTTGACTGCATCGAGCGTCTGCATAAATAGCGTCTTGGTCGTCTCATCGATCGAAGCAATCGCTTCAGTCAGCGTCTGCATACTGGCGGCAATATCGGTGGTCTGCTGCGCGAGTGGCTCTAGACGCTCATCGACCTCAGCCAACTCTGCGACGGCAGCCAGATTGACGGCACCAATTTTACTCAGCTGCTGCGCAAGCTTGGCGCGCTCGGACTCCAGCTCAGCAATTTTGTCTGGGCGCACACGGCGATCATGAGCGATAAAATCTGCTAGCAAATTTGAGACACTCATGGTTTGTTGCGCGGGTTCTGATACCGCGTTGTATTTCTCACTCACTCGAGTATAAGCATCTAAAGCGCTTTGCGTCTGTCTACTTGCATCCTCCAAACGTGCCGCACTCAGTGCCAACTCAGTTGCGTGCTGTGCAAGTTCGCTTTGCTGCGTCTGCAAGGTGTTTTGCAACGTATCAAATGCCGTCTGCTGCTCAGAATACGCTTGCTTTAGTGCCGTTAGAGCGCTATCACGCTCGCTCAATAACGCTTGCTGCTCATCACGCGTTGTCTGTGCGCTATGCAATGCGGCTTGCAGATCGGGCAATTTAGCTTGCTGCTGCTTGTGACGCGTCTGTAGACTCTGCTCATTCTCTAATGACTTATCATATTGCTCGGTTGCACGAGCCAGACTGCTAACGCTATGCTCTAGGCGCATCTCATACTGCTGGATACGTAGCTGCAGTGCCTGCCAAGCCTCATCATCGGCTTGACGTGTGCGGTTTAGCTCGCTGCGCTCAGATTGTAATTGCTGATTGGTCGCTCGTGCCTCTGCTATTTGCGGCGTGAGTGTGGCGATTTCGCTTTCGATATCCTGCTGCTCATGAATAAGTGTCTGCGCCTCATGCGCAAGCTCTTGCTTTTCCTGCTCAAGTGTCACTTTGTCAGTATTTAAGCGTTGGCTATCTGCTTGCAAGCGCTCCGCATTGGCGCGCTCAGTCGTCAGTTGCTGCTGATATCGATGCTTATCACGGGTTAATTGCTCAGCTTGTGCGCGCGTTTCTTCTAGACTAATCATCAGTGCGTCATAATCGCGCTGGTCTTTTGCAATGGATTTTTGCCGATCGTGGATTTTGCTCTCAAACTCATCTAGCAAGTCTTCTAGCGTTTGCAAACGCGTGCGCTGCGCCAAACGCTGGGTGAGAAACTGACTGCTGCCCTCGCTTTGATCGTCTTGCGCGCCAGCGAGCTTACTCAAATTAAGCGTGCCTTGACGACTGATGACCCAGCCATCGGCAGTCAGCAGAAGCGCGGATGGCGGTAATGATTTTAGGACATCGGCAAATACGTTAATATCATGTTCGCTATCAGATTCAAACTGCGCTGTGTATAGATAACACTGCTGCCAAAGCGTAAGCGCAGGCTGAGCAATCAGATGTGATAATGGCCATACTTTATCAGTTAAGCTATCTGGTAAGTCGCTAATAAAGGCACTGTCTCTGGTTTTATTTTGTTTCGCAGGCAACCATAAGCTATGAGCCGTTGCTAGTGTTTTTTCTTTTGTACTGGCTGACGTGTTTTGTACGGTTTGATAAGTCAGTAAATCAGTAATATCATGTTCCAGTACTTGCCATAAGCTGTCAGCTTTTTGAGAAACGCCATTAGCATTGTTAACGCCTGATTGCTTGATTTGATTAGCTTGTTGGTGAGCAACCAGCACATGGCTGTCTAGCCATAACGCTAAGACACTATCGAGTAGCTGTGCGTGCGCCTGCCCCTTCGCGCTCAGTTCAATCTGTTCACGCAGCGTTGTAATAGCCAATTGCTGTGTATTTACAACGCCACTATCGCTATTGCCTGTTACAGCTGCTTTGTTTTGAGAGTTCGTTGTAGGTTTAGGGTGCAGTATCTGATGCAGCGTATCGTATTCGCCTGCGAGTAGTGCATGACGTTTTTCATCATCGCTCAACTCGCGCTGCTGCGTGTTCAGTCTCTGCTGCAAATGATGCGCTTGCGGTTGTATGTCAGATAGACGCTCGTCCACGCCCTCTCGTTGACGCTCAATCTGCTGTAACGTTGTGCTCAGTTCAGTGACTTGCTGCGCTAGCGCTTGACTTAGGTCGCGCTTATCCGCTGCCTGACTTGCATCAGCACTGGCACTAACATCATTATCACTGGCAGATGGCGCTATAGACTGCTGCAATTGCTGCCAGAGGTTTTGCCAATTTTGCTCGCGGCGTTGCCACTTATCATAGCTTTGCTGGTGGCGCTTTTGTGCTTGGATATTAATCGCCTGCTGCTGCTCAAGCGTGCGAGCCTTGTCTTGCAAGCGCGATAGCTGGTTTTGTGCGTCGTGCCATGCACGCTGCAATGGTTGCTCATTACGCTTGTAGTCATCGCGCTTGTGAGTCAGCTCAGCGAGCTGTGGGCGTAACGCTTCTAGCGCTTGATTCTGCTCAGCTTGTTCAGCGTTGAGTCGTTCGATATCAGCGAGTGATTGCTCGCGCTGCTGCGCTAAGTGAGACAGTTGCTGCTCAATGGCTGCCAGCTGTGAAATGGCATCGCTCAATTGATGCTCGGCAGTTTGGTAGCCCAGCTGCTGCTGATAGTGCGCGCTTTGGGCATCATCTTTGAGCCATTGCTCTTGGTTGATACGAGCGGTGAGCTTATCTTGCTGAGCTTTTAGCGTGTCATAATCGGCTTGCAATGTTGACACTTCAGCCGTACTGCGCTCATATTTGATTTTTTGCTGCTGCTGATTGTGCTTGGCTTGGTAGAGCTGCTGAATGGTAAGCTGCTGCTCAATATCAGCCAAGGTGAGAGAGATTTCTTCGTAACGCTGCGCACTCGCTGCTTGTTTAGACAGTGTTTTTTGTTGCCGCAGTAGTTCGCTTTGCATGTCGTGCAGACGTGCTAGATTGTCTCTTGTTTTCTCAAGCTTCTTTTGCGTCTCTTCGCGGCGCGCCTGATAGCGCGAGACCCCAGCTGCCTCTTCAATAAACTCACGCAGTTGTACAGGGCTAGACTCAACAATACGCCCAATCATACCTTGCTCAATCACCGCATAACTGCGCGCACCCAGCCCTGTTCCCAAGAACACATCGACCACATCTCGGCGACGACAACGCGTGCCATTGATAAAGTAATCTGAGCGGCCATCCTTATTTACCTGACGGCGAACCGACAGCTCTTGGTACAAGTTAAACTCATGTCGAATGCCCGTCTGCTCATCTTGGGTATGCTCAAAGGTCAGCTCGACACTGGCAACACTCTTGGCCGCTTTGTCTTGCGTACCAGCAAAGATAACATCACTCATCGCACCGCCGCGTAGCTGCTTGGCAGAAGTTTCACCCAGCACCCAGCGAATGGCGTCAATCACATTGGATTTGCCGCAGCCGTTTGGCCCGACGATGGCAGTGATGCCATGACGAAAGGTAAAGGTCGTTGGGTTGGCAAAAGATTTGAAACCTGCCAGCTTTAGGGATTTTAAAAGCATGAATAGTCAGTTGATATGGCGAAAACAGGCGGCTATTCTACCTGAAATTGTCGTGAGTTTTTAGGGTTAAACATCTAAGTGCATAAACGATTTTGCCTTCAGGCTCTCGTGAAACCCAAGCAGCAGTTTTTGTTCGACTTGGCAGACGTTATTTTCTGCTAAGTAGCGCTGATTGAACGCAACCAATGCTGACCACGTGAGACTGGCCACTTGTAAATGATCGACGATTTCCAACAGCTCTGGTCTTAAGAGATGCTGATATTTCTTGGGTCTTTTGTGACATAGTGCTAGCTCTCGGTCGGCTAAGCGTTGCTTATTATGCTCTAGCGCATTACCACCGATGAATAACAACAAAAACTTGGCCCCTTTATCGATAAAGCCTTTTTCGAGCAAATGCTCATACATCACGCAGTACTTGAGCAACTGATCTGGGTTTTTTCGACCATTGAATTTCAATTCATTGGCAACCAGCACATTCGCCTGATGGTTGTAGGCCAAGTTGTCCATATACATCGCTTTGAGCTCTGTGCTGGCCTCAAACAATCCGCTGTTGCCATGTGTCGACCACGACCCATTTGGCTCAAAGGTGATGAATTGCTGATAAAATGAGTCTAAGTAGACATCACTACATAAACTCAAAAAGATATCGAACTCTTTATTTAAATAGTCCTCAGAGAAAAACGCGACTCGGCGAATAGCTTCTCTAGGATCGCAGATGCCTACCGTTTTCGGTGAATAAGTATTTAACTGCTCAGACTCATGCATTTTTGCATTGAGTTTCTTAATGACGGCGTGTTCAACTTCTTCTAGGTTTTTTCCTGCTAGCTCTGGATCGATTGCCCATTCGATGATTTGGCGCACATATTGCTTTTTGGTGATTCCAAGAATTTGCTTTGGCTCCCACGCCAAAAACTCTACCATATTCGTAAGACCAGTCGTCCATGATAGCTGGTCTTTTAAATGATTTATTGAGCCAAAAACACGGCGATATTTTTCTGCTGCTTTCATACTAATAATGTCTCATGGTTTACATTTTTTACGACAAATATTTGAGATTGCTATAACACACCCAATCCACTTAATAACAACTGCCCTCCTGCAAATATCAGTAGCACGCCAAACGCGCGCTTGAGCATCAGAGCAGGCAATACATGGGCAAGCTTGGCACCGACTTTTGCCATGGCAAAGCTCGCCACCGAAATAAATAAGAATCCTGTGACGTGGACAAACCCGATGGTGCCCTCAGGCAGATTAACCACATCTTGACCAAACCAAGCAAATCCAGCTGCGCCAGCTAGAGCAATAGGTAGACCGCACGCCGCCGACGTACCGACCGATTGCTTCATCGGCAGTCCCGCCCAGTTCAAAAACGGTACGGTCAAACTACCACCGCCAATACCGAAGATAGACGATGCCATACCAATGCCCGTACCTGCGCCAAACTGTATCCCAGCAGGCGGCAACGGCTTACCTACTTGCTCTTTGTTAGAAAAGAACAGCATTTTTAGCGCAACCAGTAGCGCGCCAACACCGATTATGGCTTGTAGCGCCTGACCATCAATCATATCTGCGATACCAGCGCCGACCAAACTCCCCACCACCAAGCCGAGCGCCATCTTGCGCCATACTTCCCAGCGGACACCGCCGCGTTTATTATGAGCCGTCAGTGAGCTGATCGAAGTGATCACGATGGTCGCAAGAGACGTACCAATGGCTAAATGTGTCACCACTTCTGGCGAAAAGTCATAAGCGGTAAAAATCCAGACCAGTGCGGGAACGATAATCATGCCGCCGCCCACGCCAAACAACCCTGCGCTGACACCTGCAAACGCCCCTGCAATCACAAACCACACATATAACATCATAGAACAAACCTTTTATAATACTGGCCTAGTATTAATTTTATTTCATACTTACTGATTTCTTGGCGCACTCAACTGTATTTGCCAAATCTTAACGTGACCTTTATGCTGTCTTTGACAACCGCCTAGTATATCAAAGTTTCTCTTAACCACATCGACTAAACCTATGCCAACACTCACCAGTTTTTCAAGCCATTTATCCGATCTCAACCACCGTCACGTTGCCAGTAGCGCCTCAACCAATAGCGAGCTGATCGCAGCACTGCAAGATGGGTCGTTAGATATCGCAGCCGTGCACGTTTTGACCGCAGAGACCCAAAGCGCTGGACGTGGACAACATGGGCGCTCGTGGCAGTCGCCGCGCGGCAATGTCTATCTGTCGCTATATCACCCCGTGCATATGCCAGTTAGTGGTTTATTGTCTTTAATTATTGGCCTTGAGCTGGCAAAAATGCCTGTCATCCAAACACTGAATGAACAGCTACTAGCGCAAGGATTGACACCAATTGGGGTGAAATGGGCAAATGACTTAGGGTTTTATCCATCTCAAGATGTTAAGCGTGCGTCATTGGATAGCGGTGAGGCACATCAGCAAACACTACCCTTTCAAAAACTCGCTGGTATCTTGATAGAACCCGTGACCAAATCTGGCAAGCTGGTTGGTGTAGTACTGGGTATTGGGTTGAATGTACAAGCCGCACCAAAGCTCACCGCTCAAACGTCTGAGGGGATGAGTTATCAAGCGATCAGCTTACAAGACATCCATGGGTTGCTACATCCAGAAGTGGCAGCTGCCACGAGCCTGCCAGACTTACAAACGCTGTATCAGCAAATGACGACGGCACTCATGGCAGCGATGACACGCTTTGAGCATTTATCCATCGAAAAACCAACAGGCCACACCTATTATTTAGATGGATTTTTGCAGCAGTTTGCAGCGATGGATGCACTATCAGGTCTGCGATTGCGCGTTACACAAGACTATAATAATAAAAAGCAAGTGATAACGGGGTTAGCTTGCGGCGTGGATACTCATGGGTGTTTGCAATTGCAGCAAGATAACGGTAAGATTTCTACGCTTTTTACTGGACGCATTGACGTTATTTATTAGGCTTAACCACCAAACTGACGAGCACTATTATTAACGAGCGCTATATAAAGGGATTTTTATGCTCTGGCTTGATCTTGGCAATACCCGCCTAAAATACTGGCTGACCGACGATATCGGGCAGATAGTCTCACATGATGCCAAGCAGCATCTACAAGCACCCGCTGAATTACTCATGGGTCTGACTGACCGCTTTGAGCGTTATGCGCCCGATTTTATTGGTATCTCGTCGGTACTGGGCGATGCGCTCAATGCCCAAGTATCAGAGACGCTCAGTCGTCTGAACATTCCATTTGAGTTTGTCCATGTTGATGCCGCGCATCCACTGATGAAAAGTGCTTACAATGACCAGCAGCTCGGCTGTGACCGCTGGCTACAGATGCTCGGAGCCGTCGATAAGAAAAAGCGCCAATGCGTGATCGGCTGCGGTACGGCGGTGACGATTGACTTGATTGATCATGCTGAGCATTTGGGTGGTTATATCTTCCCCAGTATCTACTTGCAACGCGAGTCTCTGTTTTCTGGAACCAAGCAAATCACCATCTCTAACGGCACGTTTGATAGTGTCAGCCAAGGCATGACCACCCAAGACGCCGTGCACCGTGGCATCTTGCTCTCTATCGTTGGTGCGGTTAATGAGATTAGTCGTCGTCACCCAAACTTTGAAGTCATCATGACGGGCGGCGATGCAGCCACTATCTCGCAGCATGTCAATCGCCCTGTACGCTTACGTGATGATTTGTTATTAAATGGATTAGCACGGTATTTTGATTATCGTAATAAGTCATAACCTGTCATAGTTAACTCAACATCACATTGTCACACTGACAAAAAAAGCAGCACGTTTAAAGCGTGCTGCTTTTTTGATAGGTGCTTTTCTCTTTATAAAACCAGCGCTTTGCTAGCTACTGCGCTTTGCTAGCTACTGCTCTAATCTTTTATTATTTGGTCTCATTAAACAGCTCACGACCGACCAGCATACGGCGGATCTCGCTAGTACCTGCGCCAATCTCATACAGCTTAGCATCGCGCCAAAAACGTCCCAGCGGATACTCATTGGTATAGCCATTACCACCAAATATTTGAATGCCCTCACCTGCCATCCATGTGGCTTTTTCGGCACACCATAAGATCACGCTGGCACAGTCTTTACGCACTTCTCGGCTATGACCAGCGCCGCGCGCGTCTAGCATATCGAGGTTTTTACCAACGGTATATAAGAAGCTACGACCTGCTTGCAATATGGTATACATATCTGCCACTTTACCTTGGATCAACTGAAATTCGCCAATCGCTTGGCCAAACTGCTTGCGGTCATGGATATAAGGCACGACATTATCCATTACTGCTTGCATGATGCCAATTGGGCCCGCAGCCAATACGGCACGCTCATAATCTAGCCCGCTCATGAGTACCTTAACGCCTTCGTTTAGGCCACCCAAGATATTCTCGCTTGGTACGGTCACATTGTTAAAAATCATCTCACCCGTATGGCTACCACGCATGCCAAGCTTGTCTAGCTTTTGCGCGGTACCAAAGCCTTCCATGCCTTTTTCAACGATAAAGGCAGTCATACCTTTAGCGCCCTTCTCAGGATTGGTCTTGGCATAGACCACCATCACATCAGCATCAGGACCATTGGTAATCCACATTTTACTGCCATTCAGCACGTAGCTGCCGTCTTTTTCTTCTGCTTTTAGTTTCATACTAACGACATCTGATCCAGCACCGGTCTCACTCATTGCTAATGCACCGATGAACTCGCCGCTGATGAGTTTTGGTAGATATTTTTGTTTTTGTGCCTCAGAGCCGTTACGTTTGATTTGGTTGATACATAGATTAGAGTGTGCGCCATAGCTCAGTGCTACCGATGCTGATGCACGGCTGATTTCTTCCATCGCGACCATGTGGGCAACGTAGCCCATGTTGGAGCCGCCGTACTCTTCAGGGACGGTGATGCCATGTAGACCCAGATCGCCCATCTTTTGCCACAGATCCATCGGGAATTCGTCGCTACTGTCAATCTCTGCTGCACGCGGGGCGATTTCATTGGCCGTAAACTGCTGTACGACATCGCGTAGCGCGTCAATATCTTCGCCAAGCTGAAAATTTAATCCAGGTAAACTCATAACCATTCCTTGTTTTTGGTATTTCATTTTTACGATAATTTTTTAAGACTGACGTTTATTGATTAGAGCACGTGCCACATTTGAGCCGTTCGGACGCTTTAAAAACGCACTAATACGCTCACCTGCCACGACCAATTTTTCCAAATCAATACCCGTACTGATACCCATACCGTGCAGCATATAGACGACATCTTCGGTCGCGACATTACCCGTTGCGCCTTTGGCATACGGGCAACCGCCGAGGCCAGCAACCGAGGTATCAAATTCGCTGACACCCATTTGTAGCGCGGCTAAGGTGTTGCTGAGTGCTTGACCGTAAGTGTCATGAAAATGGCCTGACAACATGCTGATATCGGCGTATTCAAGGGCTGCTTGCAGGGCGCGCTGCACTTTGAGCGGTGTACCCACACCAATCGTATCAGCAATGCCAATCTGCTCTGAGCCAATCTCAATCAACCGTTTAGTGACATAAGCGACTTGACTGGGGTCAATCTCGCCTTCGTAAGGACAACCAACGGTACAAGAAATAACGCCTCGCACTTTGATACCTTGCGCTTTTGCTGCCGCGGCAACGGGCGCGAAACGCTCAATACTTTCATCAATACTGCAGTTGATATTTTTTTGACTAAAGGTTTCGCTGGCTGAGCCAAAAATAACAATTTCATCAGGACGGTAGGCAATCGCATTGTCAAAGCCGCGCATATTGGGCACGAGTACCGAGTAACAAACGTCCGTCTGCCGCGTCGGTGCTAGCGTATCAAGCAATGCGCTGTTATCGCCCATTTGTGGCACCCACTTTGGCGAGACAAAGCTAGTCGCCTCAAGTTTTTTAATCCCTGCGTCAATTAAATCATTGATTAAGGCTTGCTTGACCGCGGTCGGTACCGTCATTGATTCGTTTTGCAATCCATCACGTGGACTGACATCGACGATGGTGACATGGCTTGGATACGAATGGTTTGGATACGAGATACTCATTTTTATAATCCTTTTTACTGACTGCCTTCACTATCGATGCGCAGTAGCTCATCACCATCAGCGACCAAATCACCTGCTGCAAATAATAACTCTGCTACCACACCATCTGTCGGTGCGGTAATGGTATGTTCGATTTTCATGGCCTCAATGACCGCAAGTGGCTCGCCTTTTTTGACTGTATCGCCTACCGCAACTTTAAAGGTAACCACTTGACCTGGCATCGGTGATTTTAGGCTGCCGACTGCTGCAGTATCTTCGCCCACATGCGCCATCACATCAATTAAGGCGATCTCATCGCGTCCGCTATCTGTGAACACATAGACCGTCTCATTATTGACCCAGCTCTGGGCACTGATACGTGCACTCTCTAACCATAAGGTATGATTGTGCGCATCACGGCTATCATAGCTGACTTGCCCTTCATAAACCGTTTCGGTCTGAGCGGCGACATTGATATTGCTATCACCCTGCGTATTCGCGATTTCTTTTTCGATGACAAGCGAAAAGCGACTGAAATTATCGCTCCCTTTTTTATTGTCAGCGCAGCTGGCATTGTGCCAGTTACTGATACGGGCATAATAGGACTGCTCATCATACACCAAGCTAAAGGAGCGAGTATAATCGCTATAAGCACGGAATCCTGTCGGCTTGCTAAAGGGGTCGTTGTCTGTCTTTTGCGATACGGCTTCGCTCGCAAGCTGCTGCGTGATAGCCGCCACCACAAGCGTTGATAATCCAAGCGGATGCTGATCAAACAGCTTGTCCTGCTCGCGCTCTATCAGAGCCGTATCAAGATTGGCTTTACTAAATGACTCGGTATTTAAGATATAACGCAAAAATGCCACGTTATTTGGCAGACCGACGATACGCGTCTGCGCCAATGCTCGATCCAGTCTCGCCAATGCCTGCTCGCGCGTGGGTGCATGCACGATAAGCTTAGCAATCATAGAGTCGTAAAAAGGGCTGATGACATCACCCTCACGTACGCCATCGTCGATACGCACATCAGTGATGTTAAAGGTGCTGTGCTCAGGCTTTTGATAGGTAAATAACGTCCCTGTCGCTGGCAAAAAGTTATTGTCAGGGTTTTCAGCACAGATACGTGCTTCGATCGCATGACCGTTGATCGTCAGATCTTCTTGCGATTTTGGTAATGACTGACCCGCAGCGACCAACAGCTGCCACTCGACCAAATCCACACCAGTAATAGCTTCACTAACGGGATGTTCAACTTGCAAGCGCGTGTTCATCTCCATGAAATAGAAATTCATCGTGCCTTCGCGCTGCTCAACGATAAACTCAACCGTACCTGCGCCAACATAATCAACCGCACGTGCCGCTTCAATGGCAGCTGTACCCATTGCTTCACGCATGGCAGTATCGACACCCGGTGCCGGCGCTTCTTCTAATACTTTTTGATGGCGACGCTGTACTGAGCAATCACGCTCAAACAAATGCACATAATTGCCATGCGTATCACCGAATACCTGAATTTCGATATGACGAGGTTTTAGCGCATATTTCTCGACCAATACTTGATCATTGCCAAAGCTGGTAATTGCTTCACGGCGACACGAGTCAAGCAAATCAATAAAGTCGCTGCTTTGCTCAACGATACGCATACCTTTACCGCCGCCACCCGCACTCGCTTTGATTAGGACCGGATAGCCAATATCATCTGCCTGCTGCTGCAAAAACTGGGCGTATTGGTTGTCACCGTGATAGCCGGGTATCAGCGGTACACCAGCGGCCTCCATCAAGCGCTTGGACTCAGACTTGCCGCCCATGGCGCGAATCGCCTCAGCAGACGGTCCGATAAAGACCAAACCAGCCTCTTGGCACGCCTGAGCAAAGTCGGCATTTTCACTTAAAAACCCATAGCCTGGGTGAATGGCCTCAGCGCCCGTTTGCTTAGCAATGGCAATAATAGCATCACCTTTAAGATAGCTGTCTTTTGGCGCTGAACCACCCAAATAAATCGCTTCATCACAGACAGCCACATGCTTGGCGCTACGATCAGCATCAGAATAAACAGCAACGGTACTGACGCCAAGACGCTTAGCGGTCGCTGCCACTCGGCACGCAATTTCACCACGGTTGGCGATTAGAATTTTAGAAAACATAACTATCCCTGTGTCTTGTCGTTGTTATTTGACGTCTTGTCTATTTTTCCACTTATCTATCATTGTTCTGCTGCTAGTTAGCTTGACGTTAGCCAATCAGGCTTACGCTTTTGCAAGAAGGCTTGCACGCCCTCGCGGCCTTGTGTTGATGAACGGATATCAGCAATTCCTTTGACCGTGTCGGCAATCAGCTCATCAGTAATGGGCGCGCCTGCTATATCATGTAATAGCTGCTTGCAGGTCTTGACCGCATCGGGACTGTTTTTGACCATTTTGGCGCAAAGTGTCACGACCTCATCATCCAGCCACTCTTCGCTCACGCGCTCATGAATAAAGCCAAGCTGACGTGCTCTTTTGGCATCGAATACTTCTGCACTTAAGAAGTAACGCTGTGCAGCTCTAGCGCCCATCGCTCGTATGACATAAGGACTGATGGTCGCAGGCGCCAATCCCAAACGCACTTCGCTGAGGCAAAAGTTGGCAATCTTCACAGCGATGGCCACATCACAGACGGCAACTAGACCCATACCACCGGCATACACATCGCCTTGTATTGCTGCAATGGTAGGCTTAGGGCACTCATAAATCGTCTTGAGCATTTGCGCCAATTTATCCGCATCTGCTAGATTCTCTTCGTAGCTATAGTCCGCCATCGCGCGCATCCAATTAAGATCAGCGCCCGCACAAAATGCCTTACCAGCAGCGGCTAATACAATGACACGTACGTCATCGTCAGCACCTAATTTGGTAAATACATCAGTCAGCTCGGCAATCATTTCATCATTAAAGGCATTACGTATTTCAGGACGGTTCAATGTCACCGTCGCCACGTGCTGTTCAACGCTGACCAGCAGGCTTTTATAATTATTAGTATTTTTTAATTTCGCTTCTTTCATAACTTTCTCTATATTCCTATTCATATATGCGTATGTAAATATTTAGCCCAACGTTTGGGTCATCCATCATAATGCTCATATAAGAAAGTAAGATGTCAAAACCCGATGTCGCGGTAGAATCGTATTTAAAAAAATTGTCGCACCACTCTCTCATTACGAGCAGACCTTAGCGCTTACATTCTAAAGACACCAAATTTCGTCTCTTCAATCGGAGCGTTATAGGCAGCGCTCAGTCCCAATGCCAATACATGACGGGTATCAGCAGGGTCAATCACGCCATCATCCCACATGCGCGCAGTGGCATAATATGGATGACCTTGCTCTTCATACATTTCACGGATTGGCGCTTTAAAGGCCGCTTCATCTTCCTCACTCCACGTCTCGCCCTTACGGTCAAAGTTATCACGCTTGACGGTTGCCAATACCGAGGCTGCTTGCTCGCCGCCCATGACAGAGATACGGGCATTTGGCCACATCCATAAGAAACGCGGACTATAAGCACGGCCACACATGCCGTAGTTACCCGCGCCGAACGAGCCACCAACGATGACGGTAAATTTCGGTACTTTGGCATTGGCCACTGCCATCACCATTTTGGCACCATGACGGGCAATACCTTC
Organism: Psychrobacter piscatorii; assembly: GCF_043641605.1. Lineage (GTDB taxonomy): Bacteria > Pseudomonadota > Gammaproteobacteria > Pseudomonadales > Moraxellaceae > Psychrobacter > Psychrobacter piscatorii_C. The sequence continues at coordinate 453,692 of NZ_JBHZRK010000001.1, read as the reverse complement.
GTTTTCGTATTTGCGCCCAACCATAAAGCCAGTGATATTTTGAAGGAATACTAAGGGAATTTTGCGCTTACAGCACAGTTCAATAAAGTGCGTGCCCTTTTGTGCTGACTCGCTAAATAGGATGCCGTTATTGGCAATGATACCGACGGGCATGCCTTCAATATGGGCAAACCCACAAACCAACGTCGTGCCAAAACGTGCTTTGAATTCATCAAACGCACTATCATCAACGATACGGGCGATGATTTCTTTGATATCAAATGGCTTGCGCTTGTCCGTTGGAATCACGCCGTACAGCTCTTTGGCATCATAACGTGGCGGACGCGGTGTGATTTGATTGGGAATGTGTTTGGCAGGGCGATTGAGATGATTGACGATATTACGGGCGATAGATAACGCATGCGTGTCGTTTTGCGCCAAATGATCGACCACACCTGAGAGCCGCGTATGGACATCGCCGCCGCCCAAGTCCTCTGCAGTCACCTCTTCGCCAGTGGCGGCTTTGACCAGTGGCGGACCACCCAAAAAGATCGTCCCTTGCTCTTTGACAATGATAGATTCATCACTCATGGCGGGCACATACGCACCGCCAGCCGTACAGCTGCCCATCACCACCGCGATCTGTGGAATACCTGCCGCACTCAGGTTAGCTTGGTTAAAAAAGATACGGCCAAAATGCTCTTTATCAGGGAACACATCATCTTGGTTCGGTAAATTAGCGCCACCGGAATCGACCAGATAAACACACGGCAAATGATTTTCTTGTGCAATTTCTTGCGCACGTAGATGCTTTTTGACCGTCATTGGGTAGTAGGTGCCGCCTTTTACCGTGGCATCATTACAGACAATCATACACTCAATACCATTGATACGACCAATGCCTGCAATCACGCCAGCCGCTGGAATCTCTTCGCCATACATGTCATGCGCTGCCATCGGCGCCACTTCCAAAAACGGCGTACCCACATCAAGCAAACGCTCGACACGCTCACGTGGTAGCAACTTGCCGCGTGCTAGATGCTTGGCACGGGCACGCTCTGAGCCGCCTTGGGCGACTTTACGCAAGTGTACATACAGGTCATCGACGATCTCTTGCATCGCCGCACTGTTTTGCTGAAAGTCGCTTGAGTTTAGACTCAGTTTACTGGTTATGATAGCGCTCATGATATCCCTTTTCTTTAATACATAGATACGTAAATGCGAGTAGCTTTTTATATGAGTGATGCCAACTGCTATTTTTTAAGTATGACTCACATAGTTCATCTTTAGTGTTTTAGAGCTGATAAGTCAGCTTACACCAAACCCAACTCTTCTTTCATTTGCTCAATGATTTTATACTTTTGAATCTTGCCCGTGATGGTCATTGGATACTCAGTCACAAAGCGATAGTAAGCAGGCACTTTATAATGAGCGATGTGCTCACTGCAGAATTCACGGACTTCTTCTTCGGTCAAGCAGCCCGGCTCTTTAGGAATAATCCACGCCGCCAGCACTTCGCCATAACGCTCGTCTGGTATCCCAACGATTTGCACATCGCGAATTTTTGGATGACGATAAAGGTAGTTTTCGATCTCGACTGGATAGATGTTTTCGCCGCCGCGAATCACCATGTCTTTACTACGACCGACGATTTTTACGTAGCCATCTTCATCCATCGTGGCCAAATCACCTGTATGCATCCAACCATCTTGAATGGCTTCTCGCGTTTTAAAACGGCTGCCCCAATAGCCTTTCATCACTGAGTAACCACGTGTGAGTAGCTCGCCAGTCTCCCCAATAGGCGCAATTTCACCCGTCTCGGTGTCGATCACTTTTACCTCAAGTGCAGGCTGTACCAATCCTACGGTCGAGACTTGTTTATCAAGTGGCGTATGCTCATTGGTCTGGCAAGATACTGGACTGGTCTCTGTCATACCATAAGCGATAGTGACTTCACTCATGTGCATCTTATCGATGACACGGCGCATGACCTCAATCGGACAGCTAGAGCCTGCCATGATGCCCGTACGCAGGGTAGACAAATCAAAGTTTTCAAATTCAGGATGGTCAAGCTCCGCGATAAACATCGTGGGTACGCCATGTAGACCAGTACATTTCTCTTCTTCAACCGCTTTTAATACCGTCAACGGCTCAAAACCATCGTTTGGATACACGATACAGCCGCCGTGCGTCAGAATTGCGAGATTACCAAGCACCATACCAAAGCAATGATATAGCGGTACTGGAATACATAGTCTATCCTCTTCAGTAAGATTCATAGCCTCACCGATGAAGTAGCCGTTATTGAGAATATTGCGATGGCTGAGCGTTGCGCCTTTTGGTGTACCTGTCGTGCCACTAGTGAACTGCACGTTGATGGCATCGGTATTTTTGAGCTGAGCTTGGCGCTCGGCAACACGGGGATCGTTGGCATCGCCCTCGCTCATCCATGCAGAAAACTTTTGCATAAAACCAAACTCCTCATCAGAGTCTGGCTCATCAATCCAAATGATACGCTCGATCGTTGGAATCTCAACCAAATCAAGCTGGGTATAGTCTTTATGATAAATCTCAGGACAGAGCTCACGGATCAGGCTGGCGTAGTCACTGGTCTTAAAATGACGCATAAGCACCAGTGCTGAGCAGCCGAGTTTATTTAGGGCATATTGCAACTCAAAGGTACGGTAGGCAGGATTGATATTGACAAGGATAACACCGACCTTTGCGGTGGCCAGTTGCATCAGTAGCCATTCAGCATTGTTATGTGACCAGATACCGATGCGATCGCCAATCTCAAGCCCCATCTCAATCATACTACTGGCTAGCTGGTTCACTTGCTGCTGTAGCTCACGGTAAGTCCAGCGGATGTTTTGATGACGAACGACCAATGCTTCGCGCTCAGGATATTTGGAGACAATAGCATCAAAAAAGTCACCGATTGTCGCTTCAATCAGCGGTACATCAGGACCTTTATCATAGCTTTGAGTAAGTGGTGCATTGTCTGAGCGTGCGCCCATATTGATACTAGGAATATTGTTTAAAATGGCATCGAAGTCAACGCGAGTCGAATCGAAATCAGGAGTTTGAGTCATAACGAGTCCTTTCGTTTTACTTTTTATATTATTTACAAATAGCACTTATTAATAGCCTGCGTGCAAACCTTCTTCCTTGGGCAGGTCTTACATAGCATTCAGCTACTATAACGCTATAAATGAAAGCATGTCAACAATATCAATACGGTATGTATCATTTAATTGGATACTCGATATTCATACTTAGTAAAAGGTAACATAAAATCATGGCAAATATTTGACACAAAAAAGCCAGCCACATCATAAATAAGGGCTGGCTCAATCTTAAATGTTGTCTTTTGAACCTACTTTTTAGCAGAGTCTATCGTTATGCTTTAGGAGTGGCAGGCGCTTTGATCGTCACGGTTGCACTCACTGCGTCATTATCATCCAGCAAATCCATGATGAGCTCCTCATCGCTTTCTGTTTTCACTTGCCAATTACCAGCCGCGTTTGGCACACCCGTTACCATCACCGAAATGGCTTTGTTCTTTAGACGAATCATCGGTGGCTTATGATCATAACCGCTGTGCTCATGCCCTAAGATATCATCAGCGATGGTCGCAGCCTGTGCGCGCAGTGGCGCCACATAACGACAGGCAACCCCATTGATAGACATGCAATCACCAATGGCATAAATATGTGCGGTGTCGGTGCGCAATGTCGCTTCATCAACCACAATACCGGTGCGACGGTCAAATTCAACGCCCGCTGCCGCTGGTAATTGCCCATCGACGGTCAGACCTGTACTGGCAATCACATGGTCTACGATCAATGGCTCAGGTTGCTCTGCATCGGTACTACCTTCAGTTGAGGCGAGCGGTGCGTAGTCTACTCTTAGCTTTTCGCTATCGCTGCTGTCGTCATTGCCACTCACACGGGTGACAGCAGACACTTGATAACCACCCAAAAATTGAATGCCTTGTGACTCAATCGCTTTGGCAATACGCGCCGTCGCTTTAGCTGGTAGCATTTGTGATAACGGCGCATCGTTCAAATCAATCAAGGTCACTTGATGACCTGCTTTTAGCAAGTCTTCCGCGATTTCTGTCCCGACCATACCAGCACCAACGATGGCGACGTGCTGGCTACCGGTTGCCAGCTTTTCTTGTAGCTGACCGAATTGCTCAATGTGATTGACATGCCAGACCAAATCTTCTGGTAAGCTTTTAGGGAATATAGGATGCGCACCCATCGCTAGCACCAACTTACCATAATTGATCGTCGCATAATCCGTATGGGCTGGATCTGGTCTATTAGCAGAGATAAGTTGTAACTGCTGCGTGGCCGTATCAATGTCTGTAACCTGTGTGTCGGCAAGCAACGTCACGCCTGCGGTTTTTGCCGCATCGCTACCAGATGACCGTACCAAGTCTGATGCGCGTTTGTTTTGGCTGATCGCCATGGTCAGCATCGGCTTGTGGTAACGATCGCCACTATCGGAGGTAATCAAGGTAATTGGAATCTCTGAATCTTTTGCACGAATAGCATCAATCACATGCCAGCCTGCCAAGCCTGCGCCAATGATGACGACGCCATTTTTTGATGAGGTTGCCGATGCTACAGATAGATTATCTACGCTCATAAAAACTCCAATATGGTTTGTGAATTATTTTAATTATCAACAAGGATGGGAGACATTGTATCAGTAAACAGGCATGCACTCACCTATCTAACCGTATAACCAATCACATACTCATCTAAATCAAATTGCTAGATTAACGCCCATAAAAAAGCGCCTATTGATAGACGCTCTTTATTGATGATTTCATTTGTGTTTCAAGCACTAGTGTAAATACAGCCAAGGTGATTAATGATTCAAAATCTTTGATAAGAACATCTGCGCACGATCACTTTTTGCGCCTTCAAAGAACTCATCCTTACTACAGTTTTCGACAATATGCCCTTCATCCATAAAGATAATACGGTTGGCGACCTGACTGGCAAAGCCCATTTCGTGGGTCACACACATCATGGTCATGCCATCACGAGTCAGCTCGACCATGACATCGAGCACTTCTTGAATCATCTCAGGATCGAGCGCAGAGGTTGGCTCATCAAACAGCATTGCCACAGGGTCCATAGCCAGTGCACGAGCAATGGCAACGCGCTGCTGCTGACCGCCCGATAGCTCCGCTGGATATTTCGCCGCTTGTACGGTCAGACCGACGCGGTCCAGATACGCCATCGCTTTTTGCTTCGCCTCGCTCTCTTTGCGCCCCAATACTTTGATCTGTGCCACTGTCAAATTATCAATAATGGTCAAATGCGGAAACAATTCAAAATGCTGAAACACCATACCGACACGGCTACGTAGCTTAGGCAGATTTGTTTTTGAATCACCGACAGAGATGCCATTGACCATGATTTCACCTTTTTGAAAAGGCTCAAGTCCATTGACTGTCTTAATCAGCGTCGATTTACCACTGCCTGAAGGGCCACAAACAACGACCACATCTCCTTTATGCACGTGTGCAGTACAGTCAGTTAGTACCTGAAAGTCTCCATACCACTTGCTGACATTTGACATTTGAATGACCATCTCATCAGTCGCATGGCCATTGTTAGTAACCAGTCCACCAAAGGAATTTATGTATGTATCAGCATTGCTCATCACTGGCTCCTAACCACATTATTATCGATAACCGTCGTTTAAAAATTAAATCAAAATACCAAACCACAATCTTAACGCTCAAAGTCCCAAGCGAGATACCTATTAAAACCGTAAACGCTTTTGTAGTTGTTGCACACCAATCGACGCACTCAAGCTAATCACAAAGTAGACAGCGCCAGCGCCTAAGATATAAGGCGTAAGTAATCCCATTAGCTCACCGCGGACGTAGGCTGCGCGGAAAAAGTCTGTCAAACCAATAGCGAATACCAATGTCGTATCTTGGAACAAGATAATACACTGCTGCAAAATCAGTGGTAGCATTTTGCGAAAGGCTTGCGGCAAGATGACCAGACGCATGGTCTGCCCATAAGTCATGCCCAGTGCTTTTGCCGCATTGACCTGTCCGCTACCAATCGACTGGATACCCGCACGCACCACTTCTGAAAAGTAGGCAGCCTCAAACATCATGAATGCGACCACACAAGAGGCAAACGCGGCATTGATCTGTAGATATTTACCTGCGACCCAAAAATAAATCATCGGTACGGCAAAATAAAACCACAGTAGTACCAATAGCAGCGGTACTGAGCGGAAATAATTGACATATAACTTTGAAGGTACTTCAAGCGCCTTGATACCAGACAAACGCATTAACGCTAGTACCGTGCCTAAGCTGATACCACCAATAATTGCCAAAAAAAGCACTTTTAAGGTGGTTATCATGCCGCCCATCAAACCAGGATAGGCTGTTGCCAATTCGGTCATATTCATTTCTGACCTCCCGCAATAAGCCCAGGTACACGCAATTTACGCTCAATGAGTCCCATAATAGCAATCAAAGATAAATTGAAAACCAAATAGACAATCGTCGCATAGGTATAAATCTCAATACTATTCTGCGTATATTCACTGATAGTTTTTGTTTGGCTAATCAGCTCCATTACCCCGACGAGCGAGGCGACAGAGGCGTTTTTGAAACAGTTGGTCAGCTCCGAGCTGAGCGGCGGCAAGATAATACGAAAGGCTTGCGGTAGCAGCACTTCTTTATAGACTTGCGGAATGCTAAAACCCAATGCATATGCAGCATTGGTTTGCCCATCAGGTAGCGACTCGATACCCGTCCGTACTTGCTCAACAATACGAGCAGCGGTAAATAAGCCAAGACCGATACTCGCTGACAGCATGGCTGAGGTATTCGGAGACAAGTCCTTATACCACCATTCTTGTATCGTGGGCGTGAGCCAGCCGGGTGCGATGTAAAACCAAAAGAACAATTGTACTAGTAGTGGAATATTGCGAAAGAATGTCACATAAGCCGTACCAATCGTACGAGCAGTCTTATTGGGCAGGGTACGCATGATACCAAAGATGGTACCGACGACCATGGCGATGGCCCATGCGATACTGCCGATTAATAGCAGCCAGCCAAGACCTGTAATCATCCAATGGATATAAAGCTCGTTACCGATACCAGTTTGCTCAAAGAGCACACCCCAGTTCCAGCTATAATTCATGGTTGTCTCTCCGAGCAGCGATTCATAAGCCTATAGGTCAGACACATAATATCTGACCTATAGGCAAGCCATATTGAGGGACAAAGAACTTATTGAGCGGTCGCCGTTTTTGGCTGTGCACCGTCATGCGGATTGGCAATCAACGCTTTTAAGTTGTCAGACATCTCAAAGTTTAGATTGACGTTTTTCGGTGGGACTGGGTTCAAGAACCATTTGTCATAAATACTATTGATCTCGCCTGAGCTAAAGACATTATTTAATGCTTCATTGACGACGGCTTTGAATTCAGGATCGTCTTTACGCATCATACAGCCATAAATCTCAAACGATTGTGGCTCACCAACGATAACCCATTCATCAGGATTTTTTGCTTTGGCTTTTTCGCCCGCGAGCAACACATCATCCATCATAAAGGCATCAGCACGACCATTTTCTAACATCAAGAAGGCTTCGCCGTGATCTTTTGCTGAGATGATGTTCATATCCATTTTGTTGTCATCATTGTACTGACGGATATAACGTTCCGAGGTCGTACCTGCCGTGGTGACAAGAGTTTTACCTTTTAGGTCTTCAAAATTCTGAATACCAGAGTCTTTTTTGGTCAACAGACGCGTACCAATCTCAAAGAAACCATTAGAGAAGGCGACTTGCTTTTGACGCTCTTCGTTGTTGGTGGTTGAGCCACACTCAAAATCTACCGTGCCGTTTTGTACCAATGGGATACGCGTTTGTGAGGTAATCAAGTTATAACGGACGTTGAGGTCTGGCATGTTTAGCTTTTGCTTCACTGCTTCGACAACTTTCATTTCTAAATCGTGTGCATAGCCGATAGGCTGATTAGGATCATCAGCAATATAAGAAAATGGAATAGAGGAGTCACGGTGACCGACGACGATGGTGCCTGAGTCTTTGATTTTTTGTAGCGTGCCGTTGGTATCCGTGGCAGCAGCTTCTGTCGTGGTGGCATCATCTGCAGCTGGCGCTTCGGCTGTGGTCTGGCTACTGTTGTTACAGCCAGCTAAGCCCAATGCCATAAAGGCTGCCAAAGTCAAAGGTTTAGAAAATAAGTGGGTCATGGAATACATCCTTTTATCACAAGCTTTTATCACAAGATTGAATGAGTGCTTTGAAGACACGAGTCTGATTGACCGACCTCATTGCCCCGCATCCGTACGGTTGTTGCTGTTGTTTATCACAATGCAACTCAATGTTACTGTACAACAAATTTGTGTTAGATGGTAAGTTTTTTTTAAAGGAAATGATATTTTGGAATATATTTATTTTTTACCTAAAAACCGTTGGCTCCCAATTACTACATCACTATAGAAATAAACAGCTAACTGACTCATTCATACCTATATCTGTCCCTCATTGATACATGTAATTAAGAAAACATTGTGATCATAATATTGTGATTGCTATGATTGATAAATCGGCCATAGTCCCCATAAAGCTAACAACTTCTTAATACTACAAATGACTTATGACACAAGATACTCAAGTCCCGAATACGGACAGCCAAACTGCTGGCACCCATAGCGACAACGACTTACGCCAACGTTTTTTTGTTGAAGACTCTCCTGTGCGCGGTGACGTGGTCCGCCTATCACGCAGCTACGCCAGCACAATTGCGCAGAAGCCCTACCCTGAAGCCATCAAACGCTTATTGGGTGAGATGCTGACAGCAGCGAGTTTGCTTATCAGTACCGTCAAAATTAACGGTCGCCTATCTATCCAGTTGCAATCATCAGACAGCGACAGCTTGCTCAATTGGGCGATGGCAGAATGTGACCAAGACGGCATTATCCGTGCGCTTGCCAGCTGGAAAGGCGAGACGGATGAGCAAATACACGCGTGGGACAATATGATCCATGCCAAAGAAGCATTTGCTGAGCTGGGTGCGATGGGACAAGGCGTATTGTTTATCAATATTCAGCCTGATGGCGGTGAGCCGTACCAAGGTATCGTTGAGCGTAGCCATGACAACTTGGCGGACTGCTTAGCACATTATCAAAAGCAATCAGCGCAGATTCCGACGCTCATTAACTTGGCATCTGACGGCCTGCAAGCGGGTGGTATCTTGGTACAAATGCTACCGCGTACTGCTGAAGAAAACTTTGAGGTTGAGCAAAACCAAGATGCAGGTATCGATGATGATTTATGGACGCGCTTGTCTGTATTGACGCGCACGGTAAAAGCAGAAGAGCTAACGACACTGGATGCTAACGAGATTCTGTATCGTTTGTATCATGAAGAAAACATCGTCGCCCCTGAGCCTGCGCCTCTAGCCTTTGGTTGCACCTGCTCACGCGAGAAGTGTGAGATGGCCATCGAGCAAATCGGCGAAGCAGAAGCGTTAGATATCGTCGAAGAGCAAGGCGGTACGTTTGAGATGGATTGCGGATTCTGCGGTGAAGTCTATAAATTCAACAAAGATGATGTAGCAGCGGTATTTGCTGATTAATTTTTTATCACTAAGCATCAGCCCTCATAAAAAAACCCTCAAGTGTCATACTTGAGGGTTTTTTTGAAATTTTAAAAAGTATATGACTGCTTTTATGTTGATCTACCTTTAGTCTTGATGCCATTTTTCCATGTAATCAATCGCCATTGTATTGATTGCCTGCCAGTCAGCTAAATGTTTTTTTGAAAACTGAAGTCTTACATAGTTATTGTACTCAGGATACATGTACTCCATTTGGCACATTCTATCTTGGTCTTCATCAACTGTAGGCATACAGCGAATCGTAATCGGCGCATCTGCATAAATACTTCCTATATAGTATATGGCATAAAGATCACCTGACCCAACGTATGCCTCTAATTCATAGTCATCTCTATCAAAATCTCTATTCTCTTCTTGCTTGATACTATCTATTCTAGTCGGTATATCAGCACCTTCAATTTTTGAGTTTTTAGCTGCCCAGTAAAACTCTATAATATTATTGTCATAATCAAAGACATTTGGGTCTTTATCATTATTATTGAGGCCTCGACCACTTGGCCAAAAGAAATAACCATGACCCATATCCGTCTCAAAACTGGCATAACTACCCGTATCTGGTCTGACAATATGGTTTAAGGGAATAACGTAGCTGTCACCATCTACATCTACTTTAATTTGAGCATTAGGGTCGTGTACATTTGGCTTTGCACAGCTAGTAACTATGAGTGCGCTGCCTAATAGCAAAGACAAATTTCTCAGTAGCACTTTCTGAAATGATAAAAACGTCATTGCGCAGTACACATAACGCAGATAACTCGAAATCATACCCACTGTTCTCTACACCGCCACAGCCAAACTTCTAGGATAAGAATGTATGCGCGGACGTCCAGCATAGTCGCTTAGACCATTATCGAGCAGCCATTCAACGACTTGCTCACGCACTCGCCTGCTATGGATTAAGTTAAGGTGATTGACACCATAAAACACCGCTTTATGACCATCTGGCACAAACAATGCATGCTCAGCATCATCTTCACCTAGCGCTGATGCGACCGATACCAAGCTATCTCCTAGCAAATCTGTCATCTTAGATTCGTAATGCGTCTCGAGCAAAGCACTGGCGACAAAGTAAGTTTTGATACCACTGGGCAAGCGCGCAGGATGACGGAAGTCTTGTGGTAATACGCTGCGTCCTTCTAAGGCTTTCCAATCAGCATCACGAATACTGCCGTGACGCAGATCAATAATACCTGCACTACGCATATCACCGAGCTTGGCAAGCGAGCCCGCAAATGGCAGCTTGGCGATGATGTCTTGCACATAATTACCGATACGCTCGAGCACCGCTCCATGATGCGGTGAACCTAGGGTGATGAGATTGCCCACGCGCTTTATCCAATCTAAGCGCTCTTGCTCACCATAAAACAGCGCACTACGTGCGACCAAGCCGCCCATACTATGACCAACCAAATCTATCTGAGTAATATTTGGGTTATTATCGACCAAGTCCTGTAGCAGTTGCGAGAATTTACGACCGCTGCGGGAGATACGTCGACCTGTATTATAATCTAAGTATAGAACGGTGGTGTCAGGCTGGCTGATATGAATCGCCTCGCCCAGATCATTGCCTTCTTGTGACTGCCAGCTTAAGTGGCTCATACACAGACCATGGCACAAAATAGCAATCCGCCCTGATAGCCGCTCACTTTGGGGCTTACCATCTTTGGTGTATAACATCATCGGAATCGCGAGCGCATTTTGATTGTTGACCAGATGATCGCCCATGACACCATTGATGACATTGACCAGCTTTTTTAGTGAGTCAGGTAGTGGCTGAGCTGTTTTTTGCACGATGAAGTTTTTGTATATCCGTAGTACAGAGGCCAGATTGTTACCGACCATCAGCATGATATGACGTATCGTGCCATAGATGCGCCCAGTGAAACCGCGCTGCCATTTATTGAGATGCTTATCATTGAAACGGCCTAAGGGACGCAAGATAACTTCACGGTGGATGGACTCCACAATCTCAGTCACCTCAACCACCCCCATGGTCGCAAGCTGCGCCAATCCTTCAAAAAAATCCGCCAAAGAGACAGGGGTTTTGGTCGTTTCCTCACTGTCGTCTGTATCTGCCAATAACTTGACCAGCTCATCCATATCAATGGCTTCGAGTTGATCTATCTGCTCGTACAAATCACCATGCCGTGGCACGCTATCAGCTGATACAAAATGCGCATCAAGCTCATGGCGATTACGCGTATAACTGCTGTCATTCTGAGCGCTACTGTCACTAACACGGTTGTTATAAAACAAATTTTGACTGCTCATAGTATTGGCACGTTTAGCGAAAAGGGGGTTTTTCTATACTATCCTTTAACTGTCGCAAATAGAAGCGAATGATTTAGTTTTAGCGTTCGTTTGTGACCAAAAGAGACGTATGGATGATGAACGGTATCTCTATTATTATTAAAGCGTCATCCAATATATGCATCAAAAGAAAAAATCCCAAGCCGAAACTTGGGATTAGTAAATATGCCTTTCTAATATTTTTACTTTCTACTGATTCGTCATCTAGCGCTTACCGAGCTATGCTGGGCTAGCTGCCGATTCAAATGACTCTGCCAATATGACATCGCCATCTTCTTTGGTAATCATGACCGTTGCTGAGCGCGGAGTACTACCGCCAGCGACCGCACCCCATGTATTACCTGGATGCTGAATATTGATAAACAGTGTTTTGAAATCTGGTGCCATGGTAATACCGGTGACTTCGCAGCCTTCAGGACCGACAAAGAAGCGTTTGATATTGTCGTTACTAGCCGGCATGCCAATGCGCGTTTGCTGTCCTGCTGACGTCGTGATGGTCGTACCATCGCTGACTTTGCCCGGTAATGCCGCAAGCAGCATACAGCTAGTAGTATCGGTATACGCACCGTCATCCGTCTGAATCCATAACACACCACGTGGATCAAAATACAAACCATCAGGAGAAGACAGATCATTGCTATCAGTCAACTGCGATAAATTCTCTGCGGACAAGTTACTTGGTGCACCAAACAGATAGATATCCCACTCAAAACTGGTTGCGGCATGATCGCCGCCCGTCTCTGCCCAGCGAATGATATGACCATTGTCATTACCACTTGGTTTGCCATTGACATCGTAGCTGCGCGGGTTGGCAGCAGACAGCGGTTGACTCTCTTTGACGCCGCGATTGGAGTTGTTGGTCAATGTCACATAGACATCGCCCGTCATAGGACTGACCGATACCCATTCTGGTCGATCCATCTTAGTGGCGCCAGCAGCATCGCCAGCAGCGCGAGCATAGACCAACACTTCATCCTGACTATTAAATGGTAATGCACTATTGAACGCATCTAGTCCATTTTGACCTTGAACAAGTGCTTTCCATTCACCGCTGCCATCTTCATTAAATATGGCAACATATAGCGTGCCGTCATTCAGGTATTTGTCACCAGCTTTTAGCCCGCCACCGATATCTGCATTTGACCACATCGCTTTGGATACGAACTTATAAATGTATTCGCCTCGGGCATCGTCACCCATATAAAATACCACAGGTTTGCCCTGCTTAACGGGTGCATAGGCACAGTTTTCATGGGCAAATCGACCCATGGCGGTACGTTTTTGCGGCGTAGAGTTTTGGTCAAACGGGTCAATCTCGGTGATATAACCAAAGGTATTGAAGCCATTACGATAATCATCAGCAGCACTAGCACCAACAGCGGTCATATCCCAACGTGAAAACTCGTCTGTGATGATGGCGTCTTTGGCGTCAGGCGTGTGCCATAGATATCTAGAGCCTGGAGAGTTCTCTGGTGCGCCATAACGCTCGCGACCATAGTTATCACTGGCGCTTAACTGGCTGGCATCTTGTCCACGCGCAAACACACCCAAGAAGTTCTCTTCTGTGGTCAAATACGTGCCCCAAGGTGACAAGCCTGCACCGCAGTTGTTATTAATGCCGCGCGTCTGAAAACCTGTCGGGTCAAACTTGGTTTTGACCAAATCAGAACCTGCCACAGGGCCTGCTAACTGTGCGGTCGTACTACTAGTGATACGTCGATTGTATTTGGAGTTTAGCACCATCTCATAGCCCATGCCATTTGCGCGGCGCTTCATCTCAACCACTGCCACGCCATGGCAGTTGACTTCACGGCGTATATCGCTGGCAAGGCGGCGGCGTTGGAATAAAGGCGCAGCATCTTTATCTTCGATAACATAATACCCAAACGGGCTTAGCTCCTCACTATTCACGTATTCGTGATTCATAACCAATAGGCCACTCTCTGAAGCTTTGGCATCGTATGCATTATCTTTTTTGCCAAAGAACCACATGCCATCATGGTTGTCACCCATGCGCCATTCAAATGATTCTGCCGATTGCTCACGATTGTCTTTCCAGTCGTCAAGACCAGACATCAGCGGTGTACCAAGCGGCAATATCATCTCTGCCTTGTAACCTTCTGCCACCGTCATCGTCTCAGCAGTTGAGTGCGCTACGGCCTTAAATTTTAAGGTTTCAGGACGCTTCAAATCGCCCTGTGCCGGAATAGCAGCATCATCGCCATTTTCGACGATAGGACTGCTGATATTGTCATCATCATCACTACAACCAACCAAAGGTAGCGCGCCAAAAAACGCTGCTGCCGTCAACCCTGTACCACCTTTTAGAATACTACGGCGATTCAGACGGCGATTAATAACCGTCTGAAAATCAGTATTATTAGTAGGATTTGAATTTTCAACGATTTCGTGAGCGAGCTCTAGTTCTTTATTCAATAATGTCATTATCAGTCACCTTGCTATTGGGCTAGATTGGCGGAGAGTGGGTCGCGGCGTCACATTACAACCACAAAAATACGAATTCCGCTTAAGTCTACTGACTCTTTATGACAGCACGCTGAACGATAGATGACAAACTCATGACAAATAACTGTATAAACAATTATTGAGAGATATAAGGATTAAAAAATTTTGAAAAAACATATAAAGTCTAAAAAATAAAAGCCCCAAGCAATGGCTCAGGGCTTTTTGATATTTATGACGACTAGTACTGGTTCATTTAGCAAGCTTACTGCACTTGTGTTACCCATTCATGAGCACCCAATGTTAGCTTGAGCTTATCGCCTGCTTGCAATACACCCACGCCGCTTGGTGTGCCAGTCATGATCACATCACCTGCCTGTAGGCTAAAAGCATTGCTGATGTTGACCAGCAGCTCATAGACAGGGAACAACATCAAAGCGCTATCACCATCTTGCGCCAGCTTATCATTAATGGTGAGCTGATAATGTACGTTCTGAAGATTGCCAAACGCTTGCGGGTCGATCCAGTCAGCAAGCACGCATGCACCATCAAAACACTTAGCACGCTCCCATGGATGACCTTTTTCTTTAAGGGTGCTCTGCAAATCACGCAAAGTCAAATCCAGCCCCAACGTCACCCCGCCAATCGCCTGCTGTGCCTCTTCAATCGTTGCCATCGACAGGTCAGCTGACAGCTGAATACATAGCTCAGCCTCGTAATGTGTCTCGCCAAATACCTCTGGATTGGGACGCACCACATCACTACGAATAGAGACCACTGAAGACGCTGGCTTCATAAACAGTATGGGCGATGACGGCACTTCATTGCCAAGCTCTTCAGCATGCGCCGCATAGTTACGACCCACACAGACGACTTTACCGATAGAAGCACGTAAGCGCTCATTGTGGTTATCAATGCTCTGTTCTTCATTGACACCAGCGGCAATGGCATTTGCTAATGACTCATGTGGCGATTGGCTCATACTAGACTCTCCCTATAAATGATAAATATTTTTCAGCAATCCCTACTATATTGTCTACTGTCACCTTTATTGTCATCTTGGCGACCATTCATGACTAGCAACTCACTACGGGATCGTATTGGTCACCACATCTGGTGGCACATAGCTGGCATGTCGATTCATGCGTCTTTCAAACATTCTAAAGCTAAATAAGATAACCCATGACAGCAATAGATAAACGATACCAGCAGCAAAGAACAGCTCCATCAAGGTATAAGTACGCGCACTAATCGTACGAGCAACACCAGTGATATCCATCAATGCAATGGTCGAAGCGAGCGCACTGCCCTTTAGCATAAAGATCACTTCGTTGCTGTAGGCGGGTATCACGATACCAAACGCACGCGGCAAGGTCACGCGTGTTAGCTTCTGCCATTTTGACATGCCAAGCGCATCAGCAGCCTCAAGCTCACCGATTGGGATGTTTTGAATCGCACCGCGTATAATCTCTGCCAAATACGCACTGGTATTCAGGGTAAAGGCGATAATGGCACACCAGTATGCTTGACTGAGCACAGGCTCCCATAAGAATGAATCACGTACCGCTTCAAACTGACCCAAACCGTAATAAATCAGGAATATCTGCACCAGCAGCGGCGTACCGCGAAAAAAGAAGATATAGAGAAACGGGAGTATCTGTACCAACCAGTTCTTAGACAGCCGTAATAGCGCTAAGATCAAACCAAAAAACAACCCGATAACACATGAGATGACCACCAGCTGTACGGTCAATACCGCGCCGCCTAATAAGTCAGGGATATGGTCAAAAATGACCTGCCAATTCCAATCCATAGTATCTCTCCTCTATCCTATGGTCGATTGACGGTGAGTCGATTGACGGCTTATCTTTTTGGCATAGCGTGCCGCTGGATTGGCGCGCCATTCAAGCCACATCATAAAGCCAGTAATCAACATGGTCAGACCCAAATAAATAATCGCTGCTGCCATATAAAAGGTAAACGGCTGCTGTGTTGACTGCGCCGCACGCGACGACTGATACATGATGTCCTTGAGACCCACGACCGACACCAGCGCGGTATCTTTGAGCAATACCAAAAACAAATTACCCAGACCAGGTAGTGCAATCTGCCATACTTGCGGCAAGGTTATGCGATAAAAGGTCTGAAAAGGACGCATACCAATCGCTTGCGACGCTTCTCGTTGCCCTATCGGAATCTCTTGAATCGACATGCGAAAAATCTCAGTCGCATACGCCCCAAAAGCGATAGACAGCGCCATGACACCGCCCCAAAAAGCGCTAATCTCGACATAGTCGTTGTAGCCGAACTTTTTGAGGATGCTCATCAATAAGATAGAGCCACCATAATAAATGAATAGCACCAATAACAGCTCAGGAATACCGCGCATCGTCGCAGTATAGACAGTCGCAAGCTTACGCAGCAACCAGATATTGGACATCTTTGCGGTTGCGCCAAGCAAGCCTAAGGCCAGACCAATAATTAAACTGGTCATGGCAAGCTGTATAGTGACGGTAGCGCCGCTTAATAAAAGCGCGCCAAATCCTTGTAAGTCAAACACGATTATCCACTCAGTCTCTTTATATTAGCAATTTGCAAAATATGAGTTAAAAGAATCAGCATCAATAGCTGAACGCGGCTATGTACCGTATTTTATACCAAATCAATAAGGATGGTCGGCGCCAAAAAATGACGTCAAAAGAATACGGTTGGCGCTGCGATAATTGACACAGTAGAAATGAGCGCTGATTTTATCATATTCGCTCGCCGTGATGTTAATCCTGAAGCGTAAAAGCTGTGTCTAAGCCGTACTTAAACAGACACTTAGGCAAATACGCTTGAAACGAACTGACTAAATTTGAGTAAAGCGAATAATGATCACTACGCCATGACCGTACGATACGTTTATGGAATAATAAAAAAGGACATCACCATGATGGCAATATCCTTTTATTAATCAAAACAATATTTTTGACTGCTATCTTTAACTACTGTTAGCTATTAACTAGCGTTTTTCGTCGCTGGTTGCTCGCTAATATCTGCATCTGTCTCTTCGCCTGTATTTGCGTCCTCATCAACTGTACTCGTTGCAGATACTGGCACCGCAAAGTACTTTTGATTGATTTTATCGTAAGTACCATTGGCTTTAATATTGGCTAAAGATTGATTGATCTTTGCTTGTAGCGGATCGCCTGGGCGTACTGCTATCGCAAAGTTATCATTGATATCAATCTCTTCACCTTTTAGTGCATATTTGCTACCAGCAGGAGAGCTCAGCCACTCTATCGCAGGCAATTTATCAGAGATCATCGCATCGACGCGGTTTGATCCTAGATCCAAAAATGCATTGCTCAACGTATCATAAAGCTTCATGTCGGCTTTTGGATACTTGTCTTCGAACCACTGTGATGAGATGGTCGAACGCTGTGCGGCAATCGAATGAGCATCGATATCGCTTTGATTACTAGGGTCAAAACTGCTGTCTTTTTTGGCCAAAAAAACCAAGGTATTGCTAAAGTATGGATCAGTGAAGCTAACCTGCTCTGCACGCTCCGGAGTCACGGACATCGCCGCGACAATCGCATCATACTTACCGGCTTTTAGACCAGGAATAATACCGTCCCAATCTTGCGCCATAATCTCACAAGTCACCTGCATATCGGCACAGATGGCATTAGCTATCTCAACGTCAAACCCACCCAGTGTCCCATCGGCATTGGTATAGTTAAAAGGCGCATACGCCCCTTCCGTACCGATACGCAGTACGTCATCCTTTGCTGCTGTTGCCTCGGTCGCATCAGAATTGGTATCGGCCGCACCCTCTTGGCTATTGCTACAGCCAGCGACGGCAAAAATGGTCGCTAGCGTAAGTAATGGCACAGATAGACGACTGGTCGTCATAGCGTTAATAATAGATTTGCCAGTCGTAGCACGGGCTGGAACACAGTGATTGCTCATGATCATCCTTGGGTTTTCTTGGGTAAACAACACTTTTGAATAACGGTCTATGCAGAAGATGTCGTCTTAGTTCGTTGCTGCTTCAGCTGGTGCGTCTTCTTCAACGACTATGACTTCATCGACGCCATCAGTCACGACTGCTTTTTGTGCCGCAGCGGTCGAGCTGGTACCAAAGTAACTGCCAGTGATTTGATCATAAGTGCCGTTGTCTTTTAGCTCAGCCAATGCCGCATTGAATTTGGCAACCAATGGATCGCCTTTACGGAATGCAATACCCATTGCATCGTCGTCGCTGCTGATTTCTTGACCTTTGATCTCGTAGCCGCTACCCGCTTCTGTTTTTAGCCAATCAGTGCCAGTGACTTTATCAGACATCATGCCGCGCACACGACCTGAGGTTAGATCTAGATATGCATTGTCTTGAGTATCATATAGCTTGATATCAGCATCCGCGTGCTCGTCTTGTAGATACTGTGAGGCCACGGTAGAGCGCTGTGAAGCGATTGGCTGACCTTTTAGCGAATCGACACTCAGATCATCACCTTTTTTACCAATGAGGATGATACCACTATGGAAGTAAGGGTCACTGAAATCGACCACTTCTTTACGTTCAGGCGTGATAGACATACCCGCGATGGCTGCATCAAATTTCTGTGCATTTAGCCCCGGAATTAGACCATCCCAATCTTGTGAGATGACTTCACACTCAGCTTTCATTTGTGCGCATAATGCGTCAACTAGCTCAATCTCATAGCCGATCAGTTTGCCATCAGCATCGGTATAACTAAATGGCTTGTAGCTTGATTCTGTCGCGATTTTGATGTTCATAGGTGCTTCAGTTGCGGTATCGGCTTCAGCATTTTCTGCTGGTGCTGAGCTGTTGTTACAACCTGCCAGCATTAGCATCGCTGCGCTGAGCGGTGCCAGCCACAAGGCTTTTTTGCTCATTGATGAGGTCATTAGTGATGTCATTGAAATTGTCATACCTATTATTCCTTAATGTATTTACCAGCCATATCGTTAACCACTACTTACTGATTTAGGCTTAACAGAGCCGTGCTTTATTGATATTGATAAGCCTCGCTTTTGTTAAACCTAACGCTTCAGTGAGCCATTATTGACCAAAGTTTTGCTGCTCAAGACGGGCAAGATCACCGTTGCTACGGATTTCGCTCAATGCTTTATCAAACTCCGCTTTGAGTCCATCACCTTTACGCACGGCAATAGCAATATTGTCATCGTTATCAATCTCATCACCAACGATACCGAAGCCTTCTTTATTGTCAGCGAGCCATGATTTGGCAGAGACTTTTTCGGCCAATACTGCATCGCTACGACCAGACTTTAGATCCAAGTAGGCATTGTCGTAGTTGTCATATAGCTGAACGGTATTGCCATCTTTGCCTTCGTAGTTATCCTGTAGATAAGCGCCTGGCGTGGTAGAGCGCTGTCCACCAAGCGTGACGTTTTGGATCGCCATTGGATCAAAGCTACCATCAGTGTTGGTAAGCCATACCATCGTATTGGCAAAATACGGTTCGCTGAAATCAACTTTTTCTTGACGCTCAGCCGTGATAGACATACCTGCGATAACGGCATCATATTTTTGTGCCAATAGACCTGGGATAATACCGTCCCAATCCTGAGCAACGATTTCACACTTGGCTTGCATCTGGTCACACAAAGCATTGGCAACATCGATGTCAAAACCAGCCAAGCTACCATCAGCATTGGTATAGTTAAACGGAGGGTAAGCGCCTTCGGTTGCAATGCGGATGGTTTTGCCAGTCGTTTCTGCGGCAGGTGCGTCAGCGTTGGCATCAGTAGTTTCATTGGCAGGTTGACTACAAGCACTCAGCATCAATGCTGCAGTGACGGTCATTGATGACCATAGTAGGCGAGAATTCGACATCATACGTTCCTTAAATTCTGATGGGTGTTGACATAAATTTTTGACAGGATTTTTTGACTTCGGGTTCTGATACTTTGTTCTCTGACGTCCCTGACAGACAAGCAATATAGATAGCAGAATAATGGACAGCCGTTAAAATCGACCGACTATAAACCTTTTGATAATACCTGAGTAAAAAATCAAAAACAAACGTTTTGCATACTTGCAGTGACTATCGAGTAATAAAGGATAAACAATAGTTACGGTATAGTGATTTTTATATTTGATGGGATTCAATGGCGGTAGAGCCGGTAGCGCTCTAACACCATCTAATCTATAGCTTGGACAGGATTAGTGCGGACGATGCGAGGCCATAAAATCTTTGACACGCTCAGAGGTAGGATTGTCAAAGACTTGCTCAGGTGTGCCGATCTCTTCAACCACCCCTTGGTGCAAGAAGACTACTTTGCTTGATACTTCACGGGCAAAGCGCATCTCATGGGTGACGATAAGCATGGTACGCCCTTCTTCTGCCAGCTCTCGCATCACAGCCAGTACTTCGTTGACCAGCTCAGGGTCTAGCGCCGAGGTTGGCTCATCAAACAAAAGCACTTGCGGCTGCATGGCAAGCGCGCGAGCAATGGCCACGCGCTGACGCTGACCACCAGACAAGTTCGCTGGATAAGCGTCTTTTTTATCGAGTAGCCCTACTTTGTCTAGCAGTTTTTCGGCATCGCTAATCGCTTGGGCTTTTTTGATCTTGAGAACCTGCGTTGGCCCTTCAATGATATTTTGTAAAATCGTCTTATGTGGCCACAAATTAAAATTCTGAAAAACAAACCCCACGCGAGCGCGCAGGCTTTCTAGCTGCTTAACATCTGCGGCTTGCAATTCGCCTGACTTGGCAGGTTTTAGCATGAGCTCTTCATTGCCGATCAGGATACGACCTTGATTTGGGTTTTCAAGCAAATTAATGCAGCGCAGCAAGGTTGATTTACCTGAGCCCGATGAGCCCAAAATAGAGATAACATCACCATCATAGGCAGTGAGAGATACCCCTTTGAGTACTTCTAATGAGCCATAGCTTTTATGGATGTCTTGTAAGTCTAAGGCGATAGGCCGAGTCGGGTTTTTTGCAGTATCAAGCATGGTTCAGCAGACTTCCAATAAATATGAGTGAAAACACGAATAAAAATAAATAAGAGCTGTATATTATAAATAAGAGCTATATAGTATCAGCATCTATAGCATTATCGTGATAGTGCTATGCCTGAGTAGGCAAAGAAAAAATGCCATATTGTCTCTTATTCCACAGCAAAAAGGCAAATCTTGTGTTTAACCAGTCAGTTAGTCGATACTAGTCGCTACTCATCAATAATAGCTATGCTACAAACAGTTGACCCAAAAAAGCCCAGACTGCATTTATCGCTCTGGGCTTTATTTTATCACTTTCGCGTACCGGGCGTTGTTTTATCTGATAACGCTATATTGACCAACACACTATCATAGCGTTTGGCGCGCCATAAAACTTAGTACGTCGATACATGCTCTGAATCTTCCGTACCATCCAGCACTTCTGCATCATCAGCGGTTGCCACTGCCACATCATCCCCTGTACTGACAGCCATGCCGTCATCGGCGCTAGCAACAGCGATATCGTCAGAGCTGCTCGCAGTCGCGGTTGCATTCTCTTCAACGCTGGTCTGGGCATCGACAGTCGTGTCCGCTTGTGTCTCCATCGGTGTCTCGTCTTTACTACACGCACTGAGCGCAAGCACGCCTGCAACCAAACCAACCGTCATCCAGTTTTTGTATGTACTGCTTTTAGTCGCCATGTCCACTCTCCATTACTTATTATTTCGTGATTCAGCATTATCTACTGACAACGCTGTTTTGTTAATGCCTACTATACTGATGATGTGCTACGGCTACCTTAGTATTTACAGCACAGTTCTGTTAAAGACACGTAAAGATAGAGTGTGCGATTGATAACAGATAGCCATCAAGAAACTTAGGATAAATTCTATGAGACTGTATGAGATAAAGCCTCATCAGCGTTTTGTAAAGCAGATTCTGTTCACAAAATCATCTTTACTATCGCTGCAATCTCCTCTATGTTAAATAGCATAATGACCTATCGCTATTTAAATAGGCATTCAAAACCTCTTTTTTTACTAAATTTTCGCCTTTTTAGGCGCTTTTATTTATATAAAACTGATACCACATAAGGAGAATAATTTATGAGTCAAGCAAATACGACGGATATTACTACCTACATGCAGTCTGTTGGCAAGCAAGCAAGAGCGGCGTCACGCGCACTCGCGGCAGCCAATACAGGCGACAAAAACTCAGCACTCATGGCCATTCATGATGAGCTAGTCAATGCCAAACAAGACATTTTGGCAGCCAATAAAATCGATATGGATAATGGTCACAAAAATGACCTCGATAGCGCGCTCCTTGATCGCTTGGAGTTAAACGACGCACGATTTAACGGTATGCTCCAAGGTCTTAAAGACGTGGCTGGCCTCCCTGACCCAATCGGTGAAGTGACTGATATGACTTATCAGCCATCGGGTATTCATTTGGGCAAAATGCGTGTCCCATTGGGCGTCGTTGGTATGATTTATGAATCACGTCCTAATGTCACTTTAGAAGCTGCTTCACTAGCACTTAAATCAGGTAATGCCATTATCCTACGCGGTGGTTCTGAAGCGTTTGAGTCCAATCAAGCCATTGCCAAATGCATCATAAAAGGCCTCAGTCAGACGGATCTCTCTGAGCACAGCGTGCAGGTACTGCAAACGACCGATCGCGCCGCCGTTGGTGAACTGATCACCATGACTGAATATGTCGATGTTATCGTGCCACGTGGCGGCAAAGGTCTGATTGCACGTATCAGCAACGATGCCAAAGTCCCTGTTATTAAGCATCTAGATGGCAACTGTCATACCTTTATCGATAGCGATGCAGATCCTGAGATTGCGATCAAAGTCAGTGTCAATGCTAAAACGCATCGCTACGGTACTTGTAATACGATGGAGACACTACTGGTCGATGCGCCTATCGCTAAAGACTTGCTGCCCAAGATTGCCACCGCCATCATTGAAGCCGATGACGCGATGCAGCTACGTGTGGACGATAACGCCCAAAGCATCTTAGCCGATGTGATTACTCTAAACGGTCATTTATCTGCCGCGACTGACGAAGACTGGGATACTGAATATCTAGCACCTATCCTTGCGATCAAAGTCGTCGATGGTATCGATGAAGCGATTGAACATATCAATACCCACGGTAGCCATCATACCGATGTTATTATTACGGACAACTATACCAAGTCACAACGCTTCATCCGCGAAGTGGACTCAGCGAGCGTGATGATTAACGCCTCTAGCCGTTTTGCTGATGGCTTTGAATATGGGCTTGGTGCGGAGATTGGTATTTCAACGGACAAAATCCATGCGCGCGGCCCTGTCGGACTCGAAGGTTTGACTTCGCAAAAATGGATCGTCTACGGTCATGGCGAAACTCGTGCTTAATTTGGTACGTATCGACTATCGTAAAGAGTAATCAGAAACGTCAGCAATTTTGCTGGCGTTTTTTCATTTGGATAATAGATATTTTAATCATAGGCATTTGAATAACAAGTATTCTAATCACATACGTCTACATAATAAGGAGCGGCGCAATCATGCAAAGTGGCAAGATTAAACACTGGAATCAAGAAAAAGGCTATGGCTTTATCGATGTCGATGATCAAGATGAGGATGTGTTTTTTCACGTGAGTAAAGTGCGATTGTCTCAGCCTATCAGTGTTGGACAAAGCGTCTATTTTAATAGCAAACGCAATGACAAAAACCAATTACGCGCCACCGAAGTCACCTCATCTTCATTGAGCCTTGAACAAGACACTGCGTCAGACACATCTAAATATGTACCTAATAATGCCAGACGAAATACTCACCACAGTAGTCGCAACTCAAACCGCAGCCGTCAAACTAATACTTCAAATAAAAGAAGCCTAGGTTCTACCCTATTTAGCCTCATCGCCATTATCGCTGTCGCTATCTACTTCTTTGGCGATTTTAGCTCGACGTTATCTCAGTATACGTCTGACAATACCAGTCAAGTCGCCACGACTGACACAGCGACCACTAGCATTACGGGCGATGCACAGATCGATAAAACGATTGCGCTGATTCAACAAGGTGGGCCGTATCCTTATCCCAATAAGGACGGCACGACGTTTTACAATCGTGAAGGTAGACTGCCAGCACAATCGCAAGGCTACTACCGCGAATACACCGTTCCCACCCCTGGCGTCTCCCATCGCGGCGCAAGGCGTATCGTCACAGGCGGTTATCCGCCCACCGTCTATTACCTAACCGTCGATCATTATGATAGTTTTCAAAGACTGCAGGTGCCCTAGTATGAAACAAGCAAATATGAATCAAGAAGCTATAGCTCAAAAAGCCATGGATCAACAAGCTATGAATCAGAAAAGTATAAGCCAAGCCATCCACTATATTAATCAAGACCACATTAACCAAAACGGTACAGCACTAGTGGCGGATATTCCTCCTACGGCTGTTACCATACCCGTGGGTGACACCCTCGATAAAACCACGCTACTGACGAGTCTGGCCCGCACCTGTGATTTTCCCAGTTATTTTTCGCACAACTGGGACAGCGCATGGGACTGTTTGACAGATAGCGAGGTGGTGCATCTAACGCTTGATTTGACGGTGGTAAAAAGGATAAACACCGAAGACTTCAATGTCTTTAAAAGCATCATTGAGGATGCTTTTAGAGATTTTGGCAAGCCACAATTGTGGATTATTGTGCCATCTGAGGATGAAGTCTAGTTTCGTTGTTAAAAAATTAGTCACCGATCATCATTCGTCATCACAGAAACCTGAATTCGAGATAAAGCCATATTTATCCCGAATTCAGGTTAATTTATTTTATATAAAGGATTAACCTATGGAGATTACCTTAAACGGTTATTACACACTGATACTCGCGACCTTGGTGCTACTACTGGGGCGTTTTTTGGTCAAAAGGATTAAATTTTTAGAAGACTTTAATATTCCAGAACCCGTTGCTGGTGGTTTGGTCGCAGCGGTTGCTGTCTATGTTCTCAATATGGTTTGGGGATATAGCTTCAACTTTCATCAAGGATTGCAAACCGCCACCATGCTGATGTTTTTTGCTTCTATCGGTCTCAGTGCTGATTTTAGTCGCCTAAAAGCGGGTGGTACACCGTTATTGATTTTTACGATCGTGGTGTCCGTATTTATTGTCTTACAAGATGTCGTTGGCGTAGCCATGGCAAGTGCGCTGGGGCTTGATCCGCTGCTCGGTCTTGTGACAGGCTCTATCGCTCTGACGGGTGGTCATGGTACGGCAGGTGCTTGGGGTATTACGTTAGAACAAGACTACGGTGTAGTCGGTGCGACGACGCTTGGTATCGCTGTTGCGACTTATGGTTTGGTCGCAGGTGGTATCGTTGGTGGTCCTGTGGCACGTCGCTTAATTAACCGACTGGGTCTAAAACCGACGCCAGCCGATCCAAATCCTAGTGATATTGAAAAAGTTGCAAGCGCTCAGTCACTATATAGCACCAAACACGATGAGGAGACTGCAGGTAGCAATAAAGACATCTTTGAGAGACCCGATAGTATGCGCTTTATCACGGCATCATCTACTATCGAGACGTTGGCGCTATTTGCAGGGGCGTTGGCTTTTGCTGATGGAATGACGCTCGTGGCTGAGGGCACGTGGTTTGAGTTGCCGACGTTCGTCTGGGCACTGGCAGGCGGCGTCATTATTCGCAATGTGTTAACGATGGTGTTTAATTTTGAGATGTTTGATCGCTCGATTGACGTACTTGGTAATGCATCTTTGAGTCTATTTTTGGCAATGGCATTGCTGTCATTGAAGCTATGGCAATTGACGGATTTGGCAGGCCCTGTATTGGTCATATTGATCGTACAGACCATCATCATGATTATCTACGTCTACCTTATTACCTTTAAAGTCATGGGTAAAGACTATGATGCGGCGGTACTGTCAGCAGGTCATTGCGGTTTTGGTATGGGTGCAACCCCAACAGCGATTGCTAATATGCAGGCAGTCACTGATCGCTATCTACCCTCGCCAAAAGCGTTCTTAATCGTGCCAATGGTTGGTGCGTTCTTTGTCGATATCGTCAATGCGACGGTATTGCAGATATTTACCAAGTTGCCGTTTATGTAAGCTGCTGCTGTCATAGGGTAAAGCTTGATTCAATGAAAAAACAAAAAAACCGCCTAGCAAATGCTAAGCGGTTTTTTTGTGTGATAACAGCGTGTTCAATCAAACCTATTATTTATACTTTTTAATTTCACCACTTTTCACACGAGCGATAAAGGAATTGACTTCTTTTTTCACCACTGGCATTAAGAAGTATAGACCGATGATGTTAAAGATAGACATCGCAAAGATGGCTGCATCTGAGAAGTCGATAACAAAGCTGAACTGTATGATGGTACCGATAATGACGAAGATAAGAAAGATAAGTTTATATATTACTTCGCCAACTTTACCTTCACCGAAAAGATACGTCCAAGCTTTTAGACCATAGTATGACCATGAAATCATGGTTGAAAAGGCGAACAATACCACAGCGACGGCTAAGAAGTACTGGAAGATTGGTGCCGTTTCCATAAAGGCCGCACGGGTTAGATCCACACCAGTGAGCGCTTGCGTTTGTAAGTTTGCTACGGTATTCACACCAGATATCGTAATAACCAGCGCTGTCATAGTACAAATGATAACGGTATCGATAAATGGCTCTAATAAAGCGACTAGACCTTCAGTAGCAGGCTCATTCGTTTTTACCGCTGAGTGGGCAATAGCGGCCGAACCAATACCTGCTTCGTTAGAGAAGGTCGCACGTTTCAAGCCTTGGATTAACGCCCCAATAAACCCACCAGCTACGCCAGCACCCGTGAAAGCACCCGTGAAGATCTCTCCAAATGCCGCGCCGATATGATTAAAGTTGGCAACCAGTACGATCACACTCATGGTGATATACAACAAAGCCATAAAAGGCACGACTTTTTCAGTAACGGTTGCGATGCGAGGCATACCGCCAAGAATGACTGAACCGACTAAAACAGCTAAGCCAATACCGAAGAATAAACTGTAATCAGCAGGAATGCTAAAAGTAGAGCTCATGACCGCAAAGGCTTGGTTACCCTGGAACATGTTACCAGCGCCAAAAGCCGCCAATATACACATGAGTGCAAAACCAACGGCTAAGACCTTACCTAATCCACCCATACCACGTTCAGCCATACCGCGGCTTAGGTAGTACATAGGTCCACCTGAGACCACACCAGAGGGTAGTATCGTACGGTATTTGACACCTAACGTACACTCTACAAACTTGGAGGCCATACCAAACAGACCAACGATAATCATCCAAAAGGTAGCACCAGGTCCACCAATAGCAAGTGCTGCACCCACACCTGCAATATTACCCAGACCAACCGTACCTGATAAAGCAGTGGCTAACGCCTGAAAGTGACTAACCTCACCTTCTTCTTTAACGGCGGGATTAGGATCGGTATATTTGCCTCTAACAATATCCAGAGACAACCCTATTTGACGAAATTGAATAAGACCAAAGTAGGCCGTAAATATGAGTGCTGCAACTAATAACCAACCCGCAATAAGCGGAAAGCTTGTCTCGCCGAGTGGCACTGAAAAGAAGATAAGATCGACGAACCATCCAAATGCACTGGACATAAAACTGTCGAGACCTGCACCAAATGCGGCTAGAGCTGACTGCTCAGCCTCTAGACCTGATTCAGCTGCTTGCGAGAGAGTGGCGCTGAATAGTAGCGCCATAGCGATTAACGATTGCTTTTTCATAGACATCCTTGTCATAAAAATCACTTCTAGGTGAATTTTCAAAAATTTTATTAAAATCAATACTAAACAAGCAATTGTTTATTAACAATTTGTACTCTTCTTAGTAATAAATTGTTAACACTGACTATATAACAATAACAAATAATAAACAAAACATTTATAAGCTTTCGTTAGTCAAAAGTCAAATTATCTTTTAAGGCTAACAGTCAAACCCAATCACTCTTATAACAGCTATCAATGTATATCGTCATTATCTTAGAGTGTAGAGAAAGCGCTTGGAATATAGACAAAGGACATAGACACCTTCTAAGATGATTTAACAGTCATAACGCAAAAAACCGCCTAGCCAGTGCTAAGCGGTTTTTATCACATGCGTATCTATTCAGACATGCTCAGTGCTATATCAGCTATTAGATGCTGAACGCTTTTTAATTCACAACATCTAATGATTAAAGCGTAAACCCAATCACATTGAGCTTGTTCTCTTCTGCAAACTTAAATAACTCGTGAACGTGATTTAAATTCTCAAGAAACGTATTCAAACCTGCTTGGCTCTCTGCTTCGTGGTGACCGATATCATGTACCAATTTTTTTGAGTCTGTCGCAGCAAATGCTTCGGCAATCTTCGGCACGACTGCCACATCATATAATAATCCATCATGCTGCTCATGCAGAGGCGTGCTGTTGTCTGCCAAAAATAACAGATCGCACAAGGCGTAATGTCCCTCTCCCAACAGCTCAATTAGTTCTTCCGTATAGTGTTCAAAAAATGCCTCTCTAACATCCAAATACTGGTTGTCGCGATTTTCTCTTAGCTCATCTAGTGTAATACCACCATTGAGCATACTTGCTAAATTTTCCTCACGAACGCTACAAAAACAAAATGACATAGATGTAGAAATAGGCATCGTATTCTCCTTATCTGTTGTTAAAATAAAAACCACCTAGCAGCAGCTAAATGGTTCTTTCTTCAGTTCAATGAGATTGTATAAAAGATAGGCCGCAGGTTAAGTAATCAATAGCGAGTATTATGTAAGTAAAACCCACAATCTTGACTGTTTTGCTCCTCTGTCATTTTAGCGCTTTTATTTGTACTAGATTTTCACCTGCTACAGATTCTTAACCGCATGACATTGAATTATTTGGCCATTTTATCTAGCCAGTTTATCTAGCATGGTCGAGAGCCATGCATTGTTATCTGCCATATACGTGTCCCCTAGCGTTAGGATCTCATCAGCCACTTGCACAGAGTCAGGATGAGCAATCATCGCTTCTTGTATATACGTCTGTCCATGCGACACCATATCTACCATACTCTTATTGGTCACTTCAAAATGACATTGCCAACCAAGCACCCACGTACCTAATGCTTTATGCTTTGGTGTTTGATAAATAAACCCTTGATTGGCCCAAGTATGTGACGTTGCAATGGGCGTCGCGCCTTTGGGGCACTCAAAACCATCGCCATGCCAATGAAATACAGTGAATTCATTCTTTGGCAAATCTGCTAACAGCGGATGCGCAAGCCCCTGTTCAGTCAGTTGAATAGGCAGCCAGCCAACCTCTTTTATGCCCGATGGCGCAACTTTTGCCCCCAAGCTATCTGCAATCAGTTGTGCACCCAAGCAAACACCAATCACGGTTTTTCCGTCATTAATACTTTGCTGAATGAAAGATTTTTCATCAGCTAACCACTGAAAGTCACTTTCATCGTGAATGCTCATTGGCCCGCCCATCACGACTAACCAATCAAAACTGTCTTGCGCAGGTAATGGCTCATTTTTATAAAAACGTGTGACCGTAATACGATGGCCTCGATTATCTGCCCACTGCTTGATATGGCTGAGCTCTTCAAAACCAACATGGTAAAGAGCATGAATTCGTAGCACCATCAAATTATCCTTTTATTAAAAAAATAAAAACCGCCTAGCAAACGCTAAGCGGTTTTTTGTTATACAACTCTCAAATAGAGTCAGTTAATACTTACTGGTTTTTTTCGTACACTGGTAGCTTTTTGCAGATTGCTTCTACTTTACCGCGTACTTCAGCTGCAACCGCTTCATCACCGCGGCTGTCTAGCACGTCACAGATCCAACCTGCCAAGTCGGCCGCTTGCGCTTCGTTGAAGCCACGAGTAGTAATAGCTGGTGTGCCGATACGAATACCAGAGGTTACGAACGGTGATTTTGGATCGTTTGGCACGGCGTTTTTGTTCACAGTGATGTGTGCATCACCAAGCCATTTATCCGCTTCTTTACCGGTCATTTCTTGCTTCACTAGGCTGATCAGCATGAGATGGTTTTCAGTACCACCAGAGATGATTTCATAGCCGCGCTCTTGGATGACTTTTGCCATTGCTTGTGCGTTTTTCACGACTTGCTGCTGATAGGTTTTAAAGTTATCTTCTAGCGCTTCTTTAAAGCAAACCGCTTTTGCCGCGATGACGTGCATCAACGGGCCACCTTGGTTACCTGGGAATACGGCAGAGTTTAGCTTTTTAGCAAGTTTCTCATCACGCGACAAGATCATACCTGAACGCGGGCCACGTAGGGTTTTGTGCGTGGTGGTGGTAGCTACATCAGCAAAAGGTATTGGGCTTGGATAGACGCCGCCTGCAACAAGACCAGCAACGTGTGCCATATCTACTAGTAGATACGCGCCTACTTCATCGGCGATGTCACGGAAACGCTGCCAATCGACGACTTGTGAATAGGCTGAGAAACCTGCGATGATCATTTTTGGCTTGTGCTCACGTGCCAAGCTCTCTACTTGATCATAGTCAATCAAACCAGTGCCATCTACCAATCCATACTGTACGGCATTGTAGTTTAGGCCTGAGAAGTTGATGTGCGCGCCATGCGTCAAGTGACCACCTGCGTCTAGGCTCATGCCAAGTACGGTGTCATTGGCTTCTAGCAATGCCAAAAATACAGCAGAGTTTGCTTGGCTGCCTGAATGTGGCTGGACGTTAACGTACTCAGCTCCGAACAGCTCTTTTGCACGGTCAATGGCCAATTGTTCAATGACATCTACGTGCTCACAACCACCGTAATAACGCTTACCAGGATAGCCTTCAGCATATTTGTTGGTCAGGTCAGTGCCTTGCGCTTCCATCACTGCTTGTGAGCAGTAGTTTTCAGAGGCAATCAACTCGATGTGATTTTCTTGACGAACGCTTTCTGCGGCCATCGCTTCAGCAAGTACGGGATCAAACTCTTTGATAGAAATATCTTTAAACATAGTAATGTCCTAAGTAGTGACTGTCATTGAAAAATTTCATTGGAAAGAAGCTGATAGCCTGCTCACAACCAAACGACCACTGCGTCAACGTCGCTTGAAGTATGGTGGATACCTCTGCACGCTGTTTTTCTGCAAGCTGTTTTATGGTATGACCATTATTGTGAATTGAGTCTATTAGCAAAAATTGAAATAAGAATAAACACAGGCAATTGGCTTGCCATTAACTTGACCGATCCGTCAATAAAATCGATATACATTTGCATCGATATCATCGCGAAAGCGTAAGTGTAACATGAAAATTTGTGCGATGAGCGCAAAAAAGCCCACCTTAAGATGAGCAAATTAAATAGCGATATAACACAGATAAATAACGTATGATTTTATATAGAATTAAATCACAGACAGTTATTTATAATTTGAAAAACAGCCATTTTGGGAGGTCTGTTTTTTGCACGACACACTAATTTATATATACATAGGTTTTATTAAAACATGATGCTAATAACACAAGGATAATGAACTATTGAATACTGACCAATGGTTTTGATACCCAACCTTCTCCTTTGTCACTCTCCACATGGTAGTAGCCATTTTGCTCAGTGCCCATATATATCATGATGTCCTGCTGAGATAAGATAGCGATAGGGCTAGAAGATTTATTGGCCTGCGAGTAAAGCTTAGTGCTTTGTAATTTGCCAGATAATATAGAGCCAGAAATTGGCTTTTCTTTGTTGGTTTGATTGCTCTGGTTATTTTGATTGACTAAGTCTGTAAAACCCATATCTTCACTTAAGTCAGACACAGACTGTTTACTACCCCTAATACTATCGGCCGTTCTACCGATTGAGCTAATGGTACTTTGTGCCTCATAAATACTATCCAAAAAACCAGCATTTGCATTGATAGACAAACCAAACATAGCGGTACTAGCCGTTAGCAAAACTGCAGATTTTACAAACATGGATAGCAATGGGTTTTTGACGCTCATAGAAAGTTCCTGATGTTAAGAAAAGTATAGTAATGTTACCAAATTGTATTTATACCATATTCTCAAATTACCAGACAACTGTTAATTTATGAATAAATAACTGTGTTTTTATATACTAAGCTTTATTTATAGCGTCCGCAGTTATATCGCTCTTATCAGCACCACTGGATAAAAACGCAGGCAAAAAGGTTTCGCTGATAAGCAATGAGCGACCATACCAGTCATAGCGCGTTTGCCTCTGCCAGCCCTCGCTCGTCTGTCGCATAAATCGCTGGTTTGGCAGTGTGCGGCGACGTTTAAATAAGACATAACCGATGGGCGTACCTTTTAGCTGCTGCAAGCGTCGCGCGTTACCTTTTAGGCTTGATAGCGGAAAGATGCTTTGCGCACCGACCCATGGTTGCTCGTCATTGCCGTATAGCTGTACTTCACGTATCCACGCCAGCAGTGGATGATTTAGCGCTGAGCCTTGTAGACCCAATTGTCGCTTTTGTTGCAGCGTCAACAGCCGATAGCCCTCAAAGCTACGCTCTACTCGTAATGGCTGCCCTGCCTTCTCTTCTAGCATGGCTGTGAGCGAACCTTCGGCATTGAGCCATGATACTAATTCAGCAGGAGGTAGAGATGTGGTAGGAGTAAGAGAGTTACTGGACATAGTTAACGGCTAATCAGAAAAAATAAATGGTTGCAGGCTATTATTAATAGTGGACATTAATGGTGTATATCAATGAAGCGTATCAAAGGCTGGCATATTGTCTGCATTAAATGGTAGTGCCTCATGAGCTTGCTTGCGATATTGTGCCATATGCATCCGATCTCTAGCACAGAAATCGCCAATCGCAGGGACAAAACGCGGATCATAAATGCGGTGAAGCGAGTGCGTCGTCGTTGGGATAAAACCACGAACCAACTTATGCTCCCCTTGCGTACCTGGATCAAAGGACGCTAGGCCTTGCTCGATGGAAAACTCAATGCCTTGATAATAGCACAGCTCAAAATGCAAACTGTCATACTCACCAAGCGCACCCCAGTATCGACCGTACAAAGTCGCACTATTATCAACATCATTATCAACACTACCACTATTAGGTGTGTCATATAAGAATAGGCTACTGGCGATAATCTCACCACTGGCATCGAATGCTTGCGCGAGCATAATGTGCTCAGACATACTCGCTGCCAATGCCATAAAAAAGTCTATCCTCAGATAAGGTTGCTGTCCGCGCACCGCATAGGTCATCACATAGCAATGGTAAAAAGCCTTCCAGTCTGCATCGCTGATAGCATCGCCGATTTTTCGCTGGCAACTGATACCTTGCTCAGCCACTTTACGACGCTCCGCACGAATGGTTTTGCGCTTTTTAGCTTTTAACGTCATCAAAAACGTATCAAAATTCGCAAATGGTTGGCTGCTATTGAGCAGGTCTTTGTTTTGCCATAAGAACTGACAGCCTTGACGCTCAAATATCGGCATCTCAATCGGCGCGGACTCTACGCCGCTCTCTTGCGCTGCTATCGCCCGCTCTATATCAATTTCGGTCGGCATAGAGGTGGTAGCAATAGAGGCTAGATTAGGAGTGACAAATAGTCCATGCCAACTTGAAGCGCCGACTTGCTGAGCAATATCATCGATACCCGCAATGGCTGTTTTGAAAATATCCTCACTTAAGCGCTCGTCTTTTGCCAACCAAAGACGCTGACCGGTAATCGGTGTATATGGCACGCTGGTGACCAATCTTGGATAGTAGTCGAGCCCGTAGCGCGCATACGCCTCTGCCCATGAATGATCGAACACAAACTCACCGCGATGATGGCCTTTTATAAATACTGGCAGCACCGCGACTGGTTGCAGTGCGGCATCCTCAGCCTCATCGTCGACACGATGTACCAAAATAAATATCGGTAGCCACCCTGCCTGCTCTCCAATCGCGCCCGTATCGGCAAGCGCTTGCCAAAAAGCAAATGACATAAAAGGTGTGTCTGGCGTTTGCCAATCGGTCTGGCTCTGCCAACTGGTATCATTAATCAGCGCATACTCTAAACTCATATTTACCGTCACTATATTGTGTATAGATAATCTATCTATTGATGACCTAGCCTAGCAAATTTTTGCTATTTTGCTGTCACAATTTGCAAAGTTTTTTGAGTCACAATAAAAAACCACCAATAGTGACATTGGTGGTTTTTAGGATTATGCTTGTTTGGATATCTAGAGCATGACAGAAACCGATGAAACATAGTCGTTGTATCGAAAAGATGATATCGCAACAGATGACTGTTAGAATAAGGTCGTTATCAGCTTAGTATAATTTGAAATCCTAAGATATGAGCGAAAACAGTATACTTAGTTCATGGTACGTGATTGACATCCTCTCGAATTTATAGTGGATTTATTATAATATACCGTCAGCGACTTGCTTTCTGGCAGTTTTACGGGGCAGTCAACGTGCCATCTGAGAATGCCCTTGTAGTGAACATCAGTAAAAGAAAATGTTTTATCAAACTTGAATATCTCTAACTTAAATATTGCTAAGCAGCTACATACGACGTACTTGTTCGAACGATATCATTGAGCATTGCATAGTATCATTGACTCATATTCAACACTATATTTGAGCATTATTATTAACGACAACTAAAGGAAGAACTAAATAAAATGTCAAAAATTATTTATACAAAAACTGACGAAGCCCCAGCGCTTGCGACACTATCTTTTTTACCTATCGTAGAAGCATTCACTAAAACCGCAGGTGTCGAAGTTGAAACCAGTGACATCTCTGTTGCAGCACGTATATTAGCTGAATTCCCTGAATACTTGACCGAAGAGCAACGTGTTCCTGACAACCTAGCGGAGCTTGGTCGCCTGACTCAAGACCCAAACACCAACATCATCAAACTGCCAAATATCAGTGCCTCTGTCCAGCAGTTAAAAGCCGCTATCAAAGAGCTACAAGGTAAAGGCTACGCCATTCCTAACTTCCCAGAAGATCCACAGACGGACGAAGAAAAAGAGCTACGTAAGCGCTATGGTAAGAGCTTAGGCAGTGCCGTCAACCCAGTACTACGTGAAGGTAACTCAGACCGCCGTGCACCAAAAGCCGTCAAAAACTACGCTCGCAAACATCCACACTCAATGGGTGAATGGAAGCAATGGTCAAGCACGCACGTATCACACATGCATGGCGGCGACTTCTATGATGGCGAGCAATCTATGACGTTAGATAAAGCTCGTACCGTACGTATGGACTTGCTACTTGACGATGGCACCCAAAAAGTACTAAAACCTAAAATTGCGTTGCTGGATAAAGAAGTCATCGACCTGATGGTCATGAGCAAACAAGCCTTGCTCGAGTTTTATGAGCAAGAAATGGAAGATTGCCGCGAAGCTGGTATCTTGTTCTCATTGCACGTAAAAGCCACGATGATGAAGGTCTCACACCCTATCGTATTTGGCCATGCGGTTCGCATTTACTACAAAGAAGCGTTTGAAAAACATGGTGAACTCTTTGATGAGCTCGGCATCAATGTCAACAACGGTATGGCAGACCTATACGACAAGATTGAAACGCTACCAACCTCAACGCGCGAAGAGATCGAGCGCGATCTACATGCTTGTCAAGAGCATCGCCCACGTCTGGCAATGGTTGATTCTGCCAAAGGTATCACCAACTTCCATTCACCAAGCGATGTCATCGTTGATGCCTCTATGCCAGCGATGATCCGTTCAGGTGGTAAAATGTGGGGCGCTGATGGCAAAATGTATGACTGTAAAGCGGTCATGCCAGAGTCTACCTTTGCTCGTATTTACCAAGAAATGATCAACTTCTGCAAATGGCATGGTAACTTTGACCCAAAAACAATGGGCACAGTACCAAACGTTGGCCTAATGGCACAAAAAGCAGAAGAGTACGGCTCACACGATAAGACTTTTGAATCGAGTGATGCTGGTATTGCTCGTATCGTCGATGTGGATACCGATGAAGTGTTGCTCGAAAAGCGTGTTGAAAAAGGCGATATCTGGCGCATGTGTCAGGTTAAAGATGAGCCTATCCAAGATTGGGTGAAACTTGCCGTACGCCGCGCACGTGAATCAAATACGCCTGTTATCTTTTGGCTCGACCCATACCGTCCACATGAGAACGAGCTCATTAAGAAAGTTAAAATGTATCTAAAAGACCATGATACTGACGGTCTACATATCGAAATCATGTCTCAGGTTCGCGCCATGCGTTATACCTTAGAGCGTGTCGCTCGTGGTCTTGATACGATCTCTGCGACTGGTAACATCTTACGTGATTACCTCACTGACTTGTTCCCAATCCTAGAGCTTGGTACGAGTGCCAAGATGCTATCGGTTGTGCCACTCATGAAAGGCGGCGGTTTGTTTGAGACGGGTGCTGGCGGTTCTGCACCAAAGCATGTTGAGCAGCTAACCGAAGAAAACCATCTACGTTGGGATTCACTTGGTGAGTTCTTGGCCTTGAATGTCTCTTTGGAGCATTTGGCAAGCAACGACAGCAATGCTAAAGCTCAAGTCTTGGCGGACACGCTAGATACAGCGACAGAAAAACTGCTGCTGAATGACAAGTCGCCATCACGCAAAACAGGTGAGCTCGACAACCGTGGCAGTCACTTCTATCTAGCGCTGTATTGGGCTGAAGAGCTGGCCGCGCAAGATCAAGATAGTGAGTTAAAAGCACAGTTCACGCCATTTGCGCAAAAGCTCAAAGAAAACGAAGACGCCATTGTCAAAGAACTTAACGACGCTCAAGGCAAGCCAGTAGACATCAAAGGCTACTACTACGCTGATGAAGAGTTGGCTAAAAAAGCCATGCGCCCAAGCGCTTTGTTTAACGAAACCTTGGCATCGCTATAAGTAATAAGTAATTGATCTTAAAAAATTAAGCCTAATCTCTCTGGTTTTTATACCTAGATCGATTAGGTAAGTTTAGATCTTAGTAAACAAAACACCTCAGCCGTCTTAGAACGTTGAGGTGTTTTTTTGTGCCTATCTCAAAATGATAATAAACAACTTGCCTATATTTATCTATTTCAAACACATAAAAAAACCACCTACATCAGTAAGTGGCCTTGAATAAATCTAATAGAGTTTAACGTTTTAGGTACTGATACGATTACGCATCCATATGCTTGATAAT
Source organism: Psychrobacter piscatorii (assembly GCF_043641605.1). Classification (GTDB taxonomy): domain Bacteria; phylum Pseudomonadota; class Gammaproteobacteria; order Pseudomonadales; family Moraxellaceae; genus Psychrobacter; species Psychrobacter piscatorii_C. The sequence goes on along the minus strand of NZ_JBHZRK010000001.1, from coordinate 416,077 downwards.
GGCTTTACCAAACTCAGAAGTACTGAGCAAGATAGCATCTGGCATCAAACGCTCAAAGTCATAAGTAACCGTCTTATTGGCGATCGCGCCTTGGATACCATTGATGACGAGATCCGCCGCCTCACACCAACCCATATCACGCAGCATCATCTCCGCAGACAATATCAATGAGCCTGGGTTTACTTTATTCTGACCAGCATACTTAGGCGCAGTACCGTGCGTCGCTTCATAGACAGCGATTGCGCCGCCTTTGTTAGCACCTGGGGCGATACCGATACCGCCTACTTCCGCCGCTAGCGCGTCAGAGATATAGTCACCGTTTAGGTTGAGTGTTGCCACTACGGAGTAATCTGCCGGACGCATCAGAATCTGTTGCAAGAACGCATCAGCGATCACATCTTTGATGATGATATCATTACCCGTTTTAGGATTTTTCATCGTCATCCATGGACCACCATCCAATGGCTCAGCATCAAAACGCTCTGCTGCCAGCTCGTATCCCCAATCTTTAAATGCGCCTTCCGTAAATTTCATGATATTGCCTTTATGCACGAGGGTCACGTTTGGCAAGTCATTATCGATAGCATGCTGAATGGCTTTACGTACTAGGCGCTGCGAGCCTTCTTTTGAGACAGGCTTGATACCGATGCCGCAGTCTTCAGGGAAGCGAATGCTGGTCACACCCATCTCCTCTCTTAAGAAATTGATGACTTTTTTGGCATCATCACTGCCCGCCTTCCACTCGATACCTGTGTAGATATCTTCTGTGTTTTCACGGAAGATCACCATATTGGTCAGCTCAGGATGCTGTACTGGGCTTGGTACGCCTTTAAACCAGCGTACTGGCCGCTGACAGACATACAAATCAAGATTTTGACGTACAGCCACATTCAACGAACTAAAGCCACCACCCACTGGCGTGGTCAACGGTCCCTTGATACTGATGACGTAGTCTTTTAAAATCTCTAATGTCTCACTTGGTAAATATTCACCGTCATATATTTTGGCTGCTTTTTCGCCCAAGTAAGCTTCCATCCAGATGATTGATTTTTTGCCGTGGTAGGCTTTATCGACCGCCGCATCGACCACCTTTATCATAACAGGTGTGATATCCACCCCAATACCGTCACCTTCAATAAACGGGATAATCGGATGATTGGGCACATTTAGCGACAAATCAGCATTCACGGTTACTTTTTCGCCGTCTCTTGGTACGATGACCTTATCATATGACATGGATAAAACTCCTTAGTGGTAAGTTATACGTCGCAAGCGAACCGAACACTTTGTTATGCTAGCTTTTCTATTATAATGGTCGCGTTTTAGACGCTTATTAGCTAAACAAAGTCTGATGTGTGGGACACTCGCGGCATTGAATTGAACGATGCTAAAAAACAGCTTCAAATTAAACATGTACGAATTGATGCAAATATAAACTAAAACTGTGTATAGAAACTGCTCATTATTAAATTCAGTGTTATTGGCTAAATTAATAAGAAATATCACATATACATTTTATATATTATTAATAAAATACAGCATCTATAACACTATAATCTTTGAAGGGTTATAATATGTTTTCTTAGCGATAGTAGTAAAATAAAGGGTTAGACACTTATCTTATCTTGCAGATAATAGGTTGATTACTATCAAAGATATAAATACCCCTACAAAAATATGGATTTAGAGTAGCAGTAAATTTGCGCGGCTGCTGTCCTACTTTTGTAGCAAAATACATCGCACAGCGTACTTCAAACACGATACCTCTTTTCTAATTTTTTAGTACTGACTTTGCTTGATCAAACATGCGCCAAGACTGCTAATCACTCATTTACCTTCAGGAAATATCACTTTATGCCGACTCCTAGTCTCGTCTTGTTCAATAAGCCTTATGGGGTGCAAAGTCAGTTCAGAGACGATAGCAACAATGACCACGCCACTCTATCGCAGTACTTTACTGATAAGTCTTTGCGAGTTGCTGGTAGGCTTGATGCAACGTCCGAAGGGCTACTTATTTTGACCGATGATGGCCGAGTCAATAAAGCGATTACTCATCCGCCAAAAGCCAATGCTGGACGTAAGCAAGGTAAGACTTATTTGGTACAGGTTGAAGGCATTCCTACTGCTGAGCAACTCAATCAACTTAGACGTGGCGTGACTCTCAAAGATGGTAAAACTCTGCCTGCTGAAGTCAAGCACGTGAGTGAAGATGAGCTACCCATGACGCTCTGGCAACGTCATCCGCCGATACGTGAGCGTAAAAGCGTACCGGACTCATGGTTGATGCTGACAATTTATGAAGGCAAAAATCGTCAAGTGAGACGTATGACCGCGCATGTTGGGTTGCCCTGCCTACGTTTGATACGCTGGTCGGTGGCAGGGTTTGAATTGGGTGACATAGCAGTTGGCGAGTTTGTGCGTATTCACTTAACTAGTGATCACTATCAGCAATTGGGTATTAGCTATTAGTTTGTCACGTCTAAACGCTTAGCTACCGACATATATTTTCATTTAAAGTAAATATATTACGTCTTGTTAAACATAGCGTCTCGAATGGGTAAGGTTTATCTGTTAAGATTCAGCACGTCATTAGTTATGTAAAATAGACCTCATTTATTTATCATTTGGTCTTCTTATAGTAGGGATATATCATGATTGCTTCTCGTCGTTTTGTTCTGTTGGCCACCAGCATTTCTGCTGCACTGCTATTAAGTGCGTGTCAGCCAGCAGCAGATAGTCAATCAGCGCCTGTAGAAGAAGCCACCCCGCCAATGACTGACATGACTCATGCTGAGCATGAGCATATGAGCCACGATATATCGGTAGATAGCGAAAACGTCACAGATGACGCTCAGATGACGGATATGCTCAAAGACTACACAAAGTCCATGACCAGTATGCATGACGAGATGATGATCGGTATGGCCTACAATGATCCTGATACCGCGTTTGCCAAAGGCATGCTTGGGCATCATCGCGGCGCGATAGATATGGCGAAAATTCAGCTAAAGTACGGTACAGATGACGCCATGCGCCAGCTTGCTCAAGATATCATTACGGCGCAGCAAGCTGAGATTGATATCCTAAACAAATGGCTTGCTAGCCATCCTGACGCAGCCAAACCTAAGCCCAATACCGCTGCTATGCAACAGGCCTACGCTAAGGGCATGGAAAGCATGCATGGCGAGATGACATTGGGTATTGCTGATCCTATGCCAGATATGGCATTTGCACGTGGCATGCTACCACACCATATTGGCGCCGTAGATATGGCAAAAATCGAGCTCGAATATGGTACTGATGAAGAAATGCGTCAACTGGCACAGCATATCATCGATACTCAGCAAGTAGAGATTGAGCTCATGCAAAACTGGATTGCCGCGCTTGAAGCGACGAGCGATGCTGAAAACGATAATGCTGAGGTTGTCGAGCCTAACGGCGACACTATTGCAAACGAGAAGTCTGCCAGTGAGGACCCTGATAACAAAGCCAAAGAGCAGTAGTAATCAACTCAGTGTAAAAATACAAAATCGGCTATTTATATGATTATTTTCTGCTAAATATTGATTGAGAACATCAAAAAGCCTATCAGCTATGATTTGAACCCCTTGATAAACATGTTTACTTATCAAGGGGTTTTACTTTGTTTGCCTGTACAACCCACTGCCGCTATTCTGGCTGACGCTTCATGACATTAAGCCATATCTCCCAATTTGCCTCTCCTTGCGTTTTATCACCATTGTCCTCTAGCGCTTTATCGCCTTTTACTATGTGTAGGCTGACTTTATGAGGGAATGCTTTTTCAATAACTTCCTCACTATCTTGCTGTTGCAGCTTACTAGGTTGCACTTGCACACACATCAACTCATCGCGACGAAACAAATGACACTCAACGGGATGCTCTGCATTACTCAGCGATGCTAGCTGCTTACTATCCGCCTTGATGCCATCAATCGCGATAATAACGTCATGGGCTGAGATACCTGCTTTGGCAGCAACGCTACTGCGGTTCACGCGATTGATTTTGAGTCCAGCGGGTGTCTCATTGCAGCGCATACCCCATGGGACATGCTTATCCGCAGTCTCTTTAGTATTGACCTGCATTTTGACACCGTTTGCGAGTAGCAGCGCCTCAATCGGCAGCTCCTCTACGCCGTTGACGTAACGGCGTTCAAAATCTTCCCATTCCGCTATCGGCATAAATTGTCCAATCACGTCACCCATATCCGCACTATTGATGCCGATGCGTTTATTATTATTTTGCTTTGCTTGGGTATAGAACGCTTTGACCACATCAAACAAGCGATAGCGATTGTTGGTATTTTTTGATAATATCAAATCCAGACACAGCGCCACCAATGCGCCTTTATTGTAATAGCTAATACCCGCATTACCGGTGTTTTCATCGCTGCGATATAGCTTAATCCAAGCATCAAAACTCGACTCTGCGACACTTTGGTTATCGCGTCCAGGCGTTTGATAATAGCGATTGATTTGTTCCGCTAATAACCTGAGATAGTTCGACTTATCGATCACGCCAGATGCTTGCAGCATAAAATCATCGATATAAGATGTAAATCCTTCAAATACCCAAAGCATCGGCGTGAACGCTTCACGGCGTAAATCAACATCAATCATGACATCGGGACGCACGGTTTTAACCCACCACGAGTGAAAATACTCATGACTGCACAAGCCCAAAAACCGCTGATAATCAGTACTTGGTATTTTTGGCTCATCAGCATTTGGTAAGTCACGGCGCGGGGTAATCAGACTAGTGGAATTGATATGCTCCAGCCCACCATAGTCCTGACCACTGGCAAACGTCATAAAGGTGTAATCATTGAATGGTGCATCTCCCAACCAATCTAGATAGGTCTGGCAAATCTGAGTGACGTCTTGCTGTAGTCTACCCATGTTGGCGCTATGCTTGCCTGAGAGATAAAAACTGTGATGAAGCGTCTGATGCTGACTGTCATGAATAATAAAATCAAATTTATTCTGTGCTGCAATCTCAAAAGGATAATCAATCAGCTCATGATAATTATCTGCCCGTAATTGATAACAGTGCCGTTTGTCTTCGCTCTGACCATCAACACACAGATGCGTAGATGCCAAACCACATGCCAACAGCACATCACTCTCTTCTTTATCTAACAAAAACGACTCCGGAACAATCAAGCTGACTTGTACTGGAATCTGCTCTTGCCCATCGACCGCGAGTGCAAGTGAGGTGAAATTACCGTATAGACGCTGCTGATCGACATACGCCGTACGTACCGATAGGTCGTAACAGTAGACTTCGTACTCAACACCCACCCTCTGCCCTGCAGTGACAGTTGGCAACTGCCACGTATGTTTATCTATTTTTTGTGCGCGATACATCTCAAACTGACTGTCGTTATCTGTTATTTGGCGATCTGTTATTCGATAATGCACAGCAGTGATGTTACGAGCAAACTCACGCATCAGATAACTGCCTGGTATCCATGCTGGTAGCCAGAGCTGAGGAGCATCAGCTGTTGCCGTAAAAGACAGTGACACATCAACCAAATGCTCAGAAAAACGGGCGAAATCGAATTGATAGCTGATATTAGCCATATTATTGATATTATCATGGCTGATTGAATCGTCGCTCGTTAGCTGGTTATTAGTATTATCGGCAAATGCAGTCATAGTATCTCTCGTCCTTATTTTATTGTTATGTTAGGAGTCCTTCCCAAAAAACGCAACTCCCAAACCCTAAGTGGCCAGTAGTTATCGATTAACTATAGAAAATAGCAGTTATTATTGTAAATTGTGGCATTAATTGGCATTTTTTATGTTTTTTGCCTTGAAACTTATATACGCCATCTCAATTAAAGATGCTAACTGCTAAAGTTACTTTAATAAACTGATGAGAATTGACTAATACTGTGGCTATTTGGCTTGCTGATTGGCTTTTTTAGGTTTATTGCAACCGTATTTAATTTTTTACATAGATATATTTAGGATATTTTATGACTACTATCGCAAAAGACACTGCCGTCAAATTCAATTACACATTAAAAGACGACGAAGGCAATATCCTTGACCAGTCTCCAGAAGGTCAGCCACTTGCTTATCTACATGGTCACAGCAACATTATCCCAGGCCTAGAATCACAACTAGAAGGTAAATCTGCTGGCGAAAAAGTCAACGCAGTGGTTGAACCTGCTGATGGCTATGGCGAGTACCAAGAGCAAGCGGTACAGCACGTACCACGCGAAAACTTCCAAGGCGTTGATGACATCCAGCCTGGTATGCAGTTCCAGTCAGAAGCTGGTGGCCAAGTTATGCTAGTTACTGTAACTGACGTAAACGATCAAGAAGTAACCGTTGATGCAAACCATCCATTGGCTGGTAAGCGTTTGACATTTGACGTTGAAATCCAAGAAGTACGTGCAGCAACTGAAGACGAACTAAACCACGGCCATGTACATGGCGCAGGTGGCGTTGAGCACTAATCTCTTCTAGAGTATAGTGAAAACGATTAGACGATAAGTTTTTAAATTTATTATCTAATCTAAAAGGCCAGTGGCAATGTCTACTGGCCTTTTTTTATGGAATTTTTATAGTAAATCATACGTTAGATCAATATAAAGAAGGCAATTTATAGATTACTTATAAACATCCAATAAAATATATTACCAAATTCCAGACATAACAAAGCCGCATAACGACAAGCGTCATGCGGCTTTTATTACCAACCATCCATGTTAGCGTTACGTGATACCTAATCCCGGGGTATCTCATAACTGACAGGCATCCAGCCTTATCATCCCTAATCAGCAAACCACTTATCCCTGATGCGACCTTTAAGATACCAATCCCTAGTATCAATGAACCGTTTCGTTCAATCGTGCCGTACAGTTATAGTCGCAGATTGACCTATGATTGGTAAGTGGTTCAAGCGTCAATCCATGTAAGCATATGCTTACATGGACATAGTGGGTACTTGAGAATCTATAACTTTTCTTCAGGGCTGAGCAACTTCTTGGGTTCTGCACTCAGCATCAGATAAGCGGCTTCGTTAATAAACGCTTCATCTTCGGGCAACTCTGGACGCTCAGCAGCTTTCATACGGCTACGCTCTTCAAACTTTGCATCCATCGCGGCCTGATACGTATTCCAATTAGAATAAGGGCGTTCACCAGTAGCGATCAGACGTCTGTTTTCGGCTTCTAACGAACGCTTTTCAATCAGCTGCATTTTGGCGCGGCGGCTGTTAATATCTAAACGAACTGGTTTTTTCTCATCATCCATATTACGAATGTCGTTGAGCGTCGACAGGTAAGTAAACTGTGGGTTCTTTTCTTGGCGAATCTTAGACTGCTGATTGAGCGTCGCTAGTGTATCGCTAGTGAACTTCCCTTCAGGCTTATAAGGCGCCGTTCTGATGGTATCCCAAGGCAGGGCTTTTTTCTGCGCGCGTTCGCCAAAGGTCGCATCATCATAGATATTGACCAATTCAACATCAGGTACCACGCCTTTATTCTGCGTACTACCACCTGTGATACGATAGAATTTACGCTGAGTCAAGGTCGCAGAACCTAGCGCCAAGCTATCGAGCTGAATCTGCGCAGAGCCTTTACCTGTGGTCGTACTACCAACCACCAATCCACGACCATAATCTTGAATAGCCGCGGCAAAGATTTCGCTGGCTGAGGCCGATGCTAGGTTGGTAATAACCACCATCTTGCCATCATAAAGCTGCTCGCCACCATCGTCATCACGGTACACTTGAATATTGCCGCGATTATCACGAATTTGTACCAGTGGTCCGCTCTTGATAAATAAGCCTAGCATCTTGGCAACTTCATCTAATGAGCCACCAGGGTTATTACGTAAGTCGACAACCAGACCATCGATATTTTCTTTGTTCAACTCCTTTAATGCTTTTTCGGTATCGATACTAACGCTACGGTAGTCCTCACCATTACGGCGAGCACGATAGTTCAGATAAAAGCTCGGTATCTCAAGTACGCCAATACGTTTTGGTGTTTTGTCGATATTAGGACGTTGAACCTCTACCACGCGCTGAGTCACACCTGACTCTTCTTGCTGGATAATATCACGCACGACGGTGACCGTACGGGCACTGGCATCTGGCGTATTGGGTTGACGCAGCTTGAGCGTTACCGACGTACCGCGCTTACCACGAATCAAGCCGACAATCTCACGCGTCGACCAGCCAACCACATCTGTCATGGTTTCGCCATCTTTTGCGATACCAACGATCAAATCATTGGGCTTGATTTGACCAGATTTGGCAGCAGGGCCACCATCGACTAAGGTCACAATGCGGGTGTAATCTGGGTTTTTACGATCAGGACGGATAGAAACACCGATGCCTTCTAATTGTAGACTAGATTGAATCTGTAGTTCAGTTGCTTGAATCGGCGCATAGTAGTTACTGTGCGGATCATAGGTCAGCATTGCCGTGTTTAGGATAGTCTCCATGATTTCATCATCTTTGAGACGCTTAAACTGCTCTTGCTGACGCGACAAACGATTTTGCAAAATCTCATTTGGCGTACGTTCATCGTTGCGTACTAAGTCTTGTCCACGAGTAATATCTGGATTGCTTAAAAATACTTTTTCTTTGGCTTTTTCGTCTTCTTGTCCCAGCGTGATACTCATCAGCTGAAACTTTAGCTGACGTTCCCAATAGTCACGCTGCTCTTTTTTAGTTTTGAAATGGCCGAGCTTTTCGCGATCAAGAATGATGGTGTCGTCACCGGTCAAATCAATATCTTTCTTGAGCATCTTGGTTGCCATGGCAAAATATTCGTTTGAGCGTTTGCGATAACGATCAAAGACCTCTACCCCTGCGGATAGGTCGCCTTGCTTGAGTCGAGCGCCAAAATCATCAGCATGCTTTTTCTTCAGCTCATCGACATCCGACTGCAAAAATAAAGTATGATTTGGATCAAGACTATCAATATACATTGATAAGATTTCGCTACCGGTTTTACTATCTAATGGCTGATTAAGGTAATGACTGCGATCCAGCAAAGCGGCAACTTGGCGAGTAGTGACCTTTTGCTCAGGTGTCTGAACAAAACTTCCCGTATTGGTTTCTGCTACGGCAGTGCCATAGCTTTGTGTCAGGATAATACCGGCGATGCCCACTGACGCTGCACTGAGTAACCACTGTGCTGGTTGTTTTTTCATCATATGTACCTAGTTATTTGAAGTTAGTGATATTATTTATGTTATAAAAATTAAAAACTGCTGAATGTGTTATTGCCCATGACTGTCGTCTGTTTTGCTAAATGTCTGTCTTACCCTGCGTGAGCCTGCTCATTGCTATGAGCTTACAACACTATAGCTTTATTATTCCGTCGCCTTTATATATATAGATTCTGAATACAGATTCTGACGCTTATTATCGAATCCTGATATATAGTCAAAAATCAATATTATCATGTGCATAAATACTGAACTGTCTCAAACTGTATAAGCAATCTTACACGCAACGCCTGCACATACCAAACTTTCTATCACTTTTACCACACATAGCGATTGAAGGCTATCAGCATTAATTCGCCGACTATCCACAAATTGATTTGGTCCCAATAATCTGCCACATTAGGCTCAATTGATAATAGCTGTCATAATAAAGTGCATGAGTAATGACTGCTAAGCGATTGGACATCGATGATCGGTCAACCCCATAATATAACAATACACAAAAAAATAAGGATGACACAATGTACGGCGTTTTAATGATTGATATCGATAATACCGCACTGACCGCAGAAGACGTCAGCTTGATCAAACAAGCACAAATTGGTGGGGTCATACTGTTTGGACGTAACGTCGCCAATGCTGCCCAAGTACGCGCATTGTGTGACGATATCCGGTATCACAATCAGGATATACTTATCGGTGTCGATCAAGAAGGCGGACGAGTCGCACGGCTGCGTGAAGGGTTTACACTGCTACCTGCTATGGGTAGGCTTGGTGAGTTATTCAATCACGACCCAAGTCGTGCGCTCAGCTGCGCATATGACTGTGGCTATCTGATGGCAGCCGAAGTGATGGCAGTAGGTATTGATTTGAGCTTTGCGCCCGTGCTGGATAGAGATGGTATCAGCCAAGTTATCGGTGACCGTAGCTTTCATCAGGAGCCACAAGCGATCGTTGCCCTAGCCACGCAGTTTATGCGCGGCATGAAAGCGGCTGGTATGGCTACCACTGGTAAGCACTTCCCTGGTCATGGTGCTATCGCTCCTGACTCTCATGTATCAGAGGCCATCGATACACGTAGCTTGGACGAGATCATCAATAGTGACATGCAACCTTTTGCGCAAACGCTGTCACTGCTTGATGCTCTAATGCCAGCGCATGTGATTTTTTCGCAAGTAGATAACAAGCCTGCAGGATTTTCTAAAATTTGGCTAAAAGATATCATTCGTGATCAACTAGCGTTCAATGGTGTGCTTTTTTCTGATGATTTATCGATGGCAGGGGCACAAGCTGCTGGCGATGTCAGCGCTCGCGTAAAAGCTGCCATTGAAGCTGGTTGCGATATTGCACTGGTGTGTAATGATCGTGTTGCCGCTCATGAAGCGGCAGCAGCAGCGCAAGAACTGCCCTATCCTAACCAAAAGCGTATCAAAACCATGTGCGGCAATATACCAAAGTGGCAAGGTGATCTTGAGTCTACTTGCCAGCAGTTTGATTATTGGCAACAAGCAAAGAACAATGTCACTCAGACCTTTTTTAACGTTGAGTCTGATACACAAGCCGCTGCACCTGCCAATGACTTAAAAGACCCTACTAATTATAAGTAGCTTTGTATTCATATAAAAAATTTGGCAAATAAAAAACCGCATCATTAAGGTGCGGTTTTTTAGACTTGACTGCTGCTAAGTTAGATACTTTTTGATTAATTCGTTGGATCTACTGCAGTACCTTGAGTCGCATCATCACCATCAGGTAACAAATCATCATTATTGCTGTCTAGCGGATTCAAGTCTGGATCAAGCGAGTCGCTGTTGATGATCATGCCATCATTTGGATCGACCATTTTGTCATTGACCATAAACTCAATCCGACGGTTGCGGAAACGCCCCTGCTCAGTTGAGTTATCGGCGATCGGATCTGTCTCACCCATACCTTTCGTACTAAGTTTGCTCGCATCGACACCTTGAGCCACCAGATACTCTTTTACTGACTCAGCACGCTCACGAGACAACTCCATGTTATAAGCATCCGATGCTTGACTATCTGTATGACCGATAATCATCAGGTTCATGTCAGGCACTTCGTTGATGATTTTTGCAGCACGATCAAGAATGGCTTTATTGACATCAGGGATGACGGCTTCATCCACTTGGAAGTTGATAACTTGAAGGCTCAGAGCACGCGCGACATCACGTGGGTCTGGATTGTCACCGAGATTGGTCATGGCGGCATCTGCAGCAGCCACACTTTCATCAATCTCACCTTGCAGATCTAATGGACCTTCAGCTTCTACCATCATCGCAGGCGCAGCAGCTTGTAGATCAGTCACCAATTGGGCCAATGCCGCATCATCAGGTGCATTGACCGTGATGGTATCGCCTTTAATCACCATGCTAGCATTTGGTGCATTTTTGACGATAGGCAATATCGTAGTAAGCTGTGCAGCGGCTGGCATATCTATGGCAAAATTCTCATCGACATCAGCGCGGCACTTATTGGCTTCATCGCCGAATGCGCCAGTTAGTGCATTCATCACATTGGTCTGTAGCGTCTCGTTGCCTACGCTCATGCGGCAAGCGTATAGCTCACCATTTTCGCCAGTGGCGATACGGAGTGAGGCAGGCTCGATGTCAGTTGCTACTAATGCTTGCTCATTACCTTGCTCGTCTTGCTGCGCGGTAGCCATCGGCGTAGCAACAGGCTCAGGGTTCTCTTGACAGCCTCTTAACAAGGCCCAAGCCAATGCACCCAAAATAATCAAACCGATAATCGGTAATAGGGCTTTCATAAAGCTGCCTTGTGGCTCTTCTTCTTTCTGTAGTGGTGCGGTACTGACCGTATCGGATATAGGTGCCGCAGCAGGAGTGGCTGCAATGGCACTTGCAGGTAAGACCGCTGCCGCCCATGCAGGGATATGATGCTGATAACTGTTGAGATTGTCATTGAGAAATTGCGGTACAGGGGTGGTCCCAGCCAAGCTTTTGATTTCATGAAAAGCCAGCGGCGCTGCCATAGCAATCAGACCCCGAGAGGCTGTCTCATCGACACCATGTTCATTAGCGAGCTCACGAGAGATTTGGTCACGGTGAGCCCCTTCTGTCCACACACGATCATAAAAAGCGCTATCATCACGAGCGATATTTTCATTAGCAAAACGGCTATAGGTATCATTATTCGCGAGGCGAGCAGCAAAAATTGCATAAAATTGCTCAAGTAAGTTTTGCTTAGCAGGACTATGATCGTCTGCTAATACGGCTGGGCTGACTGTGCGTGTCAAATGACTGATAATATCCATAATACAACTCTCCCCTTAATTTTTATTTATATTGTTCGATTATTCAAAGCACAAAATCATCTAATAACGTGGCGGCTGTTTACTCTATCAAGTCAGATTTATCAGACCACTATGATTGGTTTTGGATATTATAGAATTGTTAAAGGTGTTTTCACAGTCGATACGTTGTTGTGCAAATGATACGTTAAGTAATGTTTCAGTTGGCACGCGTAACTATACACCCATAACTCAACAGGCATTTGAGTACCAGCTAATAAAATTTGATACTCAGCTTCACAAATTTGCTTCTTTGGTGAAGTCGCACCAGTTTTGATGCTCAGATATCAAATACGTAAGCTAAGACCGGTTAAAATCAAAAAAGCGGTATGACAAATTCATACCGCTCCCTTGCTTAACTTTTGAACTATTTCTAAAAGTTCTGAAAGTACATTCGAACTGAGTCCATTTGAATGTACTTTATACGACTCACTACCTGACTTGTGCTGGTTCGGCAACGATGACACTGCTCGCCATGTCATCTACTTCTGATTCAGAAATAGGGCCTGAAGGCCTGCTCGTTCTATTACTAGAAGGTACGTTGCTAGGAATATTACTTGGAACATTGGCAGGTACGTTGTTGGAATTATTATTGAATCCACCATTATTATTAGGTAGTGGCGCGGGTATCACGCGATCACCTGTCTCATCGTCAGCCGCTTGATATTCTCCAGTACCATTGCTCATACCGTCATTGCTATATTGGTTATTAGCGCCTGTTCCATCGCCGAGTTGATTGTTTACGCCATTAGTGCCTGCCATACCATATGTCGTATCACCATTACTGTTGTTAGGCAGTGGCAATGGCGCAGTACTATCGACTGCCATGGTTGGTGCTAAACTACGTACGTTTGTGACCAATTGTTGTAGTAGCATGTCATCCGGCGCCTCTACTGTCAGACGATCGTTTTGTAAGTGTAGACGGGCGAACGGTGTTGATCTGAGCATAGTCAGGACATTGGGCAATATCTCCGCAGGCATATTTGCGATAGTGGTTGCTACTCCATCCTGAACGGTTAATTCACATATACTCGCCTGCTCACCAAAGCTCGTATTAAGTGCCTGTTGTAACAAGCTTTGTAGCGCTGCATCACCGACCGTCGCGCTACAAGTATAGAGGTTGCCACTATCATCTACACCAACGATGAACTCGATGGGCGTCATCGTTGGTGCTGGTGGCGGAGCTGGAGTGACCACAGGCGCGACAGCAACAGGTTCTACTGGTAGGTCACTTTTGGGTTTTATTAATAATGCCCAAGCAGCCAGTGCCATCGCAGCAAGTGCTACTATTAATAAAAACACCCGTATCAGGAGGTCGTTTCGCTGATTGCGAGTGCGCACGTGCTCTCGCTTGATGTTGCTATTTTCTGCCAAGTGATGAGCTGCTGGACTGGCATGGATAGCGTCATTACTGTCACCAAAATGCTCATCGTCATTTAATCCGTCAGTAGCGCTTATATTAGCGTTTTCCACATAAGCGGCTGTCGTTGCAGCGATTGCGCTGGTGCTTAGATCAGGCTCATTAAGTTTATTTGGTACGGTATCACTCAATGGCACGATACCATTATCTGCGACAAATTTTGACGTTGATTCGTGTCCAACGCCTTGAGTAGCAGTGATAACGGACGCTGACCATGTAGGTAAATATGGGCGCAGCGTCGACTGCTCTCCTTGCAAGAATGCTGGCAAAAACTGTCCATTGGCCAAAACCTTGAGTTCTCGATAGGCTAAGGATGCTGCATTAATTAGCAATTGAGCAGTGATCGACTCATCAATATGATGCGCGGCTGACAGCTCATGGATAATCGTTTTTTGTAGTATTTGGTCTTGCCATAGCTGCTCAAATAAAGGCCGCTCGGCAATACTGTCATTAGCCATCACCTGATCGTTACGAAGTAGTTGCGAGTAGACCTGTGGCACCGCTAAGCGCGTGGCTAAAATGGCATAAAACTGCTCAAGCAAGCTGATATAAGCCACGCTATCACTACGATTATGCTCACCCAATATCGCGGGGGTGACGGTCTGTTCTAATTGATCGATAATACTCATGGATCACTGCCTCTCTCGACTTTTTAAATCCGCAAAAATTAAGCACTTACTGTTCGTTGTATATATGGCTATTTGTCCTGAAACTGTCTAGCGTTCTTTAGCAGCATCGACGTCTATATAGCGGTTTCACTTATCTCACATGATACACTGCTACACTACTCACTATAAAAGCATAAAAATGCATCGTTTTGTCACATAATAGATATTTGTATCAGCATAACTGCTGTTAGTATTAACTTATTACGTTACGAGCAACTTGAACTTAGTATCAATATATTAATTAATGGTCATATTTGTTTTTACTCAGCCCTAACGCTTAGGCTTTGAACATTGTCATTTATCGCATTGCCATTTATTGCATTGTCACCTATCAGGCGCGGCCTAAGGATTTTCCTTTGTTAAACCATACGACCCTTATTATCATCATTACTGTTATTGTCAGCTTATTAGCATGGCAAAACAAGAAATTGCTCAACCGTCTTATCTTTTATCCACCCGCCGTAAATAACGGACAATGGGATCGTTTTGTCACGCATGGCTTTATTCATGCTGACAGCATGCATCTGCTATTCAACATGTTTACGTTGTACTTCTTTGGCCGAGCTATTGAAGGGCTATATCGTTCATTTTTGTTCGGCTATGGTTTTGTGGTTTTTTATGTGTTGGCTATTGTTGTTGCGATGATTCCAAGCTATCTTAAAAATAAAGACAATGCCAGTTACTTAAGTCTTGGGGCATCGGGCGGTGTATCGGCGGTCTTATTTGCCTTTATTTTGTTAGCACCGTGGGAGCGAATTTACTTATTTGCCATTATTCCCATTCCTGCGATACTGTTTGCCGTCGCTTATGTATTTTATAGTATCTACGCGGACAAACGCGGTGGCTCAAATATCAATCATATGGCACATATGTGGGGCGGCGCATTTGGCGTCATTGCTACGATTATTTTAGAACCTAAAGTACTACCCCATTTTATAAATGCTTTATTGTCGCCTGGTTTTTAAACTGTTTTCTCAAATAGAAATTCTTTGAATCAGGGCAATTAAGCAAATTGCTTACTTTTACGTTTGAGATTTAATAATTCATTATGATTATAGATGTTATCGGTGATATTCATGGTTATGCAGACAAGCTCGTTGGTTTGTTAAACCAATTAGGCTACGAGCATAATGGTCAGCATTTTGTGCCGCCAGCTGGTCACAGGGCATTATTCATTGGCGATTTGATTGACCGTGGGTCACAGCAACTGGCCACATTAGAGATTGTCTTTGCGATGTTAGATGCGGGCGTGGCCGATGCGGTGATGGGCAATCATGAATATAATGCCTTGGCTTATGCTACGCTCGATCCTGAGGATTCTAGCCAGTATCTGCGCTCACATAATGCGGTACATAAACGCCAGCATCAAGCGTTCTTAGCGGAGATACCGTTCGGCTCAGAGCAGCACGAATACTGGTTGCAACGCTTATATGAGATACCTCTGTGGATTGAGACAGATTATGCCTGTTTCGTCCATGCTTGCTGGGATGTAGATAGCATGGCCGTACTAAAACCACTGCTGACGGATAATAACAGCCTGACTCCTGAAGGTCTAATCGCGACGGCTAAAGAAGATACCATCGCCTTTGATGCTTTGGAGCGAGTATTAAAAGGGGTTGAGACAGGGTTGCCTGATGGTATCATCATGGTGGATAAAGAAGGCACTGAACGCAGACGAGTGCGGGTGCGTTGGTGGCTTGATGAGTTGAATCAGCGCACGCTTCGTGAGGTCGCTCGTGCACCGTCCTCCGCATTGGCTCAAATACCGCCTGATGCATTAGCTGAAAATATCGACTTTGCGCTACAAACACATAAACCTGTATTTGTCGGTCACTATTGGCTCACCGGTACACCTGAGCCACTCAGTCCACAAGTCGCCTGTACTGATTATTCGGCAGCGGTAAATAGTGGCTACTTGACTTGCTATCAGCTTGATACCGAACAGCCATTACCACTGACAGCCAATCATTTTGTGCAGCATTATCACGACAAAAAAGCAAAGATAAACCAGTGATATAAATACCATTAACACCATATCATTATTAAAAGTCAAACTTGGCTTTACGACTATAGCAAAATTTTTGTATGATGGTCTTTTTGAGGATATCCAATCATGAGCACCACGAATACTGCGGCTAACCAGAACGGTCCAATCACCTCCCCTGCTGGTCAACCAAAAGTCGGCATTATCATGGGTTCGCAATCTGATTGGGCGACCATGAGTGCCGCGGCACAATTGCTAGCAGACTTTGATGTTGCATTTGAGTGTGAAGTGGTTTCTGCTCACCGTACGCCTGATAGATTATTTGATTATGCCAAAAGTGCAAAAGACAACGGTCTACAAGTGATTATCGCGGGTGCAGGCGGCGCTGCTCATCTACCTGGTATGTGTGCGAGCCAAACCCCACTACCTGTATTTGGCGTCCCTGTAAAATCCTCTATGCTAAGTGGTTGGGACAGTCTGTTGTCTATTGTACAAATGCCGAAAGGGGTTGCTGTTGGGACATTGGCAATTGGTACCGCTGGCGCTTATAACGCTGCCCTACTTGCAATTCAAGTCTTGGCCTTGCATGATGATACGATTGCTACTAAGCTGGATGAGATGCGTCAGACTCAAACTGAGACCATTCTTGCTAGCCCAACACCCGGTATTATCAATCCTTAAATAAATATAGAGTGACTAGTTTTTTTAGCATGGTCTTTCATATTGATCGCCTAAAAACAAAAGCTATCACTTTTTATTTTTATGTAAGTCATACTAGATATAAGGTGCCAATCGTGCACCTTTTCCTATTTTCGCCCATTGCGTTTTAAATTTTAATACAACACAGACCTCATTCACTTTTATTCAAAGAGCCTTTCATGACTATAGCAAACGCTTATCCTGTTACCCAAACCATTCGTACCATCGGTATTTTAGGCGGTGGTCAGCTTGGTATGATGCTTGCCGAAGCCGCGATGCCACTCGGTTACCAATGCGTGTTTTTAGAAGACAATTCAGAATGCCCTGCCAGCCTATATGGTCGCGTATTTCATAGCGATCAATTAGCAGACTTTATCGCGGCAGCTGATGTCTTTACCCTAGAGTTCGAGAACACGCCAACGTCTACGGTCGAGCAATTAACGAGCTTGTCAAAGTCTGGTAACAAGCAAGGCATGTTCCCACCACTGATTGCGCTTGATATAGCCCAAGACCGTCTAAAAGAAAAGCAGATGTTCAATGCGCTCGATATCGCCACCGTGCCATTTATGGAAGTTAATTCTGAAGCTGAGTTAAAACAAGCTTGTGAAGCGTTGGGCTTGCCTATCGTTTTGAAGACCAGTCGCGGTGGCTACGATGGTAAAGGTCAGTTCGTTATCAAACAAGACAATGACATTAAAACTGCTTGGCTTGAGCTAAAAGATGCCGTCAGTGGTAAAGGCTCACTCACGCCAACGCCTGCGCCACTGATTGCTGAAGGTTTCATTAATTTTAATCGTGAAGTCTCTATCATTGCAGCAAGAGCACAAAACGGTCAGGTACGCTGTTATGATTTGGTCGAAAACCATCATCATCACGGTATTTTGGCAAAAACTCAAGCTCCTGCGGTCGGTACAAGCCACCTGCTCCAGCAGGCAACAGACGCCATCACAAAAATCATGAACCATCTAGACTATGTGGGTGTAATGGCACTTGAGCTGTTTGTCACCAAAGATGCTCGCGGTCATACCACGATACTGGCTAATGAGATTGCCCCGCGTGTGCATAACTCTGGACACTGGAGTATCGAAGGCGCGGTTACTAGCCAGTTTGAAAATCATATCCGTGCTGTGGTCAACTTGCCATTAGGCGATACAGACAATGTCCATCCGGCGATTATGGTCAACGTACTTGGCCAATATCCTGATATCAGTGCCGTGCTAAATATCGATGGCGCTCACTATCATAGCTATTATAAAGCCGAGCGTGACGATCGCAAGATTGCTCATATCACCTTGATGCCTAATGATGTGACTGACTTAGAATCAGCCATGGCAAAGTTGGTTGCCGTATTGCCAAATAAAGTAGGTTTGGACAAAGAGTATGGAAATATCGATATTCAATCTAATACCGCAGATGTCGAAGCTAAAAACGACGACTTAGAAGATAACGGTATTGAAGCGAAATTGTCGCCAAAGACAGAGAAGGCCAAAAAATAATGCAAATTTGGGTGGATGCAGACTCAGTGCCATTGATTGCCAAAGATTTGATTATCAAAACAGCTGAACGTACCAAGACAATGGCGATATTCGTCGCCAACCAGCCAATCAAACTACGCAAATCTCCTCTGCTCGTCATGACGGTTGTACCATCAGGCTTCGACAAGGCTGATGATTATATCGTCGAGCAGATACAGGCAGGCGATTTGGCGATTACGAGCGATATACCTTTAGCCAATGATATTTTGGATAAAGGCGGCCTAGTACTGACAACCCGCGGCGTGGTCTATGACAAAAACAATATTAAGCAAAAGCTCAATATGCGCGATTTTATGGACACCATGCGCGGCACTGGTGTCCTAGAGCTGCAAGAGATGAGCGGGCAAAAACCCTACGGTGACCGCGATAAAAAAGCCTTTGCCGACGGTCTCAATCGCTTGGTTCGTTAGTAGGCTTTATCATTCCGTCTGACACTGACCTGCTTACCACCTATTAGATGATGTCTTCTAAGTGACGTATACCTCCTTGCAAACCGTATACACTCTATAACCAAAACCTATTCAATCAGCACGCTTTATAACGAAGCGTGTTGCCTATCTTTGTTAAGATACATTCAGTTTTTGAGATAAATATATTTATTAAATGCCTCAAATAATAGAATTTAAATAAAAATAGGAATGATTATGAAAATTTTAGTCGTTGGTGCAAGTGGTCGTGTCGGTAGTAACTTGGTTAAGCAACTATTAGCTGACGAACACCAAGTAATTGGTACGACTCGCCAAGAAGAAAAGCTGTTTGATAATGATAGCTATAGCCAGCTAGATTTGGATATTACTGCTAGCAAAGAGTCTATTGAAAAACAACTGGATCAAGATATTGATGCCGTCTACTTTGTCGCAGGATCTGGTGGTAAAGATGTACTAGAAGTCGATTTACATGGTGCAGTAAAGATTATGCAGGCAGCACAAGATAAAGGTATCAAACGCTATATTATGCTTAGTTCTGTCTTTTCTTTGGAGACTGAGAAATGGGAAAACAACCCTAATATTGCAGATCTAAAAGACTACTACATCTCTAAGCATTATGCCGATCAGTGGCTCGTGAGTAACAGCACACTTGATTACACCATTGTACAGCCGGGTGCACTAAAAGAACGTGCAGGTACAGGGAAAATCACGATTGATGACACCAGCTCTGGCGAAAATGCTATTGAAGATGTTGCGACGACATTAGCGGCTGTCCTAACCGCCGATAATACTATTGGAAAAGTATTCAACTTGCACAATGGTGATATCGACATCAATGAAGCCATTGCTACAGTATAAACCACCACTATTTAGATAGATTAGACTGCCGAGATGTAACTACGTCCGTCAAATCTCAGAATCAGATTATAAAAAAGGTCGTTATCGATTCGCCAATATTTAATTGGTAAATCGGGAACGACCTTTTTTTCTTGCTGCTCTGAATAAAAGCTATCTATCTCGTTATGCTTGACCACTGGGAAAAGCAATCACTTCCTCCAAACTCCTTGCACCCGTTATGACCATAAGCAATCTATCAACACCGACCGCGATACCACTACAAGGAATCAAGTCATCAGATGCAGCAATTAAATGCTCATCAATCGGCATTTGCGGCAGATGATGACGCTGACGTAATTGATTGTCTTGTTCAAAACGTGCTCGCAATGCTGGGCCATCTGCTAGCTCATCATAAGCGTTAGCAATCTCAATCCCATTGATGTACAGCTCAAAGCGTTTCGCTATTTTATTCCCTTCTTTATCCAGCGCTGTCTTTGCCAATGCCGCTGTCGCAGGTGGATATTCTATGATCAGTGTCGGCAAATCATGTCCCAAATTTGGCTCTACTGCATGACTAAATAGTAAGTCTAACCAGTTCTGACGACGATTTGCTTCGCTATCATCAGCATCATTAAAATCAAATCCTATCAACCCTCTATCTTCTGCTACAGCTTGGAGCGCGGATAGGCTCGCTGTCAGTGGATGTATACCGACAAAATCCATAAAAGCATCGACATAGCGATAATGGCTCATCACCATTGGATGACCATACAGCGCCGTAAGCAACTCATTAAGCTCACCTGCCATATCATCGAGACTGTAATTGGGCTGGTACCACTCTAACATCGTAAATTCGATATTATGACGCACGCCTATCTCATTATCCCGAAACACAGGACAAATTTGATAAATAGGTACTTGCCAGCTCGCCAATAAACGCTTCATCGCAAACTCAGGAGACGTATGCAAATAATAAGTACGAGGACGGTCTTGATAGGTCACGTGCGCTGCCACTGACTGCAAAAAAGTGTCGGTATTCCCCGCTTGCGATAAAAGCGGCGTCTGCACTTCAAGTACCTGACGACTGGTAAAAAACTGCCGAATATCACTGATAAAACTGGCGCGTTGCTGTGCCATTGCCAGTGTCATGGTTGGTGCGTAGTTAGGTTTATGATTAGATGTACTGCTTGATTGGCTCATGACTGTCTACCGTGATTCATAAATAATAATGCTTCAATGACGTAGATTATTTATGTTTTTAAGAATAGTATTTTTAAATTGTTAGATTAGGATTGCCACTCACGGCGCAAGTGGTAATCACGTCTTAAACCGTCAAAGTCAGCGCCATTCACTTGTTTGTCAGAACTTTCACCAGATATTTTGCTTCGCAACGAAGCATCATCTTGCATAATGTCATAAAATTTTGGCAATCTGTCTGGGTTTGCTTTTAGCTCAGACCACAAAAACAGGTTAAGTGGTAGCAGGTTGGACATAGACTGGGCAGGTATGATCCCTAGCTTCTCACACAAGGCATCATAGATGATTTGTGTACCACGTAGCTTGCCTTCTAATGTGTAGCCAGCGATATGCGGTGTGGCGATTGTGAGCTTAGATAGGAGGCTATCAGCAACCGTTGGCTCATGCTCAAACACATCCAAAACCACTTGTCGCCCAGTATGAGCAATATCGTTCTTGAGATCATTTTCATGAATCACAGGGCCGCGCGCGCTATTAATCAATATGGTATCAGCAGGCATCATGGCCAATGTATCTGCATTGATGAGATGACGCGTTGGATAGTCACTGCCTTTAGAATCAGTGGCAACTTTCTCGATTGTCAAAGGCACATGCAAACTCACCACGTTACTTTGAGAGAGCACTTGTTCAAGGCTGGCATTATTAATAGTAGAGCTTGGTAATAATGGATCGTATCCAAGCACCTGCCAGCCCAAGTCATTGGCATATTGAGCAAGCGTACTACCAATATTACCAAGGCCGATAATACCGAGTGTCACGGGCTGCTGCCAGTAGTTTGGACGTATGGTCAAGATAGCTGTCAATACATACTGAGCCACCGAGTGCTTGCTACAACCAGCAGCATTGGCAAAAGTAATGTTGCGCATCGCTAAATAGTCTCGGTCGACATGATCTGTACCGATAGTCGCTGAGCCAACAAATTGCACGCTATGATTATCAGCCAATAGCGCCTCATTGACTTGTGTGACCGAGCGTATTAACAAAATATCTGGCTGTACTTCAGACAGCAGCTTTGCATCAATATCACGACCAGCGACAGTAATGATATTGACTGTCTGCTCGGTCAATTCACCTAGCGTAGCAGCATTAAAAAAATCATTCAGGCTAGCGATATTGCTATCAGCAACGATCGTGATGTCTTTAGCCGTACTCATCGCATCTATTTTATTGTCCATAGCATCTGCGATATTATTGTTTGTCATTGGCAATTTTCTCTATCGATAAGGGTTTTCTATATAGACTCGTTTCCACCGACTGTGTCTTGTTCTGGGTTACGTATTGGCGCTATAGCGTTTGGGTCAGAGAGCGTGACTTCTTGCGGCGCAAATATCTCGTTCTTATGCTGCGATATCCACTCGCGCCATACAGCCAGACCGATAGCCAATACCACAGGGCCGATGAACAATCCAACAAAACCGAACGCGGTCAGACCACCCAATACACCGATAAAAATAATAATAAATGGGATTTTGGTCGCACCACTAATAACAATAGGACGAATGAGATTATCCACCCAGCTAATAACAAACACGCCCCATAGTGCCAAACCAATCCCTTCTGCAGTATGTCCCTGACTCAGTAGCCAAATAGACACACCGCCCCAAACGAATGGCGTACCAAAGGGAATCAACGCAATAATAAACGTGACAATGGTCAATAAGATAGGACTTGGCGCACCAGCGAAGTAATAGCCGATACCCGCCAATAATGCCTGAGCCAATGCCGTCAGCCCAATGCCATATACCACCGCACGCGTGGTTGTACCCACAGAGTCGATGTAGCCATCGATGCGATTGCCGATGATGTTACGCAGCGCTTGACGAATCTGGCGAACCAGACTGGTACCATCACGATAAAAAAAGAATAGTGTCATCAGTGCCATACCAAGCTTGGCCAGACCGCTGAACACCACGTCAAATGCTACCTTGCCATAATACAAGTGCGACTGAACCCAAAGACGAAAGGCTTCTAGCGTGCCTTCTGGGTTTTTATTGATTCGCCACAGTACGTCTTTGATTTGCTGACCGATAATCGGTAAGTCTTTGAATGAGTCAGGCACATCTAGATAGCCTACTTTAATACGATAGACCAAATTACTGATTAAGCTTAACGCTTCTTGCTGCAAAATAAATACACCAATAACCAATGGCACACCTATTATCAAGGAGATGCTCACGGTCATAATGGCAGCGCTAAAATCTGGACTCAGTTTAACTTTTTCGTGAAAAAACTCATAAATAGGGAATGTCACATACGCCAAAATCGCCGCCCACAATGCCGGTACAATAAAAAACTGCACCACTTGAAAGCATAATACGAACAGCGCAACCAGCAAAGTAATCGCAAGCAAGCGCTGGATAATAAATTCTTTTGTCCAATTTTCAATCATAGCGTATAAACCAAGAGCGGACAGCAAACGATAGTTTTGCTGGCAAGTTTATAAATGTGTGATGAACATCAGCTTATAGACGCTGTCCATAAACTGTATCCATTAGCGAGGATGGTAGATTATAAGTATATAAAGAAAAAATGGTGTCAAACCCATTAAATCACATGACAATACTGCGTATTTGCAAACTATCACTCTGATAAATAACATCGCGCAAAACGCAGCTATTACGCTCCATTATGCAATAGATTATGATAATTATATAACGCTATGTTGTAATCTTTACTTACAACTTTGTCTATGCAAGCTTACTAGATGATGACCAGAATGACTAGCGCATAATGCATGGATTTACTGTGAAAAACAGTGCCATCGCAGCTGCTTTTATGTTCAGCTATTAAACTGCGATCTTATCAGGGAATTCACTGGTGCGTTCTATTTGTCACGACAATTGATGTTATACTAAAGCAATTATTTTAAGCTTTTCAATATAGTTAAGTGCATTTGTACGCTTTTATTTTTGTCGTTGCATAAACATCGCATCTATCAAAGCAGATTCCAGACCCTCTTGTATCGTCTTCTTCTAGACTATCATAAGATCTCATTTTAGGATGGCACGAGCATTTGGGATAGGAGGCATAAGCAATCATGCTTTTAAGCATTGTCTAAGCGCTTATGTAGGATTTAGGCTTGTCATATCAACTCAACATTCGAGCTTGATAAGCAAGCGCGCAGTTTTGAATGAATTTCGGACTTACTTTGATTTTATTTTAAATCAATACAGACTCACCAAATTTTAATAATATATCGATAGGAACAATAACAATGTCAAAAGACACTGATAATCCCAATCTTAACCCCTCAAATGAAGCCAGCAAGACCAACAAACCACAAGATACGGTCACTTTTGCTTTAGCGCAGTCACATTTTTTGGTAGGCGATATCGCAACTAACGTTGAAAAAATGCGCACGCTTGCATTACAAGCACGCGAACAAGGTGCTGACGTTATCGTATTCCCAGAGCTGGCGCTACTAGGCTACCCTCCGCAAGATTTATTACTACGCCCAAGCCTATCAGGCCGTGTCAAAAGCGCCTTATCTACTTTGAGTGATATCGACGATATCGTCATGATTGTCGGCTATCCGCATGTCGATCATCACGGTACTTTTAACTCCGCTGCTATCTTACATAACGGTCATCAAAAGGGCTTCTATCACAAGCAGATGTTGCCAAACTATGGTGTATTTGATGAGCGCCGTTATTTTGATAAAGGTCGCAATCAAGTCTTATTTGACTATAAAGGCATTACGATTGGTCTGCTCATCTGTGAAGATTTATGGGACAAAAACCCGATTGCTGAACTCAAAAAACAAGGTGCTGACCTCATTGTTAGCTTAAACGCCTCGCCTTTTGAGATTGAAAAACAAGACAACCGTAAAGTCATGCTTGCCAAGCGCAGCCGTGAAAACAACTTGCCTATCGTCTATGTCAATGCAGTTGGCGGTCAGGATGATCTTGTGTTTGATGGCGGCTCTATGGCCGTGCAAGCCGATGGCAGCGTGGCCCATGAAGCACCGCGCTTTATGAATCAGTTATTATTGGCCACTTTAGATGTCAAAACGGCTAAGTTCAACAACCAAGCCAAAGCGCCGTTGACCCTAAGCCGTGAGTCAGAGATGTATCAAGCGTTAGTCGTCGGTCTACGTGACTATGTTAATCACTCAGGATTCTCTGGCATTATCGTCGGATTGTCAGGTGGTATTGATTCAGCACTGACACTCTGTATCGCGGTTGATGCGTTGGGCGCTGACAAGGTCTATGCCGTCATGATGCCGTACGAATACACCTCTCAGATCAGTCTAGAAGATGCACAGGCTCAGGCACGTCGCTTAAATGTCTCTTATACCGTGTGTCCTATTTTCGACGCCGTCGAAGGTATCCGTCATACGTTAGCGCCTCTATTTAATAAGTCACCAGCTGATACGACTGAAGAAAACATCCAAGCCCGTGCTCGCGGTGTTGTCTTGATGGCACTGTCCAACAAGTTTGGTCATTTGGTCATTACGACAGGTAACAAATCAGAATTAGCGGTTGGTTACTCGACCCTATATGGCGATATGGCTGGCGGTTTTGACGTACTAAAAGACGTGTATAAATCACAAGTGTATAAGTTAGCAAGCTACCGCAATCGCCTAGAAGACACGCCAGTCATCCCTGAGCGTGTTATTACTCGTCCACCATCAGCTGAGCTACGTCCAGATCAAAAAGATCAAGACAGCTTGCCTGATTATGATGTATTGGACGGTATCTTGATGTCTTATATCGATGAAGACATGGGCTATCAGGAAATTATCGATAAAGGCTTTGATGCTGAGATGGTCGCAAAAGTCATCAAGATGGTAGACAATAGTGAGTATAAACGCTTGCAATCGCCAATCGGTACAAAGATCAGCCACAAAGCTTTTGGACGTGAACGCCGCTATCCGTTGGTCAATAAGTGGTCAATTAAAGGCTAAATCGCACTTGCCTTTCAGCTTATACGGTTTATGAATTTATGAGTTGAAAGGTGCAAGTCAGATCGTTTGACAAAACGTCAAATTTTTCCTATTAGCTGGGTGCTTGCCCAGCTTTTTTGGTTTTTATTCACCAAACAATTTATAGATATTCCTATTTTTTCCACATAAACCTACCCAATATTTTTGACTTAATTACCTTTACTTCTTTTTCGAGTCTGTCATGAGCTTGCTAACTGCTAGTGTTTTTCTTCTCCTTCTACTTGCCTTGAGTACCTTTGTCTCTGCCGCTGAAATTGCCATTGCCGCAGGACGTAAAATCAAACTGCAAATCATGGCAAAAGAAGGCGATGTTCGCGCACTTGATGTCCTCAATATGCAGGAGCACCCCGGTAGTTTTATCACCGTGGTACAAATAGTACTAAATGCCGTTGCTATTTCGGCTGGTGCCGTGGGTGAATCGGCCATCAGTCCTTATCTAGAGCAGTTATTCAATAGTGAAGCGATCGCATCGGTCATATCGTTTGTACTCATCACCAGCTTGTTTTCACTACTTGCCGATTTGATGCCTAGACGTTTGGCGATGTCGAATGCTGAGATGATAGCGGTGCGACTGGTACGCCCTATGATGCTATTAATTTTTGTATTAAAGCCGATCATATGGGTGTTCGATGGTGCTGCAAATATCCTCTTTAAGTTTTTTGGTATCTCGACCATACGCCAAGACGATATGACTCCAGAGGATATCTATGCCGTCATGGATGCGGGTGCTGAAGCGGGCGTGATCAAAAAACAAGAACATCATCTGATCGAAAATATCTTTGATATGCAAGAACGTACCGTCACCTCGGTGATGAACCCACGCGAAAATATCGTGTATTTTGATACCAAAACCAGTACCGAAGCTGTCGTAGAGGTCATGATTGAGCAACCGCATAATAAGTTTTTGGTCTGCCATGATGACGATTTAGAACATATCGTTGGCTACGTAGAGTCTCGCAGTTTTTTGGCGTTGGTTCTAAACCAGCAAGAGGTTAGCCTCACAAACAAATCTCTGCTAAAGCCTGCGCTCTTTGTGCCTGATACGTTGTCTTTGTTTGAAGTGCTCGAGATGTTTAAGTCTACTGGTGCAGACTTTGCCGTTATTGTGAATGAGTATGGGCTCGTGGTTGGGGTTATCACACTCAAAGACGTCATGAGTATCGTGATGGGTGAGCTGGTAACGCTTGAGGAACAGCCTATTGTCCAGCGTACAGACAACTCGTGGTTGATCGATGGTATGACCCCTATTGAAGATGTCATTCGTGCATTAGATATCGTCGACTTACCACGCAGTGAGAACTATGAGACCATCAGCGGCTTTATGATGTATATGCTTCGCAAAATTCCTAAGAAGACCGATACGATCGAGTATGCCAATTATCGGTTTGAAATCATTGCCACCGATAATCTGAAAATCACTCAAATGCTAGTGACCA
Source organism: Psychrobacter piscatorii (assembly GCF_043641605.1). GTDB lineage: Bacteria > Pseudomonadota > Gammaproteobacteria > Pseudomonadales > Moraxellaceae > Psychrobacter > Psychrobacter piscatorii_C. Next base: position 388,324 of record NZ_JBHZRK010000001.1, on the reverse strand, counting down.
AACGAGAAGATACGGTTTGATTGATTGGCCAATTAATAATTTATTCAATTGGCCTAAGACGCAGCATTTTAGCCTCGCGCACAAAACTAGTCTCGCGCACCAAAAATAGCCGTACCAACACGTACCATGGTAGAGCCGTTTTTTATGGCCTCTGCCATATCACCACTCATCCCCATACTAAGCGTATCCCAAGCATTCAACTCTGGATGGCTGGCTTTGATATCGTCAAACAATGCCTTGGTTCGAGCAAAGGCATCTGTATCTGCTTTGGCAGGGATAATCATCAACCCGCGCAGTTGCAAGCGCTCATAGCCTTTAATCGCTGTGATCAATGCTGGCAGTTCTGCTGGTAAGCAACCTGACTTGCTGTCTTCGTTGTCAATATTTACCTGAATCAGTACGTTCAATGCTGGGAGCTCATCTGGGCGTTGATCGTTTAAACGTTTGGCAATGATATCGCGCTCAAGGGTTTGCACCCAATCAAAATGCTCGGCAATATCACGTGTCTTATTACGCTGAATACTACCGATATAATGCCAGACGATATCCGCGCATTCAGGATTCGATTTTAGCGTATTTATTTTTTCGATGGCTTCTTGTAGATAGTTCTCGCCAAAGTGCTGCTGTCCTTCATTCGCCAAAGTAGCAATCATATTGGCAGGCTTGGTTTTTGACACGGCTAGCAAAATTGTAGTATTGGCAGATCTACTATCTCGCTCAGATGCCTGTTCATAGGCTTGGGTCATTTGCTCTTTGACTTGCTGCCAATTAGCGACAAGCGCCTGATTATCAATACTTTGATTTGTCTCTTTCATATCAGTCATATATAGGGCTCTCAAAGTTTACTTAATTTTTAATAAAAAATAACCCATCATTCATATATGAAATTGGCTGGAAAATGACGAATTTCATATTTTCTTAAAGGAGTAGATGGTTAAATACTCACAGTCTTGTTATGATATTGTTACATGCTTTAACATATGCTACTGAATATGATAGCGGTGGTAAAGACTGCATGCTGGTTCACTCTTCCATATTTTACGCTTGAATAAAGCGATTGATGGGTAGTTTACCACGTGCCTTTATGCTCTTTTGTCTTACCCTGACTAATTGATAGGAATATCGGATTATGGCTGAAAAAAACACCTTAAGTATCGAAGACTTGCTACGTTTTACGGTCAAACATAAAGCATCAGATTTACATATTTCAGCTGGCATGCCTGCGATGATTCGTACCGATGGCGAGATGACACGCATCAATATGCCTGCGATGACGCACCAAGTAGTTCATCAGCTCATTTATGACATTATGAATGACAAGCAGCGCGCTGACTTTGAAGAATTTTTTGAGACAGATTTTTCTTTTGAGATTCCAAACTTGGCACGTTTTCGAGTCAATGCGTTCAATCAAAATCGCGGCGCAGGCGCGGTATTCCGTACTATTCCTTCTAAAGTATTGACCATGGAAGACTTAGGCATGGGCGACGTGTTCAAACGTGTCTCAGACTTCAAACGTGGCGTGGTATTGGTTACCGGCCCAACTGGTTCGGGCAAATCAACAACGCTAGCGGCAATGATTGATTATATTAACGAAAGCCGTAAAGAGCACATTTTAACGATTGAAGATCCGATTGAATTTGTTCATGAATCGAAAAAAAGTCTGATTAACCAGCGTGAAGTACACCGTGATACTTTGGGTTTTGAGCCTGCATTACGTTCAGCATTGCGAGAAGATCCAGATGTCATCTTGGTTGGTGAGTTACGTGACCTTGAAACCATTCGTTTGGCATTGACTGCAGCAGAAACAGGACATTTAGTGTTCGGCACCCTGCATACTAGCTCAGCCGCTAAGACGATTGACCGTGTCATCGACGTGTTCCCTGCCGCCGAAAAAGACATGATTCGTGCCATGTTATCAGAGTCACTACAAGCGGTTATTTCACAAACACTGCTACGTCGTCAAGCTGGTGGACGTGTGGCAGCTCATGAAATCATGCTAGGCACACCCGCTATCCGTAACTTAATACGTGAAAACAAAATTGCTCAGATGTATTCTGCCATTCAAACGGGTGCAGGCGAAGGCATGATTACACTCGATCAGACGCTAAAAAACTTGGTTGGCAAAGGCACCATCAGTAAAGATGTGGCTCGTCCTTATGCTAAGCAACCTGAGGCATTTTTATAGTCTCAGCCAAATCACAAAAAAGCGTGAATAGTGCTAGATTGTTACTGGTCTCTATAAATGATCTTTAATACACTACTTTAAATAACTTTTAATCGACTTACATCGAATGCAGGTACGATATGGACATTGATAAATTATTGCAGTTGATGATTAATAAAAATGGCTCTGACCTTTTTATTACTGCTGATGTAGCGCCTTCCATGAAAGTAAATGGAAAAATTTTACCTGTCGGTAAAACCCCTTTGACCGCTGATCAAACCATGATGTTAGTCAAAGGAGTGATGACCCCTAGCCAGCAAAAAGAATTTAAAGAGACAAACGAGTGTCAATTTGCTATATCTGATGAAGCACAGCAAGCACGTTTTCGGGTCAGTGCATTCATACAGCGCGATATGGCAGGAATGATTTTACGGAAAATTGAGAATAAAATCCCAACTGTTGAGGAACTACGCCTACCCCCAGCACTCAAAGAACTGGCCATGAAAAAGCGCGGTATTATCTTGCTGGTCGGTGCGACTGGAACAGGTAAATCCTCTACGCTCGCGGCTATGATTGGACATCGTAACCAAAACTCTCATGGGCATATCATTACCATAGAAGACCCTATCGAGTTTGTCCATAAACATCGTGGTTGTATCATCACTCAGCGTGAAGTCGGTATCGACACTCATTCATTTGAAGCAGGACTAAAAAATACGCTGCGCCAAGCACCAGATGTCATCTTGATTGGTGAGATTCGTAACCGTGAGGTCATGAGCTACGCGATCCAGTACGCTGAGACAGGGCATTTGGTATTTGCAACTTTGCATGCTAATAATGCCAACCAAGCGATTGACCGTATCATTCATTTCTTTGAAACCAGTCGTCATAGCCAGTTATTTATGGATTTGTCACTAAACTTGCAGGCCATTATCGCTCAGCAGCTCATTCCAACCCCTGATGGCAAAGGACGCCGTGCTGCTATTGAGATTTTGTTAAATTCACAGCTGATTAGCGACTATATCCGTAAAGGTGAGGTGCATGAAATCAAAGATGTTATGACACGCTCGCGAGACAGCGGTATGCAGACCTTCGACCAAGCGCTTTTTGACTTGTATGAACAAGGAGAAATCACTTATAAAGAAGCGATTTTGCATGCTGATTCCCCTAACGACTTACGTCTGAAAATTAAGCTAAGTAGCAAAAACGGTAAGGCTAATTTAGATGAAGGTGCGGATAGTTTATCGTTAGACATCAGTTAATATATTGAGAGTGATGTCAGTACATACTTAAAAATTAAGCTCAAAAAAGCCCTCACTATCAATAATGAGGGCTTTCTAATATGAGAGATCTTAGAGTCATGTATGAAAATAAAATTTTAATTGATAACCAAAGTCGTTACTTGGCACTGTCTCTGCAAGCTTGGTCAGCACAAATACCATATAAGACTAATGAATGACCTGATAGTTTAAAGCCATGCTTTTCTGCGACTTTCAGCTGCTCTTCCTCGATCATCTCATTATGGAACTCAATGATTTTGCCACAAACATCACAGACCAGATGGTCGTGATGCTCTTCTTGGGTGATTTCAAACACTGACAGATTATTTTCGAAGTTGTGACGTTCTACAATACCTGCCTGCTCAAATTGGGTGAGTACACGATAGACTGTGGCAAGACCAACATCTTCACCTTGTTCGATGAGCGCTTTGTATACTTCTTCTGCACTCATATGGTGTAACTCGGCGCTTTCTAGCAGCTCTAAAATCTTGATACGAGGTAACGTAACTTTCAATCCTGCTCTACGTAAATCTTGATTGGTAAAAGAAGCCATAATATCCCTTCTGACTGTGACAGTCTTAGCAAATGAAAAACTAAAAAATATGAGATAAATAATCGTTAAAGATTATTCTTTATTAAATATAAGTGGTTTTAACACCCTCAAAACAGTGCTGATGAGGTGACGGACTGCTTTATAATTGCCTGAATAACCGCAGTGCAAGCCTATGAATTTAAAATATAAATAATAAAACCATTCAGGTGGTGTTTGGTAAATAATGTCGTAAGTGGTAGGCAATTGCAAGTAAATGACGTATCATTTGTCCAAGATTGTCGGTCAGACTCGCACCATCTAACTTTGGCCGCGCCTAATTCATTTCTTATGAGTCATCTTACCATGATAAAGACATTAAATTTTCGTCCGTTAAGCCATGCCAGCGTACTACGTAACATTGTCATCACCAGTATGCTGAGCGCTACTGTCGCTATGTCTGGCTGCTCACTATTGAGCGTTTATAAGATTGATTTGCCTCAAGGCACAGCGATTACTCAAACCCAAGCACAAAAACTAAAAGTAGGGATGAATCAGAACCAAGTACTTTATATCCTTGGCAGCCCTGCGATTAGAGACACCCTTGAGCCTAAGCGTTGGGATTACATTTACGACTACCAAGCAGGCACCGAAGGCCGCCGTAAAGGCATTGCTGATGTCAAAAATGCAAGCCAACACTTAGTCGTTTACTTTGATGATAATGGTCTAGTCACTCGCATCGAAGGTATCGAGAGCTTACCAGCATCGTAATCAGTACGACTTATCAGCTCGAATGACTGACAGTTAAAATAAATAATAGCTTAACCGCGAGACTTATTTTTGCGCTGAGACATTGGATCAGCGCTTAAACTGCGATATACCTCGATACGGTCAAAAGGCTGCAATAGATAATTCAGCGGCTGTTTTTGTGCATAGATGCCCACATGCCAACGCTTAGCTGTTGGCGTTGTAATGTCTACTGCTTGCTCACACCATTTTGCCAGCGCTGCAAATTTTTCAAGCCAGCCAGCTTGACCTAGTGCCTCATGCAAACTAGTACCTTGTCTAACCTTTAACGCCAGATAATGTTGGCGCTGCTCATCTTCCGCATACGCCAGATAGACTGTCATTAACTCCGATTGCAGCGCATTGCTATTACTATGCTTACTGCCATCACCTGTTAGCTTAACCACTGTATCACCCAACCTATCAATGCCAATAGTAATGCCAGCGGTACGACGAGACGTATCGCGACTCGCCATAAGTTATAGAATGCTTCATTGCTAAAGTTCAATGATTTGCGTAAATGACTGATCTTCATCTGCCATCCTGCAAATACTGATAATAGTAGTACAGCTATGCTACTCACTATAACTAGAATGCCTACCAGCCAAGTTGTTGGAATCGCAACCACCAGTAGCAACGCTAAAGCAAAAATTATTATCAAGCTGACTAATAGCCCAAACTTATGCGTTAACTGCTGAGTACTGTAATGCAGCAAATAGCTAACGACGAATAGTACGCCAGCCCAATAGAGTAGTTGTCCAATCGGTGGTAACGACATACCACTGATAAATAACGCGACGACCCCTACTAATAGCTGCAAAATCCAAATCGGTAATACCAATTTAGTGGCACGATAATCACGAGCAGCCCTACTTTTTGCTTGTTGGCTGTTTGCTTCCACGGCGGTGATCGTCTGCTTACTGACCAAGTTTTGCCCGAACCAGTATAATCCTGTACCCGCACCAACACTGACCAATGCCAGCGCCACTGCCCGCGCCCATTCAACCAAGCTGATATCGGTCATAGCAAAACTAATATTAGGCACACCATTTGCGATGCCCAGTATTAATCCAACGACCATCAATCCGAGGCCAATAGGCAAAGGCGCGGTCCCAAGCAGACTCAATAGCACAGTAATAACCATCAACCCTGCGGCAACCGCAAAACTTGGCACATCGGGGGTACTATTAAGCTCAGTCAAGGCAGTTAATATCCCTGTGCTGGCACCTGATATGATCAATGCTGCAATCACAATAGAAACCAATGCTGCTAGCCAACCAAAGCTACGCCATATTGGGCTTGCATCTGATTCGCGAGTGAGCTTTTGCATACCAGCCAAAGGTCCCTCGACACTACGATAAGCCAAAGCTATCTCAGCATAAACGACTGGCAACGCGACCAACACCATTGCTAGCAGCCATAATAACCAAAAATCGATCTCACCGATTGACGCAGGGGCGAACCAGCGAAATAATAATAACGGTAACAATACCGCGATAAAATAAGAAGCATAACGGATCATCATAATCTCAATCCAAACGATCTAATACCATTCACAAAAACGACAGTAGCAAGTAAAACGAGTTCGATACAGCTAATCGCATTTTTGAGTATGGTATAAAGTGAATAACGGTAATTTATAATTATACAGAGCAATGAGTTGCCTCTGTAAAGGAATTCAGCTGTACATTGTCTTTTCAATATAAGGGACAAACAGTTATAAAAAAACCCCGAAATCGGGGTTTAGTAATTCAGACATGATCAATATATGCAAGGTGCTCAATAATTCTATCTAAAAAGTGCGTATCAGATATTGATCATCAGTGCCGTTTAATTAGTGAATAGCACTCACATAGTCTGACAAAATACGAATGTCACGATCTGATAATTTCGATGCAACGGTTTGCATCATACCCATCTCACCTTCTTTCGCAGCATCATTGACACGCTTTTGATCATCGCTATCGATATCATCAGCACGTCCAGCGGCGCGGAATAGTTTTAGCTGAGTGGCAATGTATTGAGCATGCTGTCCGCCTAATTTTGGAAACGCCGCCCAAGGGTTACCTGCAGCGTCCGGACCATGACAACCAGCACAACCAATCACACCGCGTGACTTATCACCACCCAAGAATAGTTTGGTGGCTTCTTGGTTCGTTGCAGGGTTGCCGTATCCAACACCCCAAGGTGCTTGGCTAGAGTAGTAACCTGCCACGTTGGCTAGATCTTGCTGAGACAAATTAGCAACCTGTGACTGCATGATACCGTTTTTGCGATAGCCTGCTTTGAAGTTAACTAACTGTTTATAAAGATACTTTACGTTTTGGCCGCCAAGGTTTGGCTGCGCAGGAACAATACTGACCCCATTAAGACCATGACAAGCAGCACAAACGGTTTCTGCAATTTTCTGACCTGCATCGACGTCATACTCAGGAACAATAATAGCAGCTTGTACGCTGAAACTTGCAACGCATAAGCTGGCAGCAGCGATTAACTTTTTCATTGATACAAATCCTACTAGCTCGGCGTAAGCATTATTTAGAGTGATTGCACGGATAAGATACCTGATATAGCCGCCTCTTTAATCATAGGCGTGGCATATATTCTGAGGTCTTAGACACAAGCAGTCTGAAAGTACTTACTAACATCAGGGTTTATTTTCGATTATTATAGCAAGACTTTGTATCATTTGCCTACTTAATCGAAGTATTCATCAGTTTTCTAATGCGCATAGCCTAAAGTACAGGGCAAAAATAAAAAGCGCATTCAGGTTGTAAACCCGGCGCTTTATTTTATCGCTTCAAGCTTCATGTCTAAATGGACTATTTGCTCATATACTCGATAAGCTTGCGATAGTCATCATCGCTACAGGTGTCACAGAGACCGCCTGCAGGCATCTGAATCATGCCACTTTTGACAGACTTAATGAGTGTCGGCATGCCCTTTTGCTCAATAAGTTTCTGCCATTTGGCACTATCGCCTTTTTTGATAGCATTTAGTGCGCCACTATCATGACAGGCTGCACATGAGTTATCATAAGTAGTAGCAATATCAGCCGCACCTGCGCTACTGATCATGATGCCACTTAGTAATAAGGCAGCACTGCCAACTGTTAAAGCATGATAGCCTTTGCTAACAAGTCTATTGATTGAAAACATAGAGCACCTCCTCGTGAGATTTCACGTGTCTCGTCAATCGTTCTACTAAATGTCTTTCATTAAACATTGTAACAATATATGTCATGCAAACATAGATAAATTATATTCAGCTTTGTTAACACTAAACACTTATTCTAATCAACAATTAACTTTAATGTTATCCTACTATTTATATGATGCTAATCGCAGTTATTTCAATAAGTAAGACAGGTAATAGTATAGAATAGCCGATAATATCAAATCGCTAACTTTATAATGTATAAGCGCTGATAAAGAAGAGCCTCTTACCACTTTTTGCATATTTGCTGAATTGAAGTCATGGCTTAAGCCAACCACCAGCTAACCAGAATTTTATACCCGTATCTAATTTTTTAAGATTAATGAGCCATTTATGAATACCCCGTTTACCGATGTTGCTGCCGAACATGCGCTGTTCAACACCAAATCCCGTCAAAAAATTCAGCAGACTGAATTTATGACCTCAGCGCCCACCTTTAAGCTTTGCCCACCTGATATGGGGTTGGAAGTTGCCTTTGCAGGACGCTCGAACGCTGGTAAATCCTCAGCTATCAACGCTTTGACCAATCAGCGCCAGCTTGCACGCTCGTCCAAAACGCCTGGACGCACGCAGATGATTAACTTTTTTAGTATCGGTAACACTGATAGACGACTGGTTGATTTGCCAGGTTACGGCTATGCCGCTGTACCACTTGAGATGAAAAAAGAATGGCAGGTCGAACTAGAAGAGTATCTAGTATCGCGCTCAAGCCTTGCCGGCCTAGTGCTTATGACGGACATTCGTCACCCACTAAAGTTTTTTGACGAGCAGATGCTGCATTGGGCAAAAGATGGTGACCTACCCGTACACATCCTGCTGACTAAAGCGGATAAGCTTAAGTATGGCGCCTCTAAAAACGCCCTACTCAACACCCGCAAAAGACTCAAAAAACTTGGCTTAAATTGTACTATCCAGTTATTTTCAGCCTTGAGAAAAGAAGGTCTTGATGAGCTGGCTGGTGTCATGGGTAGATGGTACGACTATCAACTTGATAATGACAAAATCATTGAATCGTCTTTTGCATTATTAGAAGGCGATGAGTTAGAAGACGCCATTGAAAAAGAAAGCGGTCAGGAAGAAAATAAATAGATATTATGGTATCAAATAAAAAAAGGGGTTTATCGTTAATATCGACAAACCCCTTTTTTATATAAGTTAAAAAGGCTTTTATTTAAGCACATAATAGCTTAGCCAATGCTTGCGGCGTATCAACCTGATATGTCGGCTGCTGAGCGGCAAGCTCTGTACTTGTTGCCGTGCCATAGTTGACCGCGATACTGGTCATACCCAATGCTGTTGCCATTTGAATATCATAGATGCTGTCACCGATGAACACGGCATCAGATATTTGCTGCTGGGTGTAATCCAAAATGTCAGTCAGCATCTGCGGATCAGGTTTTGAGCCTGACTCATCAGCACAGCGTGTCATGACAAAATAATCGCGACTGTCAGAGGCATCCAATACACGATCTAGCCCTTTTCTTTTTTTACCAGTTGCAACAGCAAGCTTTTTTCCCTGCTCCTGCAGAGTCTGCAACATATGCTCTATCGGCTCAAAGAGCGGCGTGCAGTGGCTATTAGCAATATAGTACTCTGCATAAGTCTGCTGAATGGCGAGCATCTGCGACTCATCTGCATGAGGATATAAAATCTCGATACCGTTCATCAAACTCAGACCAATGATGTCTTTCACCGCTTTATCAATCGTCTTAAATCCATGTGCTTCTCCAGCCACATGCATAGAATCCACAATTAAGCCGATAGAATCCATCAGCGTGCCATCCCAGTCAAAAATAACTAGTGTCTTATCAGATAGACGATGCTCATCTGCGGGCTGAGAGTGTTGAGTAAGTTCTAGCGTATCAGTGGTAAATGATGCAGTCATGGATTCACCTTAACGAATAACAACAGTAAATAACAGATACGAAAACGTCACGGCGGCTTATTGATTAAATAAGGTATCGTGACGTTTACATGTTTCTATAAAGGTCTAAATTTTTAGACCAAAATGATTATATGTAGACTTATTCAGGTAACTTGGTTGTCTCTGGTAGCCAATCCGCCATGTCGTCTGGCAATGGTGCGGTAATAGCGTCATAACCCGGAATATCTAAGCGCCACGCGTGGAGACACAGACGATGAACACCTGATTTATCATGCACGTTATACTTATCATCACCCAAGATAGCATGACCGATGTGAGCCAAATGCACACGGATTTGATGCGTGCGGCCAGTTAGTGGCTTGGCTTCGATGAGGCTTACCGGCTGACCATTAATCATAAAACGATCATGAACGATGATATCAGTTTGGCTTTCTTTCGCTTGCGAGTCCTGTGCATCTACTTTGACACGGCGCTCGCCACTAGCAAGCGTATAACGCAGTAACGGTGCATTGATACGTTGCTCATTAAGTGCAGGCTGTCCTTTCGCCAGACATAGATAGTGCTTTTGAATGGTCTTGTCTACCAAATGCTGCTGCAACACTTTAAGCGTTGAGCGTTTTTTGGAAATCATCAATAGACCTGAGGTATCTTTGTCGATGCGATGTATCAGCTCTAGGTACTTCTTACCCGTCACTTCACGCATGGCTTCGATGACACCAAAGTCCAAGCCGCTACCGCCATGCACAGCGATACCAGAAGGCTTATTTAGCACTAGCAGACCTTCGTCTTCATAGACCACACGTGCTAGCAAGCTTTTGGCAAACTCAGTACTGATGATAGGTTTGTCACGTGTCGCCAGCTCAACAGGTGCGATACGCACGACATCTTCACGCTGCACTCTATCATGTGCCTTGCAGCGTTTATTGTTGACGCGCACTTCATCTGAGCGAATCATTTTATAGATGTGTGATTTTGGCAAACCCTTTAAACGGTTCAGCAAAAAGTTATCCAAACGCTGGTCATGTTGATGTCGCGTCACTTCAAGGTAGTTTACCTTGCCGAAGTTGCTAATCTCATCGTCAGCGCTTTGTGGGCGTGTTTTGCTATTGAAAATAGCAGGGGCTTCATGGGTAGGAGCGTCGTCAGTCATTTTTGAGTTTGTCATTTTTAGTTAGGTATTTACACAAAGATTTGTTATAGTTTAGCATGTTGAGCGACAATTAAGCAGAGGCGACAGCAATAATCATTGTTGTTTCAGATAGCTGGTTACTGTTTTATTACTTTCCAGTGCTTACTGATTGCTAGTAAAGAGGTCTATGCTATTTACCCTGCTGCTATGAAACGTTTCATCTGATTGTAGGGCCAGTCGTTTAGAGGCATTAGCATTTAAAGGTATTCATTACCAAACACAGCCCTATAAATTAAAACACTGTATCGAATTTTACTCGGTACCATAAAACAAATAGTGACACTAAATACCATCGCGTTAATAACTTTGACGATTAGTCTATTTATTAACGGATGACAACACCACATTGACTCACTAACTGCATGACAACGACTTTTTTTGATAACTATTTATTATTTAATGATTACTTATCTGATGGTCCTTTATGACAGCATAGTTGAGCAAGTATGGGTCGGTTAGCGTTAGGATCGAAAAATAACTCGATAGCTGCCTGAGTATTGGTGGTCAAACAGATGACGATAAAGAGGTAAATACGATACCATGCTGACAAGCTGGTCCATTACTCTGTTTGCCAAGTACGCCCCGCTGATAACCAAAGCTGTAATACCTAACCTTGAGACACCCAAGATATTATTGACGATATATAAAGAACGATAAATAAAGAGTAACCAATCGCTTTGCCTGAATAGATAACCGCTGACTAATGACGCTACGATATATAGTAGCAATCATAACCGCGATATTATTGTTAGACTTTGAAGGATGAATGGCTATCGCAATATGCCTTTTTAATATCAGTATTTTTTAGACCCGTAACTGACCGTCGCCCACGCTTACAACGTGCGCCAACATCACTACCAATAGAACGTACTGACATTAAGAGAGTTTTTATTCGCTGACATATTCATATATGTACCAAGTTTATTGATAATAGAATATAAGTATCATAGCCTTACACCCTATATTATTTATATTGATACGAGCGGCGCTCATCACTTCAGGTAAAAAAGAAGCCATTGAAAAAGCCCACGTGCTTTACGAAACCCACGATTTACGTTCTACTGTTCACTGATATCTACAAATGCTAATGTCATATTAGCCACACTTGCTACTATCTTCTAAAGACTGTCTTATCGTTGTTATGCGTACTCATAGGATATAAATATGAAACGCATTTTGATCAACGCAACTCAAAACGAAGAGATTCGTGTCGCCTTATGTACAGGCAATCATCTATACGATTTCGACTTAGAAAATCGCACCCGCGAGCAAAAAAAATCTAACATTTACAAAGGTCATGTGACTCGTGTTGAGCCATCACTCGAAGCGGTGTTTGTCGAGTACGGTTCTCAGCGCCAAGGCTTTTTGCCGATTCGCGAAATCTCTGCTGAATACCTAAGCGGTAACCCGCGTGATGAGAACATCAAAAAACTCATCAAAGAAGGCGACGAGTTAATCGTCCAAGTCGAAAAAGAAGAGCGTGGTAACAAAGGCGCTGCCCTATCGACTTATGTCTCATTGGCTGGTCGCTATCTGGTACTCATGCCGAACAACCCTCGTGGCGGCGGTATCTCACGTCAAATCTCAGGCAAGCTGCGCGAAGACATGAAACGCATGCTGAGCAATCTTGATCTGCCAAAAGGCATGAGCGTCATCATTCGTACGGCGGGTATTGGCAAAACTCAAGAAGACTTGCAGCATGACCTTAACCATCTACTCAATATCTGGCAGGCAATCCAAGAACAAAACCAAAAATACCCTTCACCGCGCCTCGTCCATCAAGAAGCAGGTGTCGTTACCCGTGCTGTCCGCGACTATTTGCGTGATGATATCGCTGAGATTTGGATTGATAACGAAAACGCTTATATTGAAGCGGCAGGCTTTATTGATGCAGTAATGCCAAAACAAGCCGAAAAGCTACGCAAATATACCGATTATGAGCCGATGTTTTCGCGCTTTAATATTGAAAAACAAATCGAAACGGCCTATCAGCGTGAAGTGCGTCTGCCATCAGGTGGCTCAATCGTCATCGACCAAACAGAAGCCTTGGTATCTATCGATATCAACTCTGCTAAGTCGACTAAAGGCTCAGACGTTGCTGAAACCGCTTATCATACTAACTTAGAAGCGGCCGACGAGATCGCCCGTCAGCTTCGTCTACGTGATATGGGTGGTTTGATTGTCATTGACTTTATTGACATGAATGACAATAAGCATCAAAAGGAAGTCGAAAAGCGTCTAATCGATGCGACCAAATACGATCGTGCTCGCGTCCAGTTTGGTGATATCTCCAAATTTGGTCTGATGGAAATGAGCCGTCAGCGTCTACGCCCATCATTAGAAGAATCAACTGGTTATATCTGCCCGCGTTGCCATGGTAACGGTATGATTCGTGACCTACGTTCGTTGTCGCTATCTATCATGCGTCAAATTGAACAAATTGCGCTCAAAGAACGCCAAGGTGAAGTACAAGCAGAAGTCCCAACCGATATCGCCGCATTTTTGCTAAATGAAAAGCGCGATAGCTTGGTTTATCTTGAGCAAGACAGTGGCACGCGTATCACGATTTTGCCGCATGCGCATTTAGAATCACCGAACTTTAAGCTGCACTTTAACCGTGATGGCTTTGCCCCATCGAGCTACGAGCGTATCACTGATACCCAGCAACAAGAGCATAGTGACCTTGGCTACAATGTCGACTGGCAAACGGCTGAAAAAGAGCGCCCTGAGCAGCAGCCTACTCGCCAGCCTCGTAAACCATCAAATGATAACAACAAGCAGAGCGCAGCTACGCAGAACGATACCGTAAATCATAGCAATGATCGTCGTAATCATAAAAATGCTAATGACGCTGCGCCAGCGCGCGCACCACAAGCCAGTCAACCTCAAAACGTTGCAGCACCAGTCGTAGCGCAGACTCAAAATATTGAAGCCACTGCTCAACCAAAAGCAGTCGCTTGGTTATCAAATCTGTTTGCGCAAGCACCGCAAGCCACCACCACACCTAGTGTCAGTAGTCGCGATGCCGCTGAAGCGATCGAGGCATTGGTAAATACTGGCGCACAAAGCTTAGGCTCATTTGGTCAAGTTGATATCAATGCATTGAATAGTGCCGCTTCAAATAGTGAGCAGCCAACTCAACAAAACAATAGTCAGAAAAACGACAGCCAACCATCAGATAATAACGCTAATCGTCAACAGGCGCGTCGTAATGATAGCGATACTGATGAAAGCAATAACGAAGACAGAAGAAGACGTAAGCCGCGTAAGTCAAGAAACTCAAAGCCGCGTCAAAGAAAAGAGACGAATGATGAGACGACTAACAATGCCAATAGCAGCACGGACAACAGCGCTGATGAGAAGTCGTCTGACACGCAAGGCCAACAACAGCAAGACAAGCGTCAACAGGAAAACAGACGCACGAACGATCGCAATCGTAATAACCGTCAAGACAGCAGCAATCGTCAAGACAATAACCAAAAAGCAAATGATCGTAATGACATTGACAACGAAACTGGCCAAAAAGCTGATGAGCAAGTCCGCGCTAAGCGTAAATCGCATAGCCAACGCGGCTCACGCGGAAAGCTAGAGCGCGGTGAGACGCTAACGGCTGACGATGTTAAGCAAAACAAGCAGCAAAATGGTAAAAATAGCGACGATGCCAATGGTAAAAACCAATCTGGCACACGTCGTAGTCAGGACCCTAACGAAGTCGTGCTACAAGTCAATGAAGCACCGACCAAGCTAAAGGCGTCAGAAGTTGTGCACTTATCTTTAGATGATAGCAAGTCCTCGCCTGCTAAGCCTCAATCTAGCGATAAACAACGCTCAACAAATGGCACGGCAAAGAGCGAGAGCACAAAAGATCACGCTGCTCAGCAAACTGCCAACAAGCCTAGTAACAGTGAAAAAAGTACTGACCAGAAAGGTGACAATAAGAAGGGTACGGTAGAGACGTCTGAAAATCAGACTCACAACAATCAAGAGGCGACTACTAATGCTAAGGTGCAAAACAATGCACCTGATCGTAAGCAGAGCACTGATAATAAAAATCAGTCAGAACAAGCGCAACCAGCATCTACTAGCGACCAACCAGCCTCTGCTGGCGACATAGACAGTCAGTCAGTTAGTCCAAAAACGGCTGATGCAGGGCATGCCAAAGCCAAGCCCGAGCATCAGAAAGCTGAGACCACTGATAATGTCAATAAAGCTGAAGAAGCTAAAAAGGTTCCAGCTAATGACAATGGTGCGAATGATAAAGGCATGAGTAACTCAGCACTTGAGCTAACACATGAATCACTGTTTAGCGAACGTTACGTGACTGCTGAGAAGTTTGGTCAAGCTAGCAACGACCCACGTGTGGTACGTGCTCAGCAAGCAAAAGCAATGAAAACAACACCTCAAGTCGAAGCTACTACCGTAAGTACAGCAGCGATACGTGGCACCGTTGGTGAGTTTATTCGCGCGACACTGCCAGAAGCGCAAACTCGCTTAACAGAAAACGGCGTTATCAGCTGCTTTATCGAGACAATTGCCTTGTATAATGAGCAAGCGCAATCTGCTGATAATAGCGCCAATGTCGAGAGCGCTGTTGATGACAACCATAGCAACGATATGGCCAGTCAGCGTTTTGACTTTAGCAACTATGGCTACCAGCCATTAGCAGCAGATTACTTAGCACGCTTCGCAGCGATGACGCAAGCAGTCAGTCAATTTGCAGCAGCTCAAGGCAAAACCGCCGTTGAACCACGCGCTATTGGTAAACGTGCCAGCAATGATCCACGCGGTCAGCATCCTGACTACCAAGAGCCCGCTATGTTGAGCGTTCCTACAGAGCAGACTTCGAGCAACGAAGCATCGCTAGTAAACACTAAGCAAAACAATAGCGAAGTGGATGCACATAATGTTGAAGCGAAAGCACTGGCGAATCAAGCGCAGACAGACCATATCAGCTCTGATAGCGAGAAATTGCTAGAAGTCGAGCAAGCGCAATCAGCTGCTAACAGTGCAGAAGCTCAAGCCGGTGAAGGACAAGAAACCAATACAACGGAAGCTGATGCAACACAGGCGGATGTAGAAAAGTCTAATGCAGAAGAGTCTGAGCAGACGACCGAATCTAAAGTAGAAGAATCTGCTAAAGAAACGGGCAAAGATGACAGTCAGGCAGCTAAGTCTAAGACCACCATCGCCAGTTATAAAAACATGATCGAGAATGTGGCTGAGCAATTGCTGCCACAGACAGGCATGTTTAACCTGACGACGCCAAAAGTTCCAAAGGCACGCAGTCGCAAGCCTAAAACGGATCATAAAAAACCGACCCAAGCTGAGAAGCTTGCGTCTGATGATACCGATAGCGAAAGCTAATATATAGAAGCAGAAATATAAAAGCCCCAAAGCTACTAATAGCTTTGGGGCTTTTTGTTTTGGTAGGACAAAGCTTAATTATTCATTTAGAAAAAAGTTTGATAGTAAGATAGAAACACAGGCCAGCTTAATGAGTAGAAGAAGCCTTATCATCTTTGCCGCGAACTTTATCAATAATGGTAAGCAATGCCACAACTGCCGCACCGATAATAAAACCAATAACACCATTTAATACGGTAGTTGTTACCCCTTCAAAAATACCAGTGAGATGCGCGATATCTTCTACGCCATGATGCAAAAAGCCAATACCGTGTACTAAGATACCACCACCCACTAAGAACATTGCCAACGTACCCGCAATAGACAAGAACTTCATGAGCTTCGGCGCAGCTGCAAACATCAACTTACCTACTTTTTGCTTGAACGTGCTTTCTTGCTCCATCAGATGTAGGCCCACATCATCAATTTTGACGATACCAGCGACCAAACCATAAATACCAATCGTAATACCAATCGCTAAAATGGACAACACTAAACTGCGTTCTAGCAAGGTAGCACTTGCTGTTGCCCCTAGTGCAATCACGATAATCTCAGCTGATAAGATAAAATCTGTACGTATTGCGCCTTTGATTTTTTCTTTTTCAAAAGCAACCAAATCTACTGTTTCATCCGCATTGGCTTTTCGGCGGGCATTTTGTTCTTCATCATGTGGCAATGCATGTGGCCAAAACCGATGTATGACTTTTTCTGCCCCTTCATAGACTAGGAACAGACCACCACACATTAATAAAAACGTGACAAGCGGCGGATAAATCGCACTGATCAATAACGCTGCTGGTACCAAAATGAGCTTATTGATAAATGAGCCCTTGGCTACTGCCCAGACAACGGGAAGTTCGCGATTAGCTTTGACACCAGTAACTTGTTCAGCGTTCAGGGCCAAATCATCGCCTAACACACCAGCGGTTTTTTTGGCAGCGACTTTGGTCATGACGGAGACGTCATCCAATATCACACTGATATCATCAAGTAAGGTTAATAAACTGGCACCTGCCATGTGTGCTCCTTAAAGCAAATTTGTTGAAGTAAGTCGTGCTGAAATCGTTAAAACAAAGTATTTTATTAAAATTCTTATAAAAACAATGCTATTAGCAGTAGACTACAAGGGCACGCCTATATATTACATAGTACAAATGTATCTTATTTTTTGAATTTGTGTTGTCAGCTATTCTTAAAAGTTGGGATTATTTGCATTTATTAGACGATGCATTTGAGCTGTCATTATCCATAAATATGGTAATATAGCGATTTTACCGCCTATCTTTCTTTATTATCAGTAATTTATAAAAACTTCTGTAAAATTAAACCTTTAAAACACTACTCAGACACCTTACTATATATTGTAATCCACAACGCTTTGTATATAACGAACTCATGTCTAGGCGCGATGCCTATAGGAAATCCATATGCCGTCATCCATTAGCAAAAATACCACGACGAATAATTTTTTCTCTCGTACTACTCTATCTCGTTTTGTGATGAGTGCCTTGCTAGTAGGTATTGCTGCTGGCTGCTCAAACAATGCAGCGGATGCAACCAGTAACACCAGTGTTGTCAACGCGGCGCAGACCAAGGATGCACCAGCCAAAGTGTCAGCTGATAGTGACTCTGCAGTAGTGAGTGCATTACAAGCAAACCTAAAGGCCTCTGGTATCGAAGAAACCATCGTCTCAGCGGTACCAACAGATATGGATGGTATTTATTGGGTGACTGCTGAAGGGCTACCCTCTTTCTTTACCGATAAGTCGGGTAAGCATATTATCCAAGGACAGATCGTTGCCGTTGGCGGTGCTGCGCCGGTGGATATCAGTGCTGCTTTGGCGGCCAGTACCGCACAAGAAGCGTTAAAAGCAGTCGATAAAAAAGAGATGATTATTTATCCAGCAAAAGGTGAGACCAAAGCAGTCGTCTATGCCTTTACTGACGCCGACTGTGGCTACTGCCGTAAACTGCATGAAGAGATGGATGACATCAATGCGCGCGGTATCGAAGTGCGATATCTAGCATGGCCACGCAGTCAAGAGTCTGTGCCAAAAATGGAAGCGATTTGGTGTAGTCAGGATCGTAACGCTGCGATGGATCAAGCAAAAATGGGTGCCAACGTGCAAGCGCCTAGCTGTGCTACCCCTGTGCAAGCGCATATGGCTCTAGGATCAAGGCTTGGTGTGCGTGGTACTCCTGCCATCTTTACTGAAGCAGGCGAGCAAGTAGGTGGCTACTTACCTGCAGCACAGTTGGCGCAAGCTGTCGGTGCAAACTAATACTTAATCCTAAAATGTGATATTTTTAATATATTCTAATATCTACCGTTTATATGAATGGATTTAAATGTAAGACAGCACCGCTTGAGCAATATCTGAGTATGCCAAGTATAGATGAACGCAATATTTATTCTATAATCTATACCCGATATAACCTTATGGACATTGTGTAGACGTCACAACTGCTTGTCGGTATGATACGATAAAGCGCGATGCAAAATTAGCAATACCCTTTTATCTGAGCATTTTTTATTCAACTATAATGAAGTATGCATGCAAAGTAGCACTAGAAAATGCCTATAGACTGCCGGTGTCATGCCGCAGACTCATTTGATATTGCCCCAGCGTTATGCCCGCTTCATTATATTTAACCTCTTGAGGATACTGTGAGCAATTCCATCAAACTAGCGATACTTGGTTTAGGCACCGTCGGAACAGGTGTGATCAACCTAATCAATGACAATTTAGATGAGCTAAAACGCCGTAGTGGACGCGATATTATTATTACCGAAGTGGGTACGCGCCGTCAGCGTGATGATATTGATACCAGCATCATGCAAAACAGTGACTTGATGGCAATTGCGGCAAGCGACAATGTCGATATCGTTATCGAAGTGATTGGTGGTACGACCTTAGCTAAAGACGTTATCATGCAGGCTATCAAAAACGGTAAGCATGTCGTGACTGCAAATAAAGCGCTATTGGCTGAACACGGCAATGAGATTTTTGCGTTCGCTGAAGAGAATAATGTCCATGTTGCTTATGAAGCAGCGGTGGCGGGCGGTATCCCAATTATTAAGGTGATGCGTGAAGCACTTGCTGCCAATAAAATTGATTGGCTCGCAGGTATCATCAACGGTACTGGCAACTTTATCATGACCGAAATGCGTGACAAAGGTCGCCCATTTGCCGATGTGTTAGAGGAGGCGCAGGAGCTGGGTTATGCAGAAGCAGATCCAACTTTTGATGTGGAAGGCATTGATGCGGCGCACAAACTAGCCCTACTCGCTTCTATCGCATTTGGTATCCCGCTACAGTTTGACAAAGTCTACTGTGAAGGCATCACTGGTATCACACTACAAGATGTCAATTATGCTGAAGAGCTTGGCTACCGTATCAAACATTTAGGATTTGCAGTACGCCGTGATGGTCAAGGCAATAGTGATGACGCTGGCGTTGAGCTGCGTGTACATCCAACGCTTATTCCACAAGACGCGTTGCTTGCCAATGTCAACGGCGTAAAAAACGCGGTATTGGTCAACTCACATCCACTTGGGCAAACGCTCTACTGCGGTGATGGCGCTGGTGCTGGTGCTACTGCTTCGGCAGTGATGGCCGACGTCATGGATCTCGTCCGTGTATTAGGTAGCAAAAGTGGCGACGAGCAAAACAGCAGCGAGCAGAATAATCATGGGCATCATGTGCCGCACTTAGCATTTATCCCTGAGCAACTCTCAGACACGCCGATATTACGTGCTGAGCAGATGATCACTGGTTACTACTTACGTGTACATGCTTATGATAGCCCAGGTGTTTTAGCGGACATCACTCGCATCCTAAGCGATGCAGGTATCAATATCGATGCCATTCTACAGAAACCTGCACATAAAGTTGGTCAAGTACCTGTCATTATCTTAACCCTACCTGTGGTCGAGAGTCAGATGAATCTCGCTATCGAAAAAATTGAAAAATTAGAGACCATTACTGATAAAGTAGTACGCATTCGCTTAGACGAGCTGGCTTAAAACATAATTTTAGCAAGCCACGCTTATCACCCCCTTTATCAGTGAGCTAGGCAAATGCTAACCGATAAAGGGTAACAGCGAACCAGCCCTTGCCTCTCTATGAGGCACTTTCATTTTAAATACGTAAATAAGGAATAATAACGATGTCAAATGATGCAATTGTAATCTTAAACGGCGCACGTACACCAATGGGCGGTTTCCAAGGCGTACTAAAAGACATGAGTGCTAGCGATTTGGGCGCTGCTGCAATCAAAGCCGCTGTCGAACGCTCAGGCGTTAGTGTCGATAATATTGATGAAGTAATCATGGGTTGTATCTTGACTGCAGGTTTGGGTCAGGGCCCTGCCCGTCAAGCCATGCGTAAAGCTGGATTGTCTGACGCGACTGGCGCGGTCACCATCAACAAGCTATGCGGCTCAGGTCTAAAAGCCGTCATGCAAGCACATGATGGTATCAAAGCTGGTAGCTTCAATGTTGCTGTGGCTGGTGGTATGGAGTCAATGACCAACGCACCGTATCTCATGCCAGGGTCGCGTGGTGGCTACCGTATGGGTCACAAAGAAGTCAAAGATCATATGTTCTTAGATGGTCTAGAAGATGCTGAGACTGGTAAGCTCATGGGCATGTTCGCTCAAGAAATGGCGGATGAAAAAGGCTATACACGTGAGAAGATGGATGAATTTGCCATCGAATCACTCAATCGTGCGCTAACCGCTATCAAAGACAATCACTTCAAAGATGAAATTGAGCCTGTAACGTTTGAAACTCGTAAAGGCGAGCAAACGGTCGATACTGATGAGCAACCAGGCCTAGCGAATGCTGAACGTATCCCAAGCTTACGTCCAGCATTTGCAAAAGACGGTACGATCACTGCAGCCAATGCAAGCTCAATCTCAGACGGTGCTGCTGCTGTCGTCGTCATGAAAGAGTCACAAGCAAAGGCTGAAGGTCTGGATTATCAAGCTCGCATCGTTGCCACTGCTTCAAACTCTCGTCACCCAAGCGAATTTACCATCGCTCCGATCGGTGCCATCGAGAAAGTACTAGCAAATGCTGGCTGGTCAGTCGCTGATGTGGATCTATGGGAAATTAACGAAGCCTTCGCGATGGTCACTATGGCTGCTATGGACGAGCTAAACATCGACCACGCCAAAGTAAACGTTGAAGGTGGCGCTTGTGCGCTTGGTCATCCAGTAGGCTGTTCAGGTGCACGAATCCTAGTGACGCTCATCAATTCTCTTAAGCGTACTAGCGGCAAAAAAGGCATTGCGACACTTTGTATTGGTGGCGGCGAAGCAGTTGCCGTTGCTATTGAGCTTCCTTAATTATCAATTATTTTTAAAACAGTAGTTTTAGAGACAATTTGCAGTTTAATTTTTTATCACTCATTATTCTTTAAAACCGCAGCGCGAATGGTGCTGCGGTTTTTTTTATCGTCTGCTCGTCTTTATCTATCGTCTGCTTCTGTAAAAAGATGTTCACTTTACACCCCCTCTATGTTGTGGACTTTACACCCTATTACACGCAATTACTGCAAGCTCACATTTTGCTACCTTGAGCATGTATCTCACCGAAAATCATGGTGCTACGATGAGTACAAGTTGAGATAGCAAATAAGCACAATTGATACGCTGCTATCAACATGATATTTAAATAGATTTTCCAAAGTCTATTTAATGATAAGTAAAAGAAAATAAACAACTAATAAATTATAGAAAAGGAATTAAAATAATGAGTCAACTAATCCGTTTAAAAGATATTCAAGCCACTCACCGTGAC
This sequence comes from Psychrobacter piscatorii, assembly GCF_043641605.1. Taxonomy (GTDB): domain Bacteria; phylum Pseudomonadota; class Gammaproteobacteria; order Pseudomonadales; family Moraxellaceae; genus Psychrobacter; species Psychrobacter piscatorii_C. The sequence continues at coordinate 366,066 of NZ_JBHZRK010000001.1, read as the reverse complement.
CTAATCGGTGATGACTATTATGATCCAACAGACAAAACTGCTTACGGTGTGAACGAAGAAAAGATCGGTAAAATCGAAGGTGCACTAGTAGAAGATACCACTGGCCGTATTCGTTACTTAATCGTTGATGCAGGCGGCTGGTTTAGCTCAAAAGAAGTATTAGTACCAGCGGGCCTTGCTCGTATCGTTGGTGATGATGTATTCTTCGATAGCTTGACCAAGTCACAGGTAGAAGCCATGGAAGTATATGACCATGACTATCAATACAGCTACAAAGAACAGTACGAAAGAGACCGTCAAGCGTTTACTGCTGACACCTTGCCAGCTGAAGAGCGCGTAGATATTGCAGATCATTCTTATGATGCACCAAATACACTAGAGCTTTTAGAAGAGCGCTTAACTGTTAATAAAGACCGTATCGTTGCAGGTCTTGTAAAAGTTGGTAAGCACGTTGTCACTGAAGAGCGCAATGTCGATGTCGAGCTAGAAGAAGAACATGCTGATATCCAGCGTACCAGCGTTGATCGTCCAACAGATCGTCGCATTGGTGATATGGATGTCAACGATACAGTTGAAGTTGAACTAGAAGCAGAACGTGCTCGTGTCGGTAAAGATACCTATGTCTCTGAAGAAGTGAATGTTGGTAAAACAACAGAACGTCATACCGAGACTATCGTTGAGACTATTCAGCGCGAAGAGCTAGACGTTGACAACGATGGTAATGTAGTCGACCGTGAAGGCAACTTAGTAAACCGTGATGACATCACCGCTGAAGACGTACGCCGTGCTCGTGGTATGTAATACACTGATACTTTGTGTCTTTTAATGATATTGTGATGTCGTCATGAGATGCGATAGTAATAGGCAGCTAAGCATTTTGGTTTAGCAGATTAAGACCAGAGCATGTCTCTGGTCTTTTTTGTATCGATAATATGGTGACATGATTTATTATAGTAATGATTAATGATAGTAATAAGTTCAATATCACTTGTTAACATTCCATCTTGCCCAATCCATTATTTTGTAATTATAAGGAAATAACAATGACTACTGACCATACAGAAAATTTATACCAAGACGATTTGGAAAACCAAAAAAGTACACTAACTGATGAAAACTCCAATGTCGTTAACGTTGGACATTTGGAACTATTAGAAGAACGTCCTGTCATCAATAAGGAGCGTCTAGACGTTGGTAAAGTGACTGTCACCAAGCATGCTCGCACCAAAACTATCGACGTCCCTATTGAATTAGTAGAAGAGTACATCACGATTCGTACTGAATACCATGATGCAGAGAGTCAAGATTTACTGTCTGGCCATTACGACGAAAAAGACATATTACGTCATGTTGAGCCCTCACTTGATAGTAAAGCTGTGGTGACCGTCAATGGTAAACAAATAGAGATTGGTGATGATCCGATTGAAATCGTCTTATCACGCCAAGTGGCGACTATTACCAAAGATACTTATGCCGTCCAAGAAATTGAGGTCAATAAGAGCACACATATCCATACCGATAGTATCTCAGTAGAGCTTAAGCATGAAGAGTTAGATGTGACTGAAGAAGGGTATTTGGCGCATGAGACTAATACTACTCAATCAAAATAGATGAAATACTGGTGCTTTAAGCATTAGCATAGATAAATCACTGACAAAAAAAAGCAACGCTAAACCAGCGTTGCTTTTTTTTGTGGTACATAGCAGTCAAACTTTTATACTTTATTACATTCAAAAGTATTCACGGTTGACTCATCCGCACCAGCCGTACGCATGACGCCAGTTTCGCGTTCTTCATGCGCCACACGCCACTGAGTAAAACCTTCACTACCATCCATTGCGGTTGCGACTTCAAACACTTCTGGATTACTGCCTTCATTAGTCTGATTCAGTGTCACTGTACCCATATCAGTCGCGACAACGACTTGGTTAGTGTCTTCTTTATAAGTTGCTTCAACTTTTAGCTCAGGTGAACACAGATATGATGCCTGCGTCACGCCGCTGTTTACTGACGCGACCGTATCACCTTCTACTTCATTAAGTGAGGCATCTTCAGTATTTACAACGACATCACTTGGCTCAGCAGGCTCAGCTGACATCGGTACAGATTCTTCAGCATTGACACCATCTTCCATACTTGACTCTGGCTCTGATTGTTGCTGACAGGCGCTGATCGTTAATGCACCAGCGAGCAATCCCGTCAATGCGACTGAGGTACGCAATTTTTTTAATAATTCTAAACTCATAATGCTCTCCCAAATAGATATGCTAAACACTATAGCGTGTCCATAAATTCACGCCTATGCTGAATTTGTAAGCAATCAATACAAAGTGTTCATCTGCTATAGAACGGTAAATTATAGAACAAGCAGCATTTATAAGATATAAAAAAGCCCCTATCTGGTTGAGATAAGGGCTTATTATTTGGCAGTCTACAGACTCTAACCATAGTTGTTAATGATTAAAAGACAAGAGTGATTAGATTTTGCCGTGACACTGTTTGTACTTGAGCCCTGAACCACAAGGACAAGGGGCGTTACGACTGATATTCATACCAGCATACGGGTTTGGCTCATTGGCATTGCTACCACTGGCTGCCATAGCAACGCCAGCTGCTGCCGTACCACTAAGACTGCGGTTATGTGGTTGCGGCTGAGCGGCTGCACTGTTTACGTTACTATCCAAATTGTCTACGTCATCATGTTCAAACTGCATTTGCATATGCGCAGCATTCTCACGTTGCTGAGCTTCCAACGCTTCTAGCTCTTCTTTGGTTGGGATATGAACACGTGATAAATCTTGTACGGTTTCGGACTTTATCGCCCCAAGCATCATTTGGAACAATTCAAACGATTCACGCTTGTATTCCTGCTCAGGATTTTTCTGCGCATAGCCGCGTAGATGAATACCCTTACGTAGCTGATCCATCTGTGTCAAATGCTCTTTCCAGTGCTTGTCTAGACTCTGTAGCATAAAGTGACGCTCAAGCTGGGCGGCGTCTTGCTCACCCATCTGCTCACGGCGACTGTGATAACGGTCTATGGCTGTTTGAATAATTTTAGCACGCAGTCCTTCTTCATCTAGACGGCGGTCTTCATCTAGCCAATCGTTGATCGGCATTGAAATTTTGAACTCGTCCTCAAGCTCATCTTCTAATCCGTCAATGTTCCACTGATCATCAATAGATCCAGGTGGAATGAACTGGTTGATCATGGCGTTATAGACTTCATGATGCATTACTTCAATGGCTTCTAATAAGTCCATTTCGGCAAGCAAATCATCGCGCTGACCATAGATAACTTTACGCTGCTCGTTGGCAACGTCATCGTATTTCAACAGGTTCTTACGTGCATCGAAATCGCGGCTCTCTACTTTACCTTGCGCGTTTTCGATCGATTTTGAGACCATCTTGTGCTCGATGGCTTCGTCTTCTTTTAGACCCATGGCACGCATCATATTGACCACGCGATCACCTGCAAAGATACGCATCAAATCATCTTCGAGCGATAAGAAAAAGCGTGACATCCCAGGATCACCCTGACGACCAGCACGACCACGTAACTGGTTATCGATACGACGTGATTCATGACGCTCAGAGCCAATGATATGTAGACCGCCAGCCGCAACGACTTGATCATGCTTCACTTGCCACTGGGCTTTTAGACGCTGCATCTCTTCTTTACTGACGCCATCAATATCTTCGATAAAGGATTGCCAGTTACCACCAAGGATAATATCCGTACCACGACCTGCCATGTTGGTTGCGATCGTCACTGATTTTGGGCTACCAGCTTGTGCGATAATCTCAGCTTCACGCTCATGCTGCTTGGCGTTTAGGACGTTATGCTTCACGCCTTCTTGATCGAGCAAATAAGACAACTCTTCACTGGCTTCAATCGTCGCCGTACCGACCAATACTGGCGCACCTTTGGCTTGAATCTCTTTGATCTCGCGAATGATGCCCTTATATTTGCCTAACTTGGTTAAGAAAATCTGATCATCCATATCGATACGAGCAATCGGCTCATGCGTTGGAATGACGATGACATCTAGATCATAAGTAGATTTGAATTCTGCTGCTTCAGTATCAGCGGTACCCGTCATTCCAGACAGTTTGTCATAAAGACGGAAGTAGTTCTGGAATGTCGTGGTCGCAAGCGTTTGGTTTTCTGCTTGGATTTCAACGTTTTCTTTGGCTTCTACTGCTTGATGCAGACCTTCTGACCAGCGACGACCAGGCATGGTACGGCCCGTGTTTTCATCAACAATGACCACTTCGCCTTCATCGACGATATAGTGAACATTTTTGACAAATACATGATGCGCACGAATGGCTGCTTGAACGTGAGCTAATAACGGCAAGCGGCTTGGGCTATACAAGCTTTCATTTTCACCCAGCTCGCCCACTTCGATTAAGAAGCGCTCAATTTTTTCGTAACCTTTTTCACTGATTTCAATCTGGCGATTTTTTTCATCAATCCAGAAATCTTCTTCTTCGTTATTCTTGTTTGCTTCTTCGTCTTTTGAACGAATCAGCACAGGAATAATCGTATTAATCAGCGCATACATGCGTGACGAATCTTCGGCTTGACCGGAGATAATCAACGGCGTACGAGCTTCATCAATCAAGATCGAGTCAATTTCATCGATGATACAAAAGTTTAGCGGACGCTGTTTTTTCTCTTTTAAACTAAAGACCATGTTGTCACGCAGATAGTCAAAACCGTACTCATTGTTGGTACCATAAGTGATATCTGCTTGATACGCTGCGATTTTTTCTAATGGCGGCTGCTGTGAATAAATCACCCCAACTGTCATACCTAAAAAGCCAAACAACGGACGGTTCAACTCAGCATCACGAGCAGCTAGATAGTCGTTGACCGTGACCAAATGAACGCCTTTACCACTGATGGCATTGAGATACATGGCCAAGGTTCCCATTAGGGTTTTACCTTCACCAGTTTTCATCTCAGCGATTTTGCCTTCGTGCAAGGTGATACCACCGATCAGCTGCACATCATAGTGGCGCATACCATTGACACGCAATGAGGCCTCGCGGCAGACGGCAAACGCCTCTGGTAATAGTGCATCCAAGCTTTCGCCTTTTTGATGACGCGCCTTAAACTCTTCGGTTTTTTGTTGTAGTTGCTCATCAGACAGGGCTTGTATTTCAGCCTCTCGTGCGTTGATCTTGCTGACCACTTTACGCATGCGTTTTAGTTCGCGGTCATTTTTGGTGCCAACCACACTGCCTACAATCTTTGATAACATAATTTTTTGACCTATGGAATATTCGATAATTAGTGCGCATTAGCCAAAGCTTAGCTCGCTGCCTTGTCATTACCCGACTAAGTACTACCTAATTTAGTATCGCCCAATTAAGTGTGCCGTCATTATATATGGTTATGGCGCTGATGGATACAAGGGCAGCGAGTAGATATTTGCCAAGGCAAAAACCGAGCAGGACGTGTTAAAATAGCGCTTACTTTATTAAATTTCTTAGTTTTTTTAGCGCCTGCATGTGATTGCTATGAGTTAACTGTCATGTGACGCTGTCGATATAATCTAGCCTAAACCTAATAGCTATGTCCTTCTTCGGTACGTACTAGGCACATTTGTTATATCAACTCTATCGTACCAAAACAATCTATAAAACTGGCGCTAATCCGAAACCAGCTGCCGCAAATACTGTTTAATAAAAACCTATCGAAACACAATAAGAGACTCTGCATGACCGTAAAGCCGTCCGTTCAAAATCATTCATCTATTTCTACTCAATCAGATAGTGCCTTATCAAAACAAAATACACCTGACTGTTTAAGCATCGGCGATACCGTCTATAATCTAGCGGATCATACGCCAATGATGGTGCAATATCTAACCATGAAAGCCAACTATCCACAAGCATTGCTGCTGTACCGGATGGGTGACTTTTATGAGCTGTTCTTTGATGATGCTAAGCGGGCGGCGCAAATATTAGACATCACTCTGACGCGTCGTGGTATGGATAAAGCGGGCAACACGATAGCGATGGCGGGCGTTCCTTTTCATGCAGCCGATAGCTATATGGCACGCTTAATCGCGGCTGGGCAAACGGTCGTCGTCTGTGAGCAAATTGACGAGTCGACAACGACCAATGCTGGCAGTGCTAACAATAAGACCAACGTCCCTACGATGGGCGACAAGCAAAAGAAAGACAAAAGTAAATCGGCGGCTGGTAGCATCATGCGCCGTGAAGTGGTTAAAACGCTGACGGCAGGTACTATTACTGATGATGCATTAATCGCACCTAATCATACGCCAACTGTCGTTGCCATCGATATTGCTCATTTAAAAACACAAGATAATAGCCAGACGTTACAAGCAGCTGTTAGCCAAATGGATCTAGCTGCAGGTACATTGACCACTCAGACGCTAATAGCAGATAAAAACGATATAGATGGATTGCAAACTCAAATGCTGACGGTACTTGCTCGTTTTGCGCCTAGTGAATGTATCATTAGTGAAGCACTCAGCGATAGCATTGGTGGCACTGATGCAGAGTGGATGCTGTGGTTACGGCAACATCTGGACTGCCCTATTATAGAAGTCGCTGCCAATGACTTTCACCGTGAGCACGCGAGTGACACGCTTTGTCAGCAGTTTGAGGTACAACGTCTTGATGGTTTGGGCATTGCAGATAACCTGCTGGCGCAAACTAGCTGTGCTGCGCTTATTCATTATGCACGGCAAACTCAGCAGCGCCATGTGCCACAAGTTAATCAGCTGATCGTTGAATACAGTGACGATTATTTGATTATCGATGCCAATAGTCAGCAAAATCTTGAGCTATTTGCCCCAGTCAGTAGTAGTGGTACTTCCCTAATATCCGTACTGAATCATTGTCAGACTCCGATGGGCAAGCGACTGCTCATCCAGCAAATGAAGCGTCCACTGCGTCAGCATGCGCGCATCAATATGCGTCTAGACGCGATAACGTCCCTATTGAATGCGGATGGTAATTCGAATCAAAATTCAGAAAATAGCTCACTGGTTACACGTTTACGAGAAACACTGAATACCATTGGCGATATTGAGCGAATCAGCAGTCGCATCGGGCTGATGAGTGCCAAACCTCGTGATTTACGCAAGCTTTCCGATGGTATCGCTAGCAGCGCCCAGCTTACTACTTTATTGACAGCATCAGGTATCAGTCATGAAGACGATGGCCTATTACCAATGTTGATGCAGCAATTGCCCGCTCAACTGCCAGCCGTTCAAGCGGTGGCTGAGTTAATCGAGCGCGCTATTGTCATTGAGCCACCTGCACATATCCGTGATGGTGGTATGTTGGCAGCGGGTTATGATGACGAGTTCGATCGCCTCACTCACCTTCATGACAACATCCAAGTGACATTGGACGAAATGGTAGAGCGAGCGCGTCAAGATAATCAACTTCCCAGTCTGAAAGTAGGGTTTAATAAAGTCAGTGGCTTTTACTTTGAATTGCCCAAGATGCAGGCGAAAAATGCCCCTGCTCACTTTATTCGTCGGCAAACGCTCAAGAGTAGTGAGCGTTTTATCACTGATGAATTAAAAGAAGTCGAGACAGAATATCTGAGTGCGCAATCTTTGGCATTGGTTCGCGAAAAGCAGCTGTACCAAGCGCTGCTCAACCAACTAAACGAGAACTTGGCTGAGCTACAACAACTGAGTGCTGCCATTGCCCAAATAGATGTCCTCAGCAATTGGGCGCAGCTTGCGACAATTTATCATTGGCAACGCCCAGTTATAGGAGGAGCTTCAGAAAATCAAAATAAATCTATAGTCAACAATCAGACCCATATTGATATCCGCCAAGGTCGTCACGTCGTGGTCGAAGCGGCATTAAATCAAGCGAACGCGAACAATCGGAACGGTGCTGCATCAAGTACAAACCATTTTGTCGCGAACGACTGTGTGCTGGGTAGTGCCAATGCTGATGAAGGACATCCTGAAAGATTACTCCTCATCACTGGCCCTAATATGGGTGGTAAGTCTACCTATATGCGTCAAACGGCGCTGATTGTTTTGCTTGCTCATTGCGGGAGTTTTGTGCCCGCCGAGCATACACATATTGGTGATATAGATCGTATATTTACCCGTATCGGCTCAGCGGATGATTTGGCTGGTGGCAAATCTACCTTTATGGTTGAGATGATAGAGACGGCCAACATTTTGAATCAGGCAACCCATAAATCACTGGTATTAATGGACGAAGTCGGACGCGGCACCGCCACCACTGATGGTTTGGCAATCGCTCACGCCTGTGTCAACCATCTAGTTGATATTAGCTGCCTGACGTTATTTGCCACTCATTATTTTGAGCTGACGCAATTGGGACAGAGAAGTGATGAGATTCGTAACGTCCACGTCGCCGCCAGTGAAATCGATGGTCAGTTACTTCTCCTTCATCAGATCTGTGAGGGCGCAGCAAGCTCTAGTTTTGGATTGCATGTCGCCAAAATGGCGGGTATCCCCGCACAAGTATTAAATGATGCCAAACGTTACTTAATAGACAATCTAAAAGCAGAAAATGAAAAAACTATTGATGATAAAAATGACTTAGCTAAGTCAGTAACGGATAAACAGCGAGAGTCTAGCAACAATTTGGTTCAAGAGCAGCAGGCTAGTTACGCGCTACACTCACCAAGCGTAGTAGATAATCTAAAGCAAAATCAGTTATTTAGCATAGAGGACGAACTAAGCACCATTGATCCTGATAGCCTGACTCCCAAACAAGCGCATGATTTAATCTATCATTTGAAAAAAATCATTAGTCATTAAAGGGAATTGTCAAATCGTAGTAAAGGCGCTAAAATACGCTTTATTTTCGACTATTCTATTTAGCCAAAAGCCAAATCAATAACAGGTAGACATTACTATGACCTTTGTCGTTACAGATAACTGCATTCTTTGCAAATACACCGACTGTGTAGAAGTCTGTCCTGTGGACTGCTTTTATGAAGGACCAAACTTCCTTGTCATCGACCCTGATGAGTGTATCGATTGCGCACTATGTGAGCCTGAATGTCCAGCCAATGCGATCTTCTCAGAAGACGAAGTGCCAAAAGGACAAGAGATGTTCACTCAGCTCAACGAGGAGCTGGCACAAAAATGGCCAAACATCACAGAGATGAAAGAGCAGATGCCAGAAGCCGCCAAATGGGACGGCGTCGAGGGTAAGATTCAGTATTTAGAGAAGTAGGCAGCCTGATTGCACTTTGATGCGTGGATAAATCCCGTCAATAAAAAACCACCGAGCGGCAGCTGCTGTTCGGTGGTTTTTTATTTGAAACTTTATTTTAACAGTGCTGCTACAGTATAAGCCGATTACGGTAATATTCGACAAGGCGAGCCATTAGAAATATCACATTCTATACGAGCATTGGATGGCGATTTTGCAACAGCAATGATAGGCTGCGCGGTGTCGGTAGTCCAGCCCGTTGCATCAGTAATACTGAGACAGGCACTAGGTGTCGGCGCGGTGGCGACAGTGTTATCGTCTTGGTCGTTGAGCAGATAATAGATGTGGTTGCTATAGGACTTCGCCTCAGACAGGCAGGCACTCTGCTGCGTCTTAGCGATATGTTGGTTATAACTGGGGATTGCAATCGCTGCAAGTATACCTATGATAGCGACGGCGATCATTAGCTCAATTAAGGTAAACCCAGACTGAAGGCTTAGATTTCTCGTTTGATAATTGTTTTGGTCGGATATCATGGCGTTGTAGTCAATTGTTATTCTATAGACTACGATGCAGAGATTGTGCCAATTGAGTTTTAGCTGATTATAAATGCAAAAAACCAAACATAAAGTTTGGTTTTTAAGTATTAAATTGGAAATTTTTAGTTTACAGCTTTAGCCCACCATATTAACTTCGCAAACTATGAGTTGGGCTAAAAGTCCAGCCTATGCTTGCTATCGCTAAGACATTATGAGATTGAGCATGATGCCCCATTAGCTAAAGCACAAGTGATAGTTCCACCTGTACCATCTGCAGCCTCAATTTCAATGTCTCCTAGAGCTGTTTTGCTAGCACCAGTATCATCGTATGTACTGGCATCACAGTTAGGTAATGTTGGAAGGGCAGGAGCAGTAGCGCCACTGTTAGGATCAACAGCCCATGTATATACTGCATTAGCATGACCTTTGAATTCCGCCATACAAGAACCATCACGAGCTTTTTTTGTATAATTTTGATAAGCAGGTAAAGCAATCGCAGCTAGGATACCGATAATAGCAACCACGATCATTAGTTCGATTAGGGTAAAACCTTTTTGAGCGTTCATAAGAACTCCTTTTTGGATAATAAGAAAATAACCTAGCTAGCTTTGTGCTACCAACTTACCTTCCGTTATATAGTGTATTTGCTTCTTATCCTAAACAGAGCATTTATTATGCCAATCTCTACTATTTCCCAAATTTAAACTCATTTTTTATCAAAAAAATACTTTGCTTCGTCACTAATCGTATTTAAAACACATTTATACTTATATATTCTTATTCATGTTACTATTAGATTGCTGAAAATTGTCAGCTTATGTGTTGTTTAGATAATTAAGATTATCAATACTGACATTTTTTGTCATAGTAAAAATATCAGTACTGACTATTTCCATTCATCACCAGTACCACAAGTTGTACCACGACATTTGTAGCCGCGATAGTCCAAGCTGATCTCTTCATCATTTTTCATTCGCTTGCTGGGTATAGGAGTTGCCGTGATGATCCATGTAGATGATAGTGGATTTGGATCGATTGCAACCGTATAGAGTGCATCATTTTTAGGATAATTACCTGCAAGATCCGTCGTAACAACACTGTTATACTTACCTTGTGCCAATTTACGACTTTCGATAGTACTAGCGATATTGTGCATCTCACTCATCATGTCAGCGCGATGGCCACGCTCTATGTAGCCTTGGTAGCTGGGATAAGCGATAGCGGCTAAGATACCCAGTATAGCCACCACTATCATCAGCTCTATTAGCGTAAAGCCATGATTATCATTAATTCTGATGTTGTATATCACTGCTACCACTCTCCTTGGTTAGTGCCACAATCAGCAGCGGTGATCAGTACCTTATCACTGCTTTGACAGCGTACACCAGCACTCGTCATTAAGAAATAATCCGCATACTCAGTGATACCAGAATTTTTTGGTTCGGCTAACATCTTCCAACTTCTACCTGTGACATTATCGACACCTGCAGTTACTACTAAAGACTTAGTAGGAATATTACCATCCACTAATGTAATCTTATAACTATAGTTGGCTACTGTACTGCCCTCTGGCACATAGATAGTCGTGTTGCCGCTATCATATTCATAGACTGTTTTCTTTGTACTATCGATTTTTTTTGGCCTAAAGCCCTTATAGGTAAGCGCTGATGCACGCCAACGCTCAAGCTCAATCTGTAGTTGCTGCATCTTCGCTTGTGTATTGCGCTCAGCATTGAGGACTATATACTCACGGTAACTTGGAATAGCAATAGCGGCTAATATACCGATGATAAATACGACAATCAGCATTTCTATTAAAGTAAAGCCTTGATTTAATCCTCTATTTCTTAAACCGTCAGTAGGCAATTTAGATATATCATGCATAGCTATCTCCTCTCCTAGTCTGGAGATTTTTCATACCAACGCTGAGGATATAATTTATAACCACTCATATTGCCGAAAATACCTCCTGTGCCCATACCGCCTACTTTTGATGGAGTACCACTACCATCAGAGCTATGAGGTAGCACGTTAGGATCAGAAGAGTTAGGAGGATTGGGCTGTCTAGCACCATACCCTGTACGGTTATCAGAAACCACTTGCTCAGCGAAAGTCTGATTCCCTATTAGTACTTGGACATTGGTGAAGTCTTTGCTAAAAGCGCCTAACGCCAACTCTTGTATACCTTTTCCTGCTCGTACAAAGCCACCTGTACCGTTACTTGAACTATCAGCTTCACATATTCCCCAAGGTAAACAGTATAATTGACGTTCTGATCCACCGACTACTTGTGCAGAGCAAGTGTTAATCGTCGTATCATACTGCATCTCAGGGCTATATGCTGTCATATAGTACACACCACCTAAGGCTAAGCCCTTGCCCATGCTCTTAACATGCTTAATATTAGAGTAACCATCAAAATAGGTTAGTGGGTAACTCCAACCTGAAAACACGCCATTCTTCATCGCTGTTAATACACCCGACTTAGTCTTCGCTATTGCTGGAGTAACACCTGCAGGTGTAATCACCTTATCAAAAGGTAGAGACGCTAGCTTATCAAGTGTCAATTCGTTATTTACGAGTGGAAAATCATTACCATCTGAATCCTTGCCATATAAATTACTATTAACCAAATCTCTATCTATAATGCCAAATAAACGATTGGCTTCTGATAAATCTTTACGGTGACGTGATAAAGGACTGCTGCGATCACCTGAAGCAATATTAACTACCGCAATTCTTCTACCACTAGATTCTTCATCTTCAAAAAAGCTCACTGATGGCTGAGCATAAAATCGATATTGTAAGCCTTTGCCAACTAGTGTCTTAGATAAATTATCACTACTGCTGTCACCGCTTGTATTAAGCACTCGGCTCACTCGGCGTACGAAAGTATTGATACCGGGTGTTGAACTAATACTGCTACCATTTTGCAAGTCTACTCGATAAAGCTGTCCACCTAGATCACCAAAGTACAGATGATCGATAAAGCCATCATTGTCACGATCTAGCGTGGTAATCTCACTTACGACACTGTGGTTCATCGTTGATACATTAACATTTTTGCCACCCGCATTATCGCCTGAAACAGAAAGAATGAGCTCGCCTGTTATGGCATCTGCAATATAAACTGCGTTACCTTGCGCACTGGCAATATTACAGTTGGGCAAGTTATTCGTGGAGAAGTTCAGCTTAAATGTTGGATCTTCATAGCATTTATCATATCCACCACCGAATATAATCACATCCTTGGTTGCATTCGCTCCGGTGCCTACTTTGATCTTTCCTACTACAGGCTTAGACATAACCATGCCTAACCGACCATACCCTGCAGTGCCAGCATTAAGAGTAAATAATTTTTGCGGTTCATTAATTTTACTAACATCTAATCCATATAGACCCACGCCACCTTTACTTAAGCCACCATATACTCTCATGGTATTTGCGTTTACGCTCCCGCTACCATCCGTATTGAATTTATAATCATATCTACCAGATGCGATCCATGGAGCGTCAACGCCAAAGACAGGTGGATTGTCTATTGTAATATTAGTACTTACTGTCTCTTCTTTTAGCGCTCTTAGCTGACTGCTAATAAGTTGTTTAGGAATAAAGGCCAAACTCTCTTCACCAGTATCAGATTTGGCGATATGTAGCGCACCTTCCATAGAGCCAAACATAATGTAATCTTTTCGGTCGCTTTCATCACTTGAGATTTGTCCTGCATCCGCATCTATCGTTTTAGGGTCTGAATCAGTATTCTTGTTAGGGGAATTAATCTTACCACCATAACTCACAAGCGTAGGCTCTGAGTGCAGTACACCGCCCAAAACTTTTACCTCACCACTAGGTGTAGTTATAAGCTTTTCGAGCTCAGTCTCTTTATCACTGGCATCGTTAATTTTCTTAATTGACGCTGTATTGATAGTAATATCGTAGCCTAAAAAGCTTAATAAATATAATTTTTGCTCTGCACCATAACTGGTGTCTAAGTCTTTAAACCCAACTAGCTTACCATTTGCTACCGATATCTTTCTTAGACCATCACCACTTTCCACATATACAGAACGAGTCGAGTTGTTGGCTGCAGTGGGCGATTTAAGACGAGCGTAAAACCCGCCTGCAGTTATTCGGTCGTTGGCATTGACTGTATTACCATCCTTGTCAACTGCCTGATAATTTTTAGTACTCCACAAGTCGCGGGCATTAGGGTTCAAATCGGCAGGAAACTTCTTACCAGTTGTGTCTATTTTGCCATCTTTATCCATACTGACATACAGTCGTGTATTGACATTACTTCCCGTAGTGGATTTACCGTACAATGTGCCTTGATTGACTTCGTATTTTTTGAGATTACCCGGCCATACTAGTAGACTACTATTTACTTTTGGCTCTAGCATAGGTAGATAGGCATAAGGCTGTATATTTTGTGCGCTCAGTGGATCTTGAGGTATAGTAATCGTTCCAGAAGGGATACTGGCTAAATCGTTATCGAGCTTTGAAATAAAGGACAAGACACTATTTACGATGTCCTTTGAGTTTTTTGCATAGTAAAACCCACCTTCACCAAAACCACCTATTTTCTCACTAACTCCTTCGAAGCCTGTGAACCCTGTCTTATCGTCGTTGGACTCCATACCCAAATTACATGAATTTTTGGCATCTTTATTGGTTAAAAGATCACAGCGATAATATTTCTTTTCGTAAGGCGTACCATCAGATAGCACAGACTGGATTGTACGATAGTTATTGGAATCGTTAAAAACGTCGAAGTCACTACCAAAACCTACCATAGCGGTTTTAATGCCCTTATTTCCTAAAGCTTTAGCATATTCACCAATGCAATCCCATCGTGCTTCATCTCCAGAGGCGGTGCCTGTATTACTCATTGAGCTAGTACTACACTGGAAGCTATTATTATTTAACGATGGACGCATCATAGTTTGAGTATAAGAAGCACCATTATTGGGCTGCCCATCAGTCAGCATATATATACCTGTACCTGCACATTGTGAGCTCTCAGGTTTTATATAGCTATCATTATTACGAATAATACCGTCGACTTGGGTATTATAAAAGCCACTATGAGTAGCACCACCAACATTGGTATTATTACCTAAAACATAGCCACCTGCTTCTGCCAAAGCCTTCGCAATCGGCGTACCTCCGTATGCGTCCAAACCAGCAACATACTCGCGTAGTTTGTCTTTTTGAGCTTTTGTCAAAGGTTTGGCAGCAACCCCAATTTTCCCATATGTTCCACCATTATACCCATAAGCACCTGCCCCAATACTTATAGTCTCATCCATTTTTGGGTTTCGCAACAGCTTAAATACGGCAGCTTTTAAAGCACTCAACCTATCTAAACGCCAGTTGGTTGGCATATCACCTGCAGCAATTTCAGCAGCAGTACGAGTATCTTGAACACTGCTGTCTATGCAATAAGTAATATCATAACTATATCCATCGTCTGAACGCGACGCACTAATAAAGTTATCTTGAAAGCCTGAAGGGTAGCCGCTACCGATCCCGCCGTTAGGGGGATCAATGGCTCTATTGACAGTATCTATATCAGAGTTGCTATAATAACAAGGTTGATTATTTTTGCCTTTTAAAGTGGTTGTTTGATAATTATAGGTTGTTATTACTGGTTGAGTTTTAATAATCTCATTCCAATATCCCTGCTGACACCATCCCTTTGTAGGATGATATTTGGTACAGACATACTCATATGATATAACGTCCTGATAGTCTGTGACTTGATAAGGAACTTGCTTGTAGTCTGCACTACCATAGTCAATCCATAAACTATCTATTCGTCCATAATTATTTCTATAGAAATTCCCCATACTGCCTGACTTGTCAAGCATTAGCATGACCGTCGGCTTAGTCTCGCCAACAGGTGGCTGATAAATTGATAGATCCCCTAAGGTACTATAGATTGCAGTGCCTTGAGTATTGTAGCTAACTGCTGCTTGGGCATGAGTAGTGGCAAAACCAATTGCAGATAAGGCCAACACTAATGGCGAGACTTTAAATGTCATCCAAGGAGTATCTATTGATGCTGAAAGTAAGCTCGAATTTTTCATATAGTGCTCCTTGAAATATGTATTAAAGCCGTGTCGTGCAGACTCGTTCCAGTCAATATTCTCATTGAGGAACTCCAGAGGCAGAAATATTTAATAGCTTCTGGCATTCTGTACTGATTTTATTACTTGAGCTACCCTTCCCATAATCTAAGCACTTCTTAGATGTGAGCAGATTTTCCAGTTTGACGTCTTCTACTAACGTTTTTGCGGGTATGCCTTTACTGGCTAGGCATTGTGTCAAGGTCTGGTCATAATATTTCGTGACGTCATTATTATCTTTGTCTTTTTCAGTGTAGCCATAATCAGCAGCGTTTTGATTGGGTTTTTTTAGACAATCTAAGATCTCTTTCTCACTTGCTTGGGTCATCCCAGGTAAAAACGAGGTACTAAACAACCGAAAGTTTGGTGAACTACTAGTAACATTGGCTGTGGTAATTGAGCGCTGTGTCGGTACATACTCAAAGGGTTCTGAGGCCAGCATACCACTACTAGGCCTAGTAACAGCTACTTGCGTCATCACATTATTACGGGCATTACTAAAGTCTTCAGCATTGTTTATTCGACAAAATCCGCCTGAACTTGTAGCACCTGTAACTAGCTTACTACCGCCACTAGGGTCTATCACCGTAGCTTCATTCATTTGAAAAAAATAAGAACCACGCGGGCGATAACAAAATACTATTTGATCATCCCTATTTTCTTCTGCTCCAACGTTCATAAAATAACCAAACATACCGGCCGAGCTAAGAGCAATATTTTTCTGCAAGGCCGCACTTTGGTCAGACTTATCTACATTGATAACTTGTTCCATATTTTTGTTTGTATTATCCGCAGTATTGAGCAATAAGGTGTCTGCTTGTTCGGTTGTGGTAAGCCGTAAATCCGTAGTACTGTTTTTGACTGCGATAGCGCCTGCCAGAGTAATCAATATTAAAAATAGTAAAACCACAATCAAGGCAACACCTTGCTGACCACTGGGCACAGATGAAAGCTTTTTCATGGATTCCCACCTTGTTTTAAAAGTTTAGTCTGGCATTTCGTAAAGCGATTTCATTTTGGAAAGCAAAACGTAAGTATTTTTTCTCTACATCCGTTGCATCAGCCTTCAGTTTTATATTTTTTCCAAGAACTGAAAACTCATTATTTAATTCCGACGTTTGTACCACATTATTAGAGCGTATGACTCCACCAATTTTTACTGATATTATTTCAGGCTTACTTAGTGAATCTTTATATTGCTTGACTGTATAGTAACGAATGTTGCCACCATCTCTGGTACCTAATAAGACATCAAAATAGTCCATTTGCTCAACAATCGCTATACCTTTATCACCAAAGTCTTTTATAACGTTTTTGTCTGACAATACAGTAGATGGACTGCCGGCTTGACCCTGCTCCGAGTATTTGTCCATATCTTCAGTAATATATTTACCCGCATCACAATATAAAGAGAGTTGATTTGGTTTAGATGCATCTTGAGCATGTAAATAATAACGCTCTATGACTATTTGGCCATCGATAATTTTTTTGACCTTATTAATATTTACTTCACGGGGTCCCAATGCCAAGTTACCTTCACAATCGTACATATTTTGAGGTGCCCTAAACTGAATAGTCAGCTGTCCGCTAGGCGTGTTGGTAGCTGTCCTCGCTGACCACTGATTACCTGTACCAGCAGCTGTCACATCACCCGTATTAGTCAATAGAGCAAGAGGAACATCTGCGTTTCCATTCAACTTTATTCCTTTTAGATTACCCGTTTGAGTTAAAACTATACCTGAGCCTTCACTAGTATCATTCACTGTTCCCGCTAAACCTAAGTTTGCTAGTCGGATGTGTTCTTCTATAACTGGTATACCAAAGACATTGGAATCAATGATACTTGATCCTGCCTCTTGTAATGTAGCAGATCTAACGTTTGCAAGGTAGATTTGCATAACTGCTGCTGATATTAATAACCCTAAAACTAGAGAAATCATAAGCTCTACTAAAGTAAAACCAGATTGTCTCTTTGCTAAAATACTTATCGACTGTGTTGATGTATCTAAAGGCAATATTGACATCAGTAAGCCTCCATAATAAAACATGAGGCTGCAGGCTTATAGCTACCACTCGCATCAGTACATGAAGCATCCTGATCTGACATCGTTGGCTTAGTCTGATTCCAGCTTGCGATAATACATTGACGTTCATTGACACCACTCGTGTTTGGACAAACTTCTATATTTAGAGCGATATCTTTTGAGCAAGCTGATTTCACAATAGTACTAACATTGTATTTAACTGTTTCCTCTGAGGTGCAATTTGCTGTATTACAGTTTTTGGCTGAAGTAGCATAATCATTAGCTTTAGTACAGTAAGAACTAATAATACTTTCATCGCTATAGGTACTACTCTTATAAATATCGTTTACCTGTTTTCTATAAAGTGGGCTACTATCAGGCAAGATGCGCATACTCTCTGACAAAGTTTTTATCGCAGATATTGATTGAGTGCGCATGAGACTCTCATCCGTTGCTTTCACAGCACCTAATTGCATAGCACTAAACCCTAAGACGGCCACAGCTAATAGCAATAATGCAACGATAACTTCTACTAAACCTACGCCTCGTTGAAAAGTGAAAGTATTCATGTACAGACTCCTCCCACTTTAATGACTATACTACCTATATTGTTAACCTCGATTTGCCGAGGACTAGCTGTATTTTTATTATCACAAATATTATACATAGTAGCATCAGCAGTTTTATTAGGTCTAAATTGACTGCTAGTAGTGGCTGATTTTATACTTATTTTTGCATCATACTTATAACTTGCTATCGTAGTGGCTGATTTATTTGGTACTATATTTTGGATATTAATAACTTTAGTATTATCGTTATATACTAAAGTTAAAGGCTGACGAAGGATACGGCTCTCTATTTTAGCTTCTTTTAATGCATTAGCTAAAATCGCAGTTGTCGACTTAACACGCTGATTAGCCAGCTGTGTGCTAATATTTGGTGCAGCAATACTCACAATGATGGCCAATACAGCAATCGTTACCATCAGCTCAATCAAGGTAAACCCTAAACTGGCTGTTCTTAGCGAGGTCGGTAGACTATTCATAGATGCGTTCACATCAAATCCCTATTTAGCACTGCTAATGTCTGTCTCTTATCAGTTTTTATTTTAAAATAACTAGAATCTGCTGTTAGTTTTGCTAATAATTTTATAGTTAACTTAACTAATAACATGCAATTTTTGTTCCACAACATTCTGCTCATGTTATATATAAATGAGAAATAAGGCACATTTGATAGTTCAGTAGATATATACGTATCTAATAATATAGCGTTACAATGATATATTAGCAATATATTAATGATTTCAAACAGATAGGAAAAAAATTTATGATTGGCTGCCATGAGCTAAGGCATAGGCAGAGATGTCATAGTTGTCAGGGCTTTGGACATTTATGATCGCTGTTTGCTCAGATGAGATGAATGCACGTGCCAGTGCTTGCAAGCTTGCGCCTGTCGTAGACACATCATCGAACAATAGTAAGCGTTTTGCCAAAGGTTTTTCAGTTAGCGCAAACGCATTGTCTAGGTTGCTTAGACGTTCAGCGCGTGTGAGCCCTTGCTGACTGACCGTATCATCAATACGCTCAACACCATGCCATAAAGGTATTTGCCAATGCTTTGACAGTTGTGATGATAAAATACTGACAGGATCGAACCCTCGTTTCACTAGCCGTTGATTGGTCGTTGGCATGGAAACAATCACACTATTGTTACGATGACAGCCATGTGGCCGTGGTAGCTGACGTAATGCATGTAACAACAATGGCAATTTTGTCATGTCTTCATGATGCTTAAACGCCCGAATCGCTTGACGGATTGGATACTCATAATAGGTAGATACTTGGATAGATAAGGATCTACCAGCAGCAATGTCAACATCAAAAGGCTGTGGTAGCCATGCGATACTATTATGACAATAAGTACAGAGTAGACCTCTATTTAAGCGGTGATTGATTTGATGACAAATATGAGCGAAAGAGAATTGATTGCTTGAAAGAGAAAATTCAGAATTTTCGCTCGATGCGTCATTACTATTAACGTGTGAGTGCTGCATCAATAGCTGAGATTGTGGTGTACTTCGATAAATACGGCATAGCTGGCAGCGTACATTTAAATACTCTGCCAGCCACAGTCCGGTTTGATAAGGTACTAAGCGACGCATAGACTATTGATTATCATAAGACATGGTGAGACTCACTTATATTAGAGGCCTTTCCAGTCATTCAGTACGATACCGAAACCAATAGAGGTATTTTCATGATTATAATCAACAATGGACTCGCCGTAACCTTGGAATAGCTGCACCATACCATTGACGTTTTCTGACAATGGATAGATATAGTCGATTTGGGCAGCGCCTTTATTGGTCCTTGGATTGTAGCGCAAGGTACCGCTAATGCTTTGCTCGGCAGGCAAATCATATAAGAACTTGATATCGCCATAACCCATGTAATCTTCGATATCAGGGTTGTCATCGTCACTACTGCTATCACCATTCACTCGAGCCCATAGACGCGGTATGACTGACAGCTTACCCCACTCGGCCCCTGCCATCAAATAAGCACGGTTCCACGAACGTGATAATGGATCATCCTGTCCATTAGAATGGTGCACAGCGCCCGCACCTAACATGCGTAAACGTCCACCAAAAGGTAGATCTGCCGTCACAGGCTGAGTTAAAAATATTTCAGGTTGATAGTCGGTAGCACGAAATGGTCGTGAATTGTCTTCGTTATAAACCTGCCAATGTGACTCTTGAGTATAACCAAACCACAGATCAGCGCTGGTATCGAATAAATCCTCTGCGACTTTACTCTTTAAAGACAACTGAAATTTTAGCTCCGTCTCACGTATGTCATTAGAGTCAAAAGGTTCAATTTCTTGAGAAGGGGTGCTTGGATTTAAGTTAGGATCAAAAGTATAAAACAATGGCAGCAGATAAGTCGGACGGTATGGTCTTACCGTCCAAGTACCGCGCTCACTGTTTTGATCGAGATCATATGCCAGACTGAGTGGTGTGTATTTTTCAATATCTGCTTGAGTGACACCCACATTTTCTAGAACTTGAGCTTCTTGCTGATTGTCTGTGACCGTATCAAAACTATTAGTATCAGACTGTTGGTTAGAAGTTGCGCTCTCATCACTGAAAGTATTGGTCGAGTTCTCTTCCACAAAAACAACTTGTGGATTACCCGAAATAGTCGTCTTAAATGTTTTTGCCAAATCAACTGGTTGTTTGGTCGTGGTATAGCTTGGTTTTTTGCCTTGTTCAGCTACCTTATCAAAACAAGCCAAACGAGCGGCACTACTCTGCACTTGCGTACATTCAGAAAATAGCTTTGCTTGTTGAGCAATAAATTCTTTGCTGATTACTTTACCGCTCTGTGTGGTTACGCTCTGCGGCATCTCAACGGTTTCATATTCAAACGCCGCTTCTGGTACTGGCAGTTCGTTATAAGTTTGGCTATTATCAGCTGCTTGTACTTGTACCGCCGTACAACTCAACGCGATAGCGACTGCGATACTCAAATGAGTATTTAATGTGCGGCTACTGGCGTTACGACTGATTACATGAGTACGTTGTAATTGACGCTGAGTGGTGATGTGGGCAAACATAAATGTCCTTTATCTAACCAGCATTATCGCCAGCAGAGTATGTGAGTTAATTAATATAACTGTTAGCGTCGCCGCTAAAGAACTAGAAAATATGAGAACATCAGAGGCAGTTATGACAAATTGACATACCCCTTCAGTATTGTTACTTTATTGTAATGAAAATATAATCACTATACTAGCGTTATCGATATATTAAATCTGCTTAAAGAGACATATTGTGTGTGAAACCAAACGTTTAAAAGATATTTTAAAAATAATTTAATGGCATTAAAAAAGCCAGCACACCATTATTGGCGTACGCTGGCTTTTTTTCATTATTAAGCCTTAGCAAAAGATTTACTCAGGTTATTAAGTACGGGTTGTGAGCCATCAGTTGTTTAGCGTCGTTAAGGTTTGCTCAAACTTCAAGCGACCGATTTCGCCCACTTGCTGATTAACCAGTTGACCACCTTGATAATAGAGTAATGCTGGCGGGCCAAACAGCTTGTAGCGTGACAAAATGGCTTTGGAGTCTTCCGTAGTATCCGTAATATCAAGTCTCACCAACTGCCAGTCTTGCATCTGTGCTGGGCGATTATGAAATAAGTTTTTATCCATGATACGGCACTCAACACACCAATCTGCTGTCAAATCGACAAGGACATTAGGATTTGCCGCAACAATCGTATCTAGCTCAGCAAGCGTGGTGATCGTTTTATCTGTCGCCGCACTATCGTTGCCCATCGGCTGACCAGTCGCTGACTGCACCATCGTCGGCGCAGCGCTTAGCGAGGCTAATGGATGCAGGCTATCATCATTTCCTAATGCCGCACCCACGATCAAACAAGCGGCCCAAATACCAGCGATCAGACTCATGGCTTGGGTTAACATGCGTCTTCTGCCGAGCCAGCTCCACGCCCATGTCGCCACCACCATAAACCATAATGCCCAGACCATAAGCATCACTGGCGATATAAACACACGCTCAACTAATAACAATGCCACCGCGAATAATAGCAGCGCAAAGCCTTGTTTAACCCAGTTCATCCATTCTCCTGCCTTTGGCATGATTTTGCCCTGAGTGGCACCGATTAAAATAAGCGGTGCTGACAAACCGAAACCCAGCATAAATAAGGCGGCGAAACCCAAGAGCGGACTACCAATGGTAGAGACTGCTAATAGCGCACCGAATAATGGCGCAGAGACGCAAGGAGATACGACTAATGCAGATAAAAATCCAGCGATCAAACTACCGCCTGTGCTACCAAGCTTGCTATCGCCTGCTTGGCTAAGCCCTTGCATTTTTCGGCTAAGTGTTTGCGGTAAACGTATAGTAAAAGCATCCAGCATATATAGCGCTAACAAGACGAAAACGACCGCAAAGCTAATCAAAATAATAGGATTTTGTAACCAGCCAATAATACCTAATGACTCGCCAAATACTGCAATCACAGCGCCCAAAATACCATAGGCAGTCGCCACACCAATCGCATAACTGGTGGTTAGGATAACACCGCGTTTGACCGTTGGGTTTTGCTCGCGGGCCACAATATTGGCAACGATGGGCAGCATCGGTAGGACACAAGGCGTCAAGGCCAAACCTAGACCTGCTAAAAACAGTAAGACCAATGCGAGCCAAGGATGAGACGCCAAACCAAAGGGATCACCATCGACAAGGTTGTTAGCATTTACATTTTCACTGTTGATCGCGTCATTTGATACGTTAGCATTTGCTCCAGAAATCGTGGTCGTTGCAGTGCTACCATCTAAAGAGTCATACTCCAAAGTACTATCATCGATTAGATCATAATCAATAACCTCATCATCCATCAGCGCTTGTTCTGCTTGCGCCGTGGTGCTACTGGTACCAGTCGTTGCGGATGTCGTCTCAGTATTCCCAGCAGATATTGTCGTATCAGTCAGACTGTCGCTCGCGGCCGTCTCGTTAATAGACGCACGTTCTGCCTCGGTATTGGTATTACTTGTCGCGCTCTGTGACGATGCTGCTGTGATATTGACCGTGGTTTTGATTTTTTCAGGGGGATAGCATAATCCCGCTTTGGCGCAACCTTGCCAACCAATGACAACTGCTGCATCATCGATGCTTTTTCCGTTGTTACTGGTCAATGTGGTAGTTGCGACCATATTGGCTTGATCAAACACCAATACTTTACCAAATGTCGGATCGTCGATTGAATATGGCTTTTGGCTAAAGGTAAAAGGTGCCGCCGTCACGCCCGCAGGTAGCGTCAGTTTGATTTGATTCTTATAGACATAATGCTCAGGCGTGATATCAAAATTAATAGATAGACGCGTACCTGACTTGGTAGAGGCACTACTGCTACTCACCTGAAAGGCTTCATCTACTGGCAAAAATTTCGATTGCGCTGTATTTTGGCTGCTGCCAAATAGATCACCCAACCCTGCCGCTTGCGCCGTCGTTGACGTCGCTAACAATCCTGTCAATAGCGAGCCGCTAGCAATCGCACATGCTAAGACATACGATTTTTTTGCATGTGTATTTGCAGTCAATGATGGCGATTGTTGTGATGTCTTCATGGGCATGAATAGCTACCTGTTATTACCAATATTTGAATCAACATTCTCAATATTTATCTACGTGTCGCAGCAATATTTACCTTAGTTTTGATCTTTTCGGGTGGGTAGCATAGCCCAGCTTTTGCACAGCCTTGCCAACCAATGATAATCGGGGCATTTTTTGCGCCCTTACCATTATTGGTCGTCAGCATCGTAGTGGCAACAACACTCCTTTGCGTAAATACTGGAACTTTACCAAAGGTTGGATCATTAATGGACACTGGTGTCTGATTAAAAGTAAACGGCGTTGCGCTTATGCCTTTAGGAAAGCTTAACGCGAGCTGGTCTTTATAGACATAATGTCCTGGCGTGATGTCAAATGTGACGGATAAACGCGTGCCCTTAGATGTCGCTTTGGTGCTACTGATCACTTGGAAAGCTTCATCCACTGGTAAAAACTTTGATTGCGCGGCGCTACTACTATTAAATAAGTCGTTCAATCCTGCCGCCTGTGCGCTAATTGATGTCATTGATAAAGCGGTCATCAACGAGGTGGTTGCAACAGTAAACGCAAGCGCGTAGACCTTAGCCATGCGTTTATTGATAGCGACTGACTGTAGTGTTGGTATTTTTATTGACATAAGTTATTACCTTTGATGTTAGCTTCCAGTGACTGGCAGTACGGATATACACTTACTGATAAAACTACTTACCCTCAATACAAGGTTCATATCAGATGGTATTTATTTTACGTATCGATAAAAAATATCAACCAATAAAAAGTTATTGGTTGATATTAATGGGTCGTTGATTGCACGATAGCAAGTGCATTTAACGATATTTTATTGGTCTAGGCTTTCTAAATGCCGACAAGGCTAAATCTTATAGCTGAGCATAAAGATCCGCATCCTGACCTTCACCACCTTGCTGTCCATCTGCACCTAAGGAAAACAAGTCATAAGGTCGCCCTTCACTACCTGGCGCAACATATTGCATCTCATTTTCCCAACCATCTGTTGGATAGCCACCTTTAATATAGCCACCTTCAGGATAGTTTTTTGCATCCGCAGGCGGTGTGGTAAGCGCTTCTAAACCTTGCGCTGTCGTCGGATAGCGTGAATTGTCGACTTTATACATATCTAACGCATTAGAGACAGTAGCGAGCGCGGTTTCAGTGGTTTTGACGCGCGCTTTGTCACTTTGTCCGACTACTTTTGGGACGACCAAGCCTGCAAGAATAGCCAAGATGACGATAACCACCATAATCTCAATCAGCGTAAATCCCGATTGTCCAGACTTGCCTACCGAGCTGCGATGTGTCATTGAATGGACTCTCTGATGGTCATTTACAATGCCACCATGGGCTTGAATATTATTATTGTCATTTTTGGTATTGGCACTTTTTGGGCTAATATTTACTTGAAGGGTGTCAGTCATAGTCATCGCTTTGGTCATCACAGTTATGTAAATAGTAAAAGTGGCGTTCTAGTAGCACTCATGCATCTAGGGACTTATCAATAAAATCCTAAATCATCATCACTATAAACCATGGTTTTATTTTTATCCAGCGCTGTGCTCAGATTGTCATTACAGTCAATACCAAGTAATCATAATCATCAGCAGCAAGTAGCCGTTACCAAATAATCATCGATATTTATCACTATCGTTTTAACCCGCTTTCACTATAACGTGGCACTTAGGTTTACCATAGCAAAAATTTTGCTTGGTCAACAATATACAACAGTAAGCAAATCTTAAGAAAGCTAACGTAGGGTTTAGCAAGATAGGTAATTAAGAGAGGATAAAAAAGCAGATAGTTGATAGTTTGAGAAAAATATATCGGCTGTTTGTCAGCTAGTTAACTAGTCAGTTAACTATTGACTAGCCTGCCAAGTCATTCATATTAACGATTGGTAGCATCACTGCCATCACGATAATCATCACCACCACGCCCATCAAGACCAGCATCAAAGGTTCAAGTAGCGACAGTAAGGTGCTAATAAAATTGGTGGCCTCCGCTTCTTGCATCGTAGCGGCACGACTGAGCATGTTTTCAAGCTCGCCTGAATTCTCACCGCTTTTAATCATTTGTACCATCATCGGTGGAAAGTAAGTGGATTTTTCGAGTTGGCTGGATAAACTTGAGCCTTCTGTGACCCTATCAGCGGCAGTCACAATCGTTTGCTTAATATGCAAATTGGTCGTCACTGCCGCACCAATATGTAGCGCCTCAATCAACGGCACTCCTGAGCGCACCAATATCGCAAGCGTGCTGGCAAAACGTGCCGCATTCAATCCCTTAGACAATCTGGCTAATATCGGTAGCCTGAGCACCATACTATCTATTGCCAATTTCCCAGTCTGCGTTTGGGCAAAACGGTAAAACAAAAACGCAGTACCTGCCAATACCAGCAGCATTAACCACCACCACTGCGTAATGATATTTGATAACGTCAGAACGACTTGAGTAATTAATGGTAGGGCCTGTTCAGACTGCTCAAAGACTTTGACAATTTTGGGCACCACAAAACTCATCAGCCCCATGATGACGCCAATAGCCATAACCATCAGTACAATCGGATAGACCATCGCCCCTTGGATTTTCTTTTGGAGGGCAAAGCGGTTTTCGGTATAGTCGGCTAGCTGATTAAGGATTAGATCTAAGTGACCAGATTTTTCGCCTGCGGCAATCGTGGCAATATATAAGGGTGGGAAGCTCGCGGCTTGTTGCAGTGCTCGTGCTAAGCTTAAGCCTTCGAGGACATGTGAGCGTACCGCCAGCATCAGAGATTTGATATGTGTCTTTGGCGATTGTTTAGCGACAGCGGCCAAAGTTTCTTCAAGTGGAATACCAGCCGCTAGTAACACAGATAACTGGCGTGTGAGTAATGCAAGCTCATAAGCAGATGGTTTTTTATAGCGGCTTTTGTTTTGGCTTTGTCTGTCATTGACCGCACTGACTTCGACTGGTGTCCACTGCTTATCACGCAGCTGCTGCCGAACTTGCCGGGCAGAATCCCCTTCTAGCAAGCCTTTTTGGACACTACCTTGATCGTCAAGCGCTTTAAAATGATAAGCGGGCATAGCAGCAGATATCCTAAAAAAGTCACAGGTAGGGGTTTGGATGTATGGCTTAACCAAAAGGGCAATGTCTATAAAAAGTATCTATCAAAGCGGCGTTGAGTCGTTACTGTCAGGCATCAAGCCTTGTAATAGTAAGACATCCAAATGCTGCTGCTGTAACTTTTTATCAAAATCATTGACCTCAGCAATCAGCATTCTCTCAATGCGTTTATCACTCGCAAACACACTCAAGCGCGCACAAATCACTGCCAATTGATATACACGTTTTTTACAATACCCATCCAGACCTTGTAACAGCCTGACCATGTGCGGCGTCTCAAGACTAGCATAGTCATAATCAGCAACGACTTGCTGACCGAGCGCTGCCACACCATAACTGATAGACAAGTGCGCGCAGAAATAACAGCTGAATAAATACCCAACCACGTGACCGATATAATAACCGCGATCATAGGTAAAGCTGCTCACGCCAAAGTGACCGAGCACGTAGCTGTTGAGACTGCCTTGATCGCGGATTGGCTTGCCATGTTTTAGCTTACCGACAGTGGCAAAACACAGCGGGTTGCGCCCATCCTGCGTGGTAAGCTGCCAACCTGCTGGCTGCTGAGCGGGCATATGATGCACGATATCTGCAATAATATCATCGACCACGTGCAGCTGCTGCCAAAGTCGTTCAAGCATTTCTGTATCCATCAAACCACGCTTATCGAGCTGCTGAGCAAGCAAATACTGCTGATATTCTGCAAATTGTGATTTGAGGGTTTGTACTAAATACGTGGGGCGCGTATTGGCGGATGCCATATATAGCAGTCGAGTGCGTTCGTGCTGGGTATGATAAAGAGCCACACGCTGCGCAGCTACGTTTGACTCATTGGCAGTAGACTGTGTGGTTGATGTATCGGTGCCAAGCTGCTCGCTAGCGCCTACTTCATCAATGCTCTCTTTGGTATCTGACAAAGTAAATAGCGTTAATAATGCCGCTTTATCAGGCATCTCAGCCGTATTAGCTGACGCCATTTTGCCAGTATGCACCTTATCTTGCGCATTAGCTTTATCAGATTTCTGTTCTTTTTTAGCAGTTGCAGTAGTACCTTGGTGGCTATTGGCTTCTGTACTTGGCTTTGCGGTCGGTTCAGTCATAACATACCATCAGCAGCAAAAATAAACATCGTCTCGATCCTCTTATATCACTGGCATACAGTCACATATTATGCGTCAAATATAAACACTCACACCTCGACGACTCATTATTCCATAGTACCTGAACACAAGCGTATTGTCAGCCTTGCCTAGCCAAAATAGCGCCAGTTGACTGCCAAGTATTTTACCTATGCAAATGCTATATCTATATCAATCAAAAAAAGCGCTAAGGATACCTTGGTCGCCTTAACGCTTTTAATAAATGAACACTGAGGACGTTAAAATAATAACTTATGCAAGCTTTTGCTGTTGATACTGTTGACGGTACGCTTTTGGTGAGACACCATAAACGCGTTTGAACGCCTGACTAAAAGTTGAATCTGACGCATAGCCCACCATATCACTGATACGGCTGATACTATTTTGCTGTAAGCGCAAATAGCGTGCTGCCAAACGCAAGCGGTAATCAATCAAATAAGTCAGCG
The DNA here is from genome assembly GCF_043641605.1 of Psychrobacter piscatorii. GTDB lineage: Bacteria > Pseudomonadota > Gammaproteobacteria > Pseudomonadales > Moraxellaceae > Psychrobacter > Psychrobacter piscatorii_C. The sequence goes on along the minus strand of NZ_JBHZRK010000001.1, from coordinate 337,327 downwards.
GCGGCATCCCTACTGTATCTTTAAAGCGCTGGGCAAAGCTCGAGCGCGACATACCTGCCACCTCTGCAAGCTTATGAATGGTCCAGCTTTGACTTGGCGCCTCATGCATCGCTGCTAGCGCCTTGGTCAAAAACGGATCTTTCATGGCCTTTAGCCAATTCTCTGTCGCCTCAGGTAAGCTTTCAATATAAACGCGCAAACATTCAATCATCATGATGCTTGCCCAGTGATTGATCACAGCCGTTTTGCCCATGCGTTCGCGCTCAGACTCCAAGGTCAAAAGCTTGATCTCCACATCAATCACCTCAAACCGACCATCAGCAGCGTCATTGAGCTCAGGCAATATCGGTGGTAGCACAGATAGTAGAGGGCTAATCATCTCTTTGTCGTATTTACATTCGATCAAAATCAGTGAGGAATTAGGATCGCCATTGCCATCGATCTCAAGCGTGCGATCTTGACAGTTGGTCAGTAACTCATCGAGGGGTTCAGCCACGTCACCATGATGGTTGAGTGCATAGCTCACGTGCTTATGCGCGTTCGGGATCATAATCATATCACCAGCACGAGCTTCGCGTAGGCCATTGCCAACGTCTATACAAAAACCACCCGACATCACCAAGTAAAATAAAATGGTGTCTTTTCTATTCATAGAATAAGACCAATTGCCAGCACCATTCAAACGATAATACTTGGTCTCAAATAAGTGCACATTCTGTAGCAATACGCTCAATGCGTCCATCAATCAGTTCCTCAATAATACAGGGTCAATAACAACAAATCTTAAAAAGGCGGGGGTGTATCCAAAATGCTTTAAATTTTTTCTATGTAGCCAATACGATGTTTTCATCAGCAGGATGCATCAAGACATAAGCATAATGCCCGATTTAAAACATGATGTCTATTTACTCATAAGCAGTACTAATAAATAGTAGAGCAGACACAGTCAGTTTAGGTTTTTGAAGAAAAACCTATCGCAAAATTGATATGAATAAGAAATCAGTAAATCACTAAACAATTAAAAGTTCAGAAAGCTTTAACCGTTTAATATTATAGGATAATACAGGGAAATAGAAATCAAGCAGACACAAAAAAACGCCAACAGTGGCGAGTGCTATTTATTAGATAAGATTTAGTATAAAGATAGGATTTATATGCAGATAATGCAAAATAAAATGGGGCGACTGATGGGACTCGAACCCACGACAACCGAGATCACAACCCGGGGCTCTACCAACTGAGCTACAACCGCCATAACTATTGCCAAAAGAATAGGCAAGATTTGCAGGCTAAATGGCGCGCCTGGCAGGATTCGAACCTGCGGCCACCTCCTTAGAAGGGAGATGCTCTATCCAGCTGAGCTACAGGCGCTCTTAGAGGACTTTTATACACTATAACCTAGTCTATAATATAATTTTTACTATATCAGAAACTAAATCATTATACATAAAAAAAAGCCTGTAAGGCTCTTAAAATAGATGGTCGGAGTGATAGGATTCGAACCTACGACCCTCTGGTCCCAAACCAGATGCGCTACCAAACTGCGCCACACTCCGAAATTCTCTATTATCACGATAGTTTGTTGATTAACTCGTTGTTGGCAATGCCGCTAACTTGTTAATGTTCCTCGCTATCGAGGTGCACATATTAAGGGGTAAAGGCGATTGTGTCAACACCTATTTTCGATTAATTTTAAATAATCTCTAAATTCTTTCAAAAAAGGCATTTTTATAAAAATAGTCTCTTCAAAAACCTTTGTTAATTATGATTCTTATGATTGATGGAATCATTATGCCTCATTCAAATTCGCAGGCAAATCACCGTTGACCATACCTGTCAGCACATCGAACGGTATCAACCATAAATCCGCATGGTTTGAGTGGTTACTTTTAGTACCATCGATAATGTCACTTTTACTATCGCCACTGTCACGATACATCTGCTGCTTAAGCGCAACTGGTCGTCTCTTGTCTCCCAATACAGGATATACCATCCAACCTTGCCCTGCTTGATAGGCCTGTGCATAGCTGGTCAACTGATAGGCGTCACTGGCAGTAATGGCACCAGCATGAGGCAGATATTTCCATTTGATATCGATGACATGGCTATAGCAACCGTTTACCGTCTCTTTACTAACCGCGGTGTCACTCTGATTTTGGTTATTATCATTATCAGCCGTTTTGTATATCAGCAAATCTGGTCGTATCGATACGCATGCTTGACCCTCGCTATCATTGAGCCAAACACTTTGGATTTGGTAAAAAGGATGATAATTGCTACTCAATTGCTGAAACATCGATGCGATGCGCTGACTCGCCCACTTTTCAAACGCCTGATTCATATCGATCAATAGACATAATTTTGGCTGAGATAAGTTTGGTCGAGTGGGATCAATACCATAACCTGTCGATGCCTTTGACTGCTGTAACAGCCAATAAGCTAGGTCTACCAACTGCTGTGCGGCTTGCAGTTGCTGTTTTTGTAATGGCAGGACGCTTAACTGCTGCTTTGCTTGAGCATATATTGACGCTAACCGCTGTCGTTCACGCTGGTTTAGCCCAAACAACGGCTGCCATGGTTGTAAGAGAGGTGTACATATAGATCTAGGCAGTAACGGCATCAGCCATACCAATGCGCTCTTAATCAAGCGATTGGCCAGCATATCTTGGCTCAACACACTACGCTCACAGAAAAACTTATGCGGCTGCATGCTGTTATGTCGTAACTGCTCTTTGATGAGCAGGCGCCCTTGTAGCGATGATTGGTTATTGATCTGCGCCTGATAGTGCTGGGTTGGCTGATAACGAACCAAGCGCTGCAAAAACTGCTCTAATAGCCAGTCTGACAATGGCGGAGCCTCTACAGATAATGGCATTGACTGATCACTAAATTGACCAAGGTTTTTCATACTAGGCAGCTTACGACTTTGACGTGCATCAAGACGAGTCAAGTCGGATAACATGCCTTGTACCCAGTGACGAGTTTGAGCGATATTATTATATTGAGTGGATTGATCCAGCTTTGGCAATAGCTCAAGTGTCATACCACTAGGCAAGAGGATAATTCCTATATGATGCCCAACCTTGAGTTGCCACTGTCCTTGTTTACGCTTGATGGTAAAGACGGCAAACTCTTGCGCCATTAGCCAATGAAAGTCAGAGACATGCGGAAAATCGTGCGCTGTGAGGCGTTGGTGTTCAAATACCGTGACAACCTTCGCTGCGGGAGCCTTACTGTTAGGTATACGAGCATAAAAACTATCTGCATTAATATTATCTGCATTAATATAGTTTCCTTGCGCATAGTATTGATTATGAGTTCTCACTAAACAGCCACCTTACTCGTACAAACGCTGATAGATAGCGGGCTTGCTAAACTCACCAATCTTAGCAATAAGGTCGGGATTCATCATATAGCCACCTACGTTCATCGATTGACCAAGAAAGGCGCCCTGCCCTGCAAACATTTGATGTTGAGTCGTTGTATGGTTCTTACTCATCGGATCATACAAATCATTATTTATCATTGTTTGGCTGTCGTGGATGAACTGGGTACTTAGCGGTTGCTGCTCATCTCTAAAAATATACTGCAAGATAGCCACTTGACCGCCCGCAGCTTGCGCCAACTGCGGGATGATCTGTTCGACCAACACCATTTGTAATTGCTCTAAATCATCGACTGCGAACAAAAACGCATGCCCCAACTGCGCCTCGGCTCCTAGCGTCTGTGTGATACGCATGTTTAAGCCTGTTAGCAATTTGCTTAAATCTACCGTGTCCGCTTCTGCACGATTAGTCGTGTCGCTCATACAGCCAACTATCGGTAATAATTCAGGCTGCGGTGGACAATCAATAAAGCGGAAACGTCGACGTAATGCCATATCAAGCGGCGCAAGCGAATGATCTTGGGTATTCATAGTGGCATAGATATCAACATTGGCAGGCACACTAAACGCACGCCCAGAATACGCCAAATGAACCATCATCGCATTTGGCTTGCCAGCGCGCTTGTCTTGCTCGATCAAACTGAGTAGCTCGCCAAAGACTCGTGACACATTGGCACGGTTGATCTCATCAATCAACATCGCGTAACGGTGCTGAGGGTCACGCGCGGCACGCTGACATAGCTTTAAAAAGGCCCCATCTTGAACGGCGTAGCTCATTTGGGTATTACTCGAGTGACTGTTATTTGCGTGGATAGAGCCGCTCATAACAGGACGAATACCTTCTACAAACTCTTCATAACCATAAGCTTGATGAAAGCTCACCATACTAAAACGCTGCTGACCAGAATTTTGGTTTTGATTGGACTGACTATCATGCTGTGCCTGCTGAAACTCCGCCAATTGCTGTGAAAACTCTGTTAGCAGCACCACACTCTCAGGCAGTAAATACCATGCGCCACTATTATCTTTATCAAAATACGCTTGGCTGGCACGATTATCAAAACTTACGGTTTTAGAATCTATAGGACTATGTCTGCGAAGCTCTAACCAAGCAGTGCTCTCTAGGTTTTTATCACGTGAGTTTTGTGCCGCTTTAGTGATAAAAAAAGGATGGTCAACAAGCTCTCGCACTTTGACCAAATCCTGTTGTCCAGCCCGTAAGTCTAAAAATATCAAACATAGTACTTCACGCCAGCTTAGGCTTTGCAACAGCTGCCCAAGTAGCGCTTCATTATTTGTCTCAGGCAGGTAATCGGTATATTGCTTCGCGATTTGGAGCAATCGATAGGTTTTGCCAGTACCCGCGACGCCAGTATAAATAATATTGGTCGGCTCGTGAGTAGACATATCAGACATAGCATCATCCAGTATTGAAAATTTATAAAATAAGACGTACCAACATCACGCTATTATAGCGCGGTGGTATAGTAAGAAATTGTCTACTAGGCAGATCCGTGCATCACCATTGAGCTATTTTAATTATTTAAGACTATATTCTAGCAACACAATATAGATGACTGCTGTTTTATAAGCGCAGCAGTTCATGCTAATAATAGTAGGAAAGCAGCGGTTAATGTACCATAGTGTTTGTAATGGCTTTGCTAACACTTACTGTTTGCCACTATCAAAAAACAACATTCGATTTATCTACGTTAAGGAATTTTGTATGTCAGGATTATTGAAAAAACTGCCCGTCAAGCTGACCAATAAAAAACCAGCCAAAGTCTCTGACAGCACAAGATCATCCATCGAAAAACCCAGCAGCACGCTAAAACCAATCAGTAATCAATTCACCAAACTGTTATCTGTGACCAAATATCTACCTGCCAGTGCGCGCTCAAGCATTCTCTCAAAGGCCTTTGGCAAAGTCGTACCCTACGTAGGGACAACAGGCGTGTATTATGAAATGGTTGAGCCCAATCAAGTCGTTGTCAGTCTAAACAATGTGAAAGGGGTACAGAATCATATTGGCTCGATCCATGCAGTAGCCATTACTCTACTGGCTGAAACGGCAACTGGCTTCATTTTGGGGTTAAACTTACCCTCTGATCGCGTACTACTGATTAAATCCTATTCCGTTAATTTTTATCGCCCGATCAAAAAAGGTCAAATTGCGGCCGTAGCCAGTCTATCTGATGAGCAGCGCTTGCAGATTTTAAATACGCCAAAAGGTGAAATGGTTATTCCTTGCGTCATTGATGACCGTGAATCTGATAGTGACCGCGATCCGATTGTAGTGGAGATGACTTGGGCTTGGATTCCAAAATCTGAACTAGAGGCGCGCCGCCAAGGCAAAGCAAGCGAAAATGTCTCAGAAGATAATACGGATACTACCGCAGACAACGAGCAAGACGACGCGCTCTCTGCAGACGATGAGACTATTAATAACAAATAATCGATTAAACAGACGTAACATATGCTATTTGCATTTTGTGGCGCATCTAGCATATTTATGATCAATCAACTCAGTAAGGAGACAAGGATGTCCAAACTTAGCACCTATTTATCTATCGTACCACTGGTTGCTATGTGCTCATTAGGCTTGGCTGTTGGTGCTAACGCCAGTCCGACAGCCGCTAGTGCTAAATCTAGCCCAACTTTTTTGGGTGACAGCAATCCCTATCCTTTTTCAGAAGCCGTACGTGTTGGCAATACATTATATATGTCAGGACAAATTGGTATTAAAGACGGCAAGTTGGTCAAAGGTGGTATCGACACTGAAACCAAACAAACACTAGATAATATCCATAGCACGCTACTAAAATACGGCTACCGAAAATCTGATATCGTCAAATGTATGGCCATGCTGACTGATATGGATGACTTTGATGATTTTAACAAAGTATATAAGGCAGAACTGTCTAGACCTTATCCTGCACGCTCAGCGTTTGGCGTATCGGAGTTGGCTGCAGGAGCGAGCGTTGAGATTGAGTGCATCGCTGCCAAGTAATGGCAGTTGAAAACGTTACCCTGTTAATTTCAGAAAAAAGATCAGATAACTGGCTATTTCGCTCAGTTATCTTTTTCTACTTTTCAGACATTGCGCACCAGACACTATTCTCCAAATACTGTTTCTCATCGTTTATAGCTAAGCATTTATACCAGTATCGTATCATCCGTTAAGGCACTTTCTTTCGTCACTCGCAGTACCTCTTCTAGCGTCGTTCGCCCTTCTATCACTTTACGTAGACCATCCGCGCGAATCGATGGTGTCTGCTGGCGAGCATACGCTTCTAACTCATACTCAGCGGTATTACTATGAATCATGCGGCGCAGCGTATCATCAACTGGTACGACTTCATATATCGCCGTACGTCCTTTGAATCCTGACTGATTGCATTTATCGCAGCCAACTGGCTTGGGTAGACAAATCGCATTACTTGCTGCATTTTCAATATCGCTGTCCAATACTTTCTCAATACCAATTTCGGTAAAAAGTTTGGCTTGTTCGGAGTCTGCCACCTGCCAGTCGTGACAGTGTGGACATAAAGTACGCACTAAGCGCTGTGCCACCACGCCGATCAGTGACGACGATAATAAAAACGGCTCAACACCCATATCTTGCAAGCGAGTGACTGCGCCAATCGCGGTGTTGGTATGCAGCGTTGATAAGACCAAATGCCCTGTCAAAGATGCCTGTACAGCGATCTCTGCCGTCTCTAAATCGCGAATCTCACCCACCATCACCACATCTGGATCTTGACGCAACATCGCGCGCAAACTTTTGGCAAAGGTCATATCTACCTTATTATTAACCTGTGTCTGTCCGATACCGTCAAGCTGAAACTCAATGGGATCTTCGGCGGTCAAAATATTGCGCGTTTGATCATTCAAATCAGTCAGTGCCGAATATAGCGTGGTAGTCTTACCCGAACCCGTCGGCCCTGTGACCAAAATAATCCCATGCGGACGATGAATCAAGCGCTTCAGCTCTGTATAGTCATTATCAGATAGCCCCAAATACGTCATGTTAAGACGTCCCGCTTGCTTGTCTAGTAGACGCATCACCACGCGCTCGCCAAAGCTCGACGGCAGTGTCGATACACGCACATCGACTTCTCGCCCTGCCAGTCGTAAGCTAATACGCCCATCTTGCGGTACACGCTTTTCTGCGATATCCAGCTTGGCCATGACTTTGATACGCGAAACTAATAACGGCGCGAGCTGGCGTTTTGGCGTGATAATTTCTTTAAGCTCGCCGTCGACACGAAAGCGAACCACCAAGCGTTTTTCAAAAGTTTCGATATGAATATCTGAGGCGTTTAGGCGAATGGCTTCTGACAACAGCGCATTGATCAGACGAATAATGGGCGCATCGTCTTGCTGATCCATCAAGTCTTCAGTCTCAGGGACGCTATCTGCTAAGCTATCAAGATCCGGATGATCTTCAAGCCCAGCAGCGATATGCTGCGACTCTCCGGTATTACCAGCGTAAGCCGCGTTCATACGCTTTTCAAAATCATCCGAGCTGACACTTTCGTAAGTTGGTACGCCGCGACTACCTTGCTGCTGTAAAAACCGCACCGCTTCATTGATTGCGGATAATGGTGTGGCTTTCGTCAATACCAAAGTTGGCGGCAACTCAGGGTCGATGGCAAGTATGGCCAAAATCTGATGGCGTTTCGCAAAGCTGTACGGCAACTGCATCATAAAGACAACCTAATAAATAGAGATAGTGTCAAATAGACAATCACGCCAAAGCACTGTAAATACACTGAGCTTGACTGATCAAGCCCAAAAAGATTGCAAGTAAGATTGCATGAGTTTGTTATAATAACATTTTGTTTTAGACGCGTATTATTTTATGTGGTCGGCGTTTTTTACGTATCGCCACTCGCCTATTTTTACGGTATGTATAGCCAACTTATCATGCGATTTTTTATTTTGCTAACAGTGCGCTATTATTGTCTACTTCACTTTTTTAATATTACTTAGAAATCTCGTTATATTTTTTCTGTCCACCTTGCCCGCTCGCTATTAGGATTTTTAGTTATGTCAGAGAACGTTAGCACTGCTACTCACCCGACACCACTTTTACAAGATACTTTTACCGTTGGTAGTCGTACCTTTTCCTCTCGCCTGCTGGTCGGTACGGGCAAATACAAAGACATGAGTGAGACTGGAGAAGCGATTGCCGCTTCGGCAGCAGAAATCGTGACCGTCGCTATTCGCCGTACCAATATTGGACAAAACAGCAACGAGCCAAATTTGCTTGATGTCATCTCTCCTGACAAATACACGATTTTGCCGAACACGGCTGGCTGCTTCGATGCCGAAACCGCCATTCGTACGTGCAAGCTTGCGCGCGAGTTATTGGACGGGCATAATTTGGTTAAGCTTGAGGTATTGGGCGATGAAAAAACCCTTTATCCTAATATCACTGAGACCTTAAAAGCGGCTCAAGTACTGGTTGATGATGGCTTTGAAGTCATGGTCTATAGCTCAGATGATCCTATCGTCGCCCAAGAGCTAGAAAGCATGGGCTGTGTCGCCATCATGCCACTTGGGAGCTTGATTGGTTCTGGGCTTGGCTTACTCAATCGCCATACCCTCAGCCTCATCATCGAAAACGCCAAAGTGCCCGTATTGGTTGACGCGGGTGTTGGTACAGCATCTGATGCTGCGATTGCCATGGAGCTTGGCTGTGATGGCGTTCTGATGAACTCAGCGATTGCTAATGCGCAAAACCCTGTGATGATGGCACATGCCATGAAACATGCCGTATGGGCAGGCCGCGCCGCATTTTTGGCAGGTCGTATGCCGATGCGTAAGATGGCAACTGCCAGCTCACCGCAAACAGGATACTTTTTCCAGTAAGCGCTTGCTCGGGTCAGCCCTAACAAAAAACCGATTATAAAATAATAAGACAGAAATCTGGTTGGGTCAGCACTCCGTCAGCTATCATTTTTATTCATTATCGTCATAAAAGGATTTATTATGCGACTTCTCACAGCAGTCGACCAGTTGTTCTTACTTCTTGAGTCGCGTAAACAGCCAATGCACGTTGGCGGATTGTTTTTATTTGAATTACCCGAAGGCGCTGATAGTGACTTTGTCTATCAGCTGGTAAAACAAATGCAAGAATCCGATGTACCGCCAAGCTTTCCGTTCAATCAGGTGCTAGAGCATTTGGTGTTTTGGAAAAAAGACAAAGATTTTGATGTTGAGCATCATTTTCACCATGTGGCACTACCAAGTCCTGGACGCATCCGTGAGCTTTTGATGTATGTCTCAAGAGAGCATGGGCGACTGTTAGATCGTGCAATGCCTCTCTGGGAATGCCACGTCATAGAAGGGATTGAGCCAGAAGTAGAAGGCGGGCCTGAACGTTTTGCTTGGTATTTTAAGATTCATCACTCGCTCGTTGATGGTATCGCTGCCATGCGTTTGGTAAAAAAATCCTTATCACAATCCCCTACCGAACCCGTCACCCTACCAGTCTGGTCACTGATGGCGCGTCATCGTAATCAAGTGAATGCTATTTTGCCTGCCGAAAGATCTATCAGGCGCATCATGAAAGAGCAGATATCTACCATCAAACCGGTATTTACAGAACTGATAGACAATCTGAAAAACTATGGTGATGAAGGCTATGTTGGTACGTTTGACGCGCCGATGAGTATTTTAAATAGGCGCATATCTGCATCACGTCGTATCTCGGCGCAGTCTTACGACATACAGCGCTTTAATAAAATTGCCGAAAGACTAAAAATCAGTAGAAACGATGTGGTATTAGCCGTCTGTGCTGGCGCCATTCGTCGTTATTTGATCTCGATGGATGCACTCCCCAGCAAGCCGCTGATTGCGTTTGTACCGATGTCACTGCGTACTGATGATAGTATATCGGGCAACCAGCTGTCATTTGTACTGGCGAATTTGGGCACACATTTAGACAACCCACTACGCAGGATAGAGCTTATCCATCGCAGTATGAATAATGGCAAACGTCGCTTTCGCCGCATGAATCAAGCGCAAGTCATTAATTACAGCGTCATCGCCTATGCATGGCAAGGTATCAACTTGGCGACTGGTGTATTTCCAAAAAAGCAGGCCTTTAACCTTATTATTTCTCACGTTCCTGGTTCTGAGAAGCCGCTGTATTGGAATGGTGCACGCTTACAATCACTGTATCCCGCTTCTATCGTATTCAACGGTCAAGCAATGAATATCACTTTGGCCAGTTATTTGGATAGAATTGAATTTGGCATTACTGCTTGTAGTAAAGCATTACCGCGTGTCCAAGACATGCTCATGCTGATAGAAGAAGAGCTACAGTTGCTAGAAACTGTCAGTCAAGAGTTGGCGTTTAAAGGTATCACCGTTGAAGACAAACCTGTTAAGAAAACAAAAAAGCTGGCTCCATAACGGAACCAGCTTTTTAATATTTGAATCGCTCGGCGTTTAAGCCTGCTTATTTTGTGATTAGATCACATCGCCCCAAATTGGTACGACGGTTTGCATCAATGGCTTGAGCAGTTTAACGTTACAAGCAAAGATAGAACCTGAGGTCATAGAGTTGTGCGCGCCTGTGTGATCGACCACAACGCCGCGCGCTTCGGTGACGATAAGCTCACCTGCTGCGATATCCCAAGGCTTAATCGACATCTCAAAATAACCATCAAAGCGACCAGCAGCAACATAACACAAATCAAGCGCCGCTGAACCCAGACGACGTACTTGACCACCAGCTTCAGAGATCTTTTGTAAGCTCTCAAAGTGCTGCTTGGCATAAGAGATCACTTCACCGTTGCGCTTACGCTCAAGCGGATGACCTGTGGTAAAAAACCCACCATCGATGGTTTTGCGTTCGCTGACGTTGATACGACGTTGGTTCAAACGTGCGCCTTTACCACGGCTAGCAGAAAACATCTCATCACGGACTGGGTCATAAATGACACCGTGCTGAGTCACGCCTTTGTGCTGTACAGCGATAGATACGCAGAACTGCGGTACACCATGAACGAAGTTTTTAGTACCATCTAGCGGATCGATAATCCAGCACCAGTCAGCGTCTTCGCCGCGACCTTCTTGCATACCAAACTCTTCACCCAAAAACGAATGATTCGGATAGCTGGCTTTTAGCGTCTCAATCGTGAGCTCTTCGCTAAAGCGATCGATGCGTGTAACCAGACCATCAAGTCCTTTAGACTCGATATCTAACTCGATTTTGTGACGGTTTTGATGCGCATATAAAATCTCTTTACCAACTTTCTCAGCAGTACGCGCTGCGATGACGACCATGGGTTCCATAAATAACCTATTTGCTTGATGAATGAATATAAAAAATAAGACCAACTCTGTGCCCACAACATGCCAAACAGCCGCCGCATCACACCACATCTATGCGATTAAAAACGTGTCTTTTATAAATGAAAACTTATAAACGACAACCGCATTATACTAAAATTGTTCGATAAAAACGAAAAAACCGTCACGCTGACCAAGCCAATATTTTGGTGGTCACACAAACTGCGCAAGTTGTAAAAAAGTCAGCACCTACGGCTAGCAGGCGTTTGCTCTATTCAAGAGCTTATATCGGTTTTAATTAATATGTTTTTAAAGCAATAATTCTTAAATAATATTGTAAATCTAAAAATAAAAATTAAGACAACAGTTGCTTAAGCTGCTTAATCACACCAGCAACATCTAAACCACAATCAGCCCACTGCTCTGCCTGTGAGCCATGCGCGATAAAGCGATCAGCAATACCTATGTTGCTAACAGCTGGACGCTGACGTTTAAAAGCAGCCGACTCATTGAGCAAGTACTCATTGACCGCACTACCCGCACCGCCCATGATCATATGCTCTTCTAGAGTCGCGATATGCGTCACGCCTTGCGCCAGTAAGCTCTCAAGCATTGCAGTATCTAGCGGTTTTACCCAGCGCATATTGACCACATGTACCTGGCACTCTAACACTGTATCATCACTGGTTAGACTCTCGGCGGCTTGCTGAGCGGTCGCCACCATCGTACCAAAAGCCAATATCGCTAACTTATAAGGCGCATCATTGCTGCCCAATACTGACTCAATAAAGGCTTCACCGATTTTATAGTTTTGTGCTGGCTGCTCGATAGCTGCACCTGTACCGGTGCCACGCGGATAACGAACTGCCGTACATCCCTGATGTTCATAGCAAGTATTGAGCAAATGGTAGCATTCATTCTCATCTTTCGGCGCTGCAATCACTATATTCGGGATACAACGTAAAAAGCTAAAATCAAACACGCCTGCATGCGTGGCACCATCTTCACCAACGAGACCCGCTCGATCAATGGCAAACATGACATCGAGATTCTGTAGCGCCACGTCATGAATCAGCTGATCATACCCACGCTGCAAGAACGTCGAGTAAATCGCCACAATAGGTTTGACACCTTGCGTCGCCATACCGGCCGCTAGCGTTACCGCATGTTGTTCAGCAATAGCCACATCAAAAAAGCGTGTTGGAAAATGACGAGCAAAGTCAATCATGCCCGAGCCTTCTTCCATAGCAGGTGTGATCGCGAGCAACTTATCGTCTTCGACCGCTTTATCACATAAGAATTTGCCGAACACTTGCGAGTATTTTAGCGCAGGTTTTGTATTTTGTTTTGGTGCTTCTGTAGATTTGCTATGAGAATCATTATGAATCTCTGCTGGTAGCTTGCTAATCGCATGATAGCCGACCGGATCTAGTTCTGCTGGTGCAAAGCCTTTACCTTTAGTGGTATAGATATGTACTAAAACAGGACCTTTGACTTGCTTGGCAATTGACAGCACACGCAATAGCTCAGGAATATTATGCCCATCAAACGGACCAAAATAGGTAAAGCCAATCGCTTTAAATAAGTTGTCCTCTAACTGCGGTACATCGCGCATCTCTTTGTGACGTTTACGGCGATCAAATGCTTGCATATCAGGACGCTGGCAAAGCACAGGCTTGCCTGACTCAGAGATATCAACCTGATAACCTGACTCCCAAAGCATCGCTAAATGCCGTGAAAAACCACCGATAGAACAAGAAATCGACATATCGTTGTCATTCAAAATGACTAGTAGATCGGCATCTTGTTGGACTGCATCGTTCATGGCCTCAAAAGCCATACCACCAGTCATCGCACCATCACCAATGATACAAGCAACCGTTTGCGCGCGGCCTTGGTAGCGTAGCGCCAAGCTCATGCCCAAACCGGCTGAGATAGAGGTTGATGAATGCCCAACGCCAAATGTATCATAGATAGACTCTGCACGCTCTGGGAATGCAGTTAGACCATCTTTTGATCTGATCGTTGCCAACTGCTCACGGCGACCAGTCAGGACTTTGTGTGCATAGGCCTGATGACCCACATCCCATACAATCTGATCTTGCGGCGTATCAAGCAAATAATGCAACACGATCGTCAGCTCAATCACACCTAAATTAGCGCCAAAATGTCCACCGCTTTGACCGGCTGAATATAACAAAAAAAGACGCAGTTCATCAGCCAGCGTAATCAGCTGAGTGGTTGAAAGCACATTCATATCAGAAGGTGTGTCAATGGCATCAAGCAATGGCGTATGCGGACGCACGCGAGGAATCACAGTATAAGTCTGCTGTAAGCTCGATAGCTGGGCGGCAGAATCAGATACTGATGCAGATGAGGACTGAGACTTTGGGGAATGAAGTGACTGCTGCATAAACCGTACGATACCTACCAATCTGCTGACAAGACGTATCTCCAATATAGCAATAGCTACAACTGAGAGACGTCAATAATATCTACATCATTATTGATGTAATCGACCATATAATTATTCATGCAACTTTTGCATTTCTATAGTTTTGCTATGTATAACGTGGGCACACTACTATAATAGACTATGTTTCAATACTGTATGACTGCATGCTTCAACAATGAGGCTTAACATTATGCCCTATTATTTTGCATCAATAGCGGATGTTAGTGACGACATAGTAATGTAAGGATAAAGACTTGTCACTGTATCCACCAAAATAGTATGGCATAATAGCATTTTTTTTTAATTGTCGCTTTAATCATCGTGCGTCGTCTGTGAACTTTGTGTGTTTTTATAATAAATACAATAAGCACGCGCTCTTTATGAAAGGGTTATACTGCTATCATCTTGGCCTTACCATTCAGGCTAGGATGTCATCGCGGGTTTAATAACATTATCACAAACCCTTCACCGCCACGACTTTAGGCTTATGCAGGACAGTAATGTCATATCAATTTATCACTAGTGCCAAATTACCCACTCGTCACGGCGAGTTTGATATTCATATCTTTGAAAACGACGAAGGCCAAGAGCATGTCATGCTGACCGTTGGTCTAGCTGTGGTCGATCAAATGACAGCACCTAGCTCAGATGACACGTTGCCGCAAAGACCAGTCCCACTGGTTCGGATTCATTCTGAGTGCCTAACAGGCGATGCGTTTAGCTCATTGAAGTGTGACTGCGGACCACAGCTCAATACTGCCATGCAGGCAATACAAGAGGCCGGTTGCGGTGCTATTTTATACTTGCGTCAAGAAGGTCGCGGTATCGGTTTGACTAACAAGATTCGCGCTTATGCCCTCCAAGATCAGGGACATGATACGCTGGATGCCAATCTCATGTTAGGCTTGCCTGCCGATGCGCGTATCTATGATATGTGTGGTCCGATGCTGGCCCATATCGGTGTTAATGCTGTCAGACTCATCACCAACAATCCAAACAAAGTTGCTTATTTGACGGAGCACGGTATTGACGTTGTCGAACGGGTACCCATACTCGTTGGTGTGAACGATATGAACGCGGAATATCTAGCAACCAAACGTGATCGCATGGGCCACCTGTTTGATAAAAACATTAATATTGATACAGACGCTTCTCTCGATACAGACCTTAATACCGCCATACACCTGAATAAATAGATATCTTATGAGTATTACAAATACAAATAACGAAACAGACTTGTCAACGGTGGCGTCCGTGACGACGCCAACCAATAACGACATCATGCGAGTGCGCGAATTTCTAGTTGATTTACAGGCACGCATCTGTGTATCGCTAGAAGCACAAGAGCGCGATGGCAGTACTAATAACAACGAGCATGCAACCTTCGTTCCCGATGACTGGGAACGTCCTGAAGGCGGCGGCGGTCGGTCATGTGTATTGGCAGATGGCGAGGTCATTGAGAAAGCGGGTGTCATGTTTAGCCATATCCATGTCCATAACCTCCCCGCCTCAGCCACCGCCCGTCACCCAAATATCGCTGGTCGCAAAGCTCAGGCCATGGGCGTGTCGCTAGTTGTGCATCCCAAAAACCCTAATGTGCCGACCAGCCATGCCAATGTACGTTTATTTATCGCAGAAGCGGAAGGCGAAGCACCTATTTGGTGGTTTGGTGGTGGCTTTGATCTGACGCCCTTTTATCCCGTACTCGCTGATTGTGTGCATTGGCATCAAGTCTGTCATGATCTATGCGCGCCTTTTGGGGACAATATTTACGCTGACTTTAAACAGTGGTGCGATGAGTATTTTCATCTGCGTCATCGCGACGAGCAGCGTGGTATCGGCGGTTTGTTTTATGACGACGTCAGTACAGAGAGTCGCGGCTGGGACTTTGAGACTTGCTTTAACTTTATGAAAGCCGTTGGCAATGGTTACCTTGACGGTATCATGCCGATTTTTGAGCAGCGTAAAGATCTGCCTTATACCGAAGCACAGCGTGAGTTTCAGCTCTATCGCCGTGGTCGTTATGTTGAGTACAATCTGGTCTACGATCGTGGGACTTTATTTGGACTACAAAGTAACGGACGTATCGAGTCTATCCTAGTCAGTATGCCACCACTTGCTAGCTGGCATTATCGTTTTGAGCCGACTGAGGGCACGCCTGAATTTGAGCTGACTGATTATTATCTAAAACCACGCGATTGGTTAGCATTATAGATTTTGCAGATAACTTGTCGTTCAAGTTTTTGATAAATGATTTAAAAGGTCAGCTACGATAGCTGGCCTTTTTGCATTCATATGATGACTGATACTGAATTTCACTGCATTGATATGACATTACTGATATGACATTTAAATAAAATGAACAATAATCGTGTTATTAACGCCATAAACTCTTTTTAATCACCTGAATGATTACGAGGATATAACAACTATCTCATTATCATTTTGTAGATAACCGCTACAATAAGAGAAGTTCTTTGGCGGCTACTGTACGTAAAAGAATTTTCGGCAGTATTTTTATAATAATATTTGAGGCAAAGTGCGCGTTTATAGTGGCGCCTGCGATTAGCCAAGTTTAAAGGAGTAAGTCATATGGCACAGGTTTATACCAAAAAATCTTTGAAATCTTTTTTTAGCATCACCTTAATGGCAGCGGCGCTGGGTTTGACAGCGTGTAGCGGTGCAGGCGACGACCCTGATATCAAAGCGCGCCAAGACAGCATGAAAAGCTGGGGCGATGCGATGGGCGTCATGGGTGATATGGTCAAATCACCAGATACCTTTGATGCAGCGGTTTTCAAAGAACAGGCGGCATTCTTGGCAGAAGACGCCTCAAGCCCTTGGAGTCATTTTGAAAACCAAGAAGCCATGGGTAATGCCACTGAGGCCGTTTGGTCAAATGCTGACGGTTTCAGTGCTGAAGCGGACAACTTTCAAAAAGTGACTGCTGAGCTAAATGCTGCTGCACAGTCGGCCACTAGTGTCGAAGACGTTCAGCCTGCCTTTGGTGAAGTAGGCGCAAGCTGTAAATCGTGCCATACCGAATTTAGAGCAAAAAATGACTAACGCTTTGTACTGGCCTAGTAGCTTGTAGAAAGACAAAAAAACCGCCATATTCAATGATATGGTGGTTTTTTATTGCTTAAAAAATATCACTTCAAGGCAGCTCTTTGAAATAACGTGCTGAGTAAATTACTCTTTCTCTATTTTGTTGGCATTATTAGAATCATCATTAACATCGTCATCTTGCTGCTTATTTATCTGCTTAACGATAGATTTTACCGAAGGATCGCTTAGATCTATCGTACGTATTGGGAATGGAATATTGATATCTGCTGCATCAAGGGCGTTTTTGATCTCTACAATCACTTGATGAATCGAGGTAACCTTGTTGGCCTGCGTGCCATCTTCAATAAACCAGCGAACCATCAGATCTATGGACGAGCCGCCAAACCCTGTGGCAATCACGCTTGGCGTCGCTTTTTTTGATACGCTCTCAACTTTATCCAAAGCTTGTAAAATCTCAGCCTTTGCCGTTTCTATATCATCCTCATAACCAATGCCCACCGCCACTTGTAAGCGGCGCTGTTTGTAGGCGGTATTGACTGTCAATGCCGAGGTATACAGCTCCGAGTTTGGAATAACCACTTGCCTACCATCATAAGTCTTGATGGTCGTTGCACGGATTTTGATATCTTCTACCGTTCCTTCATAGTCCCCCGAGACGATTTGGTCACCAATACGAAACGGCTCTGAGATCAGCAATAAAATACCAGAGAGTAGGTTTTGAAAAATATCTTTAAAGGCAAAACCAATCGCAACCGAACCAATACCTAGCGCGCCGATTAATTTGGCTGGTGTAAATCCTGGAATAGCAACAACCATGGCGATCATAAAGCCAATAAACAGAATAAGTGCCCCACCTATCCGCTGAAACACTTTCACCAAGTTTTGATGACGCACGCGCGCGCCTAGGGTTTTATGCACGACTTTTTTGAAAATAATCGACAACAGCCAAAAAATCCCCAACACAATGAGCGCCGCCACAAAATATGGAATGCGCTCAATAAAGCCACTTGCCAAGTCTTGCGTGGTATAGACCACTTGTTGATAGATGGTTACACCATCGGTTAGCGTATTCGATATGCGACTCACATCGGGGGTGGGCATAAAGGGTTGCTCCTATTGCTGTGTTGGCGCGTGTTTAAAGGGATAAATAACTGGATATGTCACTGCTGCGTTATCAGTTACGCCATCAAATCAGCTTGAACGATTTCGATCCAGTAGCCATCGACATCCTTGATAAAGGCAATGTTTTTCATACTACCCTCTTCTGGGCGTTTTTTGAACTCGACATCGTTCTTATCAAACCAAGCGATGGCTTCATCTAGGTTCGGTACGCTAAAGCAAATATGTCCAAAGCCTTGTGGCTCTTGATTGCCGTCATGATAGCTAAAGTCCGCTTTTGTCTCCGTGCCGTAATTATGGGTCAGCTCTAAGATACCGCGTTGACGGAACGCAAAGATTTCTAAATCATCACCAGCAGGCAGGTTCTCACGCTCGCTCTCGGTCAACTTTGCCAAGAAATACAGATCAAACTCCATATCAGGAAATTTTTTGACCGCTAGCAACGTCATACCCAACACGCCTGTATAAAATGCCAATGACTTGGCAGGATCTTTGACGCGTAGCATAGTGTGATTGAAAGTAAAGCCTGTCGTTTGTGCTGAAATCGACTGCACACCATCTGCACTGATACTGCTAGCAGGCTGTGCGATGGTTGCGTTATTATTAGATGGAGTAGACATAATTATCCTAATATGATTTAGAAAATGCAGTTATAAATAAGCGAATCACGATTGCCGTAATTCGCTTGGTTCTTTCATCATAATAAAAATTGGCAAAATAATTGATAGGGTTTTGTAAGAATATGAACAAAGTATGTTCATATTTAGATATATATTAGCCGTCTAAGAACCTTACCTTCCCTGTCTCTAGGTCATACTCAGCACCCACAACAAGCAATTGACCACTGTTAGTCAAGTCCTCTAGTGCACGCGATCCATGTCTGAGCTGACTCACTGACATGCGCACGTTGGCACGGATAGAGCGATCAACCAGCTCATCGGCATCGACGTCTTGACCATTGGCCGTTGCCAGTTCATGCAAGTTATAAACACTTGGGCGAATACGATCAACGATCGATTGCAAATTAGGTGAATAGTTCTGTTCAGGATTAATCAGTGTCTCGACGCAAGCTGTGACAGCACCGCATTTTGAATGTCCAAGCACAACCACCAACTGCGTACCGAAGGCTTCGGCCGCAAACTCAATTGAGCCAATCTGTGATGGCGCCACCACATTGCCGGCTACACGTATGACAAACAAATCCCCCAAGCCTTGATCAAAGACAATCTCAACGGGTACTCGTGCGTCCGAGCAGCCCAAAATAATAGCCAATGGATTTTGATCTTTGACCAGCTCTGGACGACGCTGCATATATTCATCGGTACTGGTGAGACTATCCACGTAACGGGCGTTACCTTGTTTTAACAGCTCAAGCGCTTCTTGACCGGTAGTTGGACGTGTATCGTTAGACATGAGAGATCCTTTATTATCAATAATATGAGAATGTTAAACGGCTTTATATATATTCAAATCTAAATGTGCGAATAGTGACTGGCTTATCAGGCCTATTATCTGGGTCAGCCATACTGTAATTGTATAGGAATAAAGACCAAAAAATGACAAAAAACTTTGTTTAAAGGTCATTATACACAAGCATTTCTCACTACAAACACAGCGATATCTGGCACTGCCATGACGGTACGACTCGCGTAACTTATAACGAACTTGCACTGATTTATAGTAAGGGTTTGCTATAATGTGCAGCAATCAGGCAACAACCAGACAGTAATCAAATCGTGCTTACGCTCCTGCCAGTTTTTGATGACAGCGAGATACCTTGATGGCTGCACTGATTTACTGCTCTGATCTATTGGACGCTTAGGAACAGATATTATGACCGACCCATCGCCAAACACGCACAAAACCTCTGCGTCGCCTCAAAATGACAAAACGCTGCTACAACTGACTGGTGTCAAAAAAACCTACGATCAAACTGAAGTCTTAAAAGACATCAACCTTGATATCAAGCATGGCGAATTTTTGACCTTGCTTGGACCTTCAGGCTGTGGCAAAACAACATTGCTGCGCTTGATTGCAGGATTTGAGCAACCAAATGCGGGGACCATACATTTAGATGGTATGCAGATGGCAGGCTTGTCCGCTGATAAACGTCCGATTAACACTGTCTTTCAGCAATATGCATTGTTTCCACATATGAGTGTCGCGCAAAATGTTGCTTATGGCCTAAAAATAAAAAAAGTGCCAAAAGATGAGATCCAAACGCGGGTCAGCGAGATGCTTGCCATGGTGCAGCTAGAGCATTTAGCCAATCGCAAACCGCAGGATTTATCTGGTGGTCAGCAGCAGCGTGTGGCGATTGCTCGCGCAGTGATCAACCGCCCCAAGCTCCTCCTGCTCGATGAGCCATTATCCGCGCTCGATCACAAACTACGCTTGCAAATGCAGTCTGAGCTCAAACGCTTGCAACGTGAGCTGGGCATTACTTTTGTGTTTGTCACTCATGACCAAGAAGAAGCGCTATCGATGTCAGACCGCATCGCGGTAATGAAAGACGGCACATTCCAGCAAATCGGTACGCCTATCGAGATTTACGAAACCCCTGCCAACTTGTTTACTGCCAAGTTTATCGGTGAGACCAATCTGTTTAGAGCTGAGGTCAAGGGTGTCTATCCAGACCTTCCCGATCGTGATGGCAAAGTGACTAATGGACGCATCGAAGTCGAAGTCTGTGAGGCTCAAGCGCAAGAAGGACCAACAACGCTACGTAATTTGCGCCGACCAAATTTTGCCAATGATGTTCAAGTAGGCGACATTGTTAATTTACTACTTCGTCCCGAAGATCTACGAATATATGATCCAAAAGATAACGAGCATAGCGGACTATTGGGCCGTGTCATCGAGAGTAATTATAAAGGCAGTACGTTAGACTCGATTATTGAATTGGCGAATGGCCATATCATCAAGGCTTCTGAATTTTTTGATGAAGATGACCCAAGCTTTGATTACAAACTAAACGAAGGCGTCAAAGTCTCATGGGTCGATGGCTGGGAGTGGGTGTTGCCAGAAGATACTAACGATACAAACAATGCGATCGCACAGAAGGATGGTAGCTGATGGCCCGCAACCACTTAGGCAGCAAAAGCCCGTTTCGTACGGCAACGCTCTGGCTGATCTGGGGTTGGCTACTGATATTTGCGCTATTACCAAACATATTGGTCATCGCTGTCAGTTTTTTAACCCGTGATAGCAGCGCCTTTATTAGCTTGCCTGTCAGTATTGACAGCTATGTGCGCATGGTTGATCCGTTGTATTTTGAGGTCTTTGTTCATTCATTATGGATGGCAGGTATCACAACGGTTATCTGTCTACTGCTGGGCTACCCTTTTGCGTGGCTCGTGGCCAAGGTAAAAGTGCGATGGCAGCCGTTACTCATGCTGCTGTTGATCCTGCCCTTTTGGACCAACTCTTTGGTACGAACGTATGCGCTCAAACTGCTCTTTGCGAATAATGGCTTGATTAACAAGTCGCTGCTAGCCATCGGTGTGATTGATACGCCTATCGATATTCTATATACACAAGGCGCGGTGATTGCAGGCTTAACTTATTTGCTATTCCCCTTTATGGTATTACCCCTATATGCCGTATTTACTGATTTACGCAATGACATGCTGCTCGCCTCGCAGGATTTGGGTGCATCAAAAGCACAGACCTTTTGGCATGTGGTCTTACCGTTAACGACGCCGGGGATTATCTCTGGCGTACTGCTCGTGCTCTTGCCGGCGATGGGTATGTTTTATGTGGCGGATATTTTGGGTGGTTCTCGCAACTTATTGGTCGGTAATATCATCAAAAACCAATTTCTAGACGCCCGTGACTGGCCGTTTGGCGCGGCTGCTAGCGTGTTATTGACAGTGGCAATGGCGGTATTGTTACTAGCCTACCGTGCCAGTAGTCGCCGCATTGGCAAGACTGACTTTAACGAGGTGGCCTAATGTCTCATTCGCGTACGCTCAAGATTGGTAGTATCGCTGCCAAAGGCTATCTCGGTCTTATTTATACTTTGTTATATCTACCCATTATTGTTTTGGTGGTGATGTCATTTAACAAGTCGAAAATCGGCTACAACTGGGGCGGCTTTAGCTTAAAATGGTACGAGTCATTATTTAACAACCAAGCGATGCTCGATGCGTTTTGGCATTCTATTGTCTTGGGGTTGGTCGCAGCTACTGTGTCGACTCTCATAGGGACGCTCACTGCCCTCGCCTTACATCGTTATAATTTTCGCGGTAAAGGCTTACTAAACGGGCTGCTATTTGTGCTGATGATGTCGCCTGAGATTGTACTCGCAATCTCGTTGTTGGCGCTGTTCCTATTAATTGGTTTGCAGCTAGGGTTTGTCTCATTGCTATTGGCACACATTACCTTTTGCTTGCCCTTTGTAGTGATTACTGTCTTTGCACGTTTGAGCAGCTTAGATGAGCGTTTAATGGAAGCGGCGCGTGATTTGGGTGCCAGTGAATCAACGATGGTACGCACGGTATTAATTCCCGTTATCTTGCCAGCGGTCATGGCGGGTTGGTTACTTGCTTTTACCTTGTCACTCGATGATGTGGTGGTATCGACCTTTGTGACAGGGCCCAGTTATGAGATTTTACCGCTGCGTATTTATTCTATGGTGCGCGTCGGTCTCAAGCCAGAAGTCAATGCGATAGGGACATTATTACTAGCGGCCTCTTTGATATTGGTCGTCATCTCACAGCTATTATTACGCAAGCGCTAGCTATCAATTGCTCCTTGATAGCATACTATGAGTGAAAATCAGTGCCATATCGACTATAATGAATTTTTCTCACGGTAGCGGTTAGACTATATTATGCTTGAGCTTCGTCATCTTAATACATTAACCGCGCTACGTGCGCATGGTTCGCTTGCGGCAGCGGCAGACGAGCTACACGTCACCGCCTCTGCCGTTTCACATCAACTGAAAGAGCTAGAAAACTACTACGATATCAGCTTGGTCAATCGCCGAACTCGCCCGCTGAGCTTCACGCCAGCGGGCAAAACCGTCTTAGCATTAGCAGACAGCATCCTACCGCAAGTAATCCGTACCAAATCCAACCTCAAGCGCTTGGCACACGGTCAAGCGGGCAGGTTACGACTAGCTTCTGAATGTCATAGCTGTTTTGATTGGCTTATGCCGATACTCAATCACTATCGCCGTGAATGGTCAGATGTCGAGCTAGACTTTGCGACAGGCTTTGAGCCAGAGCCGCATCATCTGCTGATGGAAGGCGATATTGATCTGCTCATTACCACCAGCGACTTACCGATCGATGGTATCAGCTATCAACCATTATTTGAGTATGAGAGTCGCTTGGTGCTGTCACCAACGCATGATTTAGCGACGCAAGAGTTTATTGAACCAAATGACTTAACGAATGAGACGCTCATTGCTTATCCCGTAGAGGCCAAACGTCTCGATATCATTGCAAACTTTATGACGCCAGCACAAGTGAGCTTTGAGAATGTTCGTACCACAGAGCTGACCGCGATGCTGATTCAGTTGGTCGCAAGCGAGCGCGGCGTAGCGGCGTTGCCTGACTGGGTGGTCGCTGAATATGAAAGAAAAGGTTGGGTCGTCTCACGACCATTGGGTGATGGCGTACATTGTCAGCTGTACGCGGCAACGCGTACTGCAAGCAAAGATACAGCCTATATGCAGGGATTTGCCAGTTTATTAGAAGGGATCGTAAAGCCAGTTTAATACTCCACTGCTTATTACATTTTTTGGTTATAAAATACTGTCCGCTTTCTTACGTTGTGGTAGGCGTTAGGAAAACTGATGGTTCCCTAGTGAGGACTTGAACGCTAAGCTGTGGGCTCATGGTATCAATGTTCTAACTCGATGAAATACTCACAGTGTACTTCATGGTGTACTTACCATGCATATTCTAGAGTTTGTTCATGATGTGATTAGCTAAAATAGTCTTGTTTGATAGCTTTTAGGAAAAATTACCGTTTTTGGGTATCTAATAAGCCTAGTACAAATTGCGATGTTAAAGTAAAAATCTATTGGAGTAACTAATAATGATTGATACATTCAACCCTAATAAATTGATACTAAACATCCTATTGATTGGAGTTTTCCGATTACTTCATCTTGGCAGAATCAGTAACGACCAAGCACATCAATTAATATTTAGTCCAAATGGTTTGGATGCATTAGAAAAAAACAAACATTTGAATGATTTTTCAGAAATTGTAAATCAAGCGTTGTTTCTAGAGGATGTACTAGATATTTCAGGTATTGAAAAATATCAAAAAGAATTGACGCGTTTTGAGAATGAGTTCATTGAAATGTTAGTTATTGGTGATTCTGAAGAAATGCGCAATGTACTAGAAATTATTACTTCACTTGGTATAGATAGCGATTGATCTAAAATTGCTTCGACACAGTAATACTATAATTCAATGTAACCAGTGCAAATCGACTTACTCTATACAACTTCATTTGTCATCAAGTCGGTTGTTGGAATATGTTCGGTGCGCTATACAGGCATCGAACTGTTGACCATATTAATCTATCGCTACACTGCTTTTATTCTAAGTCTAGACAACTCTTACTCCTTTTGAAGAGAATAAGCATTTATGAAAAAAATTAGCTATATGGATTTTAGATTAGACGTACTTGATGACTTTTTCTTATGTCTAGTTGACAAGCCAAAGGTCGATATAAGTTATGACGAAGTTTTAGGGTATGTAGACTATCATTATGAAGAAAGTTTCTCAGAGATTGAGTCATTCTTAGTCTGTTTCGTGCTTTACGTTTTATGCGGTAAATTCGATGTGACAAGCAGTCTCTCTAAAACACTGAAAAAAAACCTGTTGACCCACATCGACTCTCAAGACTTTGGGAGCTTTATTCGGCAAGTTGTAGATGAAGATAGAAATAACCTTTTTCATGATATGTATTTAGTTGGCCTTATATCTAAAGATATGAGAGACAATCTTTGTAAATGAATTTCAGATATTCTGATTTACACATATCAAAACTAGCACAGATTAGCTTTATTAACGTTATGCATAGGGTTTTTATAGGGTATACCCCAAGGGAACTAGCTATTTCACTCTTCAAACGTATTAATAGACTACTTATAACAGACTCTTAAACGATTAATATCTATCAACGCCTACAAAACCAACTTAAAGAAATAAAAGCCAAGCGCGGTTGCCAATAATGTCAGCCCAACATGCAAACCGATGAGCGCTAAGCCTGCTAGCAACCGCCCATCATGAATAAAACCAAATACTTCTGCACTGAACGTACTAAAGGTAGTTAACCCACCCAAAAAGCCAGTAATCACAAAGACACGCACATGATCAGATAGATTGCTTCCCATACGCTCAAACCATACTAGCGCAAGCCCAATTAGAAGCCCGCCCAGTATGTTAGCGCTCAGAGTCCCAAGTGGTACCCAACTATTTAAAGCGTTGAAGCGCGATAACCACGCGCGCAGGCAAGCACCGAATGCTGCTCCCAGACCAATAGCAAGCCACTGCACCTAGATACCTTGAGTGTTGTTGTTTTCGTTAGCGGTGCTGGTGACAGGTGGCAACTCGGTCATCGGCCAGCGCGGAATACAGCTAACGCCCAAGTCATCAGACTGTCCTGCCTGCAAGCGCTCAAACCCTGCATAAGCAATCATCGCACCATTGTCTGTACACAGCGCAGGCGGTGCGTAATGAACGCTTGCATTGATTTTAGCCAGCTCGGCCTCCAAGGTTTCGCGCAGATGCGTATTGGCACTGACGCCGCCTGCAATGACCAGACGGCTCATATCTGCTTGCTTGAGTGCTTTAACACATTTTTTCACTAGTGTATCGACCACTGCATGTTGGAAGCTCGCGGCGATATCCGCACGAACTTGCGGATCACTATCCGAGCCATCGGTGTCTTTGATCAGATTATGTACCGCTGTTTTCATACCACTAAATGAAAAATCCAAACCTCGATGAAGCATCGGTCTTGGCAGTGCGTAAGCATCAGGATTGCCAGCTTCTGCCAGTTTGGCAATATTAGGGCCACCGGGATAAGGCAAGCCCAGCATCTTAGCAGCCTTATCAAAGCACTCACCCGCCGCATCATCGATCGACTCACCCAATATCTCATACTGTCCCACACCATGAGCGGCAATAAGTAAGGTATGACCGCCAGAGACTAACAGCGAGACAAATGGAAAGGCGGGTGGATTGGCACCCATAAGCGGCGCGAGCAAATGCCCTTCCATATGATGAATACCAATCGCAGGAATACCCAAACCATACGCCAGACTGCGGCCAAATAATGCGCCGGTCATCAAGGCACCGATTAGCCCTGGCCCTTTAGTGTAGGCAATCGCATCGATCTCGCTTTTTTTCATGTCACACTGCTCAAGCAGCTCGTTGAGTAAGGGCACAAGCTTACGAATATGATCGCGACTGGCAAGCTCAGGTACAACGCCGCCATAGAGTGCATGCAGCTCAATCTGTGAGTACAGTACTTGCCCAACTAACCCTTGGTTATCATTATTGATCTGCTCGCTATCAAAGATCGCAAGCCCAGTTTCATCACAAGACGTCTCTAAACCCAATACCTTCATACTTTTGCCTTTATGCTTTTGTTTTCGGACTATTTTTTACCGCGTTTTTATTGTATATCACTTTAAAATTTTGAGTAGCGAATCAAATCAGCTTCGCACAGCCAGTCATATTGTTAAAATCGATAGTAATAAAAAACGCGCATAAAAAACCGCCATTGTCAGTCACAATGACGGTCAGTTTAACAAATTTCAATAACTGATATACTCTATATATACCGTATCAGCTTACTGACGCGAGCATATAATCAACAGCGGCTTTGACTTGTGCCTCACTGACACCATCTACCGCTTGTGCTGGCATTTTATTGAAACCCTTAGCAGAGTGCATATACAGCGTTTCTTTATCTTTGGTCAAACGAGTCGCCCAAGCGGCTGTGTCACCATATTTCGGTGCATTCAATAAACCCGCCGTATGGCAAACTTTACAGTTTGACTCGTAAAGTTTAGCACCAGTATCTGCAGCGAGCATTTCAGGCTCAGCGGCACTCTCTTCTTCAACCACCATGTCGGCAGACTCAGGTTCAACCATAGGCTCAGGCACCGTAGCTTCAGATTCTGTTGCAACTGTTTCTTCAACATTCGTAGCAGCAGGTTCGTTGGTTGCGGTAGACTCTTCCGTAGTCGCGTTATCATCACTACAAGCGCTCAATACTAATAACACACTCAGACTGATGACAGATAAGCTCAGTCTCTTTATGTGCCGCTGTATATCAATCATGACCTTACCTTTATTTGATGCGTCTGTGGCCAAATTTTTTATAGCAGTTCATAGACTCTTAATATTATATTACGAGTCTAATTAAAGGCTTATTCAGCAGGTGTTGCAGCAGCATCTTCAGGTGTTGCCATATCGGCGCTGTCAGTGGCAGCAGGCGCAGCCGCGGTATCAGCACTATCCGCTTGGGTATCGCCTGTTATTTCTTGCTCAACACTCATCGCTTCAGATTCAGTCGCACCTGCTTCATCAGCTGCCGTCGCATTGTCTGCCACTGCAGTTGCAGAAGTCTCCGGAAACTCCATGTCTTCTGCTTCAGGGGCATTTGCGCGTGCTAGCTCAGCCGCTTCATCTACCATATCGATCGCCAATACTTCTTCATGCTCTTCGCCGCCGCTACAAGCACTCACGCCCGCACCCAACGCCACGATAAAAGCTGTGCTCAACACCGTGTTCAATACTGTTTTTTTCATTCCAACATCCTCAATAAAATACGCACAAAACGGTTTATATGCTTATTAGGGTCTGTTTGATATTCAAATATGGCGCTGGCAGTCACTATTTTTTAGACAATATGTAGTGAAATGGTTGACGCCTAGTCATTCTAGGCTAAACAAGTTCGCCATATAGTGGCAAAAAAGAGTACTGCCCTAAAAGGCTGATGCTAAAATTACCCCAAACGTTGTTGAAACCCTAGCTAAGGTCGCGACATTATCGTCGGTTTTCGCCTAGTTTGGTGCCATTTTAGCCATCAGCAGCCCTAATATTTGAATATCAAACAGACCCTATAATATGGGAAATATCATAGCATAAACTCCCACTAAACCGTTATAGACCGTAGGGAATTTTTATTGACCGTAAAATTTGTGTTTTGACGTCACTCAAAATAAGACTGTTTAATTTAAATACCGCTCTAAACGAGTGATAAATAAACAATAAATCGTTAAAATTATTGACTTTGTTGATATTTTTTATTAAAATAACCGCCCTTACGCCCATGCGTGAGAATTGTCCTAGTTTGAGCTGATGCCAGTAATCTTGAGATATTACGGCTAAATACTAACACACAGCCAAACTAATGCCCTTATATCTCATCCTAATCGAGGAGTCTTCATGCCTGCAGTTAAGGTTAAAGAAAACGAACCAGTTGATATCGCTATCCGTCGTTTCAAGCGCGCTTGTGAAAAAGCTGGTGTATTATCAGACGTACGTAAGCGTGAGTTTTATGAAAAACCAACGCAAGTACGCAAGCGTAAGAAAGCTGCTGCTGTAAAGCGTTATAAGAAGAAGTTACAACGCGAAACTATTCGTACTACTCGTATGTACTAATCAACAATCTGATTAGTTAAGTACAAGTGCTACACTAACGCCACTGTTATCCATCGATATCAGTGGCGTTTTTTATGCTACAATTTTTGTTATTACTGCTGACGCCATTTTTTATAAAAGCCCGCTCTCAGCAGGTTTTACCCCAAAAAAACTCATTAAACAGTACCCAACAAATAGCATTTAACAAACCACTAAGGATAATAGCAGTGAGCCAACTTAAACAGACGTTGTCAGACAGTATCAAAACTTCTATGAAAGCACGTGAGCTTGAGCGTGTTAAAGTGCTCCGTAATGTACAGTCGGTCGTCAAACAAATCGAGATCGATCGTCAGACAGAACTTGATGATGCACAAGTCTTGGAAGTATTACAAAAGCAGCTCAAGCAGCGCCACGAATCCCTAGCTATTTTTATAGAAAATAGTCGTGACGATTTGGCTGCCAAAGAGCAGTTTGAGATCGATATTATCAATGAGTTTATGCCAAGCCAGATGTCTGATGAAGAACTTGCTCAGCTGGTCAACGCCGAAATCGCGACGCAAGGTGCTACCTCGATGCGTGACATGGGCAGCGTCATGGGTGTCCTGAAAAACAAAACCGCTGGTCGTGCTGACCCTGCGCTCATCTCTAAGCTGGTTAAAGACGCGCTACAAAAATAAGCTTCGGCTACGGTTATACAAATAACCGCCTAAGGCTCAAAGTCTTTGGCGGTTTTTACTGCTTTTATTTCTGTATTGATAGCGGCTAGTAACGGACGAGCACTACTCCCTTGAGCGGTGGCTTGCAGGTTTTCGGTCAATTGCTCGGCTTGTGTTAATGAGGTCAGCGCACTCTCATAGCGACCATTCCAGAGCTGGTCATGACTGCGATAACGTAGCGCATTAATCGTCGCGATATTGGCCAATTGCGGCGATGTTGTGGTTTTAGCGATTTTTTCATTGGCCATCTGCAAGCTTTGCCATGCATAACGGTCGCTTGGTTGTTGCTGTGTCAATGGTTTCAGTAACGCTTGCGCCTTTGTTGGTTGATTGCTACTGGTGAGCGCTTCCGCCAAATACAGACGCAAATCACGGCGCTCAGGATACAGACGCTGCTGACTCTCCAAAATATCTGCAGCTTGTTGCCATTTGCCTTGTTCACTTAAAAGCTGGCTATGAGTAATCGATAGCAAAGGTTCTAGGCTTTGACGCTGCGTATTTGGGAGTTTATTTATCTCAGCCAATACCTCATTAGCCTCTTTGATACGCTGCTGTTCTCCATACCAGCTCACTAAGGCAAGTTTGGCACCCAGACTATTTTTAGCAGCGGTTGTGAGCGTCACTTCAGAAGCATGTTTGCCAGTAATTTGTACACGCCAATAGAGCAAATCAAACAAGGCTTGATGGCGCTGCTGCTGGCTCAATGACAGTGTGGGATACTGCCCAGCACGGCTCTGCGACTCACTCAGTCGCTCATCACTAAGCGGATGCGAGCGTACAAAGCTTGGTAAAAAGCGATTTTCAACCTGATTGAGCTGGCTTTGTTGATTCATCGTGGCAAAAAACCGTGGCATTGCCCGAGGGTCATAGCCTGCCTGAGTCATGATTTGCATCCCTACTCGGTCGGCCTCGCGCTCGTTGTTACGGCTAAAAGCCATGCTGCTATTCATAGAGGCTGTCTGGCTACCCGCCATTACAGCCGCCGCTGCGTCACCATCGACTGCTGAAGCGGCAATCGCAGCCAACATACCGCCTACTTGCATCAGCAAGGCTTTTTTGCGCTCGTCTGCGCTATGCTCATAGTGACGTTGACTGATGTGCGCGACTTCATGGGCGATGACACTTGCCAGCTCATCCATACTTTTGGCGGCCAATATCGTCCCTGTATTGATCCCGATGACTCCGCCAGGTGCGGCAAAAGCATTGATGCTGGGATTATCAAGAATAACGACACCAAGTGGTGCTTGCTGACGCGCCTGCGCATTGAGTCGCCACGTCATGTCTTTTACCGTTTCTTGCACCCAAGGGTCGTGCTCCATTTTGACCCGACCATTGATGTTCTGTAATGACCACTCACCAAGCATTTTATTTTGATACTGCTCAGCAAAGCTCAGTCCTTGCCCACGCAAATTGGGTAGCTCTAACGATTGTGACTCTACTGTTTGCCATGAATGATTGGCAAATGGCATAGCTTGGCTATCATCACCATCCTTGCTATGAGCACTTGTAGCAATTACCAGCAGTGTCACTGACAGTCCAATTTTGATACTATTTGAAAAAGATAAAACCACAGAGTTGCGGCTATCTGTTTGCCCAAATAGTTTAGATAGCGAGCTTTCCGACAGCTTATTCATCGAATGGCTGGTGGCTTTAGCAAGTCGTGGCGGTCTATTAGCGTGGTACAAATTCGTATCCTATCAGATTGTTGACGACGTCTTTTCGACTATACGAGCTTGTTTGTATAAGGTCAATTCTACTATGTGCTTAACTACCAATCACTCAGCCACCCGTCACGATTGTGCAACATGACTGTGTGATTCTAATGAACCGAACATGACGTTGATTATATTCAAATGCAATTATACATCGGCTATTTGGTATAATGGTTAAACACAATAATAGTAAGCTCATGGTTGTCGTAAATATATTGACGATAATCAAGAATAATTGTTAGAGCCTTTTTTGATAAAGAAACCAAAATATTGATACTTGTAAGGTTTGTATTATGTCCGCTGATAGCCAATTACCCATCAAATGTGCATCACACTCTATTTTCTTATCAGCGAGCTTATCCGATCCAGAGCAGCAAGAGATCAATCATCTGTTAGACTTGTTGCCAGTAGAGAATGGTGGCTCAGATGTTGACACTGAGACCAAAATAGATAAAGAGCAACCTTTACTAAATATCAAGCGTTTCGTCGATGGTCGCGGGCTTGCATGTCCAATGCCACTGTTGAAAACCAAAGTCGCGTTACGTAATGTAGCCGCTGGTGACTCATTATATGTGGTCGCGACGGATCCTAATTCGCAAGCTGATATCACAGCGTTTTGTCGTCAGAGTCAGCAAACACAGACAAACGACTACTTAGCGTTAATCGTCAACGAAGTTACTGATTTGTCAGGCAATAGCACATCATTGCAGCGTTTCGCTACAATATATCACTTCATCATTACCAAAACTGATAGCAACTAAACGCTGCTGTCCTTTACAATTACAACTATAGAGATTTTTATCTGACTATTTGCTTAACTATTTAACCAAGGTCAAGAATATGGCTACTACTACTTCTGATGCTGCGAATGCGAATAAAAAAGACAGCACAGCTCCTATAAAAAACGATGCGCGCGATGCTGCACTAAAGGCAGCTGCACAGCGCCCACCTTATGACGCCAGTACATTAGGCAATACCAGTACGCGTGATTTGGTGCCAGCAATGCCAACCCATTTGTCAGCGCCAGGGGTCAATCTGGGTGCGTATATCAATACCGTTCATCAAATCCCTATCTTGACTACTGTACAAGAGCAAGAACTCGCCCATCGTTATTACGATGAAGGCGATGTCGAAGCAGCACGTCTACTAGTGATGTCGCATCTACGTTTTGTCATTCATATTGCACGTAGCTACTCAGGTTATGGACTGCCACAAGCTGATTTAATCCAAGAAGGTAATCTTGGATTGATGAAGGCGGTCAAACGTTTTGATCCCAATAAAGGTGTGCGCTTGGTGTCTTTTGCCGTACATTGGATCAAAGCTGAAATTCACGAATTTGTCATCCGTAACTGGCGTATCGTAAAAGTCGCGACCACCAAAGCACATCGCAAGTTATTCTTTAATTTACGTAGTTTAAAGAAAACTAATAATCAGCTCACGCTAGAAGAAGCAGACGCAATTGCTAAAGACTTGAATGTTACGCGCAAGCAAGTGCTAGAGATGGAGTCACGACTGACTTCTTATGATGCCTCATTTGAAGCACAGTCAAGTGACGATGATGATGGTCGTTATGCACCGCAGCTGTTTTTGGAAGATGGCATCGATCCTGCTGAGCAGTTGGAAGAAGAAGACTGGGAAGAAAACAACTCATTAGCGTTGATCGCGGCTATGGGGACATTAGACGACCGTTCGCGCGATATCGTTGAGCAGCGTTGGCTCTCTGAGCAAAAATCTACTTTGCACGAGCTGGCCGCGGTTTACTCTATCTCCGCTGAACGTGTCCGTCAGATCGAAAAAAACGCGATGGACAAAATCCGCGATGCCATGACCATTGATAGCGTGATCTTGCCAGATGACATTCAGTAGCTCTAAAAAAATACGAGTTTTGCCATGCTAAATTGGATCGGTATTGCCGCAATTAATATGGCTATTGCTGTCGCTTTGGGTGCATTTGGTGCTCATGGTTTAGAGAATATTGTCAGCGCACAACAGCTTGAATGGTGGCATACCGCGACGCTGTATTTGTTCATACATGCGCTGGGTCTATTAGTCGTGGGCTTACTGATACGCTTAAAATATACCACTCAAACTACGGCTTGGTTATTGCAAATCGGTATTATTATATTTGCCGGTAGTCTATATGCAATGACGCTTGGGGCACCGCGCTGGTTTGGTGCGATTACGCCCATTGGCGGGGTTCTTATGATTGCGGGTTGGTTATGGCTTGCTATCTCTACATTTCGACTTGAGAACTCAATGGATTAATCCATTTTACTCATGCCTTCCGAAAATTGATTGATATTATGAGTATAGTTACAAATAGTCGCCCATAATATTCAAAGCACCTATATTGCGATTAATACAAGAGGACGGCTAATATAAGGAATTTCAAATTATTAAGGAGGATTTTATATGAGCACCATTAGTGTTAATGGTAAAAACTTACAAACCACTCATCAGACAGTGCAATTAGTCATCAATGAACTTGGACTCAGTCAAGGACGCTACGCCGTCGAAGTGGATGGCGAGCTGATACCAAAGAGTGAACTGGCTCAATTGCGTATTGCAGAAGGTATGAACATCGAAGTCGTACAGGCTGTGGGCGGAGGCTGATTTTTTATATTTCAGTCTGTCATTAGTTTTTATTAATTATTAAGTCTTAACTGCATCATTAGAGAAGTACTAAAAAAGACCTCAACGTGTCAAACGTTCGAGGTCTTTTTTCTTTTGTAAATCACCAATGAATGAAATAGCTGTTTGTCAAATTTCTTATTTTTTAGCTTGTTCAGACGCTCTTGATGATCTGATTGCCTACTTAATCAACGTGATTCAAACGTATCATTAAGCTGCTGGTACTGCTTCAGCAGGAGTGGTGTCTTGATAGCGCTCATCACGCCCAGCACCCTGAGTCTTTTTGCGCTCTTGACGGGTTTTGTACTTGCGTACTTGTCTATCAAGTTTGTCTGCCATCTCGTTAATGGCTTTATACATATCATCTTCTAATGCTTGGACAAACATTTCTTGACCTGAGACGCGCATAATTGCTTCAGCTTTATGGCTTTTTTTACCGCCATCATTTGCGCCACTATTGTCTAGCGATAATATCACTTTAATACTCTGTATCTGATCAAAGTGTCGCTCTACTTTTTCAAGCTTTTCACGAACTGCTGTGTCCATAGCTTCGGTAACACTGATATGGTGACCACTGATAGAAACATTCATATTATTGTCCTTGTATTTGTAACTTACATTCAACAGATGAAGTCGCATTCCTGCTCTTATCATCCTGCCTTACCAATAATCTATCTAATGCCTCTAGTAAGATTTCGACGTATCCTTTTATCGTCTCCTTTATTCATTATAAGTAAATACTATAGATTGGCACTTAGATTTCGTTGTTGGTATGACTCTAATTTGTCATGAAAGACGGATAGTAGCAAGACGTTAAATTGTAATTAAGTGTAACAATACCTGTTGTTTCTATCATGTTTCTATATAATCAAAAAATTTTATTTTTTATATCTTTACACAGAAATATCAATGATTACTCAAAATTGTTGCAGAATACTGTATTTAAACGATTAATACTTCTGTTTGCGCTGAGTGGATGAACCTATATTCATGGCTTCACGATATTTGGCAACGGTTCTTCTGGCAATATCGATACCGTCTGCCAATAATTCTTTTTGAATACGGCTATCCGATAGCGGTTTTTTGGGATCTTCATCAGCGATTAGCTTTTTAATCATGGCACTAATGGCCGTTGATGAGATATCGCCATCCGAACTGCTGACGTGTGAAGAAAAAAAGTGCTTTAGTGAAAATAGTCCTTGCGGTGTCAAAATCGTCTTACTGGTAGTGAGACGTGAGACGGTGGACTCGTGTAGATCCACTTCTTCTGCGATTGCCTTTAGAATAAGTGGTTGCATGGCCGTCGCACCGTGCTGCAAAAACTCCTGCTGATAACGCACAATACTGGTTGCTACTTTTAATAGGTTTTGATTGCGCTCTTCGATACTGCGGATAAAGAGTCGCGCATCGGTGAGGTTTTCACGTAGATATTGGTTGTCCGGGCTGTCATCACCGCGTTTGACTAAATTGGCATACTCTTGGTTGACCCGTAGCTTCGGCAAGGTATCAGGATTGAGGCGTACATGCCAACCGTCTTCTAGTGCCTCAGCATTGGCAGTGGCTTTACGACTCCTAATAGGTGTGACTAACACATCTGGAATATCGTAACTGTCGGGCTGCTGGGTATAATCAGGCTGGTTGATCTGAAAGAGTAATCCGGGTGAAGGATTTAAGGTGCGCAGTAAGGTAAGCGCAGGAGTGATTTTCTCAGGGGCAAGACCTGTCCGTTCAGTAAGCGCTTTAATATTGTTACTGACTAAATGCTCGCCCGCTGTTAGCAGCGCTTTCGCTTCTTTAAGGTATTGAGTTTTGGCGTCTAGCTTGGATAACTGAATCGCTAGACACTCACTCAAATGACGTGCACCAACGCCAATCGGATCGCAAGACTGGATCATACGCAATACGGCCATGACCTCGTCGTACTCAACGCGTTCATCCCACTGATAAAAGTTGGCCATGGTATCAAAGCTCTGTAGCAACTCATCGATATCGATTCGTATGAATCCCATGTCATCCATAGAGTCCATCAAATACTCTGCAATCAGGGTATCCGCTTCTGATAGGCGCTTAAAGTTGAGCTGCCAGCGTACGTGATCTTGGATAGTCGACGAAGTACCGCCCTGATAACTATCAAAATCCTCATCGCCTCTATTATTGCCTGAACCTGTTGATGTCGAAGCGTAATTCTCTTTATCAAAGCTGGTAGTATCGAAGCTATCAGTGTCAAAACTGCTGTCACTATCCATCGCTCCGTCATCAATACTAGATTGCTGCAGTTTCTCCCAGCTGTCAGTGCTATCGTCACCATAGTCTGTATGGTTATCAGATCCTGCACTAGATGTGTTACTGCTGCTTTGGTTCCAGCTATCAAGTGTTAATGACTCGCTTAGCTCATCTGCTCTATCGTCACGGTTATTCTCGTACTCGTCATCATCTTCTTCGATACGTTCAAGCAGCGGATTACTATCCAGTTTGGCTTGAACCTCTTGTGCGAGCTCAAGACTAGAGAGCTGCAGCAATTTAATGGCTTGCTGCATTTGCGGTGTCAGTTTTTGTGAGGTGCTTAGCGTGCTCGCCAATCCGAATGACATACTCATGGGCGGCTTATTACACTCCAATTTTGGTGATATTATATTTATTTTGCCAATTGAGGCCGTGACATAACCTGATCAGGACATGACGATAGCATTTTTTGTGACAATTTTGCTACGATAATTTATATTCTACCCAGATACGATTGGTATGTTTCTTATATAAACCTATCACTTTTATCTCAATAGCCAACCAATAAATATGAATGGCCTGTTCACGATCATCAAAATTTTATTATAAAAAGAACGTAATGAGCGACCATCAATACTCAACATTTACGGAGAATATTGTCATGCATGACCAAACAAATATCCCTCAATTTACCACAGCTGCCATTCAAATGAACAGCCAGCAAGACATTGATAGCAATTTAGCGAATATAAAAGCGGCGATCATTGATGCCAAATCGCAGGGTGCTGAACTCGTTGTCGTACCTGAAAACTGCTGTAGCATGGGCCAGCAGTTTTCGACTGCAGAGCGTTTTGACGCGCTATCAACGACGATGGCAGAGTATGCCCGCACTCATGGTGTCTATCTACTAGCAGGCTCACTGCCTTGCCCTTATCGGCCTGATGGCATGGTCGTTCCTGATGGTCGGCTACGCCAAGTCAGTCAGTTGTTTGCGCCAGATGGGACGCGAGTGGCACGCTACGACAAGATCCATCTGTTTACCGCGACCGTGGCCGACAAGCAAGGCAGCTACAATGAAGCAGCGACGTTTGAGCCGGGCACGCAGACCGTGGTTGCGCCTCTTGAGTCTGGCGACGCTGTCTATCAGTTGGGTATGATGGTCTGTTTTGATTTGCGCTTTCCTGCTCTAGCGCAGCGCTTACGTCAAGCAGGTGCTGATATATTAAGCGCGCCTTCTGCTTTTACTTATCTGACTGGACAAGCGCATTGGTCGCTATTGTTACAGGCACGTGCTTTGGACAGTCAGTGCATGGTGATAGGTGCAGCACAGGGCGGCGATCATGCGTATAAAGACGGCAATACTCGCCAGACGTGGGGACATACCGCTATTACTGCTTTTGACGGTAGTGTTATTGCGAGCCATGATAGCAGTGAGCTAAATCTGTCTACGACATCTGACATAGATAAAGGATACGCCGTCGTCATGGCATCGTTAGACAAGCAAGCTCAAGTGCAAGGTCGACAAAAACTGCCTATTTTTGATTGCCATCGTTTGGCGTAGTTTAGGAAGTAACATAGATTGCTTAAACCTTAGATTACTCAATTAGGTAGGATTTTTATCATTTTGAATGTGAGTGGCTCGTGGATGGGCGCGATCATAGACTTGCGTTAATTTGGCAAAATCAACGTGGGTGTAAATTTGCGTGGTACTGATATCGCTATGTCCTAACATCTCCTGCACAGCACGCAAGTCACCACTACCTGACAACATGTGTGAGGCAAAGCAATGACGCAGTAGATGTGGATACATGTTTTGCGCGATACCTGCGCGAGTAGCAGCAACTTTTAAACGCTGCTGTACTGCTCGTGTCGATAGTCTGGTGCCGAGCTTTTCGCTAATGAACAAGGCGCTGTCCATCTGCTCAACCCATAGATTGCGATGCGGAAGATAGCGCGTTATCGCCTCTGCTGCCTTTGCACCTAATGGTACTAAGCGGATTTTATTCCCCTTACCAGTGACTCGCACCCGCAAATCAGACAAGTCCACATCAGCCATATCGAGTGCAACCAACTCGCCAACACGTAGACCACTACTATAGAGCAGCTCAAACATGGCTTTATCACGCAACCACAAGCGCGCCTGCTCTGGTGAATCAGGGATTTGTTGATCCAATAACTGTGTCAACAAATCCACATCAGCGATAGAGGGTAATGGTCTAGGGCTACGCTTGAGCTGATAGCCAGTCGTTGGATTGATACGCGCCAAATCCTCCTCTATAAGCCAACCATAAAAATGCCGAATCGCTGACAGCTCTTGCTGAACACTAGCAAGCGCAAGCTTGTCTTCATCGAGGCGTTGACTGATATGCTGAGCCAATTGGCGCTTATCACAGCGCGTCCACGTCAGACGCTTACCGCGTAAGAACAGTGCAAGTTGGTTTAAGCCAGCAAAATAAGCGGTCAGCGTATGCGGCGAGTGATTACGCACGGACAGCGTATTGAGCCAACGATGGACAGGTGCTAATAACGCTCGTAGCGCGGCATCTGACTCTATATTCGCCGCCAGCTCAGCTGATAGCCAAGGTGCCGTTTGCGTTGTCTGACCGTCTTGATGAGTGGACATAACCATATCAGAAGCACCCATGTTATTGATATCATTTGTCTAACGACAGATATCAGCCTTCAGAACTTGGCTTAATACCTGCTTGCGCCATCAAACCATCTGGACTAAAGACTCCTTCATAAACAAAAGCAGTCGGACCCGTCATCATAACTGAATAGCCTGGCTGCCACTTGATGATCATGCTGCCACCATAGAGCTGCGCGCGCACTTCTTCACCTTCATCGAGCCAGCCCTCTCTTATACCAACTGCAACTGCGGCACAGGCGCCCGTGCCGCAGGCTTGCGTCTCGCCCACGCCGCGCTCATACACACGCAGACGAATATGACGCTGGTTCATCACTTGCATGAAGCCCACGTTGACACGATCTGGAAATGCTGGATGGGATTCAATGGCTTTACCCAACGTCTCAACCTCAGCATCAAGCACATCATCGACTTTGATAACAGCATGTGGGTTGCCCATATTGGCAACATATAGCTGCACAGGTGTGCCATTTACATCTAGGTGATAAGTGTTTTGGATTTTGGTCGTGGCTCTTGGACTAAAGGGTATCTCATTTGGCTCAAACTTGGGCTTACCCATGTCGACTTCTACCCAGCCAAACCGATCAGTGGTCAAAGAGATAATGCCACTGGCCGTCTCAACACGCAGACGCTGCTTAAATGACAGTTTACGGGCTTGGACAAAACGAGCGAAACAACGCGCACCATTGCCGCATTGCTCCACCTCTGTACCATCCGTGTTAAAAATACGGTAACTAAAATCAACATCGGGGCGCATCGGTGGCTCGACCACAAGCAATTGATCAAAGCCAATACCTAGGTGACGATCTCCCAATAACTCTACCAACTCCTTGGTCAAATCTAAGCGCTGGGTCACCAAATCGATAACCATAAAATCATTGCCCAGCCCATGCATTTTAGTAAATTCTATTAGCATATCTTTGATGTCCTATCCTATTTTTATGTATGGCTTATATTAGCACGCTGTCAGATACAATCATAATTATCACCGCCATCAAATACCAACTTATCGTTATATCTCAAACTCGATATACGCCATTCGAGTTTGCCATAAAAAACCCACCGTTATCATCACGGTGGGTTTTATTTATTATGCAAAAACAGTGTCAGTGTTGGCGGCTTTATTTATCCTGCCACAGTATTTCGTCAGCATATAAGGCTTCAACCGTTTCGCGTTTGCGGATGAGCTGATGGTTATTACCTGATACCATCACTTCGCTGGCACGCGGACGTGAGTTGTAATTACTACTCATGGTAAAACCATAAGCACCCGCGCCTGTCATAGCCAGCACATCGCCTTCAGATAGTGATAGTAAGCGTTCTTTTGCTAAGAAATCCCCTGTCTCACAAATCGCGCCAACGATGTCCCACGGCTTTGTACCATTTGTATCAATGCCATCGCTCGGCAATGTACTTGGAATCACGGCCATTTCAGCTTGATATAAAGCAGGACGAATCAAGTCATTCATCGCAGCATCGACGATCGCAAAGTTTTTGTGCTCAGTCGGCTTGAGTACATCGACTTGTGTCAACAGCACGCCAGCATTGGCAACGATACTACGACCCGGCTCAAAGAGTACGGTCAAACCAAGCTCGCTCAATTTTGGCAATAAAGCCTCGGCAAACTCATCGATAGACACGGGCGTCTCATCGATATAGCGCACGCCTAGACCGCCACCCAAATCAATGTGACGCAGCTCAATAC
This sequence comes from Psychrobacter piscatorii, assembly GCF_043641605.1. Lineage (GTDB taxonomy): Bacteria > Pseudomonadota > Gammaproteobacteria > Pseudomonadales > Moraxellaceae > Psychrobacter > Psychrobacter piscatorii_C. Next base: position 296,735 of record NZ_JBHZRK010000001.1, on the reverse strand, counting down.
CATGATCACGCAGGCTATGTATCAGTTCAATAACTTTATCTAGTGCGGCGACAAACGGCGCAACTTCAGTCAGCTGCGAGCCAATGTGACAATCAATACCAACGATATCGATATGCGATAAATCTGCCGCTTGCTGATAGACCGCTAGAGCGTCTTCGTGGGTAATACCGAACTTGTTGTCTTTAAGACCTGTTGAAATATACGGATGCGTCTTGGCATCGACATTTGGATTGACGCGTAATGAGATTGGTGCACGCTTATCAAGTGCTGCCGCTACTTCGTTGATTAAGTTCAACTCACTGACTGACTCGACGTTAAAGCAGCCAATACCTTGTGTCAGTGCATACTCGATATCGCTATATGTTTTGCCAACACCTGAGAAAACAACGCGCGCTGCCTCGCCCCCTGCAGCCAATACACGCATTAGCTCACCACGAGAGACAATATCAAACCCAGCGCCTGCCTGCGCAAGCACCCCAAGCACTGCAAGATTCGAGTTTGCTTTTACCGCATAGCATACCTGATGATTGAGACTGGCGAAGCTATCGGTATAGGCTTTATAAACATCCAGTATCGCCTGCTTTGAGTAAACATAGCATGGCGTACCATATTGTTTTGCCAACTCATCAACACTGACCTGCTCCATATATAGTGCATCGTCGCGATAGCTTAGCGCGGGCAAATGAGCGCTTAACGCTTTAGGATCAACATATAGACCGTGCTCAGTTTGAATAGTGACAGATTCGCCAGTGGCAGAATCGGTTACGTCAGCAGGTAGTTCAGAATGACTCATATAAACATCTCTAATATAATCAGGGTATCAAGGGTAAGAATAAAAATTAATAATCGTTAGGATCCGTACTCGGCTCAGGCAGTATTTGCTGTTCATCTAGATAGTCATTTTTTTGATAGGTATCATCATCAATACCTGCAAAAGCAGCATCTTGTGGGTGGCTCGTACTATTTAGTACAGATGGGCTACCCTCTACCGTTTGGCTACTGGACTCTGGTAAGTACAAAGCGCCTTTTTGCCCGCAGCCTGACAACCCTACCATCATCGCACTGCCAATGACTAAAGCAGTAATGGCGCGGCGACTGGCAAGCCTCCATAAGGCGATATGCCCAGTTTCTGATGAGCGAAGTATAGTAGACATAGAGTGGATAACCTGTGAGCGTGTAGCGGTGTAAGTGCGATTAAAAATCGTAATAAATAAAGAGCGAAAAAGGCAGCCAAAGCATAGCCAATATCAAAGTTTTAATCATAGCATTATGACACAAAGCTGTACGCATACTGAACAGCATTGGCTAATAAATTTGGCTCATAGCGGGGATTGGTTTGATGCTTTCATCATAATTTACTGACGATATCGCTTGATAATTTGCGCATAAAAACATGTCTGATAGGTATTTAGACAATATTTCTTACAATTTTTGATATTTATAAGGTTGCTCTACAACAGCCCATAGTCAATGACTAAAGTGCCTAGGAGCCACTAGCTATAACAGATGTACCAATATTTTGAACGCTTGATAGACACCAATTTTAAACCTTACCGTTATCGCGGTATAGCTACAAAAATATGTTACATTATACCGCGACCTTACGGCTATGATGAGGCGCAGGCCTACGATTCGGCGGTACTGCTATATAGTAATAAGATACAACCATCAGCCTCAGTATGACTAAGATCTATCATATACTTGTTTGATAGATCAGCATGGATATGGCTAATTTTGTGTTAAACACCGATCAATCTATCATCACCGTAATATGAACACGATGCGATATAAGTGTCATTTTTATCATAGTAATCTGACGATATGATGATTTTCGACCTACAAAAACCCACCTATAAAAACCAATCTAAGGATAGAGTATGAGCGCCAGCCTAACGACCACTTTTGATGATAAGAACTCTGAAACATCAACCCTGACCAGTCCAACTTTGGTTTTAAACTGCGGCTCGTCTTCCATCAAATACGCGTTGATTAGCGATGACAACTCTACTCGTATCACTGGTCTTGCCGAAAACCTAGGTCTCGATACTGCCCGTATTAAACACACGACCCTAAACGGTGAAAAGCTTGAAATCTCTATCCCTGGTGGTCGCCATAAGCTGGCACTACAAAAAATCCTTGAGCTACTAGAGCAGTATCATTTCATCGCCGTCGGGCACCGCGTGGTACATGGTGGTCGCGAATATTCTAAAGCTGTTCGCGTTGACGAGCATGCATTGGCAGAAGTGAAGCGCCTCAAGATACTAGCTCCGCTACACAACCCTGCAAACGCCCTAGGTATCGAAGCGGTTCAGGCGATCTATCCTGATATGCCACAAGTAGTGGTGTTTGACACCGCTTTTCACCAGACCATGCCGCCCGTTGCTTTTCGCTATGCGCTACCAAAGTATCTATACGAAGAACATAAAATCCGTCGCTATGGTTTTCATGGTACGTCTCACGCCTATGTCTCAGAACGCACTAGCCAAATCACCGAGGCAAAAGGCCCACATGGTTGGTTGACCGCGCATTTGGGTAATGGTTGCTCAATAGCGGCAGTATACGATAGCAAAAGTCTCGATACTAGCATGGGTTTGACCCCGCTTGAGGGCCTCATGATGGGCACGCGTAGTGGCGATGTAGATCCTAGCTTGCACATGCATCTGAAGCGTCAGCTCGATATGAGCTTAGAAGAGACCGACAAAATGCTCAATAATGAAAGCGGTCTACTCGGCATCTCAGGACTGTCTAACGACTTACGTACCATTGAGCAAGCAGCTAGTGAAGGTCACGAAGATGCGCAGCTCGCTATCGAGATGTTCTGCTATCGTGCTGGTAAATATCTGGCCAGTCTTAGCTGTGCGCTACCAGAATTTACTGGTATTGTCTTTACTGGCGGTATCGGTGAAAACTCCGACATTACACGTACCAAAATCCTGGCAGTGATGCGTCATTTCGGTATCCAAATAGATGCTGACAAAAATGCCAGTTTGGTTCGTGGTAAAGAAGGCAGCTTCCACGCAGATGACAGCAGTATCGAGCTATGGGTCGTCCCAACTGACGAAGAGTACCGTATTGCTCAAGAGACGCGTCAGGCATTGAATTTAATATAAGCGTGAAAGTGTTTGATACGCCATACCTATATACTTAGCATTTGCTATAAAGCTATGGCGTAAATACTCAACACATTGCTCATTCTGCCAAGGGTGAATTGAACTTAATAATAAAATAAACCGTAGGATACACTATGCAGACCATTTTACTTGTTCCCATTAGCCGCGGTATCGGTGTGACATCAGCCGCGCTTGGACTGATTCGCGCGTTTGATTACAACGGTATCAAAGCGGGCTTTATGAAGCCGTTTTTGCAAGACGATACGCTGGATAAGCAGCACAGCTTAGACAGCTCAAGTGCATTGACCATGCATGCCTTTGGTCTAAAGCCGCCCAAATCGATCAGCCGTCAGCACGTCGAGCGGATGCTGGGCGATGGCAATCTTGATGATTTGATGGAAGAAGTGATTGCCAATTATCATACAATTGATGATGGCCCTGAGGTCATCATCTGTGAAGGTCTGGTGCCGACCACTGAGACCTCTTACGCCTCACAAATCAACCGTGCGCTTGCCCATGCTTTAGATGCCAAGATTATATTTGTCAGTACGGCGGATATCAGCAAACCTGCCTATTTAGCAGACAAATTGGATGTGCATGCTCGCGAGTTCGGCGGTGTCATGGATGCACGTACATTAGGCGTGATATTGATGCGTGTACAAGACGTACCCAATACCTTTGAAAATCAACCAGTCGCTCCGGGTGAGGCAGTCGTCAGCTTAGATCCAACCTTTTTGCAAGAAGTGCAGCGCCTATCGCCTTCGTTCAATACTGATGCGTTTCGCCTTATCGGTGTCGTTCCCTTTAGTGATTCGTTATCAGTGCCGCGCACATGGGATATTGCCACAGAGCTGGATGCTACTTGGCTCAATATCGGTGAAGCAAAAACACGTCGTATCAATCGCATTAGTCTAACGGCGCGCTCGGTAGCACGCGTCAACGAAGTCTTTAAGCGCGGTACGTTAATGGTGGTGCCTGGTGACCGTGATGATTTATTGCTGGCTGCTGGGTTGGCCTGTATTAATGGGATTCCATTGGCAGGTTTGGTACTCACTGGCGGTATCACCCCAAGCAAAACGGTCGCTGAGCTTTGGCAATCAGCGCTCAAAACCGGCATCCCTGTCATGAGCGTAGAGAGCGACAGCTATCAAACGGTACAGAGCTTGATGCATATGAGTTCTGAGATTCCAAGCGATGACACTGAGCGTGCAGAAGAAGTAGCGCGTTATGTCGCTGCTCATTTGGATTTGAGCTGGATTAAAGAATACTTTAGCCGTAATCATGAACCGCGCTTGTCCCCATCTGCGTTTCGCCATCAGTTGGTCAAAAAATCACAGCACGCCAAAAAACGTATCGTATTGCCAGAAGGTTCTGAGCCACGTACCGTCGAAGCGGCCTGTATCTGTCAAAGCCGCGGTATTGCCAACTGCGTACTACTGGCCAAGCGTAGCGATGTCGAGCAAGTCGCCAAAAATCGCGATTTGACGTTGCCAGAAGGTCTAGAAATCATTGACCCCGATACCCTTGATATGAGCAAATATATCGCTGCTGTCGTGGAGCGCCGCAAAGGTAAAACTGGCGCAGACGTCGCCGCTGAATATCTAAAAGATACGGTGTATCTTGGCACTATCATGCTGCAGCTAGATGAGGTCGATGGTCTGGTCTCAGGTGCGATTCATACCACTGCCAATACCGTACGCCCAGCGTTTCAATTAATAAAAACCGCGCCGCAGTACTCGCTCGTATCATCAGTGTTCTTTATGCTGTTGCCTGAGCAAGTGGTTGTCTATGGTGACTGTGCGATTAATCCTGATCCGAATGCTGAAGAGTTGGCTGAAATTGCCATCCAATCGGCACAGTCTGCTGCTGCCTTTGGTATCGATCCAAAAGTCGCGATGATCAGCTATTCTACGGGCTCATCAGGCGCAGGTGCTGATGTCGAAAAAGTCGCTCGTGCCACTCAAATCGTCCGTGAGCGTGCGCCAAACCTCAAAGTCGACGGCCCACTACAGTATGATGCCGCCTCGGTCATGAGTGTGGGTAAACAAAAAGCGCCTGATTCTCCTGTCGCAGGTCAAGCCAACGTCTTTATTTTCCCTGATCTTAATACTGGTAACACCACTTATAAAGCAGTGCAGCGTAGCGCCAATGTCATCAGCGTTGGACCGATGCTGCAAGGTTTGAATAAGCCAGTCAATGATCTATCGCGTGGCGCGCTCGTTGATGATATCGTCTATACCATCGCGCTAACCGCCATCCAAGCGTATAGCGATCTGATTTAATCGCTATACGATTTGCCAATCAAAGTCCGTTATACCGCCGACTATCATCATGATGGTCGGTTTTTTATTGGTGCTGTGGTGGTATAGTCAAAGTATCTCAAAAAAGATACGGTACTGCTAATATCAATTTTTGCAGCCTCTGTCTGCGCAGGCACAGCAAGCAAAAAAATTGATTTAACAGTGCATAATGTAGCGGTATTAATTTTCACTGACTATAGGTGGTGATAGATAGTGGTGACAGATACTCGCCTGCCCTCTACAATAGCGCTATGATTCAGTTAATATAAAAAGGTTAGCGAATAAAAAAGTAAGGTGCTTTGATACCAACAGATACTTCATCTCTTTTTACGCATTTATTTATGTCAAATACGAGCATCAATCCTCAAAAAAAAACAACTGCCCCTGCTATCCGTGCTTATCTTGGCGGCTCATTTGATCCGGTACATAGTGGTCATTTAGAAGTGGCTCTACACATTTATCAGGACTTGTTGCCAATCGCAACGCAGCAAAACCGCCCCTTACATGTATCTTTATTACCCAATGCGCGCTCGCCATTCAAAACGCAAAGCACAGATCCCGCTCATCGCTTGGCCATGTTGCAACTCGCAACGCAAGACACACCGATACAAATCAACGAGCTGGAGCTGTGGCAAGCGCCGCCCGTCTATACGATTGATAGTGTGCGCGCACTCAGACAGCAGTATCCTAATGATTGTTTGATATTTATCATGGGTATGGACAGCGCGCGCAGTTTGGATAAATGGAAAGACGGCTTACAACTTACCGACTATGTCAATCTGTGGGTGTTTAATCGTGAGGATAGCGATCATATCAATGGTGGAATTTCTAACAGTGCGACATCATTTGAAAACCCTATAGCGGCCTCGCAATATCTAGCAACCTTACAATCGCAACTGCCTCTACCTTTACAATCACATGTAACCGACTCACCGATTGAATTATTAACCCCAATTACTCGATGCTTGGTAGATAGCTTAGAAACAGATAGCACTGACTTGAAAAGCGCTATGAAAGGACGCATTTATATAGATACGCGACCGATCACTGCCGTATCAAGTACACAAATACGCGAACAACTACAAATATTGGCGACTGAAACAAATAAAATGCCCGTCACTAACAGGCAAATCGCATCTATCGCACCAATAAATGATATTATGAGCAATACTCACCCCAATTCATTAGCTAAATGGCTCAATCCTGCCGTTTATCACTATATTATCGCCCATCAGCTATATTCTGCTGCTCAATTCCGTTAAAATCGCCTTATCTATGTCATTTTGCTTATCCTGTCTCTATACGTGACTGACGACATATGATCAGTCGAATCAGACAAATTGACGTTTTACCCCTTTATTTTTAATAGTTACGATTGAAGAGATTAAAATTTATGATCAACACCATGACCGAAGAACGCTTAACCGTGTGCTTGAACCTTGTACAAAGCGCGCTAGATGATATGAAAGCAAAGAACATCACTGTAATGAATGTAGAAGACTTAACTGACGTCACCGAACGTATCGTCATCGCTGATGGTACCTCAAAACGTCATGTACGCGCGATGGCGGATAGCGTCGGCGCTGAAGCCAAACAAGCAGGCTTTATGCCGCTTGGCCGTGAAGGCGGTATCGACTCTGACTGGACTTTGATTGACTTGGGCGCGGTTGTTGTCCATATCATGACCCCGCAAGCGCGTGAGTTCTATGACTTAGAGGGCCTATGGTCATCACCGGATCAGTTGGCTGAGCTGGTTGCCACACCGCGTGAAAAGAAAACCGCAGGTCGTCGCAACAAGAACAAATAAGATTATTGAGTACAATAATCTTGTCATACTAAAAGCATGAAATCAAAAAGACCAGAATTGTTATTCTGGTCTTTTTTGTGCCGATATTTAGACATATCTGTCATGATAAACAGCCATTAAAATGGATAATTGTCGGATAGATTGCTATCATCCTTACCACTATTGCCGCGCAAATTTTGTCCTGCTCTCACGTATCATTAAGGATTGCCCATGTCTGCTACTCACCGCTCAAATTCTGAGATTGACCTACCCTTGCATGTGGCAAATTTGGTATGTGTCCGCGCAGGCAAAGCCATGCCGTTCACTCGTGAAGAAATGAGCGCCATCGATAAAGCGCCCATTACAGCACCCGTCGCCGTCAACTTTATGGGATTGACCACTGACGAGCAAGCCGACCGCAAACATCATGGCGGCCCACTCAAGGCCGTACATCAACTGCCAACGGCCACTTATGAAAAAATCAACACAGAGTTTGACCTAAAAGTACGTGTCGGTACGCTTGGAGAAAACCTTACCACTGAAGCCGTTGATGGCTTGCCTGAGATGGATGAGTCTAACGTCTGTATTGGCGATGTTTATCAGTATGGCGACGACAAAATAAACGGTGAAGATAGCGTACAACTGCGTATCGTTCAACCGCGCCGCCCGTGCTACAAAATCAACGATCAGATTGGCCAATTTACCAAGGTGCCTAATATCGCGGCATGGGTTAGCAAACAAGGTATCTCAGGCTGGTATTTTCAAGTGGTGCGTGATGGCATGATTAACGCTGATTTGCCGGTCTACTTAGTCGAACGTCCTTATCCGTTTGCTACGCTTGAGACACTTTGGCAGTTGTCTAACTCAAAAGAGAAGTTTGACGCTGAGGTGATTGAGCCGTGGCTCGAGATTGAATGTTTGGAAGAAAGTTGGAAAAAGGTTCTGGCTAAGAAAATCCAACAGGATTAAAAAGGTAACACTCAACAAAAACCTTTAATATGACTTTCTATTTATAAAAGATAGCCACTACCCTGCGTAATGGCGTCACAAGGTTTTTCATGTTCTATGTCAGCTCCATAATAAACACTCTCTCCTTCTCTATCTTTAATTGTGAAGGAGCACCCCATGAGTGAAAAGACAGAAAGTATCAGCTACCTACAAGCGATAGCGATTAGCGTTGGTGCGATTATCGGTTGGGGTGCTTATGTCATGCCAGGCGATTTATTTTTGCCACAGTCACAGCTACTAGGCTCTTCTATTGCTATTATTATCGGTACTTTAGCCATCTATATGGTTGCGCGTGCCTATATTAATTTGCTGACCCAAACGCCAGAGAATGAATCAGGCGGTATCTATTGGATTGAAAAATACATCAATCGCAAGCATGCCTATATTTATGGTTGGGGCGTCACGATAGGCTATATCTCTATTATCGCGCTTAATATATCAGCTGTCGCTTTGCTATTGCGCTATCTGTTACCTAGCGACTTACAATTAGGCTATCTGTATACGATTGCTGGTTGGGAAGTCTACGCCAGTGAAGTGTTCTTATGCAGCGCGGCTATTATTTTGTTCAGTTATATCAATTTAAAAGGCATACGAGTCGGCGCAAAAATCCAACTCTATATTGCCCTCTTTATGATTCTATCAGTCACCGCGCTGTTTTTTGCATCGCTTTGGATGACACCAACGAGCCAAGCGTTTTTGCCAGCTGATATGTCTAGCAGCTCTATCACCAGTCTGGCATGGTTACCTATCTTGGCCGTTATGCCGTGGGCGTATGTTGGTTTTGAGACCACACCTCAGATTTCAAAAGCCATTAGCGATTCAAAAACCAAGACCAAAAGTATTATCCTAATTTCACTCATCGCAGGTGTGTTGTTTTACTTTTTAATCAATTACTTTACCGCGCTAAACATGAACTTTGACTATCAAGCAATCAAAGACAGCCACTGGGCGACAGGTGAAGGCATAGACAATCGGATTGGTAGCATCGGTATCTGGCTGCTATCGATCGCTATGATTGGCTCGATAATGAGCGGTATCAACGGCTTTATATTGTCATCAGTTAAGCTCTTAGAATCTATGGGCGACACGTCGTTATTGCCTAGCGTATTTACAGATAAACGCAACCAATTTAGTAAGCAAAAAACCGTTATATTGATATGCTTGGTATGTCTACTCTCTCCTTGGCTAGGTAGAAACTACCTACTCGATATCGTGACGATGGCGTCCTTGGGCATTACGGTTGGCTTCGCTTATGTCACGACCGCTGACCTTATCAATGAGCGAAAAAAGAAACAGGCAGGCTTACTAAATTATCTCTCTGTATTGATCAGTGTGGTCTTTATATCGCTATTGCTACTACCATTTTCACCAGCGGCGCTATCATTTAATGCTTATGTCTTATTGGGATTCTTTATTCTGCTCGGGGCAATTGGTTATAAAAAAATCGCAGTCAATCCTAACGTTAAGTCTGTCGTTAGTTAACGGAAAGTAGCATTTACCTGTCGAACGAAATAGACACCAATAGCATCAAACGCAAACGAAGCTATAACCACAACTCTTCCTATATAGAGCATTTCATGGTAAAAAACATCTTCTTAGCACTTGGCTTAACTCTGCCTTTGATTGGCTGCGTAACCACGACCTCACCAGTGGCAACAACCAAAAACTACAGCGTCGACAGCGACACTTATCAATCGACTGGCAAAAGCCAGCGCATAAAAACCATCGTCCTACACTATACGGTCTCAGATAATGAACGTTCAATTAAAACACTGACTACGGGCAATGTCAGCGCGCACTATCTGGTCTTGGACAACGACGATGATAAAATCTATAACCTCGTTCCAGAGTCTGAGCGCGCGTGGCATGCAGGCGACGGTGGCTTTTCAGGTAGAACCATCCTCAATGATACGTCTATCGGTATCGAAATCGTCAACGCAGGGATCAAGCCTGAATATCGAGACGCGCTAAAGAATGGCAATATGGATTACCATCCTTATGAGCATTATGTGGCGTTTGATGAATTGCAGATTAAAAAAGTTGCGGAGCTGGTGCAAGATATCGCTAGACGCTATGACATCTCACCAAAAAACATCATCGGTCATGCAGATATGGCACCCTCGCGCAAGATCGACCCGGGTGCAAAATTCCCATGGGAGCAACTGTACAAAGAGTACGGTATCGGCGCTTGGTATAATGAAGCGGACAAGCAAGAAATTATGAGTCGGCGTACCTTGGTCGCGCCAAGCGTGCAGGAGATCAAGCAAGCCTTTCGAAAATACGGCTATCAAATCAATAATAGCGACGAGTGGGACAAGCCCAGCCGTGATGTGATCTATGCGTTTCAATTGCATTTCAGACCGCAGCAGCCAACGGGTAATATGGATAGCGAAACCTATGCGATATTGCAGGCGCTCAATATGAAGTATGCTAGTCGCGATGACTTCTACTAAAATTAGGTATTAGCCATTAATAACCAATAATCCATCCATAACAACAATGAAAAAGGACATATTATGAGCACTCTATTTAGCGTCAATTTGAATAAACTCGCTTTAATCAGAAACTCTCGCGGCACAGATTATCCCAACCTACTGTACTTCGTGAAGAAGCTGATTGATCTGGGTGTCAAAGGCTTTACCGTGCACCCGCGACCTGATGAGCGTCATATCAGATACCAAGATGTCTATGATATCAGTGCGTTTTTAAAAGATTATAAAGACATCGAGTTCAATATCGAGGGCAACCCGAACGAGCAGTTTTTATCTCTGATTCGCGAGGTCAAACCGCATCAATGTACCCTCGTGCCCGACAGCGAAGACCAACTGACCTCCGATCATGGTTTCGATATCATCAAACATAAAGACATGCTCTCAGCGCTGAGTCATGAGCTGCAAGGGTTTGGCACACGCTGCGCGGTATTTATCGATCCTGATATCGAGCAAATCAAAGCCGTCATCGACAGCGACGTGCAAACGATCGAGATGTATACCGAAGAATGGGCGCGCGCCTACAGTAATGGTAAGCGCGATGACAATATTGATTTCGATGAGGTCAAGCAACGCTTTAGCGACTGTATCAATCTCGCCAGTGACAACGGCATTCGCGTCAACGCCGGTCATGATTTGAATTTAGAGAATTTAGCCGAGTTACTCAGTCTTGGTAATATCGCTGAGGTGTCTATCGGTCATGCGTTTACGATTGAATCACTAGAGCAAGGCATGGATAATGTGGTGCGTCAGTATTTAGACATCTGTGCTTAACTCGCATCAATAAGCAAATAATTTGGTCCTATCAAAAACTCCTAAGCAAACGCCAATAATAGTAAAAAAGGAATCATTATGTACCAAGCCTTTCAGAAACATCTACAACAAGAAATAAGCGATATCCGCGACGCAGGTCTGTATAAAAACGAGCGCGTTATCACCTCTCCGCAAGATGCGCTCATCACAATCGCCGACGGCCGTGAAATGCTGAATTTCTGTGCCAATAATTACCTTGGATTGTCTGACCATCCTGAGATTAAAAAGGCGGCTACCGAGGCTATTGAAGACTCAGGTTATGGCATGTCATCGGTACGTTTTATTTGTGGTACGCAAGATTTACATAAGCAATTAGAGGCGGCGATTTCTAAGTTTTTTAATACCGAAGACACGATTCTTTATGCGGCCTGTTTCGATGCCAATGGCGGTGTCTTTGAGCCATTGCTGACCGCTGAGGATGCCATTATTTCTGACTCGTTAAACCATGCCTCAATCATCGATGGTGTGCGCCTGTGTAAAGCGGCGCGTTATCGCTATGCCAATGCAGATATGCAAGATTTAGAGACACAATTGCAAGCAGCGCAAGCACAACGTTTTCGTTTAATTGTCACCGATGCCGTGTTTTCAATGGATGGCAATGTGGCGCCGATGGATGAGATTTATGCGTTGGCACAAAAATACGATGCTATGATCATGATTGACGAGTGTCACTCAGCAGGCGTCGTCGGTCGCACGGGTGGCGGCGTGACTGAATTGTTTGATCTACGCGGTGATATTGAGCTGATCACTGGTACATTAGGCAAGGCATTTGGCGGTGCGATTGGCGGCTTTACCACGGGTAAAAAAGAAATGATTGAGATGTTGCGTCAACGCTCACGCCCATATTTGTTTTCCAACTCCATTCCGCCCATGATCGCAGCCGCTGGGTTGAAAGCGTTTGAGATGCTAGCAGAGGACAATACCCTACAAGACAAACTGCATGAAAATACCGCTTATTTTGTCAAGCAAATGCAAGATGCAGGCTTCGATATCAAGCCCACCGAATCGGCAATTTGCGCGGTGATGCTGTATGACGCTAATGTCTCGCAACAAATGGCAGAGGCACTGCTTGAAGAGGGCATTTATGTGATTGGCTTCTTCTACCCTGTTGTCCCCAAAGACGAGGCTCGCATTCGTGTCCAGCTCTCTGCCGCTCATACTCGCGAGCAGCTAGACCAGTGTATCGCCGCCTTTACCAAAGTCGCCAAGCAAATGAAAGTGATTGATTAAGCGTCGTTCGGTATTTATCTAGATTCAACAATAAAATGCAACACCGTTAAATAAGAGAAAAGTATGAAAGCACTGGTTAAAGCCCATGATAAAAAAGGCATCTGGATGCAAGACGTGCCAGAGCCGACCGTCGGCATCAATGACGTTAAAATTAAAATTAAAAAAACTGCCATTTGTGGGACAGATTTGCACATTTATAAGTGGGATGAGTGGTCACAAAACACCATCAAGACGCCGATGATTATCGGACATGAATACGTCGGTGTCATTAGTGAAATGGGCGATGGTGTCAAGCATCTTGAAGTGGGCGACCGCGTCACAGGCGAAGGCCATATCGCTTGTGGACATTGCCGTAACTGCCGCCGAGGTAAGCTGCATGTGTGCGAAAACACTATAGGCGTGGGCGTTGACCGTGATGGCGCGTTTGCCGAATACTTGGTGATACCTGCCGATAATGTCATCAAACTCGATGAGCGTATCAGCGATGAGATGGCCGCCATTATGGACCCCTTTGGCAACGCCACTCATACCGCCCTTTCATTCCCTGTCCTTGGTGAAGATGTGCTAATCACGGGTGCAGGACTGATTGGGTCAATGGCAACGGCGATTTGCCGCTTCGCAGGAGCACGTAATATTGTGGTCAGCGATATCAGCGATTATCGCTTAGAGCTTGCCAAAAAAATGGGCGCGACGATGACCATCAACCCAGCCAAAGGTGAAACCATCGAAGGCGCCATTGCTGAGCTAAAAATGCACGGTTTTGATATTGGGCTTGAGATGTCAGGCTCGCCTCAAGCTTTTGATTCGATGATTAGTAACATGTATAACGGCTCCAAAATTGCGCTCTTGGGTATTTTGCCTAACACCACCACGGTGGATTGGAGCAAGATTATTTTTAAGGCGCTAACCCTAAAAGGTATTTATGGCCGTGAGATGTGGGAGACGTGGTATCAGATGGAGCAAATGCTGATCAGCGGTATTGATTTGACACCAATCATTACCCATCGCATGCACATTGATGAGTTTCAAAAAGGCTTTGATATCATGGAAAGTGGGCAATGCGGTAAGGTGATTTTAAGCTGGGATTGATTTTAGCGATTCAGTATTTGACGAGTCGTAGTTAGCTTTTACATTGTCGCGACTTTTAAAACGGCGCTGATTTCAGTGCCGTTTTTTTTGGATATTAGAAAATAATAAGAGAGATAAACGATGAGTAATTCCGAACAAGATCATCTGCAAAGATATCTAGAAGAAAAAGATAGTGAAGCGCAGGAAAATAGAAATCTGAAACTCTGTCTGCATTTGATGCTTGCGTGTTAAGAAAAAGTGCTAAGATTCATGAGTTGATTGCTGAAGCTTAGAAAAATAGTAAATAGCGTTTGAAATATAAATAGTTGGATAAAAATAGACCATTTTTTTAAATATAGTTATAGTTGTATAAGAAGATTTTTTTTGTATGATCCTTGCAGGGAATAAGGAAGTTAGAATTAGTAATATCAAAACGCTTATCTATGGAAAGGAAGCTTAAAAAATGCAAATAAGTAAAATAAATATCAAAAACTTTCGAAAATTGGAAGACTGTACTATATCAATTTTTGATAAGACTACTCTATTCGTTGGAGCCAACAACAGCGGTAAAACATCAGCCATGTATTGTCTAATGGCTTTTTTGGGTAATAATGAAAAAAGGTTTAAAGTTACTGACTTTCCCTTAAATAAAATCAATCTTATAGATAATTTTTCTGTTGCTTGGTCTATAGATGAAATTCAAAATTTCTGTCCAACATTAGAGATATCTTTGGACGACATTCAAGATAGTGATCTACCCAAAATCAAACATATAATACCGTCATTGAGCTGGAATAATGAAGAGATTTCAATAAGATTAATTTTTGAACCTAACGACGTTGATATATTGAAACAGAAGTTCAATGAATACGTTGACTCTATCAACTCCTTATTAACTGATGCTGACGACTTACTTTTCCCTAGGAATCTGTGGGGATTCCTCAAAATTGGTAATAATTTAAATACTTTTTTTAGTATTCAAGCATATCTTTTGGACTCAAATACAGCAACCGGAAACTTCAAAAAACTATCTAAATATCCTTTTAATGGAATATTTAAAGTTAGTATTGTACCTGCTCAAAGAGGCTTCGATGATTCTGATGATCAAAGTTCAACCGCGACAAGTTTATCGCAACATTTAGGCTCTTACTACGATAAGCATATAAATCCTAAAACTTCTCCGACTCCTGATGACATAACAGCTCTAAGACAAGTAGAAGAACTTCAATGCAAATTCAGTACTCAACTTAATGAAGACTTTGCAGATTTGATGACGGAGCTGAGCAAGTTAGGCTATCCAAGTAGTCATGGCGATCCTAGCATTACTCTAAAAAGCGAAATAGATACATCATCAATTCTTAAACAGAATACTACTCTATTGTTTAGTACCCAAAATGCTTTGCAGACAGGTCATGAGTTGCCAGAAAGACACAATGGACTGGGATATAGAAATCTCATCTTTATATTCTTTCAATTACTAAAGTTTAGAGACGAATGGTTGAAAAAGAACAAAGCTAAAGATCCAATAAATGAAAATAATATCGTTGAACCTATACATTTAGTTTTGATAGAAGAACCAGAAGCACACTTACATTCTCAGGCTCAGCAAATATTTATTAGGAATTCGTACACAATTTTAGATAGTGGTGCACCAGATGGCTTTACTACGCATTTAATAATTAGCACCCATTCTAGCTATATTGCTCATGAATCAGGTTTTGATACCCTAACATACTTCAAAAGAAAAAAGACTGATGACAACTACCCTTGTTCAGAAACTATTGGTTTATCAAAAGTATTTTCAGAGGGAGACCAAGACGCTAAAAAGACTAAAAAATTCGTTTCACGTTATCTTAGAGTCATGCATTGTGATTTATTTTTTGCAGATGCAATAATAATGGTCGAAGGCTCAGCGGAAAGGATGCTAATACCCCATTTCATTATTGAGAAATACCCTGAGTTAACGTCAAAATACCTTTCTATTTTAGAAGTCGGTGGTGCATATGCTCATAAATTCAAACCTCTGATTGATGCCTTAGGTTTACCAACCTTAGTGATTACTGACTTAGATTCAAAGGACACAAACAATGAGAAAGATAGGCCTAAAAGAGGGAAAAATTATACCTCAAACTGTGATGAGTTAACGCATTGGCTCGAATTAGATAATCGAGATTTAGATAGTGTTTTAGACTTAGATAAAGAAAATAAGGTGGTTAGAAAGTCAAGAATTGCCTATCAAATAGAAATTGATGTCGAATTTGATGAAGGTTCACCACAAAAAGCCATTCCATACACCTTTGAAGACGCACTAGTTTTATCAAACTTTAATTTATTCAAATCTAAGAGCGAAGATTTTATTGGTATGCTCAAAAAAATGTGTGATGCTACACATGCGGACACTCTTGATAACGCCTGCGAAGCAATGTTTAATGCTCTGTCAGGTACAAAGGCTGTTATGGCATTAAATATATTATATGAGGTTGAAATAGAAAAGCTAATTGTACCGAACTACATTGATGAAGGATTAAATTGGTTGGCTAATGAGTTGGCTAATATACCTATTGGAGAACTCAATGAACTTTGAATTAACTGGCGTTGACAGCCAGATTTATGAATACATTGAGTCTAAAAACAGTTTTTTATTATTTGCTGGTGCAGGTTCTGGTAAAACTCGAACACTGGTCAACTTATTGCAACAAATTAAAAAGATGAAAAAAGATGAAATGTTGATAAGAGGTCAAAAAGTAGCAGTTATTACTTATACAAATACAGCATGTGATGAAATACAGCATAGGCTCAAGCATGACTCTTTGTTCACTATTTCAACGATTCATAGTTTCGCTTGGGAGCTAATAAAGCCTTTTACAGAAGATATAAGAAGTTGGAAGACAATTAAATTAATAGAGCAAGTAACTAAACTTGAAGATCAAGTAAACAATGCACGAAATGATACTACTCGAGCTAAACATGAAGCTAATAGACAGAAAAAGCAAACAGAATTAGATGAATTAAATTCGATAAATGATTTTATTTATAGTGCAACCCAACAGCTATTTGGAAAAGGTACGTTAAATCATACTGATGTTATCCAAATATGCGCGCACTTTTTAAATCAACATGAGTTAATGCGTAAGATTGTAGCAAATCAATTCCCCATCATATTCATTGATGAGTGCCAAGATACTCAAAAAGACTTACTACAAGCAATAATTAAAACTCAAGAACAACTACCCGAACAAATTACGATAGGCCTGTTCGGTGACTTGATGCAACGTATATATTCCGATGGCTATACTGATATTATTGAAAATTTGCCAGTTAATTGGAAAACACCTTCAAAAACTGACAACTATCGCTGCCCTAATCGTGTCAGAGAGCTCGTTAATAAAGTCAGAATGCTCACAGATGAATTACAGCAGACTGCACCCACTGATAAAGAACTGAGTAATGGCATTGTTAGACTATTTATAACAGATAGGGAAAGCAGTGATGCAACACAGTTTGAACAATCAGTTAAGAATCAAATGAATGAGATTTGCGATGATGAAAAATGGCAAGATGACATTCGAACTCTTGTGCTTGAGCACAAAATGTTAGCAAAAAGGGCAGGATTTTTAGCTTTTTTTGAACCTCTTAGTAAAAACTCTAATACTAAAGATAGCCTATTGCAGGGAACTGGATCAATTATTAGCTTTTTAAAAGAACAACTTAAACCATTGATTGACGCTATTTCTGAAAGAGATGACTTTACTATAATGCGCATCTTAGAGACTTACTGTCCGCGTATGCAAAATAGTGAATTACTTACTTCAGCTATAATCAGACAAGTTAGCCATAGTCTTGATGAGTTCATTTTAAATCTAGATCTAAATCAACAATCCATTAAAGATATTTTGGTTTTAATAAACCAGAGTGAATTACTTGAAGTCCCAGAAAAACTATTAGCGTGCTTTGATTTAGACAGTAATGAACAGAACACCTCTAACTCACTAAATGCGTGGAAAGAAACTATTGAAGCACCCTATTTAGAATTAATAGAATATCTTAAATACGATAGTAATGAACTAGGGTTTTCTACTCATCAAAGTGTAAAAGGACTAGAATATCCTAGAGTTCTAGCTATCTTAAATGATTCAGAGTCTGGTGGTTTCCTTTTTAAATATGAAAAAATGCTTGGGGCAGTACTATTGTCAGACACTGATAAAAGTAATATAGAGCAAAGTAAAGAGTCAGTCTTAGACAGAACACGACGTCTATTCTACGTTATTTGTAGTCGGGCTAAAGAAAGCTTAGCTATTGTTGTCTATTCGGAAAATCCACAAGCTGTTAAAGACTATGTTGTTTCTGAAAACTGGTTTACTGAAGAAGAGGTTATTCTTAATCAATAAACGATGGTTATTCGGAGGTGCGGTTTAGCCCCGACTGTAGCGGTATCCTGATAGTTTGGGCGAGTTGCGATGGCTAGGTTTTGGGGTGTCGACGCGAAGCAAGCGACGACCCAAACCGTAGCCATCGCCGCGCCTAGACTGGTAGATACAAGTGGAAGGCGGGAAATAGCTCCCCTACCTCTCAAAAATCCAAACCCCAAACACAAAAAAGGTGAGCCGAAGCCCAGCTTTTTTATTATCTAAGATTAATTCAAATTTTCCTAGCGCAACCAAGCGCGCGCGTTACGGAACATACGCATCCACGCGCCGTCCTCGTCCCATTCTTCTGATTTCCAGCTGTGGTTATACGCTTTTAGATTACGCTCAGGATGCGGCATCATGATAGTGACGCGACCGTCGGTGCTACACAGACCCGTGACACCGCCGAGCGAACCGTTTGGATTGAGCGGATAGGTCTCAGTTGGATGACCTTGGCTATCGACATAACGCATGGCGAGCTGACCGTGGTTTGCCATACCGTCGATCTCGGTATTGTCCAGCGTGGCATAGCCTTCACCATGCGCCACCGCGATTGGCAAGATACTGTCTTGCATACCTTTGAACAGGATCGACTTGGTACGCTCAACTTTCACGTTGACGGTACGCGCTTCAAAACGTGCTGATTTGTTAGCGACGAAGCGTGGGAAGTTTTCCGCCCCTGGGATCAGGTCTTTGAGCTGTGCCATCATCTGACAGCCGTTACAGACACCCAAGCTAAAGGTATCAGGACGAGCGAAGAAGCGGACAAACTGCATGCGTAGCTCGTCATGGAACAAGATAGAGTTCGCCCAGCCAGAGCCTGCGCCGAGTACATCACCATAACTAAAGCCACCACAAGCGACCAGACCATCGAAGTCACGTAGGTTGATGCGACCACTGAGTAGATCACTCATGTGGACGTCTACCGCTTCAAAGCCAGCTTGGGTAAAGCCTGCTGCCATTTCTGTCTGACCGTTGACACCTTGCTCGCGCAGGATAGCGACTCTTGGTTGGCTGTTATTAGCATCAGCGCGGCTATTTACATAAGGCGCTTCCACTTTTTGATTCAGATCAAAGTTTGGCGCAGCGATGAGGCCTTTATGGCTCGCGTCGCTAATCAAGTCATACTCTTGCTGTACGCACGCTGGGTTATCACGGCGGCGAGCGATTTGATAGCTGACCTGAGTCCACGCCTGCTGTAATTCAGTACGGCTAAAGCGTAAAGTATCATCGCCCATGAGCGTTGGCGTTTGAATCAGCAGGCTGTCTTCTTCAGAGCTTTGACCAACGAGGCTCAGCATATCAGCAACGTTAAACTCTTCTGCCAACTGCATTAGAGCCGCGACGTTCTCTGGCAATACTTGGATGACCGCACCCAGCTCTTCACTGAACAGCTGACCGAGTAAGTTGTCATCATTCAATGACAGCTTGATACCTTGACGGCTGGTGAACTGCATCTCAGCAATAGTCGCTAGCAGACCGCCATCACCGATATCATGATAGGCACTAATGACGCCTTGCTCGTTACCCGCTTGCACAAAGTTAAAGAAGTCGATCAAGTCGCTTGGCTGCGCAAGATCTGGGCAGTCGTTACCGAGCTGGCTTAGCGTTTGCGCAAGGATTGAGCCGCCTAGACGCAATTTGCCTTTTGACAAGTCAATACGGTAGAACGCGCTGTCGCCATTGATTAGCTCAGGGGTTAGCGTTTTTGCCACGTCAACGACAGGGGCAAACGCAGTGACGACCAAACTCATTGGCGATACGACTGATTTATCAGCGCCCTCTTCATCACTCCAGTTAGCACGCATCGATAGCGAGTCTTTACCGACTGGGATAGCGATACCGAGTGCTGGACATAGCTCTTCGCCGATTGCATGTACCGCATCGAATAGTGCCGCATCTTCTGCATCATCACCACAGGCGGCCATCCAGTTCGCTGACATGGTGATATCAGACAACTGAGCGATACGCGCGCCCGCGATATTAGTAATTGCTTCACCCACTGCCAGACGGGCAGAGGCTTTTGGATTGATCAGCGCAACAGGTGTACGTTCGCCGACACTCATGGCTTCACCAGTCATTGGCTGACCATCTAACGCCACTAAGCCTGACGCCGTCACCGCGCAATCTGATACAGGCACTTGATAGCGACCCACATACTGATCACGCACGACCATACCCGTGATAGAGCGATCGCCAATACTAATCAAGAATGATTTGCTAGCGACGGTTGGGTGACGCAATACATCCGTAATTGATTCGGCTAAATTAACTTCGCCAAGCTCTAATGCTGGCAATGTACTCTCTTGACGATCAAAGCTACGCTGCATTTTTGGTGTACCGCCGAGCAGTACTTGCATCGGCATATCGACTGGTTGCTCGTCCAATAGCTCATCATCAACGATTAGCTGACGGATATCCGTCGCCTCGCCCAAGATAGCATACGGGCAACGCTCACGGGCACAGATGGCGTCAAACTGATCTTTGCTCTCTGGACGAATCGCCAGCACATAACGCTCTTGCGCTTCGTTTGACCAGATCGCCATTGGCGACATGCCAGCTTCTAACGATGGAATCTTACGCAAGTTCAGATGCGCGCCCATTTCATGGTCATTGACCAATTCTGGCATCGCATTAGACAGACCACCAGCTCCTACATCATGTAGTGAGACAATTGGGTTGCCGTCTTTACTGTTATTACTGGCGTCTACATCATCACCAGCTAGCGCCCAGCAGCGATCGATGACTTCTTGGCAACGACGCTCCATCTCAGCATTGTCGCGCTGGACTGAAGCAAAGTCCAAGCCTTCATCAAGCTCGCCACTATCGACCGATGAGGCTGCACCGCCGCCCAGACCGATTTGCATCGCAGGGCCACCAAGGACGATGAGCAAATCGCCTTTTTTAATCGTATTTTTTTCAATCAAGTTGCGTTTGATATTGCCGTAACCACCTGCCAGCATAATTGGCTTGTGATAGCCGCGCATCTCGCTACCGTCTTTTGCCGCAGAGGTATCTAGCTGAAAGCTGCGGAAGTAACCGCATAAGTTAGGACGACCAAACTCGTTTGAGAAGTTGGCACTGCCTAATGGCGCTTCGGTCATAATCTCAAGGCTGGTTGCCATACGATCTGGCGTACCATACGCTTGCGTGCTCAGCTGACCTGACTGCTCCCATTTCTCAGCCAGCTCTGGAATATGCAGATGCGACACGTGGAAGCCTGCTAGACCCGCTTTTGGCTTACCGCCGCGACCTGTTGCACCTTCGTCACGAATCTCACCGCCAGAACCAGTCGCCGCGCCTGAATACGGGGCAATTGCCGTTGGGTGATTGTGTGTCTCAACTTTCATCAAGATATCGATGTCTTCTTGATGGAATCCGTAAGGATGGATTGAATCAGCATCCATCGCGTCCGTTGGGATAGGGTAAAAACGCATACCATCAGACCCAGCCATCACAGCAGCGTTGTCTTTATAGGCTGACAAGATACCTTGTGGGTTCGACTGGTAAGTGTTTTTGATCATTTGGAACAGTGATTTTGGCTGCACTTCCCCATCAACGGTCCACTGAGCATTAAAGATCTTATGACGGCAATGCTCTGAGTTGGCCTGTGCAAACATCATCAGCTCAACGTCAGTTGGATTGCGACCTAATTCATTGACGTACGCATTCATCAGATAATCGATATCTTCGCTGGATAATGCAAAACCGAATTCTGTATTGGCCGACTCTAGCGCTGACTGACCTTGCCCAATCACATCGATATGATTGAGTGAGGCTGGCGCTTGATCGTCAAACAATTTATTCACATCGCTCAAGTCATAAACCAAGCTCTGAGTCATACGGTCAAACAACAACTGCTCAGCGTCTACTGGTAGTTTTTCGCCCGCTTCACCATCGATTGTTAGTGTATAAACAACGACACGCTCAACGCGGTTAATCTCGACCTCACAGTTATTAAAGATATCGATTGCTTTACTTGCCCATGGTGAGATGGTGCCGAAACGTGGCCCAACGATGACTTGACGTTGATTGTCTTGCGGCGCCGCTAACGTTGTTGATGGGTCAACCGCCAGTAGATCTAGCGCTTTTTTATGCTCATCACCAGATAGCTCTCGTGATAACACATAGACTTGCTGAGTACTTATTTGACTAACATTTAGCTCGGTTTTTTGCTGGAACTGACTGATGAGTTGCTGCGTCTGAAAATCGGTAAGAAACGGTTGTCCGGCGATGGTCATCATAAAGGCATAATCCGTAAGATCAAGGCATCTCTGCAATGCTAAGTAAATGGTCTGGGTATTATAACAAGAAGACCTGTAATAAGCAGGTCTAAACCAAGATAAATTGCCGACAAGTTGTCTTCTGTCAGCATCACATATGTGCTAAATGCCAAGTCTAGTCGACCTATTGTTCACTATAGTTTTGCTTCGATACTTCCTAGACCTCATTTCAGACCTCATTATTTTGATGCCTGATATCACAATTTTTACCTAACCCTCATACTCCTTACAAACACTCACATCGCATTACTGGGCACCTATATAAATGTAGAGGCATAACTCGGTATTCTAATTCCAGTTGTTGAGGCGATGTTTTTTAAGAGACGAATTACATCTACCTTGAATAAAAATGATTACTACAAATAATTAACCACCTAATCACTATAAAGAAAAGGAAATCTTCTATGAATAAGCAAGAACAAATCGACAAAATCCAAGACGTTATCAAAGACGTAAAATTTGCGATGTTAAGCACGGTCAATAGTAAAGGTGACGTACATGCCTGGCCAATGACAACCAGCGAAGCGAGTATCGGTGGTAAAGAGATTTGGTTCATCGGTGACAAAACATCAGACGTCGTCAAAGACATCCAGAACAATCAAAAAATTGGCTTGTCTTATGCTTCTAAAGACGAGAAAGATTATGTCTCTGTAAGCGCTAACGCTGAGTTACCAACGGATAAAAACAAATTAGAAGAACTGTGGTCACCAGTCTACAATGCGTTTTTTGAGCATGGTAAAGAAGATCCAAACGTACAGCTAATCAAAGTCGTCCCGCATGGCGTTGAGTGCTGGTTAGGCGGTAGCTCTACCATCAACATGTTCAAAACGGCAGCCGCCGCGCTACAAGATGGCAAAACAGCTGAAGACATCGGCGAGCAGTTTGAAGTATCGCTATAGTTTAGAAGTAACATATAACTCGATTTAGCTCAGATAAGCCTACGGTCAATGAGTCGCCCAAAACGTCAATATACCTCGGTTTATTGGCGTTTTTTATTGCCTTATTTTTGGTAAGGCTATTTTTAAACAGTATTTTTTGATTGATAAATCATCTACTGAATAAAATCACGCAGACAATTACAAACTTTCACAGGGTATTACAGACCAGCTGTATCGTTCTATTAGGTGATATCGCTATATTGATAACTGTTAATAGGCATCATTGACCACCTTATTAGTACTCTAGGTCACACTTACCGAATAATAATTTTTACTCCAAATTTTAAATAGTAAAGGATAACTATGATGAGCAAGCAACAACAAATGGACACCATCCAAGAAATGGTAAAAGACATCAAATACACCATGATGACCACTCGTAATGATGAAAACCATCTACACTCTTGCCCGATGAATACCACTGAAACCAGTATCGGCGCAAAAGAAATTTGGTTTATTGGTCACAGCCCTTGCGAAACCGTGAGCAGTATTGAAAAGAACCCAGAAGTGAACTTGGCCTACGTCAGTGAAGATGGCAAAAAATATCTCTCTATCGCTGGTACAGCCGAGCTGGTTGAAGACGAAGAAAAACTCAATGAGTTGTGGTCGCCTATGTACAATGCGTATTTTGAAAAAGGCAAAGAGGACCCACGCGTTCAGCTAATCAAAGTTACCCCGCATGGCGCTGAGTACTGGGCGAATGGTAATGCCATCACCAGCGCTGTCAAAATGGCGGCGGCGGCAGTCACCGATACTGCCATTGAAAAAAGCTTGGGTGAGAATTTTTCGATAGAGCTGTAATGATTTAGTCGTTAAAACAGTAAGAATAGACAAATAAAAAACGCCAGTCGCATGAGCCACTGGCGTTTTTTTGTGCAGGTTATGATTGTTTGTCTCACTATTAGCCACTTTGCTTTAGGTACGGCCAAGCTGCTTTGAGATAAATCATCATTGACCAAAGTGTCAATATAACAGCAGCGACCATCAGCGCATAACCGATCGTCTCAAGCGACTCCCAGTTCAATAAGAGCACCGTAATAGCCACCATTTGAAACGTCGTTTTTAGCTTACCGACATAGGACACGGCGACGCTGGTGCTTTTGCCCAGCTCTGCCATCCACTCGCGCAATGCGGATACAGCGATCTCACGTGAGATGATGACGATCGCAGCGATTGCCATGATAATATTGGGATGCCACTGCACAAGAACGATCAGTGCAACGGCTACCATTAATTTGTCAGCGACAGGATCCAAAAAACGCCCAAACGCTGACATGACATTTAATTTACGAGCGAAGTACCCATCAAGCCAATCGGTAATCGCCGCAATGATAAAAACACTGGTTAATAATAAATGGCGCAATAGGCTATCGCTAAACTCACTCATCCCCACTCGCGCAATGACATTGTCTGAGATTGCAGGCAAGCCTATACCCATAGCAGGCGGCCAGTAAGCAATTGCAACAAACAACGGAATCATCAAGATACGAGCAATCGTAAGATTATTGGGCAAGTTGAAAATACTTTTGGTATTTTGCGAACTTGACGGCTCCTGCGTATGCAAATGCGTGCTCTCAGTCATGGCAAACCCAGTTTAATATAGACATAATAATGGCAGATAGCTTAGCATTTTTCCGGCAAGCCGTCATGCCATCTCTGCAGCGATTGAGTCACCAAAGGTATCAATATCAGATGTCTCTTGTCATATCGATATAATTTCTTGAAAACATTGAGTGCTTTTATCGAGATTAATAGTAAAAAACGCTAAGACGTTACCATTGATTTAATGGCGTATTACTTACTACTTAAATAGATTACTAGCCAAATAAAAGCTTGATGCATTGATTATACGGTTTAGTATTTTTATAACGTAATATACTGTAACCAAAACAGCCAAATAGCAGTCAGTCGGGTTATGATAGCAACTGTCACAAAACACTTGTACACTTAAATATGTAAGCAAATATATGTACCTATTGTATTGGTTATTATTGCCCTAATAAATAAGTGTATAGAAAGCCAATAACTATAATAAATCACGACCACGGAACTTGTGACCAATCTGCACAGCCCGTTTTCCTCAGCCCACAGCACCTCCTCTGTGGGCCTTTTTTTGCCTTTTTACTGATACGATAGCCTCTCACATGGGATAAAAATTATCTTTACATCTCAGTTATAAATCAGCGATGCTGACAGACCATCGCAGCACCGTTATCTTGTCTTATAGATCGCCTCAACGGTTTGCTGCGCCACCTGATAGCAGCTTTCGATATTGCCGCGTGCGCACCAGTCGCCACTGACAATCCACTGTCTGGTTTCATCGACTAAGATACCTAGCTCTTTAGTATCTGTATCTATTATAGTAGCCGCATAACGCCAACGATGACAATCTGTTTGGCTAGGGGCGCTGTCGTCATTCCAGTTTAAGGCTTGCTGCGCTGCCATTAATAACGCGGCTTTGACTGTCTCCAGATCATCATCGACGTGAGCTTGTGACCAGTCATTACGCGCATGAATGGTGATGCTTGGTAATAGCTCATCATGAGCAGGTTTATGATGTTCAATAAATATTCTATCGAGTACCTCACTATTCAAATAAGCAACATCCCACTGCGGTGCTGTTTGAGAGTTCAATGTTTCAGGTAATTCTTGGGCATTGTCCCAACCTAGCATCAGCGTATAGCAGGCCTGCATCTGCGGCTGGGTGATGTTATCTTGCTGACTAAACCCACTGTCTGCCATCAGCTCTACTGCCTGACCGTTTGGTGCAGTACAAATGACCCAGTCAAACCATCCGAGGCTCTCCCCTGTCTCATCAAATAGCTCAGTTTTTTTATCATTTGAGTGAGTGGCATGCTCATCAAGCGGAGCCACACGCGTTTTAAACACTATATTTGTGTGCTCAAGCCCAGCGGCTAACTCACGTCCCCAACTGGACATTTTTGGTGTGCTGATATAGCGCGCATGTACGGTATCCCATTGCTCTTTGCTTTGAATATCGGGCGCGTGGCCATTATCATTCGCTGGCGTTAACTCGACCACGTTGGCACACCATGGCTGTAGCAGCCCAGTATCTAACCACGGGGCAATAAACTGCTGGAAACTAGCAGTCTTTGCCGTAAAGAACTGTGCGCCAAATGCCCATTGCCAGTTTTTACCTGTATCACTGTCGGTACGATAGCGCGTCGCTAACCGGCCAACACTACGTGACTTTTCAAAGATAGTGATTTGCGGTGTATTGGGTAGTCCATGTGTCTGATTTGAGGCGCGCTCTAGTAGTGTCGCGGTTAGCAGTCCTGTCAGACCACCACCAATGATAGCGATTTTTGGCGAGGATTTATCCGTTGAGAGCAAAGTATGATCAGTCATAATGACAGTAAACCTTATCGAGTATTGATGAGTCGCTACCATTTATAAATGGCAAAACGATCTGTTATACGGCGGGCATTTAATATATCGATAGCTATGTAAATTTGTTATTGATATTGAACCGTTAAAACGCCGCAATATCAATATCGTCTACGTAAAAAAGCCATGCTATTCACGATAACATGGCTTTTGTTCTATTTCGATCGGTAGGCACTAATGTTAGGCAAGTGTTAAAGGTTAGGTTTAAATTACTTCTTCAACAATGCATATCCATTCATCAACCTACTCTCCGCGACTAGCTTTAACCTGTTCGACCAGATCATTAATCACTGAGCTGTCCGCCAACGTGGATAAGTCGCCCAGTCCGACATACTGACCTTCTGCCAGCTTACGCAAGATACGGCGCATAATCTTTCCTGAGCGCGTCTTTGGTAACGCTTCAACCATATAAATGGCATCTAAGGTCGCAATCGGACCAATCTCAGCACGCACGTGACGTTTTAGCTCCGCTTTTAGATCGTCTGTTTTTTCTTCGCCAGACTTTAGAATGATGAAGGCACAGATGCCAGTTCCGCGAATCTCATGCGGCATACCGACAATTGCGGCCTCGGCAGTAGCCGGATGAGCAACCAAGGCGCTCTCAATCTCTGCAGTTCCTAAGCGATGCCCTGAGACGTTCAATACGTCATCCACACGTCCTGTGATCCAATAATGTCCATCTTCATCACGCTGCGCCCCATCACCTGTGAAATAATGACCGGGATAATCGCTAAAATAGGTTTTCAAAAAGCGCGGATGGTCATTGTAGATCGTACGCATTTGCCCAGGCCAACCACTACTGATGACCAAGTTGCCTTCAGCAGCGCCTTCTATGATTGCGCCTTCGGCATTTATGACTTCAGGTTTAATACCATATAGTGGCGTCATCGCGGCGCCCGGCTTAAGATCGACAGTACCTGGGATAGGTGCCATCAAAATACCGCCTGTCTCGGTCTGCCACCACGTATCAACAATAGGACACTTGCCATCACCAACGACGTGATAGTACCAGTCCCATGCTTCTGGATTGATCGGCTCACCGACCGAACCAAGCAAGCGTAGGCTTGAGCGATCCGACTCGCGTACAAAGGCATCACCCTCTTTCATCATCGCTCGAATGGCGGTCGGGGCGGTATATAAAATAGTCACGTCATGCTTGTCGATGATGTGTCCGATACGTGCCCATGTTGGATGCTCTGGTACGCCTTCAAACATAACCGTGGTTGTACCATTCGCAAGCGGTGCATACGTTGAGTAGGTATGACCGGTGATCCAGCCGACATCTGCTGTACACCAATAGACGTCATCTTCTTTGACATCAAAAACGTCACGGAAGGTAGACAAGGCATAAGTAATATAACCCCCTGTTGTATGCACGACGCCTTTGGGTTTGCCTGTTGAGCCAGAGGTATATAGTAAGAATAATGGATCTTCGGCATTCATCACTTCAGGCTCACAGATCTCTGATTGCCCATCAACGAGATTGTGATACCAGACATCGCGGCGACCACTCATTGGGATAGAGTTACCTGTGCGGTGAACGACGATGACTTTTTCGACACTGTCAGTTCCATCCATCTCTAGTGCATGATCGACATTGGCTTTGAGCGGTGTATGTTTGCCACCACGTAAACCTTCATCAGCCGTAATAACGACTTTTGAGCGGCTGTCTATCAAGCGGTTGCCTAGACTCTCGGCAGAAAATCCACCAAATACCACAGAATGCACCGCGCCAATACGTGCACAGGCCAGCATCGACACCATGGCTTCTGGTATCATCGGCATATATAACGTGACACGATCGCCTTTGCCAACGCCAAGCTTGCGTAGCGAATTGCCCAGACGACAAACGGCTTCATGTAATTCTTTAAAAGAAATAATCTTGTGTAATGAAGGGTGATCCCCTTCCCAGATAATGGCAGGCTTATAGGGATTGTCTTCAAGATGGCGATCTAGACAGTTTACTGAGATATTCAGCTCACCATCTTCAAACCATTTAATATTAAAATTGTCTAAGTCATAATTGACATTACTGACTTTAGTCGGTTTCTTTATCCAATCGATCAGCTCAGCACGCTTCGCCCAAAACGCATCATTTGCTTCGGTTGATTCGATAGATTGGTTGTAGTCTTCGAGATACTTTTCAGGGGTGGTATTGGCAGCAGCCATAAACTCGGCTGAGATTGGAAATGATTTCTGGGTCATAGTATTGGTCCTTTTTAATTATTATGACCTATACAGATAATCGTCTATAACGACTACCTATGTAGGCAATAAGAGTCATCTTCCATAATGCGTGACACTCAGCGATAGTTTGACAAATAAGCGTGTCGGTTGCAAGGCATCAACAGCCAATCATAACAATTTCGCTGTACATCTGTATACTTGGTGATTGATAGGAGCGGTTATTGGCAAGAATTATTGCAACATCGCAATCAAGAGTGCTGTTGATATGCAGATGTCACATCACAGCTCATCGGATATCACATTTAATCCTTGTAACCTCAAATGAAATATGGACAATAGCTACCCTACCGATACTGCTTTAGACAACACCGCCGATCTGTATTATTAACACATACGATTGGTTTTGTTATCACCTTTTTTAAAATTATTGTTTTACGAGACCGCAATGACTAATCACCGCAATGCACAACCCTCTACTCACTATGACGTCATCATCGTCGGCGCTGGCGCTTCAGGATTGTATTGTGCGCTTACCGCAGGTCGCCGTGGTCGTCGCGTTTTGGTCATCGACCACGCCAATAAAGCGGGCAAAAAGATTTTGATGTCCGGTGGTGGTCGTTGTAATTTTACCAATTACTTCGTCGAGCCTGAGCATTTCATCGGTGCCAATCCTCACTTTTGTAAGTCGGCACTGAGTCGTTACCCAAGCTGGGAATTTATCGGCATGGTAGAGGCGCATCAGATTCCCTACCATGAGCGTGAACACGGTCAGCTATTTTGTGATGATTCTGCCCAAGATATCCTCACTATGCTGCTTGATGAATGTACGGCTGTCGGTGTGCAAGTCAAGCTCAACACCCAGATCAATCATGTACAGACGACCGACCATGATAAAGCCAAACGGTTTGAGCTAATGACCAGCAAAAAACTTGGCAAAAAAGAGTTCGCCAGCGAGAGTCAATCTTCACAGACGCGCTATAGCTGTGAGTCGCTAGTCGTGGCAACTGGTGGTCTGTCTATTCCAACGATGGGCGCAAGCGGCATCGGCTATGAGCTAGCGCAGCAGTTTGGGCATACACTGATACCAACCGATGCCAGTCTCGTACCATTTACCTTCACGGACAAAATAGGCGAGCTGATTCGTAATTTAGCGGGTATCAGCCTGCCAGTCATTGCCAGTAACGAGCGTATCTCTTTTAAACTGCCTGTACTGTTTACCCATCGCGGGCTCTCTGGCCCTGCCATGCTACAGCTATCGAACTATTGGCAAAGTGGTGAGACGATCAGCATTAACCTACTGCCCGACGTAGATGTCACCGAGATTTTGCTCGCCCGCAAAAAGTCACACCCACGCCAACTGATCCGTACTGTATTGGCAGAAAACACAGACAATGCACTACCCAAAAAACTATTGGCAGCACTACAAACCCAGCTGTGGGACGATATCAAAGATACCGAGCTTGCTAATATCAAAGATGAGCGACTCACAGAGCTTGGCGCTACCCTCAACGGCTGGCAGCTTAAGCCCTCTGGTACTGAAGGCTACCGTACGGCGGAGGTCACACGCGGCGGAGTAAAAACTGACGAAGTATCCTCAAAAACCATGCAAAGCAATTTGCAAGAGGGCTTGTACTTCATCGGCGAGGTACTTGATGTGACAGGCTGGCTTGGCGGCTATAATTTTCAGTGGGCATGGGCCAGTGGTTTTGTTAGTGGCGAGGTCGTTTAAGAAGCAGGCGCATTTGATAGCATAAAATAAACACGACATAAGTTCATTTTACTATAGAATTATAGTATAATATTCACTTACTGTTATTTATGCTAGATAGAATTGCGAGGTACTCGATGCGCCCAATCAAACAGATTCATGGTGATAAAGCACCACATTGGGTCGGTGACGGATTTTTTGTGAAAACACTGATCAATTATGTCGATGACCAACCAGACTTCAATTACAGTCATACCGATCCATTTTTATTATTTGATTATGGTGAGCCGACGACGTTTGCACCAAATCCTGATTATCAGACGCAGCCACATGGCATTGGCAAACACCCTCATAAAGGTTTTGAGACCGTCACCCTCGCGTACTCAGGTGAGATCAGTCATGCTGACTCAATCGGTGGGCGTGGGGATATTTTGGAAGGCGATGTACAATGGATGACCGCTGGGAGCGGCATTCTACACGAAGAGTTTCATTCAGAAAGCTTTGGGCAGCGCGGTGGTGTGTTTAGTATGGTGCAAATGTGGGTCAATCTGCCGCGTGCTCATAAGCTGACTGATCCTAAATATCAATTTATCAAACGTGGTGAGATGCCTATCATAGAATTGATGGACAATCGCGGTGACGACTCTCAAGACACTGTTGCTCAAAATACTGTTGCTCAAAATACTGACAAACAAACGGTCATCGGTCAAGTTGCCATCATTGCAGGTGACTGGCATGGCGTCACAGGTAGTGCGGTGACCTTTACGCCAGTCAACCTATGGGATATCGCGCTACATACCGCAGGTACGACAACGCTACAAGTACCATGCACGCACAATACTTTATTGCTTGTACAAGAAGGTCAAATACTGGTCAATGGCACCTCTGTTGATGCAGGTAATCTGATTCAATTTGCAGCACCGATTAAACCATCTATAGACTCTCAACCTGTACCTCTATCTGATGCTGCTACCGATACTATTGAGCTCACCTATTCTACCGATGAGGATGAACACACTCCGGCCAAGCTACTGCTGCTAAGTGGAGAGCCTATTGGTGAACCAGTCGCAGGACATGGCCCTTTCGTTATGAATACCCAAGATGAGCTACGACAAACTTTTCGTGATTACCAAACAGGGAAGTTTGGTTATTAATCAAAATGACTGCGTAAAAAAACCCTCTAACTATCAATAGTCAGAAGGCTTTTATGAAGCATAATTTAGCGATTTAATCAGTCAAACCGACTAATAAACGAACTATTGCGCCTGATCCATAAACGGATAGTCAGTATAGCCTTCAGAACTACCACCATAGAAAGACTCTGGGTGCTGCTCATTAAGCGGTGCACCTTTTTGGATACGCTCAGCCAAATCAGGGTTGGCGATATAATCGCGGCCAAAGGCTACCGCGTCGATATAACCTGCCTTGATATTTTTTTCTGCTTTATCGGCATCGTATCCACCCGCTGCAATGATGGTCTGATCGAACGCATCACGGACACGCTGACGGAACTCATCGCTATAAGGTGTACCACCTGCCCAATCTGGCTCAGACAGATGCAAATACATCAGACCACGTTTATTGATTTGCTCAATCATCCAAATGTTTTCGTCTTCATTATAGCCCGCTTCGACGTTGTTGAATGTACCAAGTGGTGAGATACGGATACCGACATGGTCTGCATCCCAAGCATCCACACACGCATCGATAACATCTAACGTCAAACGCGCACGATTTTCGCGACTGCCGCCATATTCATCATCACGCTGGTTGGTTTGCTCAACCCAGAACTGATGTAACAGATAACCGTGAGCACCATGAATCTCTACCCCATCAAAGCCGACTTCTTTGGCGTTCTTGGTCGCTTGCGCAAAATCAGCAATAACTTGTTTGATTTCATCAAGCGTGGCTGGACGTGGCGGCGTGGCATCCACGCGAATCGCTTGGTTGTCGCTATCACGTAGTGAGGTGCGGATACCAACATCAACATCTGATGCTGAAATCGGTGCGCGACGTTCAGGCTGTACGCTCTCATGCGAGACAAGACCGGTATGCCATAACTGTACGACGATCTTACCGCCTTTAGCGTGGACATTGTCTACAATCGTTTTCCATGCAGTGGTTTGGTCTTGAGTGTGCACACCAGGCGCGCCAGCGTAGCCTTTTGCCTGAAATGAGATTTGTGTCGCCTCAGTAATGACCAAACCAGAACCTGCACGCTGTGAATAGTATTCACTTGCCAATGCGGTCGGTACGTCACCTGGCTCAACTGAACGCAGACGCGTGAGCGGTGCCATAATGATGCGGTTTTTTAGGGTTTGGGTGCCCATTTTAACGGGTTCAAATAAGTTATCGTGTGCCATGATATATCCTGTTCGTTATTGTATTGAGCGGTAGTAAGAACTATCAAACTCTGTTTAGAAATACTTATAGTGTTATTAGAAAATCTACGTTTAACGCCTATCTTTATAGGGGATAGATCTGATTATTCCAAGCAATATTTACAAACAGATACAGCAATATTCACCTATACAAATCTTTGTGTTTGGTTACTACGAAGACTGTTTACTAAGCCTTAAATACTGTTCGTCTGAGTCTTGCTTTTTGGCTTTAGCATCTTCTTAATAGACAGCTCTAATGACAGATATGTGCCAAACAAAATCACGACTGAACCAATGATGGCCTGTATATTTAGCGCCTCGCCAAGCAATAAATAACCCAAAATAATCGCAAAAATTGGGATGACTAACGTAATACTCGTGGCGCGCGTCGGCCCAATGTTTTTGATCAACTGATTCATAAAAATAAGAGCAATGGCTGTTGAAAACACGCCGATACAAATGACCGATACCCATGCTTTTATACTGATCTCTTTGCCATAAGGAAACTCAGTAAAGGCCACTGGCAACATGATGATGCTACCGATGATGAGTGAGCCTGCTGTAATGGCAACGGGTGAGACGTTGTATAAGTAGTTTTTGGTGATGTTCGCGCCAAGCGCATAACCCACACAAGCAAACAAGGCATAGCCCATTGGTAATAAACCCTCCACCAAGCCTTTACCCTGCTCGCCACTACCAAATAAGCTTTCGCTCATCAATATAATCACCCCAACTACCCCAATCACCAAGCCAAGCGCTTGTTTTTTGGACAGTCTGTCTTTAAAAAATACACGAGCGATAAAGCCACTCATCATCGGTACAGAAGCGTTTAGTACGGCGAGTACACCTGCATTCACTGACTGCGCAGAAAAAGAAAACAACACAAATGGCAATGCGGCGGAGAACAAACCAACAAGCGCGAGCATTTTCCAGTGCTGTTTGATACCGACTCTGTTTTTCTTTTTTAACAGTACAAAAACGAGCATGACCAATCCAGCAAATATCACTCGCAGACTGGCAAACGCTAATGAGCCGAACTCAGGCACGCCAATCCGATAAAACACAAAAGAGAGTGACCACATAAAAGAGAGGGTCACAAAGATGATGAGGTCACGGTTGGTCATCGGATAATCCTATTAAGCGTGTAGACTGCATTTGCCAACTCGTGTCGGTCATAAGTGTCTGATATATGGTGTAAATTATTATACTATCAAAATATATCATGATAAATTTTTGATGGTTTGGTGAGTGATTTTTATAAAAATTATGGTAAGTTTTCTTCTTATTTTTTCATTTATTTAAAGCTGTTTTCAGGTTTCTAGCTACTCTATATACACATAAATTAAGCATAGCATTTCGTTGAGCCCTATACCGTCAGAAGCTCTTATTCTTTAGCTTTCCTACTTTAGCTTATTTTAGCGACTCTCTATTCATATACTCGCAAACTACAAAGTCACCCTTGAGTAACCTGTTATGTTAGTAGATATAAAAATCAAACTCACTTTGATATCAAACGCTCATCATAACAAGGTGCTATAGAAGATAATCCTAATAATATCAATATTAGGACAGACTTTATCTAATATATCCAAATCCATATTAAAAATAAAAAAGTTGATATTTGTTTGCTAATTGTCTAGTATTTATAATGCTAGTCAATGTGAACTATGTCAGAAAATAACTGGCAAACAGGATGAGCAGTCATTACTATTTATTGAGGAATCATTATGAAGAAAATCGCTTTGTTGATAGGCAGTATGTCCGTTGCGATAGCAGGTTTTTGCGGGGTTGGTCAGTTCTCAGATGCGACCACCTGCTATGTTTATAAACAAGATAAACTGCAAAAAAAGCTAAACTGTCAGTATGAGGGCGCTGAGGGTGCAGCGATGAGTTATAGTTTTAGACAGGTCTCTTATAACCTGCCAGGATTTGGCAAAATGGCAACCTCTACCAGTGCAAACTATAATGACCGTAATGAGGTGACTGGATGGACAACCACCGTCAATGACGAGCCCGCGATCATTAGATATCGTCTGCCAACCAATCAGCGTATCGTCAGTGATGCCTATGCGCAGTCTGGCAAAGCGGTTATGCAGTGCTATCTTAGTACCAAATCGCAGTGGGAAATCTGTGCTGAATAAAGCGAAATACTTCTGAAATTTTAGAGGTAATAAAGCTGAGTATTTTACTCAGCTTTTTAGTAAACGTTGTCAAAACCTAATAAGCCGTTTTTATCAATCTTATTCAAGCCCTGCATCAAAACACTCTACCGCGCTAAAATCCAGAACGATTCTTCCTACCAGACATCCATTGAATTCCAACTTATCATCAATAAGAATGTCAGTATCTGTTTATAATCTTCAATCTATAAAAACTATTTAAAAAAGGATTAATCATGAAACTTCGCATTTTAAAGTCTGCGGTGACCAACCCTTGGTTTAATCTTGCTACTGAAGATTGGATATTCCAAGCACTAGGGACAGAACAAGAAGCACCAGACACGCATACACTATTCTTATGGCGCAATTCTGAAACCGTGGTCATTGGTCGCTCACAAAACCCATGGGTCGAGTGCAAGACGGATAAGATGGCGGCAGACGATGTGTTTTTGGCGCGGCGTCAGAGTGGCGGCGGCGCGGTATTTCATGATTTGGGCAATACCAATTTTACTTTTTTGTCCCCAAAACACGCGTATGACCAAACGGCTAATTTTACCATTATCATCAATGCGCTAAAAAAACTGGGCATAGACGCCACGCTATCTGGTCGTAATGACATGCAAGTAGGCGACCGAAAAATATCAGGCAGCGCCTTTAAACATGCCGCCGATCGCAGCTTTCATCACGGGACACTACTAGTCAATGCCAACATGCAAAAGCTCGGCGACTATCTCAATCCGCATCCACTAAAGCTCAAAGCCAAAGGCATCAAATCTGTGCGCGCACGCGTAGCAAACTTGGTCGAGTTCAATGGTGCCATCAATCATGAGACGTTGTCTGAGGCGATTATCGAGGCGTTTTGTGAATACTATGGAGAGACTGCGCCAGTTGAGCAGTTGGATGAAGCCAGCCTTGCCAAGCAGCCAACGCTAAACACTTACTATCAGCAGATGGCTGACTGGGATTGGCGCTTTGGCAAGACGCCTGAGTTTAGCCATCATATCGAGACACGCTTTGATTGGGGCATGATAGATGTGCATATGGATGTGAAGCAAGCCGTGATTGCAGAGGTTGTTATTTTCTCTGACGCGTTAAATATTGAGCTGATTGATTTGCTCAAAGAGACATTGACGGGTGTGAAATATAATAAATATGAGATTAAAAATGCACTTGCTGAGTTAGCAAACTCGCAACCTGAGTTGGCGGCGCAGGTTAGTGATTTTGAAAAATGGTTGGTTGGTGAAATGGAAGGTTAGATTTTGCGACGTCAGATTTAATCTAGCAAGTACTGCAGGGTATGCCACTTGCACTGCTTGATAAAAAGTTACTGACACAAATGCGCTTTATATATTTAATGGTATGGATATCATACATACGCCCTTTGAGATTTTGTATATTAATGATGCATAACAAGCACCCTGCCATTACTCGATTTTTTATGAATAATCAATATTAAGGTATTTTTATGAAGTACTTACATGCAATGATTAGAACCAACAAACTAGAAGAAACGTTGTTTTTCTATTGTGACCTTATGGGCTTACAACTGCTAAGAAAGAGAGACTCCGAATCAGGCAGATTCAGCTTATATTTTTTAGCAACGCATGAGGGTGCGCCAGAGATTGAGGTGACGCACAACTGGGATGAAAAGGAGTATACCAATGGCGATAATTTTGGGCACTTTGCCTTTAGAGTCGACAACCTATACGCACTGTGCGACACCTTTATACAGGCAGGGATCGAGATATTAAGACCGCCTAGAGATGGCCATATGGCTTTTGTTAAAGACCCTAATAATATCTCAATTGAGCTGCTACAAAATGGTGAAGACTTAGAACCTATTGAGCCCTGGATTTCGATGGAAAATATTGGCAGTTGGTAGGTGAGTGAGGCTAACGAGGCTGATTTTTTTTGCAGAAAGTGATGATGACACGTATATCACAGTTATATCTTTCTTAAAATATAACCAAGCTCTAAAAATTGAGGACAATATGAAAAAGTTATGCATCACTACAATCGGTATTTTAGGCACTTGCTTATTTTCCACTTATGCAAATTCAACAAGTTTTGATTGCAACAAGGCTGCTACGTGGGTAGAAAAAACAGTTTGCGAAAGCTCTGAGCTCTCTAAGCTTGATGACACAATGGCAAAAAAATATAAAAGCAATCTTGACGCTGCTCCTGACTATGAAGACAGCAAAGCTTTTAAAGATAGGTTCATTGCTAATCAACACACATGGCTGAATTTTCAACGTAATACTTGTAAAAGTGAAGAGTGTCTGATACGTGAGTATAAAGAGTATATCGAAGAGCAAACCAATTACGGTGTGGCTCGGAATTTTTCAGATGAATTAAGTCCTTCTGATTTACCGAGTAAAAGTGCCTTTGGTAAGTTTTCTCAAACCTCTCAAATCTCAATATATAATTCAGGTACTCAGCGCTGGGAAGATACGGGAGAGGCAAAAAACACGGTGTCTATTCATAGTATCGATAATAAGCCTTATCTTTCTATTATCGATGGCGTTTTGATTTTTACCAATGCTCATACCTGTGATTTGGGAGAGAGTAAAGCCATATGGTCAGAAAACCATTGGATCATCAATGATGAACAGTCAAATAACGATGTTGAGCTACGTTTATATCCAGCATTTTATAAAGGTAGGACTCAGTTGTTATTGAGAGACTTTGATAACCAGTATAGAGAACTGCATTGTGGTATGAGAGGGTATTTTGATGGGATTGTATTAGAACGAGAGTAAATGAACAAAACATCTCGATTCTCCAATAATAAATATAAGCTGAACTGAATATCTAATTTGATAAGTCAAATTTTCATTCTAAATAAAATAGACGGCAAAAGATACCTCCCTCGCCGTCTATTATTTAACACTCATACTAAAAAGTTTAGATCTGAGCCGCAACCTCTGCCCCATCACGAATCGCACGTTTGGCATCCAGCTCAGCTGCGAGCTTAGCACCGCCGATTAGATGGTATTGCGCGTCTGGTGCATCACCCACATTCGGCATCAGCTCAACGACTGACTCTTGACCGGCACAGACGACGACGCTATCGACACGTAATAGCTGGCTTTGACCTTGACTGTTAGTGACCCAAATACCTTCATTAGTGATTTTATCATACTGCACGCCAGCGACTTGGATAACGCCGTGAGATTTGATATGCGCGCGATGTACCCAGCCTGAGGTTTTATTCAGACCACTGCCTAGACGACCTTTGCTACGCTGCATTAAATACACTTGGCGAATGGGCTTAATAGCCTTTGGCTTAACCAGTCCGCCATCACTTTGATAGTTCGTATCATTGGTCACGCCCCACTCTTCGCGCCACTCGCTGATGGACTGCGGTTCAGGACGATAATCTGGATCTTTTAGACCTTCAGGGCCGATCTCATCAAGCGATTTACCGTGATTAGCGGTCAGATATTCACTGACATCAAATCCAATACCGCCAGCACCGATGACAGCCACGGTGTTGCCCACAGCTTTTTCGCCAGAGAGCAATTCTGCATAGCTGATCACTTGTGGCAGATCAGCCCCTTCAAGCTTACCTGCTAGGCTTCTAGGTACGACGCCAGTGGCGACGATAACATGATGGAACTTGGCTTTTTCCAGCATGTCTTTATCCACAAAGGTATTGAGTTTGATCTCAACGCCTAAATGCTCAAGCTCATTGATATAGTAGCGAACGGTCTCAAAGAATTCTTCTTTGCCAGGGATGACTTTGGCGTAGTTAAACTGCCCGCCCAATACGTCTTTGGCTTCAAACAAAGTCACATCATGACCGCGCAAGGCGGCGACATGAGCGGCTGACATACCAGCGACCCCGCCACCGATGACGGCGACTTTTTTCGGTTTTTTCGCTTTTTTGTAGACCAATTCTGTCTCATAGCACGCTTGCGGATTGACCAAACAAGTCGAGCGTTTGTTTTCAAAGGTATGGTCGAGGCAGGCTTGGTTACAGGCGATACAGGTATTAATGCGATCTGTCTGACCGTTTTTAGCTTTGTTGACCCAGTGTGCATCAGCCAAGAATGGACGCGCCATTTGAATCATGTCAGCTTGACCCGCAGCGATGATTTCTTCTGCCGTGTCTGGCATATTAATACGGTTAGCCGCCATCATCGGAATGCTAATATGTTTTTTGATCTCAGCGGTGAAATCAACGAAAGCCGCGCGTGGTACGCTGGTCACGATCGTCGGGACACGCGCCTCATGCCAGCCGATGCCCGTATTCATGATAGTCACGCCCGCTGCTTCTAGCGCTTTTGCCACGGTGATGACTTCATCCATAACGTTGCCATCTTTGACCAAGTCAATCACTGACAGGCGGAATAGGATAATAAAGTCTTCACCAACGGCTTCGCGAACGGCTTTGACCACATCAACGGCAAACTTCATACGACCTTGAATATCACCACCGTAACTGTCTTTACGCTTGTTCACATGGCTGGATAAGAACTGATTGAGTAGATAACCCTCAGAGCCCATGATCTCAACGCCATCATAGCCCGCTTGCTTGGCAAGACGCGCTGAGCGAGCATAGTCTTTGACCGTCTGCTCGATATTTTTGATGCTCATCTTGCGCGGCTTAAACGGTGAGATTGGTGATTTGATCGGGCTGGAGGATACCGCAAAAGGGTGATAGCCATAACGACCACTGTGCAATATCTGCATGATGATTTTGCTGTCGTGCTTATGCACAGCACGAGTGACGCGCTGGTGATTAATGACGTCAGCTTTGGTATTCATCGTGCCGCCAGCAGGCAACAACCAACCTTCGCGGTTCGGTGAGATGCCGCCAGTGATCATCATTGCCACACCGCCACGGGCACGCTCTGCAAAATAAGCCGCCAGCTTACCGTAATTGTAAAAACGGTCTTCAAGTCCTGTGTGCATAGAGCCCATGACCATGCGGTTTTTTAACGTCGTAAACCCCAAATCTAATGGCTCAAATAAATGCGGATAATATTCGTTAGTGCTGGCGGTTTCGATCGTATTGGCAGAACGGCTGGCGGTCATATCATTTTCCTTATGAATGGTTTTTGAGACGGCTTCTTAAAAATGGCTTTGTAGAAATAGTGGTGCTACGGGATTTAGCGTTACTGGTATCGTAACACACCGCTATTATCGCCAGCTATGCAGACAAACGACTGATGAGTGAGCACTATATGAATAATTATAATGAAAGGCGCTGGCTATAACGTTGACTTGTGGCGTATGGTTAGGTGAGTATCATTAAACCGCTCTAAATTTCTAAAACGACTGTCTATAATGGCTTTTTATAATCAGACGGATATTTTATAAATTACTTCTCACAGAATAATAGATTAATCGATAAACATCGACTATTCTCAATACTTTCTGTGTTAAATTACTGTGCTGCGTTACTATATTGACGCAATATAAAAATACGATAAAGGATTATCATCATGACAGATTTTCATACTGGTCTTGGCAAAAACGCCGCCAATTATCAGCCGCTCACCCCTATTGATTTTATCATTCGTAGCGCTCAGGTTTATCCTGATAAGACTGCGATCATTTATGATGACCTTGCGCACAACAAC
Organism: Psychrobacter piscatorii; assembly: GCF_043641605.1. Taxonomy (GTDB): domain Bacteria; phylum Pseudomonadota; class Gammaproteobacteria; order Pseudomonadales; family Moraxellaceae; genus Psychrobacter; species Psychrobacter piscatorii_C. Next base: position 255,873 of record NZ_JBHZRK010000001.1, on the reverse strand, counting down.
CTCACTCAGACATGGCAACAGACTTATACGCGCTGCCGCCAACTAGCAGATGGCTTACGTAAATTGGGTATCGATAAAAATGACACGGTCGCCGTCATGCTACCGAACACGCCAGCGATGGTCGAATGTGCCTTTGGCGTGCCCATGTCAGGCGGCGTACTCTGCACCCTGAACACGCGCCTCGATATCAATGCACTTACCTTTTGTTTACAGCATTCAGAGGCAAAGGTGCTGATCTTGGACAGTGAGTTTGCTGAGCACGCCGAAATCATCGATGAGACTTTCCCAAACTTAATTGTCATTCACGCGACCGATAATGCTATCGATGTCGAGCCGTTTGGGCAGATGGATTATGAGGCGCTAGTCGCCAGCTCAGACAGTCTGGATAATTGGGAAATGCCAGCAGACGAATGGGATGCCATTGCCCTGAACTACACCTCTGGCACAACAGGCAAACCAAAAGGCGTCGTTTATCATCACCGCGGTGCTACGCTCAATGCAGTGTCGAATATTTTGGATTGGGACATGCCCAAGCACCCCATGTACTTATGGACACTGCCACTCTTTCATTGTAACGGTTGGTGCTTTCCGTGGACCATCGCCGAGCGCGCTGGGGTCAACGTGTGCTTGCGTAAAATTGATGCGGATTTGATATTGCAGCTGATTGCCAAGCATCAAGTGACCCATTATTGCTCTGCGCCCGTCGTGCACAATATGATTGCAGGTGGCAAACCTGAATACAAAGAAGCCATTACGCATACGGTCAAAGGCTGGGTCGCTGGTGCACCACCCTCTGAAACCATGCTAGCAGCAATGGAAGCGATGGGCTTTGATATCTCTCACGTCTACGGTCTCACTGAAGTCTATGGGCCAGTGACCGTTTGCGCAGAGCAGGAAGAATGGAATGATCTTGATGTCGCCACACGCGCCCAAAAGAAATCACGCCAAGGCATGACTTCTCACTTGATGGCAGGGTTTGAGGTATTTAAACAAGGCACGACTGAGCCAGTTGCCGCTGATAGCGAAGAGATGGGTGAGCTGGCACTACGTGGCAATATGGTGATGAAAGGCTATCTAAAAAGCCGCAAAGCCACTGAAGAGGCGTTCGCTGATGGCTGGTTCCGCACGGGGGACTTGGGCGTCAAGTACCCTGATGGCTATATCAAAATTATGGACAGGCTCAAAGACATCATCATCTCAGGCGGTGAGAATATCTCTAGCATTGAGGTAGAAAACGTCTTATACAAACTCCCTGCGATTGAGAGTTGTGCTGTCGTCGCTGCGCCACATGATAAATGGGGCGAAGTACCTGTTGCCTTTATCGAAATTCATGAAGGCAGTACTTTACAACGTGATACGGTAATGGCGCACTGTAGTCAGCACTTAGCAGGTTTTAAAGTACCGAAATATATTGTCTTTGCTGAAATCCCAAAAACCAGTACGGGTAAGGTTCAAAAGTTTGAGCTACGCCAAGCGGCCAAATCATTGGCACATGAAACGCCCAAAGTCACTGCCAGAGTTAAGTGATCTAAAAATATATTAAGTCATGTCATCAACTAACACTCATAAAAAAGGTCAATCACATATACGTGGCTGACCTTTTTTAATGCTCACATTATTTAATTAGCCAATTTTTGGCTCAAGCCACTGATAGACCAGCATCCCTATAATCATCGCAGGGATAAACACATACGCTTGCCACTGCCCCGTACCGAGTAAGACAATGCCTGGCCCCGGGCAAATACCCACCAGTCCCCAGCCGATACCAAACAATATAGCACCGATAATCAGTTGTTTGGTGATGACGGTTTTGCTTGGCATGTCAATGGGCGTGCCAATCCAGCTATTTTCTTGACGCTTGGCCAACAGCACACCAAAAAATGCAACGAACAACCCACCACCCATCACCAGCGCAAGGGAAATATCCCATGCGCCAAACACATCTAAAAACCCTTGTACTTTCACAGGATCGGTCATACCTGACACCAGTAACCCGAATCCAAAAAGTAACCCTGCCAGCAATCCGATTATATTTTTTAGCATCGTCGTATCTCGCTATTATTATCTTCTATTAACTATCATATGTCGTGCGCGCTTTAGTGCTACTACTAGCAACCTCATAACAATCTGCCATTGAGCATTTATAGTAGCCCTAGTACATGACGACCGATATACACGGTCACAATACCAAACAGCATAAAGGTGACGGTCGCTGCCAATGAGCGTGGAGACAGGCGTGCATTACCGCAGATACCATGCCCACTGGTACAACCTGAGCCAAGACGCGTGCCAAAGCCAACCAATAGCCCTGCGACAATCAATAGCGGCAAAGAAGTACTGATCTGTACATCAGGTAGTGGTCTTGCTAGCCCGTACAGCACGGGCGATATGACCAAACCCAGTATAAACAGTACCTGCCACATCTCTACACGCTTGGGTTTTAGTAAGCTTGAAAAAATACCACTGATACCAGCTATACGCCCAATGCCGAGCAGTAAGATAACTGTCGCCACCCCTAGCATCAGACCACCTACTAGAGATATTGGCGTAAATGCTTGCCAGTCTATTTGTATACTCATAACGGACTACCCATTTAGGTTTATTAAGTATTTGCTTAATTTCGATTTATATAAATACATTATATTATAAAATATAATAAAAGGGTAAAAAAATACTGAGCACGTATGATTATAATAACGGCTCAGTATTTTTATCACTATAAAAACGTTTTGGGAAACGCTTATAGGGATAGAAGTACAAGTTTGTAAGGTTTCTTAATTACTATTTCTACTGGCTTAGTACTTCATCCAGTGCGGACTCAAAACGCGCTACGGTACCATCGATATCGGTTAGTTTATCCAAACCAAACAGACCTAAACGGAACGTCTTGAAGCTGTCAGGCTCACCTACTTTTAAGGGTACGCCAGCAGCGATTTGTACACCCGCTGCCGCAAAAGCGCTGCCTTTATGCATATCATCACGATCGGTATAAGATACGACAACGCCAGGCGCTTGAAAGCCTTCAGCCGCAACGCTCTCGATACCTTTAGCTTCTAGTACGTCACGGATACGTTTGCCGAGTGTCCACTGCGCCTCACATAGTTTATCAAAACCAATGGCTTTGGCTTCATTAACCGCATCACGGAACTGGCGTAAGCTATCTGTCGGCATCGTCGCATGGTAGGCATGACCACCATTTTCGTAGGCACGCATGATGTTTAGCCATTGCTTTAGATCAATACTGAAGCTATCAGACTCTGTACTGTCTACCTTTTTGACAGCGGCATCGCTTAGCATGACCAGACCAGCGCCTGGGGTACTGCTCCAACCTTTTTGCGGGGCGCTGATAAGCACATCGATACCCAAGTCTTTCATGTCTAACCAGACACAGCCTGAGGCGATACAGTCGATAACCAGTAATCCACCAACACTATGCACAGCCGCGCTCAACGCTTTGATATAGTCATCTGACAAAATCATACCTGATGAGGTCTCAACGTGCGGCGCGAATACCACTGCTGGCTGCTCTTCTTTGATTTTAGCGACCGCCGTGTCGATATCGACTGGTGCAAACGGCTTTGGTGACTCGCTATCATCCGCACGATTGGCCGTAAGCACGGTTGAGGATTTAGCGATTTTGCCTTTTTCTAAGATTTGCGTCCAACGATAGCTGAACCAACCATTACGAATAATCAGGCAATCTTCGTCATTTGCCAGTTGGCGAGCGACCGCTTCCATACCATAAGTACCAGAACCCGGTACAATCGCCACGGCATCCGCGTTGTAGACAGATTTTAGATCACTAGATAAGTCATTCATTACTTGCTGAAAGGCCTTTGACATATGGTTCAGCGCGCGATCGGTGTAAACCACTGAATACTCTAATAAGCCGTTTGGATCGATATCTTGACGTAATGCAGGCATTGAACACTCCTAGTATATGATTAGATGATGACTATCTCTTAATTCTTCGTACCGCAATATTGGGATAAGAAATAATATAGATACTAATATCGTTAAGTACCATAGATGATTGGTATCAACGAGTACTGATAGCGAAAAATGATGAAGATAATATAAGTTTGACGAGATAGCAGGTTAGAGCACTACTATTGTCTTTGATGATGAGGGCTATAAGCATCGGTGTAATGCATTTATAGTCACAATATGAGCGAGTTTCAGCACCCTATGTTAAGCCAAACTGTCTTGACCCAAATCATCCATAAGATTTGATAGTAGCACTGATACTAGAGGTTGACAACGATACGCTCAGGCACTGATATGGCTTGCGCGATTAGAGTTTTATTGGTAAGTATTCTTTGAACGACACTGTGAGAATCTTAACGCCCGCGATGGGCATCCTGTAGTCCAGAGACCACAAAATCTAGCAAATCACTGTCGCCTTCACGGGCCGCTTTACGCATGAGCTTGGATGGTGCATGTGTCAGTGTTTGGGTCAGGCGCCGTGACAGTTCAATAAGAATGTCTTCTGGACTGACATCGTCTTGTTGCAGCTTGGCAATGGACTCATGCAGTAGCTTATCTACTTGATTTTGAGTACAGGTACGATACTGCTGGATGTCTTTACCCACTTGACGAACTTGAAAGCGACGATCGATCTCAACGACCAACTGACTCACCAGTAGCTCAGCATCGACAGCAGCTTGCCGACGCTGCTCGATATTACCGGCAATCACATGCTGCAGATCATCAACAGAATACAGATAAACATCATCAATGCGGCTAATGGTCGAATCGATATCGCGCGGCACGGCCAAATCTATCATAAGCATCGGCTGATAACGACGACGCTTGAGCGCTTGCATGGTCATGGTTTTATCAATCAATAAATCCATACTGCCACTACAGCTGCTGACAATATCGGCTTCTGCCAATACTTGTGGCAATTCCTGCAATGGTCTTACGTCTATACGGCGATTGGGACTGCGTAACTCAGCCGCCAATGCCTCAGCACGCTCAGGATTACGATTGCAAATAATTACTCGCCCGACGCCAAGACCGGCGATATGGGTGGCAACCAAGCGATTCATCTCACCTGCTGCGACGACCAATAGCGTACGACTGGGCAAGTCATCAAATATCTGCGTGACCAATTTGGCCGCTGCAAAACTCAGCGATACCGCTTGTGCACCCACTTGCGTCTCATTACGTACTCGTTTGGCAGCGGCGAACACTTGATCAACGATCCAACCGAGCTGATTGCTCAATACTTTTTGCTCTTGTGCCAAATGCACAGAGCGCTTGATCTGACCAAGTATCTGCGGCTCACCTAGTATCATAGAATCCAGCCCCGCTGCGACTCTTAGCCAGTGGGTCAATGCGTGTGTGTCGCGGTGCACATAGAGATAAGGATCGATATCTGCGAGTGGGAGCTGTTTGAATTCAGCAAGCCACGTCTTAATCTTGAGAATATGAGCGCTGATCATGCTTGATGTGACATGCGCACTGCTACTAAAATCATTATGAGAGATGGCGTGGTCTGTCTGCTCATTGACTGGCAAGCTAGACGAGTGGGAATGGTGCGGGGTCAACGTATGCGGTACAAGCGCATAAATCTCAGTACGGTTGCAAGTAGAGACAATCACGCTGCCATCAGTGAAGGATTCTATTTGCTCAAGCGCAACATTCACATCGTCACCCACCAGCGCCAAGCGCTCTCGCAGAGCGACTGGTGCAGTTTTGTGATTGACCCCAATGACCACTAATCTCATTATTGATAGACCATAAACATGCCGCTCAGCTGCTCACTCACGCTATCTCATTATTTTTAAAAGACAGTTTTTGACGACAGCGCTGAAAGGAAGACCCTAAAAACCGCTTATTATATCATTATTGCTGGCGTTAATTAACACTCACCCATCTATGATAGCTATATCTCTGTATCTGGTCGCAAATGTAACAAATCAACTACCGATATGATTGATAAAATCAATGGATGTGTTTTGGCAAATGGTCGCTAAGACCACCATAAATCATTCGCTTAGTCTCTCCTAACTTGTTATATTTCCACAGTATTCTGGTCAATATACCTATTTGTATAAAAGTCCTAGCAAAATAACTCATGCTTAAAACAAGTATCAGTCATAGCGTATCAATAGAATAATGGTTGCTCAGATATGAGTAACACGGATGCTATTGTTTATACTGTTCATCTGCTCTTATAATGTTTGTCATGGGTACTCATTACCACTATTTGATTTGAAATGATTAAAATGAAATTGCCTCAGCTATGTAGGTAAACCATGGGCGAACACGGCTATCTATGATGTTTTTTGGATCATTATCTAGATCACAACCTCTTTATAACGAGCAATCTAGCCTCCGCGCTTTATTGCAGGTCGTTATCGATCGTTTGTGCCAGCGTTATAAGCTAGCGTTGTCATTGGCCGTCTGTTTATGCCTTGCCGTACCTGCGCATGCCAGCCATGCTGATACAGAATTGGCCGCAAAAACGCCACGATCAGCAGTCATTACTAGCGATAACGAGGCAAATAACAACGCTATTTCTAGCACCTCTATCAGCACGACTGTTCATAAAAACAGCCAAATAACAGATAGCGTGGCCAACATCGATGGTCTAGCGCCAGCCAGCCTATGGCAGCCTGAACTCAACGAACCCAGTTTATATGCTCTATTAGATGCAGAGTTTGCTGCGGATCGTGATGACAAACAACGTGCGATTACGATCTATAAGCAACAATCTTTTAAAGAAGACGCCACAGCGGTATTTGAGAGGGCACTGACTCTATCATTGCGTAATGAAAAGGTTGAGGATTCATTAGCATTTGCGAAATCATGGCAAGACCAGAATCCGGATCATGTACCTGCTTGGTTTTATGTAGCACACTTGGCACTACGGGCACACGACTATATCTTAGCTGGCGAGACCTTAAACCGCATCTTGCGTTACGATCCGCGTGCAGATTTGAGCGAAATCCTTATCGGTATTTATCCCAATAATGACGATGACAAACGCGAGCTGCTCGCCGCTTTGCAGCCACTAGATAGTGAGCAAAACGCCTCATTATCTGTCTTAAAAGCCGGTTTACTTTACCAATTTAATGAGCCCGAAATCGCTATCGTGCATATTAACCGTGCGCTAGAGCGTCAGCCTGATTATGTGCCTTTTATCACCCTAAAGGCTGACATCTTGCGCAAAATCGTTACAGCAGAAACCGTGGTCAACTATATAAGCCAAGCACGCTTGCGCAATCCTGATAGCAAAAGTTTGTACCTGTACGAGATTCGCTACTTGTTAGACTTAAAACAGAGCGAGCAAGCTTGGAAACTATTGCTTGAGGCCCACAGCCGCTTTAACGACGATGCTGAGATTACCTTGCTAGCAGCACTAGTGAGCTTGGATATCGAAGAATATGCGAGCGCGGATGATCTACTCAATATGCTTGCCAAAAACCCCGCTTACCTTGACCAAGCTTATTACTATCTTGGTATCAGTGCTGAGCGTCAGCAGCAGTTTGATAAAGCCAAATACTATCTCAATGGCGTGATGCAAGAAGACTTAGTATTAGAAGCACGTCGAAAAGTGGTCGCATTTGAATTGCTCAACGACGACGTCGACGCCGCCATTGCTACTTTAGAAAAGCTACGCAAAGACTTTACGGTATTCGCCCCTGACACCTTTGTGATGCAAGCCGATATTTTGTGGCAGCAAAATGAATCAGAAGAAGCCTTACGTCTATTGACGCGAGCCGCTCGTAAATATCCTGATAATGAGATGTTACTCTTTGCCCGTGTCCAACTGTTAGATGACAAAAGCGACTATGTCGTCAAACGTACACTCCTTAATCATTTGCAGGCGCTCGATCCTACCAATTTATCCTATCAGCTCAGTTATGCACAGTTGCTATTGGCCAACGAGCGTAGCTCTGAGCAAGGTCTGGCGCTTGCCACAGCAATTATCCAGATTCGCTATGACGATCCGCGCTATGATAATGACCTTCATCTGCAAGCTCTCAATGTACTAGCGGGTAATGCACTGGCCAAAGAAAACTATAAGCAAGTCATTGACTATCTACAAACGCCTTACGATGTGCTCCCAACCCTGCGCTCAGGCACTCTATTACTGCGTGCTTATCAGGGTCTCGGCAATAACGAAAAAGTTGAAGCACTACTCGCAGACTTGCAACAGCGATTCTCCTTTGGACAACATAATATCAATGACAGCATACAGCTATATTGATATTGGTTTTTCAAAATAACTGTTGCGGCGTGATGCCATTAGGCTTGATACGTTACAAAGCACTTATCAATTACAAGGGACGTATAAGAAGCTAACAGCCGTGCATAACCGAGCAACAAATAGCCCTTAAGCTAATATCTTTGTTAACCTGTCCGTTTTCCCATTTTGAGAGCACATTATGTCAGCATCAACGATGTCTTATAAACCAAACAAACTGGCTTTGCTTACTGCGATAGCGACTACAATGGTGATTACCTCTGGCTGTCAGTCACTAAAAACAGCCAATGCGACCAATCAACCAACCACGATGCAAGGTCAAAACGCTGATCAGCCCAAAAAGTTAGAGAGCTTTAACATCACGGGTAAAATTGGGGTGACCACACCTGCTAATGACACCTCAGGCACCCAAGGCGGTAGTGCGTTTTATGCATGGGGACAAGAAAACGATCGCTTTGCTATTGAACTCATCGGCGCGCTCGGCATTGGCAAAACCAACATCGAGTACAACGGTCAAACGGCGACGCTAGTCAGCGAAAAAACGGGCACGTTGACTGCTAATGACCCTGAAACCTTGCTCAAAAAAGCCACTGGCTGGCAAGCGCCTATCTCGCAAATGCCTTATTGGATCTCTGGTCGCCCAGCGCCTTCAGATAGTGCCCCGCAGCTTGATGCTCAAAACCGATTGATCAGCTCAGTCAATGGCGACTGGAGCGCCAGCTTTACTTATAAAGGGAATGACAAGCTCCCTAGTAAAATCAGTGCGGTGCAGCCACAGGGCAATAAAGTTGTGATGACGATCAATCATTAGTCCGTCATTACTAGTGTATCACCACTGCAAAATCAGCCAGTATTGCTCATTACCATAGCCGTTTATGACCGTACCTTATGATGAAAAAACATGATTAAAAACATAGCCGAAGCATCTGACTCTACTATCACGCGTTTGTCCCCTGCAAAAATTAATCTATTTTTGCATATTACTGGCAAGCGTGCTGACGGCTATCATAATTTGCAAACGGTATTTCGCTTGCTCGATTGGGGCGATTATTTGCATTTTTCACTCATGGATAATGCTGTGATACAAACGGCTGCTAATAAAGCAGATGCCAACACCCTCTGCCATCAGCTATTGGTATTAGCTGGTGCCGAGGCGATAACTACCGATATAGAAGACAACTTAATCTTTAAAGCAGCGCGCGCATTGCTAGCGTTTGCCATAGAGTCAAATAAATTGCCAAGTCAATTAGTGCCAGTTCATGTCACGTTAGACAAGCATTTGCCAATGGGCGCAGGATTGGGTGGTGGTTCGTCCAATGCCGCAACGACTATGCTGGCGCTCAATGAGCTTTGGCAGCTCAACTTTACTCGCGATGCGCTTATAAAAATTGGTGCAAAGGTCGGTGCAGATGTGCCAATCTTTATCTTCGGTCAAGATGCTATTGCTATGGGAATTGGTGAAGAACTAACTGCCATCAATTTACCTGACCAGCAGTATTTAGTCTTAACGCCTGAGGCTCATGTCAATACTGCCAAACTATTCGCCCACCCCAAACTACAGCGAGATATCGCTCCCCTGTCAACTGATACGATTAAAAATCAATCCAATGATTATGTTCAAAATTTGAATACGCCTTATCACAATGTCTTTACGCCAGTAGTGACAAGCCTCGCTCCTGCTGTTGCAGAGGCTTTAGATTATTTGCAAGGGTTAGAATCGCAAGCACTGAACACAGCACGCATGACTGGCTCAGGTAGTGCAGTATTTTTGCCATTGGATGCGAGTATTGCCACTGATAAAAAGCTATTGGCGGAGTGGGTTGAAGGTGCGCCTTGTAAAGGATATTTGGTGAGGAGTTTATAACTGCGTAAGTTTTTATAGATAGGTGAAAAGGTAAGCGCCGCAAATACTATCAAGCCTAAAACATTTAAGAGCAAAATATGATCACTCTCGGAAATACAGAAACTATTGCTTTTAAAATACACAAAATGGAAAAGCCATTCATAGTGATGGATATTATTGTGAACTCAGTAAACATCAGTTATCACGATAATAGTTATTATGCGTTTCCACTTGTTAACAATATTAAGAAAGAAATAGAACTTATTACTGATGGCGAATTTCACCTAAACAAAAGCTTGATCAATACACCACTAAGCAAGCTACACGATATTTTTTATGAAACTGAGACTGAAGTTTACGATAGCAGTAGTGAGAGAGATAACTTTTTGTTCTATGACTTATCTACTAACAAATCTCTATTTTACATTTACCAAGAAGATGAATGTCTGATATTTTTTGGGAAATTTTTTGATAGCAATAATACTATCACTTCAAGAATAAAGAAAAGTGAGTTCTTAGCTACATTGATAAATCTGCTGCATACAGTTGAATCTTACACTGCTCCTCGGAACATATAAGACTACTTTGGAAATCCTGTACCAGATACACTAGTCTCAAGCTCACTCATATAGCCCTACAAGAGAATACAAGTAAGGCATCAATCCTTGTTACCGAGTTTCACCATATACCTTTCGAAATCATACCACCCTTGATGAATTAAGAATAAATAGCAGAAAAAGGCGCAAATGACTTGCAAAATCTGAAAATTTACTTATAATAGGTCGCCACAATAGGGGTATAGCCAAGTTGGTAAGGCATCAGGTTTTGATCCTGACATCCGTTGGTTCGAGTCCAGCTACCCCTGCCATTTTTTAGTACGAAGCGTTAGAGATATATTTAGTATAAGCGGTTTATAGACAACCTCTTATGCTATTATCATTGACAACGTTATCCCAGTTTCGGTATAGTTCGCAATGAACACCGCTAGGGAAAAGTTATGTTTTAGATGGCTCAATCGTTTATAAGATAACTGACAGGTCATGACACCATTCTAAGAATGACTATTAGTCGCTATTAGCTTTCGGTTGTTCATAGCCTAGACATTACAGGGGTATAGCCAAGTTGGTAAGGCATCAGGTTTTGATCCTGACATCCGTTGGTTCGAGTCCAGCTACCCCTGCCATTTTTTACTGTAATAGTAGTCTTCAATCTTTTTCACCACTCTTTTCTTAATTTGAGCAGTTTGTCACTGCTTAGCGGTCGCTGCTTGAGTCAATCAATAGGACTTCTGTCATGCCTTATTTGGCGATTTTTACGGGCAATGCCCACCCAGAATTAGCAAAAACCGTAGCCGATCACCTTCATATACCTCTTGGTAAAGCTGACATCACGCGTTTTTCTGATGGCGAAATTGCCGTGGAAATCAAAGAACACGTACGTGGTAAAGATGTGTTTATCATGCAGCCTACTTGTGCACCGACCAACGACAATTTGATGGAAATCATGATGATGGCTGACGCTTTGCGTCGCTCTAGTGCTGGCCGTATCACGGCTGTCATGCCATATTTTGGTTATGCTCGTCAGGATCGTCGCCCGCGTTCAGCTCGTGTGCCTATCTCAGCTAAAGTCGTCGCTGATATGCTTAACATCGTTAGTATCGATCGCGTGATGACGGTTGATTTGCACTCAGATCAGATTCAGGGGTTCTTTGACATCCCTGTAGACAATATCTACGGTACGCCAGTACTTCTAAACGACCTACAAAAACAAGATTATGACAATATCATGGTGGTTTCACCTGATGTTGGCGGTGTGGTTCGTGCCCGTGCAATGGCTAAGCAGTTGGGTGATACCGACATGGCGATTATCGACAAGCGCCGTGCTCGTGCCAATGAGTCACAAGTCATGCACATCATCGGTGATGTTCGTGACCGTGATTGCGTTATCGTTGATGATATGGTCGATACGGCAGGTACCTTGTGTAAAGCAGCCGAAGCATTGAAAGAAAATGGTGCACGCCGCGTCTTAGCTTACATCACTCACCCTGTCCTATCGGGTAATGCACTCAAAAACATCAGCGAATCTGCGTTAGACGAAGTTGTCGTGACCGATACGATTCCATTATCAGCTGAAGCAAAAGCCTGTAGCAAAATCCGTCAGGTCAGTATCGCGCCAATGCTTGCTGAAAGCTTACGCCGTATTAATAATGAAGAATCTATTAGCGCCATGTTTGATGCCTAATATGAGACAGTCATTGCTATAAATTTTAATAGCATTGTGGTGACAATAAAAATTTAGTAATAAAAATAATAGCGTCAAGTATCAGTACTTGGCGCTATTTTTATGTAGGTACTTTGCGTAGGTCTTTATTATTACTACAAAATCCCGTATAATGCGCGCCTGTGCTGACCTTTTGTTTTATTCAATCAGGTTGGCATTATCAAAAGTGCTGATCATGCTGAATAATAATGGCTGTTGTGGTAATTTTTACTATAAAAATCATTGTTATAAGCAAATGGCTAACATCGATAGTTGTGTCATTTATACGCAACGATAGATATTAGCTCTCATCACGTATTAGTGGATTGGTCGCAAATCCACTTTTTTATGACCAGACACTTCATCATTCTTTTTATAGGATTACATCCATGAGCAATAATCATTTTGAACTAAACGCAACTGATCGTTCTGCTGAAACCCAAGGTAAAGGTGCGAGCCGCCGCCTACGTAAGCAGAACCTAGTTCCTGCTATCATCTATGGTGGTAATGAAGAGCCAACAGCGATCTCTATCAAAATCAACGAGCTAGTAAAAGCACTTGAGTTTGAAGCATTTTTCTCACACATCTTGACCATCAATGTTGACGGTACTGAGCATCAAGCCGTTATCAAAGACTTGCAGCGTCATCCTGCTAAAGGCTTCCCAATGCATGCTGACTTCCAGCGCGTTGTAAAAGGTCAAAAAATCCACATGAACGTTCCTGTGCATTTTGTTGGTCGTGAAGAAGCGCCAGGTACTGCTGCTGCTGGTGTACTATCTACCCTAGTATCTGATATCGAAGTTATCTGCTTACCATCACAGTTACCTGAATATCTAGAAGTAGATGTATCTGGTATGGAAATCGGTGATTTGTTCCGTCTATCAGACATCAAACTTCCTGAAGGCGTTGTGATTCATGAGCTTGAGCTAGAAGACGGCCATGACCGTACTATCGTTAACATGCAGCCACCAACGGTTGAAGAAGTTGACGAAGATGCTGACGACGTTGATGCTGATGAAGTACCAGCAACTGAGCAAAACGACGACGCTGATGCTGAAGAAAGCAAAGACGACGAGTAATATACTATGTCTAGGTAGCACTTTATTTTGTGCTACTTAGTAACAGACTCGTTTAGTTAAGAAGACAGCAGGTGATTTGAAATCTCCTGCTGTTTTTGTAAGTAAGGTTTGAGAATATACTGTCTATCAATATTTCAAACCTTATCCTTATTTATCAAATTTAAGCAGGGTGTTTTTATGGCCATAAAGCTTATTGTCGGTCTTGGTAATCCTGGTCAGCAGTATATGTTTACGCGTCATAATGCCGGATTTTGGTTTGTCCATCATTTGGCTCAGCAGTTCAACATTACGCTCTCCCCTGACAAAAAATTTCATGGGGTGACAGGACGTGGGCACATTCATGGCTCTGATGTGCGTTTACTTATGCCTCTGACGTTTATGAATAAATCTGGTCAGTCAGTCGTGCCTATGGTAAATTTTTATGGCATCAAAAACGACGAATTATTGATTGCTCATGATGAGCTCGATATTCCCGCCGGTAGCATTAAGCTCAAAACCGACGGCGGTCACGGTGGTCACAATGGCCTGCGTGATATTACGCCGCATATCGGTAATGACTTTCATCGTCTGCGTGTGGGTATTGGCCATCCTGGTCACAAATCTAAAGTCAGTGGACATGTCCTCTCAAAAGCGTCTCCCGATGAGCAAATCGCCATTGATAGCGCGTTGAGTGCGGCTTTTGACGCGCTCCCACTATTGCTAGATGGTGATATCGAAAAAGCACGTTCACAAATCAATGGCTTTAAATTACCTGAATAAAATATTGCCTCTATGGTAATAGCCTTTTATTTTGGCAGGTTTGTCCCCATTAACCTTTTGATTTAGTTATTTAATATCAGTTACGCTAAGGAAGCAACCTATGCTACTTAATATGCTTAAATGCAAATTACACCGTGCTCGCGTTACCCATGCTGAGCTTCACTATGAAGGCTCATGCGGTATTGATGGTGATCTACTGGACCTAGCTGGTCTACGTGAAAACGAATCTATCGATATCTATAATGTGACCAATGGCAAGCGCTTTCGCACCTATGCTATCCGTGCTGAGGCGGGCTCTGGTATTATCTCATTGAATGGTGCTGCGGCTCATATGGCAGATTTGGGCGATATCGTCATTATTTGTGCTTACGCGCATTTTGATGAAGTTGAAGCATCGACGTATCAGCCAAAACTGGTCTATTGCAACGAAGACAACACGGTTAAAGACACAGCAAATATAATTCCTGTACAAGTTGCTTAATATGACAGGATGGTGAGGTTTTGGTAAATTTAAGATAAACACAAAGTTACATCTTTGAATTAACTGCTATTATTACTAAAAATCTCGATGCTAAAGGGAAAGCTGAATCTAAATCAAGATTCGGCTTTTTTTATGCGATTTTTCTCTATTAAACTCATATTTTTCATCATATACAAGGAAACATACCGATGTGGTTGGCAGTGATTGCAATACTGATTGGGTTAGCAATTTTGGTTTGGAGTGCCGATGTCTTTATTGATGGGGCGACAGCACTGGCAAAAAAGTTTAGTGTACCGAGTTTCTTAATCGGTGTTTTGATATTAGGTATCGGCACATCAGCGCCTGAAATGGTCGTGTCAGTATTAGCAGCGCTAGAAGGTAGCCCTGAGCTAGCTTTGGGCAATGCTTATGGCTCTAATATTATTAATATTGCTTTAGTACTCGGCGCAACCGTATTGATCAGCCCTATTATCATCCGTAAGGGCATCGTAAAGCGTGACCTGCCGCTACTACTGCTAATCACCGCCATCGCCGCATGGCAGCTACGTGATGGCATGTTGAGCCAAGCGGATGGCCTCGTATTACTGGTGTTATTGTTTGCCGTATTGGGGCTACAGATCGTACTAAGCATCCGTGAAGGCTATCATGAGCACGAAGATGATATTGCTGATGGTGCGGATTCTGATGAGACAGAGCTAAGCATAGCGCGTGGACTTGGTAGCTTGCTACTTGGTATGCTGATGCTGGTCATCAGCTCGCGTGCGATCGTCTGGGGCGCTGTTGAATTGGCAACGCTATGGGGGCTCAGCGAGCTTATCATTGGTCTTACGATTGTGGCGGTTGGTACATCACTGCCTGAGCTGGTATCGAGCTTGTCAGCAGCACGTAAAGGCGAACACGATATGGCACTGGGTAATATCATTGGTTCGAATGTTTTTAATACTTTAGCGGTCGTAGGCCTAGCAACGGTCATTGCCCCTATTTCTGCTGATCCGGTGATTTTATCGCGCGATGTGATGGCAATGGGGCTACTGACGATATTACTCGTGGCTCTATGTGTGTTTGCCTTTACAACAAAGCGCCAGTTCGGTCGTACGTCGGGCGCTACGTTGGTACTTTTCTTTGTCGGTTATACTGCATGGCTGATTCAAAGCGTTAGTATATAATTTTCACCTTTGTATGTTTTGAGCATTACTGGCTATTTTATAATCCTAAGACTTTTTCTTACGATTTTTAAAACCACGCCATAACCCTTCATGTGCTACTTTTGGCATTTTTAGGGTGATGGTGTTGGATAGCATATCCTGTACTGCGAGACCGCGAGGGTTAAACAGACAAAAAACATAGTTGAATACCAATCCAAGAAACGCGCTGGCCAACAAGGCGGCGCGTGATCCATCAATAAGACTACCGATAATGCCAAAGAGTAACGGCATCAGACAAGCCGCCAAGATGCGTTTGAACGACTGTCCCCACGTGAGCCACTGACCAGCATCATTGATGGTTTTCAATCGCCACGTTTGCATCCCCAATGTCTGACCACCACGGCGCCAAAATATCCCATAGAATGCCACCAGTGTCAGAACAAACGACGGCGTCATAATGGCGTTTTGATACCAAACTGGCAGTGACTGGGCCTGTGACGACTCCGTACCCGTCTGCATCGTCAGCAGCGTACCCACCACGGTCAATATTGTACCGACCAAAAATAACAAAGCCAGAATCAACATACCATCATAAAGAATGGCCACGACACGAACCATAGGTTTGGCAATGGTGGGTTCTTCATTAGGATCTTGCTGCGCAAAAGCGCTGGGTTGCGGCTTTGATTTGCCAGTAGATTTTGACGGGCGTTTAGGTAAACTTTTTGACATGGTACAAGCTCGTAGCAAGCAGTGAATAGTAACGCTATTGTACCGTAAATGACTGACCTATCGTACATTATCCTAGATGACTGTCTAATTATCCTAATCACATAGGATAGCTATGATGCGGTCAATATAAAATCACGGAACCAAAAGACTTAAAGTCACTAAGTAAAAGACAATGCTAAAACACAAAAACTGCAGACATAAAAAAATCGCCGATTGTCATAAGACAGGCGATTGATTTAGTTGATTATGCAAATGGTGCGCTTGGAGAGATTCGAACTCCCGACCCCTTAGTTCGTAGCCAAGTGCTCTATCCAACTGAGCTACAAGCGCGTACTTTGCAAATCATTTACCGAGTTGTTAAAAACAATTTCAGTAAATTAGGTTGGCTATTATATAGATAATATCGCTTGTGTCAACATCTTTTTTAATTAAAAACAAAATATTTTTTGATTTAATTATTAAGAATGTTTAACGCAATATACTGCGTTACTACTCTAATAATAACTGAATAAATGGCGGTGAAGGAGGGATTCGAACCCTCGATACGCTTACACGTATGGTTCCTTAGCAGGGAACTGGTTTCAGCCACTCACCCACTTCACCTAACGATTTAAGACATCTATAAAAAATCTATAAACATAGTATTGATGCTAACAATACGTCTTATGCCGTGGGCGAGTATTATAGCAAAGCCAAAACGAATTGCAAGCCTTGTCTACCGATTTAATCCAGCTTTTCTCATAATTATCGATATAAATGCTTTTCTCGCCTTTTAATACTTAAAATTACACCATATTGCAGAAAAATGCCTCTGCTAAATTGATGACTCAGAACAGTCTCATGTGTTTTGATATTTTATACTTAATCTATAGGTACTAGACTGAGATAGATTTTTTGGTAGTAGGTGGCTATAGTATTTATCACTTATTATAAAATACCTCAAAGGAGTGGTTATGCGACCTGTCGTACTGTGTTTTTCAGGATTGGATCCTTCAGGCGGCGCTGGATTACAAGCGGATATCGAAGCCATCGGTCAATCTGAGGCGCATGCTGCCATTGCTTGTACAGCAGTCACGATCCAAAGCTCACAGCAAGTATTCGGTTTTGAATCATGTACGGCAGCGCTAGTGAAAGCTCAAGCCACTGCCGTACTGGATGACTTACCTGTCAAAGCCATTAAATCCGGTATGCTCGGTACCACGGACAATATTACAATGCTGACCCAGTTGTTTGCTGAGCAAATAATAAGCACTGATACCCCGTTTGTATTGGACCCTGTATTGGTCGCCAATAGCGGTGGCAGCTTGGGCGATGAGAAGACGCTGGTGCGCGCGTTTAGGCAGCTGCTACCCTATGCCACCTTGATTACACCCAATACGCATGAATTGCGCGCGCTGAGCGGTGAGCAAGACTTGCATGTTGGTGCAAAAAAACTATGCGCGCAAGGCGCTTATGCGGTGTTGGTAAAAACCTCTCATGATTTTGACAGCGGTGATATCGAGCAGTATTTATATATAGAAGGAGAGATGGTACACAAGAGCACCTTACCGCGCCTAGAGGGTGAATTTCACGGCTCAGGATGTTCACTTGCCAGCTTTATCGCTGGGCGTTTGGCAATGGGTGATGATTTGATTGATGCGGTAAAATCTGCAGATAGTTGGATTACCCAGACACTGCGCGCAGCTGACGTGCCGCACCCTGAAGATGCTCAAGCTCAATTGATACCCAATCGCTTTGTGCGTCATTAATACCTTTATCAAGCAATAATATAAAATCCTAACGTTTAAATAGTAGACAGTAAAAAGGCGCTCTATATTTTATAGTGCGCCTTTTTAGTCAAAGATCTGACAATGTGCATGGTTTATTCACTGTTGCAAAGTATCGCTTAACCCAACATAGGCATGAAATTCGCGGCCAACCCACCGATGAATATCTCAAGTAAATAAAACACAAAGAAAGCAACCATCGGTGACAAATCAAGCATCCCTAAGTTTGGCGTAATACGACGAAACGGTTCTAGTATCGGCTCCGCTAAGCTCATAATAATACCAATAATGGGATGCTGTGATTGGGTAAACACCACGATCCAGCTGACGATAATAGACCCAATCACCAAGTAGCGACACATGCGTAAAAAGTCTAATACCAAGCTGATCGTACCCGTGAAAAATAGCGGCACAGGGGCAATCCCTTGATGCGTCAATGCTGCTTTTCCAGAGATGTCAATCAGACGAATCAAAAACATCAGGACGATAGCCGCAATGCTAATACGTCCCTGTCCGACCGTTGGGAAGATACGCCCAAACACATCGACGATATGGGTCGCTTTATAGGCAGGTGCAATCATCGGATTGCGCGCATCCATCCCTGCAAATTGCAGCATAAAACGAATAAACACCAGCATCATAGCGAATGTGGTGACCAGATCAAAAACTTGAAATAACATGTTGTTCATGAAGGGCTACTCAATGGGACATTATTGACAGATTTTAGGATGACAACTGTCATTATCAGATGCTGATGATTACATGAGGTGTGACGTCAGTGGTGACTCACAGCACACCTTGTCAGTGTTTACTTACTCATCTCTTCACTAAGCGCTTGGCTACGATCATAGCAAGCTTGCATGGCTTCACCGATTTGGCGACCAATCTCATTGGCTTGCATGGATTCAACGGCTGCTTGGGTGGTACCGTTTGGAGACGTCACTTTGCGGCGCAATTCAGCAGGCGCATCTTCACTATTCATCGCCATTTTTGCCGCACCTATCATAGTTTGTAATGCCAGTGCCGACGCCTGCTCGGTATCTAGTCCTAGCGCAATGCCTTTATCGACCATCGATTCGATAAAATAAAACATATAGGCTGGCGCTGAGCCTGACACGGCAGTGACGGCATGCATATGCTCTTCATCATCGACCCACATGACCAATCCTGACGCTTCCATCACCGCAGTTGCCAACTCTTTTTGTTCAGCTGAGATATTATCTGTACCGTAGAGGCCAGTTGCACCCATCTGAATCATCGAAGGCGTGTTTGGCATGGCGCGCACGATATTACTATAGCCGCCCAACATGTTAGACAATAGGTCAGTTGACAGACCTGCGGCAACCGAGATGACCAACTGATTGTCCAATGCATCAGCAAAAGCACCAACCACCACTTTCATCATTTGTGGTTTTACTGCCAGTACCACGATATCAGCACCGACCACAGCAGATTTGGCATCCGCCATTGGGTCAACGGTGTTTAGCTCTTGAGCCGCCAGTTGCTCACGAATATCGCTGCTAGGATCGGCGACCGTGATAAGGTTTGGTTCGATGCCGCAGCCCACAAGCCCGCTAATAAGCGCTTGTGCCATGTTTCCGCCACCAATAAAACTGATTTTCTTATTATCTAATACCGACATACTTGTCTCCTAGTCACAAAATTTAAAAGTATTCAACGTAACATACTGATATATAAAACGACACTCAGTTTATCATACTGCTCCTAGTATCGTTTGATAAATTCCTGCCGTCTACAACGGTAGTAAACCTAGTTAAAACACGTAACTGACGTCGACTCTGAGACATCGTTTAGCTGTTAGATTACCAATGCATGCTTATAAAATATTTTGAGGTGTTAACTATGTTTTTTATTCACAAAGCCGTTCAAAAAGACTTCTCAAATATTGCAAAGGTACACGTCCACAGTTGGCATGATACTTACCTAGACCTTTTACCGATGCCTTATATCGATGAGATGAATAATCTGGCTAAAAAAACAGCCATGTGGGAACAGATATTGCGTCAACCCGAAGTAGAGGTTTGGATAGCACAAGACGGTAATACCATCGTAGGTTTCATCAGTTACCATGCTCAAAATGAGCGCTATGAAATCACCACGCTATATATTTTACCTACTTATCAATATTAAGGTATAGGCAGCGCGCTTATGAAAGCATCATTGCAAGATATAACAGCCGCTAATGCCGCAGCTCGTTTTCATCTATGGGTTTTGGACACCAATACCAACGCCATTAATTTTCATAAAAAACATGACTTTGAGCAGAGTGCAGAGCGTCACGAGAAGATATATGAAAACACCAAAATAATAGATATTAAAATGATAAAAAATACCGATCCTCTAACTACCTAAATAGTTTTGATGCCCCTACTCAACTGCGCTCAGCCTATTGTGAAATACATCATCGATATCACTACCAAGACTTTTTATAATAGTCGATAAATGACTTTCCAATATCCAAGTATCAAAAGGCGATAATAATAAAACAGAAATCTCACTTTCAGCGTGCTCTTTATCTGTGTATACGACGCTGACCACAACCAAGCTTTCTCGCAGCCATAATGGAATACCAAGCGTTTGATACAGTTTTTTGCCTGATTGTGCACGCGTCGCCAGTGCCGTCTGCACACGCTGTTTGCGATCTAATGGCTTTATTTTTAATACTGCATTGAGTACGCCTATATGACTTTCTAGCAGTTGTACCAGCCTTTCTGGCTCAAATTGCAGCTGCCAGATATGGCCTTCACTACGACGAACAGTCAGTAATACAAAATCACCGTCTGCTGAGTCACTTGTTGTCAAATCCAAACGCGATAATGGCTGCTTCTGCTCTATCATTGGTCTATCTAACCAAGACAACCATTCGCTGCTAAAACGATAAATCTGCTGACGATAGCGGCGAACGGTATAAGAGTACGTGCGACCTTGCCAAAACAGCTCAGTTTGGTGATCATGGTCGCTACGCTGAGTGAGGTTGCATACGTCATCGACGAGCTGCTTAGCAGGCGGTAATGGCTCATCTTGTCCCAGCCAATGATGAAGTAGTTGCCGCTGGCGATACAGAGGTAATGCTTGCAATGCATCGATATTGAGCACGCGCTGTGCTGCTGGTAGCTGTAGATTTTCATCAGCTGTCTGCTGCATATCTTGCTCAGCTTGAGCATTGACAGTGGCTTGCGCATCGCCTAATAGCTGCGCACTGCGAGCAATATTATCGATGACATTGGGATTATAAGCCGCCAGTACTGGCATGATATCGCGGCGCAGTCCGCTACGTACGTTGTCGCCGCTATCATTAGTCGGATCATCGATATAAGGCAATGCTAAGCGCTTGGCATAAGTACTAATCGTGGCGCGCCTTACCGTAAGCCAAGGCCGCCATAATACATTGCGTCGCCTGCCCTGCGTTTGTATTCGCCATGGCTGCATGCCTGACAGACCATTAACCCCAGCGCCTTGGATCAAGCGCATTAACACCGTTTCGGCTTGGTCATCGGCGTGATGCCCTAATAGCAATACATCGTCTTGATTGATATGCGCACGCATGACGTTATAGCGGGCTTGACGCGCTGCTTGCTCGTCATGACCTGTCACTTGTGCTCTTAGGATACGACAAGGTATCTGCTGTATCTTAGCCCAATCAGCGACATGCGTTGCCCAATGCTGACTGTCGGCTTGCAAACCATGATCAACATGTAAAAGCTGCGGTAAGCAGGGCAATCTGCCTTGCCGATAGAGCTGCACACATAACGCTGCAAGCGCCAATGAATCACGCCCACCACTGCAAGCCAGCCACAGACGACGACCATGCAGCTGCTCACTATAGTCCGACATGCTATCCAATAATGCATCTGCCAATGTCTCATCAATCGGCAAATCGTTGACTGGTCTAATAGGATGCGTGAGGATAGCACTGCTAGTCATAATCAGCCTTAGTTTTAGATAGATAAATTCATGAGCAAACTAATGGACATAAAAAAACGCGCCATTGAATGACACGTTTTATTTTAGCATTAAGACTCAGTCTCTAATATGAAAAGCTTAGCATTAAGCAGGCAGCATCACTTCTGAGTTAAACGTCTTTAGTTTTTCGTAGCGGAGCTCACAACGCGCTTGAGCATCCAAATCTTTAATTTCATCAAGCTGCTCAGTAATCAGTGATTTTAGAGCTTCCATGACGGGTTGTGGCTGCAAATGTGCGCCCTCACCCTCATCAATAACAGCATCGATCAAACCCATTTGATATAGATTAATGGCATTTAACTTCAATGCTTCACTGGCATCTGGTGCTTTTTCAGCCGTTTTCCATAAGATAGAAGCACAGCCTTCAGGAGAAATGACCGAATAGATGCTGTTTTGTAGCATGTTGACTTTGTCACCAACGCCAATTGCCAATGCACCACCTGAACCACCTTCACCGATAATGGTCACGATGATAGGTACTTTTAGACTAGAGAATACCGCGATGCTTTCTGCAATCGCTTGCGCTTGTCCGCGCTCTTCTGCGCCAACACCAGGATAGGCACCTTGAGTATCAACAAAGGTCATCACAGGAATATTGAAGCGCTCGGCCATTTTGACCAAGCGAATCACCTTGCGATAGCCTTCAGGGTTGGCCATACCAAAATTATGCTCGATACGCTCACGAGTACTGCGACCACGATGCTGACCGATGACCATTACAGGCTGATCGTTGAACCGCGCCAGACCGCCCAAAATGGCTTTGTCATCGGCAAAAGCACGATCGCCGTGCAACTCATCAAATTCAGTAAAAAGCTGATTAACATAGTCCATAAATAATGGACGCTTGGCATGTCGTGCAAGCTGCACACTATCCCAGACAGTGCTCATAGACGCTTCCCTTTAATCATTATACTTAATGTATTTATGTTTAAGAATAATATCGTTATCGGTGTTCAGATAATGAAAGTACAGTTGTAAACTCAATAGAAGCTATAGTAGCACATCTTATATGGCATGACATTATCGACAACACTGCTTTTGTTACGTTAATCTTTAACTCGATACTGACAATGGTAACGGCTCAGCCTCCTGCGTCTCCATCACGCTAAGCTGTACGCCCCATTTGGCAAACTGCTCAATCTCTGTGCGTAAATCAGCAACTAAAAACGCATAATGCTCACTGCTATCAGCAACCGTAATTTGCCAGTCGCTATCACTGATGACCTTTAATTCCAGCTCTGGTAGTTTATAGTCACTACGGCTATGATGCGCGAGTACAGCGAGACGCAATAGCAAGCACAGATAGACGAGCTGGTTGCCGCCAATCTGACAGGTCTGCTCGAACATATCGGCTTTGAGCTTACGGCGATGGTTGAGCATCAACTGCGCCATACGCTTTTGATCCACTTGCGAGAACCCTGGAATATCAGAATACTCAAGCAAATAAGCGCTGTGCTTATGATAACTGCTATGACTGATTGCAAGGCCAATCTCATGCAAAAACGCCGCACGTCTGAGTAAATCACAGTCATCGCTTGTTAAGGCAAGCTTATCTTTTACTTGCTCAAACAGGTTACGACTAGTTTTTACCACTTGTTTGGCTTGCTTTTTGTCGCCTGAATAACGCTTGATGAGCGCAAGCACACTGCGGTCACGCACATCTTCGCTCGCAAAACGCCCGAGCATGTCATACATCACGCCTTCACGTAATGCCCCATCTGAGTAGGTAATAGTTTCAACGCCTAGTACCTTCATCACCGCACGCAACACTGCCACACCTGCCGGAAATACGGCTTTACGGTGGTCTTTGACGCCTTCTAGCTCGATGTCATCAATATTGCCAATCTTAAGCAGCAATCGCTCTAGTTTTTTGACACCTTTATAAGTAATGCGTTCTTGCTCATCGGCCCAGCCTTTGGACACAAGGACGTTGCGCACCGCTTTGATTGTGCCACTTGAGCCGACCACACTGCTCCAACCGGTCTTTTGGTAACGACCATTGATTGCCAGTACTTCTTTGCGTGCGCCTGAAATCGCATTGTTAAAAGCCTCTTTGGTAATGAGGCCGTCCGCAAAGTACTTCTGTGTAAACGCAACGCAGCCCATTTGTAAGCTTTCAGTCAATAGCGGATCAAACTCTTGACCGATGATAAATTCCGTCGAACCACCACCGATATCAATGACCAAGCGCTTGTCGCTACTCTCATTGG
This sequence comes from Psychrobacter piscatorii, assembly GCF_043641605.1. Classification (GTDB taxonomy): domain Bacteria; phylum Pseudomonadota; class Gammaproteobacteria; order Pseudomonadales; family Moraxellaceae; genus Psychrobacter; species Psychrobacter piscatorii_C. Next base: position 231,400 of record NZ_JBHZRK010000001.1, on the reverse strand, counting down.
TATGCGAGACGCCCAAATAAATCAATCGTGCCTCTTCGCGACCAGCAATAATTTCAATGGGTTTGGGCAAAATCTTATTGGCGCGAGAAATAAAATCATTGGCATTTTTGGCTTGGCGCAAGGCGTTGGTTGCAACCACACGAATACGCTCTGGCGGTACAGAATCCAAACGCGCCACAAACCGACTTAAACACTCCAGACCACGCTGTTCAGCTGTCTCGCTCAAGATTTTATGCTCATCCAGTCCAGCAGCGAGCTGTACCTTTTCAGACATAGAGACTACTTTGCGCACTTCCCCGTGGTCAAGACGGGCAATGGCTAAGTGAAAACTGTTGGAACCAATATCAATGGCTGCCATCATTTCATCATCGCCGAGCGGCGGGTTCGTAAGATAGTCAGTAGGCATAAGGCAAGTTGTCACCGTGTTAGAGAGAGTGTGTAGTTTAACAAAATCAGGTACGACATAGATATAAAATCATAGGTATAGAAAAAGCAGCCGCCACACAAATCTGGGCCATTTTTCCATTAAAGCATTTATACCAAATACGCGCAAGCGCCGCAAAATCATAGCAAAAGTGTAGAACCAATCTATCAAAGGCTAATGACCAAGCCTACATCTAACGCTTGTGTTAGCCATATCGGTTTGCTACATTGAAGGCTCGTAATATTGTGATAAAAAACCGTTATTTACTGCTTTTACATCGTTATAAATCACATCGAAAACCATCAATTATTTACCTAAAAACTGCCGACGATGGATAGTCGACAAACCCACCAGCAAGGAAGCTAACCGCATGAATCAAACAACCGAAAAAAATGCGACCGAAACCGCTAATACCCATAACAGCACCAGAACGGATATGGTAAAAACTGAAGCGTCACCCAAACAGGCGTTTTATGATTTTTATTTAGACGAGCATCAAAATATGGCTTGTCGCCGTCTCCATTTCGCAGGTAGCAGCTTTGGCTTGTTAGGATTGGCAAAGTCTATCAAAACTGGCTCGGCAAAACCTCTCGCAAAAGGTATCGCTGCCGGATACGCTTGTGCTTGGGTCGGACATTTTTTCTTTGAAAAAAACAAGCCGGCGTCGTTTAAATTTCCGCTAAAAAGTTTTGCTAGTGATTTTCGGATGTATAGCGACGTACTGCGTGGCAATTTAAGCCTAAAAGATCGCAAATATGACAGACGCACAAAAAAACCAGCATCATAATTTACTTATGAATGCTGGTTTATCTTTTAAATGTCTAAGGTTTTAGAGTGGGTTAGCTCTTTGCCATCTCTGCAAATATCTCATCAGCAGCGCTAATTGACGCCTCGATATCTTCATTGCTGTGCTTGATTGACATAAAGCCCGCTTCATACGCAGACGGTGCCAAGTAAATACCACGATCTAGCATGCCATGGAAGAACGTGTTGAACACATCCATATCGCACTCTGTCACATCGTCAAAATTGCTTGGGGTTTTGGTATCAGCGTCTTTGACAAAGAACATACCAAACATGCCGCCCAATTTATTGGTGCGCAGATTGATGCCATGCTTATCCGCCGCCGCTTGGAAACCATCAACCAGATGATCGACTTTGGCAGATAAGTCTTCATAAAAGCCCTCTGCTGTTAAGTCTTCAAACATCGCAATACCAGCACGCATGGCCAGTGGGTTACCTGATAACGTACCTGCTTGATACACGCCACCAAGCGGTGCGATACAAGACATGATTTCTTCTTTACCACCGAAAGCACCAACTGGTAGACCTGCACCAATAATTTTGCCAAAACAGGTCAAATCAGGCGTGATACCGAAGTGTGCTTGTGCGCCGCCAAGACCCACGCGGAATCCTGTCATGACTTCATCAAAAATCAATACTGCACCATGCTCAGTACACTGGGCACGCAACGTGTCATGGAACTCTTGCGCTGGAATGACCATATTCATGTTGCCAGCGATCGGCTCTAAGATCACGCAGGCGATCTCTTCACCCCATTTTTCAAAGCAGTCTTTGATCGCTTGCGGATCATTATAAGGAATCGTAATGGTGTGCTTCGCAAAATCGGCTGGAACGCCTTTCGAGGTTGGTTCGCCGATATCAAGCATCCCTGAGCCTGCTTTCACGAGCAGACTGTCCGAATGGCCATGATAGCAACCTTCAAACTTGACGATTTTGTCACGCTGAGTATAACCACGTGCCAAACGAATCGCGCTCATGGTCGCTTCTGTACCGGAGCTGGTCATGCGAATCATCTCAACGCTCGGGACGATGTCACAAATCTTGTCAGCAACCGTTGTTTCAAACGGGGTTGGTGTACCAAAGCTCAAGCCATCATCGGCCGCTTGTTTGACAGCGTCGATGACTTTTGGATGCGCATGACCCAAAATCATTGGGCCCCAAGAACCAACATAATCAATATAGGCATTGTCTTCGGTGTCATAAATCTTGCTGCCATTGGCACGGTGCATAAAGATTGGCGTACCGCCGACCCCTGCAAAGGCGCGGACGGGTGAATTAACACCGCCTGGAATATGTTTGCGAGCTTGGGCAAAAAGCTGTTCGTTTTTAGTACTCATAATCATGACTCTTTATTATATTGATAAGGAAATATCGATTAAACTGCTGAGTGCACCTATCTTAACAAAAAAAGTGAGCTCATCTGAGCTCACTTTGTATCTAACTGATAAAACCGATTATAAAAAATAGTTACTGTCTATGAGGGCAGCTTGGCAAAATAGTTGATAACTATTTTACTCAGATAAATTCTTAGACTTTGGTGTCTCTGGCTGCTTTTCTTTAGGAGAAAACGCCTTTAAACGACCTTGCTCATGCTCTAACCAAATTGCATTAACAACGGCCAATAACACCGCGAACCCCAACCCTAATATCCAGGCAAAATACCACATGTTGTTCTCCCCAAGTTAGTAAACCCTTTAATAAAGTGTGTGATCATTTTCGCGAATATAAGCGGCCGTGACTTTGCCTCGCATAACACTATATGCCCAACTGGTATAGACCAAAATGATTGGTACAAAAATAACCACCGCATAGAGCATAATCATCAGCGTTAAATGACTAGAAACACTATCCCAGATAGTCAAGCTTGAATTTGGAAAAGTAGACGATGGCATAATGAATGGAAATAACGCGATACCTGCTGTCATGATCACACCCAGTACAGCAATACTTGAGCTGACAAATGCAGTCAGCGTTTTGCCTATTTTTAACAACATAGCCGTCACTAATGCCATCAATACACCCAGTGCAGGAAAGACCCAAGCCACTGGGTAGGTCGCAAAGTTAGTCATCCAACCACCAGGCTGTGAAACAACTTCTTTACCAAGCACATTAGGTAGGCTGGCTGGGTCAATCGTTGAGGCAAGAACATAACCATCAAGCGTTTGTACCCAAAAACCTGCCCCTACAAACAATATCACCATCATTATGGCTGACAGTATGGTGTAACGAATAGCACGTATCTGAATAACCCCTTCAGTACGATGGGCTAAATATGTACCACCCTGCATGATTAACATGGTGGCACTCACCAAACCACAAAGGATCGCAAACGGACTCAATAACTGCCAAAAATTGCCCGTATAGGTCGATAAAAGATTGTTATCAAAGCTAAATGGCACTCCCAAGAAAAGATTACCAAAGGCAACACCAAAGACCACAGCGGGTACAAACGACCCAAAAAATAGTCCCCAGTCCCAAGCATTACGCCATCGTTTATCTTTAATCATACTGCGATATTTAAAGCCAACTGGCCGAAAAAACAATGCCCATAAAACAGCTATCAGCGCCCAATAAAAGCCGCTAAATGCCGTTGCATATACCATCGGCCATGCAGCAAATAAGGCACCACCTGCGGTAATAAACCAGACTTGGTTACCTTCCCAATGTGGTCCAATCGTATTGATAATCAGGCGGCGTTCTTCATCATTTTTACCAATGAATGGTAGCAGGGTACAAACCCCCATATCATGACCATCCATGATAGCAAAACCAATCAATAGCACACCAACGATAAGCCACCACATTATTTTTAATGTCTCATAATCAAACAACATGAATCACCTCCTGATCCCCAGCGGTTGGCGTCACGTTGCGAGGTGTCTCGCCATCATAACGTCCTGTACCCAAACTGGCTGGCCCTAGCTTCACGTACTTAATCATCAGGTACATCTCGATAATCAGTAAAACGGTATAAAAACCAACAAATCCAGCAAGCGACCAGTAAACATTCGCCACACCGATATTCGATGTCGACACATAAGTTGGCAATACACCATAAATGGTCCAAGGCTGACGACCATACTCAGCAACAAACCAACCCAGCTCAGCCGCTATCCAAGGGGCTGGTAACATGATAACGGCCCATTTCAGTAACCATGTCTTTTGGGCAAAAGTTCCTTTGAAAGTAAACCATAGGCTAACTGAGAACAACGCCAACATGAGGAACCCAAGCCCTACCATGATGCGAAAAGACCAAAACATCGGTGCAACCTTAGGAATGGTGTCTTCAGTAGCCTTTTGAATCATCTCAGGCGTGGCTTGTGAGACGTCAGCTGTATATCTTTTAAGCAAAAGTCCAAAGCCTAAATCTTCTTTGACCTTATCAAACTCTGCCCTTAGTGCCATATCTTCTGGCGTTTCACGCAGTTGTGCTAGCAATCCTACCGCAGTGATACCGTTGGTAATGCGTTCACGGTTCAACGCTTTAATGTCATGAATACCCGGAATTTCGGTATCTAAAGAGCGTGTGCCGATGATGCCCATCGCATAAGGAATCTGCACTTCCCAGTTATTCTTCTGCTCTTCTTCATTGATACTAGCAATCAAGTTGAATGGGGCTGGGGCTGACTCTGTATGCCACATCGCCTCCATCGTCGCCAACTTGGTCTGTTGAGCTTTACCAACAGAATAGCCTGACTCATCGCCTAAAACAATCACACTACAGATAGATGCCAAACCAAACGCTGCTGCCACCTGAAAACTACGCTTGGCAAATTCAACATCACGTCTACGCAGCAGGTATAGAGCGGAAATAGACAACACAAACAATGAGCCCACCACATAGCCTGCTGATACTGTATGCACGAATTTATTTTGTGCATCTGGGTTAAAGATAATGGCTGAAAAATCAACCATCTCCATACGCATGGTCTGGTAGTTAAACTCTGCACCAACAGGGCTTTGCATCCAACCGTTGGCAATCAAAATCCATAATGCTGAAAGGTTTGTCCCAACGGCCATCAATACAGTGACAACTAAATGCTGAAAACGAGAAAGCCTGTCCCAGCCAAAGAAAAATAAACCCACCATAGTGGATTCAAGAAAAAATGCCATCAAACCTTCAATAGCAAGCGGCGCACCAAAAATATCACCTACATACTGTGAATAATAAGACCAGTTGGTGCCAAATTGAAACTCCATCGTGATGCCTGTGGTGACACCAAGTGCAAAGTTAATACCAAATAATTTGCCCCAATAACGCGTCATGTCCTTCCACACTTGTAGTCCTGTAGTGACATAGACTGCCTCCATAATCACCAACAGCCAAACCATGCCCAATGTGAGTGGAATAAACAAGAAATGGTAAAGCGCTGTCACCGCAAACTGTAAGCGGGACATGTCTACTAGTTGTTCAGTAATCATACCAAACCCCCTAAAAATAAGGACTTACGGCTACAATTGAATATCAATACAGATAACCTATATGCTCAAATAGCATAGATATCTCTCTCTGCTTAATCAATGGTGCTATTAGCCCTGCGTTACCCATGAGATCGAGCTTTTCCGATTACTGATATGCATCGATGTTTGTCATCACTGCTAATAAAAACTACAAACATTTGGTTAGATATAGAGCAATATCAATACCAAAAAAGCCAACAAAAAGCGAAGTAGCAGCCCCTCCACTAGCCCTAGTGGAGGGGCAATAATATCTAAATAAAAAAGATATATTATTTACAAAAACAATATATTAAATAGTATAATCTTTAGAGCAAATCGATACAAGAATTAATCCACAAAAAAAATGTGGTTTTAAGCTTAGATTATGACATAATTTATATAAAATTACATCCCAGTTGTAATCATGGAAGTTCAAATGAACGCATCACAGGTTCTGGTAAGATAGTGATCAATCAAGGTTTACTTAGGTGATATCTAAATTTTTACTTGCCAACCATGTTTGTTTCACTGATGTTATTTCATATAATAACTATTAAATATCAAATACTTAATCATATAAACCATGGTACATGATATATCATCTTTGATGTTTTATAGCACTGATAGTTAGCCATTAATACAAGTCCAAATTGGTAGCAGTGCCTATTAGTAAATACTCAATATGCCCTAATAGTTATCATTTTCTCTTTTCATTATCTTCGACTTCTATGGTGACGGTAGACAGTACTATGGCAACACTCACAAATGCCGAAAAACGACTTCTCAAAGAAATACTAATATCAGTCAAGCGCTCTCTTAACTTAGCGTGGTTACTGACTATCATCAGCACGTTGCTACTTGTTTGGCAGGCATGGCTACTGGCTAGCCTTTTTAGCACGTGGCTCTACAATCATTTTTATGACCTTCCTTTGTCTACAAATGTTTCTATTTATTGGCTGGTAGGACTGGCAGCCTGCTTTACGACTCGACCACTACTCAATAGTGGTCGTGAACTCATTAGCAGTCGTGCCAGTTTCACGGTACGCCGTAAGCTGCGTGAGTCTTTGTTATCAATTATGGAAAAACTGGGACCAAACTTACGTTATTTTGGTAGCGATGGTAGTTTGTCTAGCCAAATCATTGATCAAACTGATGCGCTAGATGGTTTTATCAGTAGTTTTAGCGTGCAGCGTAAGGTTGCTGTCAGTACGCCTATGATTCTACTGATTGCGGTCGCATACCAGAGTTGGGTCGCCGCAGCGTTGCTACTGTTGACCGCACCTTTAGTGCCTATATTTATGATATTGATTGGTCACTTAACGGCACGTAAAAGCGCCGATCAATTCACTGCATTGGCTCAGCTCAGTGGTCGTTTTTTAGATTGGGTACGTGGCATGCCAACGTTAAAGCGCTTACAAGCTACTGATATCGCAGGCCATGATTTAGCCATCAGCAGCGAAGATTATCGCCGCCGTACTATGGATGTACTAAAAATTGCTTTTTTAAATGGTGCTGTCTTAGAGTTGCTGGCTGCATTGAGTATTGCGCTGGTGGCCGTTTACCTTGGTTTTGGATTGATCGGTATATTGCCTTGGGATAAGGGAGAGGTACCAGTACCGTACTTTGGCGCCTTGTTTGTTTTATTGTTAGCCCCTGATTTTTATTTGCCGTTACGCCAGTTAGGTGCTGACTATCACGCCAAAGCCCAAGCCGAAGGCGCAGTACAGAGTCTACTGCCAATTATTGAGGCAGCAAAAACAGCGGACTCTACTAATGACAACCGTACTGATTATAAAACTGACTCTAATACAAGCTTTATAAAATCACTCTCATTGGATACCTCCCAAGCTTTTGGTATTGAACTATCGAACGTCAGCATTCGTAGCCCAATAGCCATCTCGACAGAAGCAATCACTCACTCAGCCTCTACATCAGATCTTCAAGTAGGCCTCCCACCCATTTATCGCCATCGTCTGGCACCAACGACTTTTAGTATAAAAGCGGGCAAACGGATTGCACTGATTGGCGATAGTGGCAGCGGTAAGTCTAGCCTGCTACAAGCACTGATGGGGTTTGTGAATTATGAGGGAGACATCGCCCTCGTCAGTGCCGATGAAACAATGCAAGTACCTTTTCACGATATTGATCCTGAGTTACTGCGACAAAATACTGGCTATTTAGCGCAGCAAGTGGCATTGATGCCACTCACAATTGCAGAAAACTTGCGCCTTGCCAATCCTCAAGCAACCGAACAAGAGCTGATTGAAGTACTTCAAGTGGTGGCGCTATGGGAGCTCATCAAATATTTACCTGATGGTATACATACGCAGCTTGGTGATCGTGGGCAAGGCTTATCAGGTGGCCAGCAGCAACGCTTGGGTATCGCCCAGCTACTACTACGTAATGCCAGTCTATGGTTACTGGACGAGCCAACCGAGCATTTAGACCCTGATACCGCCCAGCATATTCACACCTTACTTGAAATCGTCAGTCGCCATAAAACCGTGGTTTGGGTGACCCATGCACATGAGCAGCTAGAGTGGTTGGATAGCGTGATTCGACTGTCACTACCGTTATCTGCTGACCACCAGGTGCTCAATACCAGTGAGCTATCTAAACAGGTAGGAGATGCGCAATGAGCAAGCAGAGATCATCTAACTTACTCAATTCCTGTGATCATCAGCTTAAGGATGATTATGTGCCAGTTTTTCGCTTACGCGATATGCTCAAACCCTCATTTGACTTATGGCTCATTTCTTGGCTACTTGGGCTGATATTTACCCTCTCTATTATTGCGCTGCTGATGATATCAGGCTGGTTTATTACTGGCGCAGCATTAGCTGGCATGCTAGCGGTAGGTTCACATGCCTTTAATTACATGGTACCAGCGGGAATCATACGGATGTTGGCGATGGCTCGTACAGCCAGTCGCTATGGTGAGCTGATGGTTTCACATCATGCGGTGTTTAATTTGTTGAAAAACCTTAGATTAAAGTTCTTTCATCATCTGGCTGCCAAACCCTTGATACAGCAGCGCAATGCTCTACATGCTTCTCAATATATGCACCGACTGGTCAGCGATATCGACAAGCTTGATGAGTTTATACTGCGAGTTGTTTCTCCTTGGTTCATTAGCACCATAACGATGATACTACTGGCTATATTTATCGGTTTTGTTTTGCCTGTTGGCACTACCTTTAAACTGATGATTTTTATTTTGCTCACGTTAGCACTACTGTTGCCATTGATAGCAACTTGCTTAGGTATTGAACAATCAAAGCGGCTGGCTGAGACCTCTGAAGCACGGCGTCACAAATTGCTTGCGCCATTAGCGATTATTACTCAGCTACTACTTTGGCAGCAGTGGCATGCGCAAACCAAAAGCTATACCAATCAAGATGAGACGTTGCAAAAGCTAGAATGGCAAGCGCAGAAACAACGCTCTAGTTATACTTTAGCTATCCAGTGGTTGCTCTACTTGAGTGTTTTGGTGGTGTTATTTACTGTTGCTACCTTAGACATTGGTACTGACATCAATGTGCCATTGATACTGGCAGTGACACTTGGATTGCTCGGTATTCAAGAGATTTTGGTCCCATTAGGTCAGAATTATCTATCGCTTGGTAGCAGCATAGCGGCAAAAAATCGCCTAAATGCTTTGCTAGTTCAGCAGTTTGAGGATAATGAAATCACCAAGACCCATTCAAAGAAAACGGTCACCAAAAAAGAGAACGTTAGATCAGAAATATCCCACCCTTTATTACCGCTACCGACTGATGCACTGACAGTAGAGCTTAAACATGTCTATGCAAAAATACCGAAGGCGCTGGTCGGTGCTCAAGATGTTAATATCTCTATTCAATCTGGTACACCTTTGATCGTTCGCGGCCCATCAGGTTGCGGCAAATCAACGCTGCTACAATTGCTCGCAAATGAGCTACCTGCTCTATCAGGTGAAGTAGTGCTAAATGGGATAGCCTGGCATGCTTACGACTGGCAAGACCAGCTTGGTTATTTAGGTCAACAGCTTGATATATTTGACCAAAGTTTGGCAGCCAATTTGCGTTTGGGAAAAATCGATGCCAGCGATGCTGAATTAATGGCGTCTTTAGACAAGGTTGGATTGTTACCATGGTTACAAACGCAGCCACAAGGGCTTGCCACCCCGCTTGGCGAATATGGAGCGGCTATCTCTGGTGGGCAGGCGCGGCGCATCGCACTAGCAAGATTATTGCTGAAACCTAGAAGAGTATTGTTGCTCGATGAGCCATTTGCAGGCCTTGATGGCCGAACTCGTACACAGGTTTGGCAAAATGTATGTACGCATCAAAAAGAGAATATACTGATTATCGTCAGTCACCATGAGTGGAATATGGGGCACTATGAATCGTTAGTGCTTAACGAAGGCTTGTTTACCAATGATATTATTGGATAAAGGTACTAATACGTATTAATAAGCACAACTATATAAGATGATTATGTAGGTTGCAAAACATACTCTTTACCCCTCATCGCTAAGTTACTAGCTTAAACCGCTCAATCATTTTTTACATTAAGATTGACTAAGAACCTGCATTTAATCAAATGCAGCACTATAAAAAAGCCACCTAAGCGTTAGATGGCTTTTTTATATGTTGATATTGAGAGAACAAATCAGTGCCTCGCTTTGCATATACTTAGGCTGTATATCATTTTCTCAAACAGTCATAATTGATCGCTAAAATAGCACTAGAAGCGGTGACCTCCAAGAGAGGTGGATTACGCTTTTTTGACGACAGAAGATTTCAGCTTCATTGGGCCATAGCCATCGAGTTTACAATCAATATCGTGACCATCGGTTGCGTCTGGTAATAGGCGGATACTTTTTGCCTTTGTGCCAACTTTGATGACAAGTGAAGAGCCTTTCACCTTTAGGTCTTTAATGACCGTAACGGCATCGCCATCCTGTAGCTCATTACCAACCGCATCACGAATGACGGCATCTTGCTCTTCCGCTTGCGCCGCATCTGTCTCAGCTGCTGTCCACTCGTGAGCGCACATCGGACATACCAGTAACGCACCATCTTCATACGTATATTCAGCATCACATTTCGGGCAATTTGGTAAGCTCATCATATCCTCGGCAGTCATCAGACGTTGGGTTTATTGTAGAGCGGACATTGTACCGTAACTCGCCATTTTTAACCAATTTGTACCGTTGAAAATGGCGCACTACGCCCAATTTAATGCTTAACCCACACTTAAGCACCCCACTTATGGATGACGTTTTTGTGACACCATTTTTGTGGTACTCTTCTTAACCTTATTTACATTTTTACTGACATGTTCTGTCAGTAATAAAAGCGTCTATATGAAAGCGCACCTATAATTTTTATCGCTTCGATTTCATCTCTATATTTTAATAATTAAGCATTCAGCAGAAGGATAATAACAATGACTCAGTCTCCAAACCCCTTAGCATTGCCGCAGTTTTCACAGTTGACCATTCAAGGCGAGGACGCCGAAAAATTCTTACAAGGGCAATTGACTTGTGACGTCACTAAGCTTGGGCTTAGCTATCAAGCCGCTGCTATTTGTAATCTAAAAGGTCGTATTGAATTTGGCATTTGGATCAAAAAACAAGCCGAAAAGCATTATGATGTGGTCATCAGCCGCGATTGTGCAGATGCCTTACAAGCTCATTTAAAAAAGTTTGGCGCGTTTTCTAAATTTGATACCAGCGAGTCGATCGCGATTTATCCTTGCGTGTTAGCAGACGAACCAACCTTTAGCCATAAGGACGATCACAATACCGCTGAAGACACGCAGGATTGGATGGCGTGCAGCCTAGCGACTGGTAATTACTGGATTGTCGCGGCGACTCAAGGTGAGTTTCAGCCGCAAGAGCTGCGCCTGCATCAGCGTGGCGGTATGGACTATGATAAAGGCTGCTATTTGGGTCAAGAAGTCATTGCCCGTATTTATTTTAAATCGGCGCCCAAAGCATTTTTACATTATGTCAAAGGCACAGGCGCGGTGCCCGCAGCAGGCGACAAACTCGATAAAATCCAAGTGGTGAATGCGATGGAAAATGACGACGGCTTTACTGCACTTGTCGTGGCACGTCCTGAACACTTGGCAGAAAGCACGCTTAGCATACTGGACTTGCCAGCAGCGCTACAGGTGGATGTTGCGCGCCCAAAGTAAATCGAATCAAGAAAGCTGCACAGCAACGGTGATGGCAAGCTAATATACGGCTGCCGTCATGATTAACATGAGCATAGAGAATCCCATGACACATATTGCGGTACTCGGAGCAGGCGTGGTGGGCGTGACCACTGCATGGTATCTACGTCAAGCAGGCTATGATGTGACTGTGATCGAGCGCGAATCGGCGGCAGGGATGCAGACATCCTTTGCCAATGGTGGTCAAATATCGGTCTCTCATGCGACGCCGTGGGCCAATCCTGCGACGCCAATGAAAGCGCTCAAATGGTTGTTTAAAGAGGATGCGCCGCTGCTGTTTCGCCTGCGTGCCGATAAGGATCAGCTCAAATGGGCCATGCAGTTTTTGCAAGAGTGCCGCGCTGATCGCGCCGATGCCAATCTGGTGCAAATGGTACGCTTAGGGTTGTATTCTCGCGACGCCTTACAGCAGCTACGCGCCGATATCGGTATCGAGTATGAGCAGCAAACACGCGGTATCATGCACTTTTATACCAGCCAAGCGGAGTTTGATGCGGCGATTGAACCCACTGAGCGCATGCAAGCGCTTGGTTGTGAGCGCCATGTAATTGATATCAATAATGCCGTTAACTTGGAACCTGCCCTCTACCCAATTGCGCACAAACTTACTGGAGCAACCTACACCAGCCGTGACGAATCTGGTAATGCGCACCTATTTACGCAAAGACTCGCACAGCGCTGCATTGATGCGGGTGTACAGTTCTTATATGATACTGAGATTTTAGCACTTAATACTGACGGTTACTCTGCAAGACCTCATATACACAGTATTACCATTCGGCCAAAAGGCGAAAACGCGCAGACTTTCACGGCTGATAGTCATGTGGTCGCGCTAGGTAGCTATAGCGTCCCTCTGTTAAAACCATTGAACATTCGCGTGCCTATTTTTCCAGCAAAGGGCTATTCGGCCACCTATACCGTCAATCCACGTGCACCGCATTTAGCGCCCTTTGTCAGCCTGATTGATGATGAGTTTAAGCTGGTGACCTCGCGGCTGGGTGACAAGTTACGAGTGGCCGGGACTGCAGAATTCAATGGTTATAATTTAGACTTAAATGCCACACGCTGTGAGGCCATTACTCGTCGCGTGCAGCAATTATTTCCAAAAGGTATCATCGCAAATTCGGTTCAATATTGGACAGGACTGCGCCCCATGACTCCCTCGAACGTACCTTTGATTGGTCGTGCGCATTGCGGTCAAGTCAAACATGGTAGCCACAATACTTCAGCCACTTTTGGCAATCTATGGCTAAATACAGGACATGGTACATTAGGCTGGACGCATGCTTGCGGCTCTGCAAAAGCCATCAGCTTATTAATACAAGGCGAAACGCCCAACGTTGATTTTGATTTTATCGGCATGAGCGTTTGATCGGCTCAGCAATATATTCAGATTGCAGAAAAAAGGCGCTCACTTTATGTGAACGCCTTTTCGTATATCTATGAACTTGCGATTAACTTTATGCTAGTGCGCCTTCTGCTACAGTCTCTGTAGCAGTAGATAAACTATCTACATCCATATCCAATGCTTCTAATTGCACAGGTACACCATTCACGGCGGCATTACCACTCAACTGATCAATCAAAGTATCGTCTGTTAAGTCATTGACACTGACACCGGCATGCTCTTGCGCAATCTTCTGCTTGACGCCTTTACGTCCATGACCAAAGCCATGCGGAATACTCACGACGCCTGGCATCAGCTCATCGGTCACTTCTGCTGCAATGACCACGCTGCCTACCCGAGAGGTCACTCTCACGTCTTGCCCGTCTGTAATACCATGCTGTGCTGCCGTTTCTGGATGCAGCATCAACGTACAACGAGATTTACCTTTGACCAATCGATAACTATTGTGCAGCCATGAGTTATTGCTACGCACATGGCGACGTCCGATAAGCAAAATCTCTTGATTATCGTACTGCTGCCTCATCTCTTTGACTCGTACCAAATCTGCCTGATAAAAATCAACATTGAGATTGATTTGCTTATCGGCATGCTTGATAGCATCTGGCAACATACGATGCAACGGTCCTAAATCAATACCGTGTGGATTGTCTATGAGCGCATCCAATGTGACGTCTTTATAAGGTCCATATTTGAGACCCTGTTCAAGTAAGAACTTTGGTCCAAAGGCTTTTGTCACGGCACGCTCTTTTTGTACCGCTTCTGGCGCGTCTTTATCCAAACGATCGGCAAGCTCTAGATAAATCTCCCAGTCATGCTTTTCATTATCTGTTTTGCTAAATAAGGCTGGCGAGTATTTGGCAACGTTATGTACGGCAAAGCCATTAAACGTCACATCATAATGATCGCGCTCGAGTGGCGATACAGGTGGCAGGATAATATTGGCATGGCGACTGGTCTCGGTCACAAAGTAATCAAGTGACACCATAAACTCAAGACCTGACAAGGCCTCATCCAATTTTTCGCCATTTGGCGTGCTAAGAACAGGGTTGCCGGCGACACTCATAAATCCTTTTAACTGCCCTTCTCCTTCGACCAGCATCTCATCCGCCATCACAACCACTGGATACTCGCCGTTGAAATCAGGTAGGTTGCTCACGCGGCTGTGGCGTTTGCCCAAATAACCTGGGCCCGAGCTATTGACCACGTCGACAGCAGGATTCGGGAACATGAGTCCGCCCACTTCATCTAAGCGCCCTGTGACGATATTGATAACCATGGACAGATATTGGCTCAGCAAACCAAATTCTTGCACCGAAATACCCATGCGACCATAACAAACCGAGCTTTCAGCTTCACAAAACTCTTTGACGATACATTTGATTTCAGTGGCGGTAATGCCTGTAATATTTGCCACTGACTCAGGCGTGAACCCTTCTGCAAATGATGCAATACGATCAATTTCTGGTGCCAAGCCTGCCACTCGACTGTCTACTTTGGCATAGCCTTGTGCATATATTTCATTGAGCATGGCAAGTAACAGCAGTACGTCTGTCGCTGGGCGAATAAAGTGATGCTCGCTGGCGATATCTGCGGTTTCGGTACGTCTTGGATCGATCACCACCACTTTACCGCCGCGGGCTTTAATGTCTTTTAGCTTTTGGCGCATGTTGGGTGCGGTCATGATACTGCCATTAGACGCCAGCGGGTTACCACCGATGATAAGCATATACTGCGTACGATTCACGTCAGGCACAGGGATACGCAGCATATGACCGAACAAGTGCATACTGACGATATGGTGTGGCAGTTGGTCAATTGAGGTCGCAGAAAAACGACTGCGTGTTTTTAGGCTGGTCAGTAGCTGTTTTATGGTCAACATACCGCCCATGTTATGGACATTCGGGTTACCCAAATACACCCCAAATGCATTTTGACCGTATTTTTGCTGAACGGACTGAATACCTGCAGCGACTTTATCTAACGCCTCAATCCAACTGATAGACTTCCAACCGTCCGCCGTTCTCTCGACAGGTCCTCGCAAACGATCAGGGTCTTCGTACAAATCCTGCAAAGCAATGGCTTTTGGACAAATGTAGCCTTGAGAAAAAGGATCGTTTTTATCCCCTTTAATCGATAAGACTTTTTCGCCATCGTGCTTAATTTCGACGCCGCACATGGCCTCGCATAAAGTACAGGTTCTGAAGTGGATTTGTTCGTTGTCTGTCGCGCTAGCCGCTGTGGTGGCCATAGTCATACTCCCTTTTGTGTTTTATAAATCTTAGCTTTCATGATGTTTATCATGAGTCGCTATGGTTGCTTCCTTGCAAAAAATTGGCGAACAGTGCGTCAAAGCTGATGTTCAAGGTGGCAATCGCCTGCTCCCTCGAGTAGCGCTGCTGATGACAGCCCAATATCAGCTCATGTACTTGCGCGGCTGCCATATCTACACAAAGATTAACAGCGCTACGTTCAAAAGAACGATTGGATAGCTGCAATCCTTGAATAAATATCTCTGTCCACTCTTCTTGTATTTCGCTGACTAGATTACCCAGTCCATTATTGAGTGAGGATTGGTTCTCTATATCGGCAGTGAATCGCGGACGATCTTCGAGCAAATGCTGAAATAGCGCAATATTCTGAAATGCTGAATCAAAAATCATCACCAGACATTGCTGACACTGCTGATTAAACTCATCCTTAGTCAGTACGTCATAGTCCTTGAGCATATTGACCCATGCCAGCCGCATCGGTGAGAGATAGTTGTCTTTTAACTGAGCGCTGAGCTCGTTCTGTAGCGCATCCAAGCTCTCAAAATGATTGTAAAAACTGGGCTGTGCAATGCCAGCGCCTTTAGCCACTTTATTCATGCTCATGCCTTGAGCGCCCTCTAGACTATAGAGCCGTAACGCACTTTTTAATAAGGCACGCCGCGTCTTGGCTTTTGCCAGCTCACGTTTTGACTCTATAGGTGCGGCTTCATTTTGCGCTAATGCATTCAATACAGAGGTATCCCTACTCGATAAATGATTATGTCAACACGCCAGTAATTTACCTGAGGTGCTATTGTGCTAAAAAAGTGTGATGATAGTCACATAGCGATCACTATTTTTAGACTCATCATTTTTAAATCCACAACAACTTTTACTAATTATGTTTCGACTATAAGGTTATAGTCATTTAAACGATAAGTCTATAGCCAAATTCATAGTAGAACGCACGCTTCACAAAACAATAATTTTAGGCTGCTATCATGACATCACCTGTTTTTTCACCGTTTATATTGCCTTGTGGTATCACCTTGCCCAATCGCTTAGCCAAAGCTGCCATGGAAGAAAACATGGCTGATGTTGGTCAAATCCCTGGCCCTACCTTACTGCGTCTATATACAAGCTGGGCGAACGGCGGTACTGGTTTATTAATCACAGGAAACGTGATGGTCGATGGCCGCGCCATGACTGGTCCGGGCGGTGTCGTATTAGATAAACACAGCGATATAGCGCCTTTTAAAGCATGGGCACGTGCTGCCAAACAAAACAACACACGCGTTTTTATGCAGCTAAACCATCCTGGTCGTCAAGTTTATGCCTCGATGGGCGGTGATGTATTGTCACCCTCTGATGTGTCTATCGACTTGGGCAAGCACTCGCATTTGTTTAGCAAACCTCGCGCCATGACGCAGCAGGATATAGATCAGCTGATACAACGATTTGCCGATAGTGCTATCAAAGCAGAGCAAGCTGGTTTTGATGGCGTGCAAATTCATGCGGCTCACGGTTACCTGATTTCTCAGTTTTTATCACCGCTCACCAATAAACGAGAAGACGAATACGGCGGGTCGATTGAAAACCGTATGCGATTGCTGATTGCAGTCATTAAGGCCATTCGCGCTCAAGTTGCGCCCACCTTTGCGGTCGCTGTAAAGATAAATTCAGCAGATTTTCAGCGGGGCGGTTTTGACGCTGATGATGCCAAAGTGGTTGTTTTGGCGATGAATGAGCTAGCAGTAGATTTGGTTGAGCTGTCGGGTGGCAGTTACGAAAGCCCGGCCATGCAAGGCAACACAGCAGATGGTCGCACGTTGCAACGAGAAGCCTATTTTTTGGACTTCGCCAAGGAGATTGCACAAGTAGCCAAAATGCCTGTGATGACCACAGGTGGCGTCAGACGATTGGCCATTGCAGAAGAAGTACTGGCTCAAGGTATTGATATTGTTGGCATGGGAACCGCGTTAGCTATGAACCCAGCGCTACCCAATAACTGGAAAAAAGATGGCAGTCTCAGTGCTCACAATCCTATAGTACAGTGGAATGATAAGACCTTAAGTGCCGTTGCTACCATGGCAGTCATCAAGCGCCAACTACAGCGTATGGGTAAAGCAAAGCCGCCTAAACCAAATGCGTCGCCAATATTGTCACTACTCAGTGACCGTATCCGTCTCAGCAAATTGACCAAACGTTATCAACGTTACTTAGCTAACCTCTAGCAGAATATCTTAACAAGCTGGCTCTTATCTTATATTGCAAAATAAAAAAGCAGTGACCTATTTTTAGGTTTCTGCTTTTTATTCGTAGGCTATATGTTTTACGTAAGAATGGTTTTTTCATCTTGTTCGTACTTAAAGACCCTCATTTATTTGAGTATTTTTATTACGCATGGCAGACGTAATTTACGCTTTGCTACTACAGCGAGTCGACAGATAACACATAATGCACGCTCACTATAATTAAGTAACACTATAAACATAGCACATACAGACAGCTGAATTGAAACGTCCTATATTTAATACCACAAGATAATTGGTAGCAGCCAATAATACTTGTGAACTACTAAAATAAGAAAATAAATAAATCAGTAGGTTTAGTAATTAGCAAACAGAACTACCATGAAAAGTAATTCAAAAATTATATTACACATATTAATTAAAGAAAAAGGAATATAACTATGAACGAGAATACTCTAAAAGGCGAATGGAAGCAGCTAAAAGGCTCAGTAAAACAAAAATGGGGCGAGCTGACTGATGATGATTTAGATCAAGTTGAAGGCAGCCGTGATAAGTTAGTTGGCCGTGTACAAGAGCGTTATGGCCATGCCCAAGATCATGCCGAGCGCGAAGTAGATGACTGGCGCCGCGAAAACAATTACTAATAAATTTTCTTTGAGAACTATAAATAGTGTCTTTTTCAAAGTAGATAAAATAGAAACCGCATAGAAAATTATGCGGTTTTTTTATGTTAGACAAATCACAAATTAAAGAAGCAGTATTTTATAATTCTTATTTCATATCTGGTATCAGCTAAAAGCTAATATCAGCTAATCAGAATAATTAGCATCGTCCAGACACGATAAAACCGCATAGCAATAAATTGTTATGCGGTTTTATTGTTAACTATCCATGTTACCTATCACGACTGCTTTCTATGCATCCTTACACAAATATTCAGTGATTGTGATACTGGGCATCCTGCCCTTATTACTGCATACAGCATCTAATCTTAACTGCTGCTATCAGCAATGGGTATGTGTCCTTACTTCAACTACTATTATCATCCTGATGCTAATAATTGAATCATTATCCTTAATGCGGTCAACTCAATCCTTGAGTCACATTCCCTAATGCCGTGTAACCATAATGCCTCACTCTCACTGTCATGTTAAGTCGCGTAAACGTCATTGCGTGTAAGCATATGCTTACAACGATTTAATTATTCTCAATAATTACAACTTATTAACGCAAATGACACTTAATATAAAGCTTTGTATCCTATGATAGATAATGTAAGAAAACATTTCTAAAAATAGTTTTTTTAGTGATAGTAGCTCTTAATACCTATCTGAGTATGGCTGTATCAACATATTTTAGAACGTTTTACCTTTGACTCATATAAGCATTCTTATCGCAAGCTCTCTGAAACCTTATAGGATATTGCATCATGAAAACTCTAAAGCCGTTCTCCTTTAAGACAGCCATGTCTACTGGTCTTATCGTTGCTCTATTGGGTACCACTGTCGGCTGTGCTGTCGTTGGTCCAGGCTATGATAATCAGCCCATATATCGTGGTGATAATAATCGGCAAAACGATAGCTTTAACCGTGTCAGCCAGCAGCTACGCCAAGACTTACGCCGCAAAGGCTATCAAGTCATAGACATTCGCTCTGATAGTTATCGCGGCGATCGCGCAATGACAGCTTTTGCCAAAAAGAATAATCAGCTCTATGAGCTAACATATACTTATCCTTCTCTAAGACTCATCAGCTCAAATAAAAGATCATGGTCAAACAACTGGGAAGATAACAAGTATCAAAAAGACAATGACCGCTATAAAAAAGATAAGCATAAAAATAATGGCAAATATAAGAATGACAAGCGCTATAAAAAAGGTGATATAGAGGACAGCATTAAAAGAGAGTCACGTTACCCAGCGATCAAGCGCCGTGCCATCAATAAAGTAAGGTCTATGGGTTACCGTGTCGAAGATATCGATCTTGAAGAAAAAAACAAGCGTGGTGTCTTTGACATTGAGGCCAGACGCGGCTCGCAGGAGTATGAGATATTGCTCAGCTATCCAAATTTAGACGTTATTAACGTTAAAAAAGACTGATGACGCTAACACTACTGTCAGTAGAGCAGTTCTACACGCCCTTTTACTGAAATATTGAAAAACTATCTTTATCCAACGATAGTATATTATGAGGACATTTTTATGAAAGCTTTATCATCTTCAACACTAAAGAATGTAGTGTCTGGTAGTATTGTCGCCACTTTATTAGCGGTAACTACTGGCTGTGTCACCACACCTGGCGGCTATAACGTATATGACGATATCTATGGAGACGTCTACAAAGATAACAAAGAGCATAAAAAGCACAAAAACAAGCATAAAAAAGCGGATAAAAACGTCTACTCAGCTGCTATCGAGCGTCGAGCTGCCAATAAAGTTAGCAGCATGGGATACCGTGTCAAAGATGTTAAATATAAAAAGGGCGACCGTAAAATCAAGGTCAAAGCTGAACGTGGACGCGATGATTACAAAATCGAGCTAGGCTATCCAAGCTACAATGTCATTAAGATCAAAAAGGATTAATCGTTTATTAGGGTCTGATATCCACTGTTAATACTCAGTTGAAACATCAAAAATTTATAACCAAATAAGTCATCAAGTGGCTTATTTGGTTTTTTTATGAGAATTCTTACACTCAATAAGCTAATATTTTTCTATATAAAACTAAAAATCCAAGACTTTTATCACATCATACGCTGGTGTTTCATACGGGTGCGCCTCTTTTAACGCGATGACAGCAGCAGTAATAAATGCGTCATCGACGACCATCTCTACTCGCCATTCATCGACCGTTTCTAAACTATCTTGCTTACCGATGTGCGGCGCGCTACCTGCTAACGGCATAAACTGTCCTGTTCCTTGCACTTGCCAACAGCACTGCTCGTAATCGCCAATACTCCCAGCACCAGCAGCAAATAAAGCGGACTTTACTTGCTCTAAGGCCTCATCAGGAATGAAAACCGTCAACTTATACATGAACTTACCTCAAAAAATAGGTTTAAATCTCAACTTGCTAGTTCTTAGATAAAGAAGGATGATCGGTCCATATATAGCGTAGCAACCAGTCTTTGGCATCACCGGCATAATCAATACCGATACGCGGACGCACTGACACGGGCGGCTGGCAACCATCATCTTCGACCCAAACGCCTGAGTCTGGCGTGATAGGCTTGCCATATAAGTCGCGAGTTATCTGCAAGCGCTTGGTCAGTTTACCCGGACCTGCAAACTGCTTGGGGTGAGTCAGCTGCTTATTTGGACTGAGTTGTTGCTCATCAATCAGACGGTCGCTATCATCCGTCAAAAACCCAGCGCGAATCAATACCGATTCAGGTGACTCTAGAAGGCCGCTAATCAAATTTAGCATATGATACACACCGTATGTCAAATAGACATAGAACACACCGCCTTGCTCATACATAATCTCTGTGCGCGCCGTTCGAGTACCTGCATGTGAATGACAGGCAGGGTCATCTTGACCAATATAGGCTTCTGTCTCAGAAATACGCATTCGCAAAACTTTTTCTGATCCGTCGCTGTCGATCAGCTTTCTACAAAGCACCTTACCGACCAAATCAGCGGCCACCACACAGGTTGGACGCGTAAACCAAGCTGGCTCTAAAACAGTTGATGAAGCAGTAGACATTAGCGAAACCTTTTCTTATTTTTATGGTCTAATTGATATGAGTAAGTACTAACAAATTAGCATAAAAGTAAGATAAGGTATCGAGGACAGTGTTTGCACTATGTTTGATTTTTTATACGAGCTAAATGATAAGCCTATGGCTGAAGAGTGATACTGGTTGATAAATGGATAGGAATTATAGTCTGTTTTAAGTCGTCTATTAATAGGTTTGTCGAGTGAAATAGCTGGTTCCGCTGGGGTATACCTCAAAGGTACTATTTGATGATAGAAAGCTTGTTTTGAAATGAGTCCGCTATAAGTAGTTCACCAATAACAGTGTCTTTTGATGGTTAGTATTATTGGATATCAATCTATAAACTAATTATTGAACAACGCAACGACTCAAAGCGAGCGCTTGCTGCTTGATCCCTGAGGCTAATAAGGCGCTGACTAACTCGTCTGAGAAAAATAAAGATTTACGTAATGCAGGGTCATGCCATAGGTCTACGTCACACTCTTGTGCAGTAGTATTCAACTGGATATCATTATCGATTGGTTCCCATATAGAATGAGTAGATAGTTTTGGAGCATAAGAATTTTCTTTGATCCCTTTACTTTCTTCAACATTAAGATAGTCACGCGTCTCTGCTATATTGATAAAATAATAAGGCGTTTGCGATTTTAGTTCCTCTGTCTCAATATCATAAATATATACTTGACTAAAATGCGTAGCGCCTAGCGTGAACTGACTGATGATGTCATAGCACTGTTGATTGAATAATAAATACCCCCCAATAATATTAAACATTAAGTCATCAGTTTTCGGTAGTTTCTCATTTGGCTTAATAAATACCTTGCTAGGCATATGATGAGTATTAATATACTCACCTTTAGACCAACTTTTACAAAAGACCAAATCCATCTCGTTGATGTCATAGTATTTCTGCTCTTCACCTTTCTCTATTACATTAGATTTTTTCTTCTTCTCTAATTTGTAAAATTGCACACCATCAAAAACCTCTGGCAACGTCGCTTTGATACCATAGGTCTCTGTCACATCAAAGTTGTTATAGTTGCATAACCATACTGCTTTAGTATTAGACATAACTGCTTCTCTATTGTGCATAGTAAGTACACTATGAAGTACACCGCGCCTATCTTATTGAGTTAAAACGTTGATACCATCAGCTCACAGCCAAAGGTTCAAGTCCTCACTAGGGTACCACCATTATAGAATGCCATAAAAAAACTGAGCACATGGCTCAGTTTTTTATTCTATACTAACTATCGAATGCTTACCTTAATGGCACGCCGATACGGTCAGCGACTTCTTCATAAGCTTCGATCACATCACCTAGTGACTGACGGAAACGGTCTTTATCAAGTTTCTTCTTAGTATTCTTATCCCAGATACGGCAACCATCTGGTGAGAACTCATCACCTAATACGATACGGTCATGGAATACGCCAAACTCTAGTTTAAAATCAACTAGGATTAAATCACCCGCATCAAACAATGCTTTGAGTACATCGTTGACTTGATAGGTCAGCTCTTCCATCTTAGCCAATTGTTCTTTGGTCGCCCAGCCAAGAGAAACAGAGAGCGACTCATTGACCATCGGATCACCTAGCGCATCGTCTTTATAAAACAGCTCATACGTTGGCGGCGTCAATGCCTGCCCTTCTTCTAAGCCTAAACGACGTACCAAACTACCAGCGGCAAAGTTACGCACCACGCACTCTACAGGAATCATATCCAAGCGCTTGACCAGTACTTCGTCGTCAGACAATTGCTTTTCGAAATGCGTCTCGATGCCAGCATCAGACAATTTTTGCATGATAAAAGCATTAAAGCGGTTATTCACCACGCCTTTACGCGCCAATTGTTCGATACGCTTACCATCAAGCGCTGAGGTATCATCACGGAAGTGTAAAATCAGAAGATCATTGTCTTCTGTTTCATAGACAGATTTGGCTTTGCCTTTATACAGCAGTTGTTGCTTTTGCATTATAGGGGTTCCTGTTCGTTCAAGCTTATGTGGTAAAAACGCGCAGCGACCGCTGACTCTTATTACAATATCGATCTTATTTTAATCAATAATCATAAAAATCGGCGGTACAAATGAAGAAATAAATTAGTTTGAAGGGCTACTAACAGCACGCTGAGGCTTTGGCAGCTGATACTGATTGCCTGACTCATTCTGTAGTTTAAGCGTGTTCGCACCCACATTCGGTGTTGGGTACAAAGGCACGAAAGGCGCTGTTTCTTGAGCAGCCGGCAGCTCTATCGGTGCAAGCTTTTTGCTTTGTTGATAGTCTAAGCTGCCATTGTCGCGCTTTCCAAGCAAGCTCTTGGTCGCTTGGCAGCCGCTCAATACAAGGGTGCTACCCAAAACTAAGGTCAGCATTGCAGGAAGTAGTTTTTTCGTCTTTGATGGTACTGTTTTTGATGATACTGTCATCATGTTGTCTCTCTGAGTTAGCAGTTATTGCTCATTTAGGCGATTGACTCATCATGATAAGTTGACATGTTGCTCGCTTGAATATTGATTGTCGAGCAACAAATCTTAAATCGCTGAAGATCAAGTTATAGTATGTTTGCTCGAACCAACGCTTCATCAATAGTCGCATGATGCTGCTCTGCCAACCAAACGAGTGGTAAGCGAATACCTTTATCGATAATACCCATTTTATGTAGGGCGTATTTCGCTGGAATAGGGCTTGATTCGATAAATAAATCACGATGTAAATGTTTGACTACGTCATGAATCTGACTAGCCGTTTCAAAATCACCACGCAAGCCAGCAGCGAAAGTCTCGCTCATGGCTTTTGGCGCTACGTTGGCAGTCACTGAGATATTGCCTTTACCGCCTACTTTTAGTAGATCAAGCGCTGTGCCATCATCACCAGACAATACAACCATTCTATCGCCAACGGCTTTAATCAATTGCTCACCGCGACCAACAGAGCCTGTCGCATCTTTGATAGCAACGATATTATCGATATCGCACAAACGCTCAACCGTGTCTTGTGCGATATCAACGACTGTACGTCCAGGCACGTTATACAGCATTTGCGGTATGTTTACAGCTTTAGCAATGGCTTGATAATGCTGAAATAAACCTTCTTGTGGCGGCTTATTGTAATAAGGAGCAACCAACAACGCGCAATCTGCACCAGCATCTGCTGCGTCTTGAGTCAGTTTAATCGCTTCCATGGTGTTGTTAGCGCCAGTACCCGCGATAACGGGCACGCGACCTTTAACGTGCTGGATAAAATAGCGAATGACATCGCTATGCTCTTGCATTGATAGGGTTGCCGACTCACCAGTGGTACCAACAGCAACGAGGCAATGTGTGCCCTGCTCTATCTGCCAGTCTATGAGGTCAGCCAGACGTTTATAATCAACTGTACCGTCAGGGTGCATGGGCGTTACCAAGGCTACCATTGAGCCTTGTAATCGGGTTTTGATCTCGTCGTATGCTGTGCTCATAACCGTGCCTTACTGTATTATCCTAGCTTTTATCAAAGCTGTCACATGATAGGTCGTTTGCAAGTGCCAAATATTGATATGCGTCGATAAACGCTAATGGCCAATCCTTGCTTGATGTTAATGCTGAAGTTTTATTTATTATCACAACGTTTACATTATAAATTACTGCGTATTAAAGTAAGTATTGGCATTATCTATGTCAGTGACTGCTAATACCTGTTGCGCCATAAAATATAATAATAAAAACGCCTGCTAGTGTAGCATATTTTGATTTGACCGCTATCAATCAATTGATGCTGCAATCATAAATCAAAGGTCAAAAAGAGGCTTTTGTATCATCGAAAACTATAAATATAAGCTCAGAGCTTTATCAATAAACAAACGCTAAACTTAATAGCTAGTTTAGCGTAATGAATCAACACTGATAAGTCTTTTGATTAATGTTAACGAATCGTCAACACATCGATGGTGGGACGATATAATCGAAAAGGCAGGCCTCGCGTGCCAATACCGCTGCTGACGAATATCTGTGCACTGGCATGCTGATATAAACCGTGTTGCTTACCCATACGGCTGTTACTCAGCAATGTTGACTGCTGACTACTGCGCTCAATATCTTTTTGCTTTTGTGCCAGCCAAATATTTTTTTGAATATTTTTTGCAGCACCCGCAATTAATAATGGTCTTGGCTGCAATGATTTTGGCAGATCGCTAATACTATCGAATCGTGAAGCCAGAATAATAACAGGATTAGTAGCATTAGCAATTTCATTGCCGAATACGGCCTTTTCAGCTGTGTTTTTCCCCTCAGTTTCGGTAGATGGTTTAGGAATATCTTGCCAGCCGCAAAGTATCGCTACGATCGGATCATCTCCTACAAAACGTTTTCTAATAATCTGTTTATCACTATTTTTAGTATTTAGCCGCTGCTCTACTGACCGTTCTTTACTAGCTCCGCTACATTTAATCGGTAATGAAGTACATTGTTGGCCGATATAACTGATATCAAGCACATCAAAGGTACTGGCCAAGGTGTCTTCTAGCAAGGGCTGACCTTGCTTAGTCGTATTCATTGATTGATAACGCAAATCTGAGGTACTCATCACCGTATAAACAGGTTTGTTGACACCTTTAAACAACATAAGCTGCCCAACCAAATCCGCACTTGGATAATATAGCCAATCACCAGTAATCAGTACTGCATCCGCTGACAAGGCATTAATAGTGGCAACAAGTTTGCGGATATGACGTGGCTTGCCACCATATATCCCAATACGTAAATCCGCCAGTACGGCTACTTTAAGAGGAGTAGATAAATCCAAGTCAACTGCATGATGCTCCAACCGTAAACGATTGGGTTGTACAATCACGGTATAAAAATACAGCCCCATTAACAATACAGACGTCAATACTATAGCCCATGACAGCTGAGCTAGCATCGGTGTTAGCTCACTAGACCAAACCACGACCAGCAATACAGCCCAAATAGGCATGGTATAAGCTGCATAATATAATGCTAGCTTGAACCAAATGCGCATAAAGCGATTGGTCGGATTGGTATTGAACGTTTGTAACCCTGACCACAGTGCGATATACGCGAGCAGTGCTGCTGCCACAGAGATAATTAGCGTATAAAGAGCGGGGTTAGTCATATTTACCTAGCAGCTGTGTGAGATTATGAGTCTATCAGGCGACTCATACCATATTAGAACGTATTAAGCGATCACCAAACCACTCTATGAGTAACTTTAGAATGAGAAAGCACCCTCAATGGTTTGGTAAAAAATTCAACATTATAGAGGCCGACCTCTATGTCGGACAAGCACAATTATTGACGTGCCCTGCTATAACGATATCAGTAATGCTCTGATAAAGATATCTACTCAATACGCAGACCAATAATAGCAGGGATACCTTGGCGGATGACCTCTATAGTCACAACGCCTTTCTTTGGTAAAGAAGAGATCGCACCAGAGAAGTCCGTTACCTTTTTAATAGGCTTTTGATGAAAGTTAGTAATAACATCACCTGCCAAAATACCTGAGCGGGCAGCAAGTCCTGTCGGATCAACGGTAGTAACCAAAATACCCGTTTTATTATCTGCAGCGATTTCTGCTTGCTCATCCTCAGTTAAATCACGTAAGCGCAAGCCCAGTTGTACATCATTGCTCTGCTGATCCCCACTTTGGGCTCTGACATCATTAGGTGCATAAGCGAGCTTACCGCTAATGATCATTTGCTTACCATTGCGCTGAATCTGTGCGCGGAATGGATCGCTTGGCTTTGCTCGATTAAGCAGATTCAATAAGTCGGATGCTCGCATGATTTGTACATTATTGTACTGCAAGATAATGTCACCAGGTTTTAGACCTGCTTTTTGTGCTGGCGAGTCTGGAGAAACGCGAGTCAGCAAAGCGCCTTGGGGTTTATCCAATTTATAAGCTTCGGCCAAATTACGGTCGATATCTTGGGGATAGATACCCAAATATGCGCGAGCGACTTCACCACTGGTCTTTAATTGCTCATAGATATCCATAGCAGCATCAATCGGGATAGAGAACGATAGTCCCATGTAGCCGCCCGTCCCACTAAATATACGCGAGTTGATACCAATCACTTCGCCGCGCTGATTAAATAGAGGGCCACCTGAGTTACCAGGGTTCAGCGCCACGTCGGTTTGAATGAACGGCACACTGGTTTCGCGTGAGAAGCTGCGTGATTTGGCACTGACGATGCCAGCGGAGGCTGAATAATCAAAACCAAATGGTGAACCAATGGCTAGTACAGGCTCACCTACTTTTAAGCTGTTTGAGTCACCAATCGGTAGCGCGGGGAACTGAGTGCCTTCAACTTTTAGCACAGCCACATCTGAGCGCTCGTCACTACCAATCAAGGTTGCATCAAGCTCGGTTCTATCATTAAGTGTGACGGTGATTTTGTCAGCGCCCTCAATGACGTGATGATTGGTCAGCATGTAGCCGTCAGATGTGACAAAAAAGCCAGTACCATAAGCATGCTCTATCGCTGGCGTGACTGCTCGATCAGGAATGCGCACACGATCGCCAAAAAACTGCCGCAACACTTCGGCCGTTTGCGCCTTAGCAAGCTCAGCCTCACTGACTGTCTTGGTGACGTTGACGCGTGCCACTGCTGGTGTCACTTGTTGAACTAGGCCAGAAAAATCAGCCGTGGTTACAGCCGCATGGGCATTGCTCATTGTGGTGACATTAATACTCGCCACCATCGCCGTACTCACAGCGAGTGCCAGCGCACTGCGCTGTAACCAAAGTCGCATATCGACAGTGGTTGGTGCTTTAAACATATTGATAGGCATATTGTCCCCCATATGAATGGTCATTATTATTGTTGGTAATTAGATGATGGTACTCGATAACGTCTTGCCTGACACACATAACCCCAATCGTTATTGGTCAGCGTTCTTATATTTGCTTATATCGTTATACTCATATTACACGATGGTATTCGTACTATGCATCGATTTCATATATGTTTTATCGCTAGGCTGATATAGTAACGATCATATCAGCCCTGCTTCTATACTTATTTAATCAAAATCAGGGTTGTTAGCTTTGGTAAAAATGAACCCTCAGCGCTAATGCATCGCCTCTGCTTGACGTCATATTATTGTCGTTTTGGCGGCGTGCATGACTAACGTAGCTACTGTATGATGAACAAAACGTTATCTTGTCATTATTTCCATAATGCAGGATAACCCAAGGCATGGTTATTTCATACTGACTTTGTACAATTTTGTGGCTGCGCGCTGATATCGTGGCAGGCGCTATATACATGTATATGAATCAAACCATGTTATGATAGCAAGCAAAACAAATCATAAAACAAACAAAAGTCAATTAGTAAAAATACTATCGACTATCCGTTTATCAAGCTGGCTATCATCACCCTTGTTTTCCATCTTTTGCATTTCTAGACCCACATTATTCGTCTAGGACTGCTTTTGTCTTTGCTACTTTATAGTATATATATCATATCTAGCTCATGTTGTGATTCATGATGGCTATCAGTGCTATGACCCAGATAAGATAAGTAATGATAGCAACTTATTATGAAGTGAACGGTAGCAACTATCTTATGGCAGCTATTTGATAGATATAAAATATGACAAGATTATAAAAGGATTAATTTATGGATACCGCCCTATTGCTATCCGGCGTGGTTGGGATTGGCATTGCCGCCCAATGGCTGGCTTGGTATTTGAAGCAACCGTCCATTTTATTTTTATTATTGATTGGTATTATCGTCGGACCAGTACTGGGCGTATTTGACCCTGATTTGGTACTGGGCGAGTTGATGTTTCCCTTCATCTCATTGGGTGTCGCGATTATCCTATTTGAGGGCTCGCTAACTCTAGAATTCGATGAGATTAAACAACACGGTACCGTGGTGCAAATGCTGGTATCGGTTGGTGTGCTTATCACTATCGCTATCGTAGCATTATCGACTTATTTATTATTTGATGTCGATCCTTTGATTGCACTCCTGTTTGGTGCACTGGTCTGCGTGACCGGTCCGACGGTCATTATGCCGCTGCTGCGTAGCGTGCGCCCCAATAAAACGATATCCAACATCCTAAAATGGGAAGGTATTATCATTGATCCAATCGGCGCAATCGCCGTGGTACTGGTCTATGAATATATCATCTCAGGTGGCGAAGCCAGTAGTATCTTACTATTTGCCAAAATTGTCGTATTGGCAACGGCGCTTGGTATGGCAGGCGCTTGGTTACTTGCGTTTCTCATGCGTCGTCATATGGTTCCTGAGTTTTTGCGCAATGTTTTTACCCTCGCATTCGTCTTGGTCTTGTTTTCGGTATCAAATCACTTGGAGCATGAATCAGGATTATTGACCGTGACCGTACTGGGCGTAGCTTTGGCAAACTGGCCAAAATTCCCACGCGAGACGATTTTGGAGTTCAATGAGTCTTTAACCGTTCTGCTCATCTCTGTCCTCTTTATTATTTTGGCGGCTCGTGTGGAGCTGGCAAGTTTATTGAGCGTAGGATTTGCAGGTCTGGTGCTACTTGCCATCGTTATGTTTGTGGCGCGTCCATTATCGGTATGGGCGTCCTCTATCGGCTCCAACCTAAAAACCAATGAAAAGCTGATGATCAGCTGGATTGGTCCTCGCGGTATCGTCGCTGCTGCTATCTCATCCCTGTTTGCGATTCGTTTGCAAGAGTATGATATTCAGGGTGTTGAGCTGCTGGTACCATTGGTATTTATGGTCATCATTGGCACGGTGATGATTCAGGGTCTGGGCGCAAAGGTGGTCGGCAACTTGCTGGGCGTACGTGAGCCTGAGACCAACGGTATTCTTATCGTCGGCTCAAACCCGATTGCCCTACTCATCGCTACTTCTCTTAAAGAGCAAGGCTTCGACGTCATCGTCGCGCATAATAACTATACCAATATCGCGCGCGCACGCATGAGCGGACTGCGTACTTATTTTGGCAATCCCATCTCTGATCACGCTGATCACCATCTCGACCTAATCGGTATTGGCCGTTTGTTTGCCATGAGTATGGACAAAGAGATGAATACCTTGTCTGAGATTCATTATCGTCATGAATTTGGCGAACGTAAGCTATATCGTCTCAAGTTCAGTGATGAAAAAGTCAGAAGTGAGCGCGACGACAAGCAGTCCAATTTTCACTCACAGTGGCTGTTTGGCAAAGATGTGACGTACACCAAGCTTGCTAGTATGCTGTCCAAAAAAGCCCGCATCAAAATCACCAACATCACTGACAGCTATAGCTTTGAGCAGTATAAAGCGGATAACAAGCAGTTTGTGCCGCTGTACACCATAGACAAAGAAGGCAAACTGCACGTCATTACTGATAAATTTGATGGTACGGTGCCGCGTGATCGTAAGCTTATCTCACTGGTCGTGGATGATGAAGTACAGCCAAAACCAGTAGACGTGACACCAAAGCAAGAGCAAGCGCGGATGGTCGCCGATGCTAACTTTGAATCGAGCTCAAAAGCACCTGAAAAGCGTAAAGAAAAAGAGCTGAGCAGTGATAGCTCTCAAAAAGCCGAACCAGAGACGACCACTGACATTGCTAAAAACGCTGAGAAAAGTACTGCGAGTGTGAATAGTGGCGTAGATAAGTCGTCTAATATCGCGCCAGTAGCGACGGATGATAAAGCAGTGGCGCCAAAAGCTGTCTCGACTGATACGGCGAATAAAGGTGTAATGTCAGCAAACTCGACAGCGACCTCGAAAACCAAAACGTCTAGTAATAGTAATACCAACGGTAATGGCAACGCGCCTAAAAACAAAAAGGGAGCGCTTGATCCAAATCGCCTTCCTGATTCTGGTCAAGACAATGCTACTCATTCGACTGCCAAAACTGACACTGACACTTCTATCGCGGTTGAGAAAGAAGCCGAGCAGAGTGAGATGAATGACAAAAATAGTGATAAATAAACTCTGTCGTTATTTACCCGCTAACGTCATAATCGGTTAAATAACAAACTGTCATCAATAAAAAGCCCCAGCGACATGTGAACTGACCCCCATAAGTTGGACACAACTTATGGGGTATTTTTATCATATCTGCTTGATTATTAAATCTACTTACAAGATAAAAATGCTCAATCAAATATGATTATTTAACATCAAATCTGTCTACGACTGCCTGCCATATC
The DNA here is from genome assembly GCF_043641605.1 of Psychrobacter piscatorii. Classification (GTDB taxonomy): domain Bacteria; phylum Pseudomonadota; class Gammaproteobacteria; order Pseudomonadales; family Moraxellaceae; genus Psychrobacter; species Psychrobacter piscatorii_C. The sequence continues at coordinate 199,730 of NZ_JBHZRK010000001.1, read as the reverse complement.
CGCGTGCTCACCTCATCAGTACTGCCTGACGCATCGATACGCTGTATACGCTCAGGATGCGAGCTTGCAAGCCGACTAAAACCGGTATGTACCCAAGTGAAGAAATCCATCGCTTGCTGCTCAAAGCGATCTGCTGCGCTGCGCTTATTGGCGCGAGCCATGCCTTCTGCTACTGGCAAATCAAGCCATAAAGTTAGCTCAGGTAATTGGGTCACAAACTGCTCGATCAGCGTCTCAATTTTGGTCAGCATCGCTTTATCGCCATGTCCGCGTCCAAAACCCTGATACGCAATAGTAGAGTCCGTAAACCGATCACAGATTACCCATATGCCGCGTTGTAGCGCAGGCAGGATGACTTGCTGCATATGATCACAGCGCGCCGCAAACAATAGCAAAAGCTCTGTATCATCCTCAATTTCAGTTGCAGGGTCTAACAATATATCACGCAGTCGCTCAGCAAACGGACTACCACCCGGCTCGCGAGTACGAAGGTATTGAATACCATTTTTCTCTAGTTGCAAGCAGAGCTGCTCAATCGCCGTGGTTTTCCCAACGCCTTCCGTTCCTTCAAAACTAATAAACCGCCCTACAGTAGGTGCGTTCGTCGTTTGCGAAGCATTTGATTCCGGTAGAGTGGACGATACTGTACTCGTCTGTGCGGATGGCGCGTTGGTCTGTATAGGTACTGACATGATATGACCTTATGTCATTGATGAGCGCTATCGTTAGATTATAGCGCTCAATAAACGATAAGTTTTATAAGAGATAAAGAAAGTGCTTTATTGCGGCGGTGTTTGAGATTTTTTCTCACGCATGACGCTCAGATAGTCTTTTACCGCTTGATTGTGCTCAGCCAAGCTATTGGTAAATTTGTGTCCGCCATTACCGGTTGCCACAAAATATAGTGCATCGCTATCGGCAGGATGCAAGGTGGCTTCGATAGACGCAGCAGATGGCAGCGCGATTGGCGTTGGCGGTAAACCATCAATCTGATAGGTATTATAAGACGTTTTTTCATCGATGTCTTTGCGGCGGATATTACCATCGTAACGGCTACCCATACCATAAATGATGGTCGGGTCGGTCTGCATACGCATGTTTTTAACCAGGCGATTTCTAAACACGGCAGAGACTAGCGGACGCTCTTCTGGTACGCTGGTTTCTTTTTCGATGATAGATGCCATTACTAGTGCTTCGTAAGGGCTATTATAAGGTAGGTCAGGCGCGCGATTTTCCCACGCATCAGTCAGCGCTTTTTGCTGGCGTTTATATAGATCAGTGAGCACTTTTTTATCGCTCGTCCCTTCACCATAATAATAAGTATCAGGCGCAAACCACCCTTCAAGATTATGATTGACGATAGGATCACTGCTGTTGGTCACACTATCTGGCAATATACCAGCCAAATCTAACGCTTGTGCAATGCTGGCATTATCGCTGTCTGCGGTCAGCACTTCTTTTTCGATATTGTTATTGTCACGCAGCGCTTGATAAAGGTCTTTTGAGGTTTTGCCTTCGATGATTTGCACCTTTACCATGGCTGCTTTTGCGCCCTGCTCTAGCACTTGCAGAGCCTCAGCCATGGTTGGATTTTCCGGTAATTGATAGATACCTGCATGCAAAGGCGCATCAACTTGCGACTTGATATATAGCTTGGCTACGCTGGCCGAGAACAGCGGAATCTGATTTTGCCACTGCGGCAATAGGCCATAATAAGTCTGACCTTGCTCAATCGTGACCATTTGCTGCGGCTGCTCGATACGACCAAATAAGGTCTGATAAACCATGACTAAGAAAAACGCAGCGATGAGCCCTAGTACCAGCAATACCTGATAACCGCGCTGCATAAAAAACGAGGGATTGTTGACTTTATATTGACGCGGTTTGCTGTTGCCACTGATCAGCGAGACATTGGTTGCTGGCGTGTCTTCCACCCTATCTACCACTGGTTGCGCGTCCGGTAGCGTGGTGTCTACACGCTCCTCGACTGTGCCGTCTTGCTTATTCGATGGCGACTCATTGGGACGTTCAGGTGGTGTATTGGGGGTGGGCTTGCTCATGGCAACTCGCGAGGCAGATGTTTGCTAGAATTTAGCACTGAACCGTACGATTTTCAATGGTATTTGCTTAGCTTATGCATTAACTTGGTCTATACACTGATTTATTTGGCTCAATATTCCCACCTTTTACTGGTATTTTTATCACTGTCCATCAACGTTGACACTTTATTATGAATCTACATTTTGACCGAAGACTCGCTACAAACTATCGCTCTAAATCACAGATTATTCGTGTTCTCAGTGAAGCATGGGTGACGGAAAATGGTTACTGTCCTAATTGTAGCGAGCAGCCTTTGACCGAATTTGCTAATGGTCAACCGGTCGCTGATTTTTACTGCGCGCATTGTAATGAGCAATATGAGCTAAAAAGTAAAAAAGCCAAACTAAGCAATATCGTTAATGATGGCGCTTACACGACGATGATTGAGCGTATCAATAGTGATGACAATCCCAGTTTCTTCTTTTTGACCTACTCAAAAGCATACGCCGTTAATAACTTTCTGATTATTCCCAAGCAGTTTTTTACCCCTGATATTATCATTAAGCGCAAACCATTATCAGTGACTGCCAAACGCGCAGGTTGGGTGGGTTGTAATATCGACTTACGCCAAGTACCAGAGTCGGGCAAAGTGTTTTTGGTCAAAGACCAACAAGTGATACCTCGTGAAAATGTCACTCAACAGTTCCAAAAGACTCTATTTTTACGTAAGCAATCTATAGCTTCACGCGGTTGGACACTCGATGTTTGGCAATGTATCGATCGACTTGATACTCATTTTTCTCTCAATCAAGTTTATGCTTTTGCTGATGAGTTACAGCTCAAGCATCCTGAAAACAATCATGTGAAAGATAAAATCCGCCAACAATTACAGATATTACGAGATAAAGGCATTATTGAATTTGTAAGCCGTGGTCGTTATCGAAAGTTATACTAAGAACAATTATCATCCCATAATGGCAAACCTTTGGCAGCAACCAAACGACCGTAAAACTTGTGAGGAGGATAATCTAGCTCTAGCTCATCATTTACTTTGAAAAAGTGTTTCACATTGCCATCGAGACAGGTATAAGCTCGATTTTTTAACTGTTTATTCCAGCTCATTAACAGCCCTAACGGAGTGCGAGAAGCTTTAGTAAAAGCTTGTCTTTCGGTTGTGATTGCACACATCACAGTCTCTTCATGAAACTGCTTATCTATGCCTTGTTCAATGACTTCTTGACGGGTATGCGCATACTTAAACACACTTCCAAACGCTGTGTATTTTTTATCTTTCTTAGAATAGACAATACTAAATGCTATCTGTGAATAGCAAGGTAAGTGAATTACTTCATCAGGATTTTCTTTTGCTACACAGCAAACTTTATTAAATATCATCAATCTACGAACTTGTAGTGGAATTCGTTGCTCTTTATATACCGAACGCATGCGATATTGTCCTTTTAAAAATTTCCATTGAGAAAGGATCATTGATCGATTTGCTTTATGGCACAAGTCTGCGTAACAAAAGACGATCACTTCTTTTGAATGCTTTTGCTAATCTAGCCAGCATAGATAACGAAAGTAGCTTTTCAATATTGAGATTCACTATGATAAGAACAAATGAAAAAGTGTCACAGACCTTTCAAATTGAAATTGTTGAAACACTAAGCAATATCGTGGAGGTCATCGCAGAAGATAAGCAAAGTGCGCTTTTGAAAGCGCAAGAGATGTATAGAAATGAGCAAGTAGTTTTATATCCAGATGATTTTATTGATACTAAATTTGTTGTTTTTCAATAACAACTAAACGAATTTAAAATCCACAATATCACCTGACAATAGCGTCAAACTACTCATAGGCATGATGCCGCGCAGTGCATTACAAAAGAATAATTGCGTCAACCTAGGCAAATCCTCATCTGATAACGACCGTATCACCACTGGATACTCTGTCGTGGATAAAGCATCAATAATCACCTGCCGCATCACACCAGCAACGCCCGATTTATCCATGGAAGGGGTATACCATTGACCTGTTGTTAGATAGTTCTCATGATTGTTATCAACACCTTCGTGGCCACTAGAGTGCGTTTCAGATTCGCATAAAGGCTCATCTGCAAACTGATAGAACACATTGCTCATCGTACCTTCAACCCAGTGACCACTCATATCACGTAGCAGCCCTTCACTGAGGCTCTTTGCAACGTTAGAGGCCAATGGCTCAGCTTTTATGCGCTGTAGCTCGCCACTGGCAAGGACATTATCTAGGCGGCTCAAGCTTTTGAGTCCTGCCAGCGATGGCGGCAGGCAGGCAATCTGTGAAGATAAGCATATCGCCGAGGCATTCGGCTGCATGGGTACTAGATTGCCATCAGGTAATGACAGTTGCACAGCCGTGGAGACTCTCATAACAGTCGGTTTTAGCCATATCTCACAAGCGCTTCCTGATTCACTTGGTACATAGCCATAACCGCGAATGTCTTGTGCGGCGCGAGTCACCACGAGCTTGAGCATGCCCTGCTCTAGCTGCTGGGCATACATTTTTAATACTACCAGTAGTTCCTCGCAGTCTATATCTAACTGCAAGGCGTCAGCGTGGGAGATGAGCCGCTGATAATGATAGTCTGCCCATAGTATGAGCCCGTCCAGCACACCCATGGTCGTAAAAAATCCATCCGCATAGGCCAATCCGCGGTTGTCTGGCGACAGTGTCACTGCTTCGCTGGTTGCCGTATCATCTTGTGGATATAGGCAGACCCAACGGTTAGGCAGTGACCTCATATCTATCATCGCTTAGCTATTGTCTGTTTGGGCAGCGGATTTATTGATGACTAGCATACAGCTATAAAACTCACATTTTGCCAGTTCTACTTTCTGTCCGCCAATGACTCTGTTTTTGATGATTTGGTTACTGAGCATATCAGCGACCATTTTGCCGCCTTCATCACCCATCAGTCGGCGCGACAGTTGGTAGGCTTTTTTGGCATGGTCTTGGCTCAACTCTTTTTCTTTATCAGAATCGGTCGGATTGGCATAATACCAGCCAAGCTCAAGGTATTTTTCGGAGTCGATAATATCCAGATAAGGCGCATCCGTCTTCATAAAACGATATTTGGTGGCAGGATTACTGGCATAATCTAGGCTATTTTCATCCGTACTTACTACTTTACCAAATGCTGACTTGATACCATCTGACTCATCGGTACTAAGCGGCTCGCCCTTGTCAGCGTTCCATGCCGAGACATCGTATTTTACTGGTGTACCTTGTTGGGCGGTCGCGCCATCTAGATCAGGATTATCTATAGCGCTATCCTGTACAGAGGTATCCGTCACAGTCTGCTCACTACTCTCAGCGTTTGTCTCTGGATTTTGAGCATCCTCTTTGGTGCTATCACAGCCGCCAAGCGTCACACTAACTGCCATTATCGTACCGACTAGAAGAGTCTGAAGGTTATGATTCCACATGGATAATTTACTCACACTTTTAGATTGATCTTAAAAGAATATTAACGAGCTGGCCCAGAAGCCACCGATAACAAAGGGTTTTTTAATAAAAAATGTATTTAATAAAAGTTATAACCTAACAGCCATTAGAGCATATTATACTAATTAACATATAATCGATAGTTTACCCAACTGCTCGGCGCTTGACTACCTTTTAGGTTACGCATAACGCTCCCAGAGGGTACAGATTTGTTAAAGATATCACTCATCAAACCCTGCCCGATACAAGGCTTATGAAGTGAGCCATTGGTTTGTCAATCATCATTTTATCGCTTATGATAAATGACCGTAAGCGATGCATTTTTGATGATGTGTTGCCTCTTTTAGCCAATGGACCCTTTATGACTCAACACTTCATCGTTATTGGCAATCCGATTGCCCACAGCAAATCCCCTGAAATTCATGAGCAATTTGCATTACAGGCGGGTATTGATATTCGCTACCAGCGCCAGTACTGTACTGACGATGCTGCCAGTTTTACGGCGGTCATTGAGGCGTTTTTTCATGGTGGTGGTGTGGGTGCTAACGTGACCGTACCTTTTAAGCAAGTCGCTTATGACTGCTGTGCGGCGCGCGGCGGCTTATCAGAACATGCCGAAACAGCAGGCGCGGTCAATACCCTTATGATAGATGAGGCGCTACTACAACAAGGCGCGTCGATAAAAGAGGCCATATACGGCGATAATACGGACGGACAAGGGCTCGTCAATCACATAATAAGCTTAGGTTGGCCACTGGACGGTGCTCGCGTTGCCCTTATTGGCGCAGGCGGCGCGGCGCGCGGTGTCATACTACCGCTGATTCAAGCAAATATTGGATCACTGACTATCGCCAATCGCACAGTGAGTAAAGCGGTAGATTTGGTGGACGAGCTGAGTGCAGCAAGCTCAGTCATTGCAGCGCAGCAGATCCAGACATGTGCCACCAAGGATTTGAGCGGCGACTTTGATATGATTATCAATGCCACCTCCATCGGCTTATCAGGCGATACACTGCCGCTGGATGATAATCTACATTGCCAATACGCTTATGACATGATGTATGGGCGCGACCTACCCTTTTTGCAGCATTTCGCGGCGCGTGATGCCCAAACGTCTGAAGGTTACGGCATGCTCATCGGACAAGCAGCATTGAGTTTCGAGCGCTGGACTGGTCATGAGATCGATGTCGCAAAAGCGACAGCCGCCTTGAGTCAAAATACTTAATGGAACTCTTAATCAGCAGCATCAAACTGCTGCTTATTATTCACTAAAGCGCAGCAGCCAATGCTCCAAACGCCGCAGTGGTACACGCAATCTTGTAGAATGTATCGCCAAACCACCGCTCAGACCAATCACACAACCGAGTGCCGTATCAATCATACGCGTATGAATGACATCTCCTGCCACTGGCGGCACCGGCATTGTGCTGCCATACTCCGCGATAAATATCGTCAACGGCGTAATAAAAATCACCGCCAGCCCATAATGCCGGTCGACAAACGACTCTATCAATAACATCATTGATAATATAGCCAAGGCGACACCCCACATCGATAGTCCCCAAGACAGCATCCAACTTGCAACCACCATACCAACCAACGTACCCAATATGCGATGCAATTGCTTGATCCACATGGTTCGTAGCTGTATGCCTTGAATAATAATAAAGCAGCTCATGGCGACCCAATATGGATAAGGCATGTTTAACAAAACTGCTATCACTAACGCCAGACTGATGAAACCTACGACAATGAGGCTATCACTGATCATATCTGGCTCATAATGATAACTGGGCGCAGGGGCAATAGGACGTGTGGCGAGCAAAAACAGTGTATACAATAGCGCCAATAACATCGAAGACCCGCTACCCAATAACACAAGCCCTATCGCTGAGAGCACTCGATCTAACGGGACAGGAATAAACAGCGCGATTGCACCAGCCATCAACACAAACAACCCTGCTGGTGGTGGCTGCTTATAATAACGACCCAACATCACCACGCTAAGCGCAACAAGCATAAAGACAGGCAGCCTGAGTATAGGCAATTGCTGCGCCATCAAACCCAGCGCAAAACTGAGTATCATGGCAAACCCCCAAGCCATCACTGTCACCAATCGATAAGGTAACCCGCCCACCAAGGGCAGGTTTAAAATAATCATTGACCCCAGCGACGCTTTGATTCCAGCAGATAAGTCACCAAAGTAAGCGCCCACGAATACTGGAAAACTGATCGCAATCGCAGCAACAATAGGCATATGCCATGGCCTTCGACTACGATTGACTGTCAGTAAATGCCCAAGCTCACCGTCAATGAGCAACTTAATACGCATCAAGAATGTGGTCAACCAAGAGGATTGTTTGTGAGATTTTGAGTCGCTCATAGATGGCCTTCCTTATTTATTATGTCTATTACTCTTCGGTCTTCTGCTTATCATCAATCATCTATAGCAGATAATTTTTGAGTACATCCAGCACATATATCAGCCACTTCATAAAACTAAAATTGATTAATTAAATTAAAAGTCATGAATAATAGTTATCAATTGTATATTTATTGGCCTATAAGATTTATAATCATATCAACGCAATAATAGCTGATGCTCAACAAGGACGTCATAAAGCCCTTCACAATGGACTCGCTGTTTATTACTAGCACTCATAACAACAGATATAGTATCTATCTCAATTAAAATAATGACACATCGCTGACATGACTTTTGACTCAAATACTGCGTCGCAAGTCCATGATAGTGAACCAACCAAAGAGAGCGATTATGTTAACTTACAAAGCACCTTTACGTGACATCAAATTTTTGATTAATGATGTATTTGATTACCAAACGCATTATAAGAGCCTAGACAATGGCGAAAATGCAGATCCTGAAACGATTGACATGATCCTACAAGGCATGGCTGACTTTTCTGAAAACGTCCTCGCTCCTATCTATCAGTCAGGCGATGAAGAAGGCTGTCATTTTGAAAATGGCGAAGTCACCACGCCAAAAGGCTTTAAAGAAGCTTACAACCAGTTTGTAGAAGGCGGCTGGCAAGGTATCTCGTATCCTGAAGAATACGGCGGGATGAACTTACCGACGTCAATCAACCTAATCAAAGCTGAAATGATCGGTACTGCTAACTGGCCATGGGCGATGTACTCTGGCCTATCAACCGGTTGTATCAACACGCTACTCCAATACGGTACGGATGAGCAAAAAGCCCTGTATCTACCGAAGTTGGTCGAAGGCTCGTGGGCAGGTACGATGTGTTTGACCGAGCCACAGTGTGGTACAGATTTAGGCCAAGTAAAATCAAAAGCCATCCCGCAGGATGACGGTACCTATAAAATCAGTGGTACCAAAATCTTTATCTCAAGCGGTGAGCATGATTTAACAGACAATATTATTCATATTGTCCTAGCACGTCTACCAAATGCCCCAGAAGGCACACGCGGTATCTCGCTATTTATCGTACCGAAATTCACGCCGAATGCTGAAGGCGAGTCTGGCGAGCGCAATGCCGTTGTCTGCGGTTCAATCGAGCATAAAATGGGTATCAGCGCCTCTTCTACCTGTGTGTTGAACTTCGATGGTGCTACTGGCTACCTAATTGGCGAACCGCACAAAGGCCTAAAAGCGATGTTCACCTTTATGAACACTGCTCGTATTGGTACTGGTATCCAAGGTTTGGCGCACACTGAGCTGTCTTTCCAAAACGCGCTGCCGTATGCCAAAGAACGTCGTTCTATGCGTACGCTATCTGGTACTAAAGATCCTGAAAAAGTAGCTGATGCTATCATTCATCATGCTGACGTACGCCGTATGCTATTGACGCAAAAAGCCTTTGCTGAAGGCGGCCGCTCAATGATTTATCACTCAGCGCGCTATGCCGACAAAATGGCACAGGGTATCGTCAATGGTGATGATGAAGAGTTCGAAAAATGGGATGACAAGCTCGGTTTCTACACGCCAATCCTAAAAGGTTTCTTGACTGAATTAGGTATTGAAGCGGCCAAACACGGTCAGCAAATCTATGGTGGTCACGGCTACATCAAAGAATGGGGCATGGAGCTGATCGCTCGTGATGCACGTATCGCAACCATGTACGAAGGTACGACTGGCGTACAGGCATTGGATCTATTAGGCCGTAAAGTTATTTTGCAATCTAAAGGTAAAATCATCCGCGACTATACCTCAAGCATCATGAAATGGTGCGGCGAGTATGCCCTTGATAAAGACATGCGTAAATTCGTTTGGGCACTCACCAAGCTGTGCGCTGAATGGAACACATTGACAGTACGCTTGATGCTAATGGCTCGCAAAGACCGTGAAATCATTTCAGCCGCATCAGATGACTTCTTGATGTACTCAGGTTACGTCATGATGGGCTACCACTGGGCACGTATGGCAGCAGTCGCTTATGACAAGCTGGAAAATGGTGGCACAGAAGCACAAGAGTTCTACAAAGCGAAAATTCAAACAGCTGAATTCTACTTTGACAAGCTGCTACCACGTACCTCGGGACATGCTGAAGCCATGGTCGCACCAAGCAATAGCATGACAGAGATGGACATCGAAAACTTTGCTTTTCTAGACTAACACTGCATCAATAACCCATAAAAAAGCGCCTATCATTTAGGCGCTTTTTTGTGTTTAACTGACCGTATTATGATTAAAGACTATCAAAAGCAACCTGTAATTTAGGAGTACATAATGATTCTACCTAACGATAAAAACGCGGCTTTAGCTGCTCAATATATACGAGCCTTAGTCATTAGTACTACGTTCGTCAGTATTGGTATCAGCAGTGCAGTTGCCAAAAATAGCGATACCCCTATTCAATTTGCAAAAGGTGCCATTACTAGTACAACAACGGGGAAGCTCAGTCCCAATGAAAATGAGCATTGGTATCGTTTCGATGCTGCAATTCAGCAATATGCCGTTATTAACATCTCGCCACTTGCAGGCACGCCCGAGACTGCTAACGTCGGTGTTTTGCACATGCCGAATGGTACCCAAGATGGCACCAAAGGCGGTATCATTTATCAAGGCTGCTTGCCTACAACGGGAAAATACCGTTTGCGTATCGCACGTAACCTGATGGCAACGCAAGGCAAAACGGCTGGCTATAAAGTTGAGGTCATGATACTACCAAAGTATGCCAGCGAGTCCTTATGCAAGCCCGCTTAACCATAGACGTCTAACGCCTTCAAACGACAGCCTTCAAACTATAAAATTCAAACTAGAATAAGTCGCTTTGGAAGAGGTTAAAGCGTTTAACATTAACTACCCAGCATCTTCTTATGATAGACCGCACTAATCTCTTCGACTTCTACACATATTTGCAGTGCCGCGCGACCTGATTGCTCGTCTCCGATCTTTTCTTCGATGGTAGCGACCAGTAGCTCAGCCAGCTGGTTTTGAGTCTCTATATCGCGGCCGCTCATCAGTTTTAGATTGGCATAGATAAAGCCGTTCGCTTGCTCATCATCTTCCACGCCCACCAAAAACGTCTCAATAGGTAAGATACGTGTTTTGATTTCAGCAAGCTGTTTAAACAGCCCACTGTCCCATAGTGCTTTGTTGAGCGACTTTAGCAATGATTCTTCGTGAGGGATACTGACGTTGGGCGTGGCTTGAATGGTTAAATGCGGCATGATTATGTCCTTAAATATAAAAAGTAATAGATAATCTGGCTGATAAGTCTACGCGGTATCTTTAGCCACCGTAAAACCTTTATGCATATTATTCGTCAGTAATCGCACTAAAATGCGCATCAAGTGTCTTGGCTAATTGCGCTGGTGGCAATTCAATCTCTAAGCCGCGACGACCGCCACTGACATAGACCGTTGTCTGATCTTGCGCACTGCTATCTATGACTGTTTTCAGGCGCTTTTTTTGCCCCAGTGGACTGACGCCGCCCAACACATAACCGGTACTACGCTCTACTTGCTTGGGATCCGCCATTTGTACTTTTTTGCAGGATAGCAATTTATTCGCAGATAATGCTTTTGCCATTTTTTTAAAATTGAGGGTTTTATCTACTGGCAATATCGCAACCGCAAGGTCGCCAGTATCAGTCGACACCACCAAAGTTTTGAACACTTGTGTTACTGCTACGCCAAGCTTTTCTGCAGCTTCTAAACCAAAAGAGGCCGCATGACTGTCATGCGTGTATTCGTGTATGCGGTAATCAAGACCGCGTTTTTTGGCAAGATCGATAGCTGGCGTCATAATATTTCGGCTTAATAAAATAGAACTGAAGAATAGGCGTCATACGGATTAGATAGACATTGCAACAATGTATTATTACGCCAAATATCGTAACTTTCAAATACTTGACCGTTTTATATCATTGCTCGCTTACTAGTGAGTAACCCAATAGTATTAATATTAGCAGTATATACAGACACTATATATCGCTTTGGTGGCTTTTATGGCATCATAAGCGCAACATATTTGACTATTTTTGATACTGATTATGATACCGAAGTTCCTAAAAAAACGGATTTTTAAAGCGCCTGTCAGCACTGACCGCACTTCTGAAACTGACGCGGGTCCAATCGTCACCAAGCCATATTCCAATGCTCCGATCAATCAGCTGTATCGTAAGCTATCGGGGCAGCTACTCGACGTTGCTGTCAAACCGAAATTACTGGGTGAATTGCCTGATTTTGATAGCGACGATCAAGTACTCAGGTTTTATGTGCTACAGGATTATTCTCGCTCCAACAGTATTTTGATCGACTTGCAGACGCAAGAGCATAACTTGCCGCCTGCATTGGTTGGGGTCAATGACGCGGCTCACAATATCAAAGAAAACGCAGCCATCATATTTTTGAATCACCCAAGTGCCAAAGATAATCAGTTGTCTCCGCGCCTGTCGCGCTTAGTCTCTGCGGTATTGCAATATCCAGAGCTAAAGGTACGCCTAGTACCCGTATCTATCCTGTGGGGACGCGCCCCTGAAAAAGAAGACTCGCTATTTAAACTATTAACCGCTGACAATTGGCAAGACCCGAGTATCAGCAAGCAGTTGTTTAATATAGGCGTGATGGGCCGCGATACCTTTGTACAATTCCACCCACCCCAAGATTTGCGTACTATCATCAATGATAGCCTCAAAGGTGAAAGCGCGGGCCCTAATGTTTTTGATTCGGTTTTTGAGGATTCAATTGCTAAAAACTCAACTGCTTTAGACTCACAAGATACTGAGTCAACAACAACGGATAACGATGTCAAAACTGATGCTGAAAAATCACCCAGCTATACGCTCGTGGCGGCCGCTGATGGTAATCGTGAACTCGTGCGGATGCTACAGCAGCAACTGACGATTTATTTAGACAAACAGCGCGCCAGTATGCTGGGCCCTGATTTGTCAGATAGACGCAATCTGGTTGACAAACTGGTCTACTCGCCAGCGATTAAGCACGCAATAGAGCTAGAAGCTGCGGAAAAAGGCACCAGCGTACGCGACGCTCGTAGTCAAGCGCGAGGATATGCCAACGAGATGGTGAATGACTATTCTCATTCCATTATTCGTGGGTTTTATAAGTTTCTAACGTGGTTATGGACGCAATTATACGATGGTGTCGAAGTCCATCATTTTGAGCGTGTACGCGATCTAGCAACCGATTACGAACTGATTTATGTGCCGTGCCATCGCAGTCATGTCGATTATCTATTGCTGTCTTATGTCATCTACAAGCGCGGCTTGAGCATTCCTTACATTGCGGCAGGCGACAATTTAGATGTGCCTGTATTAGGGCCGTTATTGCGCGGCGCTGTCGCTTTTTATATTCGTCGTAGCTTCCGCGGCAATGCCCTTTATACTGCCGTATTGCGCGAATATATGCACACCCTTATCACGCGCAACACGCCGATCGAGTACTTTATTGAAGGTGGTCGTTCACGTTCAGGTCGCCTGCTACCACCCAAGATGGGTATGCTGGCGATGACCGTACATAGCCAGTTACGCCAAACCAATAAGCCTGTGGTGTTCATTCCAACCTATATTGGTTATGAGCGTATTATGGAAGGCGGCACTTATATTGGTGAGTTAAAGGGCAAACCAAAAGAGTCAGAATCGTTGATTGGGCTACTCAAGGTTGGTCGTAAAATTGAGCGTATTTTTGGTAATGTACATCTAAGTTTTGGTACACCGCTGCATCTTAGCGATTTTATGACAAAATTCGATGTCCCGGCCAACAGCTTACCATCTGATCGCACCGACTCCCCGCTCGATGAAAAAGCCAGTGCCATGGTCGATAACATCGGTGTAAAAGTCATGCAGCACATCAATAAAGCTGCCGTGATAACGCCTGTGTCGCTGCTATCATTGGTACTACTATCCGCACCGAAAGCGGCACTGGATGAAAACAGTTGCCGTGAGCAAATCGCTTTGTACCAAGGGCTAGCGCAGCAGCTTCCTTATGCAGATGACACTGTCATCACGGATATGACGCCGCAAGAAATCATTGATTATGGTATCAAGCTAAAGTTGATAGAGCGTACGCCGCACATCTTGGGCGATATCATTCAGGTCGCTGGCAAGCAAGCGGCATTGCTCAGCTACTTCCGCAATAATATTCTACACGTCTTTATCTTGCTGTCTTTCTTATCAGCACTAGTGGCACGTAATGGCCGTATCAAACGCAGTCGTCTAGATAGTATCGCTGAGCAGTTATACCCGTTCTTGCAAGGTGAGCTATTCTTATACTATCCAGCGCATGGTTTGGCTGAGACGCTCAATAAAAAAGTCGATAGCTTACTGTCTCATGGGTTGATTGTTGAGTTGGGTGATGACACGCTTAGTGTTCCTGAATCTAATAGCAAGTGCTATCAACAGCTACAAGTACTGGCGACACCCGTTGGACAGAGCCTTGAGCGTTATTTTATGACGCTTGCCCTACTCGCTCAGCAGGGTTCTGGTAATTTGACCGAAAGCGAGGTCGTTGACCTGTGCCATCTGCTTGGCCAGCGCTTGTCTGTACTGTATGCGGATGATATTCCTGACTTCTTTGATCGCGCATTGTTTACTAGCTTTATCAGCGCTTTGACTCGTCTTGACTATCTACAAAAAGATGATGAAACGGGTATATTGACCTTTGACCATCGTATCAATGACATCGCCAGTCATGCCAAATATGTGCTGACGCCTGATATGATGCAAATCTTGCAGCAAGTCGCAAGTTTAAACGAAGAAGAAATCACTCACGCCATTACTGAGATTAGTAATAAAAAGCAGCGTAAATTTGGGCGTAAGCGTTAATCGTTAGTCATTTCTCATGACTTTTAAACAACTAAGCCAAAAAAAAGACCGCTAATGATTAGCGGTCTTTTTTTGTTTGGCTTCTTCTATAGATAAAGCTAGCATGCAAAATGCAATGCACTGACAAGAAAAATCATATACAAGCGTAGTTAGCCTCAACAAAAGTAGTTACAATTATTGTCAAGATATCTTTGATCAGCTATCTTTATGACGCACTGCTTCATTCTAAAATCATGATATTGACTACCGTATATTGATAATGGGCAGCCAGAAAAATAGCGCAGTTGCTGACACCGTCTGGCTTAGTTAAGCAGAATAAATACTATGCCCTGTGATAGAAAAAGAGAGGATTTATGAAAGCGGTTGTTTATGAGCGTTTTGGGGCCACACCCAAACTGATGCAGGTCGCAGATCCCACACCAGAAGCCGATGATGTGGTAATCAAAGTGGAAGCGACTGGCGTTTGCCGTAGTGACTGGCATGGCTGGATGGGACATGATCCTGATATCGAGCTGCCACATGTACCCGGTCATGAGTTTGCTGGTGTCATTGCCGAAGTTGGCCGTAATGTCACGCGATTTAAGGTTGGCGAGCGAGTCACTGTTCCTTTTGTAAATGGTTGCGGCAGCTGTCATGAGTGTCATTCTGGCAATCATCAAGTGTGCGGTAACCAAACCCAACCGGGCTTTACCGATTGGGGCTCGTTCGCAGAGTACGTGGTGATCCATCATGCCGATGTCAATTTAGTCCATCTGCCTGAAACCATCGACTTTACCACCGCCGCCAGCCTTGGTTGCCGTTTTGTCACCTCATTTCGAGCAGTGGTGGATCAAGGTAAAGTGAGCGCGGGTCAGTGGGTCGCGGTACATGGCTGCGGCGGCGTTGGACTGTCTGCCATTATGATTGCCAATAGTTTGGGTGCCAATGTAATTGCGGTAGATATCGCCGATGACAAGCTGGCACTGGCCAAAGCGTTAGGCGCTTATGCCACCATCAATGCCAATACCGTGGCGAGTGTACCCGAAGCGATTTTGGAGCTGACCAAAGGCGGGGCACATGTGTCTTTAGACGCGCTGGGTCATCCGACCACTTGTATCAACTCGATTAAGAGTCTAAAAAAACGGGGTAAGCATGTCCAAGTCGGCCTACTATTAGCTGAGCAAGCGACACCGCCCATCCCAATGGACCGAGTCATTGCTAATGAGCTAGAAATCATTGGCAGCCACGGTATGCAGGCGTTTCGTTATGATGCCATGCTACCGATGATTGCCACAGGCAAGCTTGCACCCGAAAAGCTATTGGGCCGCGAAATCAGCTTAGCAGAATCTATCGAGGCGCTGATGTCGATGGAGCACAATACTGTACCTGGGGTGACGGTAGTGACCAGCTTTTAGGTGGCTGTTATTCAATGATCTGCAAAGAAAGTCTGCTATTTCTTCTTTAAAGAATAGATGCATGGCGTCTCAGCTCGTATGCTTATTTAAAAGCAACTTATAGTAGGTTTTTTCCTTTTTGATAGTAATTAAGGTGCTCTTCGTTGGGCACCATATTACCGCCCGTTGCCCAAACGACATGCGTCGCTTGATCTAGTTTGTCAGTTAATCCGTGGTGCTTTAGGTATGCTGTACCTTCAGTGAGGATGTTTGCAATACCAGGCACACCTGCCAAGGCGGAAGGCTCAAGATCGATACCCTCACTGTCATGCATTAAGGCCAGCAAGCGGTATAAGTCGTCATCCGCCATCGTGTAGATACCGCTGAGCAGTGGTTCCATCACATGACCGACAAAGGCGGATGGACGACCAACTGCAAGGCCATCGGCACAGGTTTTGTTATCGATGCCAAAGTCCTGCACGCTTATGCCATCATGCAAGCCCGTATACATACCGACCAACATAGCGGGAGAGTGCGTCGGCTCAGCAAAAAAACAATGCACATTGTCACCAAAAATTTGCTTTAAACCAAAGGCCACGCCACCCGGGCCACCGCCAACGCCGCACGGTAGATAAACGAACAGCGGCTGCTCATCATTGACCTGAATACCTTGATCGTCCAGTTGTTGTTTTAGTCGTTCAGCGGCGACACTATAACCAAGGAATAGGTCTTGGGAGTTTTCATCATCGATAAAGTGACAGCGCAGTTTTTGCTCGGCCTCTGCTCGCCCTTGTTCAACAGCTTTGCTATAGTCATCTTGATGCTCAACAACGTGGACGCCTTTGTCACGTAGCAAATCTTTTTTCCATTGGCGGGCGTCCGCAGACATGTGCACGGTGACTTGAAAACCAAGCTGCGCGCCCATGATGCCGATACTCAAACCAAGATTGCCCGTTGAGCCGACCACGATGCTGTGTGTGGCAAAGACCGCTTTGCAGGCAGCGCTATCGAGTTTTTGATAGTTGTCTTCTACTGTCAAAAGGCCCGAATCAATCGCGACTGACTCTGCATATTTGAGTACTTCATAGACCCCGCCGCGCGCTTTAATGGAACCTGAAATAGGTAGGTGACTGTCGCATTTGAGCAATAAGCGCCCAGACATCGGATGACCACAAAAGGTTTGTAGCGCTTGCTGCATACGCGGGATAGCGATCAATGGCGATTCGATAATGCCATCGCTTGCCGCCGTCTCAGGAAATACGCTAGCAATATAGGGAGCAAACCGCTGCAAACGATCAGCGGCATCCGCGATCTCCTTTGGGCCAAGCGGTAAAGCGTGGGCCACGTCTACAAAGGACTGCCACTTGGGGTTAAACCAGCAGAGCGGTTTGGTCGCTGTGATCGTCTTTAGTAGCGGGTGGGTGTGATATAACTGTTCTATCGTTTTTTGCTGGGATGCTTTGGTCGTCATAAATCACGCTCGTATGAAATATTTTACTATCAATAATACCTAAGGAAGGTGCCATGGACATACTAAAGCTTGACCATTTTGTTTTAACCGTAAAAAATCTACAGCATACCATTGATTTTTATACCAAGGTGCTGGGCATGACCGAAGTGCATTTTGGTGCAGGACGTGTCGCCTTGATGTATGGTCAACAAAAAATCAACCTGCATGAGCTGGGCAATGAGTTTGAGCCTAAAGCGCAAAATGTCAAAGCAGGTAGCGCCGATTTGTGCTTTATCACCACCACGCCCTTAGCCAATGCCATAACTCATGTGCGTGAGCAAGGTGTTGACGTGCTCGAAGGTCCTGTACCGCGAACAGGTGCGCAAGGGACAATTATGTCATTTTACTTTCGTGACCCTGATGGCAATTTAATCGAAATCTCCAATTATTGATGAATAAATACCATCACCGGTACAATTAAAAAATACTTACCTAAAAAAAGACCGCTAATGATTAGCGGTCTTTTTCATGCAGTTCCAATATACCAAACAGCGGTATTAGTTCGTAATTTTCTTATATTTAGCACGCTTAGGACTGGCGTCATCACCCATTGTCTTTTTACGATACGCTTCAAACTCAGTATAGTTACCATCGAACCACACTGGACCTTCTTCTTCGAACGCCAAGATGTGAGTAGCGATACGGTCAAGGAACCAGCGATCATGCGACACGACCATGACGGTACCTGGGAATACTTGAATCGCATCCTCTAGCGCACGTAAGGTTTCAATATCCAAATCGTTTGATGGTTCATCAAGAAGCAATACGTTTGCGCCTTGCTTTAGCGTCTTCGCTAATTGCAGACGGTTACGCTCACCACCTGATAGTTGACCAACGTGTTTCTGCTGGTCTGAGCCTTTGAAGTTAAAGCGTCCGATATAGGCACGGCTTGGCGTGGTGTAATCACCAACAGTAATAATATCAAGGCCGTCAGAAACTTCTTCCCACACGGTTTTATTATCATCTAAGTGATCACGTACCTGACCAACATAGGCAACTTTGACACTTTCACCCAAATCAACCGAACCAGTATCTGGGGTATCACGCTCAGTAATCATGTTAAATAGCGTGGTTTTACCCGCACCATTTGGACCAATGATACCAACGATCGCGCCAGCTGGGACGTTGAAGCTTAGGTTTTCATATAGTAGGCGATCGCCAAATGACTTGGAGATGTCATTGACTTCGATCACCTTGTTACCCAAACGTGGACCAGGTGGAATATAAATCTCAGAGGTCTCATTACGTTTCTGGAACTCTGTTGAGTTCAACTCTTCAAAACGCTGTACACGAGATTTAGATTTGGCTTGTTGGCCTTTTTGATTTTTACGAATCCACTCAAGCTCTTTTTTCAAGGCTTTAGCAAATGATTCTTCTTGCTTATTCTGCTGTTCTAGACGATTGTTTTTCTGCTCTAGCCACTCAGTATAGTTGCCTTCATACGGATAGCCATGGCCACGGTCAAGCTCCAAGATCCACTGAGCAACATTATCCAAGAAATAGCGATCATGGGTAATGGCAACGATAGTACCGCTGTAGTTCTGCAAGAACTGCTCTAGCCATGCAACAGACTCGGCGTCCAAATGGTTGGTCGGTTCGTCAAGCAATAGCATGTCAGGGCGCGACAATAATAAACGGCATAGTGCTACGCGGCGTTTCTCACCACCTGACAGTTTACTAACATCAGCATCCCATGGTGGCAGGCGTAGCGCATCGGCCGCTTTTTCTAACTGGTTGTTTAGGTTATGCGCATCCCATGACTGGATGATGTCTTCCATTTTGCCCTGCTCTTCAGCAAGTTTGTCAAAATCAGCATCCGGCTCTGCATATTCAGCATAGATGGCATCTAGACGAGCGAGCGCATCTAATGCTTCACGCATACCGTCTTCAACATTACCGCGCACGTCTTTGCTGTCATCTAGCTGTGGTTCCTGTGGCAGATAGCCAACTTTGGTACCGGCTTGCGCGCGTGCTTCACCACTGAACTCAGTATCAACGCCAGCCATGATACGTAGCAACGTTGATTTACCTGAACCATTGATCCCGAGGACACCGATTTTGGCACCAGGGAAAAACGATAGGTTGATGTTTTTTAAGATTTCACGCTTAGGGGGAACAAGTTTTGACACGTTGTTCATCGTGTAAATATATTGAGCCATTAACACTCCGATAGACTGCATAGAAGAGAACAGCAAATGCCACTCAGCGATGATGCCAAGCGTGCCGTACCTCAAAATCAGGGTTACAAATTATAGGTCATTATCGCATTGTGACGCATACCCTGCAAGCTAACAGGTTGTTTTACCCCTTGTTTTGCAGCTTTTGTCATAGAGTATCGCTGTTTCTGGATAAAAGCGGATAAAAATATTTAGCTGATATGACGCGTTTAACATTCTGACTCATTGCTGTTTGATAAAAACCACAAAAAATAGCATCAAAACTTTCGCAAATTTAATCAATAGCCGTTAGCATGTTAGAGTGACTTAACAGCACAAAAAAGAATGGTTTAGTATGTCATCAATGAAACTGGCTATAAGCTGAGTCATTATTTCTTATATATTTTTAATAATATTTACACAGGTACTGATTATATGGCCAACGGCTATCGCCCTGAAATAGTTCAACGTGCGTTTGTCGATTTTATCGGATCGCGCTTACATCCGTTTTGGTCATTGACGACACCCAAGTTACGTCTGATCGCTCGATATGAGCTGAGTGATGATTTAATCGCACTGCAATTTGAGACCAATCAAGCGTTTAGGCAGCAGACCTTGAATGCAAGAGAGGGTTGGCAAGGCGGTCAATATCTCGATTTACGTGTTTTTATCGATGGGGTTTATCATCAGCGCAGCTATTCAATCGTGGGATTGGCGAATCAATCATTGTGGTGGCAAGATGATGCCGCCGCTACTAAGTCAGCAAAAAACCGTCGCCATACGGTGACTATTGCTGTTAAACCGCAAGGATTGGTGTCTCATTATCTTACCAAGCAACTGCCGCTAGCTAGCATCATTGATACGAGCATGCCATTGGGTCATTTTACTTTGGCACAGGCAAAGAAAAGTTCAGATCGTACAGAATTAGATAACCAAAAACTGAATCCTTTATTATTTGTCGCTGGCGGTAGCGGTATCACGCCTATGTTAGGGCTTATTACGCAAGCATTAGCAAACGGACATCAGGTGGCGTTACTACATTATAATCGAACAGAACTTCCCCAGCTTCAGCATCAGTGGCAACAGCTGAGCGATATCTATCCAGCCTTTAGCTATCATTTTATCCATACTGATAACCCTGCGACTTACTTGGCTGGCGAACGTTACTTGAGCGCAGAGGGTTTGTTATCACTTAACCTACCTCTGGCAAATACGCAGATATTTGCCTGCGGTTCACAAGCGTTATTAGCCGGCTTATATAAAACAGTAAACGAGATTAACGTGCCACAAAACATCCAGCTACGTGACAACATTATCGTAGAAAATTTCGGTAGCGCATTGCCTGATTTTGATATCGGTGGCAATCGGTTACTGGATAATGCACTACAGACAGAGTCGCATACGGTGTATTTGCGATCACGGCAACGGCAGTTCGATAGCGACACTACATTATTGGTCGCTGCCGAAAATGCAGATGTACGTCTAGCATATGGCTGTAGGCAAGGTATCTGCCAACTATGCCGCTGCAATAAAGTGAGCGGCGTAGTCAAAAACATCCAAACTGGCAAGATAAGTAGTGATGGTTACGAGTCTATCCAAACGTGCATCAATATCGCTATGACAGACGTGGTGTTAGACGTTTAGCACTGCTGAAATAAAAAATACGACCACTAACCCCTGACTATCGACCTCTTAAAACTAAAAAACAGACTGATGTTAACTCATACTGTATGCTAAAACTCAGATAACTCATAAAACCGAACCCAGTGCTGTTTATTCGTGCCGTTTCGGTTAAGGATTTATATATGCGCTTATTACCATCTATTGACACCGCACATTCTGCCGTACCTATCTTGACGTTAGTGTTCGATGCACCGTTGGCAAAAAATGATAGCGAGCAGCCAACTCTATCATCACAGCAAACTCGCTATCCAACAGTAACCCATGCACCATTAACAAAAGCACAAAGTGATGCCTTGGCAGTAGAATTAAATGCGCTATATAAAGGTGTAATGGACTCATTAGGTAGCGATGACGCCAAATACATTCAGCGGATTTATGCCACTGTGGTTTATAGTGAGCTTGTCGCCCGTGGTTTACTGGCCGCCGCAGGACGCATGTCATCACGCCGCTCGCAGATAGGTACTTGGCTATTGGGCACGTCAATGCTTAGTTTTAGCAAAATACTCAACAATATGGAGCTTGGGCATAATGTCATGCATGGTCAATACGATTGGATGCAGCACCCGCATCTGAACAGTCAAAAGTTTGATTGGGATATTGTTTGCCCTGCGCCATTGTGGCAACACTCGCACAATTACTTACACCATACGTTTACCAATATTGTTGGGCGTGACCATGATGTTGGCTATCACTTAATTCGGGTGACTGATGAGCAGCCTTGGACACCAGAAGATCGCTACAATATGTTTAGTACAGCGGTACTGGCATTTGGCTTTGAATGGGCGGTAGCCTTTCATGATATTCAGATCAGTGTCGATGAATACGCCGACTCCCCTGACTTGCATAAAATCATGCAGCAAAAATCTCGCGCACTATTTGCCAAAATCGGCCGACAAGTGGGCAAAGACTATATTGCCCTGCCAGCCATAGTAGCAATGACACTAGGCTGTCGTAGTGCTCTAAGCACACTGAGCGGGAACATGACGGCCAATACGGTTCGTAACCTGTGGACGTGGGCGGTGATTTTCTGTGGTCATTTCACTGAGCAAGCACATATCTATACCCATCTCGATACTGATGAGAGCAAAGGCGATTGGTACGTGCGTCAGATTTTGGGTTCTAGCAATATCAAAGGGAATAAGTGGTTTCACATTTTGACAGGCAATTTATCGCATCAGATTGAGCACCATATCTTTCCTGATATGCCAGCCAGCCACTATGCCAGTATCGCTCCGCAGGTAAAAGCCATCTGCCACAAATACAATCTGGCCTACAACACTGGACGTTTTAGCACACAGCTGCGACAAGTAATAGGACGTATCCACCACTTTAGCAAACCTAGCGAACAAGAATGGCACGCGTATAAGGCGTCGATGTCAGATACCGATAATCGTATCGAGCGTGAGACCAAACCAGCGGTCAAAGGTGGCCTTGGTCGGTTTTTACCACCAGTTGTCCGCCAAGCCTTATCCTATGCATGGTAATGTGCCAAAATGGTATTTTAGAAATACCTCATTCTTGCGCAGACTGGTTAACGCTAAAACTATGTACATAGCCGCTGCCATGTCTACTATTGTGGTAAGCATCTAGATTGTTCAGCGGTAATGCGTCATACTAAAATAACAACAAGTGTTTAATAAATATATGGCTAGAATTATTAGCACGCATAATGATTTTAGCGTCTGTTAAATAACCTCAGTTCACCATAAAAATTTGATAATAATAAATGGAGTTGTTCAATGAGTAACCAAACGACCAAACCAAACTTAGATATTGTTCACAACCAAGCAGCAAATCGTTTTGAGACGACTATTGATGGTCAAACTGGCTATATTAGCTATCAAGACCGTGATGACAAGCTCTTCTATGACCACACGATCGTCCCGCAACAATTAGGCGGTCAAGGTGTCGGTTCTGCCCTAGTCAAGCATGCGCTAGATTACGCCCGTGAACATGACAAAAAAGTCGTGCCGCAATGCTCATTTGTCGCCTCATATATCAGCAAGCACCCTGAGTACCAAGACCTTATCTAGCTTACTGCTACTCCTTAACGATAAAAGACTATGTGCAATAATAATTTTAGCAACCTATTTTAGATTAGGAGACCGATCCCAATATAACTTTTAATAAACCAATCCATATAACAATAAAGGTTATTAATATGAGTAGTTTATCTGACAAACAAATCAATCTACAGTTAGAAGAGCTTGTTGGTTGGCAGCGCGATGGTAATAGTATCGTCAAGACCTATCACTTCAGTGACTTTATCGAAGCCATGAGTTTTATGAACCAAGCGGCATTTCATGCTGAAGCACTAGAACATCACCCTGAATGGCGTAATATATACAATATAGTCGAGGTACGCCTGACTAATCAGGATACAGGTGGTATCTCTAGTTTGGACATTCGCCTTGCAAAACGCATGGAGCATATCGTTCAGCCCAAACGTCTATAGCTTGATATTTCTGTTAAATGAGTAACTGAAGTGCTTTAGTAGAACATAAAAAAGACCCTCAATTGAGGGTCTTTTTTTATACTGGATTTTTTATAGTAGTAAGCTGTGTTTACATTTTGCGACTAACAAACGCCACAATAAATAAAATGACAGCAACTGCTAAGAAGATGTATGCCAGATTAGCAGACAGTCCTGCGACGCCACCAAATCCTAACAAACTTGCTAACAGTGCGATTACTGCAAAAATAATAGCCCAACGAAACATAATATTCTCCTCAAATAATTGTTAAAAATCAGATAGTAAACTTTATATAGTATTGATTTAACTTTTTGTTTTTCTAATACCAGTCATATCTGCTTACAAACATAGATTAGCAATATTTCTCTTTAAAGAACGTGCATTTTAGTAATGATGTCAGTAGATTATGTAAAGTTTGTAGCAAGTGTTAACACCTTTTATTTTTTCTTGTCTCTATAAACATATTATTTAGGATGATGAGCACCTTATTTGCTAAATTATTGATTAACTTATAGTTGTATATAAATAAATCAAAAATTTCTGGAAAAGAGATTTGGCAATGAAAACTATAGCGACCCCATAAACTTCTAACTTATTTAGACCACTTGGTTTATAGTTTAAAATCACATTATCATCCAATCTATTAAGGACAATACTTATGAGTACCGAGACGGATACCGCAAAACCCACGCAACAAGATAGTAGCGTCAACCGCCCTTATGCCGTCATCTTATATGGCGCAACAAGCTTTGTCGGACAAATCACCGCTCACTATTTAACCAATTTTTTATCCAATGCTAAAAATAAAGATGGCTCTAACGTCACTTGGGCAATTGCAGGACGTGATGAAGAAAAACTCAATGAGCTACAGTCGAAACTTGAGAGCAAAGTAGATATTATCATTGCCAATAGTAAAGACCCCGTCAGCCTTAATAATATGACCAAACAGACACAAGTCATCATCTCAACCGTCGGCCCTTACCTCAAATATGGTGAGCCTCTTATCAAATCTTGCGCCGAAAATGGTACCGATTACGTCGATCTTACTGGTGAAGCAATCTTTATCAAAGACATGATGGACAAATATCAAGATACTGCCCAGCAAAGCGGCGCACGGATTGTCAACTCTTGTGGTTTTGACTCTATCCCATCAGATTTGGGCGTGTACTTTACGCAAACCAAAGCAGAAGAGAAGTTCGGAGAAGCTTGTAATGTGATTCACATGCGAGTAAAGGCGGCAAAAGGCGGCATCTCTGGTGGTACGATTGCCTCGATGGCTACGATATTCGAAGAAGTTGGTGAAGATAAATCGCGCCGTAAGCAAGTAGCCAACCCTTATCTACTAAACGATGACACAGATGTGCCCAATGTACGTCAAGACAATGTCAGCAAACCAGAATACGACAGCACCCATAAACGTTGGTTGGCGCCTTTTGTGATGGCGAGTATTAACACACGTATTGTACATCGCAGTAACCAGCTACTTGATTATGAATACGGTCGCGATTTTAAATATGACGAAGCCATGTGGATGAAAGATGGTGTCAAAGGTAAGTTATCAAGCTACGCGATGAGCGCGGGTCTACTAGGATTTGCCACTGCTATGATGATTAAACCAAGCCGTGAGTTATTGTCCAAGCATGTTCTGCCTAAAGCAGGCACAGGCCCTTCTAAGGATGAGCAGGAAAATGGCTACTTTGATATTCGCCATTTTGGACAAACAGCTAAAAACGACACCATTACGGTCAAAGTTACAGGCGATAAAGATCCTGGTTACGGCAGCACTTCCCGTATGCTCGCGCAGGCAGCATTATGTCTGGCACAAGATATCAGTAAAGAAGACGTTGGCGGCGGATTCTGGACGCCTGCCTCTGCGATGGGTGATAAGCTCATAGCCCGTTTAGAAGAACATTCAGGTTTAAGCTTTGAGGTTGTTGAGGGTTAACCAAGCTCACAATAATTCAAGAGTAAAATGCTCAAACAACAATGTATCAACGCTGATGTTTTTTATGACCGTATCTTGATAACAAGGTGCGGTTTTTAATACGCAAATTTTATATCAATCATCTGTCATGTTAGCGAATACTAATACCGTACTTTTTTGGTAAGCAATGTTACAACTTTTCGATTTTTCAATACATTATGCTACACATCCCTAGCTTAATGTCACAGCCATATTCTCACCAATACGCTAGGATAAAATACATTACGGTTTGGTTATCATAGAGAATATTCATTTAAAGTTTTTAATCAAAGTTCACTTCAAAAAACATTATCCAATAAAAATATTTTTCTAAACAACTTTTATTTATCGAATTGATATTAGTCAAAATCTTCCAGTAGTTCGTGTACCAGATAAAGATTCTCAGCAGCCTACTACTTGATACAGATACTGGTAAATATATCAATGTTGAATAAAACAAATGCGAATGTTTACTTCATTTCTTAAATGAGATGTGGACTTAGTAGTTTCACAACGTCACAAGAATATACCAAGCTGTTAGAACCTTAATGAGTTTACTACTGAAATATCAGCTATATAACTGGTACTTTGTTTTTACAAATTATAGTAAGGTCGAACCAAAATCTGGCTGTTTTTAATTGTCTATATTTTAAACCAATCATATTTAAAGTTAGCCATATCAAAACAAAGGCAGCCGTTTTTAATCATTGTTAATTTATCAAATTTGGAGTTTTATAATGAAAAAGAATATTTTACCGTTAGTATTAGGCGCGACACTTGTTTTGCCAGCGGCAGCAATAGCTGCACCTGTCAATACCAGTGACATTATGCCAGCAGACATGCGTACCACTCCTGTCGATAATACCTTGCAAGCCGAAATAGAAGGCCCTGATGGCGAGCTTCTCGCTACTCAACCGGGTGCTGTTGATGATAACAACATGGACACGATGAATGACGATATGGAGTCTGAAGAAAGTGACATGGACGAAGACATGATAGTTACAGCAGAGGAAAAAATGTCTGATGCTGACGCTCAAGCACGTGCTGCTATGATGCGCCGCGCACAGACGACAAATGATGTTCAAAGCAGCCAAGTGACACCTGCTGACATGCGCGAAAAGCCAGTCGAGATTACCTTACAAGAAAAGAAAAAAGACCGTCGTGGTGAGCTTTTAGCCACTCAGCCAGGTCAAGTTGAATTCAACGAAAACCGTCGTTTCACCATTCGTTAATAATGACAGTGCTTGATTGAATAGTATGATTAATAGTTTACTACTATCAATAAGTGACATATAAAAAGGCAGCCCATTGGCTGCCTTTTTTGTTGAACACGGCTATAAATTTTGGCTATTTCTTAGTTTTAGTCACGCCAGCTTCTTGTAACAAGGCGCCAAGTGTACCCATTTTACTAGGTGCTTCCGCTTTATCGTTTTTGATCGGTTTACTACGGTTACTATTCGTATTGTCCTGACGTTTACCACGTGGCTTAGACGAACGCTTATCAGCAGCGGGACGGCTATTATTTGGACGGTCACTATTCGCCTGATTACTGCGTGGACGGCTCACTTTGTCACCATCTGTACTGGTTGCAGTAGACTTAGCAGCCGTACGGACAGGTTTTTCAGACTCAGGCTTCATACTAAATCCGATACGACCACGTTTTTCATCGATAGAGATAACACGAACTGAGACGATATCGCCAGGTTTGACACGGTTCATGGGGTCTGCGACAAAGTCATTGGCCATCTGAGAAATATGGACCAAACCATCCTGATGGACACCGACATCAACGAAACAGCCAAACGCGGTTACGTTAGTGACTACCCCTTCAAGCTGCATACCTTCGCTCAAATCTTTGATGCTATTGACATCATCACGGAAATTGGCCGTTTTAAACTCAGGACGAGGATCACGAGCAGGTTTTGCAAGCTCTTCGATAATCGCTTTTACGCTAACATTATCATCGTTAGCAGCCAGCGCAGTCGTATCGATAGCATTCAATACACCATCGTTACCGATGACTTCTGACAACGGCTTGCCCGCTTGTGCGAGTAAGCTATCAACCAAGGCATAACTCTCTGGATGCACGCCGGTTGCATCTAATGGATTGCTACCATTATGAATACGCAAGAAACCAGCTGCTTGCTCAAATGTCTTAGCGCCTAGGCGTGGGACGTTTTTGAGTGCTTCACGGCTATCAAATGCACCGTGCTCGCGGCGATAAGTGACAATTTGCTGCGCTACGTTGCGGTTAAGACCTGCGATGTGAGCCAAGATAGCTGGGCTCGCCGTATTTACATCGACACCAACGGCGTTCACGCTGTCTTGAGTGACTTTATCAAGGCTATCTGCGAGCTGGTTTTGATTCACATCATGCTGATATTGACCGACACCGATGGCTTTTGGATCGACTTTAACGAGCTCTGACAATGGATCTTGCAAGCGACGCGCGATAGAAACCGCGCCACGCACAGAAACATCTAGATTAGCAAGCTCATCACTAGCAAGCTCACTGGCAGAATAGACCGACGCGCCTGACTCATTCACGATGACAGCTTTGGCTTTGAGTGCATCGTTTGCGGCTAGAATCTCTTTGATCATTGCATCGGTTTCGCGACTTGCCGTACCGTTGCCGATAGCGACCAAATCAACATTATAAGTGCTTAATAGCTCATCGATGACTTTTTTGGCTTCAGTCATTTTGTTGTCAGGTGCAAACGGATAAACCGTCGCGATGACAGGCTTCTCTTCGCTATCTGACATGACATGACCTTGCGCATCGACGATAGCCATTTTTACGCCATGACGGATACCAGGATCAACACCCAAGATCACTTTAGGACCTGCTGGCGCAGACATTAGCAAATGCTGTAGATTGCTAGCGAATACATCGATCGCATCTGCTTCTGCGGCCAAACGCTTTTCAGTTAATAAACGATGCTCGATATGCGGACGCCATTTTTCTTTCCATAAGCTACTGGCTGCTTCTACCAAAAACTCACGGCGTTCTGCTGGCGCTTTGGCATCGACATCGAAATGACTGATGATCTTTTCGATAAATGGAGCGTCTTCGCCTTCAATCTTTAGACCCAAAACGTTTTCTTGACGACCACGTAACATTGCTAATAGGCGATGATTTGGCAATCGAGCAAGGCTTTCGCTATGCTCAAAGTAGTCTTTGAATTTTTCGCCAACTTCGCGCTTTTCTTCGCTCGCAACGCTCGATACGATACTGGCAGTTTTGGCAAAACCATTGCGCAAGTTATCCAACAAACCCAATGCTTGTGTCCATTCATCGACGATAATGGCTTGTACGCCAGCAAGCTGTTTTTCGATATCGCTAAAATCAACGTCGATCTCATTACCACTATCATCAGTGATACTTGATTGAACTTGATAATCAGCCAGCGCCTCTGTCGGGGTGATTTCTTGCGTCAAGACCGCTTGGGCGGCAGCGTCAAGACCAGCAGCACGTGCTTTGGCAGCCGGTGAACGACGACGCGGACGATATGGCAGATAGATGTCTTCAAGCTCAAGCTTAGACGTCGCGTTATCGATACGCGTCTGTAGCTCATCGGTCAGATTACCCTGTGTGCTCAGTAACTCAGTAATTTTGAGGCGACGTGTGGCCATGTCACGCTCATAATTGAGAGATTTTTCTAAAGCACGCAGCTGCGCGTCATCAAGGTTCTGCGTTTTTTCTTTGCGGTAACGCGCAATGAAAGGAACCGTTGCGCCTTCATCATAAAGCTTCACAAACGCATTGACTTGAGCAGTCTTAATGCCAAGCGCGCGAGCAAGCTTGTCGTGAATATTCGCGTGTGTGGTTGCATCCAAAACCTGTGCATTTGTCGAGGTTTGAGATGACGTTAAGGTATCAGTGCTACTCATATACGTATCAATCGTTGAGAAATGTAGTTTTGCATTATAGCAAAAGCTGCATGAATAAAAATCCTTTTTATCTTTTCGTTAATTATCGCCTGTTTTGCGGCATAAAACGTTTTATATCAAACGTTCTATAGCCTTGTTAAACAAACGCATACAGCATTTATTCTTATGGGTGATGCAATTCGCGGTGCAATCTTATACACTAAAGTATCAATAGCACAAATATTGAGATGTGCTGATATATTGAACAATAGTTTTTGATTTTATGACGTGCTTGTTTTGACCCATCATTAAATAACGATAATTAATGGCAGTATTTTACTCATCGCTTTTTACTCGTCATTTCTGCTAACAATAATTTTTATAAGAGGATGCCTGTATGACTGATAACAACAGCCCCGATACTTTGACTCAGCGTATTTTAGTTGTCGATGATGACGCTCGCCTGCGCTCTTTGCTACAGCGCTTCCTAGAAGACGACGGTTTCGTCGTTCGTACTGCCCATGACGGCAGTCAGATGGACAAACTCATGCAACGTGAGCTCTTCTCTTTGGTTGTGTTAGATTTGATGCTACCAGGCGAAGACGGTATCAGCATCTGTAAGCGCCTACGTGAAGACAATGCGGACATTCCAATCATTATGCTGACCGCAAAAGGTGGCGATGCTGACCGTATCGCAGGTTTGGAAGCGGGTGCAGATGATTACCTACCTAAGCCGTTTAACCCAAAAGAGCTATTGGCGCGTATCAAAGCCGTGTTGCGTCGTCAGAACCGTGAGCTTCCAGGGGCACCAAGTCACCAATTAGAAGTGGTAGAATTTGGTCCATGGACACTAGATCTATCGACTCGCACGCTCAAACGTGATGGTAACGTCGTCACTTTGACGACAGGTGAGTTTTCGGTGTTGAAGGCTCTGGTACAGCATCCACGTGAGCCGTTGACCCGTGATAAGTTGATGAACCTTGCCCGTGGTCGTGAGTGGGGTGCGAT
The DNA here is from genome assembly GCF_043641605.1 of Psychrobacter piscatorii. Lineage (GTDB taxonomy): Bacteria > Pseudomonadota > Gammaproteobacteria > Pseudomonadales > Moraxellaceae > Psychrobacter > Psychrobacter piscatorii_C. The sequence goes on along the minus strand of NZ_JBHZRK010000001.1, from coordinate 168,901 downwards.
GGAGCGCTCTATCGATGTGCAAGTATCACGCCTACGTCGCTTGATTGAAGACAACCCTTCACAAGCCCGCTATATTCAAACGGTTTGGGGTGTGGGCTATGTATTCGTTCCTGATGAAGCTGAGGTAGAAACCGTCAAGAGTGAATAACCTTTGACTGATGACATTTCTTTTAATATAGGCCGTGTTTGATTATTCATAAACACATGCCGATATGATGAGCATATCTGTGAAAAACCCTATTATTTTTCAAAACATACCCTGCACGTTGGTGACAGGGTTTTTAGGTGCTGGCAAAACCACCGTCATCAATCAGCTACTTGCCACAAAACCCAATGACGAGCGCTGGGCTCTCTTAATCAATGAGTTTGGCCGTATCGGTATTGATGGTGCACTATTGGCAAGCTCTCAAGATAACGATCTTGAGCAACAGAATATCGCCATGCGTGAAGTCAGTGGCGGCTGTATTTGCTGTACCAGTCAACTGCCCTTACAAATTGCGATCAGTCGTCTGCTTAATGACCATCACCCGCAAAGACTGCTTATTGAACCCACAGGATTGGCACATCCACGCGAGCTGATATTACAGCTCAGTGCGCCGCATTGGCAAACCGCACTACAGATGAATGCGGTGATAACTGTACTGAGTGGCGAGCAGTGGCAACAGATTAAGTATCGTGATCATGATGGCTTTCAGGCGCATGTCCGTGATGCCGATGTGCTGATCGTCAATCGCTATGTCCAATTAGATACTATCGAAAAACAAGCCTTGGTAGAATGGATAACCAAGCTAAATTCGCAAGTAAAAATCATTTGGGTAGTATCCGAACTAATAGCAGCTGAGACAATAGATTCATCAGATGTCCATTCATCAGATAAGTTTGTAGTAAATAAACTTGTAACAGATGCATATTCGTCTACGTTAAACGACCAACTGAATCAGCCTAGCTCTATCATTTCGAATCAACGAAAAGTCACTATCTCTAATCCTAAAAAATCGATGATTGGTTTACAGTCTCCAGCCAATTCTTTAGCAACTGTACCATCATCGAGTTCATCTACCGATGAGACTAAAGCTCAGGCTAGTGCTGATAGTGATCTGCCCTATCGCTACCATGAAGAGCAGCAAGATTTTCAATTGGCTGGATGGCGCCTACCCGCTCACTACATACTAAACGCTGACGATTTACAGAATTGGTTGTTAGCATTGCCAAACTGGGAACGCATCAAAGGCGTGGTACATACTTATGATGGCTGGATGAAGATCAATTTTAACCCTGGTAGTCTAACCACCAGAACTATTGACCCACAGACGGATAGTCGATTGGAAATTATTTTGCAATTAGGCAATACTGTCGATACACATGCTGTCGATAAAGCTACAGGAAAATCAGAAACTGAGAATGATGCCAAAGTGTCACTAGCCTTGATAGATTGGGAAGAGTGCGACCGCGAACTGATGGCGCTGGTCATATAGCAGTAGACATAAAAAAACGAACATTGCTATTTTATCTAGCAATGTCCGCCCTTTCTTTTTTCAACGCAATTAGGGCATGTCCTCATTTTAAAAATGGTGATAAAAATGAGATAAATCGCAGTCAAACAAGGAAAATAGCGCAGATAATATCGAGATATTAGTCAGCTATTTGACGACGTTTGGCAAGATTTAGCCATTTTTAACCCATTTAGATGACTATCGATTGAATTGAGGACACGCCCTAACTATTTTTTAACGCAATTGACTGTCTTTACTACCACGACGATTAAACAGTTCAGCCGCTTTTGCTTCTTGTTCAAGCTCCGTCTGACAGCTAACGCAGTGCTGAATACCGGGCACCGCTAGTCGCCTTGCCTCTGGAATAGGCTTACCACATTCGTCACACAGCTCAGCACTTACACCTGTTGGCAACGAACGTCGCGCTCGCTCCAATGCATCATTTACCGTTGCATCCATTTGTTCGTGCTCAGCACCATCTCTTGACCAGCCACCTGCCATAATCCCATCCTATTTATTTTTTAATGATCATTGCTTTATAGATAAATTCTTTAATAACAAATAGATGGGGTGGTTATTGCTAATTACAATATGCAAATAACAAATGTGTTTGAACGATTAGTGAGAATTATATTTAGGGTATTTACTTTTTAAGAGTGTATGCCTAAAACCTTCTACTCAGCGTTGCCACCCTTCTGTTTTCATGATTTTTTGTCCTTTTTTAGTGATTAAAAAGTTAAGAAAATCTTTTGTTTGAGGATCAGCTTTTGGTGATACAACGATGTTTAAATCACGCCAGATAGCTCGATCCTTATCTATACTAACCATGTCCATATCTTTGGAATTATTAAGCGGCCAATTCGGCCAAGTTATCCAAGCATCTGCTTTTTCATCTTTAAATGCTTTAAAACTGGCTCCAGATCCTAAAGAATACGCTACTATATTATCTCGAAAACGAGCAATATCGTTTAAGCTTCCTTTGCGTCCTGCGAGATCCTCCCAAACTCCAGTACCCGAAGTGTTATATGTTCCTTTACCTTCGGTCACAACTATTTTAATCCCCTTAGCTAATAAATCATCAAAGCTACGTATATTTTTAGGATTTCCTTTTTGTACAGCTATGATTGCTGGTCGGATATAAATGGGTTCAACTTTTTCATGATCAAAAGTTTCGTATGTCTCAAGAAATGCAGTCATTGATTGCTCAGAAGTTCCCCACAGAGCATCGGCATCAGCTTGAGCGTCAGCCGACCATTTGTCTTCAGGTCCTGCTATTAATTCTACCTTGGTACCACCTTGCTTTTCCCAGACATCTGCCACTTTTCTTAAAGCGGTATGTGGGCCACCTGCTCCATACAGCTTTATGACACCATCCTGAGGATTGTGCTCGATGGAAGGATCAAAAAGCGTGGTTTGCGCAAAAGCTGAAGTACAACTTAGCAGCACACATGCAGCAGCAATGGACTTATTCATAAGTATTATCCTAAGTAAAAATCATTGGTAGTTTTGACAAAAAACAGAGTCGTATTTACTATAAAACAGATATCTTGCTGTTGGTATATATTTTTTGTAGCTTCTATTAGCACATCAAGCAACTAAAGAAAATTTATACCAGTTTCGCATCCTAGTACGACGCATCTATTTCATTTAGTATCAACTATAGCTACCCAAATTACTTTTACGCTTTGTATTCATGCAAGTTTAAGTAACACCTCTTAATCTTTTGGCTGTAGCTCAACCACTTGACCACGTACGCCAATGCTCTCATCACTCATCAGACAAACGTAGCCTGCCATGATATCTTCAGGTGTTTTTAAACTCATAGGGTTTTCACCTGGATACGCATGCGCACGCATATTCGTACGAGTACCACCTGGATTAACGCAGTTAAAACGTAGATTGGTGGTGTTCTGCGTCTCTTGAGTAAAGATATCACTCATACCTTCTACTGCTTGTTTAGAGAGTGCATAAGCACCCCAAAATGCGCGAGGATGTGTACCTACCGTGCTAGAGGTAAAGACAACAGAGCCATGATCAGCATCTTTTAATAACGGCAATAGCGCTTGAGTCAGCATAAAAGTCGCTGTGAAATTGACTTTCATCACTTGGGCGAAAGTATCGACGTCATACATCTCAAGCGGCGTCAATTGTCCTAATACACCAGCATTATGCAATATGCCATCTAACTGGCCGACTTCTTTATTAATTAGCCCTTCGAGCTGCTGCATTTCAGCGTAAGTCGCCCCTTCTAGATTCATCGGCAACATAGCAGGCTGCTTACCTCCAAGGCTCTCAATCTCGTCATAGACATACTCGAGCTTGCTGCTGGTACGACCTAGTAACAAAACAGTGGCGCCATAACGCGCATAGGTCAATGCAGCAACACGGCCAATACCATCACCTGCTCCAGTCACCAAAATAGTCTTACCATCTAAGCAGTTACTTGACGGTACAAAGCTACGAATATCATCATGTGTCAAAGGCTGAATAGGACTTTGAACAGTTTGTTTATTGTCTTGTGGATCGACTGGTTGGTTATTATTGTCACTCATGGCATTGCTCACTACTTATCATTAAATCGTTGAGGATATGTGCTTATGGTTGTAAATCTGGTGATATGTAGCAGTCTATAAATACTCAAACTTACCAGACGATAGCAGTAATTTATTTAACTGCTCAGGCGTATCCGTAATATAATCGGCACCCCATTTTTTTAAAGACTTTTGATCTTCAGGCGGAATATATCCATAAGCGGCCAAAATCGTTGGCATGCCAGCAGCGTTGCCAGCTTCAATATCACGTACATGGTCACCGACATAAAGTACGCAGCCTGCCGCACCGCGTGGGATACCCAGTTTTTCTAGCGCCATATACATTGGCTCTGGGTCTGGCTTGGTACGTGATACATCATCTGGACAGACCAAAACCGCACAGCGTTGATCCAGTTGCATCTCACTTAATAGTTTTTCTGCCAGATAGCGAGGCTTGTTGGTCACGATACCCCAAGGTACGCCTTTGCTCTCTAAATCAACTAACACAGCTTCAAGCCCCTCAAACAAGCAGCTATCGACACAGATATCTGCTTCATAATCATCTAAGAACTGCTGACGAAACTCAAGCAACGCTTCCTCGCTGACTTCGAGTTGATCGTTATGTCTTAGCATCAATTGCACCATGGCTGACGCACCCGCAGAGACTTGCTCACGGATTTCTGCTTCAGGCGGTGCCTGCCAATCATTTTCGAGACTCATTTTGCCAATGATACGAACAAAATCAGCAGCAGTATCGATTAATGTCCCATCAAGGTCAAATAAAACAGCTTTTACAAATTGGGTCATAGTGAATGCTCTTGAGATTGATGACGTGTTTAGTGAAAGTATGGCAAATAAATGGACGCTTGCAGCATCAGACTAGTGGCTTTTGTACGGCTATCATATAATTAACATCGACGTTTTGGGCAAGCCAGTAGCGTTTGGTCAGCGGATTATAATGCAAACCAATAATATCCTGACGAACAAATCCAGTATTAAGGGCCATTTTGTCTAATTCTGCTGGCGTGATAAATTTGGCATAGTCATGGGTGCCGCGATCAAGCAATCGCAGCACATACTCTGCACCAACGATGGCAAACAGATAAGACTTAGGATTGCGATTAATCGTTGATAACACACAGACACCGCCAGGAGCCAGTAACTCATAACAAGCCTGCACAATCGAGCTAGGATCTGGCACGTGCTCTAGCATCTCCATGCAAGTCACTACATCAAACTGACCAGCCTGCGTTTTTGCCAACTCTTCAACGGGTATATGTTGATAACGAAGCGTACTCTCTAACTGGCTTTGCTCTGCATGTAACGCAGCAGCTTTTAGGTTTTCTGTACCTAAATCAATCCCTGTCACATCAGCACCGCGGCGAGCCATAGATTCTGACAATATTCCGCCGCCGCACCCTACATCAAGTACTTTTTTGCCAGCAAGTCCTTGCTCAGCGATTTTATTAGCAGCGTTTTGATAGCCACGTTTGACGTTTTCTTCTATCCAGTTTAGACGTAATGGATTGATCTCGTGTAGCGTTGCAAACGCCCCTGTGTTACTCCACCACTCACTCGCCAAGTTATTAAATTTTTCGACTTCGCTAGGATCCACGTTGATGGTGTTAGACCCTGTATTATTGAAAGCGCTATTATTATTTTGATCACTCGAAGTTGATGAAGAATTTAAAGCTGAGCTCATGGTATGTTCCTTGATTGTCACTATCGTTATTATCGTTTACAGTGCACGGTTATGTGCTTAATATTAGCATGAGAGTAGCAGTTTTGTCGTAAGCACATCGTCAGCGATTGTGAATAGGCTTAAACTTTACCCTGTTTTTTGGGCAGTATCTTGATATAGAAAAGATACGTATCCTCGTGACAATATCGCATCCTGATACTTTTAAATCTCTTAAACCCCATATAGAAATAAAGCAGACGTTTAAGAAACAGTAGGTTCAGAAAGTAACAAGCAATATACCTTAAATAATAGCTAACAGCTTTACAACTATCGGTTAAGAATGCGATTCACAAGTACATACATTTTACGTTATCATAGTCGATACTTTGCTATTGTTCGATTATACTCGACACTGTCTGGTTTAGACGCTTTAAAAGCTATATATTTTAGAGTGTCACATGTTTAACAACCATATAGACACCAACCTCTTAACCCATTCTAAGTCTCCACACCTCAAGGATAAAGTATGAAACGTGTCATCACACTGACTGGTCTAGCCATGGCCATTGGACTTGCCTCTATGGGCGCACAAGCTGCAGACTATGTCGCTGGAAAAGATTACCGTGTGCTAGACAACCCAGAGAAGATCAGCGGTGATGCTATCATTGTTCGTGAATTCTTTTGGTATGGTTGCCCACATTGTAATGCGCTTAACCCGCATATGGAAAAATGGGCAAAAACTAAAGACAAAGATGTTGCCTTCTTCAAAACGCCAGCAGCACTTAATCCTGTTTGGGAAGCCAATGCTCGCGGTTTCTATGCAGCTCAGCTTTTAGGCTTTGAAAGCAAAACTCATGACGCATTATTTGACGCTATCAATAAAGATGGTAAAAAACTGTTTGATCAAGCGTCACTAAGCAAATGGTATGCATCAAAAGGCGTTGATGAAAAGAAATTTAACAGCCTATATAATTCATTCGCTGTTGGTACAAAAATTGGTCGCTCTCAAGAAGGCGCCAAGCGTTATCAAATCACTGGGGTTCCATCTGTCGTTGTACAAGGCAAATATGTGGTAACTGGTGAAAATGCTAAAGTCGCTAAAGTTGTTGACTATTTAGTTGACAAAACCCGCGCTGAAAAGAAATAATTCAAGCCATAAGTACTTGAATAACTCACATGACGTACGATCTATCTATACGCCATGAACAAAAAAGCCAATCATAAATTGATTGGCTTTTTTGCATCTTAACCTTTTAGCTATACGTCTTTTAATTACTCATTTTTAACTACTAATCTTTCAACTAATAAAATTCTAATTAATAGATTTCTAGCTTGGTTATAGATGCTATTTCTTCAGCTGCGATAAAATAGCCACTTCACGAATATAACTTGCCAAATCTGCTTTAGATTCTGCCAGCAACTCATCATCTTGCATATGTTTGGCATACTCTATCCACAATAATAACTGATACATACTGTGGTGCTCAGAAGCTTTATATTGCTTCACAAACTGCTTAAGCGTACCTTCATCATTGATATTCAGGCGCTCGTACCAGCTCTCTATTTTTGAGACTTGTTCTTTAGGAAAAAAGGCATCAAATAGTGCCTTTATCAGCTCATGGCGATTCTCTTCAATCATAAGCTTGCCAACACGTTTGGTCTGACGATTACGAGCATTGGCGCTGGTAATATCAGCCAATGCCATTAGCTCCGCCATAAAATAATCACTGGCAGGTAAGGCTTTTAGCTGTTTTTTCGATAAGCTAGCAAGCGGTATAGATAATTGCTGCAAGCGCTCATGGGCTTTTTTGAGTTCTGTGCGCGAGACGCGCATATCCTGTTCTTTCCAGTCAATCATAAAAGCTTTCCAAAATAATAATTAATAAATTAAATAGTATCTGACATCACTACCAACGACTTTTTTCGCGGTGTTTTGCCAATACCTTCACACCTTTAGGCATAGCGTCAGCAAGGCGGCGTTGTAGATGATCAGTGATAAAAACAGAGCGATGTTTGCCGCCCGTACAGCCTATGGCAACTGTGACCGTATGACGATTATTGTGCAAAAACTCTGGTAGCCAACGAGTTAAAAACTTATCAATGTCATCCATCATTTCTGCTACTTCCAGATAATCAGAGAAGAACGCGCCTACTTCGGTATCTAGACCTGTCGAGTCACGTAACTCAGGATTCCAATGCGGATTCGGTAAAATTCTGACATCAAACACAAAGTCGGCATCAATGGGGCTACCGTATTTAAAACCAAAAGACAGTAGATTGATGACAATCTGATTGTCCATACCTATGTGTTCACGCAAGCTATCTTTTAATTGATGAATATTTAGGCTACTGGTATCAATCCTAATATCAGCATGACCAGCAATTGGTTCTAATAGCTCAACTTCTTTTTTGATAGCAGCAGGTAAATTAAAGGCAATATGCTTAGCGTTATCACTATCAATATCTTGTGACATTAGCGGATGTACGCGTCGCGTCGCATTGAAACGAGCTATCAGCGTACTCTCTTGTGCAGTCACATATAAAATTTGTACCGCATGCGACCCATAAGTCTCCTTGAGAGAAGCATATGTCACTGCAAAGTTAGATAAATCAGCACGTGGCGTTCGAATATCGACACCCAGCGCAATACGATGAATGCCGCTTTCATTAACCAGTTTATGAGCAGCATTAGGTAACAAAGACAGCGGTAGATTATCAATAGAGTAATAGCCTAGATCTTCTAAGATATTCAATACTGAGGTTTTACCAGAGCCTGAACGCCCTGAGACCACCAATATACTGAGCTTATTCGTAGACGTCTGATCCGCTATCGTTGCTGCTGCATTACTATTTTGATCCTGACTTACACCCATGATCTACTCATCCAAGTCTATTGTAACTAGTCTACTGCTATGTCATAAAAGCTAATTTACCACTACCAACTGATTGTCTAACAAGCGCGCTTTTCCTAGCCATGCTGCGACTAAAATAACGATGTTTTTATTTTCTATATTAAAGGTTTTAGAGTCACTTACGACAGAACCTAACTCCTCAGTCTTTATTTCTAGATAATCAATAATAAAACCTGCGTCACTGATACGTGTCCGCGTCTCTACTAATAGCTTATCAAATACTTGCTGACTAAGAGCCGTACTTTTCAAACTCTGCGCTAATTCTTGCAATGCTTGATGTAATACAGGGGCAGCTTGACGCTCATTTGCACTTAAGTATTGATTGCGCGATGATAGCGCTAAGCCATCATCAGCACGAACAATAGGCGCACCAATGATATTAATAGGATAACTCAAGTCACGTACCAACTGCTTAATGATAGCAAGCTGCTGATAGTCTTTTTGTCCAAATACTGCCACATCTGGTTGTACGATATTGAATAATTTAGCGACAACAATACCAACACCATCAAAGTGTCCAGGACGTGATTGACCACATAACTGATTGGCAACAACCCCTGCCAACACAGCAGTAGGTGGTGGTAATACTGGATACATTGCATCAATGCTAGGTGCAAACACATAATCTGCATTCACTGTCGCAAGCTTAGCCACATCTGCATCTAGCGTACGCGGATAGCTGTCAAAATCTTCCCCAACGCCAAACTGAGTAGGGTTAACAAAGATACTGACCACCACTACATCTGCATGCTGCTTGGCAATTCTTACCAGCTCAAAATGACCGTCATGCAGATTACCCATCGTTGGTACTAGCGCAATGCGCTGCTGACGGCCTTGTTTGTCACGTTGCTGGCCACGATAAGGCTGAAGCGCTTCACGTAATGACGAGATATCATGATAAATAATTGGAGACATGATTACTTTTCTTCTATTCAAACGTTCTGTTGTTCAATAGCTTAAATAACTTTGATAACTTCAAAATCAGCTAAATTGGTGCTGCTCAGTCGGGAAGCTACCTTCGCGTACTGACTGCTGATAGAGCGCAAAAGCACCTTCGATACTGTGTGCGCTATTACGCTCATCAGTTAAAAAGTCATGGACAAAACGTGGCACTCGGCCATGCGCCATACCTAGCATGTCATGCATAACCAATACCTGACCATCAGTATCGGCTCCAGCACCAATACCAATGACCGGTACAGCGACAGCGTCTGTCACTGCTTTTGCAAGCGCAGCTGGAACACACTCTAGTACTAGTAATGCAGCACCAGCATCGACGACTGCCTTGGCATCTGCAAGTAGTTTGTCAGCTGCTTCATCACCGCGACCTTGAACTTTATAACCGCCAAACACGTTCACAGACTGCGGAGTCAAACCAAGATGCACACAAGTCGGTGTACCTGCTTGCGCCAAGGTCGTTACCAATTCACACAGCTCTCTACCACCTTCGATTTTTATGACATGCGCCCCTGCTTGCATCAATGTACGGCTATTAGCGACGGCTTCTGGCAGTGTCACATAACTCATAAACGGCAGGTCAGCCAATATCAATGCGTGTTTATTACTACGGGCGATATTGGTTGTGTGATATGCCATATCATTGACGGTCACAGGTAGCGTTGAGTCGTGGCCTTGCACGACCATACCTAGACTATCACCAATCAAAATCGTATCGATCTGTGCCTTATCCATCATCCGTGCAAACATTGAGTCATAGCACGTCAAGCAAGTAAACTTAGTACCATCTTTTTTAAATTTATTTAACGTAGATAATGTTGTCATATGACCCTCAATTAACTTGCAATGCCTTTACTTATCAATATCTATCACTTTAGCTAGCGTTAGTGAGCTATCATAAAAAGTATCTGATACTTTTTATGATAAGCCACTGCAGATCAGTCATTTGATAATAATTTTAAGCCTGTCCAATCATGACTTTGTGGGTAGTCAGCTATTGGTTTGTCTAATATAGTCAAATTTGACGCTAACTCTCGCAGTGGTATCAATACAAAGTTACGCTCGCATAGTCCAGCGTGCGGAACCGTTAGCTGTGGTTCGGCAATCTGCATATCACCATATAGTAAAATATCGACATCTAGACTACGTTCACCCCAACGGCGCAAACGTGCCCGCTTGGCCATTTCTTCTAACTGCTGACAAAAACTAAGCAGCTCAAAAGGCGTCATTATCGTTTCAAACCTAGCAACCGCATTGATAAAATCTGGCTGGTCTTGTGGACCCATCGGCGCTGACGCATAAAAAGAAGACACGCTAATTTCGCGTATTTTCTCACTATTTTTCATGCTTTCAAACGCTTGCTGCAAATGGTCTGTAGGCGAGCCCAACTCATTAGATAAATTGCTACCTAGGCCCACATAACAGGTAACCCAGTGACTCTCCTTCGTAATGTTATCCATATCAGGCACTTTCAGTACTAGGCTGACGGCGACGGCGTTTTGATGGCACAGGGCCTTTATCATCGGTCACTTTAACAGCAGGGGCTTGATTACTAGCAGCTTGCTCAGTTTTTGCTGTGGTTGCTTTGACTGATTTCTTAGCCTTTGCTGGTGTAGCCGCTTTCTTCGTCACTTCACGCTCTACAGTTTTTGCTTCTGTAGTATCAGCTGAACTAGCCAGTTTAGCTACTGACTTAGGTGCTTTTCTCGCATACTTCGCTGTTGACTGCTCTTTATCATTCTTGCTTTGCAACTCGACACTATTTGCACTATCAACAGTGGGCTGACGACGGCGACGCTTATGCGGAATCGGCTCGTTATTCATACTGACTAACGCAGGCGATCTGGCGATTGAGCGAGTTGATCTTGCCTGATCAGATGATGTCTTAACCTCTGACGAACTAGCTTGAGACAACTGAGTGTTATCTGAACGATCAGCTTTATCCGTTTGCTTTTGGGTGTCGTTATTAGTCGGCGCTTGCTTTTGCACAGGTGCGCTCGTACGCTTCGGCTGCGATGTACTCTCAGCTGGCAGCTGCTTTTGTAGCGGTGGCACGACCTTTTCGTGCTCTATAACGAACAGTGGCGCAGGTTTAGAGTGATGGCGTTTGTTTGTCGCTTGGTTATTACTAGCAAGCGATAGCTTTTGCAGCTGAGCAAGCTCATTGCTATCTTGCTTTACCTGCTGCGTGTTGTATGCTTTGTTGTTGCTGCTGTCATTTTTAGACTGACTGACAGCGCGACGACGGCGTGCTGGGATATTCGATGAATCGTTTACCATTGCCTGATCCTTTCTATCTTTCTCAGTACTATCATTAGCTTTGCTTTGTTTTGCACTGCTCTGATTAGATGGTGAGTGATCAGTGATATTTGCTTCTGGTTTTTGACGATTGCGTCCGCGGCTACGTTGCCCTTTTTTATAGGCACCGCGGCGAATATTTTCGTCGAACGCTTCAATCGCTTGCTGCTGCTCTCGCTCAGACAATGTCTGATACGTCTGCCACCACTCGCCCATGTCATTCGTCGACTCTGACAATGGATGCTCGGCATCACCGCATTGCTCACGCAATAATAAAAAGTCAAAACCCGCACGAAAGCGCGGATGCTCAGAGAGCTGAACGATTTGCTTACTACGCGGAGCGGCAAGTTTTGGCTGCAATATCCAGATATCACGGATAAACTGCTCAGCAAATTTTGGAATAGCAGTTTTGATACGTTGGCGGTCAATGACTTTACCAGCGGCATGCATTTGTGCTTCAGCAAACGGCATATTGCGCTTTTTAGCTTTTGCCAATTGATGCAGATAGTTTTCCCACAATAGCGCCGCATAAAAGAACGCTGGATTGATGCTTTTGCCTGCCGCAATACGCTTGTCGGTATTGATTGCCACTTGATTAACTAAGGCGCTTGGTTCGGCTGGTGGATAAATAATGAGGCTATCAATCGCGCCAGACTCAAACAATAATGGCAATAATGGTACTAGATAACCACCAGTAAACATCTTCTGTGTTTCATCGTAGAGACGATGTGGCGATATCTGCTCAAGCAGCGCCCAGTTGCCATCATGGAATTGATCGGACAACGCATCATCAAACTCAAAGCCCAATTTGGCTTTAAATCGAAGGGCACGTAATAACCTGACTGGATCTTCTTCGATACGCACTGGCGCATGACCCAATAGACGAATAATTCTGTTATCAATATCATCAAGCGCACCACAAAAATCATGGACGATGCCTTTGAGCGGCTGATAATAAAGCGCATTGATAGAAAAGTCACGACGGGCAAAGTCTTGCTTGATATCGCCCCACACATTGTCGCGCAGGATCATCCCATCCTGATTGGTATTGGCATTGCTCGTTGGTGGACCACGGAAAGTAGCCACTTCGATTAACTCGCGACCTGAATATACATGTGCCAATTGGAAGCGGCGACCGATGATACGGCAACGCTTGCCAAAGACGTCTTTAATCTCGTGCGGCTTGGCATCAGTTACGGCGTCAAAGTCTTTTGGGCGCAGACCCAATAAGGTATCGCGCACACCACCACCAACGATATACGCATCAAACCCAGCTCGGGTCAATGTGGCAATCACTTCAGTAATGGAATTGGGTAATTCAGATTTATTCAGTTCTAACTGCTTGGCGGCACGCTCGGCCATGCATCTACTCCTCGCCGGTATTCTTTAACCACCCCTGAATAACACAGCGTTTATCAGGCGGATGTACCCGCTAGTTTAACAAATTTTGCACGTGCTGGGTGTGTTATGACATTTACTTACATGCTATTTTGTCAATATTGGGATTGATTAATGTAAAATACCGCTATTAATCCTGCACACTTAAGCGTCTTCGGTTTTTCTCAAGCGTTTTTGCACCAATACCTTTCACCTTTGCTAACTCATCTACTGTTTTGAACTCACCGAACATTTCACGATATAAAATAATCGCCTGTGCTTTACTACTGCCAATACCATTTAGCGATACCAGCTCGCCTTCACTGGCACGATTGATATTTACGGTGGCTTCATCTCGTGCCTGTATTTTGGCATTTTCTTGTGCTAACAGATAAGTGTAAGCGCGCTGAGGATTGTCAAAACAGGGAGCAGCGTGGGCATTATTAAGAATCAGCAGAGCACATAAAAGACCAGCAATAGACATTGCTATATAGCTGCTAGGCGAAATATAGCTGCGAGACGAGATTTTATGATGAGCGTTCATGTTGTTTCGCCGCTTCCCACAATGCATCCATTTCGGTTATATCGCTGTCCTCCAAACGCTTACCACTTAATGCTAATTGCTCCTCAATATAACCGAAACGTGATTTAAACTTGTGCACGCAGGTTAAGGTAGCGGCTTCTGCATCGAGGTTCAGTTTGCGTGCGACATTGACGAGCGCAAACATGCAATCGCCTAATTCTTTTTCGACCTCTCTGATATTGTCTTTGATCTCGACTATAGATTTATCTGTTAGCTCATGCTTTAGCTCGGCAATCTCTTCATCCAGCTTTTCGACGGCACCAGCGATACCGTCCCAATCAAAACCCAGCTTTGACGCTTGTTTTTGCACATCTTGTGCCTGCATTAAGGCACTACCCGCTTTCACTTGATCTAAGCGTCTTTTTGACTTGCCACGTGCCTCGCGTGCCTGCTGCTCTTCCGCTTTGATTTCGTCCCAGCGTACTTTTACCGCGGCATCGTCCTTGAGCGTTTCCGCTTCAAATACATGAGGGTGACGGCGAACCAGCTTTTCTTGTAAGGTCGTAATGACATCACTCATATCAAAACGCCCTTGTTCAGCGTACATTTGACAATGAAAGATGACTTGTAACAGCACATCACCCAACTCGCCTTTGATATCTTCATCATCATCGCTTTGGACCGCTTCACCCAGCTCATAGGCTTCTTCAATGGCATACGGAATAAGGCTATGGTTGGTCTGTTTCCTATCCCATGGACAATCTGCTCGTAGACGGGCCATCAAAGCCAGTAAATCATCAAGCTCGCCAGTAGCGTCCGGCGTTCCTTGCACGGGCTTAGGCACGGTAATTTTATTGTCTGAAATACTCATAAGGATGGCTCTTATCGTTTTATGTGTTGTTTGCTGATTCGTCTAACAGTTAGTGTATCATTGAACACAGCTTGGCTTATAATTGTGCTACTGACGACTTCATTTTACCACCGCTCATGCGCGAGGAACTTTATCATTATGTCCACTTCTGCGACCACCAGCTATCAACCAACCGCAACATTCGACCCTATTACTATTAGCTCATTTAAAGCCTATGACATTCGCGGTGAGCTTGGAGTCAATCTCGATGAAGAGATTGCCTACCGTATCGGGCGCGCGTTTGCACAGATTTTATATCAGCGTTATCAGGCATCTGCTCAAACCCAAGTTGATGATATGGCAACTCTAAAACCTGCTATCGTCATTGGTAGTGATATCCGCCACTCTAGTGAGCAATTAAAACAAGCCGCTATCAAAGGCATCGTTGATGCAGGCGTCGACGTTATTGATTTGGGCATGAGTGGTACGGAAGAGGTGTACTTTGCTACCAGTTATTATCAGGCGCTGGGCGGTATAGAGGTCACGGCGAGCCACAACCCTATCAATTATAATGGTTTAAAACTGGTCAAAGAGCACTCAAAACCAATCAGTGCGGATGACGGGCTGGCAGAGATTCAGGCATTGGCAGAATCAGGACAATTCACCGCTAATAACCCATCAGGACAGTTGCAATTATTGACTGATAAAAGTGCTTATATCGATCATGTCATGACTTTTGTTGATGTTGATAAATTGAAGCCGCTTAAAATTATTATTAACTCTGGTAATGGTAGCGCAGGTCCTGTCGTTGATTTATTAGTCGATAAACTGACGCAAGCTGGGGCACCCATTGAAATTATCACGTTACACCATACGCCTGATGGTAGCTTCCCTAACGGTATCCCCAATCCAATGATTGAAGCCAATAGACTGGCGACTCAGCAAGCCGTTTTGGAAAACAAAGCGGATCTTGGTATTGCCTTTGATGGTGACTTTGATCGCTGCTTTTTATTTGATGAAAATGGCGTATTCATTGATGGTAGCTATATCGTCGGTATGCTCGCTCAAGCTTTTTTGAACAAATACCCGAGTGAATCAATCGTCTATGATCCACGAGTCATATACAACACAGAAGCCGTTATCGAAGCGCATAATGGTAATGCCGTCATCAGTAAATCTGGGCACTCATTTATCAAACAAGTCATGCGTCATTCAGGTGCGGTCTATGGTGGTGAGATGTCCGCCCATCATTACTTTCGTGACTTTTTCTATTGCGACAGCGGTATGATTCCTTGGCTATTAACGATAGAGCTGTTGTCTATCACAGGTAAGACCCTATCAGAATTGGTCACAGGCTATATTCAGTCTTATCCTAGTTCAGGTGAGCTCAATTTTCGCCTCACGACTCATGATGCCCCAACGATCATCAGTGCCATTGAAGAAAAATTTAGTGTAGAGAATCCAACTAAATCTCTGCTTGATGGCTTAAGCCTAAATTTTGGCGAATGGCGCTTTAATTTGCGTGCTTCAAATACTGAACCACTTATCAGATTGAATATCGAAAGTCGCGGCGATCAAGCGTTATTGTCTGATAAAACTCAAGAAATTCAGCAATGGCTAGCAGCACAAGGGGCAATACCAGCGTAAAGCGATAAAAAAGCTCGCTAATAATCATTAGCGAGCTTTTTTAATAATGGATAACTTCAATAACATTATTTAGATCGACCAATGCCTACATAGTCACCTATTAAGCGATCAATTTGCGATCGAGTAAATGTATTTTGCGCATCAAATACTGGCATGGCTTGCTGATTGATTTTATCAATATCCAATCGATCTCGTGGCGACCAACTGATCAAAAAAACGGCCTGAGCATCATTGATTCTCTGATAAGGACTGCTAGTCAACTCAAGTAAAGGTTGTTGTTCATACAGTGCAGCAAGCTCACCCTGTGCCTTATCGCTATAGACCAGTGTACAGATGTTATAAGACCAGAGTAACGTTAACAATGGATGAATGGCTGAGCCTGCGGTACGACCTGAGCCTGCTTTATAGCTGCCGCCCCAGATCATGACGGTTTTGTTATCAATGAAGCCATCAAAATACTGCCAAAACTTGCGAAATATCAGCTCTTTTTGGTCTTCGTTAATATGCACGACAGACTGTAAAAGAGGCATGTCTAAACTATGCATTTTGCTCGACTGCTGTAACTTAGCCAGCTCAGTAGGTAGTGTATTACCGCCAAACCCCCAGCCTGCCTGTAGATAGCTACTGCCTACGCGCTCGTCCAACCCCATGATAAGACTCACCTGACTGATATCTACCTGTTGGCTATCCGCCAAGCGTGACATCTCATTCATAAAGCTTACTCGGGTCGCGAGCATCGCCATAATGCTACTACGCGCAAACTCTATCGTGGCGATATCGGCATGATGAGCGGCGCGAGCATGCTGCATTAACGGCTGTAACATCTCTAAATGTTGGTTGCTGTCTGCTGTTTTTTCACCCAGCAACCATAATGCAGGGTTCAACATGGAATTATAAGCATCACCGTCTTGTAAAAATACGAACGGGACATAATAAACCCAAGCGCGCTGTAAACGCTCAGATAGCGCTGAGATAGCCCCTAATTGCTCAATACCACTCATAATCACAGGCAGCACCTGTTGGTGACTATGGTTAAATGCCGTAATCCAGCTGTCGTCGTTCCATGTTGGCTTGATACTGTCTAAAAACAACCAGTAAAGCGCCACTTTATTTTGATCATTACTATGAATGCTCTGACTGACGACTTGGCTACCATCATGATTTGCCGTTTCATAATATTGTATTAACGTCTCTGCACTCTCTGGTAATGCTTGACTCGTAATGACTTGCTGCTGTACATACATTTGCCATAGCGCTTGCAAATGGTGCTCAAAGCTATATTGCTGTATCTGCTGAGCCAATAAATCCATATCTGCATACAGATGAATGCGTTGACCTAAACTTGCCAGCACCACTGCACTGGTAATCGCTTCAATACTATGGCCGACCAGCACACACACATTGGAACTAGTCAATGGGTTTGATTCAAATTCATTATAAGGCGTAAATTGATCGTTTGTAGCAGTCCCCATGAGTGTACCTTTTTACGTTATTGATTGATCAATATTACTGAGAAAGTTTTTTGATATGCTGTAGCAAGTGGTCGGTAGAGGTGTCAAATTGCCTGTGAGTCTCTTGCTGCATAGCGTCATGCACAGACTCTGCCATTTGCTTACCCATCTCAACCCCCCATTGATCAAACGGATTGATATCCCAAATACTAGCCATCACGTAGACCTTGTGCTCATAGAGCGCAACCAGCGCACCCAAACTATGAGGCGTAAGCTCATCAATAAGTAAGGTAGTTGATGGTTGATTACCACGGTAATATTTGTATTTATCCGCACTAGATACCGTTTTTTCATCACTATTTAAGGCATCTGTGACAGCCGCATTGCCAAATGCCAAGACTCGACTTTGCGCTAGGCAGTTTGCTAAAGATAATTCATGCTGTTGCTGTAACGAGGCGTTTTGTACCTCGCCACTATAACGGCGTACACAAGCAATAAAATCACAGGAGACTTGCTGTGTGCCTTGATGAAGCAACTGATAGAAGGCATGCTGAGCGTTTGAACCAATCTCGCCCCACAGAATTGGGCAAGTATCATAATCAATATGATCGCCGTGCTGAGTGACCGACTTGCCATTACTTTCCATTTCAAGCTGGGTCAAGTAGCTAGGCAGATAACCCAACCGTCCATCATAAGGTAGTACGGTATGGGCATTCACCTTCAAAAACGTACTGTTCCATACAGCTAGCAGCCCTAGCAATACTGGTAAGTTATCTGTAAAATGCGCCTGTGCAAAATGCTCATCCATACTGTGAGCACCACTTAGTAGCTCCCTAAACCCATTCATACCAACACGAATAGCAATGGCTAGCCCAATCGCTGACCACAAAGAAAACCGGCCTCCAACCCACTCCCAAAGCTCTAATTGATGCTCAGGATGTATCCCCCAAGCGCTCATCTTTTCACTATTGGCTGATATTCCAATAAAGTGCCGACGCAACACACTGTTCTCTGTACCCGCACGCAGCGTCGCCATCGCAAGTAACCATGACAGTGCGGTTTTGGCATTAGATAAGGTGTCAACCGTACCAAAAGACTTAGAAGAGATGATAAATAAAGTGGTTTCAGGATTTAGGTGCTTTAGCAGATTATCAAGCTGAGTACCATCCATATTAGAGACGAAGTGTACATCGATGTCCGTATCTGCCCATTCATCAAGCGCAGCAGTCGCCATGAGCGGCCCAAGATCAGAACCGCCAACGCCAATATTAACCACATCAGTGATAGCCTTACCTGAGAACCCTCGCCATGTGCCACTACGTACACGTTCGGATAGTCTCGCTACCTGTGCCAAACTATGATGTACGTCGGCAACTACATCTTGCTTACCAACTTGTAGATCTGCATTCTCAGGCAGACGTAGTGCTGTGTGTAAGGCCGCTCGCTCTTCGCTATTATTGACCATCGCGCCTTGCATCAGCGCATCAATTCGAGCGGACAACTCACAGCTATCTGCTAGCTGAAATAAAGCGTCCAATACCTGAGAATCAATGCATTGCTTGCTATAGTCCATGTACAGCGCACCAGCTTGCGTACTAAAGCGTGTAGCACGACTATCATCTTGCGCGAATAAACTTGCCAGCGACCATGGCTGCGCCGCAAGTGTTTGCAACTGCTCCCAGTATTTGGAACGGCGAGCGCTGTGATACTTCTTATCGTTCTTTATCTCATCCATCGCTATTTATCATCTGCTAATTGCTGCTCGGCAAAATAGATAAACGCTTGCATATAAGAGCGCATGTCGCCTGCATCATAACTGTTGCCACGCATCGTTGTGACATTTACACCATATTCGTTAATAAGTGCATCAATAGCATCAGTCAGTTGAATCTCACCACCGACTGAGGCTTTTGTCTTAGCCAAATAATCAAAGATATGATGACTAAACACATAGCGTCCTACGACAGCAAGCTTGGAAGGCGCATCTGCCAAACTGGGTTTTTCTACAAAACCTGCAACGCTAAAGCTAGCATTCACATCTGCCTGATTATTCATATCACTATTCTCACTGAGTTTAGCGATACCATACTTATGCACGTCTTCGTCTGCTACGTTATCAACCAATATCTGTGAATGACCATCTGTAGCAAACACATCTAACATAAAGGCCAAATTATCAACAGCCATGTCAGTAGTAAACGGATCGAGAACGACATCGGGGAGTAATACGGCAAAGTCATGCTCACCGATAATTGGTCGCGCTGCCAGTACTGCATGTCCCAAACCTAACGCCTTACCTTGACGTATCATCGACACAGTCATATCTTCTGGCAACCAATTTAAGCTATCAGCCAACTCATCTTTGCCTTTATGACGCAATTGATTATCTAGCTCAGCATTGATATCGAAATAGTTTTCAATCGCGCTTTTTTGTGCATGACCGACCAAGACAATATGCTTGATACCCGCAGTGATAGCCTCTTCGACCACATAATGGATAGCAGGACGATTACCAAGCGGTAACAACTCTTTTGGCACAGATTTCGACAGCGGTAGCATACGTGTACCAAAGCCTGCGACGGGAATGACAGCGTGAGTGATTTTTTTCATATAAATAAGACTATTTCAAAAGTTAAGTGAGAATAAGGTAGCAGATAAACGATGATAGCTTAACAAGTATCAAGACACATTGTATCCATTCGGGTTCATGCTCTGCCAACGCCATGTATCTTTACACATATCAGTAATTGATAATTCAGCTTGCCAATCTAACAGCAATTTCGCTTTATTGGCACTGGCATAACAACTCGCAATATCACCTGCTCGACGATCTGTAAATTGATAAGGAATATCTCTTCCAGTCACTTCAGTGAAAGCATTCACTAACTCTAATACAGAGGTACCTTTGCCAGTTCCTAGATTAATCGGTAGAAAACCTACTGATTTTGTCATACCTGAAGGGTGTCTTGAACTGGTTTGCCGCTCTAAATAATTAAGCGCTGATACATGACCATGAGCCAAGTCAGTGACATGGATAAAGTCACGTACACCTGTTCCATCTATAGTAGGATAGTCATTACCAAAGATGCTCAGCTTTTCGAGTTTGCCAACAGCCACTTGCGAGATATAAGGCATCAAATTGTTAGGAATGTCATTTGGATCTTCCCCAATTTGCCCTGATGGATGCGCGCCTACTGGATTGAAATACCTAAGAGGTATCAAATTCCAACTACTATCGGATGTGGCCAAATCTTCTAAAATATGCTCAACAGTAAGTTTACTTTGTCCATAAGGATTGGTACAAGAACGTGGAGATTTTTCGTCAATAGGTAAGGTCTCAGGATCGCCATAAACCGTAGCAGATGAAGAAAACACTAAATTCTTGACGTCATACTCTGCCATAACTTCTAATAAGGTAATGGTGCCGCTGACATTGTTATCATAATAAAGTAAAGGCTTAGTCACTGATTCACCAACAGCTTTTAAACCAGCGAAATGGATCACGCCAAAGAATTCATGCGAAGCAAAGACTTCTCTAAGTAATTCAGGATCTCGTATATCCCCTTCAATAAACTCAATTGTCTGTCCAATAAGAGTAGAGACACGGTTAATCGCTTCACGACTACTATTGGATAAGTTATCGTATACAACAATATCATAGCCTGCTTCATGCAGTGCTATACAAGTGTGAGTGCCAATATATCCAGCACCGCCAGTGACTAATATTTTGTTTTTCATAACATCGATCCGTTACTTTATGAATTAGTTATTCGTCTTTGCTCATAAATGCAACTATACTGGGAACTACAATACATTACCAACGTAAATATATTAATAATATATATCCAATCTTTCGCTAATATTCCAAGCCATCGACCACATCATGAAATTTAATAATTACTTTAAACCACTGTTATCAGGCTACTACAGGCATTATCGCTCCCCTGACCAGCGTTTAGCGCTAGTGGTTGGTATGCTGCCATGGAAAGATATCGTCAGCGAATGGGTATTGGAGTCAACACATATACAAATACAGCGACACTTTGATAAAAAGTACTTCAACCTTTGGCTCAAACCTTTTATCAAAAAGGTCAATCCTGTCATCTATATTTGGGGCTATAAGGCACCTTCATACTTTATCGATTATATCCGTGAGCAAGGTTTAGATATTTTTTTCTTAGAGGATGGTTTTATCCGTTCAGGTCCTAATGATGATAGTAACACGCCGCCGTTGTCTATCGTAATGGATAGCCAAGCGCCGTATTTTGATACCACTCGTCCAAACGATTTGACCGACCTCATTGCAAATTTTGACTTTGAGCAGGAGGGATATGATGAGGCATTAGCAAAGGAGATGCTTGATTATTATGTATCTCGTAGAGTGAGCAAATACAACCATCAACCCTATGTCGATGTTGCACCACTATATGGTGTTAAGAATAGAGAACGTATTCTGGTATTAGGACAGGTACCCCATGATGATTCGTTGAAATACGGTGGCGGTGAGGACATTACGTTACTCGATGTCGTGAATAAAGCAATAGACGAGAATCCTGAAGCTCAGATAATCGTCAAGCCACATCCGATGACACTCAATGACCTTTCTACCATCAATACTCTTGCTGAACTAGATTGCCTTACACTCACTCAATCTATTCATTTGGTCGATGCACTGGAAACTATCGATCATGTCTATACGATTACGTCGTTAGGTGGATTTGAAGCATTGCTGAGAGGCAAAAAGGTCACCGTATTGGGGCGACCTTTTTATGACAAAATCTATTTGAGTTCTAGTATGCTCTTTCAGGTAGTACTAATTTATCTAAATTATTAAGAAAAAAACCTATTAGATATTAATTTCTGGACCTTAGAAAATCTATATAAACTGTATATTTTCAAACTGTTTTAGTATTCTAGTATGGTCTTTTATCATAGCAATACCTTTCTCGTTTCTTTTATGGTCAATCAATTTAATAACTAAAGTATCTGCAATTGAATAAGACTTACACTCTGAAGAAATAAGAGAAGAGTAAACCAGAGCAGAGGAAGTTATACCTATAACACCTTGAACTTTAGAAAGCTTTATAACTTCCTCTATTAAAAAACCTGACTCTTCTATAACCTTAATTCTACCCTGTGTTTCTTTTTCCATTTCCAGAAAACCCTGTAATACTAACTCATGTTCCTGTTTGGGATGTAGCTTTACAAAAACAATTGAATCATTACCCTCTAATAACCTGAGGAGGGAATGCTTCACAATTAACAAGTACTCGACTCTGTTAATATTAAATTTTTGACTGAGATATAAATAATCTTCTGGTTTAATATTATACTTCTCTATAATAGATAAAGCATAC
Source organism: Psychrobacter piscatorii (assembly GCF_043641605.1). Classification (GTDB taxonomy): domain Bacteria; phylum Pseudomonadota; class Gammaproteobacteria; order Pseudomonadales; family Moraxellaceae; genus Psychrobacter; species Psychrobacter piscatorii_C. The sequence continues at coordinate 145,824 of NZ_JBHZRK010000001.1, read as the reverse complement.
TGCCTTTCATCTATAGTAGGTTCTTCAAAAGAAAAGTAATAGTTATTTTTCTTAACATTGAACTTATCTTTAGTTAAGGCGGGAAAGCTAGTATATGCTTCATCAAAATCTAAGAAAGGCTTATAGAAGCTTTTGAGGTTTGAATTAGGATAGAAATTTATTATTCTGCATTGTACTTCTGGACTAAGGTAAAACTTCCTGAAAAATCTTTTCGATTCGGTAGCAAACTCTCTTGTCATCTTATATCTTTTATATAATTTTTTAAAAATTTCTGTCTTACTTAAGGTTTCCTTTGATATTTTTCTTAATAACTTAGAGTCTATTGAGTTAAAATTTTCATAACACTCTTCATTACTTAATCTATAAGTTCCTAAGCCTTCTTCTATTAAAATAACACTTGACCCTAACTGCTTTGAGATATTAGCTAAAACAGCATAATGAAACTGAAAACTATTAAGATAAAGTCTACTTGGGCTAATACGATGAATTATCTTTCTATAACTAGATTCTATGTATTTAATATTTTTAAAGTTTATACTATTAGGATTATTAGGTAATTTAAAAAACAAGACTTTGTCAAAAATAGAGGAATCGAAACTATCATGTATAGCTCTAGGCACACTAAGGTTAGCCTCTGTATAGATAACTAGTAAAAAACAGTCATTAATTTTTTCTTTTTTAATAAGGCCAGTAACATGTTTTAGTTGACCTAAATTAGATATAACAAAAGCATTAGTTACTTTATATAACAGACCTGTTGGTAAATCTTCAATTTTTGAATAAGTGTTGTTTCTACTTATGAAAGAACTCATATTTCTATTATCTCTCTTAATTATTAAACATAAATTTTCTCTAAATAATTATCGATGTAATTTCTTATTCTATCAAGCTCATTAGAGCTTTTTAAATTTTCAAATAGATTATGTAAATCTACAAGAATAATTATTTATTTCAATATCAGAATCGTTAACATTTAAACGATTAACTTGATTAATATCTACTTTCGAGTTACCACAATAACTAATTATTATACGACATGCGAAACCTTCAGAATTTTTTTGAGTTAGAGCTAAATCTGATACTGACAGTAAAGATAAATTAAACTTAAAGTTCATGGTATCTCTATAAATATTTGTAAAAGCACTGAAAGCTAAAGTTTGAGGATAATAACTAAAAGCAATGTATACTCTCAAATAATGTCCAAATAATATAGAAGCAAATCCTCCTGCTGAGAAACCTATTGTATATATTTTTTAGCGTTTAAGCTTTTTAAACTAACAAATAATGTATTTAATATTAGAAGAAATCCTAGTAGATACCAGAGTTAAAATTTATCTTTTACAAATATATAATTAAAATCACTATCATTCTTGAAAAACCTTCCAAAAACAAACCCTAGTTCACTATCATTTAGTTTCCGTAAATCGAAACCTCTGATTAAATTATCTTTAACAAATTTTTCTACAAAAATCTGAAACACAATTATTACTGGGAGATCTTCTACATTCTTCTCCACTTTGAGCAATTTATTTACATTGTTTAACTTCTCTACTCCAACATTCTCATTTAAGGCTTGAGTCAGTAATAATTTGTCCGTACAACTATCTTGCTGTAAGTTACTATTTTTAAAGAGATTCTTACAGTCTTTCAGCTCTTCTAGATACTTAGACCTTTTATTCCAGTACACTATTTCACCCTATAAATTTAAATAGTCTATAGATTTAGCTATAGACGATTTTTTCTCCTTATTAAATAAAAACCTAATTAAATCTTTTTTAAATAAAGATAGTACAATCAACAAATAATAAACTATCAAATCTTTTTTAAAAAACCTTTTGGATCTTTTCTTTTTTATGTTCAAAAGGTCCACAGTTTTTTCTGGAGATTTAACTCTTAAATTGAACCAAAAATCATTCACAACGTTCTTATAATCTAGGATCTCTTTTTTCAAAAATAGATTACTATTCTTGAAAAACTCTAACGACTCTTGGTCTATAAGATCTTTAATAACTAAGAAATTATATTTTCCATAAATTAAACCTTCAACTATAGCAGATGAAGATATACTAAGATAAAAGTCAGCCTCTAAAATATCTAACTCATCAAGTTCATCGACTACCTTAACATTGATATTTCTACTTATATTTTTCCTCAAATTTTCAAAGTAAATACTATCTGTATTCCTTCTAGTTTTATATTTAAATAGTAAATTTTGATTTCTATAGAAAATTGAACTTAATTTTCTATAGAAAAAAACCCTTTCCTCTTCACTAAAAAATAGTTCAGTTTGCTCAAAAAAAATCGCATTGCCAGATCTTTTGCTAACATCTAGATTATTCTTAGATATCAGTTCTAAGTTAATCCAAGGCATTCCATATAAAAAACTATTGTTAGAACAGTTCAGTATCTTACATATTTTATTATATAAATCAAAGTCAGCCTTTGAGTTTAACCAGACCTGATCTGCATTTAGACGACTTAAAAAGGCGTCAAGTTGGTAGTGACTCACGATACCTGGAAATATTGATACTACTTTCGTATTAGTATCTCTCAATACAGCGACTGTTTGATTTAATAAGTACCCACCTAAACAAGCAATCACATAATCATACTCTGATAAGACTTTTAAATTTTCTTTAGCGATATAAATTACAGAATAAGAGTCATGACTACATAAACATTGTGAATCTATCCCTATAAAAGTGGATTCACAGTGGTACTGGGCACATATTCTTAAGGCTGTCGATTTGACAGCCTTAAGATGAGAATCCTTCTTGAATAAAAAAGCAATTTTCAATCTTTAGCTCACTTGAGACTTTTTCAGCTGCTCGCCTTTACTAATATCAGTCTGAGCTACTTTACCAATTAATGAGTCATACTGATCTACTAGGAAATCTCCTGTTCCAGGCCGACGTACCCAAAGATTTTCTTCAGTTAATGTTTCACCTGCCTTAATATCTGTATAAGCCACTACAGAAGCAAATGCAAAATCGATAGTTGATTTTTCTTCAGTAACAGCTCCTTTAGAACCACCACGAGCTTTGGCAATAGCCTTACTTCCTTTAATAAGATCAGCCATACCATCAGAATCCATAGAGCAGTTGATATCTGGACCAGCTCTGTCGAAGCTATCAGTAAAATGACGCTCTAGTACACTAGCTCCTAAAGCTACAGCCCCTAAGCAAGCATAGTTATCTACACAGTGATCTGATAGACCTATTACAGCATTAGGAAATGCTTTTTCTAGTTCATCTAATGCCCCTAAACGTACTAATTCATATGGAGTTGGATAAACATTAGTACAATGTAATAAAGAATAAGGAACCTTTGCTGCTTCTAATATTTCTACAGATTTACGGATGCTATCAATACTATTCATGCCTGTAGATAAAATAACAGGCTTGCCAAAAGAGGCAACAAGCTTAATTAAGGGATAGTTATTACATTCACCAGATCCTATTTTATAAGCCTCTACATTCATACGTTTAAGACGATAAGCTGCTTCTCTAGAAAAAGGCGTACTGATAAAGAGCATTCCTTTAGACTCAATATATTCCTTGAGAGCAATCTCATCTTCTTCATTTAATGCACATCGTTCCATAATTTCGTAGATAGAAACATCCGCATTACCTGGAATTACAGACTTAGCTTCTTCAGACATTTCATCTTCTACTACATGAGTTTGATGCTTTACCATTTCTGCACCCGCTCGATGAGCAGCATCTACCATTTCTTTAGCAACCTCTAAGGAGCCTTCATGGTTAATGCCTATTTCCGCAATAACTAATGGTTCAAAGTCATAACCAATATCACGATTTCCAATTTTAAAACTCGGTTTCATAATCATTTACCTTTAATAATTAAATTTGCTCTCTCTAGATCTCTATAGCTATCAATATCGATAGATTCATCTTCGCCCATTTCAAAAAACTTCATAGGGTGACAAAAGAAAGATTCATTTTCAATCAAATTTTTGAAAGAAACGATATAAATAGCCCCATTAATGCGTAATGCTTTTGGTAGCTTTTGTCTTGGTGCTTCTAAATCTGACATATCGCGTATAGCTATCATTTCACCATTATTATCTTGGACAACAACTTTATAAGGGTGATGCTCACATAATGTCACTGATATGACAGAATTTACAGACTGATCATGTTCAAATTCATTTATACAACCTTGTATATCATTAATCCGGCGTAGCGGGCTAGTAGGTTGTAAAAGTATACACACCTCATCAGATAAATTCATATCACAATATACATCTTTTATAACATCGATAGTTTTCGCATTATCTGATGAGGTCAAATCGCGCCTTTTGTGCACTTCAGCTTTATAAGCTAAAGCCTCCTCTTTAATAATTTCAGAATCAGTAGAAACAATCACTCTACCAATATTAGGTATACTATTAGCAGAGATGATAGCCCTCCCTAATAAAGAAATACCACCTACCAACTGCAGATTTTTATCTTTAACACCTTTTGAACCACCACGGGCGGGTATAACTGCTACATAGGACATCTGAAGTTACTCCTATCCCTAAAGGTCTACAAAAACTTTCTGAACAGGAATATTCCACATTCTTTCACTATTAATATGAGACTCAAATAACTCAGTACTATTGCCTTTACCGAACCAAGTCGATTTTTCAACATCGAGCTTATCAAGCTGGCCTAGCGCATTTTTAATATCCTCTTCCGAATAACTACAATCTAATACTGAAGGTCCTCTAAAACGAGAATTTTGTCTTGTACCTATATTTATACTTGGTAATCCATAAAAAGGCGCTTCTCTAACACCAGCACTAGAGTTTCCTATTATGAACTCTGAATTCTTTAACAGTACTAAGAATGACTCAAAATTAATTGACGGAAAAACCCTAAAGTTTGTATGTGCTTTATACTTTTCAATTACATCAAGTATTTTTAAACTGCCAGGATCATTATTTGGATAAATAACTACGTATTTTTTACTTGAATCATCAAGTGCTTTGAATAAATTTTCTGTATATCTATGAATATCTTTCTCTTCACTAGTTACAGGATGAAACATCACTATGCCATAGCTTTCAAAATCAATTTCGTAATGATTCTTGGCTTCCTCTAAACTAGGTAAAGCATTTGATTCCATAATATCTAAATCTGGAGAACCTATGATGAAAATAGTATTTTTGTTCTCTCCCATTTGTAATAATCTTTGCTTAGCTTCATCATTAGCAACCATATGAATATGGGATAATTTGGTGATAGAGTGCCTTATAGAATCATCAATAGTTCCAGATAACTCACCACCTTCTATATGACACACACGAATATGATTAAGAGCTCCTACTGTAGCACCTGCCAATGCTTCTATTCTATCTCCATGTACAACTATCATCTCTGGATCTATAGAATTCACCAGCCTAGAAATAATACTAATTGTATTTGATAATACAGAACACATAGGCTCATCAGTGTGCTGATTAGAAATAAGATAGCTATTTTTATAGTTTTGCTTTTTTACCTCATTAAATGTTGAACCATATAGCTTCATCATATGCATACCTGTAACTAATACATGAAGTTCAAAGTTTTCCATACTTTCAACTTTATCCATTAAGCTTTTGATTTTGCCAAAATCGGCTCGTGTACCTGTCACAAATAATATTTTCTTCATTGTTATAAATTCACCGAATGATATGATCAAAAAAAGACACCCCATTGTAGGGGTGTCTTAGTCATATTTCAATATAGTTTTGGTAGTTTAACTGTAGGCTAATGTCTATTTTACTCTTACCAGCCAGTAACTTCTTTTAGTTTATCACCAAGCTTAGATGGGTCACGTGTATACGCGATACCAGCGTCTTCAAATGCTTTGAATTTCTCTTCAGCAGTACCTTGACCACCAGAGATGATAGCGCCAGCATGACCCATACGCTTGCCTTCTGGAGCGGTAACACCAGCGATATAACCAACAACTGGCTTAGTCACATGGTCTTTGATGTAAGCAGCAGCTTCTTCTTCAGCAGTACCACCAATCTCACCGATTAGGATGATTGCTTCAGTTTGTGGATCTGCTTCAAACAGTTTTAACGCGTCAATCTGGTTCATACCAGGGATAGGATCACCACCGATACCGATACACGTTGACTGACCAAAACCAAGCTTAGTAGTCTGAGCGACGGCTTCATAAGTCAATGTACCAGAGCGTGAGATAATGCCCACTTTACCTGGCTGATGAATGTGGCCTGGCATGATACCGATTTTGCATTCGCCTGGCGTGATAACACCTGGGCAGTTAGGACCAACCAAACGCACATCGCCCGCTTCTTCAAGATAGCGTTTTGCTTTTAGCATATCGATAGTTGGTACGCCTTCAGTGATCACAACGATCAACTTAACGCCAGCATCGATGGCTTCAACGATAGAGTCTAGTACAAATGGTGCTGGTACATAGATAACAGAAGCGTCAGCTTGAGTCGCTTCCATGGCTTCTGCCATTGTGTTAAACACTGGTAAGCCTAGGTGCGTTTGACCGCCTTTACCTGGGGTTACGCCGCCAACTACTTTAGTACCGTATTCGATGGCTTGTTCTGAATGGAACGTACCGTTTTTACCAGTGAAACCTTGTACCAATACTTTGGTATCTTTATCGATTAATACACTCATTATATTTTCCTTGTATTCGGTTGTCTTGTAATGATGGCAGCATGCGTCGGCTGTCATTAGCCTTTCAATATACCACTGCCGTCATTACGCTTTGGCTATTACGCTTTAACAGCGTCGACAATTTTTTGCGCGGCGTCAGAAAGACCTTGAGCTGAGATCAGTTTTAGACCTGACTCTTCTAGGATCTGCGCGCCTTTCTCAGCGTTATTACCTTCTAAACGCACGACCACAGGAACTTGCACATCAACTTCTTTTACTGCAGCAATAATCGCTTCTGCGATCATGTCACAGCGTACGATGCCGCCGAAGATGTTGATTAGAACGCCTTCAACACTGCTGTCTTCAAGGATAATTTTGAACGCTTCAACAACGCGATCTTTGGTTGCGCCGCCGCCAACGTCCAAGAAGTTAGCAGGCTTGCCGCCATACAGTTTGATGATGTCCATGGTCGCCATGGCAAGACCAGCGCCGTTAACCATACAACCGATGTTGCCTTCTAGAGCAACATAGTTTAGGTCAAACTCAGCCGCTTTAAGCTCGCGCTCATTTTCTTGAGTTTTATCTTGTAGCGCTGCGATTTTTGGCAGACGATATAGGGCGTTTGAGTCGATGCCGATTTTGCCATCAACACAAACGATTTCGCCATTTTCACGAACCGCTAATGGGTTAATTTCCATCAATGCAAAGTCGTTTTCAACAAATGCTTTATAAGCACCAGTCATCAATTTAACGAATTGGTTGATTTGCTTGCCTTCAAGGCCAAGTTTGAACGCAACGTCACGTGCTTGGAAAGGCATTAAACCAACTAAAGGATCAACGTGTACTTTGAAGATTTTTTCTGGGGTGTTGTGTGCTACTTCTTCGATATCTACGCCGCCTTCGGTAGATGCCATGAAGGTTACACGACGAGTCGCACGATCAACAACAGCGCCAAGATATAGCTCAGTTTGTACTGGATACATATCTTCTGCAACCAATACGAAGTTGACTGGCTGACCATCAGCATCAGTTTGGAACGTTACTAGGTTAGTACCGATCAGTTCTTCAGCAACTTGCTTGGCTTCTTCACGAGTTTTAACCAGCTTTACGCCACCCGCTTTACCGCGACCACCAGCATGTACTTGCGCTTTAATTACCGCAATGTCAGTTGGGGTTTTATCAAAAGCTGCAGCAGCTTCGTCGCCATTATGAGCGATGATGCCTTCTTGAATTGGCAATCCGTAGCTTTTTAATAGCTCTTTTGCTTGATACTCATGTAAATTCATTGATTGTATCCTTTATTTTTTACAATTAATAAAAAGTGAAATCAAGTGCGTACATATACATATGAATCATACGTCTGACGCACTCATGATTGTGGCATCACCAAAATAGCGATACCCCAATCAGGTTGTAAATCGATAATAACTAAACGAGCAACTGCTTATTTCTTACGCTTTTTACGCTGGATAGCGTGAATAGCACGGCCATCTGCAGATAGCGCAGCTTCATGCACTGCTTCTGAAATCGTTGGATGCGCAAACGTCATCAACTGCAAGTCTTCGATGCTAGAAACAAATTCCATCGCGATCATACCTTGATGAACGATATCACCAGCACCAGCAGAGATAGCATGCATACCTAATAGACGATCTGTTTTCGCATCAGCGACTACTTTGATAGAACCTTGCGCTTCACTTTGCGCTAATGCACGACCGTTAGCAGCCAAGTTGAAAGAACCTGTTTTAACTTCATAGCCAGCTTCTTCAGCTTCTTGCTCAGTCAAACCTACCCATGCGATTTCTGGGTGAGTATAAATGACATTGATGATAGTGTCATAGTTAACTTGAGGTTTTTCGCCATGAATACGCTCAACAGCCATCATGCCCTCTTCCATTGCTTTATGCGCAAGCATAGGACCACGGACCAAATCACCGATAGCATACACGCCATCAAGGTTGGTTTTGCACTGGTCGTTAACATCGATAAGGCCACGTTCAGTCAACGTGATACCGCTATCCTCACCAAGTAGCTTTTCAGAATAAGCACGACGACCAACACAAACGATTAGCTTATCAAAGCTCTCCTCGCTCGATTCGCCATTGCTTTCGCTAGTGACGACAACTTGGTCACCTTGTACTTCAGCATTGGTTACTTTGGTATCAACGCGGATATCAAGACCTTGCTTCTTCAGCATTTTGCCGGCTTCTTTTGAGATGTCTTTGTCAGCAGCAGCTAAGAAGCTAGGAAGTGCCTCATATACAACCACTTCTGCACCTAGACGGCGCCATACTGAACCAAGCTCAAGACCGATAACACCAGCACCGATAACGCCTAGACGCTTAGGAACTGAGGTGAAATCAAGCGCGCCAGTTGAATCAACAATGCGGTCACCGTCAGTTTTGGCAACAGGAATCTCGATAGGCACAGAACCTGCCGCAAGAATAACATTCTTAGCAGTGATCGTCGTTTCGCTTTCGTCTTCTAGAGCAGTAAATTTAACTTTTTTGTCAGCGCCTTTACCATCAACTAGCGTACCCCAGCCTTGTAACCAATCAACGCCATTGCCTTTTAACAAGGCTGCAACACCGCCAGTCAACTGCTTAACGATACCTTCTTTACGAGCAATCATTTGCTCAATATCGATGGCAACGTCGCCAGTACTGATACCGTGCTCATCAAGGTCATGCTTAGTTGCTTCATAACGATGTGAGCTGTCAAGTAGGGCTTTTGATGGGATACAACCAACGTTTAAGCAAGTACCGCCAAGTGCTGGCTCGCCTTTATAAACGCGCTTTTCGATACAAGCAACACTCATACCGAGCTGGCCTGCACGAATCGCTGCTTCGTAACCACCAGGACCGCCGCCGATGACGACTAAATCATAATTGTCTTTCATAGTACGTTCCTATTTTTAATTGTATGTGTCATTTAAACTGGTTTTTGTCTCGCTGATAGATCAGAATTATCTACACTGAATAGTTAATACACTATGTCAATGAGATAGACTCACTTGTCAATAGCAAGTCACCATTATTAAATTTTTTTTAATATAATTAGCAGCAAATCAATTGCTGCTTATCAGGTAGAGCTATTGTCTGTACCAAAGCTAAAAAGCTTGTATTAGCGGTTGCCAATACAAGCTTAGAAGCTTACAAGTCTAGTAACAACATAGCTGGGTCTTCGACCAACTCTTTGATAGTTACTAGGAACTGTACCGCTTCTTTACCATCGATCATGCGATGGTCATAAGATAGCGCTAGGTACATCATTGGTAGGATTTCAACTTTACCATCAACTGCCATTGGGCGATCATTGATCGCATGCATACCTAGGATAGCAGTTTGTGGTGGGTTCAAGATAGGTGTTGACATCAATGAACCAAATACACCACCGTTAGAGATAGTGAAAGTACCGCCAGTCATGTCTTCTAGACCAAGCTTACCTTGCTGTGCTTTACCGCCAAACTCACGGATAGTGCTTTCAATGTCAGCCATGCTCATGCGATCAGTATCACGTAGTACTGGAACAACCAGACCGCGGTCTGATGATACGGCTACACCGATATCATAAAAACCATGATAAACAATATCATCGCCATCTAGTGAAGCGTTTACTGCTGGGAAGCGTTTTAGTGCTTCTGTCGCTGCTTTTACGAACAATGACATAAATCCTAAACGTACACCATGACGCTTTTCGAATTTCTCTTTGTACTTAGCGCGCATGTCCATCAATGGCTTCATGTTCACTTCGTTAAACGTCGTCAACATCGCTGTATCTTGTGATGCTGATAATAGACGCTCAGCAACACGCTTACGAAGACGAGTCATTGGTACGCGTTTTTCAGTACGCTCACCCATCGATTCGGCAACTGGACGACCGTTGTCAGACTTGATGCTGCTGTCTGATTTCAATGTTGGGTTAGCCATATCAGTTTTGGTGACACGACCACCGCGGCCACTACCTTCAACTTCTTTAGGATCAACGCCAGACTCTTTTGCTGCTTTACGGACTGCTGGGCTTTGATCTTTGTGCTCTGCTTCGTCTTTTTTGTCAGTGACTTGTACTGGTTCGCCACCATCAGCCGCTTGCTTTTCTTGTGCTGGAGCAGCTGACTGCTCTGCAGCTGGTGCTGCATCGCCTGCACTTGCACCGGCTTCGAACTGTGCAATCAACTCGTCAGACAATACGGTATCGTCAACTTGCTTAACGATTTTAGTCAATACACCATCATCAGGTGCGACAACTTCTAGTACCACTTTATCAGTTTCGATTTCAGCTAATAGGTCGTCACGGCTAACTTGTTGACCTTCAGTGACATGCCATTCAACGATTGTGCCATCGGCAACCGATTCTGGAAAAACGGGGGCTTTGATGTCAGCCATCGATATACTCCTTAGATTTGGATATTCATACTTATTATTAAGTCGTGATAGGCAGTCAGTAGCATTCTAGTGATGCTGCTTAGATTGTACTAAAAGATACTGACTGCCATCGCCTGATTCATTTATCTTCTATAGTCTTTCGATTAGATAATCTGTTACTGAGACAACTCATCAACACTGATACCAAGACCACCAGCAATTAATGCTTGTTGCTGCTGTGCATGCAGTTTTGGAGATCCTGTTGCAGGTGCTGCACTAGCAGGACGTGCCACGGGCTCCATAACTTTTGCTTTGGTTGGATGTGGTACAACGATACGGAACATATGCGGTGCTAAGTAGTACCAAGCGCCTTGATTCAATGGCTCTTCTTGCGTCCATACAATCTCGGTCAAGTTACTGTATTTTTCGATCTCAGCGACCAAACGTTGCTCTGGTAGCGGATATAGCTGCTCGATACGAACGATAGCAACATGATCGAGACCTAATGCACGACGCTGTTCTAATAGATCGTAATAAACTTTACCACCACATAGCACCATACGAGTCACTTTATCTGCGTTGTGATCGTCCATCTCTGGCAATACCGTTTCAAACTTACCGTTAGCAAGCTCTTCTAAATGAGAAGTTGCCAGCTTATGACGCAATAAGCTCTTAGGTGACATGACGATCAAAGGCTTACGGATCGGACGTACCGCTTGACGACGCAAGGCATGATAGATCTGTGCAGGAGTCGTTGGCGTGATGACTTGCATATTGTCTTCAGCACATAGCTGTAAAAAGCGCTCAAGGCGAGCAGATGAATGCTCAGGGCCTTGACCTTCAAAACCATGCGGTAACAACATAGTCAAACCACAAACACGCTGCCACTTGGTCTCACCACTTGAAATAAACTGGTCAATGACGACTTGAGCACCGTTCACAAAGTCACCAAACTGAGCTTCCCAAACGATCAAGGCGTTCGGTACTGTCGTAGCATAGCCATATTCAAAGGCCAATACCGCTTCTTCTGACAACAACGAGTTGTAAGTAGCGAAACGTGCTTGTTTTTCGCTCAAATGAGCAAGTGGCACATACATGCTGCCATCATTAACATTGTAGATTTCAGTATGACGATGTGAGAATGTACCACGACCGACATCTTCGCCAGTAATACGTACTAAGACATCATCGTTATCAACTAATGATGCATAGGCTAATGTCTCAGCTGCACCCCAGTTAAGAGGCTCTTCGCCTGTTTGCATCGCTAAACGCTGCTCAACAACCTTTTGAACCTGACGCTGTAGCTTATAGCCTTCTGGCATCTCAGCCATACGGCGTCCATAACCTTTAAGCTTTTCGATATTAACACTGGTATCCCAATCGTCAACCAAGTCATGACCTAGATAAGGCTTCCAATCTACAAATAACTGCTCGTTAGGTTCTTGAACCAGTGAGCTAACAACGTAATCACCACGGTCTAAAGATTCACGATAATTATCTTCATACTGCTTTTCTTCTTCAGCATTTAAGATACCTTCTGCAATGAGCTTTTGTGCATAAAGGGTACGAGTAGTCGGAAGCTTCTTAATAACCGCATACATTAGTGGCTGAGTTGCTGAAGGCTCATCTGCCTCGTTGTGACCGTTGCGACGGTAGCAGAACAAGTCAATAATGATGTCTTTATCAAACTGATGACGATAGTCTAAGGCTAATTGAGCCGCGAAAACGACTGACTCAGGGTCATCACCATTTACGTGTAGGATTGGTGCATGTACCATTTTTGCCACATCAGTACAATATTCGGTTGAACGAACATCTTCTTGGCGGCTAGTGGTAAAGCCAACTTGGTTATTGATTACGATATGTACAGTACCGCCAGTGGTATAAGCACGCGTCTGTGACATTTGGAAGGTTTCTTGAACCACACCCTGACCAGCAAAAGCCGCATCACCATGGATAACAATCGGTAATACTGAGTTGCCACCAGTGTTGTCCAATGACGGCTGATCATTACGGCGCACTTGGCGTGCACGTACTGAGCCTTGTAATACTGGTGCAACAATTTCAAGATGCGACGGGTTAAATGCTAAAGCCAAATGCGCTTCACCACCTGGTGTCATCACGTTAGATGAAAAACCATTGTGATACTTAACGTCGCCTGAGCCTTTTTCTGGCTGCACTTTACCGTCAAACTCATCAAACAAGTCTGCAGGGTTTTTGCCCAAAATATTGACCAACAAGTTTAGACGTCCACGGTGAGCCATACCAATGACCATCTCTTTTGTGCCATAGCCACCAGCACGTTGGATGATTTCATTGACTGCAGGTATGAAACTCTCACCACCTTCTAGACCAAAACGCTTAACGCCTGTATATTTACGCGCCAAATATTTTTCTAAACCTTCGGCCGCTGTTAGACGCTCAAGGATAGACAAACGCTTTTCTTTGTCAAACTTGATATAGCCCAGATTGCTTTCTACATACTCTTCCATCCAGCGTTTTTCAGTGCTGGTGGTTACATGCATATATTCAATACCAATATGGCGGCAGTAAACACGCTCCATGATCTCGATAATTTCACGCAATGGCGCTTCATCTTTACCGATCACCAAATCATTGGTTGGGAATACAGTATCAAGGTCGGCTTCTGATAGGTTGTGATAAGCTAGAGTCAGATCTTCCACTTCTGCACGTGGATGTAAATCTAATGGGTCTAGCTTGGCGCGGCGGTGACCACGGCGGCGATATGCGGAGATGAGTTGCTGTACACCCATTTGCTTTGGATCAGTACAGTTATCTGAATTGCTACTACTTGTACCGGTACTTTCGTTACTAGATTTGTTCGCCGTTTGATTGCGAGCAAGTAACAAAAATTGGTCTTTAATAGCATTATGCTGAGCATCGTTTGACGATTTGTACTGTTCGAAGTACGCTTGCCAATCTGTGTCAACACTATCAGGGTCCGTTAGGTATTGCTCATAAAGAGCTTCTATATAGCTGGCATTATCGGCGGCCAGTTCAGTATGTCCTTGGTCCGCTTTTTCTTTGGTTATACTATTCATAATAATCGTCTATTTGATAGATAAATGAATGGAATCGTGCTTATTATGGTGTCAGTCGTTGTATGCTAGGCGTTCAGACAATTCGTCATACCCCATTGAATACGGTTCGATAAAACACTTTTATCCCTAAGTATTGCCGTCACTATAGAATATTGCTGTCATTGTCTAAAAGAGCAAGTAATGCTAAATAGTGATAACAAGTCTTATTGCAACACCTATGTTAAAAATAAATTTATTTGTGAATACTCAGTTTTCTGATCTGGCTCGTTTCACAACATTAATTTATATATACTTCTTTTAGCCATAACCAATTCATCAATGATAAATTATTAATAAATGGTTAATCTTTCAGCTAGCCTATAAACTGGCTATTATCGCTGAAATATCCGCTATTTGCTAACAAATCTTATCGTTTCAGAGAAACATACATTGCTGTATAGAATATCATGAGCGTTTTTTGCGATATAGTTTGTTTGTTCAATACTAAGTATTTACGTAATGAATATCTATTATCAATTATAGAAGCATCGTTATTGTATACATAACGTTTTATTGTATTAATGCAATAGCCCGTATAGACGCTACTTCTAATGCATTGGAAACAAACTTCGCAATATTTGATCAAATTCTGGATGCAATTATACCAAACTTTACGTGTATCTGATTGTATAGATTGACTGTTTATATAATATGTCTTCTTACATATGACCAACGTATCGCCCATACAGATTTACGGATAGACTAACGTCCTATTATTCACCAGTGTACTAGGCTTCTTGTTCTACCTATCCGGCAGGATTGTTCATCGCTACCAACAGAAGCCCACTTCGAATAATAGTGAGCAGAAAATTAACACTACTATAATCAGTGATTTTGACTAACAAAAACACCACCTAACGAATAGGTGGTGTTTTTTTGTGCCATAAATAATAATCAAGACAATTACAAACCATTAACCAGCTTGATCAATCAACATATTACGTAAATGACCGATTGCTTTGGTTGGGTTCAAGCCTTTTGGACAAACTGACACACAGTTCATGATACCGCGGCAACGGAACAGACTAAACGGATCGTCTAAACGCGCCAAACGTGCTTGCGTGTCACCATCACGGCTATCAGCAACAAAGCGATACGCATGTAGCAATGCTGATGGACCTAAGAACTTATCAGGGTTCCACCAAAAAGATGGGCAGCTCGTTGAGCAGCATGCACACAGAATACACTCATACAGACCATTTAACTTTTCACGCTCAGCAGGAGACTGTAATCGCTCAGTTGGCGGTGCTGGCTGATCATTAATCAAGTACGGATGTACTTTTTCGTATTGCTCGTAGAATTGGTTCATATCAACAACCAAGTCACGAACCACTGGCAAACCAGGTAACGGACGAACGGTTACTTTTTCTGGTAGCGTGTTCATGTTGATTAGACATGCTAGACCATTTTTGCCGTTGATGTTCATGCCATCAGAACCACAAATACCTTCGCGGCAAGAGCGGCGGAAAGTGATTGTTTCATCTTCTTTCTTTAGGCGTAATAGCACGTCAAGCAACATACGATCTGAATCAAGTAATTCAATCGTATAAGTTTGCATGCGTGGGGCTGCGTCCACATCAGGATCGTAGCGATAGATTTCGATGGTGCGAGTACCTCGGCTCATAATGCTAAACTCCACACGTAGGTGATGGCGGGCATACAAAGATTGCAACATGTGAGTGCTAGCTATTAATCACTACTGATAATCAAATATCGAATATCAATTAATAGCCTAGTAGCACTCCTATGAGCATGTAGCTGGCGGTCACCTTTTTAATAAATTAATAAGGGATAAAACGTTTAAGCTTTCTGTTTATATCGAGCACATAGTCTAAAATTAATAGACGCGAACTTTTGGTTCGATATAGTCAACTGTCAGTGGCACTTTGCGAACTGGTTTGTAAATGATACGGTTGCCTTCAGAATACCATAAAGTATGCTTCATCCAATCGTGGTCATTACGGCCGTTTGGTGCATAGTCATCATCTTCTGGACGATCATAATCAGAGACACTATGCGCGCCGCGACTTTCGTGGCGACTAGCGGCTGATACCATCGTCGCTTTTGCTACTTCGTATAGGTTTGCCACTTCAAACGCTTCGATACGAGCAGTGTTGAAGACTTGTGATTTATCACCCAAATGGATTTGTTCGACTTTCTCACCCAGCGCTAAGATTTTCTCAACGCCTTCATCCATCATGGCTTGCGTACGGAATACACTGGCATGTGTCTGCATGGTGGCACGAATCTCATCAGCCACGTCTTGTGCGTTGTAGCCTGACGTTGATTGCTGCAATTTGTCTAAACGACCAACCGTGATATCAAGTACATGCGGATCAAGTGGTTTGTAGTTATGATCGTTTTGATGGAACTCATCAACGATGTGCTTACCAGCAGCACGACCAAACACGACCAAGTCAAGTAGTGAGTTAGTACCTAAACGGTTGGCACCGTGTACACTCACACAAGCGCACTCACCAATAGCATATAGGCCTTTAACGACGTTACCATTAGCATATAAACCGTCTTCGTCAGTACCCGCTTCTAGATCCGGTACGATTACCTGACCATGGATAGTGGTTGGAATACCACCCATCATATAGTGAATGGTTGGGATAACTGGAATAGGTTCTTTAGTAATATCAACGTTGGCGAAGTTTTTACCGATCTCAAATACTGACGGTAGACGCTTCATGATAGTGTCGACACCTAAATGCGTCATGTCCATGACGATATGGTCGGCATTAGGGCCACAACCACGACCTTCTTTGATTTCTTGGTCCATAGAGCGCGATACGAGATCACGTGGTGCCAAATCTTTTACGGTTGGCGCATAACGCTCCATGAAAGCTTCGCCATCTTTGTTACGCAAGATAGCGCCTTCGCCGCGGCAACCTTCAGTCAATAGTACACCTGCACCATGAACGCCCGTTGGATGGAATTGCCAGAACTCCATATCCTGTAGTGGGATACCAGCGCGAACTGCCATACCAATACCGTCACCAGTGTTGATATAAGCGTTAGTAGACGCGGCAAAGATACGACCTGCACCACCTGTAGCTAGGACAGTCACTGGTGCTTGGAATACCGCAACCGTACCTGTCTCTTGCTCGAGGGCGATAACACCGTTGATGTTACCCGCTTCGTCTTTGATCAAGTCAAGCGCGATCCACTCGATAAAGAACTCAGTACCTTGCTCTAAGTTTTTCTGATAAAGCGTGTGTAGCAATGCGTGACCTGTACGGTCAGCAGCAGCGCACGCACGTTGTACCGCTTTTTCGCCATAGTTCGACGTGTGACCGCCGAATGGACGCTGATAAATCGTACCATCTTCGTTACGGTCAAACGGCATGCCCATGTGCTCAAGCTCATAGACTACCTTTGGCGCTTCACGGCACATATACTCGATAGCGTCTTGGTCACCTAACCAATCTGACCCTTTAACGGTATCGTAAAAGTGAAAGTGCCAGTTGTCATTGCTCATGTTGCCCAAACTTGCACCGATACCACCCTGAGCGGCAACCGTGTGCGAACGTGTTGGGAATACTTTGGTCAGTACTGCAACCTTCATACCCGCTTCCGCTAAGTGCAATGAAGCGCGCATACCTGAACCACCGCCACCAACGATAACTGCATCGTAGTTTAGGGTCTTAATATTACTAATGGTATTGTCTTGTCTAGTTGCCATTACGGTTTTCCTAATGCCTGTTAATGCTTATAAGTAAATGAAAAGCGTGTTTTAAAATCTTCTTACTGCAGGTTTAAGGGCTTTTATCTGGCCATCACATGCACTTATTAAAGAAGAGGATATAACAGTCTTTGACCACTTAATTTGCATATCTATCGTTATACTGAACCAAACCCGCTCAACCTTGTTGCTCATTCAGCGACAATCTAAATAGTGGCGCTGTTGGTCCAATGCTATGACTATTTTTGGCTATCAACGGACACTTTTAAACTACTCTATCAGCTGACATACCAGCTGCGCGCATCCGTTTTATATATAGATACTTATATCAATATTAAAGCTGGTCACTCAATGATTAAACAGCAACGACACTAAAGCCGTTACCCCAAAAAATCATGATGCCCCAAAATAGAAATACTAAAATAGCGATAATCATCAATGACTGTAGCACTAAACGTAAGCCTGCTGCGCTTGAGCCCAGTTTGCCTGTCGTAATATAGTCAGTAAATACTGTCCACATTCCCACCCAAGCATGGCCAGCTAGTGCAAGTACAGCAACTAAGCTGAATAAACGCATTGGCAGGCTAGTCATGAATGATGACCACTCAAGATACGTGACATCGCCGTGGGTCAAAAAGAAGCCCAGCAACACCACACTATAAACGGCTAAAACAACAGCACTAATACGCTGAATAATCCAATCGCGTGAGCCTGAACCTGTCAGACCAGTAGCACTTTTGATTCCTGAATCATTTTTAATCATTAGAACATCACCCATATAAATGACGCGACAACTAAAATCGCTGCAATGACAAAACTGACCATAGAGGCGGTGCGGCCAGATTTTAGCTCTTCGTTCATGCCCATATCAGCAAATAGATGTTTGATACCCATCACGAAGTGATATGCGATGGCGGCAACAAATATCCATGCTAAAAAGCGCACAAGTACGTTGTCAAATACGGTCTCAAAACTCTCAGGCGATGCCAATGAGTTCTGTAATAGCCACAGCATTACAGGAATTAATAAGAATAAAATAATGCCAGAGATACGATGCAAAATAGAGGCGATTGCGATCGGTGAGCGATTAACGCTAATCACTTGGCTTAGAGGCAGATCAATAGGTCGGTTGCTTTTCACAGCGGGCATCCTTTTTGCGGTTATACTCCTGTATCTGCTATCAACGCTTGACAAAAATGGTGTCAGTTGAGCATCGAGCAACACACGAGACGAATAAAGTAAGGAAGAGCTAGCTGACTTCTTTTAGTTTGTGCTAAATATGAAGAAAGAATCATGTATATAAGGTATTGATAAGCTGTTTAGTGTCGCTTGTCGAGCTGACAGGCCTACAAAACAACCTATCTATTATACAACAAAGAAAATAAACATGAGTAAGATCGACTAACCAGTCTATTTTTATTGGTCGTATGAATAGCCAGACAACGTTAATATGTCTTTTCTATCAAAATAAACCTTGTGCTGAGCACTAAATACTGGTGCTGAGCATCTAAAAATAGAGCGGTTAACAAGAACATTTAAACCACAGAATTTGGTTTGGTTTATCAAAACACCAGACAATCGTAAATAAGCATGTATAAAGTAAGCTCTAGACAACACTATATCATGACCACTTATCAATTCGCACAAAGCTAGTGCCAGTTAATTCCTACAATTATAAAATGACTGGGCAATAATTACAAATTTATCCCTGAAGTAATAAAGACACACACTTAATTAACAAACGAATAGATATATGCAATACTGAATGTGGAAAACGCTTACCTCTGACAATTATGATCGACACTCAACTTGTCTACTACTCATGCCCTGTCTGTTTTTAGCCTCGTTTTTTACGAAAATTCTGTTGCGTTTTTGCGACAAACCCAAAAATATAACGTCAATATTGACGTTGTAAATATTTTTGATAAACAGAAAGTTTGGCGCAAAATAACCAATCAGACATATTTTGATACAAAAATTACAGCGAACAACCACCGCTAGGCCGTGCCAATTGGACCCACGGTCAATAAAAGTTTTTTCAAATCACAAGTAATTGCTGCTAATATACCTTGCGTATTAAACGAGTTAAGCACATTCTACCGTTTGACCAATGATGACGTGAGGTGTACGTCTGCAGTAATTTTATTCTAACAAATCAAAAACAATGGAGAGCAATTTATGGCTGATACTAATGCCAAACTAACCGTGAATGGTGAAGAATACGAACTTCCTATTATTGAAGGTACTTTAGGGCGCCCAGTTATCGATGTTGCTGCTTTGCAAGAATCAGGATTTTGGTCTTATGACCCTGGTTTCAAAGTAACTGCTCCTGTTGAATCAAAAATTACTTATATCAATGGTGGCAAAGGCGAATTATTGCATCGCGGTTATCCTATTGACGAGTTAGCAAACTATGCTGAATACCTAGAAGTGGCGTATGCGTTGCTAAATGGCGACCTACCTAACGCTGAGCAAAAAGCAGATTTTTTTGAAAAAATTCGTGAACATACGGCTGTTCATGATCAATTGCGTAAATTCTTTGAAGGTTTCCGCCGTGACGCGCATCCAATGGCTATTATGGTTGGTGTCGTTGGTGCGCTATCAGCGTTCTATCATGACAACCTAGACCTCAGTAACGAAGAGCATCGTGAAATCACAGCTATTCGTTTGATTGCTAAGATGCCTACGCTTGCGGCGATGAGTTATAAATACTCACAAGGCGAACCGTTCATGTATCCGCGTAACGACTTTAGCTACGCTGAGAACTTCTTGTACATGATGTTTGCAACCCCTGCTGATGTAGACTATAAGACGAACGACGTCATCACTCGTGCAATGGACAAAATCTTTACTTTGCATGCTGATCATGAGCAAAACGCCTCTACGTCAACAGTACGCCTAGCAGGTTCTACCGGTGCAAACCCTTATGCCTGTATCGCTGCTGGTATTGCAGCCCTTTGGGGTCCATCACATGGTGGCGCAAACGAAGCTGTACTAGAGATGCTTGATGAAATCGGTACGGTTGAAAACGTGCCTGAATTCATGGAAAAAGTGAAAAGCCGTGAAGTGAAGCTAATGGGCTTTGGTCACCGTGTCTACAAAAACTTCGATCCACGTGCAAAAGTCATGAAAGAGACTTGTGATGAGGTATTAGAAGCACTTGGTATCAACGATCCTAAGCTTGAATTGGCAATGGCACTCGAAAAAATTGCTTTAGAAGACCCGTTCTTCATCGAGCGTAACCTATATCCAAACGTTGATTTTTACTCTGGTATTATCTTAAAAGCCATCGGTATCCCAACATCAATGTTTACGGTAATCTTTGCATTGGCTCGTACCTCAGGTTGGATCAGCCATTTGTTAGAGATGCACAGCGCCCCATACAAGATCGGTCGCCCACGTCAGTTGTATACTGGTGAAACGCGCCGTGACTTTGTCAAGGTTGAAGACCGTAAGTAAGCAAAAATAGTATCTTTATAATAAAAAATCCCGCTATCGTGCGGGATTTTTTATTGCTCTGGGATAGATACTCTTGAATGCATTTCATCCAATTATTGGCAAACTCGTTACTATGAGTATCATTCAAACCGTTATTGAAACTCTTTCAAAGTCTGCTCATATTTAGCAATCTGCTCGTCATATCCTTTAATAGTATCGTTGAACTTGGACATGAGCGTTTCAAATTCTTGCTGCTGTTGTTGCTTCATTTGCTGCATATCAACCACTTGCTGCGCTTCTATTTGCTCCCATACTTGATGCTGAATAATCAACCGAGCCAGCGCGGGGCTTTTTGCACTGACCCTTCCTGCAATCTCTGCATGTTCAAACAGCTGAGGTACTAAGGTCGCTATATTGATCAGCGTATCAGAATCCTCTGCACTGAGTGGCGTAGTCACAGGCTGATATAACGCTGCCATCGTTTGCTGATAGCGCTCAATGATCTGCTCTTCGGTCAGTATGATAGGCTTACGTGGCTCAAGACTGATACGCTTTAATACAGTCAGATCACGCTCACCCACTTCGGTACTTGTATTCATCTCTGCATCCAAACCTTCCTCACTGGTAGCGTTAGCTTCTACTGGACTATCAGCTGGTAATGGTTCGGAATTGGCGCCATTCGCATTTTCTGTAAGAGTGGCAGAATCGTTAGTCGCCTCATTGAGTAATAGCGACTCTTCGCTATCTGAAGCATCTGCCGCTTGAAGAGATTCATACTCTGCTTGTAGTCGGCGCTGCAGCCCTTGCGCTTGCGCAACGTATATAGGTTGAAACTGCTCTATACGCGCCGCAGCAGAATCACTTTGCTGCATAGGTTGACTGTCCTCTGCGCTTGTTTTTTCAGTTGTTTGAGTCTCATCTGGTACAGGCGGTGCGTCAGCTTGCTGCTGACAGCCGGTCAGAAATAGTACGCCCGTTAGCGCTACTGCAGCCAGAGCTGAGCTAGCAGAAGTATCAATATTAGGCTTTACTGGCAAAAGTCGAAGCATGAGAGTACGTATCCTTTAATAAAGCAAAAATATAAAAAGCTAAAATGGTGTCGGGATGGCGCTATTTGATTACCGTCAGAGACCTTACTGACCTATCAGTCATGATAGAAGCATAATATCGATTGGTAGCTCACCTCGTATATCAGACAAAAACTAAGCGTTAGAAGCGTGATTAGCACTTTTTATTTGAGTGAGAGGATTCACAGTCAAAAATGGTATGCAGGCCTCTAAATCTTGGCAGTCCTGTCCGCGCTGACGACGGACAAAATAATCTTGAACCATGCGCGCCTGCTGCTCAATCCCGTATTTAAAAAACGATTTGCCTGTCTCTAGTACATAATCATATCGCCGATCGATAAGGGCACCGCGTACGACTTTCAATCCTTGCTGTAGCTGCCACACGTGAGTGAGCTCGTGGATGAGCCAGCTCTGCTTGCCCAGCGAGGCCGCACTGAAATCATCGATCCAATCGGCTGGATTAAAGTAAATATGACCATTCGGACTTACCGCATAGTTTTTGAGAACCCACCAGGTGGTTTTTAGTCGTACTTCATCTAATCTGATACTGTCACCAAACACCGAGCGCGCCAACGCTATCTCACCAACTGTCAGACAACGCGACTGCTGCTTTTTTACGCTGCTGCGTGAATATCGATTAAGCAAACGCTTGAGAGATTGTCCAGACATTGTCAATGTAATACCTTATATTTGCTAGGCTGGTGATAATAAATGATATTTGATCAATTATCCTGATGGTTACTATTGAACCGTTAATATGGATGAATCATTAAAACTAAAGTGCTGGGGACATAAGCTATACGCTTCGTTAGCTTTCATTAACATATTTTTGCGTTAGCCTAGCGTGTATTGTTTATAGCAAGTACCCTATTTATAAATTAGCCTACTTTGACTGCTGATGTCTAATACTCATTGTCATGGCGAAGTTGCTGCGAGAATCATGCCAAGCGGACAATCGCTTTTCACTTCAATAGAAATGATAATTGTAGACAAATATGTCGTTGTTTAGATTTGACTATAAAATCTCTCAATGGCCGCCATTGTAGACAATAGACCGTTTTTTAATTTTTCAATAGAGAAACTTATGCCGCCTAACTTTCATGCCGACACCCCTCTTGCTCAGCGTATGCGCCCTGCTTCTCTCGCTGCTATTATTGGTCAAGAGCATCTTTTGGCCACTGGCGCACCTTTACGGCGTTTGGTCGAACAAGGGCATCTACCGTCTATTATTCTTCACGGCGAAGCAGGTATCGGTAAGACGACCATCGCAATGTTATTGGCGGATGCGGTTAATAGACCTTTTCACGCACTCTCAGCATTGAATACTGGGGTCAAGCAGTTGCGCGAAGTATTGGATAGTAAAGATTCACTGGCATTTGAGTCACCTGTGGTATTTAT
This sequence comes from Psychrobacter piscatorii, assembly GCF_043641605.1. Lineage (GTDB taxonomy): Bacteria > Pseudomonadota > Gammaproteobacteria > Pseudomonadales > Moraxellaceae > Psychrobacter > Psychrobacter piscatorii_C. The sequence continues at coordinate 122,139 of NZ_JBHZRK010000001.1, read as the reverse complement.
CGATGAGATTCATCGTTTTAATAAGGCACAGCAGGATGCATTATTGGGCGCGGTAGAATCTGGTGATATTACGCTGATTGGTGCCACGACAGAGAATCCCTCATTCAGTGTGAATAACGCGCTCTTGTCACGTTGCCAAGTGTATCGTTTAGAGCCATTAACGCCTGAGCAAATCAGTGCAGTATTACGGCGGGCACTCTCGGAAGACCATATACTCAAGAAACTCACCATCGAATTGCAGGCACAAGATACCATCAGTCAACTGGCTCACGGCGATGCAAGAAAGGCGCTAAATTTATTAGAGCTGGCAATTCAAACAGCGGATACCGAACAGTCACCGATTGTCATCGATGACGAACTGGTCAGCCGAGTGGCGCAGACCGCGTTGGTACGTTATGACAAAGATGGCGAGCAGCATTACGATATCATCTCAGCTATGATCAAATCAGTACGTGGCTCAGATCCTGACGCGGCACTTTATTGGATGGCGCGGATGCTCGTTGGCGGCGAGCCTGCCGATTTTATTGCTCGCAGACTGGTGATCTTGGCCAGTGAAGATATTGGCAATGCCAATCCAAACGCCCTACTCCTTGCTGATGCGGCCCTGCGCAGTGTGCAATCCATCGGTATGCCAGAAGCACGTATTATCCTAGGACAAGTCGTGGTCTATTTAGCAACCAGTGCCAAAAGTAATAGCACGTATAAAGCAATCAATGCAGCGATGGCGTTGGCAGAAAAAGACGCCTCCCCTGTGCCACTACATCTGCGCAATGGCGTGACCAAGCTGATGCGCAATCAAGGCTACGGTCAAGGGTATGCTTACCCGCACGATTATCCTAACCATTACTATCCCCAGAGCTATTTGCCAGAAAACTTAGCAGGCACGAGCTTTTACAAGTTTGCAGATAATCAGCGTGAGCAGCATAGCAAACAGTTTATGGATTGGTTAAAAAGCCAAGCCGCCAGTAATGACCAAAACCAGTAATAACCAAAAACAGTGCCTAACTTTGCAAAAAAGATTGAGAAGTGACACGTATGAGCCATTAATAATATTTAACCCTGTTTTTAAAAGACTAAGCGTGATAGTTCAGCTTTGTGTCAGCACGCTGGGATAAAAACCGTTAAAATGTATTTAGAATGATATATAAAAGTCATGAACTACTTCTATATTTAATTACTGTGATGGTCATGTGATTTGCTCAACAGCAACAGCGCGTGATACCAACTACTGCTACAATAGGCAGACAACACTTTATATTCCAAATCACACATATTTATTAATAATAAAATATTGAGACTTACTATGAGTTTAAATACGATTCCTGAGATTATCGAAGACATTCGTGCCGGAAAAATGGTCATCTTGATGGATGATGAAGACCGCGAAAACGAAGGCGATATCATCATGGCAGCGACGCATGTTCGCCCTGAAGATATTAACTTTATGATTACCCACGCGCGCGGCTTGGTATGCTTGACGCTATCACAAGCGCGTTGCCAGCAATTGGCACTACCGCTGATGTCGGATCGCAATGAAGCGAAATTTAGCACCAACTTTACGGTATCGATTGAGGCCGCTGAAGGCGTCACCACGGGTATCTCTGCTGCTGATCGCGCTCGTACTATTCAGGCAGCGGTTTCATCGGCAGCGAAGCCAGAAGACATCGTGCAGCCTGGGCATATTTTCCCAATCATGGCACAAAACGGCGGCGTTCTGCACCGCGCAGGCCATACAGAAGCAGGTTGCGATTTATCAAGACTAGCGGGTTTAGAGCCTGCCGCAGTGATTGTCGAGATTATCAACGCTGATGGCACAATGGCACGCCGCGATGACCTTGAGATATTTGCCAAAGAACATAATATCAAAATGGGTACGATTGCTGACCTCATCAACTACCGTATTGCCAACGAGCAAACCGTAGAAGAAGTTGAAACCCGTCCTTTTGAGACTGAGCATGGTACGTTTACGTTGCATCGCTTCCGCGAGTTTGGTGCTGAAGAAACTCATTTAGCATTGGTCAAAGGTGATGTGAGCGAAGGCGTCAGTACTGTACGTGTGCATGGTTTCCACCCACTGCGTGATCTATTTGCCGCCAAAAATGATATGACAGGTCGTAGTGGCTGGAGCGTGCAGTCAGCATTAGAAGAGATCAGTGCCTCAGAGCGCGGTGTCTTGGTCTGGGTTGGTAATCATCAACCAGTCGATCTTGGGGATGCATTAGAGCAAGCCGCGAATAATGAATCGCAATCGACCATCACCCAGCAGCCTTATCGCAGTATCGGTGTCGGCGCGCAGATATTACGTCATTTAGGCGTTCGCGATATGCGTCTATTGTCATCACCCATGAAATTCTATGCTTTATCAGGTTTCGACCTAAATGTCGTAGATTTTGTGCACGCACCGCAAGACAACTAAACCTATTTAAAAGATTGACTAATAAACAGTCATAAAAAAAGGCATGCTAATATGACATTAGCGTGCCTTTTTGTTTTTAACAATTGATTAGATTAGGTAAAGCTTTATCTAAAATTCAGGGGTATGACCAAATTTTGCCTCTAATGCTAGTAAGCGTGCGCGTTCTTCTGTCGTCCACGGTAACTTACCTTTTCCATCACTATCGAGACGTACTACAACGGCATCAGCAGTCGCAACGATTTTGTTTTGTGCTGTACTATAGTAGCTATATTCCATTGCGATACTGGTATTACCTAGACGCTGACAGCGAACGCCCAATAACAAAGTATCAGGATAGGTCACTGGGTGTAAATACTGGCAGCTCGACTGTGCCAAGACGGTGACCATACTGCCATCGAACATATCTAACGCGTGCAAATAACCAATGCGCGCTGACTCAGAATAACGATAATACACCACGTTATTTAAATGATTAAAGGCATCCATCTCACCCCAATGAATCGGCTGATAATGAATCACTGGGTAATGCGCCAGTACTTCAGGTCGATCGATTGCTACCTCAGACATAAAATCTGGCTTTTCACTCATATTGGTCATAACTTACCTTGTATCTCATGTTGTCTATATATAGCTGTTTCGAACCGTATCAATTAAGGTTGTGGTTTATCCAAAATCTGTGTGGTTAATAACGGTGTTGGCTTAGGAGCGTTGGCAATCAGTTGGTCAAGCCAGGCAATGACTTCTGGTATGTCATTAGGCGAATTCATGGTTTCTAAGTTATTTTCTGCGCCAATTGATTTTTTGTCTACTGGTGCTATTCCAATGGCGCCAACTTGCGCGGGTTTTTTGCCATTGCTAACCGATGATTTAGGTAGTAAGGTTTTTAGCTGTTTGCGCGCTTGGGTCAAATAATTGATGAGTTGATCCTGCTCGCGCATATTGCTCGCTTGACTTGCTAGATTCAATGTCATGATGACTTCATGAATCGTCAGTTGTCTACGCGTCAATGTCATGTCGTTACGCGCTGACGTCTGAGCAGGCGGGTTCGCTACTGCACGCTTTTGGTCACCCTCAGTTGCTGCATCCACTAGCTCTCGGCGCTGAATATCAGCACCCTCATAGCTACCGAGGCGCTCATGACTATGCAAAAACTCTTGAATGTTTTGAATCGCAAGATTTTGTATTTGCCATGGGCTAGGTTGTGAGCTTTGCGCTTGTAGTCGTTCGATGTCTTTAAGCAAACTTTGCTTGATCACGACGGTCAATGCAGGTGCAATCTCGTTGCTGCTTTGCGCCAATTGCCAATGCAAACCTCGCAACAACTCGATCGCGGCACTATCATTGTTGTCTGCTAGTAATCTGTCAGCGGCTTTTATTTGAATACGTAGTAAATCCAGCTGGTTTTGCGCTTGGCTACTGGCTTTGACTCTGGGCTCTGGCAATGTCTGCTGGCTCATGGCAAATAAACGATCGTCCATCTCATTTAGACGACTGACAACCTGCTCATTGCTTTGCAAGCGCTCGTTGACACTGTGCTGAAAACGCTGCTGACTAATATAGAGCCAGAGTAATGCCGCGATAAGCAGCAAGATGACCAACCACTGCATCCGCAGCAGCAAGATATTTGCTTGCCGGCGCTGCTGTATAGCAGAAGGATCCTTAGATAAAGACTCAGAATTCATTGGCATAAGACAGTACCGTGATGGGTAGGTATAAACATATTTAAATCAAATAAAAATTATAAAACTAAGGGTTAGTAGTGATGGCTAAAAGAATGGTATCTGGCGTCAAATCTTCTACACGCCAATAGCTCAGGCGCTGCGCTGCAACCATATTTGCTAAGCGCTCACCCAATACGACATAAGAAAAGTCCGCTAACGTGAGTGGCAAATTATCTCTCGCATCACTCATTATGTCATTACTACGTTTTGGTTCTGACATTTTTTCTCTTGCACCTTTGACGATGCTCGTCCAATGCTCAAAAGCAGCGCCACTACTCACGACGACGATAGGTTTTGCTTGCTTTGGTGTTGTATTTGTCGTTTGATTACATGCAAAAAAATCTTGTTGCCACTGCTGATACTGAATCATTGCCTCGGTAGGCATCGAGCGCTCATACCACGCAATACTATCGATATGTACACCGCGTGCTTGTAAGGTATCGACCAATAAGCGTCGTCCACCCAGTCCGCGCCATATCAGCAGCTTATCACCCGCTTGCAAACGCTCTATTTCAGGCATTGCTAGCATACCTTCATTATTGGCAACTTCAGGCTGTCGCACTTGATAGTTTGCCGCGTCTATGTTGGCTTGAGTCAATGCCGCAGCGGTTGCTTGACCCACTGCAATGATTTGACTTGGGGCTACCAAAGCTTCAGAAGCTTCAGAAGCTATATTGGCTGCTTTATTGTCCGGTTGCGCATCACCACTATCGTCATGCTCACTGTGCACAAGTGACTGCCAAACATTCAACCCCGAAGTGGCCGCCGTTGGGCTTATGATGACCAGAGCCTTATATTCACCTGCTAGCCACGCACGCATCAGTGCTAGATCATCGTCAGTCGTTGGACGCGGTTGCAACGTCAACATCGGTATCTCAACCACCGTGAACCCTGCTACTTGCAAATGATTCGTCAATGGCGCAGCGCGTGCTATCGGTCGTGTATTGATGACAATTTTTGGCATTGACCCATCAGTCGATTGATTTTTATGAGTAGACCTAGCTTTAGTTGACGTTGATGACATAGATGTACCACGACAAAAGGCTTGTAGAATGGACTGAATCATCGACCAAATAGTGGATATGTGGATCAATGACTCAGTATGACAAAGTGAATACGCTACTCAGCATGATAAATCGCTGACAAGATAGCCCCTGCACCATCAGCAAGCAGTATATTGGCAACATCAATGCCGAGCTGATTTGCCTGCGCCTCTTGCTTGTCTTGTGTGCCAACCAATGTCACTCGCTTTTCTGCTTTTAACAGCTTACTGCCATCCGCTTGACCCACTCGACCACGTAACCACAATACATTACCATTATCGTTATTGCCATTTTCACCATTGTCATCATTATTAGCACTGGTTTCATCAGCCATTTGCAACACTGCGTAGGCTGCAATCGGCACTTGGCAACCACCCTCTAAGTGACGGTTCAACGCGCGCTCAGCGATAAGGCGAATACGCGCTTTATCGTCGTTCAGTGGCGCTAGTAATTTCAACACCTCGTCATCACCTTCACGGCATTCAATGGCTAACGCACCTTGACCAACTGCCGGCAAGCAGGCATCAATATCTAGCTGCCCACGTATCCGCTCATCTAATTCAATACGCTGCAAGCCACTGGTCGCCAAGATAATGGCATCATACTCACCAGCATCTAATTTGCCCAAACGCGTCCCAACATTGCCGCGCAAGGTTTTGATCTGTAGATCTGGGCGATAGGCTTTGATCTGACATTGACGGCGCAAACTTGAGGTTCCAACGACTGCACCTTGCGGCAACTCATCAATACTATTATAAGTATTTGAGACAAAAGCATCGGTTGGTGAAGCGCGCTTACAGTAGACACCTAGCGTCAAGCCTTCAGGTAGCTGCATAGGTACGTCTTTTAGCGAATGTACCGCAATGTCTGCTTGCTTGTTATACAACGCTTGCTCAAGCTCTTTGACAAATAACCCCTTACCACCAATTTTGGCCAAAGGTGTGTCCAAAATCTTGTCACCCTTAGTGACAATTTTTAGTAACTCAATGGTTAGCTCAGGATAGAGCGCCAATAAGCGATCACGAATATGCTCCGCTTGCCATAGAGCCAAGGGACTCTGACGCGTGGCGATGGTTAAGGTAGTCAAAGCAGGTTGCTGCGGATTGCTCATAAAGGGCCTCAATAAATTCGATACTATAATCTCAATGCTACAATATCAGTGCCAAGTTGGTGCTAAGCGATTAGGAAAACTTGCCACAAAAAATGGTCGACTCACATCAGAGATAGTAAAAGTTGGCGCAAAAAAATACCCCTATTTAAGCATAAATAAGGGTTTGATGATATGGGATGATTATGTCGCTCTGAAAACATCCTATTACATGCTTTGAATTTTGTCACGTAAGGCTGGCAGATGACGACGACTCACGGCTAGCGTCTCATCGATTCCTTTAAAACGTATCTGATATTGTCCAGCGTCTAGGGTTTCTAAAAAGTCTAAAAAATTCAGATTGATAATAGCGTTGCGATGCACACGAAACAAACGATCGTCAAACTCTCGCTCTAGCTCTTTTAGGGTCTCATCAATCAATACAATGCCATCTTTGTGACGTACTTTGACGTATTTTTGATCTGCCGCAAAATAATAAATATCTTTAAGTTTAATAAGCTCTACACCGCGGTGAGTACGAGCAGCAATATGCTCGCGTATCGGACGCGCCGTTGGATTTTCAAGCTTGCGAATTTCATTCAATTGCGCCGCGTTTAGGTTTTTTGCTTTGTTCAGTGCTTCTAATAGCTCGTCTTTGTTTGCCGGTTTCAACAAATAACCGATTGCATTGGCTTTTAGTGCCGCTATCGCATAATGATCGTAAGCGGTGACAAATATAATGGCTGGTGGATGATCAAGTTTGTCCAGCTCTTGGGCACAGCGCACCCCATCCATCTCAGGCATACGAATGTCTAATAATATAATGTCAGGCTGCTGAGTTTTTACGGCGACAATCGCTTCTGCCCCTGTGGTAGCTTGAGCAACCACCTCATGACCTGACTCCTGTACGATTCTGACCAAACGCTCACGCGCTAAAGGCTCATCATCACAAACTACGATACGCATATAAACTCCCACCTCAAACTCTACTGAATATGTTTCGATGGTATGACGAATGTACTGGCCAGTTCAATATGATGAGATTTTCTGCATCATATTTTTGATAGTAACCACTCATTGTCAATAATTGCCAGATAAAAATCGCAATAACCATATAGATATAAAAGGCGATGCAATAAATATGCCATAATATCTTATAATGAGAATATAGTGTCTGAGAACATAATGAAAAACGGTAAAAGAGGAAGGATTATAAACTGACATCTTGTAAGGGATAGTCAATAATGGTAGTAATGTGGTTACCAGTAACCGTGCTTTGAATATCAGCACTTTGACCAAAGTACGCGCGTAATCGATCCGCTTGAATATAAAAATTCATATGCTGACGCAAGTCATGGTTAATGATTAAGGTCTTTGTGGGAAGTTCCACGTCAATCTGAATAGTTACTCTGTGCTGCTCCCAAGTGACTTTAATATTAAAATGGATGGTTTCAGTGGTCATCTCAACCACATTGAGTAGCATTTTCTCCAGTACGCTTTGTAAGGTTAACGCCGTAATCACCATGTCATACATGATGTCTTCATCAGGCAAATCCCAATGGACCTCGAGTTTATCTGCCAAACGGCTAGATTCGATCGCTAGATAATGCTCACACAGCGCCACTTCTTCTTCAAAACTAATCTCACGTTCGCCGCTAAAACTGGCTCGATATAAGACCGAAACGTTTTGTAATAAAGCAGAGGCTTTTGGTGGATTGGACTCAATGAGTGAGACCAGTGTGTTGATGGTATTAAAGAAAAAGTGCGGGGCGGTGCGGGCTTTGATTAAGTCATTTTGTGCGGTCAGCTTATATTCAAACGACAGCTTGAGCGCATTAAGCTCGCGGTGGCTACGCAAAAAGTACAGCAAAAAAACAATAGTAAAACCGCCCGTCAGTACGGTATTGAAAAACAGATTGGTCATAAAAGCTTGACGATCATATTCCATCAAACCCATATTGATCAGAACCAAAACAACTAAAACCATAGAAACCGTAGCGGCAAACATCATCAGCATGACGATACGCACACTCACACTCGGAATACTGGCATTTTTGAAAACAGGGCGCAGATAATCTACCAAGTATAATGCAGGTATGACGGTCAAGCCATTTTGTATGGTTCGCGCAACAAGCTTGATGATAAAGTCCGACCAACTGGACAGACCATGACGCTCAATCACTGTGAGAAACAGTGACCAGAAAGCAATATATGTCAGCCACTGCCAAGGCCTCATGATCTCCATGAGTTTTGGAATAAAAAACTCTAAGCGCGTAGCTAGTAAGGCAACCTCATCATTTGCTATACTCGAGTTCTTATTCTCTTGACTTGTCTTGTACCGATATGAACGCCAATTCTTCAAACCTTAGTAATCCCGAATCAAGTAAAAGTTCATCTGTTGCTGATTCTAGCACGAATGTCTCAGTAACAAACAAAGATGCACAAAACAGCCCTACCAGCACTCAGGGCCAGCAGATGTGGGGCGGACGCTTCAGTGAAGCGACGGATAGCTTCGTGGCTGCCTTTACCGCCTCTGTCGGCTTTGACCAACGCTTTGCTCGTCACGATATTCAAGGATCGATTGCCCATGCAACGATGCTTAAAGAATGCGATATCTTGACTGCTGATGAAGTGGCCACCATTATCGACGGTCTTCATCAAGTATTACGCGAGATCGAAGCAGGTGAGTTTAACTGGTCAATCGCCCTCGAAGACGTGCACATGAATGTCGAATCACGCCTCACTGATATTATAGGCGCTGTTGGCAAAAAACTACACACGGGTCGTAGCCGTAACGATCAGGTCGCGACCGACATTCGTTTGTGGTTGCGTGAAGAAACCGATAATATTATCGAACTGCTCGTACGCTTACAAAGCGGCTTGCTCGATCTGGCTGATCAACATACTGATACTATTATGCCTGGTTTTACGCATTTACAAACCGCCCAGCCTGTCAGCTTTGGTCACCATGTAATGGCGTGGTTTGAGATGTTGTATCGCGATACCGAGCGCTTGGTTGACGCCCGTCGCCGTATCAACCAGATGCCACTTGGTAGCGCCGCACTCGCTGGCACGACGTTCCCGATTGATCGTACCATCACCGCTGAGCTATTGGGTTTTGAAGGTATCTGTCAAAACTCTCTAGATGCGGTTTCAGATCGTGACTTTGCGATTGAGTTTACCTCAGCCGCTTCTATTCTTATGATGCACATGTCACGTATGAGCGAAGAGATTATTCTGTGGATGTCAGCGCAGTTCAATTTTGTGCAGATACCAGATCGCTTCTGTACTGGCTCATCAATCATGCCACAAAAGAAAAACCCTGATGTGCCTGAGCTGGTACGCGGTAAAGCGGCACGTGTCTTTGGTCAGTTGATGACATTACTCAGCCTGATGAAAAGCCAGCCACTCGCCTACAACAAAGACAACCAAGAAGACAAAGAGCCTTTGTTTGACTGTGTCGACACACTGACAGGCTCACTACTTGCCTTTGTTGATATGCTACCTAACATTGTCCCAAACAAAGAAAGTATGCGTGCTGCGACAATGAAAGGCTATGCTACTGCCACTGACTTAGCAGATTATCTGGTACGTCAAGGCGTTGCGTTCCGTGATGCGCATGAAGTCGTGGGCAACGCTGTCGCACTGGGCATCAAAGAAGATGTCGATCTAAGTGACTTGTCATTGGCACAATTGCAGCAATTCAGCGATGCCATCGGTGAAGATGTCTTTGACTATCTCACGCTAGAAGGCTCACTCGCAGCTCGTGACCACTTAGGTGGTACTGCACCAAACCAAGTTAAGCAAGCGGTGGTCAATGGCCGCGCTCGTTTAAAAGCCTTTGCCTAATCAAACCGTTTTGAGCCAAAGCTCACTTATCGCTATATATCTGACACCCGCTATTGATGCGGGTGTTTTTTTATTTATAGTCAATCCCCTATAAAAGAGCTACAGCGTAGCCTCACTTGAAGTATCACAGTTACATCTGCGCTCGGTTGCCTTGTATCTCTTTTAAACTGAATTAACTATAACTTACTATCAGCTACCAGCTCTTTTTTGCGCTTGCTCTGTCTGCATGATATGAAACGATAAATCAGAATAAAGGTAAGACCTACTGATAACATCCTGTAGATTTGTGTCTGTTTAATAAGAGACACGAGATACCCTTTGCTAAATTGACCAAGACCGTTATCATAGGCTCATATCATTACTCAAATTCACCACTTAATAGAATAAACAAGGAACACCTGATGACTGAGACTTTTAATCCACAAGCCAATACCGTGTTTTGTCGCAAATACAAGCAAGAACTGCCAAAAATGCCGCATCCACCCTTCCCTAATAAAAAAGGCCAAGAGCTACAAGAAACGGTCTCTGACAAGGCATGGAAAGAGTGGCTAGAACATCAAACGATGCTTATCAACGAAAACCATTTGAGCATGATGGATCCTGAAGCCAAAAAATTCTTGACCGAGCAGCGTGATAAGTTTTTGGACAATGAAGACTATGAGCGCGCCCAAGGCTGGACACCAGAAAGCTAGTCTTAGCCCACGCTTTAGCCATAAAAAACGCGCTCAATATAGCGCGTTTTTTATGATAAGACGGTAGCATTTGTGAGCTATCAGTCGTCATTACTCTCTAGTGATTCAAAGTCAGCGACTGACATTGTGCTCACTTGGCGAGCAGCCAAACGATCATTGGCTTCTTGCACTGCTTTTTCGACCATGGCATAGTCTGAATGACGTACATCTTGACCACTGATATAGTTAATAACCAGCTCTGCTACGTTTTGTGCATGATCACCGATGCGTTCAAGCGAGCGCAAAATCCACATGATATTGATGACCTTTGAGACTTGTCTTGAGTCTTCCATGATATAAGTCATCAACGCGCGAATGGCAGATTGATATTCGTTATTGACCACACTGTCATTGCGCATGACCTCAAACGCTTGCTCAGCATTCGATTGACTAAAGGCTTCTAGCGCGTTGTTGAGCATCAGTCTTACCTGATTACTCAAGTGCTGTACCTCAGCATAGCCGTAAGACGATTTGCCTTGTGCCGCGATTCTGTTTGCCATTTTCGCGATTTTTACGGCTTCATCACCAATACGCTCCAAATCTACCACGCCTTTACTGATCGACATGACTAAACGCAAATCTCCTGCAGCAGGTTGACGCTTAGCAACCAACAATAAGATATGTTCATCGAGCTCAACCTCCATTCGGTTGATATCAAAGTCCATCTCGATGACCTCTTGTGCCAGTGTCTCGTCTCTATCAATGAGTGCATGAATTGCTTTGGCCACTTGGTTGGCAGCACTATCACCCATGTATAAGAACAAACGGATGGCTTCATCAAGATCTTGGTCAAAACTTTTGGAGATATGCTTATCACTTTGCATAAGAGGGATTCCCTGAAATCTATATTTTGGTAGCGCGATATGCTGGTTGGGTGAAACGACCCAACTTCAGTATTAGCTCTTTAGTACTAATTAATCAGCCCTAGCCATAGCGACCAGTAATATAATCTTCTGTCGCGGTTTGGGTAGGTTTGGTGAATATCTGATCAGTCTCGCCCATCTCGATCATATCGCCCAGATACATATAGACGGTATAGTCTGATACGCGCGCCGCTTGCTGCATGTTGTGAGTAACGATGGCGATGGTATAGTCGTTTTTGAGATCTTCTATCAGATCTTCGATAGCGCCTGTCGAGATAGGATCAAGCGCAGACGTTGGCTCATCGAGCAGCAATACTTCAGGCTTGGTCGCGACACTACGGGCGATACACAGACGCTGCTGCTGACCACCTGATAATGACAGACCTGATGCTTTTAGTTTGTCTTTCACTTCTGGCCACAATGCTGATTTTTTTAGTGCCCATTCCACGCGCTCATCCACTTCGCTTTTGCTGAGCTTTTCATAGAGTTTGACGCCAAAGGCAACATTGTCATAGATAGACATCGGGAACGGCGTTGGCTTTTGAAACACCATACCGACTTGGGCGCGTAGCAAGTTGACATCGACGTCTTTGCCTAAAATGTTTTTACCATCAAGATTGATAGCACCCTCTGCACGCATCCCTGGATAGAGATCATACATACGGTTAAAAGTACGTAGCAGCGTTGATTTACCACAACCTGACGGACCGATAAAGGCTGTCACTTTCTTTTCTGCGATATCAATATTGATGTTTTTTAATGCCTGAAAATCATCATAATAAAAGTTGAGATCGCGAACTTCCATTTTTGCTTTAGGCATATTTTTGGGAATATCATGAATGCTTTGCTTATTGAACTCAGCAGTATTTGGTTGCTGTGATTGCGAGCTTTTAGACATGGTTCTATTTAACAGGCTGTCTGTTGCATTATTAAAGCGATCAGCAGTCGTTTCTGTGCGGACCTTGCTTGCGACATCATTCATAATATTATCCAACCTAGCTTAGTGTATTTCATATAAGTATAAGTAAACGCTTGGTATCTGTGCAGCGATATCGGTCTTTATTTGACCTGACCTCGATTGCCAATAAATCTTGCCAGAATATTCAACACCAAGACAGATGCTGTAATCAGCAGCGCCGCTGCCCACGCCAATGTATGCCAATTATCATAAGGACTCATCGCAAACTGATAAATGGTATTGGGTAAGTTAGCAATCGGCTGACCCATGTCGGTACTGAAGTACTGGTTGTTCAGCGCCGTAAATAGCAACGGTGCTGTCTCACCAGTGATTCGAGCAAATGCCAATAACACCCCTGTCGTCAGTCCCGCTTTGGCAGCTTTAACCGTCACTTGCGTGACCATTTTCCACTTAGGTGTACCAAGTGCATAAGCCGCTTCACGCAAGCTATTAGGTACAAGGTTCAGCATGTTTTCAGTGGTACGTACGACGACTGGGATGACAATCAATGCCAATGCCAATGCGCCTGCCCAACCAGAGAAACTTTCGCCTTTTACCATTAAAGTATATATAAAGAGACCAATGACAATTGATGGTGCTGATAACAAGATATCGTTCAAAAAACGGGTCACTTTGCCAAGCATACTGCCTTTAGAAAACTCAGATAAATAAATACCAGTCATCAGGCCAATAGGTGCACCAATAAATAATCCTGAAAATGCCAACATCACCGAACCGACGATCGCATTGCGTAAACCACCTGGGCTCATGGGTGGCGGGGTATCAGCGGTAAAGATTGGCAACTCCACCATGCCTTGAAAGCCTTCAACAAATAGTGTCACCAAAATCCATGACAACCAGAATAGACCAAACACCATTGCTGACATGGCAAAGCCCAAACCCAGCTTGTTGGTCCAGCGGCGCTTGTTGTACAAGCTTTTGTTATAACGCCCAGCACTGCTTGGCTTCGTAGACATTGGCGCATTCATCACATTGTTTACAGGCATACTATTTATTTCCCATATCTTTTATCAATATCTATCAAGGTCTCATAAGTCCTTCTCAGACTTATCGATTACCTGCTTTGTGATCCATGCGCATGAGCATTAATTTGGCCAAAGACAGCACAATGAAGGTGATGACAAACAAGATTAAGCCTAGATGTAGTAAAGATGCCAAATGCAGCTCGCTCGACGCTTCGGCAAACTCGTTGGCCAATGCCGAGGTGATGGTCACACCAGAGGTAAATAGGCTTGGGCTGATATTGAACGCATTACCGATTAAGAAGGTCACTGCCATCGTCTCACCCAATGCACGACCAAGACCCAAGATTACGCCACCAACGACACCAGCTTTGGTATAAGGCAGAATAATCTTGAACATGACTTCCCATGTCGTCGCACCCATACCGTAAGCGGATTCTTTGAGTAGATCTGGCACGACAGAGAAGACATCACGCATGGTGGCCGCGATAAAAGGAATAATCATGATGGCAAGTACCAAAGACGCGGTAAACATCCCTAGTCCCATGGGCGCGCCTGTAAACAGCTTACCGATGATCGGTAGCGGGCCAACATGCTCGATAAACCATGGCTGAATGTGCTCACCAAAGAAAGGTGCAAATACGAACAGACCCCACATACCATAAATGATAGAAGGAATACCTGCCAATAGTTCAATGGCAATACCAAGTGGTTTTTTGAGGAATTTTGGGCACATTTCGGTCAAAAATATCGCGATACCAAAACTGACTGGCACAGCGATAGCGATGGCGATAAATGACGTCACTAAGGTGCCGTAAATAGGTGCGAGTGCACCATACTCATTAGCGACCGTATCCCAATTATTACTGGTATAAAACCCCAGACCAAACTCTTGAATGCTCGGCCATGCCCCAACAATAAGAGACACCAAAATGCCCCCTAAAGATAGGAGGACGAGTATGGCAAACGCTTTGGTAGAGTTGACAAATAAAGCGTCGTAACGTTTTTGTTTAGCCAGTTGGGACCTTAAGTCTGTCATAAGTGTCTCAGCATTGAATGGGTGAATTCAAAAAACCAGAATGTTTATTTCGTTTTATGACAGCAAACGCAACTTGTATCATTACTAATGGTTATCGTGAAATATAGCGATTAGTTTTTTGGTCAAATTTGCTGTGATAAAACCTCTCAAACCACTACCGGAGAATAGTGGCTTAAGAGGGAATTAAAGAGATTAGTAAACAATGGCTAGCATCGGGAGATTACTGAGCAGCCTTATAAACTGGCTGACCATCGCTACCTTTTACTTCGTTCCATTTCTCTTTGAATAAGGCTACTGCTGTATCAGAGAATGGGACATAATCTAATGCCATGGCATCATCATCACCTTGGGTATAAGCCCAGTCAAAGAAGTTCAATACGCCAGCAACTTGCTGAGGATTCTCTGGTTGCTTGTGTACTAAGATGAAAGTAGCAGCAGCGATCGGCCATGCTTGATCCGTCTCAGAGTTGGTGATGACTTTATAAAAACCTTCTTGTTGTGACCAATCGATGTCACCAGCGGCTGCAAAGGTTTCAGCAGATGGCTGCACAACGTTACCCGCTGCGTTTTTCAATGCCGTATGTGACATATTGTTTTGCTTGGCGTACGCATACTCAACATAGCCGATAGAGTTTTTCATACGGTTGACGTAGCTTGAAACGCCTTCGTTACCCTTACCACCTGCACCAGTCGCAGACGTTGGCCACTTAACCGTTTTATCAACACCAACGGTATCTTTCCAATCTGGTGAAACCTTGGCTAGATAATCTGTGAAGTTAAACGTCGTACCTGAACCGTCTGAGCGGAATACCGTGGTGATGGCTGCATCTGGCAAAGTCAAATCTGGGTTCATGGCTTTGATCGCAGGATCATTCCAGTTATTGATTTTACCCAAATAGATATTTGCTAAGGTTTCGCCATCTAATTTCAACTGACCTGGCTCAACACCATCGATGTTAACGATTGGCACAACGCCGCCGATAACGGTTGGGAACTGAATAAGACCAGACTCTTCAAGCTCTTCTGGCGTCAATGGCGCATCAGAAGCACCGAAGTCGACGGTTTTTGATTGGATTTGTTTGATACCGCCAGATGAGCCAATCGACTGATAGTTGACTTGGCCGCCAGTAGCAGCGTTATAGTCATAAGACCATTTGGCATAGATAGGCTGCGGGAATGATGCACCTGCACCCGTGATATTCATTGCGATATTTTCAGCAGATTTAAAACCGGTGTCAGCAGAAGGCGTTGCCTGAGTCTGAGTGGTTGTTTCAGCCGTGGTAGCGGCACTACTGCTAGTATCAGCAGCTGGTTCTGTCGTCTCTGTTGACTTGTTGCACGCCGTAAGCATTAATGTACAACTGACGGCCACTGCTAATAACGAATAACGCATGTAGGACTCCTGAAGTTTAACAACGATATAAAAAAGCATTGTTTGTGATATGCGTGCTATCTTGCCAAATCTTTATGACAGTTTAATGACAACCTCTACAATCTTTCATCCGTTTTACATAATATTCAGATAAGCACTCTAAGTTTCAGTAATATCAGGTAATTTTGATAATTATTACTAAGAATCTATGCTGGTCACCAGACCGAACAGAAAACTCAAAGTCTAATGTTTTCATTCAAATATCATTAGCCGTTAACACAGAATTTTGTTAGTATGAAAGGGATTTACAACACTGACAGACTCGGGGTGCGGTGTAGCATTGGCCTACTTTATAACCTTTATAAAAGTAGTCGCCTTGATACATTCGCTGAGAGATCACCCGCCGAACCTGATGCGGTTAGTACCGACGCAGGGAAGTCTTAAGCACTTTGTTATTGATGACAAAGGACGCGTAGAAATACCTTTTTATCATCGCTATTGTCTAACTATGCATGTCGCATAAGTAGACAACGAGAGAAGAAAGCTGCGTCCACTATTTGATGACCATTAGCCGCGACGATATTTTTTGCTTGCTGTTAGGTGTCGATAATATAAATTTGTCTGAATGATGACTGCTTATCCCCGCAGCTACTGGCGGTGTTGCTTTTATTCAAAAACCAACACGCTAGGACAGCATATGACTATTTCAGACAGCACCTCAATTGCATCGAAAGCCCAAACGCACAACCCAGCCGATAACATTCTTCCTGTATCAGACACCAAAGCAGATAAAAAAGCCGACGCGCTAAAGACGCCTGCCCACCGCGCTGCCAGCGATGCGCGTTTTGAAGAAGATGCCCGCGATTTACATCGTATCCTACCCGCCTCGCGCAAAGTCTATATCGAAGGCTCACGACCTGATATCCAAGTACCGATGCGTGAAATCAGCTTGGCGGATACGCCAGTTGGCGGTACGGGTGATAAGGATGGCGAGCACAATCCGCCTTTTTATGTCTATGATACTTCAGGCGTCTATACCGACCCCAATGTCGAGATTGATCTGACCCGCGGTCTACCCAAACTACGTGAGAACTGGATCGCAGAACGCAATGATACCGAGCAATTAAGCGGCCTATCTAGCTCGTACGGGCAAGCACGTGCTCGCGATATCAGCACTGCCAATCTTAGATTTGCCCATATTGATAAACCACGTCGCGCCAAAGCAGGGCAAAACGTCACGCAGATGTACTACGCGCGCCGCGGTATCATTACTCCTGAGATGGAATATATAGCCATACGTGAGACGCAAAAGCAGCATGAACTGACCGATATGCGTCAACATGAGGGTGAGAGCTTCGGTGCCAATACGCCTCAAATCATCACCCCTGAGTTTGTCCGTGATGAAGTAGCCGCTGGACGCGCAATTATCCCAAATAACATCAATCACCCTGAATCTGAGCCGATGATCATCGGGCGCAATTTTTTGGTCAAGATCAATGCCAATATCGGTAACTCAGCGCTCGGCTCATCGATCGATGAAGAAGTCTCCAAAATGACGTGGGCAACACGTTGGGGCGCGGATACCATCATGGATTTATCGACAGGTAATCATATTCATGAAACTCGTGAATGGCTAATTCGCAACTCGCCTGTGCCAATTGGTACCGTACCCATTTATCAAGCGCTAGAAAAAGTCGATGGCGTCGTAGAAGATCTGACGTGGGAGATATTCCGTGATACGTTGATTGAGCAAGCAGAGCAAGGTGTGGATTACTTCACCATTCACGCAGGCGTCCTACTACGCTATGTACCGCTCACCGCAAAACGCCTAACGGGTATCGTCTCACGCGGTGGCTCTATCATGGCGCAGTGGTGTCTGGCGCATCATAAAGAGAGTTTTTTATACACGCATTTTGAAGATATCTGCGAGATTATGAAGCAGTATGATGTGGCGTTCAGCCTAGGTGATGGCCTACGCCCCGGCTGTTTGCAAGATGCCAATGATGAGGCGCAGTTTGGTGAGCTACGTACACTTGGTGAATTGACCAAAGTCGCATGGGAACATGACGTACAGGTGATGATTGAAGGCCCTGGACACGTGGCGATGAACCGCATCAAAGAAAATATGGACTTGCAGCTTGAGCTTTGTGCTGACGCGCCGTTTTATACTTTAGGGCCATTAACAACAGACATTGCTCCCGGTTATGACCACATCACTAGTGCCATTGGGGCAGCGATGATTGGCTGGTTTGGTACCGCGATGCTGTGCTATGTCACACCAAAAGAGCACTTAGGCCTACCGAACAAAAAAGATGTCAAAGACGGCATTATCACTTACAAAATTGCCGCACACGCTGCTGATCTTGCTAAAGGTCATCCCGGTGCGCAGGCGCGTGACAATGCCTTGTCCAAAGCACGTTTTGAATTCCGCTGGGATGATCAGTTCAATCTGGCGCTCGACCCTGATACCGCACGCGAATATCACGATGAGACCTTGCCAAAAGACGCACACAAGTCGGCGCATTTCTGCTCCATGTGTGGTCCGAAATTCTGCTCAATGAAAATCACTCAAAACGTGCGTGAGTATGCAGTTGGACTTGATAAAGAAGCCGCTAATAAAAAGGTAACGCCGCAATCAGGCGACTTAAGCGATACTGATCACTTGATCAAGAAAGTCGATACAGAACTGGTGGGACAAGTTGGAGAAGCCAGTGCTGAGGAAGTCCGTCAAGGGATGGCTGAGATGATGGAAAAATATAATAAGGAAGGACGTCAGTTGTATAAGGAGGTGTAGGTAGATAGTGCCTTTCAGATAGTATAAAAAAAGCCCGAACCTGATAGTCAGGTTTGGGCTTTTTATTTTTGGTTTATCTAGTACTATTACACCTTCGACGCCTGATAAATCTCTTCAATCGACGTATTGATAGTATCAGCAAACTCTTCATCGCTTTGTTGCTTACTCAGCCCTTCGGTAAAAGCACGCGAGAAGCTTGCAATCATACCTGGGTTTTGTTTGAGCTTCGCGCACGCATCAGTGCGGCTGTAACCGCCTGATAGCGCCACTACTTTGAGCACTTTTGTATGGTCAACCAGTTCCTGATAAAACCCAGGCTCTTCAGGTAAAGTCAGCTTGAGCATCACTTGCTGATCGTCATTTAAGCGTTCCAGATTACGTAGAATATCGGCTTTTAGCAGTACTTCGCAATCATGCTTTTGAGCGCTATCAATGTTAACTTCTGGCTCAACGATTGGCATCAAACCTTTTGAGATGATTTGCTTTGCCACATCAAACTGCTGCTGTACAACGAGCTCAATACCATCGACGTTTGGCTCATAAATGACTGAGCGCATCTTGGTGCCAAATACCGGATAGTTTTTTGCTTTATCTAGCAACAAGTCTAAGTTAGGCATCGGCTTCATGACTTGTACGCCGCTCATCTGCTCCGCCAACCCTTTATCTACTTTTAAAAATGGGACGATTTGCTTGTCTTCCCACAAATAGTTGGCGGTCGACTTACCATTGACGTCGCGCTCCATGGTATCTTCAAATAAGATCGCACCAAGCACACGCTCATTGTCAAAACAGTCGCAGGTCATGATACGGGCACGCATCTCATGCACCAAATCAAACATCGCCTCATCACTATCAAAAGCATCGCTGCTGACACCATAGTTTTCTAGCGCTTTTGGTGTGCTGCCGCCACTTTGGTCGAGTGCGGCGATAAATCCTGAACCGTCTTTTATGCGCTGTAACTGATTGTCGTATTCCATTAAAAGTACATCCTATTTTTATTGAGTAAAATTGAACATGATAAACCAAGCTTTTTATGACCTATATAAGGTCTGCTATTTGTAGATGACCTTATCATAGGATGGTAAGTATGCCTATATAGAAAACGTGACAACATTGCTAAAAATTCTACTGTACCCTTTTTTGGACAAAACATCTCACGCTAAAAATAAGACGCCCACACAACATACTGCGAGTAATAGCCCCAATATATTGATGCGATTGAGTCGCTCTTTAAACACACCCACTCCGATCAACGTCGCCACGGCAATGACACCCACGTTCATGCCCGTGAACACAATACTGGGTGAATCGTGCAGCATTTGATGAGCCCTGACATAAGCATAAATATTACCCATGTTGAGCGCACCAAGTAGCAACCCAGCTACAAGGGCATCTCTTTGCCAGCGCACCCGAGTAACAAGTAGATAAATGAACAACAATAGACCTGCGACACCAAAGCTCACAAAAAGCGTCAACGGAAAAGCGGTGCCCTGCTTGGCCACTTGCTTAAACAAAATATCGATGATGCCGTAACCCGCCCACACACCGAATAACCAGAGTGGTGTGTATTTTATTTGCTTAGGGGTATCTTTATGCTGTGGTCGATAAACCAGTGCTCCTAGCGCCAAAAAGCCAAGTGCCAATCCAAGCACACGAGTACCTGTCAGCACCTCACCAAATAGCAAAAAAGCGGCAATGATCGGAATAATCAATGATAAACGCTGGGAAGCATCCGTTGCTACCATTCCAACCGCCTCAATAGCACGTCCAAGAATGATAAATACGGATGGCAGTAAAATGCCAAGTGCAATGATAATACCCCAAGCATTATCAAGCGCATGTATGGCGCCGACATCAGGCTTTAATAAAAACCAAGTCAGCAAAAAAGCGACCGGATAACCCGCGACGATGGTCTGACGAATATCCATTTTCTTTTGGCGTAGTATTTTTAAAAGTACTGATACCGCGACGCTACACAACACCGCAATGGTTAAATACATCATTAGCTTCTACCTTTTGGATTTCGATATCGGGTGTTTATTACTCATATATTGGCAATATAGTGCTAAGCAAGTCGCTTTCTATCCAGCTGATTTTTGGAGAAATATTATTGTAAAGATAATATTTGAATGGCTAAGTAAGCTGAGGTCTAGAAGGTAACAAAATATATTTTTGACAGCAATCTATTTGTCATTATCTCTACAGTTATCATGCCTATCAACACCGCATTAATGAGTTTCATATTTGGCAAATTACAATTTACTGCATGCCTGATTGCCAAGTTTTGCTAAAATACCCTGCTATTTTATTAACATAAGTAACGACTCAAAACCGCTCTGGTTTGACGTATTATTGCCGCCTATGAACGCTCTATTTCGCTTTTTTGAATCCCGTCTCCCCGCCTTTCCTGAAACGCCTATGCCATTACCTCGTAAGGGGTTATTGAGATTTTTGTGGGCCTGTACGCATGGTTTGCGCGGCTGGCTGTTCTTATTTATGATCCTCTCCGCTGGCGTCGGGGTCTATGAAGCCATGCTGTTTGCATGGATTGGTAACTTGGTGGATTGGCTGGGTGCTTATACCCCGCAGACGTTGTGGGCAGAAAAAAGCGATATGTTGCTGCTAATGTTTGCCGTCTTGATCCTAAGTCCTTTTTGGATTGCCATGTCTTCCTTGATACATTTTCAGGTCATTCAGGGCGTGTTTCCGATGCAAATGCGCTGGCGTTTTCATCGCCGCATGCTCGGACAATCCATGCAGTTTTATCAAGATGAGTTTTCAGGACGTGTCTCAGCAAAGGTGATGCAGACTGCACTTGCGGTGCGTGATACAGTGATGACCATCACAGATATGATGATGTATGTGGTGGTATATTTTGTCACTACTGGGGTGATTTTATTTAATCTGGACAGCTTGCTGCTCATTCCGTTTGCAGTTTGGTTTGTGCTGTTTGGGTTTGCCATGTGGTATTTTATTCCAAAACTCAAACGTACGGCCATTGTGCAAGCGGATGCCCGTGCCTTGATGACCGGGCGCATCACCGATGCTTATGCCAATATCATGACCGTCAAGCTGTTTAGCCACTCGCAGCGCGAACTGGGTTATGCCAAATACGCGATGAATCAGTTTTTGGGCACGGTACACGCACAGATGCGCTGGGTCAGCTATCTTGAGGTCGTCAACCATGTCATCAGTGTGACTCTGATTGGCTCGACTGCAGCTATTGGTGTGTATTTGTGGCAACAAGGCGATGTTGGTGTTGGTGCGATTGCCGCAGCGACTGCTATGGCGCTGCGTTTAAATGGTTTGACACACTGGATCATGTGGCAGACTACCAGCTTGTTTGAGAGTATCGGTACGGTACAAGACGGCATGCGTACTCTATCAGCACCGCAAAAAATCGTCGATAAGCCTAATGCGCAAACGCTGACGGTCACCGACGGTCATATTGTCTTTGATCATGTCGATTTTGGCTATGAAGATGAGGCTGGCGTTGCCGATGATGAAGGGGCGCGTGTCGATGAGGCAAAAACCGCAGCTACTGCATTGGCAACCAATCGCGTCAAACTGTTGGACAACTTTCATTTGGACATCAAACCAGGTGAAAAAATTGGTCTGGTCGGACGTTCAGGCGCTGGTAAATCAACCTTGGTGAATTTACTACTGCGATTCTTTGATGTCGATAGTGGCAAAATCTGTATTGACGGACAGGCGATCGATGATGTCACCCAAGAATCGTTACGTCAGCAAATTGGTATGGTAACCCAAGACACCTCGCTGTTGCACCGTACCATTCGTGAAAACATCGCTTATGGTCGCCCCGATGCTACTGACGAAGACATCATCAAAGCCGCCAAACAAGCGCAGGCTTGGGACTTTATTAAAGACTTAAGCGATGACAAAGGCAATACTGACCTTGATACCCAAGTCGGTGAGCGCGGCGTCAAACTCTCAGGCGGTCAACGCCAGCGTATCGCCATCTCCCGCGTAATGCTCAAAAACGCACCAATTTTGCTGCTTGATGAAGCCACGAGTGCCCTTGACTCTGAAATCGAATTTGCTATTACTGAAAGCTTAAACGACATGATGACTGGCAAAACCGTGATTGCCATTGCCCACCGTTTATCGACCATTGCGGCACTGGATCGCTTGGTGGTGATGGATAAAGGGCGCATCATTGAACAAGGCAGTCACGAGGCGCTGCTCGCACGCGATGGCGTCTATGCTAAATTATGGCAACGTCAAAGCGGTGGTTTCTTAGGTGAAGACAACTAAGACCCATCAAAATAAACCACAAGGAAGTGTTTATTTTATGGAAGCATTTACAAACAGCATCAATCTTGATGGTAAAAAAGCACGTTACTATCATCTTGGCCAGCTCAATCAGTCAGTTCAATCAGATAATCATCGCCGCACACCCGCGCATTTTTATGGTGGTAATAGTTTCACCGTTGGTACCTATACGCCACTGCTAAATGAGCTGGCAACTGATTTTGATATCAGCTCCCTTGCCCTACGCGGCTATTGGT
The DNA here is from genome assembly GCF_043641605.1 of Psychrobacter piscatorii. Classification (GTDB taxonomy): domain Bacteria; phylum Pseudomonadota; class Gammaproteobacteria; order Pseudomonadales; family Moraxellaceae; genus Psychrobacter; species Psychrobacter piscatorii_C. The sequence goes on along the minus strand of NZ_JBHZRK010000001.1, from coordinate 98,754 downwards.
ATGACAAACCGCAAAGCCGTCGTCTGACGCGTGAGCAAGATGCTGACCTGCTTATTGAGTTTTTAGAAAAAACACAAGATAAACCTGTCGTTGGTATCGGACATTCACAAGGCGCAACCGCCACAGCCATGGCAGCAGCCAAACGTCCAGAGCTGTTTTCACAGCTTTATCTGATAGAGCCTGTCACATTCACTAAAAACCAAGTCACCTTATATAATCTGTTACCGCGTTCTATCCTACTGAGCCGTGAGCCTTTCAAAAGCACAGTAAATCGGCAATCTACGTGGCCGAGTGTTGATGCTTATTATGAAAACTTGCGTGCGCAGCGTGCTTATAGACGCATCAGTGACGAGCATTTGCAGGTCTTTGCCGAACAGAGCTTAAGCAAAAATCCAAATGGAAGCTACAGCTTGATGTTTGCCCCAGAGCAAGAGCTGGCCAACTATTTTGCCGCACCTCATATCGATGCCGCACTCAAAAAACTGCGCTGTCCTTATACGCTGATTACCGGTAAGCCTACTTTATTCATCAATGATAAGGTACGACAACAATGGCAAAAATTTGTGCCTGATAGCAGCATCATCTCATTGCTAGACTATGGTCACCTGCTGCCAATGGAAGCGCCCAAACTGTGTGCTCAGATTATCAACGAGCATTATCGAACAAGCCACCTATAAGGGAGGTTCATTGACCTATGACAGATCTTTTTGCACCTGCACCTACAGATAATTTATTGCCCTATGATGGTAAGGTACACGACCTTGGAATGCTTATAGACGATACAGAAACGCTCTATGATACGCTACTGGCTGAGCTACCTTGGCAATCGGATATAGTGACGTTATTTGGTAAAACTCATGTGACGACTCGTCAGATTGTTTGGATGGGAGACACGGATGCAGATTACCAGTATTCAGGGCACACGCGACAGACAATACCATGGTCAGATATAGTGTTCCACGTGAAACAACATGTAGAAAAAGCGTTGGCAGACATCGGTATTGCAGCACATTTCAACACCTGCTTGCTCAACTATTATCCAACTGGCACTGATGGCATGGGCTATCATGCCGATGATGAAAAAGAGCTCGGTCATCAACCAATCATTGCGTCTCTCTCCCTTGGTGCCACCCGCAAGTTTGTCTTTAAGCACAAAAAAACTCAAGAAAAAGTCGCGCTTTATCTTGAGTCTGGACAATTAATTGTCATGCATGGGGACACACAGCGCTTTTGGAAGCATACAATCACGAAAACAAAAACAGTCGATACTGGACGGATTAGCCTGACATTTCGTCAAATGCTTGCAAACTAAAACTGCTATGGAGGTTGAGTAAACGATTACCTATGCAAGACGATCTAAAAAACGTTCACGGTAGCATTGATACGCCGCTTCACAGACATTGGCCGTATAGTTGGCATTGACGCCACCTGCCACTACTGCACCCACCGCAGGAATGATTTGCGCGGCTTTCGTTTTGACCATATTGGTGGCCATTTTGGTTGCTGTCTGACGCAGTACCCGCGACATGACCTCTTCATTAATCTGATTAAATGCCTGCGTTTCTGGATCTTTAATCATCGCACGGGTATCATCCAGTGCTGCTTTGCGCGCTTCAGCAGAGGCAGAAGTAGCCACCGCCAACAAAGACATGGCAAACAACTGCTCGCCTTTATCATTCATGTCAAAGCCAAAGTAAGTCGCATACTCTCCGATAGCGCGTAGATTGGCAGTGATAAGACCAACGACGTCGGCAGGAATACCTACCCAGCCAACCACCCCTGTCGTCACGCCTTGCGCACTGGTGAGCGCGACATATTTACTTTTGAGCAGCTTGACTTGTTTATCGACAACCGCAATTGGTAGATGTTTAATATCAGAAAGCGTCTTGATTGACGAGCCTTCAATATCAGGCTCCTCTTGATAGCTCTCGATAACGCCTTGAGTGTTCAATGTCCAATTGGCGGCATTACTCAAAGTACTGATGGTTTGCGCAGTTGCTTTTTTTAAGGCATCGCCGAATTGCGGCACATCCATTAATGCATTACCTGCCGCGACAATAGGCGTATTAAGGACCGCAAAAGCTTTGTCCAAAACGCCTTTATCAGGGTTTTTCCATGCTTCTATTTCTTCACGCACTTGCGCTTCATAGGCGACATGATCCATGACTTTTTCGTCTGTTTTTTTATTCTCTGTATCTTTATTCTCAATGTCTTTATTCATAGTCATAGAACATCCTTTGTTATTACTTCATTTATCAGCGTGTCTCTCACTATCCTACAGCAGACAACATTAGAGAGTAGGCCTGTTGTGTTGTCAGAGACACCATTCTTGTAGAGTTTTATGAAGTACGTAAAGGATCCTATGATTTTTAAAAAACTGGTTAGCGCCCCTTATTCAGAAGCAGCAAGGACAATCTTGCCGAATGCATCGCCCTTTTGTAATTCATGATGAGCTGCAACCACTTCTGATAAAGGATAGATTTTTTGGATTTTTAAGGTTAATTGACCATCAGCGACTTGCTGTAAAACACGCGCCATATCATCACCACTACGCTGCGCTTTATACCCTGATACTTCTAAGCTTTTTTGCTCGCCTGCTTCTTTGAGCTTATCGACCCAAATGGTTGGCAACACATTCACGCGCGCGCCCGATTTGAGCACACTCAGCGCGCGAACACCGGCTTCATCGCCAACCAAGTCAAGTAGTACGTCGGCTTGCAAGTCAGGGAACGCTTTGTCTTTGGTATAATCGATCCAGCCTGCCAGTTTAGACTTGTCGATGACCTCTGCAAGCTTGGCATACTTCTCTGGCGAGCAAATGACTGTGACTTTGATATTGTTGGTAGCAACCTTATGCATTAATAATTGAATCAGCAAATGACCAACGCCGCCTGCTGGTGCATTGATCACGACATGCTCACCCTCTTTGATATCTGCAAATTCCACAAACTGTAGCGCTGTTTGCCCAATGCACGGCAATGCCCCTGCTTGCTCTAATGTCACATTCTCTGGCACTTTGGCCAGCATTTTGGTGTCTACCGCCACGTACTGCGCATAGCAACCACCAGTAAAGGTCAAGGCGGCAACGCGATCTCCAATAGCGAACTCATCGCTGTTGCTATCAACCACTGTACCTGATACATCAAACCCTAAAATAGCAGGCTGGTTATTATCGAATTTTTGTTTTTGGATATTTTCTGCGCCCCAGCCTTTGCCTTGGCGGGTTTTATAATCGACAGGGTTGATACCGGCGTAGGCGACTTTGACCAATACCTGATCGTCCTGTAATTCAGGGATATCGACACCATCCTGATATATCATTACTTCTGGTTCACCGAATTCACGTATTAGTGCAGCGTGCTGGGTATTGGGGAGTTGATGTTGCTGATAGTTATCATTAGTAGCTGGCGTTGCCATTGCAGAATATCCTTATATTTTGTTTATTAGTTAGTGCTTACTATTTATTTCAAGTTAGATGACTATTTCATAAGGGGCGATTTTAGTCGATAGTATTTTTGCTAAAAAGATGTTTTAGTCTCGATAGATTATCAAGGCAGTGCATCCGAGCACATCACCACCAAGTATTAAGAAAATATTAAGGCAGCATCAGCTCTGCACTAATCGGCAAATGATCCGACAATGATGACCACGGCTTTCCACCATGTACCCATGCGTCTTTGACAACCAAATTACGCAGATAGATACGATCTAAACTGAGCACTGGCAGTTTTGCTGGGAATGTCGGTAGCAATTTGCCATGACAATGTTTAAATGCTTCTATCATACCAAGCTCAGCTGCCAGTTTGTCGCAAGACATCTTTTTCCAATCGTTAAAATCGCCTGCCAAGATGAGCGGTTGATCAGGTGCAATCTCATTTTTTACATAATCGCTGATGGCCTGATATTGCTTGATACGATCGCGCTCAAATAAATTTAGATGCGCACATAGCACCACGACTGGCCGCTCCCAACCGATCGGCTGCACTTCACAATGCAGGACGCCGCGCTGCTCTAGCCTATTGACGGTAATATTGACATTGTGTTTTGGGTCTAATGGGAACCGGCTTAATACGGCATTGCCGTGATGACCATTCTCGTATTCTGAATTTTTGCCATAGCTATTTTCTAGATCTAAAAACTCGCCAAACCATTCATGCTGAGATTGATTAGGATATTCGTTATATTGCATGTTACGTTTGAGGTTTTGTCCCTGCACTTCTTGTAGACACAATATATCAGCACCCACCGCTTCTAGCGCTTGAGCAATACCTTGCATTTTCACCTGACGGTTTAGTGGTGACATGCCTTTATGAATGTTGTAGCTAGTTAAAACAAAAGAGGTGGTAGTCATAATTTGGTTAATTGTACGCTCAATATTTATGGAGTAAAAATCAATAGCTCAGCTACGATAACACCCAGAGTGATAGTAATGAAAGAAATAAAAAGAGCACTGGCTCATATCGAACCAATGCTCTCATATTACACCTATGCATTATTAATGGCTAATTCATAAATGAATATCGCACGTAGGTGTCATTGTTAGATCATCGTTAAATTAGTAACGAGTAACCAACGCGATTGGTTGATCTTCACCCATGATATCTTGTGGCATAAATACAGCTTTACCACCATTATGGATGACATGCTCGATGATTTCACCGATCGCATCATCAGTCACGCCTTCTGCGCTAGCGTCGCTTACAAGGCTTAGAGTTTGCGCTTTTTCATCAATTTTGGCAGATTGGATATAGCCACGACGTACATAGAGAGTCTCGCCAGCGCCTTGGAATGCACTACGATATACTTCCTGTAAATCAGTCTGCAGCATATTTGCACCGCGGGCTTTATCGATTTCTCCCAAAGCAGCGTGGTGTAATGATGTACGATATTCTTCTACCGCTTCTTGTACACTATCAACGATATGTTGAGCGCTCCCATCTTCTAAATTAGTGGCATTTGACACGGTAGCAATGATGTTATCCGGACGATCACAGACTTCTTTATAGTAACCGATATTTTTGGCGTCACCAACGATCACCAGTGGCATTTTGTGCTCACCCCATAGCTCTTGTACGCTTTTATCGACTTGGTTAAAGTATTCTTTTAAGTGGCTGCTTTCATTATTCGATGAGCGATCTGATCCGCCGTCACCTGTGGTATATAGCCCATTATTCTCAACAGGGAACTGGATATTTTCCATATTGTTTTGTATGTCATCATCTTTATCAAACTCTCTAATGACGCGATCATTTGATGCTTCAATTAGACGAGAGTTATCGCGGGTTAGGACGACCGTATAGTAATGTACCGCACTGGCCATATCACGCACCAAATCACGAGTGGCAAAGCTGTCTGATATCACAACGCGCTCTGTGGTATCGATTGGCATACGAACGATTTGCACATCATCTGTACTAGCAAATATCGCTAAAGTATCGAGATTATAGTTATGATTTAATTCTTTAGTCTTTGCATGGATGTTATCTAAGATGGTCGTCGCTGTGCTTTTATCATATTCTTTGTTTAGGCGATCTTCGACAACTTTCAACTGATTTTTTAGAGCGATAGGATCTTGCTCGTTAGCTGGATGTGCTCGGTGAGTCTTAACAAAGATACTTACCGCTGGATTTGCTTTGGTTTCACGTAAGCTTTTAAGAGTCGCTTTCATATATTGCTCCTTGTTTTATTATCATCTACTTTCGATTTTATACATTCTTTTATGAGTACAATGTCATGGCATCTTGCCTTATCTCTTACTAATAGCAGCTCTGATCATTGTCGGTAAACAACAAATCATGCTATCAATTCATCAATAGTTTTTGTCCATGCTTTATCCGTACACCTGATCGGCGTACAATTTTTTGAATTCCTTTATATTGATGCTAACAGCTACCCCTCATTCGCTATAGGGTTAATTTGCAAGCAAATGATAGCGCTTTGTAAGTAGAACAATCTGTATTGTTAAATATTTCTACTATCTCAGCCTACTATATTATTTGTCGTTTCCTTTGATCATTCACTTTTAGTTTAAGCATTCACTCTTAGTTTATAAGCACTCAGGTTGTATTTTGACTAAATGAACCCATCTTTTATATAACTAAATATAAATTTCAAATGGCGCGAATCGTAGTACATCGCAAATTTAGCTCATGTCAAGCGCGATTTAAAAGCTACGTTTGCCCAATGTTTTTTTCATAATAATCATTAATATCGGATACCTTTATGACTATTCCTTCTTCAGATTTGCGCCTTGTTGATTTTACCAATGCTGCGCCAAGTACATTACAAACCCAAGTCATCAATGCTATCGACGATGCCAATAGTTTTTTAGATAACTTGACGGCGGTGTCTGACAATAGTACTGACATTGCAAAATTAAGCGCTGAGCAAGCACTGGCAGATGTGATGCAGTTTGATCATATCAATCTGGCGCTAGATCGTAGCTGGGGAATCTTATCGCATCTCAATGGCGTGATGAGTAACGATGAGATTCGTCATGTCCACCACGAGCTACTGCCCAAGTTATCGGCTTACGGGACGCGGGTTGGTCAACATCAGCCACTTTTTACCCGCTATCAAACGATCGTCGATGATACCGAGTTTTTTGCGGCACTTGAGCCTGCACGTGCGCGGGCGATCGAGCTGGCACTACGTAGCTTTGAGTTATCAGGGGTGGCATTACCTAAGACTGAGCAAGATAAATTTGCTGCTATTCAAAGTGAGCTATCTACTTTATCTGCGACATTCTCAGATCATATCTTGGATGCAACCCAAGCCTTTGCATTGCCTCTAGAAGAAAGTCAGCTAAAAGGCTTAACAGAGAGCGGTTTGGCGCTATTGGCAGATGCAGGTGAACAGTACAAGACTCGTGAGCTTGCTAATGGCACCCTGAGTCAAACCGATATAGACGCGCTTCCGACGCCTTATTATGTCGCAAGCTTGAATATTCCTGTATATCTAGCGGTTATGACCCACGCTGATGACCGCAGCTTACGGGAAACGCTGTATCGCGCTTATGTCACGCGCGCCTCTGAATTTGATACGCATACCAATGCTAAAGGTGAGTCATTAAACAATGCTGACATCATGAGCCAAATTCTCACTTTACGTGAGCAAAAGGCCAAGTTACTAGGCTTTGATAATTATGCTGAAGTATCCCTATCGACTAAGATGGCAGACAGTGTCTTAGAAGTAGAAACATTCTTACGTGACTTGGCGGCCCAAGCGACCCCAGCCGCGCAGAAAGATTTAGCACAGTTACAGAGATGTGCGCAGGATTATGGCATTGATGAATTGCAGCCTTGGGATAGCGCCTACATCGCTGAGAAAGTAAAACAAAGTGAATTTAGCTTGTCGCAAGAGGAGATTCGTCCTTATTTCCCACTGCCAAAAGTGACTAGCGGTTTGTTTGCCATCGTCGAACGTCTATACGGTATTACAGTACAAGAGCAAAGCTATGAGGGTGCAGATGGTCATTCCGTATCACGCTGGCACGATGATGTGCGCTTTTATCAGCTATTTGACGCTGATGATCGCTTGATTGGCGGGTTTTACTTTGACTTATTTGCGCGCAGTGGTAAGCGCGGCGGTGCATGGATGAGTGGTTTTCAATCTCGTTATAGCTATGAGCAACAAAACCATCAGCAGCTACCTGTTTGCTTCATGGTTGGCAATTTTACGCCCGCACTTGATGGCAAGCCAAGCTTATTGACCCATGACGAAGTGTTGACCTTGTTCCACGAGTTCGGTCACGGCTTACATCATTTGTTAACTCAAGTGACGGTCGGTGATGTCGCGGGTGTCAATGGCGTCGAATGGGATGCCGTCGAGCTTCCTAGTCAGTTTATGGAAAACTGGGCTTGGGATGCTGAAGGGATTGCCCTTATTAGCAGTCATGTCGATACTGGCGAGCCATTGCCTAAAGACAAACTTGATGCGCTATTGGCTGTCAAAAACTTCCAAAGCGGCCTACAAACGCTGCGCCAGATCGAATTTGCGCTGTTTGATTTGCTGATTCACGCCCATACACCAGCACTTGATTATGAAGGTATCTTGAAGACACTAAATGCTGTGCGTAGCGATATCGCTATCATGCAAACACCTGATTATAACCGCTTTGCCAATGGCTTCAGTCATATATTCGCAGGTGGCTATGCGGCAGGTTATTACTCGTATAAATGGGCTGAGCTGCTATCAGCTGACGCGTTTAGTAAGTTTGAAGAAGACGGTATTTTTAACCCAGCAACGGGTAAAGCCTTTCGCGAGTCGATCTTGTCTGTTGGAGGCAGTTTTCCAGCCAAAATCAACTTCGAAAACTTCCGTGGCCGTAGTGCGAGCATAGATGCGTTGCTACGTCATAATGGTTTCACTGATGCAAAAAATACTGATGCTGCCAATGCTCAAACGACACGCGAGGCTATCTAAATGCGCTATCAGTCATCAAGCCCTAAGCGTCGATTTTTAGCAGGAGTGCGCTGTCCAAAATGCCAAGAGATGGACGCTGTGGTGCAGGTAAATATTGTCACGCCAGCGCCAGATGAATACATCGAATGCACAAAGTGTGGACATTTGGAACATCGCCCCGACCCTGATGCCATCAGCGCCAAAAACCATCTTGAGGATCAGCTTGCTCGCGATGCCATGACAACAGGCACCAGCGGTACAGTCAAGTTCAAACCCTAGTTATCTAACATTGGCTCTATACTACGACTTAAAAAACTCACTATTTAATACTGACTTAAGCCTATCTATCAATAGATAGGCTTTTTATTTTGAGTTTGCTATAGTAGGTCTACTTATATTCTTGCCATCAATTGATCATAATATGAACCGTAAAAAAAAGCGCCCTGTATCGACCAAGTCTTCTAAAGCAAAAACTGCGCAAGCAGGCCGACGCGTTTGGGTAATACTTATTTTTGCGGTGATACTCATTGCTATTGGTTACTTACTTTGGGTAAAACCCGAGCCAGAAGTGGTTTTACCTGTCAGTGAACCACCTACGATGAATGAGCAAACCGAGGCGGCTCAAGCGGCTTCAACTCCAGACGTCATAACTGATGAGCCTGACACTGTACTCACTGACAGCAGTGTCACTGATGAAAGCGCCAATGTAAACGACGATAAGAGTGTTGAAACGCCAAATCCTAAAGCTATTTTAAATGCGCCTCTGCCAAAGACGGACAGCTTAGCTAAAGAAGAAATTGATCGTTTAGAGGACGAACGTAAACGCTTAGCCGAACAAGAAAAGTTGGCTGCGGAGCAATTGGCAATGAATAAACAGCTAACCGATATGAAAGCCGAGCAAATCGCTCTACTTGAACAGCAAATAGCACAGTTAGAAGCGGATGGCCCTGCTAGTACAGAGACACAATAAACGCAGGATTTTCACAAAGAGGTCTATAATGGCGATTCTGCAACTTACGCATGCCTCTATTTTAAATAGCAATGCACAGCTGCTTGTTTTACCTGTCAATAACGCTGGGGTCATTCTAGACCCTGTGCTTGCACGAGCCAAAACATTATTTCCTGATAACTATCATCGTTATCATAGCGCGTGCCGTGATGGCAGTCTGAGTGTTGGCAGCTGCTTACTGCATAAGCGTACACGTGAGCAAGCTGGTCTTGGCATCAGTAGTAACGGCAATCAGCCAAGTTATATCGCCAACCTTGTTATATCAAACCACCCATACCATCCTGCGCGGTCGCGTTGGCTCATCGCGGCTTTAATCGACCTGCAGCAGCAATTAATACCGCTCATACGCTACCAAGGCATACGCAGAGTTTCGCTACTCACTCGTCCGCTTATCTCCGACAATCCGCGCGATGCTATATCTAATACAAATGAGAGTATAAATTCGCTGCCTCTAGATTGGCAGACTGATACGTTTCCTTTACTGACCGAGTACTTACAAGACTTACCAAAGCTACGCATCGATATACATTTACCTAAAAGCATTGATTTATAAATGGCTCTCTAGCCAGTCATCATTTTTTTGTGTCCATAAAAAAACCGCCTTGAACACTCATAACGAGCATTTCAAGGCGGTTTTTTTATTACTTAAACTATATCAAATACTGAGCCTTAGTTCTGCTCAACACCTTTCATAGTTAGCTTGATACGGCCACGATTGTCAACGTCTTGTACAAGCACTTTAACGACCTGACCTTCTTTCAGATAATCAGATACATTTTCTACGCGCTCTTCTGCGATTTGTGAAATATGTACTAAACCATCAGTGTTTGGTAAAACATTCACAAATGCACCAAAGTCGACGATACGAGCAACCGTACCTTCATAAGTTTTGCCAACTTCAACTTCAGCAGTTATTGCTTCGATTTTACCGATAGCGGCTTTAGTCGCTGCTTTGTTTTCACCAAAGATACGAATTGTACCAGCGTCATCGATATCGATAACCGCACCAGTCTCTTCGGTTAGCTGACGGATAGTTGCGCCGCCTTTACCGATAACGTCACGAATCTTGTCTGGGTTGATTTCGATAACAGCATAGTTCGGGGCATGAGCGTTGATTTCAGTACGGCTCTCAGGCAATACTTGGTTCATTGCGTCCAAAATATGGATACGACCAGCGTGGGCTTGCTTAAGCGCTTGCTCCATGATGTCAGGAGTAATACCTTCAATCTTGATATCCATCTGTAGCGCAGTGATACCGTTTTTAGAACCGGCTACTTTAAAGTCCATGTCACCTAGATGATCTTCGTCACCTAAGATATCTGACAAGACAGCAAAGCGCTCACCTTCTTTAACCAGACCCATCGCGATACCAGCAACTGGTGCTTTTAATGGTACGCCTGCATCCATCAACGCCAAGCTTGCACCGCAAACAGACGCCATAGAAGATGAACCGTTTGATTCAGTGATTTCTGATACTACACGGATGACATATGGGAAGCGTTCGCTATCTGGCAGCATCGCTTGGACACCGCGACGTGCAAGGCGACCATGGCCGATTTCACGACGCTTTGGAATACCTTCGCGGCCTGTCTCACCCACTGAGAAATGCGGGAAGTTGTAATGCAACATGAAATGGTCACGAATCGTGCCACCTAATGAGTCAATCATGTTGACGTCACGGCTGTTACCAAGCGTGGTAGTAACCAGTGCTTGCGTCTCACCGCGGGTGAACAGCGCTGAACCATGTGTATATGGTAATACACCCACTTGTACGTCAAGCGCACGAACCGTCTCAAGATCACGACCATCGATACGCGGCTTGCCTGACAAGATATTGTCACGAACGGTACGATACTTAAGGTCGTTGTAGATTTCTTTTAGCTCAGACACAGTATCGGCATAAGTTTCTGACTCAGCATCACCAGCAAGCGTATCAATGATTGATTGTTTGATCTCATCAAGCTTCGTGTAGCGATCTTGCTTATCAGTGATGGTGTATGCATCCGCAACTTGCTCACCGAACTGCTCTTTCATGCTGCTAGTCAGTGCTTGATCACGCTCAGGCGCAGAATACTGCTGCTTAGCAGTACCAATTTCTTCCGCCATTGACGCGATATTATCGATAACGATTTGCTGCTGCTGATGACCATACAATACGGCACCTAACATCTGATCTTCTGACAACTCAGCCGCTTCAGACTCAACCATCAATACCGCAGACTTAGTACCAGCCACAACCAAATCTAGATCACTGGTTTCAAGCTGCTCAGTCGTTGGGTTTAGTACGTATTCGCCGTTAATAAAACCCACACGAGCGGCAGCGACAGGGCCATTGAATGGCGCATCAGAGATAGCCAATGCAGCTGAAGCACCGATTAATGCAGCGATGTCTGCAGACTGCGTTTTATCTGATGATACAACTGTCGCAGTGATTTGAATCTCGTTTACATAACCTTCAGGGAAGAGCGGACGAATCGGGCGATCGATTAAGCGAGAAGTTAGCGTTTCAAACTCGCTCGCGCGGCCTTCACGTTTGCCATAAGCACCTGGGATTTTACCCGCTGCATACATTTTTTCTTGATAGTTTACGGTCAATGGAAAGAAGTTTTGACCTTCTTTGGCCTCTGATTTTACGACTGCTGCGACAAGTACGGTCACGCCGCCCATGTGTACTAAAATAGAGTTTGCTTGACGAGCAATACGTCCTGTCTCGATAATGACTTGCTGGTCGCCGTACTGAAATTCACGCTTAATGGTATTAAACATTGTCATATAATCTTCCTAATGTTGACTGACAAAAGTGATATCAGCTTCAAAAAACCTGATATCTGTCATTAAAATTCTGTGTATATGGTCATTAACTGACAATCTCTCTATTAGAAATCATCTCAATCAATGCCAATAACTTTACCTAATTATTTCATATATCTTTTCGTGCTAGACATCGTACTATTATGTATATTTGGTCGTTCAATTTTGGCTTTACTATAAATACTATCAAACAGACATTAAGTCAAAAGACTTCGGCGCTAAAAACCGTCTAGGCTATTTCTACGCTCTTAAGAATCAGCTATTCACGCAATAAGCTAAGAGACAAGTACTTTATCAGTAGTCGCTATATATTCAGTAGATATACTATCGAACTCACAAGGCATTATTTTACAGTGATTTATAGCCATTGACCAATTAATTGCAGAACAGAGCCGTTATCGATAGGAAATACTGATTTTAACGCCCAATCAGTATCATTATCCCTATTTTTGGTCGCTTATGTTTGTCGATCTTGATGTGTTTTAGACAAATGGTGCTATCTAAACATAGCTTTCAAAATGAATAAGCATAAAAAAACGGCGTGAAACTATTCCACACCGTTTTTAGAAAAATCTATTTTATCGATAACAACAAACAAGTTCCAAGCGGTTAGTAAAAATTTTAAAATTCTGCCATATAATGGCGTCTTTTGTTTTATCACCCACTCGTACTATTGTCGTTAGATTAGCGACGTAGACCTAACTGGCTAATAAGAGTGGTATAGCGACCAAGATCTTTACCTTTTAGGTAATCAAGCAATTTACGACGCGTGTTAACCATACGGATAAGACCGCGACGGCTATGATGGTCAGCTTTATGTGCTTTGAAATGGTTTTGCAAATCGTTGATACGAGCGCTCAACAAAGCTACTTGAACTTCTGGGGAGCCCGTGTCATTTTCGCCACGTTGGTATTGAGCGATGATTTGTTCACGATCGGTATTAGTTAGCATAAATATCTCCGGCAATGCTAAAAACTTTAAAAACAGACTACAATTTGAGTCAGATTAAAAGCAATAGAATAATAAATAAAATAACTTGCGCGCCATTCAGGACAACCCTGCATTACTAGAGTTGACCTAGTGTACGACAAGCTCGGTTAAAAATAACGACCATTTAACACGTTTGAACGTATGCATTATATGAGTCAAAGCCAATACCTAATTAAGGTGTCGATCTAACCAACATACGTTATTCAAAACCTGATTTAAATGTGAGGGTAATTATAACAAAAAACTGCTGAACTAGCAGCAGTTTTTCATAATACTTGTAAATTTGGATTTGGCACTAATAGGAGTGCAATTCATCAACAGATCATAAGATTTGCTTATTTGTTGACATCGTCTTGTGTCGCATTACCACCTAACTCATCATCGTCAAGCGGTGACGCTGTGGTGACTTCTGCCAAACTATCAGGAGTAGCATCCTCACTAGGGTTAATGTCTTCTGATAATTGCTGAATTTCTTTTTCTTGCGCATCCATATTATCTGTTGAGTTATTCATGTTAGCTCCTACATTATTATTTTTCGAAATATCTACTTTACAGTTGCTGATACTAAGATAATTATTGCTGCTAAGCTAAAACCAAATGCAGCTGTGCCATCCTAAGGTGAATGACACACAGAAATACTATTTGTCTTCTTTAGCATTTTCTACGTTGCTAGCAATGCGGTCTGCTGCTGCTTCGCTATTTTCAGTATGGTTATCTTCAGTTTGACTCTTAAGAGCGGCGGTTGCCGATTCAGCACGTTGTTGCTCAAGTTTGGTATCGTTTGGGTTAGAGTTAGACATAACATTTTCCTTAGTTGTAGTTATAAATAGGTGAGAATTTTTAATTTTTCATCTTTTAATAGATGAAGAAAAAATTAAGATAATGCTTTATCAATGGCATCGACAAAGTTGCTAATATCATCTGGATTACGCGAAGTAATTAAATTGCCATCGACCTGTACTGTTTTGTCGACGTACGTTGCACCAGCATTTTCTAGATCGGTTTGCAGCGTGTGATAGGCGGTCAGTGTTTTGCCTTTCGCAATACCTGTATTGATAAGTGCCCAAGAAGCATGGCATATGACAGCTAATGGTTTACCTGCATCATTGATGGCATTGATGATCTTGTGAGCTTCTTTGTTACCACGAATGGTATCCGCATTAACCGTGCCACCTGGTAATACCAATGCATCATAATCAGAAACATTTGCATCTTTTACAAAGATGTCAGCAGTAAAGGTATCACCTTTATCTACATCCTGCTGCATAGCCTGCACTTCTTTATCTTTATTAGTAGTGATCAGAAGGGTCTTATAACCTTTGTCTTTTAATTGATTATTCACGTCTTCGTATTCTGCTTGCTCGAAGTTATTGTGTAGTAAAAAAGCGATCGTTTTCATGATATTCCTTTTTTATTTATACTTGTTTCTGTTTATTTACATTTGAGTTTTTATAATCGAATTTATTATTATTCTATAATTTTTGTTGTTTATTATTATTTGATAAATAATTGTTGCGTTAATAATAGTCATCCTCTGACGTATTTTTTCTTATTAAAGAATATCCTTTCTACATGCTTTTTTATTCTTATTTTCTATTGTTATATCATTCTTCCACTTTTTTTTGATCCAGCCTTCCCTAGCTGGTATATCTACTGTACAAAAAAAACAGGTTTCACCATAGGTGAAACCTGCAATAAAATGTGACGGTATGTGATTAGTGTAAACTATTAGTAAATTGAACAAGCCTCAGTTAACAGATTAGCTATAGCAGTCACTCTACTATCAGCGCTGAATCAACTTTTTAGGCTGTAATCGACCATTAAGGCTAACAGCCCCTAATCCAAGAAATTCTCCTTGCTCATTTAGCAAGCGTATATCAACAGGTAGCTCGTGCTCTAAAGGCTGCGAGATGTCAATCCTGTCTTCAATACCAATATCAGAACCAACAGTAATAGTTTCTGCTTCACTGGCATTGGATATCTGATAAGCAGCATTGCTTGCAACATAATCTCTAAGCTTACCTGTCAAGCTATCGGATACGTTTAAGCGCTGTCCCATATGTACGCGCGCGCATTGTTCTTCAGTCAATATCAATTCAGCATCGATATTAATGCACGCATCAACAGGCAATAACTGAGAGTGTCGGCTATCTAAGTCTTTCTCTTCTAAAGCCGATAATGCAATAGACTCATCAATACTAAAATTACCGACTTGCGTGCGACGCAATGCCGTTAAATGTCCAAGCGTACCCAATGTTTTCGCAATATCCTCTGCTAACACACGTACGTAAGTCCCTTTGGTACAAGTAACGGTCAAACGAATCTGTGTATCATCAATCGCATGCAGCTCGATAGCCTTAATAGTAATATCTCTCGGTGGCCTATCGATTTCAATACCAGCGCGGGCATACTCGTACAGTTTTTTGCCATCTTTTTTTAATGCTGAATACATTGGTGGTATCTGCTGCTGAGCGCCCAGAAACTGACGTGCAATAGTAGCCAATGAAGCATCATCAAATGCTGGAATAGCGGATTGTGCCACCACTTGACCGTCTGCATCACCCGTATCGGTTTGACTACCCAGCAAAATAGTTGCTTGGTAAGACTTGTCAGCATCCAGTTGATAATGACTAAACTTGGTCGCTTCGCCTAAGCAAATCGGCAGTAAACCAGTTGCCATCGGATCAAGCGTACCAGTATGACCAGCCTTTTTACTATCGTGTATCGGTGACTTAAACAAATACTTCACTTTTGACACAACTTGCTGTGAAGTCATACCTTTGGGTTTGTCCACCAGGATAACACCTGAAACTTTTATTTTTTCAGGTGTTATCCTGGCTTTTTTATCAGGTTGCTTAGACGCTATAGACATAATAATAACTTACTCGTCATTCTCGTTTTGCTCAGTCTTGGTGACGGCTTTACTGATCAAGTCCATCATGTAGTTACCACGGGCAGTCACTTCGTCATAGTGAAAGCGTAGACGCGGCGTAGTACGTGTTTTTAGACTATGGCTCAGCTCAGTACGCAAAAACCCTGCTGCTTTATTCAGTACTTTGACGCTTTCTTCGTGATTGGTCTTAGTCATGGCATCATTGAGCTCAGGCTCCATGATAGTGACATAGACATCTGCATAGCCTAAATCTGGGCTAACTTTGACACTAGAGATCGTGACAAAACCTGTCAGGCGAGGATCATTGACTTCATCACGAATAAGAACAGCAAGCTCACGCTGGATCTGATCGGATAAGCGTTGTAGACGTTGGTTCATGTTGTTACCTTACTTTAATGGGCTTATTGTTATTAATATATAGAACTGTTTACTAAAAAATGTAGTAATGATATTTGCTAAAAAAGGCCTAGCAGGGTGTACCTGATAGGCCTAAGTACAGCTGAATATCGACAGAGTATTTAGCATGCTCAGCACATTTGGCATATCGCATTGCTACATACTCTGCTATCGAACAGCGGCTTTAGATAGTACGGGCGAACTCTTGAATTTCAAAGACTTCGATCTTATCGCCAGCTTCGACATCATAGCCACGAACGGCCAGACCACATTCCATACCAGTACGTACTTCATTGACGTCTTCTTTATAGCGACGTAATGATTGCAATTGACCAGTAAAGATAACTTGGTCATCACGCAATACGCGGATAGGTTTGTTGCGATAGATTGTACCTTCAACCACCATACAACCAGCAGCCGCACCAAACTTACTAGAGCGGAATACTTCACGAACGTCTGCAACACCAAGGATTTTCTCACGATGTTCAGGAGCAAGCATACCGCTCATTGCAGATTTCACATCATCGATCAAACCATAGATGACACTATAGTAGCGAATATCCATGTTAGCAGTATCTGCTTTACGGCGTGCGGTGGCATCTGCACGGACATTGAAGCCTAACAATACCGCTTCGCTAGATTCTGCAAGTGTTACGTCAGACTCAGAGATAGGACCAACGCCTGAACTGATGACTCTGACTTTTACTTCATCAGTAGACAATTCATTTAGGGCAGCTAGTAGTGCTTCAAGTGAACCACGTACGTCTGTTTTCAATACAATGTTCAAGAATGACACATCGCCTTGACCCATTTGATCGAACATACTCTCTAAACGCATGGCATTTTGACGTTCAAGTTGACGCTCACGCTCACGGTTGGTTCTAAAGTCCGCAACTTCGCGAGCTTTTTTCTCATCCGTCACAACTAGGAACTCGCTACCAGCAGCAGGTGTTTCAGGCAAGCCCAAAATCTCTACAGGAATCGACGGACCAGCTGACTTGATACGTTGGCCATGCTCGTCAGTTAGTGCACGAACTTTACCATAATGCTCACCAGCTAGAACCAAGTCGCCTTGTTTCAATGTCCCTTTCTTAACTAGGACACTAACAACAGGACCACGACCCTTTTCAAGTCTTGATTCAATAACCACGCCTTGTGCAGCACCGTCTAGTGGCGCTTCTAGCTCCATTAACTCAGCTTGTAAGCTAATAAATTCTAGTAAGTCATCAATACCTTCACCAGTTTTGGCTGAGATACGTGCCATTGGTGTATCACCACCCCATTCTTCTGAGATGACTTCTTTCGTTGTCAATTCATTAAGAACACGGTCAGGATCAGCGCCTGGTTTATCCATTTTGTTGATAGCGACAATGATTGGCGTACCAGCAGCACGTGCATGATCAATCGCTTCTGCCGTTTGCGGCATCATGCCATCATCAGCTGCGACAACAAGTACAACAATATCAGTCGCCTGAGCACCACGTGAACGCATGGCGCTAAAGGCCGCGTGACCTGGGGTGTCAAGGAAAGTAATAACACCGCGCTCGGTTTTTACGTGGTAAGCACCGATATGCTGAGTAATACCACCCGCTTCACCATTCGCAACTTTCGTTTCACGAATTTTATCAAGCAGTGATGTCTTACCGTGATCGACGTGGCCCATGATCGTCACTACTGGCGGACGAGTTTGAACGTTACTGCTACGCTCATCAACCGCATCTTGTAGATCGTCTTCCACTTTAGTATCACTGACTGGTACTGGGTTATGACCCATTTCTTCAACCAGCAAACTTGCAGTTGCTTGATCAATCGTGTCTGATTCACGAGCCATTTCGCCCATTTTCATGAGTAATTTGGTGACTTCGCGAGCTTTAACCGCCATACGCTGTGCAAGATCAGCAACTGAAATTTGCTCGCTAATTTCGACATCATAAACGATTTTTTCGACTGGTTTTTCAAATTTATGCTGTGAAGCTTGTGTTGAACGCAAACCATTTTTACGGTTTTTGATTTCACGCTCATCTTGATTCTTACGACGACGACCGCGGGTACCCGTGCTATTTGCACCACGTTTGATTTCGCGACGTTCTTTTTCAAATGATTCTTCTAATGCATCACCGACCAGACCTTCAGCCAATGGTTCATCTTTACGTACTTCAGTAACAGGCTCACGGTCGGTATATTTACCAGCCATTTTACGCATTTGCTCAAGTGTACGTTTTTGTGCTTCTTCAGCTTGAGTACGGCGGGTCTCTAATTCGATTTCACGCAGACGCGCTTCTTCTTTCTCACGCGTTTCGCGAGCTTTACGCTCAGCAGCGGTTTCCACTTTAGGCTTAGTAGCAGCAACTTTTTTCTTTGGCTGCTCTTTAGGCTTAACTTCAACAGTGGCTTTGCTCGCTTTACCGCCTTTTTTAACGACAACTGACGTAGAGATATCATCGTTTTTGTCGTCTGATTTTTTGCTAGATCCTAGACTTGCACGCATCGCTGCTAAGGTTGCCGCTTGACGCTCTTCCGCTTTTTTCTTAGTAGCGGCACGTTCTTCGGCTTCTTTAGCGGCACGTTCTTGAGACTCAATGAGAGCCTGCTCGCGCGCTGCTAGTTCTTCAGCCATTTTTTCTGGATCAGGCTTTTCGAATACTTTCTTCTTACGCACTTCAACATTGACGCTCTTAGATTTGCCCGAAGAGCCAGTCACACGCGCGGTACTAGTGGTCTTAGACTTCAGACTAATACGACGCTTTTCTTGTTGACCATGACTTTGTTTTAAATACGTCACCAGCTTTTCTTGCTCAAGCTCGGTGACTAAGTCATCCTCTGCGCGAGCAGGCAGGCCAGCATCTACTAATTGCTGCTTTACAGCACTTGTAGTTTTGCCTACCATTTCTGCCAGTTCTTTGACGGTCTTATCTGCCATTTATTATCACCTACTGTCTATTATTTGCTATATGTTCAATTCAGTTGTTGGCTACAAATGATTGGGTTAAGGCTGATATTTATAAATAGATATCAGCACTTTATTCTCAATAGCATATCACCAAAAGACAGCGATATGCAGTTACCGCTTATTCATCGAACCAAGATTCCCGAGCTTTCATGATGAGTTTTCCTGCAGTTTCAGAGTCTAATCCTTCGATATCTTCTAGATCGAAGACGGCTTGTTCTGCCAAGTCATCAACGGTAATAATGTCTTTTTGTGCCATTTTATAGGCCCAGCTGACTGTCATACCTTCAAGCTCTTGGAGCTCTTGACTTGGCTCTTTCATGTTCTGTTGTTTGACCAGCTCGTCAGCAATGACGACGTCTTTAGCACGTTCTTGAATCATATCGATTGCTTCATCATCTAAGCCTTCGATGTCATAGAAGGTCTCAACGGGCACATAGGCGACTTCTTCGATACTGGTAAAACCGATATCAACCAATGCCTGTGCTAAGTCTTGATCAACTTCTAAGCGCTCATAAAATAATTCGATGAATGCCTTTGATTCGTTTTCTTGACGCTGTTTGTATTCTTCTTCAAGCATCATATTTAGCTTATAACCAGTCAACTCAGAGGCTAGACGTACATTCTGACCTTGAGAGCCAATAGCACGCGCCAACTGATCATTAGTGCTAAAGATAATATCTGCTGTTTGAGTATCTTCATCTAAGATGATGCTGCTGACATCAGCTGGCTCTAAAGAGCTGATGATGAACTGAGCAGGATCATCTGACCATACCACGACATCGATACGCTCACCGTCTAATTCTTGCTGTACTGCTTGGATACGTGTACCACGCATACCAATACAGGCACCGACTGGGTCAATACGATGATCGTTGGTCTTCACGGCTATTTTAGCACGGGTGCCAGGCAAGCGAGCGACGTTACGGATTTCAATAATTTGTTCTGCGATCTCTGGTACTTCTTTTTGCATCAATGCTGATAGCATTTCAGGATGCGTACGAGACAACAATAACTGTGCACCGCGGTTTTCACGGTTTACATGGTACAAGATGGCGTTGATACGTGATTTTGCACGCAGCTGCTCACGTGGCAACATTTGATCGCGTGACAAGTAACCTTCAGCATTGTCACCCAAATCTATGATATAGCCATCACGAGTCTGTTTTTTGACTTCGCCATACATCATCTCACCAACACGCGGCTCGAAAGCGTCTGCAACTAGTGCACGCTCAGCTTCACGAATCTTTTGGATGATGACCTGTTTGGCTTGAGTAGCAGCAATACGACCAAATTCGATTGATTCAATTTGCTCTTCTTTAATATCACCAATTGACCATTCTTCTTGATCAAGATCGGTGATAGCAAGCTGACAAGCTGGCATTTCATGGTCTTCATCTGCAACCACTGTCCAGTAACGATAAGTATCGTAATCGCCAGTTGCACGGTCAATAGCTACTCGCACAGCCACTTCTGGCTGCTCGGTATATACTTTTTTCTTGGTCGATACCACCAAAGCGTCTTCTATGGCTTCAAAGATATCTTCAGGATTTAAGCCCTTTTCATTACTGACAGTTTCTACTACCGTTAAGATTTCACGACTCATGCTATACCTGTCCTATCATTTTTTAATTGACTTAAATTTTATAATTTGGGTGTTGCTATTATATAGTTACTATAAGCCACATAAGCTATTTGAAGATGACACTGCTAATCTATGAGCAGCTGCCTAATAATATGTATTTAGGCATCTTCGTAAACTAAGTTGGCTTTATCAATATTACTTAACGCAATCTCAAACTGCTCACCATCGCTTGACGTCAGTTTTAAAGCTTTATCATCGATACTATCTAATGTACCTGTTGCTTTACGACGTTTTTGATCACCTGTGCCGATAGCTTGAATCAAACGTAAGCTGACTGTTTGACCAACATAGGCATGCATTTGCTCATCTGAGAAAAATGCACGGTCAAAACCAGGTGAAGACACTTCTAAGATATATTCACCAGCAATAGGATCATGAACTTCGAGAATACCGCTTACTTGATGGTTCACTGCGGCACAGTCTTCGATAGTAACGTGTTTATCTTGGGCTTGCTCTTCTGGCAGTGCCTCAATATAAATGCGCAATAAAGAGCGGCGGCCTTGTGGCGCAAATTCTATACCCCATAGCGACACATCGCAAGCGGCCACAGCAGGGGCAATAATATTAGTCAGTTCTGCAACTTTAGTCGAAAGCTTCATAATCTCTTTGTCTTTTCCTATTCGCTTATCTATCGTACTTAGTAAACCGTATCAAAGCTTTGCTCTTTTCGTACTTATATATAGTAAGAATTACGGTCATTATATAATGGCAAACCACAAACATATAACAGGTGTTGTGCGTTTATATAGGGACGAGCCTAAAAAACATCAAGCTCAGCCAAACAATGCTTTTATTAGTTATAAAGCACTACTATCGATAAAAGCGTGAGGAATAAAAGATAGTGTTGCTTAAGGAGCATCGTGCCAGTGGCGGCCGATGATGACCAGTGACGAGTAATATCGTACTCTATAGACCTAGAGCTTAGCATAAGTAGGATAGATACCGCGATAACACTGACCTTCAGATACAAAAAAACCCACAAACATTATGGTGGGTTAATCGGTACTGACAAATTTAGTGTACAAAACATCAGTATAAAAAGTGGTAGCGGGGGCTGGATTTGAACCAACGACCTTCGGGTTATGAGCCCGACGAGCTACCAGACTGCTCCACCCCGCATCAATCTAGAACGCATATTATAGGGAGATAATGTAGAAGTGTCAACACTTTATTTAAAATAATTATAAATTAAGTGGTTACTACTAAAAATCCAACCTGACGCTATGCTGCGTCTGTGAAACTTGGTGCGATTGGGGGGACTTGAACCCCCACAGCTTTCGCCACCACCCCCTCAAGATGGCGTGTCTACCATTCCACCACAATCGCATTTTACTACCCTGTTCTCTAACTTCCTATCTACTATATATAATGCGTAAGGTAGGCATTAATAGATAAGGACTTGCGAAAACAGAAAAGCATTGTAAATGTAACCTACCAAAATAGCAAGCGCTGACTACTCAAAAGCCACTTATTCAGGATTTTGTGTCAATGGACGCGGCGTTTGCGGCGCTGATACTGGCGCATCTAGACGAAATTGATCTTCTGCTTGCTTACGCGCATGAACAGCCAACGTCATACTGGTAATAAAGAATATGACCGTCAATACTGCAGTCGCACGTGTCAAAAAGTTGGCGGTTCCCGCTGCACCAAATACTGTACCTGATGAACCGGCACCAAAAGAAGCCCCAGCATCTGCCCCTTTACCATGCTGTATCAAAATCAAGCCGATCATGGCAATGGCCACGATAATATGCAGGGCTAATATAAACGTAAACATGGTGGCCTCTTTTGCCGCGTAATGACGACTGATAACGGAAAATAAAACGTAAGGTTAATAAAAATAATGACTAGCATCTCATGATGCCAAATCGATTATATAAATAAGGCGCATTGTACACGATTGCAAGGGTACTGTTAAACCTACTTTTACCAACTGGTAAAACCATACTGCCTATCAGCTATGATACTGATATCTGAGCGTTATTTATTCGATTAAGCATTCACTTGACCAAAAGCATCAGCGATCGCTAAGAAGCTATCTGCTTTTAATGAGGCGCCGCCAACCAAAGCACCATCAATCATAGCGTCAGAAGCAAAGCTATCGGCATTACCAGCATTGACACTACCGCCATACAGTACGGTAATCGTATCTGCTATGTCAGCAAATCCCGCAACGGTTTGCTTGATATGCTGATGAGTCTTACTCACTTCTGCCACAGTCGGCACTTTGCCAGTACCAATTGCCCAGACAGGTTCGTAAGCGACGAGTAGCTTTTCAGATAACGATGCTGCTAAATCTGGTTGCTGAACAAGCATATCTTTAATCACTGAGAGTTGTTCATTGATAACGTCAAGTGTTTGGCCATTATCATACTGTTCTTGCGTTTCGCCGATACAGAACACCACGCCAAGATTCTGAGAAAACGCATGAGACAGTTTATTTATTAGACAATCATGAGATTCTTTATGATACTGGCGACGCTCAGAGTGACCAAGTATTGTCCAAGTGGCTCCTGTATCTGCGACTTGCTGTGCTGAGCAGTCTCCCGTGTAAGCGCCTGTGCTTGCACTATGAGCGCTCACGTCTTGAGCGGCACTGACTATTGAACTATTTGCTAAGCGTGCACTGACTGCGGCCAAATGAATACAGCTTGGTGCTACCATCAATTTGCATTGACTACTAGAGGTTGGCGTTTTAGCTTGATTTTTAGCATCAACCTTAGTCAGCAGGTCATCTAACAGCGCATCAACATCATGGCTAGTTGCTGGATTCTGTTTCCAATTACCGATCACCCAAGCTTGCATACTTATTTACCTTGTCTCATGTATTCGCGCCAATTCGGCTCATATGCGCGCCAGTATAACAAATAATTCGTAAGTGCTATAGTAGTGTACCGCCAGAAGCAGCGGTGCTTTTCAATACCTATGTTCAAGAATGACAGCTAAAAGCAGAGATTTTGATGTATTGATTGTTTAATCGTTTGTAGAAAGTCTTTAAACTAAAATCAAGTAAAGTTGTATATTGTGTTTAACAGAAATTAAATATTATTAAACGCTTTATAAGTTATTACGAAAGAAGTAAAAATAACTTGCTGAATCAAAATACGTATCGATTACCGCAAATATATTGAAACATATATAGTAGTTTGTATTCTAAAGCGGTGTGAAAACCCTTTATCAAGGAGAGGTCATAATGTCTATTACAACCAGTAAATATGGTGGTCTGGCGCAGCAGCTCATCAGTGATGGTGTCGTTAGCGAAGCAAATATGAAAACGGCACAGATTGAGTCGCAGCAGCAGCAAATAGGGCTAGTGCCGTACCTTGTAGACAATAAACTGGCTGATTCTTATCACCTTGCTCAAATGTTATCACAAGCCTTTGGCGATCCCTTATTCGATCTCGATGCACTCAGCACTGATGTCATTCCAAAGGACTTAGTCGATGAAAAAATTGTTCGTAAGTTTAATGCATTGCCACTATTTAAACGCGGACAACGCTTATTTGTAGCGCTAAGTGATCCAACTCGTGTCGATGCTATTGATGCCATTGCCTTTAATTCTCGCTTGTCTATTGAAACGATTGTTGTTGAAGAAAACAAGCTAAAAAAGCGTATCGAAAGCGTTTACGCTGATACGATGCAAAGCTTTGATAGCTTCTCCAACAGTGACTTAAACGTTGACTTTGAAGATGGTGATGAAGGTAACGATGACGGTGAAACAAAGCTTAGCGATGGGGTCGATGAGGCACCTGTTGTAAAATTCGTCAATAAAATGCTGGTCGATGCCATTCGCATGGGCGCCTCTGATCTGCATTTTGAACCTTACGAAAAATCTTTCCGAGTACGTTTTCGTGTTGATGGCGTGATGGAAAAGATAGCCAATCCGCCAGTCCAACTGGCCAACAAAATCGCAGCTCGATTAAAAGTCATGTCACAGATGGATATCTCGGAACGCAGGGTGCCGCAAGATGGACGTATCAAGCTCAAAATCTCTAAAACTAAGGCGATCGACTTCCGGGTAAACTCGTTACCGACCTTATTCGGTGAAAAAATTGTTTTACGTATCCTAGATCCTTCATCAGCCATGCTCGGTATTGATGCGCTAGGGTATGAACCCGATCAACAGGAGATGTTTTTAGAAGCCTTACACAAACCACAAGGCATGCTGCTGATTACTGGCCCCACTGGTTCTGGTAAGACAGTCTCTCTTTATACGGGTATCAATATTTTAAACACTGGTGCCACCAACATCTCAACAGCTGAAGACCCTGTGGAGATTAACCTTGAGGGTATCAATCAAGTCAATGTCAACGCTAAGGTCGGCCTAACCTTTGCTAATGCGCTCAAATCTTTTTTGCGTCAAGATCCTGATATTGTCATGGTTGGTGAGATTCGTGACTTGGAGACTGCAGAGATCGCTATTAAAGCGGCACAAACAGGACACATGGTACTCTCAACCCTACATACCAACTCAGCACCCGAGACGTTGACGCGTTTGCGTAATATGGGTGTGGCTTCTTTTAACATTGCAACGTCAGTCAACCTAGTCATTGCCCAACGTTTGGCGCGGCGGTTATGCAAAAACTGTAAGAAACCGATTAATCTTCCACGGCAAAGCCTACTAGAGATAGGCTTTACTGATACAGACTTGGACAATTCAGACAATGTGATTTATGAGCCAGTAGGCTGCAATGAATGCCGTGAAGGTTACAAAGGTCGTGTGGGTATTTATGAGGTGATGAAGGTCAGCCCCGACATCTCACGTATCATTATGGAAGATGGCAATGCCATAGATATCAAAGATGCGGCGCTCAAAAACGGTTTTCGAGATCTGCGCCGTTCTGGGGTTTTAAAAGTTCTGCAAGGTGTCACCAGTATTCAAGAAATGATGCGCGTTACTTCTGAATAAGTCGCATAAATATTAAGCCGTATAATAAACTATTAATCTTCTAGTATTTTGCTTTCTGAAGACTTCAAAATTAGAAATACTATCTAATAGATATATCTAAAAATAAAACAGATAGACACTGGTTTTTTGCGCTAAAATAAAGTATGCCAGCCAACGATTTTGTCTGGTATTCTGCTTTATGTTTGCAATATCTATATTAGACAATTTCGAGGGTAGTAATATGGCAAAAGCTAAGACTGACATGCTGTTGGACTTTGTCTATGATGGCGTAAACCGACGCGGGCAAAAGGTGAAAGGTGAAACCACTAGTCGTAGCTTAGAGTTAGCCAAAGCAACTTTGCGCAAGCAAGGGATCACGGTTAAAGGTATTAAAAAGAAACCAAAACCGCTCTATACCTTCAAAAAATCAATTAAAGCCATTGATATTGCGATTTTTGCTCGGCAGTTAGCAACAATGATGAAAGCAGGTGTACCGCTGACTCAGTCCTTTGAAATTGTAGCAGATTCGCTTGATAATCCGAGTATGAAAGACTTGGTGCTACAAATCAAAGCCGATATCGAAGCAGGTGGCACCTTTGCTTCCGCCCTACGTAAACATCCTCGTTACTTTGATGATCTATTCTGCTCACTTGTCGAATCTGGCGAACAATCTGGTGCACTAGAGACCATGCTTGAGCGCGTAGCGACTTATAAAGAAAAAAGCGAACTACTAAAAGCAAAGATTAAAAAAGCAATGAAATATCCCATTGCTGTTATCGTGGTGGCTATTATTGTTACCATGATTCTATTAATAAAAGTAGTGCCTGTGTTCTCGGACTTATTTAGTTCATTTGGTGCAGAGCTGCCTGCCTTTACCCAAATGGTGGTTAATATGTCTGAGTGGATGCAGTCTTGGTGGTTTATTTTAATTATTTTAATTGGTGGAGCTATTATCGGATTTTCAGAAGCCAAAAAACGCTCAAAAAAATTCCGTGACTTTTTAGACCGCGCGATATTAAAAGCACCAATTTTTGGCAACATCGCTTACCAAGCAATTATTGCACGTTTTGCTCGTACATTATCTACCACTTTTGCCGCTGGTGTTCCCCTCATTGATGCGCTAGATTCTACTGCTGGTGCGACCAACAATGTCGTATTTTATAACGCCACTCAGCAGATCAAAAATGATGTCTCTACTGGTCAGCAACTACAGTTCTCTATACGTTCAACTAACTTATTCCCGAGTCTAGTCATTCAAATGGTAGGTATCGGTGAAGAGTCTGGTAGCTTAGAGGAAATGCTAGATAAAGTCGCTGTCTATTATGAGAATGAGGTCGACAACGCCGTTGATGGTTTAACCAGCTTAATGGAACCACTCATTATGGCTGTACTGGGTGTATTGGTCGGTGGTCTGGTCATTGCCATGTACTTACCAATCTTCCAAATGGGCTCAGTCGTAGGATAATGATTTAATGCAATTTATAACGTTACTACAAGAAAATATAACTTTAGCTTTGGTCATATTTGGTTTATTAGGTCTTTGTATTGGCAGTTTTTTAAATGTTGTGATTCATCGTATACCGCTTATGATGATTTATGGTTGGCGACAAGAATGTAGCCAATTTATGATTGAACAGGCAGATATGCCACGCGAGCATACGCTACCCATAGCGAATATCGTAGCTGCTGACCAACCCATTACTTTGAGTCGACCTGCCTCACGCTGCCCCCATTGCGCTCATAAGATCAGATGGTATGAAAACATACCCTTAATCAGCTGGCTGGCACTAAGAGGGCGCTGTTCAAACTGCAAAGCTGCTATTGGTCTGCGTTATCCTGTAGTTGAGCTAGTAACCGCCTTACTATCGGTGCTCGTGATCTACAAATTCGGCGTCAATGCAACTGGATTGTCAGCGCTCGTCCTAGTGTGGACACTAGTGGCTCTAACAGGTATTGATTTTGATACGCAGCTATTACCCGATCGCCTGACTTTTCCACTAGCAGGTCTAGGATTGGCGGTCAACTCACAAGGCTGGTTTGTCTCGCCAACGCAGTCGATATGGGGACTACTCTTTGGATTTTTATCCCTGTGGATCGTCGTCAAAGTATTCTACTTAATCACTAAGAAACATGGGATGGGTCAAGGTGATTTTAAATTATTAGCAGTATTAGGTGCTTGGCTCGGACCCATGATGTTGCCACTCATTATTTTATTATCATCCTTACTTGGGTCAATCATCGGGATAATTTTGATGAAAAAGCAAGGTGAGAGCAGGCCTTTTGCTTTTGGTCCTTACATTGCTATCGCGGGCATTGTTGCTTTGTTATACGGCTCAGATATCGTCAGCTGGTATCTCGGTATGTATACTTACTAAGTCTTGATAGTAAGTTTTTTACCCTAATCTATAGGCACAATTATTGATAAGCAATTTCTTCATTAGTCACTGCTTTTACTACCTCTGTCAAATAAGCCATCGTTATGTCAAATAAAGCCGCACAATTTTATTTACGTCAACCACAAAATCTACAGATAAAAAACAAGACGCTCGTCGTTGGTTTAACGGGCGGGATCGGTAGTGGCAAATCCGCTGCTAGTGCTTGGTTTGCTGAGCAAGGGATCGATATTATCGATGCCGATGTGATCTCTCATGAGATCGTTACTAAAGGCAGCGACACTCTGCGCAAAATCCAAAAAAGATTCGGTGATTGGGTATTAAGTGGTGATGGGTCAATGGATAGAGCCGCTGTACGCTCGCATGTATTTGCAAACCCTGAAGCGCTTATTGAGCTTGAGGCGATCACGCATCCAGCGATACGTGAGACAGCGAAAGCACAGTTAGAGTCTAGTACCTCACCTTATGTGGTATTGTCCGCACCTCTACTCATTGAGGGAGCTGAAGCAGGTCTTGCCAATTTGTGTCAACGTATCCTTGTGATGGATGCTACCGAAGACACGCAACTTGCGCGTGCCAGTCAGCGTGATGATCAAAGCATACAGAAAATCAAAGCCATTATGACCAACCAGCTCAGTCGTGAAGAGCGCAATCGTCATGCAGACGATGTCATACTCAACGAGAGCGACCTTGCCTCTCTATACTTACAGCTAGAACCCCTACACCAAGAGTACCTTACGCTTGCCCAGCAGCTAAAGTTCGCTGGCGATTAACCTCGTATAGAGCCATACCAGTAGCGACGCTTACGTTTAAGCTTTGTAGATTACCGTGCTCGTTCCCTGACATCGGAATATAGACCAGCTCATCGCAGCTCTCCATTGTTAGGCGGCGCATCCCCTCTCCTTCTGACCCCATGATGATGGCGGTTTTACCAGTCAGATCAGCGGCGTGGATAGGCTTCGCATCGGCATTGAGCGCCGTACCAAACACAAATACTCCTGCGTTTTTGATTTGTGAAAGTGTACGTGCCAAATTGGTGACACTAATAATTGGCATCATTTCTGAGGCACCAACCGATACTTTAGCGACTGTGGGCGTCAGGCTTGCTGCATGGTGCTTCGGACAAACCACGGCATCCACACCCATTGCTACGGCTGTACGTAAGCAAGCGCCAAAGTTATGCGCGTCTGTGATTTGATCTAACACTAGCAATAAGCACTGTTCGCGACCAATAATGGTATCAAGCAGACCTTCATCAGCAAAACCTAGCGGACGAGCATTGAGTACCACGCCTTGATGCTGCGGGCTACCACATAGCTGTGTCAGCTTATCTTTTTGGGTCGGCTGGATGCTAATGCCATTGGCTTCCGCCTCAGCCATAATCGCTTGTACATGACTGTCACTTTCGCGTCCCTGTTGCACAAACAAGCTAAGACCATCCAAAGGGCGGTGTTTAAGTAACGCATCAATGGCATGAATGCCGTAAAAATAAATGGGTTTTGCCATAATAGGCCTATTAAATATCAGGTGGATATCGCGCTAAGCGATGGAATAAGAAGAATATTATCGACGTTGAGCACTGCAACTCGTTGCCAATGAGGGAGCGATTAAGTCAGCACTAAAAACAGAAATAAACAATATCAACCTGATATTGTTTATTGTTTGGTCATTAAGATTTGATGGCGTTAGCTGTTCAATAATGATACTAGCTTAACTGTACCCAATGTCAACTTAATCGCATTGTTGCCAATATCAACCTTCTAAATGGCAGACATACTGAACAATTTCTTCGGTACGTAGATTGAAACCGCTATTGCCTTCGACAACAAACGATTGACCAGCACGGTAGTAGCTAAACTCGTCATCACCATTAATTTTCACTTCACACTCGCCGCCAGTGATTTCAATACGCTCGGATGTATTGGTGCTAAAGTGATAATGCTCAACCAAGTTATCACAAGGTAAGATCACGCCCAAGGTTTTGTGACGACCGTCTTCAAACATAATGGTATGGCTGGAACAGCGACCATCATAAGATACTGTCGCTTGGGCATTAACTGTTACGTTAGTAAATTGCGCCGCTGTCATAGTGGCTTCCTTATCAAATAATTATGGTAAAACTAAAAAATAAGTAACTGGTTACCGCTAGAGCTGCGTCATCGACACACCTCTCTGCACTAAGTACGGTATCCTTCTCTACTAGATATCTGCGTGCTAAGAGTAGCCACAGGTTCTATGAAAACGCTTTGGAATAATGACTGATTGGCATACTCTTCTCACTATACGCCTGTAATTTTACAAAATCATGACTCGTTGTCATGCACCGTATTTCATCAATATAACAAGAAGAGTTTATCATTATGTGAGATTATGCTACCACATTATCTCTATAAAGTTTGTTAAAGCGACTAGGAAAATACTGTTTAATGCTAAGCTCAAATGGACTTATTTATCTGCTTTTGTGCCATTAACGCATCATTATACTGGGTCTATTTTTATGAATTTTGTCCGAGATCACGCTTAGTATATAGGCATCATTTTGCTATAATCAACCCTCTTAATGATTGATATTACAGCGATTACTCATTACCAGTTTTTGATAATTTTGTGGTAATCTTCCAATCAAAAATTCGATTATACACTCCCTTAATGTTTGTATTTAAGCACATTTAGCACCATACTGTTTGCCTACAATATTTATCTATTTAGTGTCGTTAAATAGATAAATTCATTTCTTTATTTACCTTATTTTATAGATGGCTTCTTGAGATTTATACGAAGTTCATTGTCTGTCATGAGAGGCGTTGATGCTAGTATCATTAACTTTACATCAGTTTGCGTTGATCGCTCAGCATGAGCTGAGTGTCGCTGAAGGCTTCAATGTCATCACTGGTGAAACAGGGGCTGGCAAGTCGTTATTGCTAGATGCACTATCCTTGTGTGTCGGCGCACGCGCAGACAGCGCGATGGTCAGACATGGCGCAGACAATGCAGACATTTATGCTCAGTTTGATGTAGAGAATAACAGCGTCATTGCCGAATGGTTTGCCAAAAACGATCGGGCGCTAGACGAGCCTGAAGTACTTATTCGGCGGCAGCTGAGCAACACTGGTCGCTCAAAAGCATGGTTGAATGGTTCGCCCGCCAGTTTGGCTGAGCTAAAAAGTTTGGGCGCATTACTGGTCAATATTCATAGCCAACATGCTCAGCAAGCCTTACTCAAGCCGCAGTTTGTGGTGAATTGGCTCGATGAGATGGCACAAATAACGCCACTCGCGCGTCAGACAGCCAGTAGCTATCAGCAGTATCAGCAGCTAAAGCGTCGCGCTGATGATATTGCAAGTCGCGAGGCTCAGCGTCAAGATCGTATTCAACTTTTACAAAGCCAACTGGCAGACATCACCCCTCTATTGGCTGTGGACTATGCAGAAGTTGAATCTGAGCACGAGGAGCTCTCTAATATTGAAGCCTTAATGCAAGAGGCCAGCCATGGCTTGCATCTGCTCGACAACGATACTGATGAGCCAGATGTGATGACCTTGCTCGGGCAAGCAATCAAGCTTTGCGATCATCAAGTTGGTGTCAGCCAAACCTTTGAGCAAGCCTCTGAACAGCTGCATTTGGCGCAGCAACAAATCACCGAGGTAACGGCGCTACTGTCAGATTATGCCGAGCAGCAGCTACCTGACCCTGAGCGCTTACAAGCATTAGACAACCTCATCAGTTTGGGTCATCGCTTATCACGTAAGCACAACTTGCCAGCGAGCGATTTGATTGATGAAGCAAAAGCGTGGCAAGAGCAATTAGAGCAGCTAGAAAACGAGCCAAGCAGTGATGCGATGGCCGCGCAAATTGAGCAAGCTTGGCAAGACTATCTAGCACTGGCCACCCAGCTAAATCAAGAGCGTACAAAAGCGGCACCAATCATTAGCAAACAGCTTATTGAGCAACTACAACCGCTTGCGTTGCCCAATGCGCGCTGCGAGTTTGTTTTTACCAAAAAGACAGAACCTAGCCAGTACAATGTACACGGATGCTACGATATTGATTTATTGTTCAGTGCCAATGTCGGTATGCCCATGCAGCCACTACATAAAATCGCCTCAGGTGGCGAGCTGTCGCGAATGGCGCTGGTCATGCAAGTCTTGCAAGCAACCAACGCTGATAACAATGCTGCCAAGCCTATTTTGGTATTCGATGAAGTCGATGTCGGTATCAGTGGCGGTACGGCGCAGGTGGTCGGCGAGCTACTACGCGCGCTTGGGCAAACGCAGCAATTGCTCGCGATCACTCACCAAGCACAAGTCGCGGCGCAAGCGCACCAGCATATCTTGGTACAAAAGCATCATCAAGAACAGACCGAAAGTGAGCTGATCATCCTGACCAACAGCGCGCAGGTAGATGAGCTGGCGCGTATGTCTGGTGGCGTTACGATCACTGACGTGACTCGCGATCATGCTCGTAGCTTGCTATCTGATGTCAAATAACATATTAATTGTCGTTAAATCATCCAGCACTATTAATCAAAAAAAGTACTTGTTAAATCTTTGTGGCTATCAATAGCAGTTGGCGTGAATCTTGCTTTTCTATTGGTTATCACCATATAGTGGTCTCTCACCCTTATTATTCGGTTGCGTTTGTTTCTATGTCTAAAACCAATTTGACCCATCATTTCTTAATTGCGGCACCAGAGCTGTCAGACCCAAGGTTTGAACAGGCACTCATTTATATTTGTCGCCATGATAATCACGGTGCACTAGGTCTAATGGTCAATCGTCCGTTAGAGCAGGCGCGAGTGGGTAAACTGCTAGAAGATTTGGATATTGAGGTGACCGATCCGCAAGTGATGGAAGATGTGGCTTTAGAAGGTGGCCCTATGTATCCTGAGGTGGGCTTTGTGCTGCATACTGGTCAGCCTGAATGGGCGTCTTCTTTTGCGATTTCAGAGAATGTCTGCATCACCACCAGCCAAGATATTCTAAAGCGTATCGCGGCAGGTCAAGGCGTCGGTCACTATCAACTGTGCTTGGGTCATGCCAGCTGGGGCAAAAAACAGTTAGACCAAGAACTGGGTAATGGTGATTGGCTCGTTTGCCCTGCCGATCTGACTTTATTGTTTGATACGCCGTTCGAAGAGCGCTGGCAAATCGCCGCTGACAAAATCGGCGTCAACTTTGACTATCTTAGCAGTGACATCGGTCATGCTTAATAGTATACGCTCTATGAATTGTGCTCTATGAATACAGATAAAAAAATAAAGGATAGCCGTCACTATGGTGGATAGTACTTTTATGGTGGATAGCACAGAAGCTACAGATCATGATCTTGATATAAATGGCCTTAACAGTAATGAGTCTAACATCAATGGTCTTAGCGACTCTGAGCCAGAAATAAAGCCGCATCTTATTTTGGCGCTAGATTATGGCGTCAAAAAAATGGGCATGGCGCTCGGTAATAGCTTGACCCAAACCGCACGCGCTTTTGATATCTTAGCGATGAATAATGGTCAGCCAGACTGGGACAACCTTATCGGTATCATCAAGGTTTGGGGGGTGGCACAGGTAGTAGTCGGATTGCCACTTAATATGGATGGCAGTAGCTCCATGCTTTCAAAACGCGCACATAAATTCGCGCGGCGTCTAGCGCATAGAGTCATGGAACAGCACTTGCCAGTAACCGTATCATTATGTGATGAGCGCTTAACCTCTATCGAAGCAAGAGAGATCGCCTGGGAAAACGGCTGGATCAAGCATGAACGTGATCCGATTGATGATATCTCTGCTTGTATCCTGATGTCGACCTACTTTGCGGATCCAAATAGTAGTATCGCTATTGATGCGGTCAAAGCAGACTAATTAGGCAAAATAGGTAGGAGACACTGTTGTCTCTGTCGCACCATTTTGCTACATCGTACCTATTCACAGATAAATGACTGATTACTATGACCACTGCCCTAGACCAAGATTTGCATACTAAGTCGCAACATGGTTTTGCCCCGCTTGCTATCGCTCGTATTAGAGGCGCGCAGCGTGCAAATCAGATAGCGATCTATCTCATTTATGCTGCCATTCTCGCCTTTATAGTATTTGGTACTATTGCCAGTATCAAGATGTTCCATGACAATCAGCTGCTGTATCAACTGTTTTATAACCTTCCCTACGCCTTGGTTGCGCTGACGATTCCCATTACGCTTTATGATGCCTTAGTGATCTATCGTTATCGCTTAAACCAGCCGTCCATGATTGCAACGAGTATTGGCGTATCGACCATTATATTGGTTGGTGGATTACTATTTGCCGATACCGCATGGCTGGGATTATCCTGTTGGCTTGGGGTGGCATTTTTATTTAAAGTCACTTTTAAGCGTTTTTTTAACTTTTTAGACGTGGCGAATACTGACGAAGAGACAGAAACAGTAGACGATCCAACAATCACACCGTGATAAGTAATCAAACAAACGATCCATTCTTAAACCCATTTATTTAGCTTTATGACAATGACTATGACCACTTCCAAACCAGATACTGCCATCGACCATCACTTAGATACGCAAGGGCTGATCTGCCCTGAACCTGTGATGATGCTGCACCGAGTCATCCGCAAAGCAGATAGCGGTGAGGTGATTGAGATATTAGCCACCGATCCTGCTACCACCCGCGATATTCCGAATTTCTGTCGTCATCTGGGTCACGAGCTAATCGGTCAAGAGACGCTGGCTGAAAATGTCAACCTAGATGCTGACCCCGATGAAATCACTGTTGATAGTGATGACACCACGCCAGCAAGCGTGACGCTCTATCGTTATGTGGTGAAGAAAAAAAGTGGTTAATTTATATCTGACCTATATCCGAGCATCCTATGAGCCGTGACCGCGCTGTACAGCAAAGGCAACCCAAAGCGCTGGCAGTCGATGATGAGCCGTCTTATATGACTGAGTTTCGTCAAGCCATGCTAGCACGTGGTCTGGCAACGCGCACGCGCAATGCTTATGTGCGAGACTTGCGCTCTTGCGAGTTGACCAACCCTATCGCCCTAACCCGCTGGCAGCCTGATGATGTGCTGCACTGTCTCTCAATACTCGCTCAAGATAATAAAACCCCGCGCACGCAAGCGCGTATGCTCTCAAGCCTGCGTCAGTTCTACTTATGGATGATTGCGAGCAATCTGCGCGAGGATAATCCCTGCGAGCGTATCAAAAGCCCAAAACTCGGTCGTCCGTTACCAAAGGATTTAACCGAGGCTGATGTTGATAATCTCCTTGCCGCACCTGATACCAGTACGGCGCTTGGACTGCGTGACAAAGCGATGCTAGAAGTGCTCTATGCCTGCGGTTTGCGCGTCAGTGAGCTGATTAATCTGTCACTTGAGCAAGTCAATCTAAACTCTGGCTGGCTACAAATCACAGGTAAAGGCAATAAAACCCGACTGGTGCCACTTGGTGAATATGCCAGCGATGCACTAGAAGACTACTTGTCGCATGGGCGCGGCGATCTAATTGCCCATCTAAAATCTGGCAACTGCCAAGCAGTGTTTTTGACCGCGCAAGGTGGTTATATGACGCGGCAGAATTTTTGGTATCTGCTTAAGAAATACGCTCAAATTGCTAGTATTGATAAGGAACTATCACCTCATACCTTACGTCACGCCTTTGCCACCCATCTGCTCAATCATGGTGCCGACCTGCGAAGTGTGCAATTATTGCTTGGGCACAGTGATTTGTCTACCACACAGATTTATACCCATGTAGCGACGGCAAGATTGCAGCAGTTACATGCAGCGCATCATCCGCGTGGATAGCTTTTGGGTAGCTTGGTGAGTAGAATTGTCATTAAATATTGATTCATGATCGTCAGAGGAGTACACCGTGTCGCAAGCTCAGCCATCTTCCAAACCCACTCTCACCAAAGCGCAAGAATTTGCGCTGAAAAAACTGACCATCATGGGTTATTTGGAAGGCACGTCTTTTTTGCTGCTCTTAGGTATCGCTATGCCACTCAAATATATGATGGATATGCCTGAAATGGTGAGCTATGTCGGCCCAGTGCATGGGGTGTTGTTCATCGCCTATATCGTCGTACTCTTTATCACGGCGCATAAAATTAAAATGCCGCTGTGGGCGTTGCCTGCTGGCGTACTTGGTTCATTTTTGCCCTTTGGGCCGTTTGTGTTTGATCATGTGTTAAAGAAACGGTTGAGTAAGTAGTTTAGAAATTATATTTTTTCTCTATCACTATTTTAGGATTACGTGCCTGTATCTCTTGATAAAAGCGCAGCTTGTCTTTTGGCGATATCAATACTTATTTGTTCCGATATTCTATTTTGAGTCTATCCAATGATAGCGCTGGCGCAGATGTCATGCTTCGAGTTGGTGTAATATGATTGATATCTGCCAGCTCAATGGTTTGAGTGGACAAACCACTATCTACGTACAATTGGCTATCGTTAAGGTGTATTTAGTACCAAAAAAAGGCATAAGCATCAGTGCTGCAAAAGGTAGTAGAATAACCATTAGCAGTATGTTTCGCATACGTGAATCGCTTTTGCCCCAGCGCCATTCCCATAATGGAATGAGGATAAGTGATAAACTACCGACCCATAAAATCAACGCGATCCAAAAGTCGACTTTAGATACAAATATAATGTCTGCCATACATACTACTTCAGAACTATCAGGTTAAAGTTGAGTGTAAGCCTCTCACCTAATCTTGCCAATATCTTTTTTTCTATGTATTTTCTACATGCCAAATTTGGCAACCATAATGATTCCCATAATACGATGCTGCAAACCTACCCTTTTCTCGCTACAATACTCGTCATACGATGCGCATTGTCCTAATTGGACAACGCACCTCCTTCTACCTATCTATTATTTGAGAATCCCATGAGCCATAGACCACCTGCTGACCTGCTAAAAAACGCCCAACACTGGCGCGAAGACATTAACTTTCGCCAAGAAGTGCTGGGTAAGCCGTTTGATTTTGCGACCACGTGGGGTATTTTTTCACCGCAAAAGCTCGATGATGGCAGTTTGATGCTGCTTGATTATGTAGACTTCCAAAACGATGATGATTCGATCGACTTGGGCTGTGGCTACGGCGTGCTTGGTATGACAGCGGCGCGCGAGTGCCCGAACGGTCAGCATACACTGATTGATAAAGACTTTATGGCGGTAGAATATGCGCGCCGTAACTGCGAAAAAAATGGTCTAAAAAACGTCGATGTACATTTATCAAATGGCTTTAATCATGTGGCAGCGGACAAAGACTTTAGCCTTGTGATGTCGAACTTGCCTGCCAAAGTCGGCAAAGAACAGCATTATCTCTACTTCCTCGATGCTTATGCCCGCATGCGTCAAGGTGGGCGTTTTTATGTGGTGACGATCAATGGCTTGCGCCAGTTTATGAAGCGCTCGTTTACCGAAGTGTTCGGCAATAGCGAAAAGATCAAACAAGGCAAAACGTATACGATTACTATGGCGACCAAAGAATAATAGA
Source organism: Psychrobacter piscatorii (assembly GCF_043641605.1). Taxonomy (GTDB): domain Bacteria; phylum Pseudomonadota; class Gammaproteobacteria; order Pseudomonadales; family Moraxellaceae; genus Psychrobacter; species Psychrobacter piscatorii_C. The sequence goes on along the minus strand of NZ_JBHZRK010000001.1, from coordinate 60,885 downwards.
TGTCTTTGGTGATACATTGCTGCAAGTAATGACAGATACTATAAGCAAAGTTTTCAAACATACTGTATTTGTGAAAGTAGCGCCTGCTATAAAAAGTATGACATTACTTTCACAAACCACCAGTATTGCTACTTCAAATTCAATTCAGTGAACGCTTTTAAATTAGCGTAGCGATCGAAACGTCTCGCGCAAATCATCAACGAACGCTTCAGGTGCCTCCATTGCGGCAAAGTGTCCGCCTTTTTCGTGCTCAGCAAAATGGACAATGTTGTCAAATCGCGCATCAGCCCAGCGCCGTGAAAGTCGCACTTGCTCCCCGCTAAACATAGAAATGCCCATTGGCGTTTGCATCTTCTGCTGTTCCCTATCATTGTCAGTCATCGCCTGCGCCGCCTCCCAATAAAAACGCACAGAGCTCGGTCCTGTATTGGGCAACCAGTACAGCATGATGTCATCTATCATCTCATCGAAAGAAAATACCTGTTCTAGATTGCCATCACTATCTGACACATCTTGAAAAAGCGCATAAATCCATGCAGCAAGTCCCACAGGAGAATCAGCAAGCGAGAAGGCAATCGATTGCGGTCTGGAACATTGTAGCTTCATATAGGCTGAAAATTCTTGATCGTAACGTTTGGCGTCTGCCAACATGGCTGTTTCACTGGCATCAGCATTTGCCACTTCTGCATCTGTTGGCTGAAACGGTACAAAATTAAGATGAATACCCGCAAGCTCGTTGGGGGCCATCTGACCCAATATCATTGTCACCATCGCACCCCAATCACCACCTTGTGCCGACCATCGCTCATAGCCTAACCGCTGCATCAAAACTTTCCATGCCATCGCCACTCGCGTTGGATTCCAGCCAGACTCTTCAGGTTTGCCCGAAAAGCCGAAGCCTGGCAACGAAGGAATCACTAAATGAAAGGCGTCTTCCTCAGTGCCACCATGTTCAGTAGGATTGACTAGGCGATCAATCACATGGCGAAACTCTAGCACCGAACCCGGCCAACCATGCGTCATCAATAGCGGCATCGCCTCTTTATGTGGCGAACGAATATGCAGAAAATGAATCGATATGCCATCTATCTCGGTGACATATTGCCCCCAGCCATTCAGTAATCGCTCACAACGTCGCCAATCATATTGTTCAGACCAATACGCTACCAGCGCCTGTATTTCAAATAATGGCGGTCCTTGTCTACCGTCCTCAACAGGACTTTTGGTTGGCCAACGCGTGCGAGACAAGCGTGCTTTTAAGTCATCAAGGTCAGCTTGAGGAATGTCTAAAACGAAAGGCTGAATAGTATTTGGCATGGTCTTTCCTTAATGAAATATCAAACTACAATAGAAACCATCAGATCTGTATAGAATTAACTATACGCTCAAGTGTAGTTAATATACAATATAAATAGAATTTTTTTTATTAATAGCATTAAATTCTTATTATTAGCCTGTAAAAGCAGTTTATTTAAAAAAAATATCGCTACGGAATAAAAATTGGCTGTAATTAATCTAAACATAATCGTTTAGTTAAAATAACTGTATTTCTAGTGGAACCCAAAAGATGAGTAGTGGAATAACAAGCGCAAAGAAACCACCGAAGCGTAAAGGGGGCCGACCTTTACTTTCAGAAGTGATCAAAATCGACGCCCGTATTTTGGTAGCGGCAACGGCTTTGTTTCTTGAAAATGGCGTAGATGGAACAACGTTTGAAGCCATAGCAAGCAAAGCAAAGGTGAGTAAACCTACCTTGTACGCTCGCTACAGCAGCAAGTCTGAGCTTTTTGAGGCAATGATTCGATCGAATGTTGCCTCTGCTATGCCATCAGTCACAGATTTGCCCAATGGTCTGTCTACTGAGGAGACCTTGCGCCTTGTAGGCCAAAAAATGATTGAAAAAGCGACTAAGCCAATACCGTTAGGATTAATGCGTCTATATATCACTGAGGCACCGCGCCATGGTACTTTGATTCGTGAGGTAGATTATATTGGTCGTGAAGCGGCAGTTGCCATGATTTCAGCAGCGCTTGAACCAACGCTAAATTATGAAGCCGATCATCATGCGCGGATCATTGCCGAAAAATTCATCGACACAGCTTTCATACCTTATTTGATGAGGAGGTTACTTGGTGATACCGAAAGCTCGCTCAATCTGAGGATTGACGAGGCAATATTATGTTTAAAAGCCTTAGATTTAATTAATTAGCGTCTGTTTTTTGGTTCAACCACATCAGCGGAAACAATGGTCTATTCAGCAATGTTTTGATTAAAACCGTCAACATCGCCCTTTTTCATGCAACTGCTATTGGATGTTTCTATTATGAAAAAACAAACTGCATCATTAATAAACACCGATCGTCGGATTTTTGCGATTGCTGGTGGTAGTGGCGATCTGGGTCTACGAGTTATCGAAGCCTTATGTCAACGCGAGGTAAGCGTGCGCGCCCTTGTTCGTAAAGAGACGTCCTCTGAAATTTGCCATCTCATCAAACAAAAAGGGGCCGACGTTCATCTCGTTGACTTTGATGATGTGCGGGCACTGACTACCGTATTGGAAGGGGTACACTGTGTGATATCGACCCTTAATGGTTTGGAACCTGTCCTGATTGATACTCAAGGAAAGTTGTTAAATGCCGCTGTTCAGGCAGGTGTACCGCGCTTTATTCCTTCTGATTTTTCGCTAGACTTTACCAAAACGATAGCAGGACAAAATAGGAATATGGATATCAGGCGCGACTTCAAGAAACGCTTAGATACCACACCCATTCAAGCAACCTCGATATTGTGTGGCGCATTTGCCGATCTGTTGACAGGACAAGCACCTATCGTCATCAAAAAACTCAATCGGATTTTGTATTGGGGTAATCCTGACCAAGCGCTGAACTTTACCACCAGAGACGATGCTGCTCATTTTACCGCACTGGCTGCTATGGATGACGATGCTCCACGGATTCTTAGGATTTCAGGGGATACTGTGAGCGCAAGCGCTCTCGCAAACGTTATGTCAGCTTTGACAGACTCTCATTATAAGACACTACGCGCAGGTGGGATGAAACGGCTGGGCCTACTCATTACCTTGTCACGTAAACTAGATACGCAAAAAACAGACGTGTTTCCCGCTTGGCAAGGTATGCAGTATATTCGAGATATGTTCAGTGGACGCGGTCAACTTGAGCCGCTTGATAACGAACGCTATGGCAAATACGCTTGGACAAGTGCGCAAACGGTGCTTGCTTCGGATCAAGATGACGAGCGTTGATGGTAAGTCGCTAGATCTAGATATCGCTATGACATATAGCTAAAAAACAACAAAGCCCGTCAAAACTATACTGTCTTGACGGGCTGCTTTATGGTGGACTGTCCTATTTTACATCTGCCGCTTGATTAAGTAGCCACCAAGCGCTGCACTGCCGATAATCGGCAATAACACCATAAGCATGGGCGAGAATCCTGTAGCAAGCGATATAAATCCGACCAAGTCCTGAATGTAGCTAAAGAGCAGACCGAACAGCAAAGCCACCACAATACGCAAGCCTAAGCTATGCGTCCGTAGCGAGCCAAAGACGAATGAGCAAGCAACGATGACCAGCGACAATATTGATAAAGGTGATAATAGCTTTTGCCAAAACGCCACTTCATGATCTAAGGAGCGATTACCCTGTTGGCGCATAAAGGTACGATGCTCGTACAGCTGCGTCAATGACAAGTCCTCTGCCTTGCGCGTTAGCAAATAAACAGACTCTGGGGCGAATGGTAAGCTGAGCGTATCTGATGGTGAAATGGCCTGGCTACTCTCAAAGCCCTGATTAATGCTAAGCTCGACCATATCATTTAGCTGCCACTCATAGCGATACTGCTCGCTTGGCTTGTCACTGGTCACATCGATAGGCTCACGCCCCGTATACTTTCCACCATTAGCATGTACGGCGGTTTGTAGATTGCCGTTGTTATCTAAATGCCAACGTTTTACCTCACCGATATTACCCTCAACATCGGCATAATCGATATACAAAATATCGCTACCATCAGGTGTCGCGCTGCCATCCGCTGCACTATCAAATCGTGGCTGTATCGTCCAATAGCCGCGCACCGAAGTGACTAGCGAGGTGTTGTCCTCATCGTTTATTTGCTTTGCCAATTGGTTAGAAGACGGTAGGACGAACTGATTGATAGCCAATGCCAGTAGCACAAAAATCAAAGCAGGTTGTAACACCCAGCCGACGATACGATAGATGCTGACCCCAGCCGCACGCATGACGACCAGCTCGCTTTTATTGGCAAGTAAGCCCAATCCTATGACAGCACCGAGCAGCGCACCCGTTGGGATGAACTGCTCTAAGAAGTAGGGTGATCGATAAAAGATATATTTAAGTGCCTGACCCATCGTATAACTGTCATCTAAAGAATCAAGCTCTGACAAGTAAGAAAAGACCAGCTGCAATGCCCATAAACCGACGACGGCCGCGATAATAGCAAGTAAGGCGTTGAGCTTGACATAACGGCTAAGGACTTTTAAATTGGCAGGTTTTTTGGCCAACTGACCAGCCCCTGCAGACTTAGCAAATAAAGAGCGCATTAAGACTGCCCTCCTTGTGAGCTATTGTGTTGATCCATACCATTAGTCGATGTGGCGGCAGCTAGCCTATTTTCTTGTTTGCGAAAGCGCAATCGATGTTGCACACGGCTGCCCCAGTTCATATAAAGCGCCAATGCCATAAATCCTAAGACCAGCCATGCATATGCCCATACACTGATACTGCCTTTGCTCACGGCATTCTTAAGCGAGATAATGCCTAGCGCACAACTGACAAATAATAAGATAGAGGGAAATAGGCGCAGCCAACGCCCTTGTCGTGGTCGCACTTGCGCAAGTGGTACAGCGAGCATCGGTGCAATAATCATGAGCCACGGCAGTGCTAAACGGTAGCCAAGCTCACCTTGAGCGGCACGCAGCGCGTTATTTGTACCAGCTTGCGCGTCACCCGTTGCTGCACGCCATAGAGGTCCAATTGGCTGGGTTTCGATATTGTCTTCGGTGATGACGTCTTGCGAGGATTCGGTAAGCGTGATGCGATAACGATCAAAGGCGACTTGATTGTACTTTAAGCTGCCTGCGCCCACTTCGTAACGACGACCTTGAAACAGGTCCAACTGGGTCAAACCACTATTGCCAGTATTGACCTGTTCAGCACGCTTGGCGAGCGTGATGGTATCTTTACTGATGTCTTTTGCATCTCTATTTATAATATCTTTTGGCATATCAGAGATGCCTATTTGATCAGCGGTTTCTTGATCAATCGTATTATTCATATCAGCACTTTTGCCAGCATTACCCTTTGGCGTCGGCTCAGATTGGATCAGTATCACGTCTTGTAGTTTTTTCTTATCATCGCTGAGACTACCCACGTATAAATGATAATTACCGCTACTGATAAACTCATTTGGGCGAATCAAATCAAACGCACTGGTCAATGCTTGCTGCTGCCACACGGCCTCAGACGAACGTACGCCCCATGGTTTGCCAACGATAGATAGCGCCGCCTCACCAACAAACAACGCTAATATCAATGGTGTCATCAAGCGAGCCAGCCTACCGCGAGACACGCCGCTGGCATTGATGACAGCCATTTCTTGATCAACATATAAACGACCAAACACCAGCATCAACGCGATAAAAAAGGCTAGCGGCAATATCAACTCTAGAAAATACGGCAGGTTGTACCCAATAATCGTGAATAGCAGGCTGATATCCAACCGTCCTTCAGCCGCAATGCCAAAATAACGTATCAAACGACCGCCAAGCATCATTACTACCAAAAACCCCAGCACCAAAGCAGTGGTCGAGGCAACTTGTCGAGTCATATAGCGGCGTAATATCACAATGGGTACTCTTAAACAGTTGGTATGCGCATGATTGATTGGGGATTTATCGTCATGTTTGAGCACAGTAACAATGCATCATATACGTTCAAATAAACAGTCAAATAATACTGATAATTATTGAGTGACTAATTAGTCCTACTCAACAAACACAAGCGACAAATATAACCGCTAATCCTAGCATGTTTTGCCTAAAAATGGCTGTGAAATGTGTTTGCAAACATTACGTACACCTTACTGATAGTGCATTAGTATTGGTAGACGATAAATATATCAAATATTGGATAAACCGTTAGTGAAATCTTATATGGAATTGGTTTAACAGTGTTTTCTCCAATACGTTTTTTATTTATTTAGTTTGGAAAGGTTTGTTTGTCATTCGTATCATCGAACCTCTATCTCTGTTATTAATTGCTAGACTGACTGACGGATAAAAATAATTTTATGTCATCTACTGTAATGGAGAATACCAATGACTAATACCACATCTACGCCCTCTACCTTGCTTGAACTCGCTGGTGGTCAGTTCGATACGCTTGATTGGTCAAATTGCGCTATCGTACTTATCGACTATCAAAACGAATACGTCGATGGCGCGATGCCACTGGGACAAGCGGGCGCTAAAGCCATCGACAACGCACGACTATTGCTTGATAAAGCCCGCAAGCAAGATATCCCTATCTTTCACATCACCCATCATGGTGCAGAAAATGGTAATGTCTTTGATCCTTTATCGTCTAACGTCGAGATTGTCGAGCAACTACAGCCGAATGATGGCGAAACCGTGATTGTCAAAAACCATCCCAATGCGTTTTATGATACGCAGCTACAATCACTACTCTCCTCTGCAAACAAACAACAAATTATTTTTGCGGGTTTCATGAGTCATATGTGCGTCAGCTCAACCGCCCGCGCCGCATTTGACTTAGGCTTTGACAGTTTTGTCTGTCATGATGCCTGTGCCACTCGCGATCTCCCAAGTGCATCAAAAGAAGCCATAAGTGCTGAGGTCATGCATGACACCGCGATGGCAGCGCTACAGGACAGATTTAGTGCGTTAGTAACAACTGCTGAATTGGTTAATGATTAATAATTAATTCGACACATTAATAGCAACTGTAATAAGTGCCGTATCTCATCATTTAATGCGCGTCATGAGCTAAGGCTCATTATGAACTAGGCATAGCCACATATATCGTCGTATTGTAGTGTAAATTGACACAGCAATTTTGTTCGGACTTATTACCTAATCTTTGCAAACTGCGCACTATCATCGCAATATGCTACACTATCGTGATTGCTCTATAGGCCAAATAATCTAATAATCTAACAGGCATAAGCAATTGCGCTAGCTTTTTCATTAGCTCTATAATTCTCATAACTCTAATAAGGATAACAATATGAATATCAAATTATCTCAGCATCTGCCAAAGACGCATACGCAAAAAATTCTCAAAAAAGAAGCCAAAAGTAAAGACGACGCTTGTCTGGTTGTCTTGGTTGATGACAAGAAAAACATCCTAGCCGACTCTGTGTTGACTGACTATACCGCTCGTATTGAGCAATTGATTGAAGTCTCTCATTTTAAGGGAACTGCCTGTGAGACCGTTGCTGATTATGCATTGGCAGGGGATAAAAAAACCACCAAACAAAACCCTGTACAGCTGTTGTTGGTTGGTGTCGGTAACACGGACAAATTCAACAATACAGTACTGCAAAAAATTGCCAAGACCATCTATAGCAGCACGCAAAAGCGGGTATCGTCTATTACCGTTGCATTAGGTGATGCGCTAGAAGAAAGCCATTTTGGTCAATTTGCCCTAAACCTACTGGCAGCCAGCTACCGCTTTGACAAATATAAATCTGAGCAAACGAAACCTGTCTTGACTGATATTTATCTGTTAGCTGATGACTCACTACAGCCTGCACTTGCATTTGCTGAGGCAGTATTCGCCGGTCAAAGCCTCACTCGTGACGTCGCCAACGAGCCAGGTAATATTTGCTTCCCAGCTTATATGGCAGAACAAGCACAAGAACTTGCAAAAACCTATCCTGACCTATTGACCGTCAAGGTATTGGGTGAAGACGAGATGTCAGCGCTGGGTATGAACTGTTTCTTATCAGTGGCCCAAGGCTCTACCAAAGAAGGTCAACTTGTCATCATGGAGTACCGCGGTAAATCCTCATTTAGTGCAAACGCTGGCACCACTGAGCAGACGATTAGCAACGCAAAAGTGACTGGTCTAAAAAAAGCGCTCACTGATAAACTACCAACCAAAAAATCCACTAAGAAAGCCGATAAAGCTAGCGACGATAATACACAATCTACCAATGATGATGCGCCTATCGTCTTGGTCGGTAAAGGTGTGACCTTTGATTCAGGCGGTATCTCAATCAAGCCAGGTGCAGCTATGGATGAGATGAAGTTTGACATGGGTGGCTCAGCCTCAGTGCTCGGTACCATCAAAGCATTGTGTGAAGCACGTCTACCAATCAACGTAGTCGGTGCGCTCGCCTGTGCTGAGAACATGCCATCAGGTGATGCCACACGTCCAGGCGATATCGTCAAAGCTATGAATGGTAAATCTGTTGAAATCTTGAACACCGATGCCGAAGGTCGCTTGGTATTGGCTGATACCTTATGCTATGTACAGCGCTATAATCCAAAAGCCATCATCGATGTTGCAACATTAACTGGTGCTTGTGTGGTTGCATTAGGCCATGTGCGTTCGGCAGTCTTTAGTAACGATGAAGATGTATTGTTTGATCTAGAGAATGCGAGCAATTTATCAGGTGATCTTATCTGGCACATGCCACTAGACGACGAGTATCAAGCACTGATTGACTCACCTATTGCTGATATCCAAAACATCGGTGGTAAAGGTGCGGGCGCAGTGACTGCCGCTTGCTTCTTGTCTCGCTTCATCGAAGAAGGTCAGGCATGGGCGCATTTAGACATCGCTGGCACCGCATGGAACTCAGGTAAAGATAAGGCCGCAACTGGTCGTCCAGTACCGCTATTTATGCAATATCTGAAAAACAGCGCGGATATGGCTTAATCGATCAATGGCAGTGCATTAACGACCGTCTATTGATAATATGCTATTTTATAAAACACTTTATGAAAACCATTCTATGAAGATCAGTTTTTATGTATTAAGTGAGAGTAAAGCCCAAGATTTCTTGGGCTTTATTTGTCAGTTGACTCAGACAGCACTGAACAAAAGCACGCAGTCCTTGCTGATTCTTGTCGATGACGAGACATTACTGTCAACGCTAGATGAGGCGCTTTGGGCACAAGATGCCACGAGCTTTATCCCGCATCAATGTCTGTCGGATATTCATTCTAAAGCCGCTGACTCTGATGCCAACGAATCGCTAGCGCCCGTATTGCTCGGCAGTTATATGCCAGCAGACTTTAATGGTATCGTGCTCAATACGACGACGCGCCCGGTGACTGACTTTATGGCTGCGACCAATAATGCCAAGCCATCTCGAGTCCTTGAGCTAATCAGACCTGATGCCACCAGTACCCAAGAAGGTCGCCATAAATATAAAGCCTATCAGCAATTAGGCTATGAGTTAACCCATTTTAAGGTATAGCGCTGCCGTTCACTTTTCTCTATGCTTCATCACTACTTTTAATATCTCATTAACTAGCCATTTGCGCTAATTAGCCTTCGTCTATACTTGCTCCACATTTGAGCACACTCGTTATATTTTGCCTGTTACCCTTCGCTTTATACATCGTCTCCACTGCTATGAGTGGTATGCGAATATGTCAAAAAATGCTACCATCCCTCGATAAATTTTTCGCTCAAACAATTCATTTACTTTTGACAAACGTCGAGGATGTACAAATGCGTTCATTGATTGCGATGTATCAGCGTATCGGGCTGGTGCCGCTCATTATTATTGGTTTGGTATTAGGGGTGCTGATCGGTTGGCTCGCACCAAGTATCGGTACTGCAATAGGCCTGCTTGGTACGCTGTTTGTCGGCGCCCTAAAAGCAGTGGCTCCCGTACTGGTATTCATTCTGGTCATGGCAGCGATTAGCCAGCATCGCAGTGGCAATGAAGTCTACGTAAAGCCTGTGCTCATCATGTACATGTTCGGCACTTTTTTGGCAGCGCTCACAGCAGTCGGCGCCAGCTTTTTATTCCCGACTGACTTGGTGTTGATCAATGCCGATATCGCACAAGTACCACCTGCCGACTTAAAAGAAGTGTTGACTAACTTGTTAATGAATTTGGTCGCCAATCCGGTCAATGCCATCGCGGAAGCCAATTATATCGGTATCTTGGCATGGGCAATCATTATTGGTTTCGCCTTGCGTCAAGCCAGTGACACAGCGCGCACTGTCGTGGGTGACTTTGCTGATGCTATCTCACAAGTGGTTAAGTGGATTATTGCCTTAGCGCCATTTGGTATCTTGGGCTTGGTTGCAAGTACGGTCGCTGAGACAGGTTTTGCTTCTTTAGCAGGTTATGCTCGAATTTTGATGGTGCTCATCAGCTGTATGCTGTTTATCGCTCTAGTCGCAAACCCGCTTATTGTCCTTATTAAGACAGGTAAAAACCCATATCCATTGGTATTCAAATGTCTACGCGAATCAGGCATCACCGCATTCTTTACACGCAGTTCAGCCGCCAATATTCCCGTCAATATGAACCTTGCACGCAAACTGGGTCTACATGAAGATACTTATTCAGTAACCATTCCACTGGGTGCAACCATCAATATGGCAGGTGCAGCGATTACTATTAACGTGTTGACGCTTGCCGCTGCTCACACGTTAGGCATCGAGGTAACATTTGCTTCAGCGCTTTTATTAAGTCTGGTCGCGACGATTAGTGCTTGCGGTGCTTCTGGTGTTGCTGGCGGTTCGTTGCTACTCATTCCATTAGCAGCGAGCTTATTTAGTATACCGAACGACATTGCCATGCAAGTGGTTGCGATTGGTTTTATCATCGGTGTGATTCAGGACTCGGCAGAGACGGCTTTGAACTCGTCAACTGATGTATTATTTACCGCAGCAGCTGATCCTACTTATTCACGTTAGTTTTTAGCAAAGCAGTTTCTGTAAATATAAAAAAGGGCCTTTAGCGGGCCCTTTTTTTATGCGGTATTTTTAGGTTTTAACTACTTTAAATTGTCTACATCAATTTCTATGACTGGTGTTTGCATCTCTATTTGACGCTTGAGTTGACGAAGCTGCTCAACCTCATCTAACAGCTCAAGTATCAATCCAATGGCAGGTACGCTGGCATCAAAATCACGGCTGAGTCGTGAGGCACGGCGCACGGTTGTCAGCTGGTAGCCAGTGAATTGCTCACGTTCTGGCACATCGTATTCAATAATACTTTCTTCAATCAATTCGATGACCCATTGGCGCTCTTGGCCACAAGCAGAGACAAGCTCATCTAGGCTCATAATGATATCGGTAAATTCAGGCGAGTGGTTCATAGCTATTATCCTCGTTTTCTCTTTATTTCATCCTTGGTGCATTCATCTCTATGGTTCACTATAATGATGAATGTCGACCATCAAGCGCATGGATTAACGGTTGATAGTGGTGTCGGCAAAGGCTTGCTTAAGCTGCTCATAAGCCTGTATTGCCGAATCGCTACTGACATCAGGGTTGATGATATTTAAGGTTAAATATAAATCGCCCGCTTGCTTGGCAGGGATACCTTTGCCCTTTAGACGTAGATTGCTACCCGACTTACTGTTTTTGGGAATAGTCACACCAAGCGTGCCAGCTGGCGTACTGACATTGATTTTTTCACCCAGTGCGGCTTCCCATGGTGCGATATTGACAGTCTGGTAAACGTCTGCACCTTCTATACGAATATTGGCATCATGGCGAATTTTAACTTTTAAGAACAAATCGCCGTTTTTGCCATTGCTACTGCCAGCAGCACCTTGCCCGCTCAAGCGAATTTGCTTACCATCGGTGATGCCTTTTGGAATTTTGATTTTGAGCGTCTTGTTGTCGTAGCTCACCTCACCATTAGGCTGACGCACAGGGACGTTTAGCTTGATGCTATAATCATCACCTTGATAGACTGAAGAGAGATCAACCGTAATCTCTGCATGTTGATCTTGACCTTTGCTGTCTTGTGCACCAAACCCACCACCGAACTGATCAAAGCCACTACTTTGAGAGCGACCACCTGCCTGTCCACTAGCCGACCCACGCGCCCCGCGACCAAACGCTGAAAAGATATCATCGAAACGAAAACCGCCATCGCCAAATGCTTCACCATCGCCGAACTGACCTTTGATGTCTTCCCAACGAAAGCCACCTTGGCCTGCACCAGCCTGTCCACCAAAACCACCAGCACCGCTTTGCCCTGCAAATGGGTTGTTCAACATCGCATCGTATTCAGCGCGCTTTTCTTCATCTCTAATCGTTTCATAAGCGTTATTAATCTCCGCAATCTTATTATCAGCATCTGGATCATCGCTGACATCAGGGTGAAACTGACGTACCAGCTTACGGTATTTTTTTTTGATATCAGCGGCTGAGGCGTCTTTTTCGACCCCTAAAATGTCATAGTAGTTTTTCTCTGCCATGTTATTTTTCCTCAAAATAAAAACGCATTAGTGATATCGGCCTACCAGTTTCGAACGATACAGTATAGACAGCTACTGGCTTTCGATATGACCATTTTTTATAGTCCATACTTTATGATAGCAATAATAAAAATAAATACCGTTATATAAATATTACCAGTCATGACATGAAGTTGTGCTAAGACTTTGAAATGCAGATAAATAAGTATTTCTACTTTGATAGGGATATTTTTTAATTTATAAATATTTTTTATAGAGCGCTCAGAATAGTATTTAATTATTTATATCAGCATATTAGAAACAATTTAGAAAGTTTTAATTACATTCAATTATCAGCATTTTGATAGGTATAAACCAGCTTAATGATGCTATATCGATAGTCTTTGTATTTATATATTACTTATTTACATTATATTATTCGCTTTCTAGTATTTTGTTGACCTCTTTATAAGAATCACTCTCTATAAGCGCATTTGCATCAATTATGGTATCAATTTTTTTACCAAAACTACATTTTTCTTCTTAAAAAACAAGTATTTGACCTGATGAGTTTTTTACACAGCTGTAATAATATGACAATCTCATTCTTGTAAAATCCCCCCATTATTCATACTCGTAGGGGGTATGACAACATAGGCAAGAGTAGCTGTCTATCTCATAAACTGCTTAAAGGTAATGAATGTCTTATTTAATCAAGTCTTTGGTTGTCACACTATCACTGTTACTGAGCACGACTCTTTTTGCTGCTAACACCAGTTATTATGGTAGTAAGTTTCATGGCAAACGCACTGCAAGTGGTAGCATATTCAATATGAACTCTCTCACTGCGGCACACAAAACTCTGCCGTTTGGTACAAAAGTGCAGGTGACCAACCAAAAAACAAAAGAAAGTGTCGTAGTCAAAATCACAGACCGAGGCCCTTATATCAGAGGCCGCATTCTTGATTTATCAAAAGCTGCTGCTAGTCAAATCGATTGCCAGTTATGTACGACAACGATGAAAGTACTGTCCTATGGTGATGGTAAGTATCGTAAAGAATAATGTTGCAAAAAACGATGTAAAAAAAGGGAGGGCTGACGCCCTCCCTTTTTTATGTTTGATTACTTACGAGAAAAATCGCTTAACAGTCAAATCTCATATGACTTGCTACTAAAATTCAGCTTCCATTTCTTCTAATGTCGTCATCGATAGCAATAACTTTTCTTCCTTATCGCTATGCTCCTGCTGTAGCGCGGTTTGCTCATTGAGCAAGACAAGCAAATCAGACTTACGACTTTCTTCATACAAACCCGTATCTGCCAGCTTTTCTTCTAGCGTTGCAAGCTGCCCTTCAATTTTGGCCAATGCTTTTTCAGTCTCTTCAATCTCACGGCGGATGGGTGCGGTGCGTTTGCGCTGCTCTGCCGCCAGCTTGCGTTGTTCTTCTTTACTAAGCGCAGGCGTCGTAGCGTTACTTTTTGATGAATTATCAGGCGCTTTATTGCTCACCTGATTACTCACTTGGCTATTATCTGTTTCACGTGAAACGAATTTTTTGCTCTCTTTTTTGCTTTTCTTCTTGCTGGTACTTTTATCTGCTGAGTTCTCTTGCTTACGCTTTTCTGCCAACCATTTGCCGTAGTCGCTGATGTCACCATCGAACTCGTCAATTCTGCCATCATGTACCAGGTACAGCTCATCACAGACGTTGGCAATCAACTCACGATCATGCGAGACCAGTACCACGGCACCTTTAAAACCTTGCAAGGCAATGGTCAATGCTTGGCGCATTTGTAAGTCTAAATGGTTGGTTGGCTCATCGAGTACAAGAACGTTGGGACGTTGCCAGACAATCAATGCTAGCGTCAGACGCGCACGCTCGCCACCAGAGAATAACTCGCTTGGTGTATCGATACGATCACCGCGGAAGTCAAAGCTGCCCAAAAATGAACGTAACAGTGCATCAGAGGTTTTGCCGGCCAGACGGCGCAGCATCTCTATCGGCGTTGCTTTGGCATCCAAGATATCCATTTGATGTTGATTAAAGTAGCCTAGTTTTAGGGTATCAGAGACACGATAGGTGCCTGTCAACACCCCAAGCTCACCGACCAACGCTTTGATAAGTGTTGATTTACCTGCACCATTCATACCGAGCAGACCAATACGTGTATCCGGCGTCACTTGTACGTTGGCATTGCGTAGCAGTGGCGTCTCGCTATAGCCAATATCTGCATGGGTCAGCTCAATCAGCGGTGAGCTCATGTTAGCTGGCTCATAAAACTGAAACGAGAACGGATTGTCCGCCATCATCGGTGACAGCTCTGCCATACGCTCTAGCTGTTTGATACGGCTCTGTGCTTGCTTGGCTTTACTGGCTTTGGCGCGGAAACGACGAATGAAATCATCCAAATGCGCCTTGGTCGCTTCTTGCTTCTCAAACGCTTGCTGCTGCTGCGCCATACGCTCATGACGCGTACGTATAAACTGCTGATAGTTACCCGTATAAAGGGTGATTTTTTGCTGCTCGACATGCAAGATATGACCGACCGTAGCGTCCAAAAATGCTTGGTCATGCGAGATTACGATGACCAGACCCATATAGGCATTGATCCAAGTCTCAAGCCACAAAATAGCATCCAAGTCCAAATGGTTGGTCGGCTCATCGAGTAGCATCAGATCAGCGCGGCTCATCAAGGTTTTGGCAAGATTCAAACGCATACGCCAACCACCAGAGAACCCTTCTACAGGTAGCTCATGCTGGCTGGTATTAAAGCCCAGACCTGCCATGATTTGCGCCGCTTTGGTCGGTGTGCGATAGCCATCAATTTCATCGAACTGCTGATGCAAGACGCCGATTTGCTCATCACTGACGCTGCTTAAGTCATTGAGCGCCGCATTGATCTCATACCACTGCTCATCACCGCTCAATACATAATCGACCGCAGACTGCGTCGTCGCACCCACTTCCTGCGCCATATGTGCCACATGCCAGCTATCTGGGATACTGACCTCACCTCTATCGAGCGTGACTTCGGTATCGCCCTTGCCCATTTGCGTCAACAATAAGGCAAACAAAGTCGATTTGCCGGTGCCGTTGTTGCCTGTTAAGCCAACTTTGTGGCCTGGATGTAGCTGAAAGCTTGCACCTGCAAACAATTCACGACCATCACGGCGAACACCAACGTCTTTAAATTCGATCATATAATTTCTTCATCTCAGCAATAATATAAATATAGGGCAATAAGAGACACACATAGGGTATGCCAACTGGCGGCTATTATTTCAAACGCTTGCCACATAGGCAAACAATTAAATAACTATTTCAAAACGAAGTGTTTTAAAATTAAGTATTTATGCAAACAACCCTAAATTATATAATCCTTGTCAGCCTATCGATACGAACGACTATCATAAGACTTTTGGCAGCCATATACTCTCGCACAAATAACGAATACAGCCTTGATAGCTATAAAAGTTTTGATTCATCAGTTCTGGTAAGGATGATGACTCTTGACAAGCGAATGAATAACCCCATTATGATATACTGCTAAAGATAAGTGCTCACCATCAATAAAGTGCTTTGGTGGCACAAACACCGTATTGATATTGCACAAACAGCTTATAATGCACCAATAGCTTTGCCATAACGACAGCACCCAATTAAATCAAACGCCGTGCGTATCTTTATTTGCAATCATTTTATTGCAAACCCAAACAGGACGACGACCGCATTTGATCCTAGCAACTGAGGTAGATATGAACGAATCAGCCAACCAATTTAATCCAAGCTCAAATCAGCCAGTAGATCCTACGGTATTAAGCCTAACCGACAGTGCGGCACAAAAAGTACGTCGCCTGCGCGAAGAAGAAGGTGATAGCGAGCTTATGCTACGCGTCTATGTGACGGGCGGTGGCTGTTCAGGTTTTTCTTACGGATTTAACTTTGCCAACGACTTAAATGAAGACGATGCCAATTTCGACAACGGTGATGTGACTTTGGTCGTCGATTCACTAAGCTATCAATATTTGCAAGGGTCGACCGTTGACTACACTGAAGGGTTAGAAGGCGCACGTTTTGTCGTAACCAACCCAAATGCAACCACCACTTGCGGCTGTGGCTCGTCATTTTCTATTTAAACTGACGACAACGCCATGACTGTATGGATGATGCCATGGTGCGTTGGCACTGTGTTTGATGGCTTAGAGCATGACCGTCAAAGCATCTATCTCTTGGGTAGATGCTTTTTTTGGCTAACGAATTTGACTTAAAATATTAAGTCAAATCTAGACTATTCGGTTCGCCTAAAGCTTATCGTATTTGTAATTGTTCGTGGTTTTAACCACGGCTTTGAGCTAAACTGACGGGATTATTGACCGAACATTTACCTCTTTTATGGACAAACGCCCATCGTGTTTTGATCCGCCATAATGAATAACAATAGATGACTATTATGAGTAATTTTGCGAGTAGCTTTGTTAATTTTGACATTCCCAATTGGTTTGATAGCCAGCATTTAACGGGTATGCTCCGCGGTATCGAAAAAGAAGGCCTGCGCGTGAGGCCTGATGGTTTTTTGGCACAGACGCCGCATCCAGCCAAACTTGGATCAAAATTGACCCACCCTTTTATTACTACCGATTATTCAGAAAGCCTACTTGAACTTATCACCGAACCAAAAGCTTCGCCAAAAGAGACACTTAATATGCTGCGTCAATTGCATGTATTGGTGTATCAAGGTATGCCGGAAGGCGAGCTGATGTGGCCATTATCCATGCCCTGTATGCTGTCTTCTAAAGATGAAGATATTCCACTGGCTGATTATGGCAGCTCGAACACAGGCAAGCTAAAAACCCTGTATCGCAGTGGTCTGGGTATCCGCTATGGTCGCCGCATGCAGACAATCGCAGGGTTACATTACAACTTGTCTTTTGGTGACACGCTCTTTGAAACGTGGCAAGCGCAAACCTCAACGGCACAAGAGCAGACGCTGACAGAGTTCAAAAACGAGAAATACCTAGGGCTTATTCGCAACTTTAAGCGACTGACTAGCCTTGTGTTGTATTTATTGGGTGCAAGTCCAAGTGTATGTCCTTGTTTTGTTGCTGGGCGTGAGCATGACTTAGAACTATTGAACGACTCAACCTACTATAAGCCGACTGCCACCAGTCTGCGTATGGGCAAGCTTGGCTACACCAATAGCGTGCAAGAGCAGCTAGATATTCGTTATAACTATTTGCCAGAGTATGTCGCTGGACTACGCCGCGCGATCCAAACACCGCATGAGAGCTTTGCCAAGCTTGGTCTGGAAGATGAAGATGGCAACCCAATTCAGATTAATAATCATATCCTTCAGATAGAAAATGAATACTATAGCCCCATTCGTCCTAAGCAAATTGCGATGAGTGGTGAGACACCGACCGAAGCGCTTGAGCGTCGCGGTATTGCTTATGTTGAGTTTCGTGCGATTGATCTCGATCCTTATAGCGATGTTGGTATTCGTCTCTCTAGTGCTTGCTTCTTAGAAGTGATGGCGCTCTACTGTCTATTCAGCGATTCACCTGATTTGCTGCCTGAAGAAGAAGAGGCACTCGCTATTAACCTAGAGCGTGTGGTCAACGAAGGTCGCCGTGAAGGTTTATACATCATTAATAACGGTCAAGAGCAATCGCTTGAAGACTGGATGCTGATGCATTTGGAGCGTATGCAGCCGCTTGCCGCATTGTTAGACGCTCACTACGGTGGTAACGACTACCGTGCAGCAGTCGCGCTAATGCAAGGTAAAGCAGGTCACTCTGAGTCGACGATCTCCGCCCAAGTAAACTCTGATAGCAAACGCTTAGGTAGTCTATGGCAGCTTGGCTTTACATTGGCGCAGCAGCATCGTGAGTCATTATTGCAGCAGACCCTCAGTCCAAACACCCAAGCGAAATACGAAGTATTGGCAGAAAAGTCTATCTTGCAGCAGGCTGAGATTGAAAAGTCTGAGACAGAAGACTTTATGGACTTTTTACAGCAGTATCGCTAGACCTGATTGCCTCCTAACCTCTGTATAGATGAAACCATAAGAGTAACGCACTATGCGACAGCTGACCACTTACCGTAACTTGCAAATATTTTTAGTATTGATGGCCGTAGTAGGCATGAGTTTTGCGCTGTTTTATTTACAGCGTCATCTAGGGCTTTCGCCTTGCCCGCTCTGTATTTTTCAGCGTATTGGTCTAATAGTGATGGGCGGTTTTGCGCTGATATCAGCATTATTTAATCCAAAATCCAAAGTGGTGAAGTTACTATTATGGCTTGGTAGTTTGGCAGGTATTGGCTGGTCTACTGCTGTGGCTATACGCCATGTTTGGCTACAGCACCTACCTGCTGACCAAGTACCGTCATGCGGCCCAGGCTTGGACTATTGGCTAGATACCTTGCCTATGTTGCAAGTGTTCAAAGAAGTATTTGCAGGTTCTGGTGAGTGTGCTTCTATCGATTGGACGTTTATTGGGCTTAGTATCCCTGAGCTGTCGTTGATCCTATTTAGCGTACTTCTTGTGGCGCATGGGGTCATATTGTGGCGTATCGTGCGACCTATTACCAATCAGTCTATCGCTCGATAGTTCATTAAAATCGCTTTATATTTTACCGTTATCACTTCTTTCTAAACAGACATTCATACTCTGCTATGCAATGTCTGTTTTACTATCTGCGACTGTTAAACCTCCCTTATTACCTATGTTAGACAAACCGATAGAGCCTACTTTGCTATACCAAGCATATTGAACACAACAAAAAGTCCACAGATATATCTGTAACCCTTTGATACCTTTAGACAGCCTATTTTTTTAGTGGGTAGTTTTAGTGAGTAGTTATGAGAGCTCCGTCGCTTTTGAGCGATAAATTGTCTATATTTTAAAGATCAGATACGCTCTCAAATTCCAATATTTATATTATCGCAAATTTTATACGACCCATTGTCTCGCGTTTTTGGTAACGATATTTGCTTAATGTTACTGATAGCATGGGTGATTTTTAGACACACTATTTAAAAAACTGTTTTGGTATGACCATGATATATCTTGCACCTATTTGCTCTACCACATCTACTGTCATTAGACGCTGGGGACCGTCCTTATTAGCGGTACCACTCTGTGTGCTATTGATAGGCTGTGATAGCGCCTCCTCGAATTCTGATCAAGACATGAGGACTAAAGCTTCATTTGTCGATGCATCAGCAGAATCTGATACGCAAAGCACATCAGAAGAGATAGAAAGCGACAGTATGTCTGAATCAAATCCTGATGACAGTTTGAATGAATCTACAGAAGGGCAATCACTTATTGCTGCTGCCCAATCCAGTAATGAGGGGCATATGCACCCTTCTACTATACACTCGGAATCGAACAGTAGTGCGCTGCAAGCCACGCTAATGGGTGATTATGGTGGTATGGTGCCTTGTGACGACTGCGATAGTATCGATGTCACTTTGAACCTATTTTCTGATGGCTCTGTATTAAAATCTAGCACCTATCACGATGCTGAACAGCAGCGCGCACCGTTACTTGAGTCTGGCGTCTATCGTCAAGACAAAGACAAAATCACCATTGTATATGAAGACAAACATATCGAGTCTTATTACATTCAAGACAATCATCTGATTTTGATAGATGAGCAAAAAAACCTAAATAATGACTATACGTTGTCACGTAAATAGACAGCAAATGCTTGGTATGCTGCCGAATGAGACAGCATTTATCAGCTAGATAACGCCTACTTGTTAGGCGTTTTTTGTTGGTCATCGAACAGCGTTTACTTTACAATGATCGCTTGTCTGCCAGACTACTGCCATGGCAACGACTGATTAAAACGTTAATCACGACTGATAACAGCTCAGCACCCAAAACTTTATTTTTACTCTCTCTATTTCACTTATTCAAGCTCGTACGGAACGTCTATGCATATTCATATTCTTGGTATTTGTGGTACTTTTATGGGCTCGCTGGCATTATTGGCGCGTGAACTTGGGCATACCGTTACTGGCTCAGATACCAACGTATATCCTCCTATGTCTACCCAACTTGAAAATGCGGGCGTCACTATCGAAGAAGGCTATCTCGTAAAGCACTTGCAACCAGCACCAGACTTGGTCGTCGTTGGCAATGCAATGAAGCGCGGCATGGATGTGATTGAATATATGTTAGATACGGGTCTGCGCTACACATCAGGTCCGCAGTTTTTGTCAGAGCAAGTATTGCAATCGCGCCACGTGATAGCGGTTGCGGGCACTCATGGTAAGACAACAACGACAACCATGCTTGCTTGGATACTGCACTATGCTGGTATCGATACAGGGTTTTTGATCGGCGGTGTGCCACTGGTTAATACGACTGACGAGCACTTACAGCAAGTATTCGCACACAGTAGCTATTTAGGGGAAGAAAAAACTGACGATGATACGACAGTCCCTTCTGGTTATTTTGTCATTGAAGCTGATGAGTACGATTCTGCGTTTTTTGATAAACGCTCAAAATTCGTTCATTATCGTCCGCGCACTGCTATCTTGAACAATCTAGAATTTGATCACGCCGATATTTTTGCTGACTTGAATGCGATCCAAACGCAGTTTCATCATATGGTACGTATGATTCCAAGCACTGGAAAAATTATCATGCCTGCAGCAACTATCAGCTTAGAAGATACTTTAGCAAAAGGCGTTTGGACCCCTATCTGGCGTACTGCTGTCATCGATACGACCGCATCTAATACCAGTAAAAACGACAGTACGCTTAGAGACAGTACGCTTAGAGACAGTACGCTTAAAGACAATAACGACTGGCAAGCGGAACTCATTCGCGAAGATGGCAGTCAGTTTAAAGTCAGTTTTGCTGCTGATAAAGAAGCAGCCGTCATCGATTGGGGCATGAGTGGTATTCATAACGTCAATAATGCTTTGGTTGCCGTCGCGGCTGCTTATAATGTCGGTGTCAGCATCTCTACCGCTTGCGCCGCATTATCGGCTTTTGCTGGTATCAAACGCCGGATGGAATTGATCGGTGATGTAAACGATGTCTTAGTCTTTGATGACTTTGCCCATCACCCTACTGCGATTACCACAACATTAGACGGCGCCAAAAAGAAACTGGCTGGCAGACGTATTTGGGCGATTATTGAGCCGCGCAGTAATACGATGAAAATGGGCATTCACCAAGACAGCTTGGCTGAGTCAGCTACCCTCGCTGACTATACATTGTGGTATGAGCCTACAGGACTAGAATGGGGCTTGAGAGAAGTCATCGAACAAGCTACGGCTGCAAATAAATCCATCGGCAACCAGCAAGTAATGTCTAGCGTCGATACTATTATCGAGCATATCAGCAATCATGCTAAAGCAGGCGATGCAATAGTCGTGATGTCCAATGGTGGTTTTGAGGGGATTCATCAGCGTCTATTAACGGCATTGCGCGATAAATAAACGATTGATTGAACCCTAAACTCTATACTTAGTATCTAAAAAATTAATATCCAATAAATCAGTATCAAATAAAAGCGTGGCTGTCTCATAGACGGGCTACGCTTTTTTATGCGCTTTTCTTTACTCTTCAACCAATTCTCTTATCACGGCTTGCCTGCTAATAAACAACTCGTTAGCACCACGGCTACCTTTGTAACCTTCCGTTTACCTATTGCACCTACGTAATAGCAAATCTGACTTTTTCCTCACATAGGCCCTACACAGGTAACATTTTTTGCTTACTCTTGCGTTTGGGGAATCTTTACAATGGAGTTATTAAATTAGCAACATATTATAAATATTAATAATTTAGGAGAATAACATGAGTTTTATTTGGATGATTATCGTAGGTTTAGTCGCAGGTTTATTGGCACGTGCTATCAAGCCAGGCAGCGATCCTATGGGTTGGATAATGACAATCGTCTTAGGTATCGTCGGTGCCATGTTAGGTGGTTTCTTAGCCAGCTTAATCGGTATTAACGCAGATGGCGGTTTCACTGGTCTTATCTTCTCAGTTATCGGTGCGATCATCTTGCTATTCTTGTACGAAATGATTGTAAACAAACGCCGTGCATAATGGCTAATCAGATAGAATATCTACAAAAAAGCCTTGCGTTAAGTGAGGCTTTTTTTTGTCCAGATACTTATCAAAATCTTTAATTTGTAAATGCATGAGACGTGATATAGAGGGGAAAGTATTGATAAGCATTACTTTTGTCCCCATTTATCTTATAATATCAACCCTATTTTGTCCCTATCATTGAGGTGAGCGTTATGGCACTACTCCCTATCTTAAGTTACCCAGATCCCCGCTTGCGCACGATTGCCAAGCCAGTCAAGGAAGTGACTGCTGAAATCAAAACCTTAATCTCAGACATGATTGAGACAATGTATGATGCTCAAGGTATTGGCCTTGCCGCAAGCCAAGTCGATCGTCATATTCAGCTAATCGTGATGGATTTGTCCGAAGACAAAAACGCGCCAAGAGTGTTTATTAACCCAAAAGTCACGCCATTGGTAGAAGAAAAACAACCGTACGAAGAAGGCTGTCTTTCGGTCCCAGATGTCTATGACAAAGTCGAGCGCCCTAATAAAGTACGTATCGAGGCACTAGACGAGAACGGCGACATCATTGACGAAGTGGTAGAAGGCTTGCTTGCCGTCTGTATCCAACATGAAATGGATCATCTCAATGGCGTGATATTCGTCGACTACCTGTCTCGTTTGAAACAGACACGTGCCCGTGATAAAGTTCGCAAAGTCCTCAAGATACGCGAAAAGCAAGGCGCATCATCAGCTGAACAGCAGCCACAACCGATCAATTCTTAATCTTTTTCTCCTTTACATAATGATGCCTATAGTGAATGTTACTCTCTGATATCCACTATATGGTGCCAATTTTTTAGCAGATACTGTTCTCACCAAAGGTTTACTACTATGACAATGATCAAAATTGACCAATATTTTGAACCTGCCAGCTGGCAGAAATTTACCAAAGCTGCTGAAGGTCGCGAGACCCCGTTTTTAGTAGTTGATCTTAGTCGTATCGAGACCAAGTATCATGAGATGGTCAGCCTGTTTCCGAATGCCAAACTGCATTATGCAATGAAGGCAAGTCCTGCGGTTGAGGTCATTAATCTGCTGGCAAAACTGGGCTCTAACTTTGACTGTGCCTCTATCTATGAGCTGGATCGTGTGCTTGATTGCGGCGTTGAGCCATCGCGTATTTCTTATGGTAACACCATCAAAAAAGCCGACCATGTTAAGTATGCCTTCGAAAAAGGTATCGATCTGTACGCGACCGACTCAGAAGCAGACCTAAAAAATATTGCCAAACATGCACCTGGTTCTAAAGTATTTGTGCGCATATTGGTACAAGGGTCAGAGACAGCAGAATGGCCATTGTCACGTAAGTTTGGCTGTCACCCTAATATGGCTATCGACCTTCTCATTCAGGCGCGTGAGCTTGGCTTGGTACCTTATGGTATTTCGTTCCACGTTGGCAGTCAGCAAAAAGACGTTGCTGCATGGGACGATGCGTTAGCCAAAGTTAAGTATATGTTTGACTGGATGAAGAATGAAGAAGGCATCAAGCTACAAATGATCAATCTAGGTGGCGGCTTCCCAACCAACTACATCAGCGAAGTCAATCCCATTAAGGTCTATGCAGAAGAGATTACCAGCTATTTGACTGATGATTATAATGATGACGAGATGCCTGAGATTATTTTAGAGCCAGGACGTTCATTGGTCGGTGGTTCAGGCGTATTAGTCAGTGATGTGGTACTAATCTCTCGCAAATCAGACACTGATTTGGCGCGCTGGGTCTATACGGATGTCGGTTTATTCCAAGGCTTAATCGAGACGCTAGGCGAAGCCATCAAGTACCCTGTGTATACCCCAAAAATGGAAACGTCGACTAATGAAGGGACGGTTGTATTGGCAGGTCCCACCTGTGACTCAACCGATATCATGTATGAAGAAGCAGGTTATCAGTTGCCAGAAGAGCTTGAGATTGGTGACAAAATATACTGGCTCACCACGGGCGCTTATACCAACTCGTATTCATCAGTAGAGTTCAATGGTTTTCCGCCGCTTGAAGTGGTTTATATTGACTAGTCTTTAAACCTATTGTCTATAGAGAAGCGCGATGCTATTAATAACAGCACCGCGCTTTTTTGTGTTTTGCTATTTTGCGTATTCGCTATTGAACCAACAAAGTAATCGGTACACTATTGTTGCTATTGGTCGTTCGACTGCCGCTACTGGTTGAGCGTTGTGAAATCTCACCAATTGTCACCCACTGTCCACGTGGCACAATGATTGTACTGTTCAGATTTTGACCTTGAATGATATTACTGCTCGTACCGTACCTATTGTAGGATGAGTTGGATCGCGCCAGTCGCTCTTCAACTTGTGACAACCTCACTTCGACTTGTCCATCAGGCAGCAGTCTGGGTGTGACAGCAATGCCTTGCGTCGTTGGCAGTAGTACTTGCTGCTGAATAATAATCTGCGCGCTTGGCTGACGGTCAATGGGATGATGATAATTTGGTTGAATAGTGGCACGATAGTTCTGCGTCAATGAATAGAGCGTGCTGGTACTAATACTAGCAGCACTACCAGACAGCGTTTGTACTTGATACAAGCTACTACCTTGTTTCTGACGGTTATATTGATTGATTGCGCCTGCACCTTGGATACCGCGATTGGTAATGATGACTTGACCCTGCCGAACATTATCCTGAACACTGCTGCTACTTCCAACACGCACCGCGACCGTGAGCGCTTGTGGCTGACGGTCAATCTGCGTGAGTAGCTGCTGTATCATTTGATAATTGTGGGGTGTTGTTATTAGCACCAACTTATCTTGGTATACGCTGACGGTGCCGCCATCAGCGCTATTATTGAGTTGTTGTCTAACTGAGGGTAGTAGCGCGGCACCGCCATAAGTGTCAATCACATAGGTTTGAGAAACAGCAGCGATAGCCGAAGTGCTCAGTATAATACTTGCGGCTGTAACCAGTAATGGCGTTGTTAGTTTTTTAATAAGAGCGTCCATAAGCAGTTAAATCCGAGTCAAGTGACCAAATAAACACTTCTACGTGTGTGCGCCTGTTTGCTTTGTTCTTGGCCTGAATATCTTCATACTCTTTGATAATAGACAAGTCTGTTAAACTCATACCTTCATTGGGTTTATGAGGTGTTTTGTTCTGTCCTGCTTTATCGACAAACTCAGTAATCCACTTCTGCCACTCCAACTTCAATTCAAAATCACTTATCTCAAATGGTAAATCACCATTAAATGTCTTTTGCATCATATCAACAAATCTTCTAGCAGCTTGTCGACGCATGGTCCCATCACCATTTTGGCTAATATGATTACCAACCTCGACCGCTACTACGAATGGTATGATAAATCGACAATCCGATTCTATATAAGTTTTAAAGTCGGCCATGACATTGTTTTTTTCGTTGTTTCGATTAGGTACATCTAAAATATTCAGTAAAATAGTCGTATCCAAGATGCAAATGTCTGTCATTTAATCAGCTCCTTGTAGCTGATTAAGCCAACTGAGCGCTTGCTGTTTACGTTGCTCACTGGTTGTTGGATGCTTGATAAAACGTTCAACGATACCTTGAGTCACTAAGTCGCCAAGCGTTCCTTGAGCTACTAGACCAAGATAGTCATCTAAATCGCCTAACCGAACCAACTTACTATCGCCCTCTTTCGGATCTCTGTAGCAAAATACAACATCTGCCAGCGCCTCATCAGGTAATGCATCCATCAATGCAGGGTTATGCGTTGATAACAACAGATTTAGATTACGCTCCTCTGCATATTGGCGTATCAAGCTTAGTATTTCATTGGCACGAGTAGGATGAATACTATTGTCAATCTCTTCAATGACTACCGTTGAACCTTTTGGCACAGACAGTAGCGCAGCCGCAATGCCCAATACTTTTAACGTACCATCTGATAATAAATCCATAGTACGTTCAGTAGATGTGTCGCCAAAACTTTCACACAATAAAAACTCTACTCGCTCTCTTTTATCTGTATAAAAATTAATATCGGTAATATCTTGCTCAGGTAAACTCTGAACTAGCTGTAATATTTTTCCTTTATGTTCTAAATTTTCTTTACAGAGATAACACAAGACACCTGCTAGATTTGCTCCGCTATTAACTAGTACTGTTTCAATCACACTATCTTGACGCATAGCACTAGGTACAAAATCATAGAAAAAAGTATTAGTTAAAAAGTGTGCTAATTTATCGAGAGAATTTATATTAATTGAGTTGAACTTTGTTGCATTATTAAACCCTTTCCAGATAACTTCATAAAAACTTCTCATTGATAGTATAGATAAATCTCGTTCTGAAAAATTAGCGGCTACTTCGAAGTTACCTATTTTTTGAAACATCCAACTATTCTCATTATTACTCATCCCAAGAATTTCTTCTAAAGAGGCAAGTCTTATAATGTCAAATGCATCAAGATATCCTAAAGCTATTCTCGTATATTTGCCGTTCCTATGAAAGAAAATTTTATTCTCTTTTTCTTGATAAAGTTCCGCTACTACATAAAGTTGGTTATCCTCGTTTAAAAAAACACCAGAATAACTAATTCTAGGCTCATAATTAAGTGACAGAGAAAAGCTATTTCCCTGATTGAAAGCTAAGTCTTTAATGCTACCTCTAACTACCTTATCGCTATCGTTTACTCTATTTTTAAGCGTCGATAAACGCTCACCACCAGCAACCCAGCTTAAAAAGCGAAATGCCTCGATAGCATTACTTTTGCCAGACGCATTCGCCCCTATCAGTAGAGTCAAGGGTGATAAAGGTAAGGTTGCATCTTTATAGCTTTTAAAATTTTTGATGGTAATACTGGCATTGTTTTCCATAACAACCTCACTCACGTTAGATGGTCTAATACTAGTCATTCAGACCCAGCACATCTTGCATATTATATTGCCCGACTGCTTGCTCGGTCACCCATGTTGCGGCGCGGACGGCACCTGCGGCAAAGGTCATGCGCTCTCGTGCGCGGTGGGTGATCTCGACCACCTCACCATCAGCGATAAACATCACAGTATGATCGCCTACGATCTCTCCACCGCGTACGGCATGAATACCAATCGTGCCTGATTCGCGCTCGCCCGTTTGTCCTTCTCGGCCATAGATAGCGACGTCTTTTAGATTCTGTCCGCGCGCCTCCGCAACGGCTTCTGCCATCATATATGCGGTACCAGATGGCGCATCGATTTTGTGTTTATGATGCGCTTCGATGATTTCCACATCAGCATCATTGCCAAATGCTTTGGCTGCCATGCCAAGTAGTTTCAATGATAGGTTGACGCCTGTTGAATAGTTACCTGCGTAGACGATAGCGATTTTTTCACTGGCTTTTGCCAATACCTGCTCTTGCGCCTCATTAAATCCTGTCGTGCCAATGACCATCGCGACATTATGCTCGGCACAAACTTGCATGTTCTTTTCAGTCGCATCAGGCAAACTAAAATCAATCAGCACATCGATGTCATTAATCACAGCTTCTAGCTCATCAACGATTTGTACCTCTAAACGTCCGATAGCAGCCACCTCGCCTGCATCCGCGCCGACAAGACTAGATCCTTGGCGTTCAATCGCTGCATTGAGCGTGGTCTTAGCATTGTTTTGTACGGCTTCGATAAGCATACGACCCATACGACCACCTGCACCGATCACACCAACTTTGATGGTTTGTTCTGTTGTTTGTTGACTCATATCTCTACCTTATATACTTTATATTTGGCGGGGTTATTTTTGGATATCATTTATCGTCAGTTTAACAAATATCGTTAACTGAGTGGTTTTTTATCAGCACAAGAAAAAGCCCAAAGGTTTCACATGAAACCTTTGGGCTTACTTTCAGTATAGCTATTCAATAGCGGTTATTATCAGTCAAACAAATCGCCAATCTTTTTAAAGAATGATTTTTTATGTGGCGACTGCTGATGCTTGCTATCGTCATCCAATGTATCTTGGAATTGACGTAATAGATCTTTTTGCTCACGAGTTAGGTTGACAGGAGTCTCGATAACCACACGGCAAATCAAGTCGCCTTTCATCGTGGTGCGTACTGGCGTCACGCCCTTACCGCGTACACGTAGCAGTTTACCACTTTGCGTACCTTCTGCGACTTTGATTTTTACTTTGCCATCTAAGGTTGGGATCTCAACTTCTTTACCGAGTGCCGCATCCGTGATGCTGACTGGTACATCCATATATAGATCGGCGCCTTGACGAGTAAAGACGTTGTGCGGTTTGACGCGTACTTCGACATACAAGTCACCATTCTGTACGCCTGCACCGCCAGCCTCGCCTTCGCCTGCCAGACGCACGCGATCCCCATCATCGACGCCCGCTGGGATAGATACTTCTAGCGTGCGTGATTTGTCTTTGACGCCATTACCATGACAGTCAGGGCAAGGGTTTTTGATTTGCTTACCAGAGCCGCCACACTGCGGACAAGCTTGCTGCACGGCAAAGAAACCTTGCTGCATACGCACTTGGCCTTGACCATGACACATCTGACAGGTCACGACATCAGAGGCATCTTTGGCACCTTTACCATCACAAGTGTCACATGGAGCCGGCGCGGTAAAGCTGATTTCTTTTTTGCAGCCGCGTACCGCTTCTTCTAATGTCAGCTCAATCACATAACGCAGGTCAGAACCACGACGCGAGCGTCCACCACCGCCGCCACGCGATTGACCAAAGATGTCACCAAAGTTACCGAAAATATCGCCAAAAATGTCTTGGAAGTTGCCGCCGCCTGCACCGCCAAAGCCGCCGCCACCCATGCCATTTTCAAAGGCAGCATGACCCATGCGGTCATACGCTGAGCGCTTTTCTTCATCGCTCAGTACTTCATAAGCCATTGAGGCTTCTTTGAATTTGTCTTCAGAATCAGGGTCATCAGAGTTGCGATCTGGATGATATTTCATGGCAAGCTTGCGGTAGGCTCGCTTAATCTCCTTGCTGTCAGCGGTCTTGCTGACACCTAATACTTCATAAAAATCGCGTTTACTCATGGTTTCTCCTATCGTCTTCGTAGCACCACCAGCTCGTCAGTTCATTAGCTTTGATCAGCTTTTACCATTAACGGTCTTCATCTCATACACAATCACACGGCAATGTTTCATGTGAAACATGGCAAACCACAATGTCACAGGATGATAATATGTGCATGTAACGAACAAATACGGTGGGGGCTACTTAGCCAAATCAATTATAAAAAGTTTGCGCTATTTATGGAGATGGTCTGCTGATTTATCAAGCGCTTAAGTCATGAAATTCGTAGTTAAGGCAGTTAGGTTGCGATATACACGATTTATTAAGATTACTACAAAGCTTTTCATACCTGAACAATGACGAGTCGTGCTAGTATTTATCGCCATATCTACGGTCATTTATACCCATGACGTTTGCGACA
The DNA here is from genome assembly GCF_043641605.1 of Psychrobacter piscatorii. Lineage (GTDB taxonomy): Bacteria > Pseudomonadota > Gammaproteobacteria > Pseudomonadales > Moraxellaceae > Psychrobacter > Psychrobacter piscatorii_C. The sequence goes on along the minus strand of NZ_JBHZRK010000001.1, from coordinate 30,958 downwards.
AGGTACCAAGTCTTATGAAAAAGCTGATTGTTTTATTAATCGTGATTGCCGTAGCAATCTATGCAGGCTCCCCTTACTACAGTGCGTATCAGCTCAAAAATGCTTATGATGCCAAAGACGGTGCCGCTATCGCAGCGACTATTGATTATGACCAAGTGCGGCCAAGCATCCAAAATCAGCTAGCTGATCAATTTGCCACGACAATGACTAAGTATCCATTAATCGCTGAGCTCGGCGGTGAGCCATTGACTGAGGCTGCCAATGGCTTTATCACGCAAGCGGTTGATGGCGCAATCACCCCGCAAAATATCGAAAAAGTCATAAACACTCAGGGTCAAGCGAATACAGCAACCAAAGAGCTGGCCGCCGCATGGGCAATCGCTAGCGATCAAGTTGACTTGAGAAACCTGATTCAAAGCTTAATCATTCAGCGTGGCGACGTCGATGCTGTGGTCAAGAGTCAAATCCAGCAAGTCATGAAAAAACAAGCGGCGGAGCTTGAGCAGCAGGCGGCACAAGGCAACGATAGCGACAAGCCAACATTGAGCTACTGCGGTATCAATTGCTTCAATATCAGCGGTCAAGTCAAAGGCTATCCACTCACTATCGAGATGCAGCGCCAAGGACTTGTTCAATGGAAGATCGTCGATATTGTCTTGCCATAAACAAGTTGAGACCGCTTTTGATATTTGAAATATTGATAAGTTAAACGATAAAAACCGCTTTATGAATCAGCTCATAAAGCGGTTTTTTATTACTCTATTCAAAATAGTGATGAATAAAGATCTTGAGCGGTACCAATATAATTATTCGATACCTAAAAATTCTAAAAACTCAGGACTCTCGAAACTTGCTTGATATAGCACACCGTCTTCACGGTAAATGGCAGGCGTTGCTATCACTGCCAGTCCAGCGGCTTTTTCGCGATTGGGCGTCACCTGATCGACGTTGCAACTTGCTGGTGCAGGTGTCATCTCACCTTGTAGCATCGCCTTATCGAATGCCTGACGACGACTGCTTTCACTACCTTGGCACCAAATACCACGCATTTGCTCAGGTGACTGCTCGTATATCGGATAGCCGATGGTTTTTACCGTGACACCTTTTGCATTGAGCACGGGTATTTGCTGATGAAATCGGCGGCAATACGGGCAGTTGACGTCATCAGCCACATAGATCACCGCCCTCTGAGGACTGGTCGCCGGATAAGTAATCAGCTGACTTTCATCCAATGTCGCAAATACAGACTGATTTTTGCGTGTTTCAAAATTCTCATCGAGCCCGATAAACTGACCGTTTTCAATCACTGATATCTCACCATCGGTGATGTACTGCGCATCATCTGAGAGCAAAAAAGGCACCCCTTCTAGCGTTGCACCCCAAATGACCCCAGGTACTGCGGTATAAAAGAACGGCGTTTTTGCACTCATATTTTTGAGCGCACGCGTATTGGCAAGCATCGCCGATTTGACTGCTGCACTGACAGGCTTGCCTACCTGCGCACTCGTGCTGCGTACTGGCGTTTTGGTCACTACCCGCTTACTTGGGTTCTTCTGTAACTCACCTTGGATGACATAGCGACCATCTTCAGTGATATGTAGTGGCGGCTGCCCAGCCAAACTCACTTGATACATATTGGGTAAGTTAGACGGCGCAATGGAGGTAATCTGCGTTTTGATACCGGCTTGGGTCAGCACTTGGCGCAACCGCTTATCGACCGTTGCACTTACCGCTTTGCTCATCTGCGCGCTTTGATTGTTTTGGTTCAATTGGGTGCTCGTCGTATCCGCCGAACTTGGTTGGGCACAAGCAGTAGTGACTAATAAGATGACGCTGATTAAGCTCGCAGATTTAAATACAGATAATGTCACAGAAACAGTCCCAGTTGGTTTTTAATAAATATAACGCTTCACAAAGCCAGCTCTTATTAATCGCAATTATATTATGTAAAAGAGTATATTAAAATATTAGACAGACTTTAGCATAAAGGAAGTTTTTGCAAAGTCATAAAAGCGCAGTTTTGCAAAATTGCTACTGAGCTTTAAGAGATAGGCAACACAGCCAGATAACAGACATAAATATAATATAGCAGATCGCAAAAAGCAGCACACTGGATAGTGGCTGCTAATGGGTTTAAAACGATAACTTCAAGACGAGTATTAGTGCCAAAGCTTAATGATTCTAATGCTTATTTCTTAAAACTTAGCGACTTCTTCTGGCGTTAAGAAGCGACTGTCGCCTTTCTCTAGGCCGTCTAGATTGATATGACCGATGCTAGCACGATGCAGCTCAGTGACTCGATTACCAAAGTAACCCATCATGCGTTTGACTTGATGGTATTTACCTTGCTCTAGCGTCAGGCGGGCATGAGTTTCATTAATGAATTCAAGAATTGCAGGCTTGGTTGGCTCATAGTCGCCTTCTAACAAGATGCCTTCAGCGACCTTTTTCACAGCCTTTTCTTGGGCATCGCTATCCATCGGCGATGCTAGGGTCAGCTCATAAACCTTGGCGTGCTCATGCTTAGGGCTGGTGACACGGTGTAGCCAGCCGCCATCATCGCTCATGAGCAAGGCGCCAGTGGTATCGACATCGAGACGTCCAGCGATACGCAAACTACCCAATTCTGGTACGGCGATCAGCTCAGTGACGATTGGATATTCTTTGACTTTTAAGGTACATTCAAAGCCTTCAGGCTTATACAGCAAGATATAGCGATTGCCCGCAGCGACTGACAGTGGCTCGCCTGCCCACATCACATCATCGTTGACGACATCGACATGGAGGCCAGGATCTTTGACCACTTGATCGTTGACGGTGATTTCGCCCGCGTGCATGATCTTTTTGGACTCTTTGCGCGACAGCTCGGTGGCTTTACTAATGAATTTATCTAAACGCATACTATTTACTACCATCGGTTTTATGATACCAGCCCTAAATCAGAAACTAACGACGCCAGCACTCAGCCGTGAGCAGCTCGTTATCTTCGATGGTTAGAAATGATACTATAATGAAAAATAAAATGAACACTGCATCCAATACGGACGACAGTGAAAGTTAGCTAAGTTTACCATATCCAACCTAAGCTTGATGAAATATGAGTTATCAAACGCTAAAACGTGCCGTCACCGCGCGCCTAGAAATCAAAAAATCCGAGTTCATTGCATACGCGTATCCGGTGACCTCACGTGAAGAGGCCATGTTTCACGTGGAACAACTGCGCGAGCAATATCCTGATGCGCGGCATTTTTGCTGGGGCTACATCATTGGTGACCCTGACAATACTACCAGTGCAGGTTTCGATGATGACGGCGAGCCAAGCGGCACCGCAGGCAGACCAATATTAAATGTATTGCAACACAAGTCCATCGGCAATGTCATCATTGTCGTGGTGCGTTATTTCGGTGGTATCAAGCTGGGAGCTGGTGGTCTTACGCGCGCTTATGCAGGCGCGGCCCAAACAGCGGTCGATGAGATGACATTGAATCCCTATGTACCCATGGCAAAGATTCAGATACTGGCAGAGTTCGCAACCGAAGCACAGTGCCGCTATATGATAGAGAGTCTTGGTGGTCACATTGATGATGTCGCCTATAGCAAACAAGTCACCTTGACTGCGACATTGGCTGAGGCAGATATCGACAGCTTAAAAGAACGACTTGCGATGGATGGTCGCGTATTGAATCAGCCAGAAGTCTAAAAAACCTGATTAACCTTTCTCATTAACCGCTTAGATATAGTAGAACCTCAATAAAATTGATACAGCATAGGAAACGCGCTCGATTAAACGCTACTTTTCTTGCTTGCTGTGACTGCGTCTCCAGAGGCTGCGAAAAATAGCGTTTAATCTTGCTATACCATTTTTATAATGGTTTCACTATAGTTGTATTCAGTCGCTATTTATTAGCTTGTCAGCCATTTTCAGTAATCATGCGTCCACTGAAAATTATTGGTTTTTACAGATACTGGCGTTATGATAAAAAAACCTTATCACGCTACTTTTTTGTTTTTCCACGATCATTAAATAAGACCAAAATATGTCAACCTCAACCAAACCTTTCTCTCCAGCGCCTTTTAAGCCGCCCTTTTGGCTAACCAATCCACACTTGCAAAGCATCCTGCCCAAGTTCTTTGCGCCAAAAGCACCAACCTATCGCCGCGAAGTCGAAAAAGACTCTTTGGATGAAAGTGATATTGCCTACGATTTTTATGATGCGCACCCTGTAGACACATCAAAAAACGGTGCGCTTGAGCAAACGCCATTGATTGTCTTATTCCATGGTATGGAAGGCAGCAGCGACAGCCATTATGCGCGCGCATTGGCTTACCAGATGCACGCGCAAGGTTGGCACTTCGTGGTGGCACATTTTCGTAGTTGCGGCGGTATTCCTGCTAATGGTAGAGTTTTTTATAATGCGGGTGATACCGATGAAGTGCATCACGCGCTGCAAAACCTAAAGCAACAATACGCCAATATCTATGCAGTCGGTGTCTCTTTGGGTGGCAATGCCCTAGCAAAATACATGGGCGAATACGGTGACGAAGCACTCTGCCAAGGCGCTACCGTCATCTCCGCTCCCGTCGATATGTCATCAGCGGCGCTTAGTATGCACAGCTTTTTAAGTCATCGCATTTATACGCCTTATTTGCTCAACCCGATTATCAAAAAAGCCTTAGCCAATGACATTACTCAAGAGGAGATCGACTCAATCAAAGCTGTCAATCGCATCAGTGACTTTGATGATATCTTTACCGCGCCGCGTCATGGCTACCGCTCTAACAACCACTACTATCAAGCCTCATCCTCCCTTCCCTATTTGATAAAAGTGACCAAGCCTTTATTGCTCATCAGTGCAAAAGACGATCCGTTTATTGGCTTTACCGCGACACCAAACGATGTCTCTGATAGCGTCACTATCTTAGATACTGAGCACGGTGGACATATCGGTTATTTGCGTTATCGCTCAGATAAAGGTCAAGCCAAAAACAATATTAATGGCAAATCTTCAAAATTCGATATCAACTGGATACCCGAAACGGTGAGTGCGTACTTCAATTGGATTGGTGTTGAATCACGTAAAAAATAGGCCTAAGTAGCCCTGACAATAGCTCCTAATCTAACGACTTTTAATGCTGTCCTTTAAACCTTCGAGACGACTTTATGTACCCATTTATCCGCTATGCCAGCACCATCGCTCATGCCGCCTTAAAAGCAAAAAAGGGCGATACCCTAACCCTAAAAGAGACTAGCGAGATTCAGTTTCGCTGTCGCCTGACGGACATCGATAATTTCTTGGAGATGAATAACGGTCGCGTATTCACGCTGTATGATTTAGGGCGTATGGATTTTGCGGTGCGTAGCGGACTTGGCACGCAGCTGCTAAAACAGCGTTGGGGTCTGGTCATCGCTGGCAGTACCATCCAATATCGCAAGCGTATTCGCGCTTTTGAAAAGGTAACACTAAAGACTAAAATGGTCGGTATCGACGCGCGCTGGCTCTATATCGAGCAATCGATGTGGGTTAAGGGCAAACCTTGCTCATCTGCGCTACTGCGTACAGGCGTGACCAAAGGCGGTCGGGTGATCGATACCGCACAAGTGCTAGCCGCATTGGGACAGTCTGATTGGGATCTACCGCCAACTGGCTATGTGGCCGAATGGATAGAGAGCGATGCTGATCGTCCATGGCCACCAACGGAGTGATAACCAAACCGCTTAACTTAAAACTGCTTGGCTTAAAACGACTCTTACTGAGCATTCATTCAAAGCACATCACAGCCACGTAACCTTATAGCTACTATTTCATAACAACTCATTATATGAATACATATAATAAATGTTAGGATAGTAGTGAGTATGACATTCGACTCAACTAAATATAGTCTGATAAGGAGAATAATATGGCTAACACGACGGATTTTGTCGGTACGTTATTTGATAATAGTGAATCAAATCCAAGCAAAATCACCCTAGCCTTTACCATGGCTAGCGTGGCACTCAAAAAAGGCCACTCTGCCACGGTGATATTGATGGTAGATGCGGTACATCTGGCAAAACCAAACGCGCTAGACGATGTCAATATTGGCGCGCCATTTGAGCCTGCTGGTGAATTGCTAGAAGCCTTTATCGAAAAAGGCGGACAAGTATTGGTCTGCGGTGCTTGCATGAAGCACAATGGTTTGGAAGAAGCGGACATCGACAAACGCTTTGAAGTGATTAGCGGTGATGATGTGGTTGAGCTGCTGATGAATGCGAAAGGGTCTTTGCAGTTGAATTAATCACAAGAGTTAAGAATCAAAGTTATAAGAATGAGTCAATTTTCTCAGTCATCTTTTTAGTGGCTTGGATGATTGGCTCTTTTTTTGTGTACAATAAATCAGTGCTTGAATTGTTTATATCATGGTCAGTTCGAAGACAGTTATGCGACTACTGTTATCCTCATTTTGTCTTTATTTGGTTGTCACTGATTTGAACTCTATACCGCTCCTCCTAAATGAGTAAGGATACTTATGAAATTTCGATATGCGCGACATACCAATAATTTGGACACCCTTATTGATTTTTATCAGAACATTATTGGACTAGAAAAGCTAGGCGGCTTCAAAGACCATAGTGATTACGATGGTGTTTTTTTAGGATTTCCCAATCAAGATTGGCATATGGAGTTTACCTATTCCGCTGATAAAGCAAACCATCATCCTGACAGGGACGATTTGATCGTACTTTACTTAGATAGCGAAGAGGAAATCCAAACCATTATAGATAGGGCGAAACAGGCAGATATACTACCGACCACCTCACAAAATCCTTATTGGAATGAAAACGGTATTGAGTTAACTGATCCAGACGAATTCGGCGTCATACTAACGATAAGTCCGTTGAAATAGAGAATTAGAGTCAGTCTGTTTAGGGCGTATCATTGGAGTTTGCCGATTAGCGGTGATGATGTGGTTAAGCTATTACCACCACGAAAAGTACTTGTCTGAAGTGGTAACCTCTACATTACTTTTGGACTTATTGCAGGTTTCACAGGTCAGTTGAATATTACAAGGATCATTAACTCCATACATATCCAGAGGGACAATATGATCAAAATTGCTTTTCTTATAGTGGTTAATCAAGTTTGTTAGGTCTGTATTACAAAATACACACCTACCCTTGTCTCTATGAAAAACAGCTTTTTTCACCCATACCGGTATATGACACCTTTTAATTGTTCCTTTTTCAGTCATATATTCACTAGGATAAATTACATTCTTTTCATATATATGAGTAGAAACTATCTTATTGAATTTCAGAAGAAGCTTTCTATTATTAAATAAAACATAGAAAGCCTCTTCAGACATTTCAGAGAACAACTCATAAAATTTATCCTCATTTTCTAAGAACCATTCATATGCACATGGATCCTCTCTATCATCATCTTCCACTATTTTTTGAATATTAATATTGTAGATATCAAATTTCTCATACCAGATTGATAGGTACTCATCATCATAACAATCTTCGTTCTTCCTAAAATCACGTCTATAAAAATTAAATGCTGTAATAACAATGTACTGATGCAACAGAGTATCTTTATTAAATTTAGCTGAATGCTTTATAAAGTAATCTTCATTGTAGTTCCAAAACTCCGTTTCTAAGTTTATATGTTCTTCAACAAGATTAATTAGATCATAGATACCATGAAAACTATATTTTTGTAGCCTACTCATCTCTCTAACCTAATCATTACTCAGTAAATATATTATACAGTTAAGACAAGTCAGATTAATATAATCACTTAACTACAAATCTATAGCCAACTATCTTGACTACAACTTCATAGCCAAAGCTCACCCCTCCTATTCAGCAACTAAATAAACACTATCCAACACGCGCACCGCCTACCTCTGCTACAGTAAGTCATGCAAATATCCTAATAAGAAGGAGCCATTCATGAGCTTACTTAATACGCTTAACCTCACCTACCCGATCATTCAAGCGCCAATGGCAGGCGCAACCACGCCTGAACTCGCAGCGACAGTGAGTAGCTTTGGTGGACTGGGTTCACTGGGTGCTGGTATGACCGCGCCAGACGTTTTGGATAGCCAAATCGATACGATTAAGACCCTGACCGACCGTCCTTTTATGGTCAATCTGATGGTGTTATCTGAACACGAGTCGAGCAGCTTTGATACCGCCATGCCGACTTGGCTGAGTCAGTATTATCAAGAGCAGAATATAGAATTTACGCTACCCGCACGTCCAGCACAGAGCTTTTCTGAACAGTTACAAGTCCTCTATGACAATCCTGTACCTGTCGCCAGTTTTACCTTTGGTATTATCAGTGCCGATCAAGTTCAGCGTTTGCAAAGCCTAGGGACACGCGTTATTGGTACAGCAAACCATCCATTGGAAGCCAAAGCATGGAGCGAGATTGGTGCAGATGCGGTGTGCGCGCAAGGGGCGGAAGCAGGCGGTCATCGCGGTGGTTGGTTGCCGCAAAGCGAAACTGATCCATTGGGATTATTGACTCTGATTAGTCAAACGCGCGCTTGCACAGATATTCCTTTGATTGCCGCAGGTGGCATTATGACGGCACAGGATATTAAGGCAGTACAAGCAGCAGGTGCTGAGCTTGCGCAAATGGGGACGGCGTTTTTGACCACAGATCAATGCGGTATTAATAATACGTATAAACAAGCGCTCATTGATGCCAGTCAAGGTAGACGCAGTACTGAGACACGCTTGACGAGACTGTTCTCAGGCAAACTTGCGCGTGGTCTGTTAAACGATTATCTGCGTGATTTTGCTCAATTTGAGAGCGCAGATGCGCTACCGCCCTACCCGCAACTCAATGCCATGACTAAGTTTATGCGGGCGGATGCGACCAAGCGTTTGGACGCAGAGCATCTATCGCTATGGGCAGGACAAGGCGTGTCTTTGGTCAGAGACGAAAGTACAGAGGCCTTACTGACGCGACTAACAAAAGACTTGTGAATTACTGACCCTTAAGCATTGCACGAAATTCTTTGTAATCACTGGCCGTCGCTTTTACTGCCTCAACCATCGGAACATGACCAACCTCAGACATCATAATCAGCTGCGCCTGCGGCATCAGCTCGGTCATGATGGCGGCGGTCTCAGGCTTGATGATTTTATCCTCAGCACCCCAGACGACGAGCGTGGGTATATCGCGCTGCGCGATAATTTTGGCACGTGCTTCCACATTGTCTGCGGTAATCTGCTTGAGAATGTTGGCATGCAACTCTCGGTTGGCGATATTGGTCTGAGCAAAGACGGCTTGCACGGTTTTGGGAATATAAGGCGGCTTGTACATCACGAGATTATACAAAGCAAAATAATCCTCTGTGTTTTTGACCAACAGCGGGCTGTTGTCGAAGCTATCATCATCAAACCTATCTTTTGGAAACCCTGCTGACCAAAAACCGCCACTATCGAGTAGCCACAAGCTTTTGACGCTATCAGGATACATAGCGGCATAAGCAACACTAATGGCACCGCCCATTGAGTTACCACCGATATGAATATGAGACGCGACACCTTTTGCTTGTAGCAGCTCATGTAAACGCTGTGCCTGAGCATCGGCGCGATAGTCAGCTTGCGGCGGTTTGCTGGATTCACCAAAACCCAGCAAGTCTGGAATGATCAGATGATAATCGCTCAGCTCTCTAGCGATGCGGGTAAAGTTGTCTTTGTTTGCCCCAAATCCATGGATGAGCAGTAACGGCTCGCCGTTGATATTGCCGCCTTCTAGATAGGTCATGGTATCGCCAGAGGTCAGCGTCAATACCTTTTTTTCAAGCTTGGCTTTATTGCGCTCGAACTGTATCAGCTTTTGGGTGGCATTGACCGCAAGCGTATTGGGCGCGGTGGTGCAGGCTATGACGGAAAGACTAAATAGGGCGACAAGGCTTAAACGTTTTAGTGTCATCGAAACATCCTTGTTAGAAATATAGCCAATCCACTCTTAAATTGGATCAACGATAGTATAAAAAGTATCTACGCTATGATTCTAACGATAAATGCGGCTTTATATTTATAAATCTCTTACTTCGTAGTCAAATCAGCGTCATCCTTTCGAGGATTTTTAGAATAATCAGGATTTTATAATCAGTAGAAACTGAGCTGGCCTCCTAACCGTATATAAGGCACAACATCAAAAGGACAGTAACAACGTTAGTAACACATTTCGTACTAGGGCTTATGTCAGCACGTGGTTTGCTTACCGTTCTAATAAAAATGGCAAGGGCATTGTCATTTATAATAAGCGTTTTTATGCGATCAGTTTCAAGTTCATTACCTATCCTCTGTCCTAAGACGCATTTTTATCATAAATCAAAGCCCACTTAAATGGCGCAAAAGGAAAGACATTGAGCGACACCAGTATTGCCACTGACAAACGGCGTGACCTCACCGAAGGGTCGATTGCCAAAACGATGCTCCTATTTGCTTTGCCAACCCTTGGCTCGTCAGCGCTACAGTCGTTGAACGGCTCCATCAACGCCGTCTGGGTGGGGCGCTTTTTAGGGGAAGAGGCGCTCGCCGCGACAGCGAACGGCAACATTTTGATGTTTATACTCATCTCCTTTGTTTTCGGTTTTGGTATGGCGTCTACTATTCTGATTGGTCAGGCCATGGGTCGCCGTGATGAGGCGATGGTCAAAAGAACCATGGGCACGGCGCTCGGCAGTATTATTCCGATCAGCATAGTGGTGTCGGCAGGAGGGTGGATATTTGCACCAATGCTACTGGATTTGCTTGGCACGCCAGCCAGTGCGGTGGATCTGGCTCTGACCTATCTACGGATGATTTTCGTTGCGATGCCCGTCACGCTCACGTTTACGCTGATCATGATGGCACTGCGCGGGACGGGCGATTCTACGACGCCGCTTTGGTTTATCATTATATCGGTGGTGATCGATCTGATTTTGACGCCGACACTGATTTTGGGTCTAGGGCCTTTTCCCGAATGGGGTATATTTGGCTCGGCCTTCGCCACCGCCGCCGCAAATACGCTAGCACTTATTGGTATGGTTATCACCATGTACCTGCGTGGCTCTGTGCTGACACTCAGTATGCCAGAGCTGCGCTTTTTGCGCGCAGACCGAGCCATTTTAAAATCAATGTTTTCAAAAGGGCTGCCGATGGGCCTGCAGATGATCGTCATCTCTTCGGCGGCATTGACGATGCTGTCACTGATAAACCGTGAAGGAGTACAGACCACCGCTGCCTATAGTGCCACCCAACAGCTTTGGACATACGTGCAGATGCCAGCAATGGCGCTAAGTGCCGCAGCCAGTGCAATGGTCGCACAGAACATCGGGGCCAATCAATGGGGTAGAGTCTCAGATATCACTCGGTGGGGACTCATCTTTAACGTGATATTGACAGGCGCAATTATCGCGGTGCTGACCATTTTTGATGGCACTATTTTGGGTTTTTTCCTTGGCAGTGACAGCGAAGCGTTGCCAATCGGGGAACACATCCAGCTCATGGCGACATGGGGGTTTATCTTTTTTGGGATAGCGCAAGTGCTGTTTGGCACCATGCGGGCGAACGGCTATGTGATTTGGCCATTGGTCGTTATGGCGATTTCGATGTATCCCGTGCGCCTTGGATTTGCGTTTGGGCTTTATCCCCTCCTTGGAGAAGACGCGCTTTGGCTGTCATTTCCAGCAGGCATGGTAGCCACCGCTCTAATGGGAGCAGGACTATATCTGTATGGCGGATGGCGTAAGGGTAAAAAACTGGTTGCCGAAGAGGCTGCACAAGGGAGTGAAGGATATCGTGTGCATGGTGGCACCTCTGCGTCATGTCGTGATATTACCCCGACGACTGTATGGAAGCTGCTCCCTTTGCGCCGTATCACAAGGCTACATCGACGACTTCGTAGAAGACTCTACAGACACCGTATGATTAAGAACAGTAAAGGATCATAACATGGTTCATATATACGCTTAGCTTAACTGCTCTTAATCATTACGGCTTTTGTTCATTGATATTTGGTATAATACTGACCTAACAAAGACCACTGTATATAAAGATCTTTGCTGGGCTAAGCGTTGATTATTAACACATTACAACGCTACATCAGCCAATAAAAAATCTACCGCAGCGGCGGCATGAATCGCCGTGGTATCAAATACAGGGATTGGGCTGTCGTCTTGCGTGATCAATAGACCAATCTCAGTACAACCTAGTATCACGCCCTCTGCTCCTTGCTCAGCAAGCTTAGTTATGACATCGATATAATATTGGCGTGAGCTGTCTTTGAACTCACCAACGCACAGCTCTTTTTTGATAATACGGTGTACTTCAGCACGCTCGTCCTCGGCAGGTATCAACACTTCTAATCCTGCATCAATCAGACGCTGCTTATAAAAATCTTGGGTCATCGTAAACTGCGTACCCAATAACGCTATTTTGCTAAGATTTTGTACTTTGATGGCATCGATAGTGGCGTCTGCAATATGAATCAACGGCAGATCAGTCGCCGCCTCTACATCGCCAAATAATTTGTGCATGGTGTTGGAGGCGATCATGATCCCTTGCGCGCCAGCCGCTTGTAGACGCTTGCCGCTACTCGCTATCATTGCGCCCAACTCGTTCCATTCACCCGTTTCTTGTAGCGTATTGATGGGGCCAAAATCGACGCTATAAATCAATAAATCTGCTGAATGTAATCCACCCAATTCAGCTTTGATGCCTTCATTAATGATGCGATAGTAACTTTCGGTACTCTCCCAACTCATACCGCCAATAATGCCGAGCGTTCGCTGTGCTTGGTCTGCCATTTTATTGTCCTATTTATCGTTTAGTCTTGGTTATCATAGATTATCGTCGCAAAATAGACTATAAATAATGAACTATTTTTCATTATTATTTTTAAGATATTACCTGCGAAACGAACGCTTTCAAATGGAAAATATGAAACATAGCCGTTATGATCAGGCAGCGATCAAGATATAACGAACCTAGGCATTGATAATAACGATTTTACCCGTCCGTCATCACGGCGTATCATGAGCACTGCTATCACTTGTAGGACAACCGAACATATGGCCAATTTTCCCACCATCAGAATACGCACCCGCCGCAAATACTATCGCCTTATCTTCACGGGTCTTATGGCATTGATGATGTCACTCATCATCTCAACCGTATTATTGCTTATAAAAGTGGGCTATATTGACGGTTTTTTTACCGAGCTACTACACTCATGGGGATTGGCCTTTATCGTGGCATGGCCCAGCGCGTATTTTTGTGCTTATATGGTGCAGGAGCATGTGCTCAGTAAGATTGAGTTTTATTGAAAATAAGGCTAGCGATACGGACGCTGAGACGGTGTTTTATAAAAGTACTCGTGCCTGTCCTTCCGCCAAAAAAAATACCAAAGATGATGTTATTCACCTTTGGTATTTTTTAATAAAGTAACTTAACACAGTTGTCTATTATTAAAGGACTGCTAACTTACGATACCGCGTTGACTTTGTTTTTTAGGCAAGCCACTCGGTGATTGATATTCCCTTCTAGTATAGGTTTGATCTGGGCACACTCCTCATCTGCTAGCGGACAGCGAGTCCGAAACGCACAGCCTGATGGCGGATTAATCGGACTTGGCAAATCGCCTTCTAATAGCTGAATGGTTTTATTGCGCTCGGCAATCGGATCGGGTAACGGTACAGCCGACATCAATGCTTGAGTATAAGGGTGGGTCGGATTGCCGTACACGGCTTTATTCACCCCAAGCTCAACGGCGTTGCCCAAGTACATGACCAGCACCCGATCAGCAATATGCTTGATCACCGACAAATCATGGGCAATAAAGATGAGCGCGAGTCCCATCTCTTCTTGGATGTCTTGCAACAAATTGATGACCTGCGCTTGAATAGACACATCAAGGGCGGAGACCGGCTCATCACAGATGATAATTTTGGGCTTTAAGATTAAAGCGCGGGCAATACCAATGCGCTGACACTGTCCACCTGAGAACTCATGCGGATACCGATTGATTTGATTGGGCAGTAGCCCAACCTTTTTCATAATCTCGCGTACTTCGCTTTGTACCTCAGACTTTTTCATTTTTGGATAATACGTACGTAGCGGTTCGGCAATGATATCGCCCACGGTCATGCGCGGATTTAGGGAGGCGAGCGGATCTTGAAAAATCATTTGAATGTCTTTACGCTTCATTCGCATGGTTTTTTTGGACGCCCCCACTAGCTCTTCCTCATTGAATAAGATGCTACCAGAATTGGCTTCAATCAAACCTACAATAGTACGAGCAAGGGTCGATTTGCCGCAGCCTGACTCCCCCACAACGCCCAATGTCTCGCCAGCAAATATCTCAAACGAGACGCCATTGACGGCTTTTAACGTCGCAGGCTTTTGCCAAAAGTAAGTGCCTTTTTGTTTGATATTAAAGGTGGTATGAACGTCACGCACTTTGAGTAACGGTGTTTTAGGCTGGGTCGCGCTGCTATTAGAAGTCTGTGTCATCATCGTCTACCCCTCTATCTCTGATTGATGATTGGCATGAATATCTACCGAGGTATCCGTTTCTGTTTCAGGATGCCAATGACAAGCGCGCTGACGATCGTGCGGCAAAAACTCGAGTGGCGGCGGTGTATCACGGCAGATATCCATCGCATGAGGGCAGCGCTCATAAAAAGGACAGCCTGCAGGCAAGTCCAATAAGTTTGGCGGACTACCGGGAATCGTCTCAAGCTTGCCGATTTCATTATCCAGACGCGGAATGGCTTTTAATAGTCCGATGGTATACGGATGGGTTGGGGTATAAAAAATCTCCTCCGTCTCGCCATAGGCCATCGTGCGACCCGCATACATCACAAGGACACGATCACAAATACCCGCCACTACGCCCAAATCATGGGTAATCATGATGATCGTTGTACCAAAATCGCGTTTTAGCTCATTCAATAGCACCATGATTTGCGCCTGCACCGTCACATCGAGTGCGGTGGTCGGTTCATCAGCAATCAACAACTTGGGGCGACAGAGTAATGCCATCGCAATCATGACTCGCTGACGCATACCGCCTGAAAACTCATGCGGATACATGCCAATGCGTTTTTTGGCCTCAGGGATTTTGACCGCATCTAACATGCGTATCGACTCTGCCCACGCGTCCTTTTTATTCATTCCTTTATGCAAGATCAATACTTCGGCAAGTTGATCGCCGATTTTCATATAAGGATTGAGTGACGTCATGGGATCTTGAAAAATCATCGCCACCTGCTCGGCACGGATTTTATTCAGTGCCTTTTGCGACAAGCTTAATAACTCATTACCTTGAAAGCGCACCGAGCCTTTGGCATGACCATTTTTTGCTAGCAGTCCCATAATGGCAAAAGCAGTCTGCGACTTGCCGGAGCCTGATTCGCCAACGATGCCTAAGGTTTCACCCTCATGCAGATCAAAATTTAACCCATTGACCGCTGTTACCAGACCATCCTCAGTCTTAAACTGAACGGACAAATCTTTTACTGCTAGCAAGGTGTTGGGAGGTGTAATGAGACTGTTATTAGAACCATCATTAAGATTGTTATTAATGGTGTTACTGAAATCTTTAGTTACCACGATGTCACTCTCCTAGCGGTCTTTAGGGTCAAACGCATCGCGTAGACCGTCGCCAATAAAGTTAAAGCAAAATAGCGTAATGACCAGAAAAGCCGACGGAATCAAAATCTGCCAAGGCGCGACTTGCATGGTACGAGAGCCTTCTTGCAGTAGTGCGCCCCAACTGGTCATCGGTTCTTGCACACCCAGTCCCAAAAAGCTCAAAAATGATTCAAACAAAATCATCGTCGGTACCAGTAGAGAGGCATAGATCACGACCACGCCAAGCACATTAGGCACGATATGACGCAGGATAATATTAAAGCCTGAGACACCGCCAACATGAGCCGCTTCAATGAACTCTTTGCTCTTGAGGCTGAGCGTCTGACCACGAACAATCCGAGCCACATCCAACCAAGACACCAGTCCAATAGCGACAAAGATTAAGATTAGGTTACGCCCAAATATCGTGACCAATAAAATCACAAAAAACATAAACGGAAAGGCGCTTAGAATCTCTAAGAACCGCATCATAATCATATCGACTTTGCCGCCAAGATAGCCTGACGTCGCGCCATAGACAGTACCAAAAAGCACGGCAACCGTTGCCCCCGCTATCCCGACCATCAAGGAGATACGACCACCAACAGCAGTACGCACCAATAAGTCGCGTCCGAGAGAGTCGGTACCAAAGTAATGCTTATTTTCGATAGAAGGCGCGGCTTGCATAAAGTTCCAGTCGGTTTCGGCATAACCAAAAGGGGCAAATAACGGGACAAATAGGACGAAAGCGCCAATCAGTAATAAAATAAAGAAGCTGGCAACCGCTGCCTTGTTTTGATAAAAACGTCGCCATGCATCTTGCCAAAGACTGCGGCCTTTAATCTCTTTCGCTGGCGACAGGATGATGTCGGTTGGCTGGTCTACAATAAGGCTCATAGTTGTCCTTGTAATAATCTACTTAAATAATAATTTGCCATATTTAATACTGAATCTTTGGGTCAATCATGGCGTATAAAATATCAACAATGGCATTGAACGTAATGGTCAGCACACCCACCAAAATCGTCAAACTAAGCACCACGCCATAATCGCGGTTGAGGGCGCCATTCACAAATAACTGCCCGATACCCGGCAAACCAAAAATGGTCTCAATCACAATAGAGCCGGTAATAATACCGACAAAGGCAGGGCCTAAATACGAAATCACAGGCAGCATCGCTGGTCTGAGCGCGTGCTTCATGACAATCCGGTGCATCGGTAAGCCTTTGGCTCTCGCCGTGCGAATATATTGGCTGTTCATTACCTCAATCATCGAACCGCGCATGATCCGCGCGATACTCGCCGTATAGGCCAGCGCTAAGGCGGTGACGGGTAATATAAGGTTTTGCAGTGCGCCATCATTCCACCCACCCGCTGGCAGCCAATGCAAAATGATCGCAAAGATGAGCACCAGTAATGGCGCTTTGACAAAGCTTGGAATCACAACCCCAGTCATTGCAAATGCCATCAGCACATAATCGAGCCATGAGTTTTGCTTCAGCGCTGCCAATACCCCAAATATCAGCCCCAAGACCAATGCTAATACAAACGCATAAATCCCAAGCTCCATAGACACTGGAAACGACTGGGACAATAGCTCATTGACCGTGTAGTCTTTATATTTAAAAGAAGGACCGAAATCGCCGACAGCAAGCTGCCCCAAATAATGGACATACTGCAACCATAAAGGATCATTAAGATTGTATTTGGCTTCGATATTGGCCAGTACGGCTGGTGATAAGGTACGCTCGCCTGAGAAAGGATTGCCTGGCGCTAAGCGCATCATAAAAAAGGAGACAGTGATCAAAACAAATAAGGTCGGAATGGCCTCTAAAATACGCCGAAAAATCAGTTTTAACATAAGACCTCTTTATGGAAGTGCCCCTTCATAAGCTTGATTAAAGCCGGAAGGATACAACAGATATAACATGCAGTAATTGCTTACTAACAATAGCAGCGCGTGCGATAAGCCCGCCGAAGCGGTCTACATCGCACTCACCTATTAAAATCCTGATTTATCAGTGTTTGGCGATGGACAAGTCTTTTGCCTGCCAATTGTCTAGGGCATCTTTTGTAGAAAAGCCAATGACATAAGGCTTAATGAGACGAGGGCTGACATAGTGATAGACATTCAATAAAGGCATGTCTTTGTCTAGCTCAGCCTCAGCTTTGTTGTATAAATCAACACGCTGCTCGGGCGTCACACCTGGTTTTAGTGTTTGTGCCATGAGACTGTCAAAGTTAGCATTGGAGTATTTGCCGTGGTTATTACTATTACCTGTTTTTACGATATTTAAGAAGGTTGATGCTTCGTTGTAATCACCACACCAGCCTGCACGCGCGATTTGATAGTTACCATTACGGCGCGTATCGAGGTAGGTTTTCCATTCTTTATTGATCAAACTGACATCGACAAAGCCAAGCGATTGTTTCCATAGCGAGGCGACGGCGAGCGCCGTTTTCTTATGCAGGTCATTGGTGTTGTATAGCAGCTCAAATTTTAGTGGATTGCTCTCGCTATAGCCTGCTTCATTCAGCAGCTTTTTGGCTTCTGCTAGACGCTTCTCTTTATCCCACGTTGACCACTCTGGCGTATTTTTTACATCACCATTGGTCGCAGTTGGTGTCAGCTGATAGGCTGCTGTCTGCCCTTGACCGATGACTTTATCGACCACTGTGTCACGATCTAATGCCAAGGCGAGCGCACGGCGCACTTTGACATCATCAAATGGTGGTTTGACGTTATTAAACTCGTAATAGTAGGTACATAGATAAGGAGAGACGGTGAGCTCATCACCAAGCTGTTCTTTGAGAGACGCAAACTGCTCAGTCGGAACTTCATTGTAGGTCATGTCAATCTCACCTGCCTGATAGCGCGCCACATCAGTGGTACTAGAAGGAATCGCGAGCATCGTGACAGTATCAATTTTGGTATTGGCGTCATCGTAATAAGCAGGGTTACGCGTTAGGACGATTTGATCGTTGACTTGCCACTTACTGACTTTGTATGGGCCGTTGACCACGATGTTGGCAGGGTCAGTCCATTTATCCCCAAACGCTTCGACATTCTTTTGGTTGACGGGCTTGACCGAGTTATGAATCATCATATCTGGAAAATAAGGCACAGGCTCTGATAATGTCACCTGCAGGGTCTTGTCATCGATGGCTTTGACACCAAGCGTGTCTATGCCCGCTTTGCCCTCAACGATTTGCTCAGCGCCCACGATTTTGGCATCGACTAAATAGCTCGAATAAGGGGAGGCAGTGTTTGGATCGACCAAACGGCGCAGACTATAGACAAAATCTTCTGCGGTTACAGGATCACCATTTGACCACTTGGCATCACGCAGTTTAAACGTCCATACTTTATTATCAGGACTCTCCCAACTGGTCGCCATACCCGGAATGGTCTTACCATCTGCATCGGTATTGGTTAGACCTTCAAACATCTGTCGGTCAATACCAGCTTCAGGAACCCCTGATACTTTGTGTGGATCCAGCGACTCTGGCTCGGCGGCATTATTGACAACCAATTCTTGCTTATCAGCCAATACATTTGGGTCAATATTTGAAGATTGAGTGGTTGTGCCATCGTTTGCAGACTTATCACTACAGCCAGTCACGAACATAGTCAGTGCTATACAAGTAGGCAAAAGTGCATATTTAAAAAGGTGGTTAGAGGCAGGTATCATATAACATCCTAGCGAATAGGTGGCTGGGCAGATTTACTCAGTTTTAGTAAGTCCATTTAATTTATCCGTATACTGATACTATCCACTTCATCAATCGCTATCACAATAGTCGCGGCAGGCAATGATTATCAAAGGTAAGAACTACTTTATCTCTCCTGAAACCATTGTTTTTCATAGGTTTAAAAGTTATATCTTCCGTTCTGTTTTCACAGTCTGCTTTTATATCGCTCATCGCTTGATACAACCATTGAGATGTAACCATTGAATCAAAATTGAAACTTAATACTGCTAATATGCATAAATATGGATAATATTCGGTAATATATTGGATAACCATTAGTAATGAAAAACAATATAAATGTCAACAATTTTTGGTGCGCTCTAGTGGCATATTGACGTGACAGGAGCATGAAAAAATCATTTTTTCTAGACAAAAATCAAATAGAATCTCGATTGTATTATGCATTTTTTGGTCATAATTTCACCGTTCATCAGCAATATAGTACCGCTCATAAACTTATCACTCAGACAATTTATTTGATATTTTTGCTCAGTATTTATTATTGTTAGTGCTGATTTTCAAAGGCTACTAGATAAAATTTCTAGAAAAATGTTGTAAATTTTACTTATAACATTGTTTTTAATAACTAATCACTGTCTATAAAATTGATGTAAAAATAACGGTATAGCAGCAATGCTAAAACAGTCTGGATATCCGAACTTATTTTCTATATTGCAGGCGTCTTATTCTTTTATTTTTCCTCTATTTATTTTTGTAAGACTGAGACAAAATCATGATGGAAATGCTAAATGGCAAAATATGTATATGCCAATATCTGTCAAGGTAATGACTGAGCATTCAATCTACCTGAAACAAAACCATACATAACGTCATCATCTATTTACTAGACGACCAGTCTATTGTTATCTATAGTATGACCCATACTGATTATATTTAAACCAGATCACACAGTACGACAGCTACACCATAACGTGGTGGTCTGGGTTCCAAACACATAACAACAAATAATTGATTAAGGATAACTTATGCGCGTTGCTACTTATGATCACTTTGGCAAACCTTCCGATGTACTGAGCGTGGGCGAACGTCCTATGCCGCAGCCTGCTGCCAACGAAGTACGTATCAAAACCATTCTCTCCCCCATTCATAACCACGATATGCTGACTGTCAGCGGCCAATACGGATACAAGCCAGAAATGCCAGCGGTTGGTGGTAGTGAAGCATTAGGAATTATTGATGCGGTCGGTGATGAG
The DNA here is from genome assembly GCF_043641605.1 of Psychrobacter piscatorii. Classification (GTDB taxonomy): domain Bacteria; phylum Pseudomonadota; class Gammaproteobacteria; order Pseudomonadales; family Moraxellaceae; genus Psychrobacter; species Psychrobacter piscatorii_C. The sequence goes on along the minus strand of NZ_JBHZRK010000001.1, from coordinate 10,363 downwards.
GTCACAGACTTAAGCGTCGGACAACGCGTGGCCTGTGCCAGTGTGCACGAAACGTGGGCAGAGTATTTCGTCGCCCCTGCCAACATGGTATTTGTCATCCCTGATAGCATCGAAGACGAACTGGCCGCTCAGCTGATTGCCATGCCGCTGTCTGCGTTAATGCTGCTAGAGTTTTTAGAAGTGGATAGCGGACAATGGATCATCCATAACGCGGCTAATGGCGCTGTTGGTAAAACACTAGCCATGCTGGCGGCGGCACGTGGTGTGAATACGATTAATCTCGTGCGTAGCAAAGACTCGTTAGAAGAGCTGACCGCGCTAGATATCAAAAACAATGTCGTCACTGCTGATGATGACTGGCAGGACCAAGTCCGCGCTATCATCGGTGAGGACAAGATCACGGCTGCGGTGGACTCGGTCGGTGGTGAATCAAGCAATGAGCTGCTATCGTTACTGGGTAGTAATGGCACTTTAGTCTCATTTGGTATTATGTCAGGCAAACCAATGCAACTCGACGCTGGTAGCCTGATCTTTAAGCAAGCGATTGTTAAAGGCTTCTGGGGCAGCAAAACCAGCCAAGAAATGGATCTGGACAACAAACAACGTCTGATTGATGAGCTACTAGAGCGCGCGACCAACGGCAATTTAAAATTACCGATTGAAGCGGTTTATGGGCTTGATGAGATTACCAAAGCCGTCTCAGGTGATGTGCAATCTGGCAAAAAAGGTAAGGTACTATTAAAACCTTAGTACCTTTAAAATACCGTCAAAACTATAATTCACACACTGACCTTTCAATGACTATTGTCATTAGAGATACGATAAAATAAGAAGAAGCCTATTTGTATTTATCCTAAAGTACAGTGGGCTTTTTTTGCTTTAGTGGCTTTGTAGTCATGAGATAATGAAGCATGTGATAGTTAAGCCATGACTTATGAACATCAACAATAAAACGTAATAGGGATATCACTATGTCAAACGAGAAAACGTTTAAAGCCCTAGTTGTCGAAGAAACCAGCGATGGCGAGTTCAAAAAAAGCATCCAAGAGCGCAATGTCAGTGACTTACCAGAGAACGACTTGCTCATCGAAGTGCATTATTCATCATTAAACTTCAAAGATGCCATGTCAGCCACGGGTAATAAAAGAATCACCAAGCAATACCCACACACTCCCGGTATCGACGCAGCTGGCGTGGTCGTCAGTGACAAATCAGGCACGTTTAGCGCAGGGCAAGAAGTATTGGTATTCGGCTATGATCTCGGTATGAATACCGATGGTGGTCTGGGGCAAATGATCTCTATACCAGCAGATTGGGCGCTGGCCTGTCCAGAAACGCTGATGCTAAAAGAAGCGATGACCTATGGTACTGGCGGCTTGACCGCAGCGCTCAGTGTGCAAAAGCTAGAGAAAATGGGCGCAAAACCCAGTGATGGTCCAGTCGCTGTGACTGGTGCAACGGGCGGCGTGGGTAGTATCAGTATCGCTATCCTCGCACAGCTCGGCTATGAGGTGATTGCCTTTTCAGGTAAGCCAGAACAGAGTGAGCATCTAAAAGAGCTGGGCGCGAGCGAAGTGCGCCATCGCGATACGATCAATGAAATCGGTAGCAAACCTATCGGCCGTGAGCTATGGGCCAACGCCATTGATACCATCGGCGGCGAATACCTATCTAACTTGCTTAAGCAAACCAAAGCGGGCGGCGCGGTGACCAGTTGCGGCTTAGCGGGTGGTGCGGAGTTTTCGATGACGGTCATGCCGTTTATCACTAGAGCGGTGTCACTACTGGGTATCGACTCGGTCTATATTCCACTAGCTGATAAAGAAGCCATTTGGCAGCGTGTCGCCACCGATATGAAACTGCCTAATCTAGAAAGCTATGGCGAAGAGATTATGCTAGAGCAAACGCCCGAGTACCTAGATCGCTTTATGTCGAGCAAAGTGGTTGGGCGTTATGTGGTGAATGTGAAGGGCTAACTCTTTAGCTTAGCAGTCAAATATTATAAAAAAGGCAGCATCTCTTTTGAGGTGCTGCTTTTTTTATGAGAATACTTTTAGCTATCATACTTCCAATGAAATAAGAGCTTTGCTAAAACTTTACTATCAAAACTACTGCCTAAAAATGATTTATAAGACTGTTTCTTATCTTTAAAAATTACTTTTAGCTCTTTATCACTTACATCATTATAAAACTCTGGAAAAGTGTCGAAATGGTTCATAAATACACCCCATTTGAATGCTAATTTAAAATCTTTCCACCCTTGTACATTGCCTCCATTATTGGGCTGTGCTAATGCTATTAGCATATAATCTTCTATGAATCTAATTTGATTATTACCTGCTGAATATCTAATGGTATCAAATGCTTTCCTCATACTTGCAAGGGATGATTCAAACTCTTTATTGCAAAAAGACTTCATACCATCTATCCAATGTACAAGCCAAGGATAAATGACATCATTGCCAACTCCGTAGTATTCGTTTAGCCATTGTTGATAATTATACTTTTGTTTCATCACACTGTAGCCTTCAATACAATTCTTTATATTTATCTCAAATTCATTATTATGAAGACTGTCGATAGTGACTAAATAGTCTTTGAAAGTTTTAATTACAAAGTTATTCGGTGACCTACTAATTTCTGGCAAAACGTTTATTTCTTCGGGAGAAAACTGAGCAAAATGCTCGTTCCACTTGTTAGTTATTTCAAAGAACATTGCTAACTTAGCCTTTCTTAATATCTGTTCGCTAGTTACTTCACCATTCTGTATATTACTATCCAACTCTAGAGAATCAAATGCCAAACAAGATATTTCATAGTCAATTTCGATCAATTCTAAATATGACTTCATTTTCACAAGAATCTTTAGTGCTTCTTTTATATCAGTATTCTCAAAAAGACTATCCAAGCAGTAAGTAGCGAACCTAGCAATAAATAAGAAAAATACATATCTATCTTTTTTGTCACTATCAATTTTGTGAGCTGTAAACGCCCTATGGAAAACATCTAAGATATTAGAAAATGGTGGTAGCTTAACAGTACCAGATAACCAATTTCTTACATTAGCTAAGTCCTGATCAATTTGATCAATACATTCATTAGTACTAAATTTAGAAGTGTCATGGAATACTTCTAGATTTTTGTCTTCACAGTCGTATATCCAATTCATAACTCGGGTTAAGGGCGTTGTATAGTCATACTCTAAGAACCAAAATTTGCCATTAGGTGGAAGAGAGATATTTAAGAAATTACTATAGTGCTGTGTGTATTTAAATATTGAGATAGTAGCTCTTTGTAGGAAAGCAGTATTGATCAGAAATGATAAAGATTCTTTCTTATCTAGATAAGTATGGTCGGTTAATACAGTTTGAGTATATACCTGAAATATCTCAATGAGTGGGTCAAACAATATATCACCATACATAGAGCTTGAAAACATACCGTTTATTGCTGACCTAAACCCATCAGCATGTTCTTCAAAATTCTTTAAGAAATCACCCTCTTCTTTAGCTACTCTATCTAAACTTCTATGTAAGCTTTTATTATGTATATTAAGGTCAACAATAGATTGTTTTTTTGACGGAATAATACCCGTTGCATTGTATAGAAATTTAAGCAGATCACCTTGCGATGGAAACTGAGCTAAAGCAGGCATAACAACTCCTAATAAAATTTTATATTATTAAATCTCAGGTTTTCTGAATACAGAAAGCCTGAGGGATTTAAAAACTGATTATAAAGATACTATAAAACCTATTTAGAGTTGGTTGGTTCATGATTAGGATTCAACTGATTAGCATGGTTGTCCTGAGCTTGTTGGTAAGTCTCATTCGTACCTGAAGTACCACCATTTGAATTCTCAATATCTGCTTCATGGTTGGGTGTTGAATTATTTGAGTTACTCATAGTATGTCCTTAATAAGTTAGTTATAAGTTGTTTTACTTACCAATGGGTAAGTAAGTTAACTATAAATAACCGTACTCAAAATAACCAATAATTCTGGCGACGTAAATTTACTATGCTTCTTATCCCTTTTAACTTAGACCCTAAACCAAAAAAAACACCCAACCAAATTGAGTGCTTTTTTATTGTTATATTGAACTAATCAGATTTTTAGTTTGCTCTGATTAAAAGTTACTCCCACTCAATCGTCGCAGGTGGCTTGCTCGACACATCATAAGTCACGCGTGACACATCAGCGATTTCATTCATGATGCGGTTCGATACCGTCTCGATCAAATCATACGGCAAGTGCGCAAAGCGTGCGGTCATAAAGTCCACGGTCTCAACGGCACGCAGCGCAATCACCCACGCGTAGCGGCGACCATCACCGACCACGCCGACTGATTTGATTGGTTGGAACACGGCAAAGGCTTGCGCCGTCTTGTCATACCAGCCTGAACGCTCAAGCTCTTGCATAAAGATCGCATCAGCCAGACGCAAGACATCGGCGTATTCTTTTTTGACTTCGCCGAGGATTCGCACGCCCAAACCTGGACCTGGGAACGGATGACGATAGATCATTTTTGCTGGTAAGCCTAAGGTAATACCAAGCTTGCGCACTTCATCTTTGAACAAATCACGTAACGGCTCAATCAGTTTAAATGCCAAGTCATCTGGCAAACCGCCTACGTTATGATGGCTCTTAATGACGTGTGCTTTGCCTTGATGTGATTTAGCAGATTCGATCACGTCTGGGTAAATCGTACCCTGTGCTAAGAACTCAACGACTTTACCATCGCTTTGCTCGCTCACTTGACGCGCACTATCAGCGAATACGTCAATGAAAGTTTTGCCAATGATTTTGCGTTTTTTCTCTGGATCAGACTCGCCTGCTAGCGCATCCAAGAATAAATCTTCAGCATCAACACGGATGACTTTGACGCCCATGTTTTCTGCAAAAACTTGCATGACCTGATCGCCTTCATGCAGACGCAAAAGACCATTATCAACGAACACACAAGTCAGCTGATCGCCGATGGCTTTGTGCAATAGTGCTGCAACGACTGAGCTGTCCACACCACCCGATAGTCCGAGCAATACTTGCTTGTCACCGATTTGCTCTTTTAGCTGCGCGATACGCATATCAGCGATATTATCTGGCGTCCACTCACCAGCACAATCGCAAATCTGATGAACAAAACGACCAAGCAGCGCTTGACCTTGTAGCGTATGCGTGACTTCTGGATGGAACTGTAGGCCGTAGTATTGCTTATCATCATTGGCCATAATCGCAATCGGGCAGCTTGGCGTACTAGCGATGATGTCAAAGCCTTCAGGTACTTCGATGACTTTGTCACCATGACTCATCCAAACGTTTAGCTTGGCAGCCGCGCCGTCAGTCTTGCTGTCTTCGATACCGTCAGTCAGCTGCGAGTGACCATTTACTTCGATGGTCGCCGCACCAAACTCATGAATATCGCTGGCATGAACCTGCCCGCCAAAACGATCTGCCATCGCTTGCATACCGTAGCAAATACCCAATACAGGCACGCCTAGGTCAAACACCGCGTCATTGATACGCGGGCTGTTGTCTGCATGGACGCTCTCAGGGCCACCCGATAGGATGACGCCTTTTGCGCCAAAATCGATGATGCGCTGAGTGTCGATGTCATAAGGGAACATCTCACAAAACACCCCAGAATCGCGCACACGGCGGGCGATTAACTGACTGTATTGCGAGCCAAAATCGAGTATTAAAATGCGGTCTTGCTTGATAGTTGGCGTCGATGATGCGGTCGTCATAAGGTGAGTATCCATCAATAAAAAAATTGGTGCCTTATTTTAACAAGTTTCGGGGCAATGATGGCGATTGACGTGCGGTTTATTCGCAACTATTTTATTGGTGACTTACATTTAGAATGGATAATCCTACCGCTGCATACCAAATATGGCATCTCATTATCGTTATATGGTATAAAAAATACAGTACGGTGACATGGACATTGTTATCGTGGACGCTGTTATCGTACAAGTGTGCGATATGGGAGGGACTTTACATTATGTTCGCGTTTGATTTAAACCTCAAACTACTGGCCTATCATGCCATGCAGCTGAGTATCGCCTTTATACTGTCGCTGCCCATTGCGCTCAATCATGAGTTTCAAGACAATGGCGCAGGCCTGCGTACTTTTCCTTTGGTTACCATTGCCTCATGCGCCTTTATGCTGGTAGGGATGGATATCTATGACAGCCCCGATGCCCAAGCACGCATTATGTATGGCATCATCACTGGTATGGGCTTTATTGGCGGCGGCGCGATTGTCAAAAACAAAGATGGCGCAGAAGGCACCGCGACGGCCGCAGGACTTTGGAACACTGGCGCGATCGGTATCTCAGTGGCTTACGCTCGCTACGAAATCGCCATCATTTTATCTGTGGTGGGATTTTTAATATTGCAATTTTCTACACCATTTAAAACCAAAGCCAAGCATAAAGACAAATCTTAACTCTTTCTACTCTTCGATTTGCCAACTATCCATCTACTTTAGCTTCAGACAGAATATCATCTGCTAACCACCCTTTTTTCAGTAATATTAACTTCAATTTACCACGCTGCTCTCCTTTGATTACTTTCCTGCGCGCATTTTATTGCTATTAAATATCATTTATTTTACACCCCTTACTATTAAGTATTTTTACACAGCTCAGTATCCATAAGGTCTGAAATCCCTTACGAAAACTACGTGTTTTTTGTTGAATAATTAGACTGTAACTTTTTGAAAGCAGACGTTAATTATCAGTCGAACTTTGTTACGTAATCATGTAGATTATAAATGTGGATGCCAAAAACACCAGTAAAACACATGGACAAGCGGTGTATTGCCTTGTGAAAAAAAACAAGCGATTTTAGCAGCTTATATCCCTGGTTTATCCACCCAACTGGCACTATCGCAGCAGGGTAGCGAGTAGACTAATTGTGATATTGCTACATTGAGACTCGGTAACACAGTTGAGACTTGCTTGCCTCATCAATAGCAGTACAGGCAGTCAATTGTTCGGTTATTTGCAAAAAAACAAATGAATAACCTATTTAATAATAAATGTTGCTGCCGTATTTTTTATCGACACCATCAAGCCCTAACGTTTCTAAAAAAAGGATGAAGAAATGAAAAAAATGGACTTCTTACCGCGCTCTGCTCTAAAGCTTAGTACTCTCACCTTAGCCATTGCCGCCGCTGCATCTTTTGCCACTACCAGCACCATGGCAGCTGAATGTCGACTTGATAATGGCACTAATGGAGGCGCAACTAGTAGTGGTGCCACAGCACTCGCTTGTGGTAATAACGCGGTCGCTGGTGGTACGAACGACACAGTAGCCATCGGTAATGCAGCAAGTACCACTGGCAACTCTACTACCGCGGTTGGCGGTGAGGCTTTCACTGGCACAGTAGCCGCAGGTACAGACTTAAATGGAGGTGCTCTGACCTCTACAGGTGGTACGCCGGGAGCGACTGCCGTTGGTTGGCGTGCTACGGCGACCGCAGAAAGAGCCACTGCAGTTGGTCATTTAGCCAGTGCTTCCGGCGTTCGTTCTACAGCTGTTGGTGAAGACGCTTTTGCTGGTGGTGCCAACGATACTGTGGCTGTTGGTAACAGAGCTCAAGCCAATGGTAATTCGACCACTGTATTGGGCGGTGAGGCCTTTACTGGCACAGTAGCGGCAGGCACTGACCTAAATGCTGGTGAATTGATATCGACAGGCGAAACGCCGGGGGCGACTGCCATCGGTTGGCGCGCTACAGCGACCGCAGAAAGAGCCACCGCAGTTGGTCATTTAGCCAGTGCTTCTGGCCTGCGCTCAACCGCCTTGGGTGAAGATGCCAGCGCCAGCGCTAGCAACGCTATTGCTATCGGTAATCAATCAGTGGCTTCAGGTCTGGATGCCGTGGCATTAGGTGGGGACAGAAGTGGCGTACGTCAAACGACTGCCTCTGGAACATCGTCCACCGCCATCGGTGCGCAAGCTCAAGCCACTCAAGCAGGTGCAACTGCAATCGGCTGGCAATCAACTGCGAGCGGTGTCCGTGCCCAAGCCTTTGGTCATATAGCTTCGGCAACGGGCGAGCGCTCGACCGCAGTTGGTGAGGCAGCATCTGCACAAGGCGAACGCTCTGTGGCGATAGGTAATGAAGCGGTTGCTGGCGGCGCTAACGATACCGTGGCTATCGGTAACAACACGCAAGCGAACGGTAATTCAACCACTGTATTGGGCGGCGAGGCTTTTACTGGCACAGTAGCGGCAGGCACTGACCTAAATGCTGGTAACCTGACATCGACAGGCGAAACAGCGGGAGCAACCGCCGTCGGTTGGCGAGCAACAGCGACTGCAGAAAGAGCTCAAGCGTTTGGTCATCTAGCCAGCGCTTCTGGCGAGCGTTCACTTGCGGTGGGTGAAGATGCTGCTGCACAGGGCGAGCGCTCTGTCGCGCTAGGCAACCAATCAGTGGCAGGCGGTTTAAATAGTATCGCTATTGGTAACGGCGCAACGGCAGCAGCTGACAATCAGATCGTCTTGGGCAATGCAGGTCAACTGCAAGCCAGTACCGCAACACAGACAGGCACGACCAATCTTGTCACAACTGATGCCAACGGTACATTAGGTACCAGTGTCAGCGTAGACTCACTAGCAACCTCTAGACAATTCAACGACTTACGTAGTCGATATGATCGTCAAGAAGATCGCTTGGATGAAGCCGAAGACGGTATCGCGATGGCACTGTCTCTAGAGACGCCAGTGATTCCTGCTGGTAAGCGCTATGCCATGTCATTTGGTACCGGCTATTACAATAGTAGCTCAGCACTGAGTACTTCATTTGCTGGCAGAATGAGCGATAGCATGACCATTTCGGCCGGTGCAGGTGTCGGGCTTGATACTGGAAAAGTAGGCGCTCGCGGCGGTGTCACTTTTGCTTGGTAATTCATTTACGTAGTAACTGCTCATAAATATCTACTGCCGCCTTGAGCTTATATAAGCAGAGCGCAGTAGATATCACTGAAATTTCTCCAACCAATTAAAATGTATATAAACTCGCCTAAACAAGTCTTAATAAGTATCTAACTGGATTATTCTACGAGACTTTGATATTTAAAAAAACAGGATAAAAAATTATGAAAATGGAATTCTCATCACGTTCAGCGCTAAAGATCAGTACACTCGCTCTAGCAGTCGCCGCAGCGTCTTTTAGCACTACCGCCGTGATGGCAGCTGATGGCAGCACGATGGCTCTGGCCTATGGCAATCAAGCTATGGCAGGCGGCACCAATGATACGGTTGCACTCGGTAGTCAAGCAAATGCCGGTATGAACTCTGCAACCGCTGTTGGTGGTCAAGCCAATGCAGCAGGTCTAGGCTCCACCTCGATTGGTTGGCAATCAAAAGCCACCGCTGAACGTGCTCAAGCATTCGGTCATTTAGCCAATGCTAGCGGTGTGCGTGCAACCGCCGTTGGTGAAGCGGCAATGGCAGGCGGAACGAATGATACCGTCGCTGTCGGTAACCAAGCAAGTGCAGGTATGAATTCAGCGACTGCGGTCGGTGGTCAAGCCAATGCAGCAGGTCTAGGTTCAACCTCGATTGGTTGGCAATCAAAAGCCACCGCTGAGCGCGCTCAAGCATTCGGCCACTTAGCCAATGCTAGCGGTGTGCGTGCAACGGCAGTGGGTGAAGCCGCAATGGCAGGCGGAACCAACGATACAGTCGCTGTCGGTAATCAAGCAAATGCAGGTACGAACTCTGCGACTGCTATCGGCGGTCAAGCCAATTCGGCAGGTTTGGGTTCAACCTCTATCGGTTGGCAGTCAAAAGCCACGGGGGAACGTGCGCAAGCGTTTGGTCACCTAGCCAATGCCAGTGGTATGCGTGCAACGGCTGTTGGTGAAGCGGCCGCCGCAGAAGGCGAAGCTTCTATTGCGATTGGTAATATTTCAATGGCTAGTGGCTTAAATAGTATCGCTATTGGTAATGGCGTAAAAGCCACTAATAAGCATCAGGTCGTATTGGGTAACGCAGGCCAAGTGAAATCCAGTACCGCCTCACAGACAGGTCAAGTCAGTATCGTAACGATTGATGAAAATGGCACATTAGGCACCATGCTTGTTGACTATTATAAGTCTGCTCAATAATACGAGAAAAACTACCGCTCATTCCATAAACAATAAAAACCCCGCCATCTGAACTGCCCCCCAAAACTTGGACGGTTTAGTTTACCCCAAGGACTGAGTTCTGTATTGCACAGGACTCAGTCCTTTTAGTTTCAATTGAATACGCTCATTGTTGTAATAATGAATGTACTCATGGATTTGTTGCTCTAACTGCTCAATGGTTTGAGGTTTTTCAATGTAAATGGTCTCGCACTTTAA